>NZ_AP027080.1:1477500-2955000 GCF_030295405.1 Mesoterricola silvestris | reverse complement strand
GTCGGGTAAGTTCCGACCTGCACGAATGGCGTAACGATCTGGAAACTGTCTCCAGCAGAGACTCAGCGAACTTGTAGCACCGGTGAAGATGCCGGTTACCCGCACTTAGACGGAAAGACCCCGTGCACCTTTACTACATCTTGACATTGAGGTTGGCATTGTGCTGTGCAGGATAGGAAGGAGACTTTGAAACTGGCTCGTCAGGGTCGGTGGAGTCGTCGTTGAGATACTTCCCTGCGCAATGCTGATCTCTAACTCGCGCCCGTAATCCGGGTGGAAGACAGTGTCAGGCGGGTAGTTTGACTGGGGCGGTCGCCTCCTAAAGAGTAACGGAGGCGTGCAAAGGTTCCCTCAGGCTGTTTGGAAATCAGCCGCAGAGCGCAATGGTATAAGGGAGCTTAACTGCGAGACACACACGTCGAGCAGATGCGAAAGCAGGTCATAGTGATCCGGTGGTTCCGCATGGAAGGGCCATCGCTCAACGGATAAAAGCGTACGCCGGGGATAACAGGCTGATCTTGCCCAAGAGTTCATATCGACGGCAAGGTTTGGCACCTCGATGTCGACTCATCGCATCCTGGGGCTGAAGCAGGTCCCAAGGGTTCGGCTGTTCGCCGATCAATAGCGGCATGTGAGTTGGGTTCAGAACGTCGCGAGACAGTTCGGTCCCTATCTAGTGTGGGCGTAGGAGATTTGAGAGGACCTGTCCCAGTACGAGAGGACCGGGATGGACTGACCTCTGGTGTTCCAGTTGTGTTTCCAAATGCAATGCTGGGTAGCTATGTCGGGAAGTGAGAAGCGCTGAAAGCATCTAAGCGCGAAACACCCCTCAAGATGAGATCTCCCCACGAGACCCGTCGTAGACCACGACGTTGATAGGTCGCATGTGTAAGCGCGGCAACGCGTTGAGCTGAGCGATACTAATTGGTCCACTGGCTTGACTTTTCATCAATCAATTGCATCCCATCAATGAGACAATGCTTGAAATGGCTCGTCTCGCCCAACCCTTCGTTTTTGCACCCTTCGTCGTGGCTTTACCCTGGAGGTCACACCCGTTCCCATCCCGAACACGGCAGTTAAGCTCCAGAGGGCCGATGATACTTCCTGGCACACAGGTGGAAAAGTAGGTCGCCGCGACGTTAAAACCCAAGCCCCCGCTCACGCGGGGGCTTTTCGTGTACCCTAAGGGTGTGGACCAGGGCGTCGCTGCGCTAACCCGCAGAGGAAAGTCCGGACTCCATAGGGCAGTGGGCCAGGTAATTCCTGGGCGGGGCGACCCGACGGACAGTGCAACAGAGAGCAGACCGCCGATGGCCCCGGAAACGGGGATCAGGTAAGGGTGAAAGGGTGGGGTAAGAGCCCACCGACGTTCCTGGCAACAGGGCGGGCTAGGTAAACCCCCCACGGAGCAAGACCAAATAGGCTGGCGTACTCCCACGGGAGCGAGGATCGGCCCGATCGAGCCAGCGGGTAGGTCGCTTGAGGCGATCAGTGATGATCGTCCCAGAGGAATGACGTCCCTCGACAGAATCCGGCTTACCGGTTCACCAGGACCCCCGCAAGGGGGTCCTGCCATATCACCGCTTCGTGGCCCGGTAGATCCAGCGCTCGGCGTAGGGGTGCCACGGGGCGCCCTGGACGCTGCCGAAGACCTGGTCCACCTCCAGGCCCGCGGCCTCCAGGCCCGCGCGGGCCTCCGCGTCCGTGGGGATCCAGATGTCGTGCTGGAACCGGGTCCCCCGCAGGATGCGGTCGGTGAGGAAGCGCCGGCCGTCCGAGCTGAGGCGCACCCGTTCCAGGTAGAGGCCCTCCACCTCGTACCACTCCTGGTTCACCACCGCCAGGGCCCGCAGGAAGAAATCCCGGCCCGCCAGGTCCAGGAGGAGGGTGCCCCCGGGCCTCAGCACCCGGGCGAACTCGTCCAGTTGGCGCTGGTTCTCCTCGTCGCTGCCGAAATAGCCCCAGCTGGTGTAGGCGCAGAAGACGCCGTCCGCGCAGCCGTCCCGGAAGGGCAGGGCGCGGAAGTCCAGGCGAACCAGGTCGCCCGGGAACTCCCGGGCGTGGCGCCGCAGGTTCATGGGGCTGAGGTCCCCCCCGGCGACCCGGTAGCCCAGCTCCTCCAGGGCGGGCCTCAGGCGGCCCCAGCCGCAGGGCAGGTCCAGCACCAGCGACCCGGGGGCCAGGCCCAGGAGACGGGCCAGGCCGGGGCCCTCCTGGGCGGCCTCCCGGGCCTTGTCCTCGTAGATCTCGAAGTAGTGCGGATGGTCAAAATCCCTCTCGAACCAGTGCAATCGGGGTCTCCGGGCAGGAATGGGAAAAAGGAGCGGAAGATCGGATTCTAATCCCTTGACGCCGAATGGGCCGGGAGTACTCTAGGGCAAGAATAAGTCCACTGTCACGACAAGTGGCTGACAACATTCTTTTTATGGAGGATTCATGGACTTTCTCCGCCCAGACATTCAGGACAGCCTGACGAGGGAGAATTTCGAGTTCAAGAAGTTGATGGAGGAGCACAAGGCCGCCGACGAACGGCTGACCTACCTCCGCAACAAGATCCGGCTCTCCGCCAAGGAGACCATCGAGGAAGTGGAACTCAAGAAGGCCAAGCTCCGGGCCAAGGAACGCATCTACCACATCGTTGAGGAATTCAAGGGTCGCGGCCAGTGAGGCGCGTGGATTGACCCCTTTGGACGAAAGCCCCGGATCGCCGGGGCTTTCGTTCTTTTAGGATTAATTCATTGAGTCCTGGACCTCGGGCAGGAAGGCTTCGCCCATCCAGTACACCAGGTCCAGGGGGTGCTTCACGTCCCACAGGAGGACCCGGGCGCCGGCGCCGGGGTGGAGGTGGCCCAGGTCCGGCCGGTCCAGGCTGCGGGCCGCGTGGAGGGTCATGGCCGTGAAGGCCTCCTCGAAGGTCAGGCGCAGCTGCAGGCAGCCCAGGCGCAGCACCAGGAGGGGATCGATGCAGGCGCAGGAGCCCGGGTTGAAGTCCGAGGCCAGGGCGATGCGGCAGCCCTCGGCGATCATCTTCCGGGCCGGCGCGTAGTCCTTCATGCCCAGGAAGAGGGTGGTGGCGGGCAGGAGGGTCGGCGTGACGCCGGCTTCGGCCATGGCGCGGATGCCCGCGTCCGAGGCGAACATGAGGTGATCGGCGCTGGAGGCGCCCACCGCGGCCGAAAGTTCGGCGCCGCCGGTGGAGCAGAACTCGTCCGCGTGGATGCGGGGCTTGAGGCCCAGGCGGCGCCCGGACTCCAGGATGGCGCGGCCCTGGGAGGCCGTGAACACGCCCTTCTCCACGAACACGTCGCAGAAGGAGGCGACGCCCGGGTGGCGCCGGACCAGCTCGGGCTGCCAGGCTCCGGCCACTTCCGCGATGTAGCGGTCCGCCTCGCCCGTGAATTCCGGAGGCAGGTCGTGGGCGGGCATGAGGGTCACGTCGAGGCTCCAGCCCCGGGCCCGCAGCTGCGCGTAGGCCTCCAGGAGCCGGCCTTCGGCCTCCAGTTCCAGGCCGTAGCCGGTCTTGGCCTCCAGGTGGAGCACGCCCTTGCGCCGGTAGGAGCGCAGGCGCTCCTCGCCCAGGGCCACCAGCTCGGGGACCGTGGCGGCGCGCGTGGCGCGCACGGTTTCGCGGATGCCGCCCCCTTCGGCGGCGAGCTGGGCGTACGTGACGCCATGGAGGCGCTTGTTGAATTCGTGGCTGCGGTCGCCGCCGAAGAGCAGGTGGGTGTGCGGATCCACGAAACCCGGGGAGGCCCAGCGCCCCCGGCCGTCCACGGTCTTCGCGCCGCTGAACGCGGCCGGGAGGTCCCTGCGCGGCCCGATCCACTGGACCGTCCCTCCCCGGGCGGCGATGGCCGCGTCCTCGATGAAATCCACGGCCCAGGGGCGCGCGGGATCGGAGGTCACGGCCCCCTTGAGGTTGGTGATGACGGTGCTCGTATCCATGGGAACCATTATGCCGTGGGGGCGCGCGCGGCCGTTATACTTCCCTTCGGGGGGCATGCAGATGGGCCTTGGCGCACGAACGCTATCCGGTCTTCTGGCCACCGCCATGCTGGCGGCGGCCCCCCAGAAGGCGCCGCCGCCGCGTCCGGTCCTCCTGCCCGGGGAATCCCTCGCGCTGGCCGGGCCCGACATGGAGGTGTACGCCTACGGGGACGCCCGGGTCGAAGGGGCCATGGGAGCCCTTTCGCAGCTGCTCTGGGTGAAGCTGGAGGGCGCCGCGTGGGAGAGCGGCGTGCTCTCGTTCAAGTGCGCCGGCGCCATGGGGCCCTACCGTTGCGCCCTGCCCAAGGGGCACGGCCGCGTGGATCTCTCCAGGGCCCTGCGGGAAGGCTGCAGCCTGGCCTTCATGGGGTGGGCGCGCATGTCGGCCCAGCGCTGGATGGACGACTACGGCGACGGGGCCGCCCGGGCCCGGTTGCTGGACGTGTTCCAGCCCTTCCTGGGCCGGCGCCTGCCGGATGCCGAGGGCGTGCCCGAGCTGGGCCCGGAATGGTTCGGCGAGGGGGACCTGCTGCGCACCAGCCCCGAAGCCCTGCTGCGCTGGCTCGCGGACCCCGCCCAGGAGGAGGCGGTGCGCCAGTACCGGAGGCTGCTGCTGAGCTTCATGGACGAGACCTTCCGGGACAACGCCTGGTGGTTCGAGACCGTGGCCACGCCCGGGGCGGGCGATGCTTCGCAAAAGCAGGCCTGGGCCGTGGGCGGCAACGGGCTGGTGCTGGCCGTGCTGCGCCTGCCCCCCGGGAGCACGCGGGAGGAGGCCCTGGCGCGGTTCAAGGCCGTGATGGTGGGACCGCCCCGGAAGAAGTGATCAGCGCTCGAGGATGAAGGTGGCGGGGCCGTCGTTCACCAGCTCCACCTCCATGTGCTCCCGGAAGAACCCCCGCTTCACCCGCGGCCACTGGGCCTCCAGGAGGTCCGCGAAGGCGCCGAAGAGCTCCCGGGCCTCCTCCGGGGCCATGGCCCCGTCGAAGGAGGGGCGCCGCCCCCGCTGCAGGCTCCCGGCCAGGGTGAACTGGGAGATGACGAGGATCTCGCCGCCGGTGTCCTGGAGGGAGAGGTTCATGCGGCCCTGGGGATCCTCGAAGACCCGCAGGCCCGCGATGCGGGCGGCGGCCCATTGGCAGGTCTCCTCCGTATCGCCCCTCTCCAGTCCCGCGAGCACCAGGAGGCCCGGGCCGATGGCCGCCGACTGAGCCCCGGATCGCACTTCCGCCCGCTTCACCCGCTGGATCACCGCCTTCATGGGGCCTCCCGCCCCAACTCTACCGGCAATCCGGCTCCTAGGCGCCCTCCCTCGCCCCGCCCGGGGCGTTACCATCGTAGGGAACAGCCTGAGCGAGGATGCCGATGAGCTTCGAGGAAACCTGGGATCCAACCCTGCCTTCGACCCTGGGGGTGCTGGCATGAACGCGCCCGCCGCCCTCTGCCTCGCCGCGGCCCTGGCCTCCGGCGCCGCCGCCCAGCCCGTCCCCACCGGGTTCCTCAACCGCGTCGTCACCCAGGGGGGGAAAATCCTCCCGTACCAGGTGTACCTTCCCTCGGACTACCCCGCCCGGGGCCCGCTGCCCGTGATCCTCTTCCTGCACGGCTCCGGGGAACGGGGCACCGATGGCCTCCTCCAGACCGTGGGGGGCCTGGGGCAGGCCATCCGGGCCGGCGCATCCCGCTACCCCGCCATCGTGGTGTTCCCCCAGATGCCCGCCGGAACCCAGTGGGTGGGCCCGCAGGCCGAGGCGGCCATGACCGCCCTGCGGCAGACCCTGGGCGAGTTCCGCTGCGATCCCGACCGCGTCTACCTCACCGGCCTGTCCATGGGCGGGCATGGCACCTGGTACCTGGCCTACCGCCACCCGGAGGTCTTCGCCGCCGTGGCCCCGGTGTGCGGCTGGGTGGAGCGCCCCAATCCCCTGCTTGAATCCGATCCGGTGGTGCCTCCCGCCGACGGGCCGGCGTTTCCGGCCCTGGCCCGGAAACTGCGCGATGTGCCCGTGTGGATCTTCCACGGCGAGATGGACGGCACCGTCCCCGTCGGGGCCTCCCGGGCGGCGGCCGCGGCCCTGAAGGAGAATCCCCGGGCGAAGTACACCGAGTTCCTGGGCCTGGGCCACAACTGCTGGGACGCCACCTACGCCTCGGATGCCTTCACGGCCTGGCTCTTCGCGCAACGGCGCGCGTCCGCGCCGCGCTAGTCAGGGCCGGCCGTCAGCGTCCGCGGCCCCAGCCGCCGTGTTCGCGGCCTTCATGATCCCAGCCGCCCCGGCTCCGGTGTTCCCACCCTTCCCGGTCCCAGCCGCCGTGGCGGTGTTCGGGCCAGTCGCGGCCGGGGAGCTCCCGGAACTCGGGGCCCCGGCGCCAGCCCTGGTAGGGCGGGTCGTAGCGTTCGAAGCGCCGGGGCCTGAGGCCCACGAGGCAGCCGGGGACGTATTCCCGCCGAACCACAGCCCAGGGGCCCCGGGTGCGGGGCGAGGCGTACCAGCAGCCCTCCCGCAGGAGCCAGTAGGTGCCGTCCTGGTAGTAGAGGTCGGCGTCCACATCCCGCACGTAGCATGCGGTGGTGCCGGGCATCTCCACCAGTTCGGGGCGCAGCGGGAGGCGCAGGCCCAGGTCCACGGGGGGCAGGGCGACATGGATGGAGATCTGGGCGGGCGCCTGCAATGCGGAAGCCAGAAGCACCAGGGAGAGCAGGATGCGATTGCGCATGGGGGAACCTCCTTGCGGGGGGCCGTGGGGGGCCGACCGGAAGGAGCATCAACCATGCCAGGGCCTGATACCCGGTAAGAACAGGCTTTTGCGGCCTCCGGCGCCGGAGGGCTGTGGTGAATTCCCACAGGGTGTTGCGGGGTGTCGCGTCCGCGGCAGCCGGGCGGGAGGCCCTGAAGGCATGCTCCGGCTCCGGTCACAAGTTACCGGAAGGGTCCCCTTTGGGGGGGCACCCTGCCTATACTGGCCTTAGCCAAGGAGGCCCCCATGTCCGAGACCCCCATCCAAGCGGATCTGAGTCCAGCGGAATGGAAGCTGATCCAGGCCCTGCGCGGGCTGCCCGAGAGCGCCCAGCGGGAGCGCATGCACGACGTGATCGGCGAACTCCTGTTCTTCGTCCAGAACCCCCGTTGCCAGGGGATGGGCGCCGAGGGCTTCCCCTGCGGCGAGCCCCGGAACAGCTGCGACGAATGCCACCAGACCTGGGATCTGCTGGAGGGCCTCACGGTGCGCGTGGAGGCCGGCGCCGCCAGCCGCTGAACAAGGGGAACCGGGTCCGATAGAATAATTAGGCATTGGCGGGCGAGACTCATTATCATGATGGGGTCGTTGGAAAGTCCATCATGTCCCTTCCTGAGCCCTGCCCCCGGGAACCCGCCGCCCCCCAGGATGGCGCCGGCTCTCTGTTCGATTGGGTGATGGCCCAGAACCAGGACGTCTTCTTCTCCCTGGGGCCCGACGGCGCCTTCCAGGCCGTGGGCACGGGCTGCCAGGGCCTCTGGGGCTACTCGCCCCGGGAGCTCCTGGGCCGGCCCTTCCTGGACCTGGTGGACCCCCTGGACCTGCCCCACGTGCGGCACGTCATGGACACCACCCGCATGAACGGGTCCCTGGCCCCCCAGCGGTCCCGCTTCCTCCACCGGGGGGGCGCTTCGGTGACCCTGGTGTGGCGCCTCGCGGTCAGCGAGGGGTCCCGGCTCTACTACGGCCTGGCGCGGCCCTTCGTGCAGCGGGAGGGCACCGACGCGCGGCTGGGGGCGGCGGTGCACGAGCTGGAGGTGTTCAAGAACGCCCTGGACGAGCACGCCATCGTGGCCATCACCGACGCCTTCGGGCGGATCACCTACGTCAACGAGAAGTTCTGCGCCATCTCCAAGTACCCGCGGGAGGAACTGCTGGGGAAGGACCACCGGGTCATCAACAGCGGCCACCATCCCAAGGCCTTCTTCACGGACCTGTGGCGCACCATCCGGGGCGGCAAGGTCTGGAAGGGCGAGATCCGGAACAGGGCCAAGGACGGCACCTTCTACTGGGTGGACACCACCATCGTCCCCTACCTGGACGACCAGGGCGTGCCCTTCCAGTTCGTGGCCATCCGCGCCGACATCACGCAGCGCAAGGCCGGGGAGGAGGCCATCCGCCAGTCCCAGAAGCTGGAGAGCCTGGGCGTCCTGGCCGGAGGCATCGCCCACGACTTCAACAACCTCCTCACCACGATCCTGGGGAACTGCAACCTGGCCTCCATGGTGCTGGATCCGGGCAGCCCCGCCACGCCGTACCTGGACCAGGTGGAGAAGGCCTCCCTGCGGGCCGCGGACCTCACCCGGCAGATGCTGGCCTACGCCGGCAAGGGCAGGATCATGATCCTGGCCGTGAACCTCAACTACCTGGTCCAGGAGATGACCGAGCTCCTGTCGGTCTCCATCTCCAAGAAGGCCTCCATCCGCCTGGAACTGGCCCCCACGCTCCCGGAGATCATGGCGGACCCGGCCCAGATGCAGCAGCTGGTCATGAACCTGGTGACCAACGCCTCGGAGGCCCTGGGCGAGGAGGGGGGGACCATCACCCTGCGCACCGGGGAGCAGTGGCTGGACTCGGTCTACCTCACCACCCTGATCCCGGCCATTCCCATCCCGCCGGGGCGCTACGTGGTGCTGGAGGTGTCGGACACGGGCTGCGGCATGACCCGGGACGTCATCGACCTGATCTTCGACCCCTTCTTCACCACCAAGTTCACGGGCCGGGGCCTGGGGCTCTCGGCCCTCATGGGCATCCTGAAGAGCCACGGCGGCAGCATCAAGGTCTACAGCGAGCCGGGGCAGGGGACATCCATGAAGCTCTTCCTGCCCGTCGTGGCCACCGAGGCCTCCCCGGCCCCCGAGGAACCCGCGCCCGGGACCCAGGCCTTCCGCGGCACCGTGCTCATCGTGGACGACGAGGCGCCGGCCCGCGCCGTGGCCTGCGCCCTGGCCCGCGCCCTGGGCCTCCAGGTGATCGAGGCCGCCGACGGCGCCGAGGCCGTGGGCCTCTTCCGGGAGCGCCGCGACGAGCTCTCCCTGGTGATCATGGACCTCACCATGCCCCGCATGGACGGGAGGGAGGCCTTCCGCCACATGGCCGCCGAGGACGCCACCATCCCCGTGGTCCTCACCAGCGGCTACAACGAGACCTTCGCCGTGGGCGACTTCGCCGGCGGGGACCTGGCGGGTTTCCTCCCCAAGCCCTACAACCGCTCCCAATTCGAGAACGCGGTCCGGGTGGCGCTGGAGGCGGGGAGGTAGGGGAATCGTTCGTGTCCCGGATCTTCGACCCGGTCGTTGCTGCGGGCCTGGGGGCCCGCAGCAACGGAAGGAGCTCGCCTCGGTTGGGGGGCCGGGGTGTCTGGCCCCGACCCACCTGTCGGGATCGCTCCGCGTGGGGCGCGGGGGCCATGGGATCGCGCCGACGCTGATTTGCTGATCAGCGTCGGCGCCTTACCGGGGCGAGTGGGTTCACGCGAAGCGAAGCCATTGGGCCCTTGATGCCGCGCAGTGGCCAGGGGCCTCCGGGGGAGCCCTTGCGCTCCGAAATCCCGGTCGCTCGACGAGGGGAATGGGCGCAGCACGGGCCACGCGTTCCCTCCGCAACCCCCGTCATCGCCGGCTTGTCCGGCGATGACGAAACGGCGCGAAGGGTTGGGACTAGAACTTGAACTTCACGTTCACGGCGAGGGTGCGGGGGGGGATGACGTGGGTGCCGCCGAAGGCGCTGAGGAAGTTGTAGAGGCCTTTTTCGTTGAAGACGTTGAGGAGGTTGGCGCCCAGGGTGAGGGAGGTGTGGGCGCTGGTGGCGAATTCGCGGCCGGCGCTGAGGTTCCAGACGGTGCGGGGCTTGATGCGCCAGGTGGGGCCCACCAGGGAATCGTTGGTGACGCGCACGTAGGGGATGCCGAAGGCGTAGTCCGGGTTGCCGGCGGCCTCGGCGGGGTCGCCGGCCACCAGGCCCGAATCGTACCGGCCGATGACCTGGCCGAAGAAGCCCTTGGACTGGTAGCGGACGCCCAGCTGGAGGGTGAGCTTCTCGTCGTGGTCGATGAGGTAGGGGGTCCCGGCGGGGCCGGAGGCCTCGGCGGAGGAGAGGCCGCCCACGGTGGGGGTGCGGAAGATGGTGCGCACGGTGCCCGCGCTGAGGTAGCCGGACCAGCCGCGCACCTCCAGCAGGTCCAGGCGCAGGTCCATGCCGTGGAAGGCGCCCTTGGCCGCGGCGGTGGGGAAGAGCACCCCGGTGTTGAGGAACTGGTCGTTGTCGGCGCTGTTGGCGCTGTCCTTCCACCAGTAGTCCAGGCTGGCCTTGAAGATCCCGCCCAGCTGCTGCTCCACGCCCACCAGGAAGCTGTCCTGGATCTCGGGGCGCAGCTGCGGCACGCGGGTGCCCGCGGCCGAAGTCAGGTCCCAGGCCGCCTGGGAGGTGGAGAAGGCGAGGTTCTCGTTCTCGGGCGTGATGAGGAGCCGGTCGTAGCTGAACCTCAGGAGGGTGCCCGCGTCCGGGAAGCTGCGGGAGACGCCCACCCGGGGCTGGAGCTGGTTCTGCACGTACCCCCGGCCGTGGTAGCTGTCCAGGCGCAGGCCCAGGGCCAGGTTCCAGTTGCCGGACTTGAGGTCCTGCTGGACGTAGGCCGAGGCCAGGCTGGGCGCGATGCCCTCGTCGAACCGGAAGATGTTCCCGCCCCCGGCGGGGGTGTAGGGGTACAGCGGATCCCCGGAGTCCGTCACGCGGGAACCGTCGGGAATGGCGAAGGCGAAGCGCTCGCGGATGGGGTAGCGCACGTACTGCAGGCCCGCCTTGAAGCTGTCGTCGCCCTTCTTGGCCTGGTAGGCCACGGTGGCCCCCTGGTTGTCCAGGGAGCGGTCCTGGCGGGCCCAGTAGGGGTAGTCCGGGCCGTTCCCCGTGAAGCCCGGGGCCAGGTCCGCGGTGGGGTCGAGCTTCGCCGTGGAATGGCGGTGGAAGAGGGTGGCCTCGAGGCTGGCGTCGGGGCCCAGGAGGCGGGTCCAGCCCAGGCTGACGTTCGCGTCCACGTTGCGGGCGCGCTGGTCCTGGCCCCGGGCCTCCTGGCTGGCCAGGTTCACCACGTCCCGCTGCGTGGCCCCGCCGCCCACGGAGAGCCGCAGCGTGTCCCGGTCCGAAAGGAGCCAGTCGAAGCGCGTGTAGATCCGGCCCGTGCTGCCCTGGTTGTGCAGGTTCTCGAAGTTCACCGGGTCCAGGAAGCGGTCGCTGCGGGAGCCCGCGGCGGTGACGAACCAGCCGGAGCGGTCCGTGGAGCCCCGGAGGCTGAGCCCGGTCTCGTAGGTCTCGAAGCGCGCCGCGCCGAAGGTGACGTTGCCCTCGAAGCCGCCCGGGGTGCCCAGGCCGGACTTGGAGGTGAGGTTCACCACCGCCCCGGGCTTGCCGCCGTACTCCGCGGAGATGCCCCCGGTGATGACCTCCATGCTCTCCACCTGGCCGGGGTCCAGGGAATTGGAGAAGGTGGCCTGCATCTGGTCGGTGACGGGCACGCCGTCGATGACGTACATGGCCTGGCCGTGGCTGCCCCGGAAGTGGAAGCGCCCGTTCTCGTCCTGGATGAAGCCCGGCGTGGCCAGGAGGATGCTCTCCATGCCCCGGCTCTGCACCACCGCCGGGATCTGCTCGATGGTGGCGCGGTCGATGTCGATGTGGCTGGACGGGTGGTCCTCGATGATGCCGGCGTGCTCCTCCACCACCACCACGGCGCCGGCCTGGGGCAGGCTCAGGGCCACCTGGAGGGGCAGGGTGCTCCGCACCGCCACGTCCCGGTGGGCCGTGGCCAGGCCCGGGGCGCTGGCCTCCAGGTGGTAGTCGTTGAACGGGACGTTGAAGAGGGAGAAGCGCCCCTGGGCATCGGTGCGTGCGGTCTGCAGCCTCCCCACCACGCGGTTCTCGAGGGTCACCACGGCGCCGGCGACGGGTCTGCCGCCCTCGTCCTTCACGGTGCCCGAGACGAGGCCGCTGCCCGAAGAGGCGGCCGAAAGAAGGGTCGGGACCGTGGCGGCCACCAGAAGGAGAGGCAAACGATTCATTGGAACCCCATGGGAAATAAACAGGCGAGCGCCTCAAACGAGAATAGAACTCGTTTCTGTTTGATTCAAGTGAAAATCATTTCTATTTAACCCCCGGGCCCCGCGCGGCTCCGCCCCTCTGGAATTTCCAGCGAAGCGTCCGTAAGATGAGCCCATGGCGAGCCCGAAACGGAAAGAACGGACCCTCACCCCCGCGGAACTCCGGGCCAGCCGCTTCATGGGCGCCCGGCTCCGGGAGAACGAGCAGCGCTACCGGGAGTTTCTGGAAACCCTGGACCTCCGGGAACGGGAGCGCCTGGCCCCGGGGGATTCGGAATGAGCCGATGATCCAGGTCCCCCCCGGTTCCGTGGCGGGGCGCCTCCGGGCCCCGGCGTCCAAGAGCCACCTCCAGCGTCTGCTCCTGGCGGCGAGCCTGGCCCCGGGAACGAGCCTCATCCGCCAGCCGGGATCCTCCGCGGACGGCGTGGCCTGCCTGGGGGTCATCCGGGACCTGGGCGCCGGCGTGAAGGTGGCCGGGGACGTCCTGGAGATCCGCGGTGGGGGCCGGGCAGGCACGGGGAGCCTGGACTGCGGCGAATCCGGCTTCTGCCTGCGGGCCGCGGCGGCGGTGGCCGCCCTCCAGGACCTGCCCGTGACGCTCTCGGGGCACGGGTCCCTTCTCACCCGCCCCATGGAGATGGTGCTGGATCCCCTTCGGCAGCTGGGGGTGGCCTGCTCCACCCGGGAAGGCCTTCCTCCCATCACCGTCCGGGGGCCCCTGAAGGGGGGACAGGCGCGCGTGGATGGCCGCGCCAGCAGCCAGTTCCTCAGCGGCCTGCTCCTCGCCCTTCCCCGGGCCCCCGGCGACAGCCGCGTGGAGGTGGAGGGCCTGCGAAGCGGCCCCTACATCCGCATGACCCTGGACGTGCTGGAGGCCTTCGGGGTCAGCGTGGAGGCCTCGCCGGCCCTGGATCTTTTCCGCGTCCCCGGCGGCCAAACCTACCGGCCCGTGGATGTGGCCGTGGAAGGGGACTGGTCCGGCGCGGCCTTCCTCCTGGTGGCCGGCGCCGTGGCCGGCGACGTGGCCGTGGAGGGGCTCAATCCCGCTTCGGCCCAGGCGGACCGTGCGATCCTGCGCGCCCTGGAGGAGGCCGGCGCCGCTCCCGCCTGGGAGGGCGGCACGCTCCGCCAGCGCCGGGCCGACCTGCGCGGCTTCACCTTCGACGCCACGGACTGCCCCGATCTCTTCCCGCCGCTGGCGGCCCTGGCCTGCCATGCCGGGGGCCTCACGCGCCTCAAGGGCGCCTCCCGCCTGAAGGCCAAGGAGAGCGATCGCGCCACGGCCCTGGTGAAGGAGCTTTCGGCCATGGGGGCCCGGCTGCGGGTGGAGGGCGACTGGATGGAAATCGAAGGGGGCCCCCTGGAGGGGGGCGCCATCGACCCCCACAACGACCACCGCATGGCCATGGCCTGCGCCGTGGCCGGCCTGCGCAGCGCGCGCGGCGCGGCCATGGAGGGCGAGGCCTGCGTGGACAAGTCCTATCCCGGGTTCTTCAACGATCTGGCTTCCCTGCGAGGTGGCGCGTGAACACGTTCGGCCAGTCCTTCCGGCTATCGATCCTGGGCGAATCCCACGGATCCTGCGTGGGGATCCTCCTGGACGGGGTCCCCGCGGGCCTGTTCCTGGAGCCCTCGGACTTCGCCGCGGACATGGAGCGGCGAAAGGGCGGCTCCGCCCCGGGAACCACGCCCCGGCGGGAGGACGACGCCGCCCTCATCCAGACCGGCATCCTGGACGGGCGCACCACGGGGGCGCCCCTCCTCATCCTCTTCGCCAACCGGAACACCGACTCCGGGGCCTACGAGGCCCTCCGGGAAACGCCCCGTCCCGGCCACGCGGACTGGGTGGCCCTGAAGAAGTACGGCGGCTTCGCCGACATGCGCGGCAGCGGCCACTTCTCGGGCCGGCTCACGGCGGGCCTGGTGGCCGCGGGCGTGGTGGCCAAGAAGCTCCTCTCCCCGGTGCGCGTGGAAGCCCGGCTCCTGGAGGTGGGCGGCAAGACCGACATGGAGCGCGCCATCCAGGAGGCCATGGCCGCGGGCGACTCGGTGGGCGGCATCGTGGAATGCCGCGTCCAGGGCCTGCCCACGGGCCTGGGCGAGCCCTTCTTCGACAGCGTGGAATCCCTCCTGGCCCATGGCGCCTTCTCCATCCCCGCCATCAAGGGCATCGAATTCGGCGGCGGCTTCGGGGCCTGCCGCCTGCGCGGAAGCCAGGTGAACGACCCCATCCTGGACATGGACGGCCGCACCGCCACGAACCACGCCGGCGGCGTCAACGGCGGCATCACCAACGGCAACGAACTGGTGTTCCGGGTGGGCGTCAAGCCCACCTCCAGCATCCGCGCCGCCCAGACGACCCTTGACCTGCGCACCGAGGCCCCCGCCGAACTCAAGGTCGAAGGCCGCCACGACGCCTGCATCGCCCTGCGGGTGCCGGTGGTGCTGGAAGCGATGACGGCGGCGGTGCTGGTGGACCTGATGATGCGGGAGGGGCGGTTGCCGAGGGTGTTGGCGATCTAGGGGTGGTGGCGACCCGGAGCGCGCACCGGACCGGGATGAAGGGGTGCGTGGCGGGTGAATCCATCCCCATTTATCCCTTTCATCTGCGTTCATCCTCGTTTCGCAGGGCCAGGGGAGGGATGGGGCGGCGGTCCCGGGTTAACGGGGGCGCCTACCCAATCCATCGCCGGCCCTGCGAAACAGGGATGAACGCCGATGCAAGGGATGAAGGAGATGAAGCCAGGGCGAGGACGTCCAGATGGCCCAGTTCGAACGGGAGGGGATGAATGAAGGGGTTTGCCAAAGGAAAAGTGTCATAATTGACAATCGGGACAGTTTACCCCATGTTTTCCCCAGGGAGGATTGCTCCATGCCACGCCCATCCGTATCCAAGCCCGAATCACCGCAGCGTCAGGGGGGCCGTCCAAAATCCTTCCAGGGGGAAACGGTGAAGGTCGCGCTGTTCCTGCCCCCGGACTTGGCGGGAGAGCTGAAGGCTTTCGCGGCACGGCACCGGCAGACGCCTTCGTTGGTGGTGGCGGACTGGCTTCAGCAAGCGGAAGTCCGGGAAGCCATTGCGAGAGGACGGGAGGCCTTTGAACGCGGCGATGGGGTTAGCCATGAAGAGGCCGTCCAGAGGCTGTCTAAATGGTGAAGCGCCTTTCGGTCCGCTGGTCCCGGAAAGCGCTCGACGCGTTGGATGAGGGACTGGGCTTCATCGCGCAGTTCGACCCGGAAGCGGCGCACCAGCTCCAGGTCTCGATCCTGAGCGCGTTGGAGCACGTCCGGGAGCTTCCCCAGTCGGCCCGCATGGTGCCGGAAGAAGGGGATCCCCGGATTCGGGAAGTTCTGCGGGAGCCGTTCCGGATCATGTATGAAATCCATCCGAAGGAACTCCGCGTTCTCGTGGTCCGGAGAATGGAGCGCGCGCCGGTGGAGCGGGAGGATCTGGAATAGGGGAACCACGGCCTGGGGAAAAGGCCAAGGAGCTTCAGGAAGATCAGCGCGCCAAGGCCTCCGCGCCAAGGACACCCGCCTCCCTGAACTTCTCGAAGACCGCCTGGGGATAGAGGGGCAGCTTGTCGAAGGCGACGCCCGTGGCGTCCAGGACGGCGTTGCGGATGGCGGGGCCTGGGGAGATGACGGGGCATTCGCCCAGGGCCTTGGCGCCGAAGGAGCCCCCGGCGTCGCAGGTCTCCACGAAGGCGGCGTTGATCTTCGGGGTGTCGAGGATGGTGGGGAGCTTGTAGTCCAGGAGGTTGTTGTTGAGGGTCCTGCCGGTGGCGGGGTCCACCAGGAGCTGCTCCAGGAGGGCGGCGCCCAGGGCCATGCTCACGCCGCCGTGGACCTGGCCCTCGGCCAGCTTGGGGTTGATGATGCGGCCGGAGTCGTGGATGTTGTAGAGCTCCAGCACCTCCACCTTGCCGGTGAGCAGGTCCACCTCAACTTCCACGAAGGTGGCGCCGTAGGCGATGGCGCTGTTGCGCACGTTGGCGGAGACGTCGGCGCGGATGGGGTCGGCGTGGAGGCGGTCGTAGTAGGAGTCCATGGCCACCTCCTCGAGGGTGCAGATCTCCCGGCCCAGGGCCTTCTCCACGATGAGGCAGTCCTGGATGTCCAGTTCGGCGGGGTCCAGGCCGCACTTGCGGGAGGCGATCGCCAGGACCCTGTCCCGGGCCTCCAGGGCCGCCTTGCGCACGGCCACGCCGCAGATGCTGGTCTGACGGGAGGCGTACGAACCCGGGTCGAAGGGGGTGACGTCCGTGTCCTGGGAGGAGACCACGTGGACCATGTCGAAGCGGATGCCCAGGATCTCGGCGGCCATCTGGGCGAAGGCGGTGTCGCTGCCCTGGCCGATCTCGGTGGCGCCCACCTGCAGGGTGATGGAGCCGTCCTGGTTCATGACGACGCGGGCTCCGCTGATCTCCTGGCTGAAGGGGAAGGTGCCCGAGGCGTAGCTGAAGCAGGCCATGCCCACGCCCCGGCGGAGGTCCCCGGTCTGCTGGGCGTTGGCCTTCCTCTTCTCGTCCCAGCGGATCAGGGCCTTGCCCTTCTCGATGCACTCCGGCACGCCCATGGAGCGCACGGTGATGCCGGTGAGGGGATCGGTGTAGCCCACGCCGATGAGGTTCTTCAGGCGGAGCTCCGTGGGGTCGAGCCGGAGGGCCCGGGCGATGTCCTCCAGGTGGCTTTCCAGGGCGAAAAATACCTGGGGCGAGCCGTAGCCGCGCATGGCCCCGGCCACCGGCAGGTTGGTGGTGACGGTCCTGGGCTCGAACTTCACGGCGTCGAGCTTGTACAGGGAGCGGAAGTTGCCGCCCCCGGCCATGGCGATGGAGTGGCCGTGGGAGGCGTAGGCGCCGGAATTGGAGAGGAGCCGGATGCCGATGGCCTTGAGCTCGCCGTTCTTCGATACCGCGGTCCTCAGGTCCATCTTGAAGGCGTGGCGGGTGCGGGAGTCGATGAAGACCTCCTCCCGGGTGAGGGCGTAGCGCACGGGGCGCCCGCCCACGGCCAGGGTCATGGCGGCCACCAGCGGCTCCACCACCACGTCCTGCTTGGCGCCGAAGCCGCCGCCGATGAAGGGCTTGATCACCTGCACCCGCCCCCAGGGCAGGTCCAGGGCCTGGGCCACCACCCGGCGCACGATGTGCGGGATCTGGGTGGAGGAATTGATGACGATGCGCCCGTCGGTGTCCACGAAGGCGAAGGCGTTGTGGTTCTCGATGTGGCAGTGCTGCACGACGCTGGTCTCGAAGTGCCCCTCGAAGACGCGGTCGGCCTTGGCGAACTCCGCCTCCAGGTCGCCGAAGCCCACGCCGAAATCGCTGAGGACGTTGCGGTCACGGCCCTCGTGGATGAGGGGCGCGCCCTCGGCCATGGCTTCCTCGGGGGTCAGGACGAAGGGGAGGACCTCGTACTCCACGTCGATGAGGCCCAGCGCCTTCTGGGCGGTGAGGAGGTCCACGGCCACCACGGCGGCCACGGCGTCGCCCACGAAGCGGGCCTTGTCCGTGAGGATCTGCCGGTCCTGGGCGTCCCGGTGGTGGGGATCCAGGGACCAGGGGTGGCCGGCGGTGCCGAAGGGCCTCCAGGAGGGATCCCCGGGCACCAGGACCGCCTCGACCCCGGGCAGCGCCCGGGCCCGGGAGGCGTCCACCCGCAGCACCTTCGCATGGGCGTGGGGGCTGCGCAGCACCTTGCCCACCAGCATGTCGCGCTCGAAGAAATCCTCGGAATAGCGGGCCCTGCCCGTGACCTTGGCGACCGCGTCCAGGCGCTGGACCCCCTTGCCCACGATTTTCATGCCCATGGCCCACCTCAGGAATGAAAAATTTTACCCAGAACGGCCAAAAAATATACCGTGGCTTGCAATCCCTCCGCGATGCCCGTAGACTTCCCCCTTAACCGGAGACCCGCGTGTCCCTTCGCATGAACAACTCGACCTGGAACTGGTGCTGGTGGCCCCAGGGGTCGGGCGTATGCGTGGGCAGCCTCCGGACATGAGGCACTAGCGACCCAGAGCAGGCATCCCGGCCCACCTTCACGGTGGGCTTTTTCGTATCCAGGGGAAAAAAATGACACCTCCAACCTCCACATCCTGTCCTCCGGCGGCCGCGCCCCTGGTGATCTCCTTCCCGGCGGATCTCACGACCCCGGTGCGGGCCTTCCTGGCCCTCACGGAGCCGGGGCAGGACGCCTACCTCCTGGAATCCGTCACGGGGGGGGAGTCCCAGGCGCGCTTCTCCTTCATCGGGCTGGACGCGTCGGAGGTCTTCGAGGCGGGCACGGAGGCGGCCCTGGTGAGGGACGGCGTCCGGGAGGCCTTGCCGGGGCATCCCCTGGCGGCCCTGGAGGCCTGGGCCGCGGCCCTGCGGGTGGAGACGCCGGAGATCCCGGTGCCCTTCCTGGGGGGCGCGGTGGGGTGGGCGGACTTCAGCGCCTTCGCCCTGGCCGAGCCGGTGCTGGAGGCCTCGTTCCCCGGGGCCCGGGCGCCCCGGCTGCGCTTCGGGCGCTTCGCCTCGGGCCTGGTGCTGGACCACCTGAAGCAGCAGGGCTACCTCTACCACTTCCCCTCGGGCGGGGACGGCGAGGCCCGGCTGGGGGAACTCGCGGCCCGCCTGGAAGGGGCCCTGCCCGAACGGCCCGGGGCGCCGGTCTTCGTGACCACCCGCACCCCGGACCGGGCGCGCTTCGAGCGGAACTTCAGGGCCGCCCAGGAGGCCATCCTCGCCGGGGACGCCTACCAGATCGTGCTGAGCGAGCCCTTCGAGGGGCGCATCGAGGGGGACGCCTTCGAGGTGTACCGGCGCCTGCGGCGCCTGAACCCCTCCCCCTACCACTTCTTCGTGTCGCTGGGGGGGCGGCAGCTGGTGGGCGCCTCGCCCGAGATGCTGGTGCGGGTGGAGGGTTCCCGGGTGGCCACCGTGCCCATCGCCGGCACCCGGCGGCGCACCGGGGATCCGGTGGAGGACGGGCGCCTCGCCGCCGAGCTCAAGGCCGACCCCAAGGAGCTGGCGGAGCACGCCATGCTGGTGGACCTCTCCCGCAACGACCTGGGCCGGGTCTGCGCCCACGGCTCGGTGACCGTGCCCGTGCGCGAGCAGGTGGAGCAGTTCAGCCACGTCATGCACCTCATCTCCGAAGTGCACGGCAGCCTGCGCCCGGAGCTGCGGCCCCTGGACGCCCTGTGGAGCACCTTCCCCGCGGGCACGCTGAGCGGCGCCCCCAAGATCCGCGCCACCCAGGTCCTCTCCGCCCTGGAGGGCGAGGACCGGGGCGCCTACGGGGGCGGCGTGGGGATCCTGGACCGCACCGGGAACCTGGAGATCGCCATCACCATCCGCAGCCTGGAGATCCAGGACGGCGTCGCGCGGTTCCGCGCCGGGGCCGGCATCGTGGCGGATTCGGTGGAGGCCTCGGAATGGGCGGAGATCCACGCCAAGGCCGGCGTGCTCCTTTCGGCGCTGGGCGTGGAGGTGAAGCGATGATCCTGTTCGTGGACAACTACGATTCCTTCACCTACAACCTCGTGTCCATGATCGGGGCCCTGGAGCCGCGCCTGGAGGTGGTGCGCAACGACGCCCTCACCGTGGAGAAGGCCCTGGCCATGGACCTGGACGGCCTGGTCATCTCCCCCGGACCCGGCCATCCCCGGGACGCGGGGGTGTGCATCGACCTGGTGCGGGCCCTGGCCCCCCGGGTCCCCATCCTGGGCGTGTGCCTGGGCCACCAGGTGCTGGTGGAGGCCTTCGGGGGCCGGGTGATCCGGGCGGGGCGGCCCATGCACGGGAAGACCTCCCTCATGCCCCACGACGGCACCGGCCTCCTGGCGGGGCTTCCCGACCCCCTCCAGGTGGGCCGCTACCACTCCCTGGCCGCCGAGGCCTCGACCCTGCCGGAATGCCTGGCGGTGCAGGGGGCCACGGCCGACGGCGAGGTCATGGCCATCCGCCACCGCGAATTCCCCTGCCACGGCGTGCAGTTCCACCCCGAGTCCATCCTCACGCCCGACGGCGCGGGGCTGCTGGCCAACTTCGTGGGGCTGTGCCGCACCCCCGCACTGAATTGAGGCGACCATGATCATCAAGCTCAAGCACCCCCTCCCCGCCCTGGAAGCCCTGGACGGCGCGCGCCGCCTGGACTTCCCCTTCGGGACCTTCCTGGCCCTGCTGGGCCCCGGCGGCCCTTCCCTCAAGGAGGTCCAGGCCCTGGAGGGCGTGGAGTGGGCCAAGGCCTCGGGCGCCAAGCCCATCCTGGCGGCCCGGGCCGCCGCGCCCCGGGGCACCCGGGTGGCCCTGGGGGCCTGCGAACTGGGCGGGGAGGCCCTCGCCCTCATGGGCGGGCCCTGCTCCGTGGAGAGCCGGGAGCAGATCGTGGCCACCGCGAACTACATCGCCGCCTACGGCGCCACGGGCCTCCGGGGCGGGGCGTACAAGCCCCGCACCTCCCCCTACGCCTTCCAGGGCCTGGGGCAGGAGGGGGTGCTGCTGCTGCGGGAGGCGGGGGACGCCTCGGGCCTGCCCGTCATCACCGAGGTCATGGACCCCGCGGACGTGGAGGCCATGCTGCCCTTCGTGGACTGCTTCCAGATCGGCGCCCGCAACATGTCCAGCGCGCCCCTGCTGCGGGCCGTGGGCCGGGCCGGAAAGCCCGTGCTCCTCAAGCGGGGCCCCTCGGCCACCCTGGAGGAGTTCGTGCTGGCCGCGGAGTACGTCCTCCTGGAGGGCAACCCCCACGTCATCCTCTGCGAGCGCGGCATCCGCACCTTCGAGACCGCCACCCGCAACACCCTGGACCTCAACGCCGTCCCCGTCCTCAAGGCCATGACCCACCTGCCCCTGGTGGTGGACCCCTCCCACGGCACCGGGCGCCGGGACGCGGTGATCCCCATGGCCCGGGCCGCGGTGGCCGCGGGGGCCGACGGGATCATCGTGGAGGTGCATCCCGATCCCGCCAGCGCCCTGAGCGACGGCGCCCAGTCCCTGCATTTCCCCGAATTCCGCCGCCTCGCCGAGGAACTGGGCCCCGTGGCCCGGGCCGTGGGGCGCCGTCTCGACTTCCCCCGCAGCCAGTGCGGCGTGCCCTACATCCGGCGCGCCGTGGGCTGGGGCTCGGCCATCTGAGGAGCATGCCATGACCCATCCCCTCCGCCTTTCCCACACCCTCTCCCTGGACGGCGCCCGGGCCTTCATGGAGGCCTGCCTGGATCCGGCCTCCGATCCCGGGGCCGTGGGCCAGGCCCTCCTGGACCTCAACGGCCGGCCCTTCCGCGGCACCGAGCTCACCGCCTTCGCCCAGGTGCTGCGGGGCCACGCCGTGGCCTTCCCCGCGGCGAGACCCTCCCTGGACACCTGCGGCACCGGCGGCGACGCGCGCCAGGGGGTGCACACCGCCAACCTCTCCACCCTCTCGGCCCTGGCCCTGGCCCACCTGGGGGTGGACGTGGTCAAGCACGGCAGCCGCTCCGCCTCGAGCCTCTGCGGATCCGCCGACCTGCTGGAGGCCCTGGGCCTGGACCTGGCCCGGCCCCTGCCGCTGCTGGAAGCGGACCTGGACCGCAACCACTTCGTGTTCCTCTTCGCGCCGCGCTTCCACCCGGTGCTGGCGCGCATGGTGCCCATCCGCCGCGCCCTGGGGGTGCCCACGGTGTTCAACATGCTGGGCCCCCTCCTGAACCCGGCCCGCCCCGCCTACCAGGTGCTGGGCGTGGCCCGGGAGGAGTGGGTGCTGCCCGTGGCCGAGGCCCTGGCGGCCCTGGGCCTGGAGCGGGCCCTGGTGGTGCACGGAACCACCGCTTCCGGCGCCGGCATGGACGAGGCGTCCCTGGAGGGCGCCACCCTCCTGCAGCCGGTGCGCGAGGGCCGGCTCCTGCCCGCCCTGCGCTTCACCCCGGAGGAGGCCGGGGTGCGCGGGGGCCTGGAACCCGCCGCGGCGGGGTCCCTGGAAGCCTGCGTGGACCTGGCCCGGGGCCTGGCCGGGGGCCTGGGCCACCCGGACTATTCCCGGCGCGTGGCGGAGGAGGTGGCCCTCCAGGCCGCCCTGGGCCTCGCCCTGGTGCGGGACCGGGACCTGGCCTGGCTGGGGGCCCTGGTGGCCGAGGTGCGGGCCTCCCTGGAGGAGGGGCTGCCCCTGCCTTCCCTCCTTTCCCTGGCGGCGTAGCCATGGCCGGGATCCTGGAGACCATCGTGGAACGGGAACGGCGGCGCATGGAAGGGCAGGTGTTCCCCACGCCCTTCCGCGCCCGGCCCCTGCGGGGCGAAGGCCCCTTCGAACGCGCCCTGCGCCGGGCGGAACTGCCGGTCATCGCGGAATTCAAGCGGGCCTCCCCCTCCCTGGGGCCCTTCGCCCTGGACGCCGACCTGGCGTCGCGGCTGGGCGCCTACGCCCGGGGCGGGGCCGCGTGCTTTTCGGTGCTGGCCGAATCCCAGGCCTTCGGGGGCCGCCCGGAGGACATCCCCCTGGCCCTGGGCTTCGGCCTGCCGGTGCTCTACAAGGGCTTCGTGTGCACCCGGGCGCACCTGGAGGAGGCCTGCGCCCTGGGGGCCCAGGCGGTGCTGCTCATCGTCCGTGTCCTGGGCGGGGAGCTCCCCGCCTACGCCGCCGCCGCCCGGGCCCTGGGCCTGGAGCCGCTGGTGGAACTGCACGACCCCGGCGAGATCCCCGCCGCCCAGGCCTGCCATGCGCGGCTGGTGGGTTGGAACGTGCGCAACCTCGCGGACTTCTCCGAGGGCCCCGCGGACGCGGCGCCCCTGCGCCGGGCCTTCCCGGGGGCCCTGCTCATCCGCGAATCGGGCCTGCGCAGCCCGGAGCTGGCCCGGGAGGCCCTGGCCCAGGGCTTCGACGCCCTGCTCATCGGGGAGGCCCTCATGCGCGCCCCGGACCCCGCGGCCTACCTGGATGCGGTGCGCCGGTGAAGGCCAAGGTCTGCGGGCTCACCACCCCCGGGGACGTGGCCCTGGCGCTGGCCGCCGGGGCGGACTGGCTGGGCTTCCTCAGCCATCCCGCGAGCCCCCGCCACTGCCCGGATCCCCTGCTGCCCCGCCTCGCCGGGGACCGGGCCGTGCTGGTGGCGGTGGCCGGGGACGCCCTGGAGATCGCCCGGTGGGCCGAACTGTGCGGGGCCCGGTGGGTCCAGCCCTACCTTCCGGACCGGGCCGGCCTGGAGCTCCTGCGGGCCCGGGGCCTGGGCATCCTGCTGCCCTGGCCCGACGAGCCCGGCCAGGAACCGGCGCCCGCCGACCTCTACCTGTGGGAGACGGGATCCGCGGCCACGGGCCTCCTGGGCGGGTCCGGCCAGGGCCATGCGGGGGCCCACCCCCCGCCGGGGCCCTTCCTCCTCGCCGGCGGACTGAAGGGGGGGATGCTGCGGGAACGCCTGGCGGCGCTGCCCCCGCACCTGGATTGCCGGGGCTTCGACGCGGCGAGCCGCCTGGAACGCGCCCCGGGCCTCAAGGACCCGGGTCTGGTGGAGGCCTTCGTGGCCGAAGCCCATGGATTGGAGAAGCGATGACGATGGAATTCACCCTTTCCGGACGCTACGGCGCCCTGGGCCTCGGGGGCTGCTACGCCCCCGAGACCCTCATGCAGCCCCTGCTGGAACTGGAGGCGGCCTTCGTGGCGGCGATGGGGGACCCCGGCTTCCTGCGGGAGCTCAAGGAGGAGCTGCGCACCTTCGTGGGCCGGCCCACGGCCCTCACCTCCGCCCCGCGCCTGGCCAGGGAACTGGGCCTCCACGCGCTGTACCTCAAGCGCGAGGACCTGGCCCACACTGGCGCCCACAAGATCAACAACGCCCTGGGCCAGGCCCTCCTGGCCCGGCGCATGGGCAAGCGCGAGGTCATCGCCGAGACCGGCGCAGGCCAGCACGGCGTGGCCTGCGCCGCGGCCTGCGCGCGCCTGGGGCTCTCCTGCACGGTCTACATGGGCGAGGTGGACATGGCCCGCCAGGCCCCCAACGTCGCCCGCATGCGGCTCTTCGGGGCCGAGGTGGTGCCCGTCATGGCGGGGCAGCGCACCCTGAAGGAGGCCGTGAACGAGGCCCTGCGCACCTGGGCGGGGCGCTGCGACCGGGCCCACTACATCCTGGGCTCGGCCCTGGGGCCCCATCCCTTCCCGCTCATCGTGCGCTCCTTCCAGAGCGTGATCGGGGAGGAGGCCCGGAGCCAGGTGCTGGAGGCCTGCGGGGAGCTGCCCGAGGTGGTGGTGGCCTGCGCGGGGGGCGGCAGCAACGGCCTGGGGCTCATGGTGCCCTTCCGCGAGGACAAGGTTCGCCTGGTGGCGGTGGAGGCGGGGGGCCACGGTCCGGCCACGGGGGAGCATGCCGCGCGGGTGGGCGGCGGCCGCGTGGGGGTCCTGCACGGCTGCAAGAGCCTCCTGCTCCAGGACGAGCACGGCTGGACCGCCGGCACCGCCAGCATCAGCGCGGGCCTGGACTACCCCTCCCTGGGGCCCGAACTGGCGGCGCTGTGCCTGGAGGGGCGGGTGGAGGCCCTGCGGGCCTCGGACGCCGAGGCCCTGGAAGGGGCCCGGCGCCTGTGCCGCGCGGAGGGCATCCTGCCGGCCCTGGAATCCAGCCACGGCCTGGCCGTCCTGGGCCGGCTCGGGGCGCGCACCGTGCTCGCGGGCCTCTCGGGCCGGGGCGACAAGGACCTCTCCACCTACCAAGCCGCTCTGGGAGCCTGACATGGAACCGATTCTTCCCTTCATCATGGCGGGGGATCCCTCCCTTTCGGGCCTCCCGGCCCTGCTGGCGCAGCTCCGGGCCCTGGGGGCGGGCACGGTGGAGGTGGGCCTGCCCCATTCCGATCCCGTGGCGGATGGCCCCGTGCTGCAGGCCGCGGCCCACCGGGCCCTGGGGGCCGGCGCCTCGCCCCGGCGGGTGCTGGAGGCCCTGGCGGGACTCCCGGGCCCCGACGTGGTGCTCTTCACCTACTTCAACCCGCTCCTGCAGCTGGGGGAGGACCTGGAGGGGCTCCTGGCGCCCACGCCCGTGAAGAGCCTGCTGGTGGTGGACCTGCCCTTCGGGGAGGAACCCGCCTGGGAGGCCCGCCTGCGGGCCGCGGGCTATCCCCTCGTGCCGCTCCTCACCCCCACCACCCCCCTGGAACGGGCCCGCCTCCTGCTGGCGACCCGGCCCGATCCCGGCCCCGGCCATCCCTTCGCCCAGCGCTTCGCTTACGTGGTGGCGCGCCTGGGGGTGACCGGCGCGGGGCAGGGCACGGACCTGGCGCCGGTGGCCCAGCGCCTGGAGGCCCTGAAGGGTCTCACGGACCGGCCCCTGGCGGTGGGGTTCGGTCTGGACGACCCCGCGAGCCTGGAGCGGGTGCGGGCCCTGGGGGCGGTGCCCGTGGTGGGTTCCGCCCTGGTGGCCGCGCTGGCGGGGGGGGCGGATCCCGCGGCCTTCCTGGCGCCGAGGATGCCCGCCGGCCTCAATGAACCGTGAGGCGCCTGCCCTCGGGGCTTTCCAGGTAGTCCAGGAGGCGCCGGAGGCTGGCGCTGGGCCGTTTGCCCTTGATGACCAGGAGGACCGGGCGGGTCACCGCCGGCGTCACCGGGCTGTTCACCTTCAGGCTCTCCTGGGAGGCCTTGGGGGCGAAGCCGATGGAATGGGGCGTGGCCGCCACGGCCTGCACCAGGGTGACGCCCGGGGGGAAGGTCCACTTGGCCGGGCCGAAGGGCGCGCCCCCCAGGATCTGGCCGCGGAAGGTGTCGTTGGTGGCCACCTGGGTGGGGTCCAGGAGCAGGACCACGGGCGCGTCCTCCCCGCCCACCTCCTTCCAGTTGGCCGTCCTGCCGCTGAAGAGCCCCCGCAGCTCCTCCGCACTCAGCTCCAGGAGCAGCACGTCCGGGCTGGTGACCACCTGGATCTGGTCCACGCCGATCTGGAAGCGCGTGATCTCCTCCTCCCCCGGCACCCGGAGGCCCTTGGCCTTGAGGGAGGCCACCCAGTCCTCCCAGGTGAGGCCCCCCGAGGCGGCTTCCACCTGGCCCTCGTCCAGGAGCCGCCAGGCCTCCGGGCTGCGGGCGTCCTTGAGCACCAGATGGATGCCCGTGGCCTTCTCGAAGGGGCCGCGGATGCGGTTGAAGATGTTCTGGGCGGGCGTGATGCCCACCGCCAGGACGAGGTCCTGGGCCCGCAGGCAGACGGCAGCGAACGCAAGGATGCAGATCCGGCCCCGGTTCATGGGAACTCCTTATAGGCTGGAGGAAACGTTGGTGCTGCATTTCACCTCCCTCCTTATCGGAGCCTTCGTGATTCTCTTGATCTCCTCCGCCAAGAAGATGGATTTCGCCCGGCCCCTCCCCCAGGCCACAGCCTCTCAGCCGGTCCACCTGCCCCAGGCCCGGGTCCTGGCCGGGATCCTGAAAAAGCTGGATCCGGGCGCCCTGGGAAAGGTCATGGCCATGTCCGAGGACCTGGCCGTCCAGACCGCGGGGCGCTATGGCGCCTGGAAGCCCCCCTTCACCCCCGGGAACGCCCGCCCGGCGGCCCTGGCCTACAGCGGGGAGGCGTACAACGGCCTGGACGCCTGGAGCCTGGACGCCGCGGACCTGGCCTTCGCCCAGGACCGCCTCCGGATCCTGTCGGGCCTCTACGGCCTCCTGCGCCCCCTGGACCTCATCCAGCCCTACCGCCTGGAAATGGGCGCGCGCCTGGCCAACCCCAAGGGCCCGGACCTCTACGCCTACTGGGCGGGAACCCTCACCCGGGCCCTGAAGGCGGCCCTGGGCGGGCGCCCCCTGGTCAACCTGGCCTCGGGGGAGTTCTCAAAGGCCGTCCAGCTTCCCGCGGGCACGGTCACGCCCGTGTTCCTGGACGGCGGAAAGGTGGTGAGCTTCCACGCCAAGCGGGCCCGGGGGCTCATGTGCCGGTACGCGATTCGCGGAAGGATCAACGAACCCGCGGCGCTCAAGGGGTTCGATCTGGAAGGCTACGCCTTCGACGGCGCGTCCAGCACGGCGGAAAGGCTGGTGTTCTGCCGGTAGGAGGGCGATCGGGGAATGGAGCGTGTCCCGGACCTGCGTCAGGGATCCGCTGACGCAGGCAAGCTGCGTCAGCGAAAAGCTCACGGGACGGGGGGGATCGTGGGTGTTGGCACACTCCGGCTTCGATGGGCCTTGGGCTCCTCGGGGAGACGGGGGCTCCCCGGGTGGGCCTATGCCCCAGCCATCCGCTTCAAGTTCCACGGAATGGCGACCGGGTCGCGTCGACGCTAATGTGTGAGCGACGCAGACCGATCAGCGTCGGCGCGAACCCCGTCCCATCCCGGAAGACTTGAAGCGTGTCGCCGGGCCATAGGCCCATCTTGGGAGCCCAGCTCCCCACCAGCGCCGCATCCCAAAGCGAAGCCGAAGTGTGCCAACACCCCCGCCCACCCTCGTGTCGTGAGCTTTTCGCTGACGCAGCTTGCCTGCGTCAGCGGATCCCTGACGCAGGTCCGGGACACGGGCGACTTCCTAGAGGTACCGCCCCGCGGCCCCGGCTTCGCGGGGGACGCCGTTCACGAAGACTTCCAGGATGCCTTCGGCGGGCTGGGCGGGGTCCTCGTAGGTGGCCCGGTCCCGGATGCGGGCGGGGTCGAAGAGCACCAGGTCGGCGTGGCATCCGGGGCGCACGCGGCCGCGGGCCTCCAGGCCGAAGACGCCGGCGGGGAGGCTCGTCATGCGGCGCACGGCCTCCTCCAGGGGGAGGAGCCGGCGCTGGGCCACGTACACGTGGAGGTAGCGCGCGAAGGTGCCCCACAGGCGGGGGTGGGGGTGGATGTCGTGGGGCAGGCCGTCGGAGCCCACCATGCAGCGGTCGAAGGCCAGGAAGCGCTCCACGTCGGCCTCCTCCATGTGGAAGTACACGGCGCCGCCGGGCTTCAGGCGCTCCAGGGCCTGGGCTTCGGGGCAGCCCCAGCCCTTGGCGATCTGGGCCAGGGTGTGGCCCGCGGCCTTGGGATGGGGGCGGGACCACGCCACCAGCACCTTGGTGGACTGGGACGCGAAGGCCGGGTCCAGCACCGTGGAGCCGGCGGTGTAGGGGTAGGCGTCGATGGCGAAGGGGACCCCTTCGCCC
This sequence comes from Mesoterricola silvestris, assembly GCF_030295405.1. GTDB lineage: Bacteria > Acidobacteriota > Holophagae > Holophagales > Holophagaceae > Mesoterricola > Mesoterricola silvestris. The sequence continues at coordinate 2,926,835 of NZ_AP027080.1, read as the reverse complement.
TCCTCCCCGTAGAGGCGCAGGAGCTCGGCGCTGCGGCCGCGGTTGGCCCTGCCGGCCACCTTCTGGTGGCTGAGCACCAGGAAGGCCCCGGATTCCCGGGCGCAGCGGAAGGCTTCGCGGGTGGCGCCGGCGACGCCGTCGAATTCGTCGCGCACGTGCATGGCCAGGCGTCCTCCGCGCTCCGCCGCGGCCCGGGCCAGGGCCACCACCTCGGCCGTGTCGGCGCCGATGTTGGGGGGGTAGGCCAGGCCCGTGCTGAGGCCCCGGGCCCCGGCGTCCATGGCCTCCTCCACGTCCCGGACCATGGCCTTGAGCTGGTGCGGATCCGCGGGGCCGGACCGGTCCTCCATGTGGCGCACCCGGAGGGTGCCGTGGCCCACCAGGGCGGCCACGTTGGTGGAGAGCGGGGCGTCCTGGAGCGCCCGCGCGTAGGCGGCGAAGGTGGGGAAGGCGAAGTCCCCGGCGGCGCCCAGGAGGTCCAGGGGCGCGGGGGGATCCTCCCGGGGGGCCAGGGGGGCCAGGCTGATGCCGCAGTTGCCCACCACCACCGTGGTGACCCCCTGGCTCAGCTTGGGGAGGATGGTCTCCCTCCGGAACACGGCGCGGTCGTCGTGGGTATGGGTGTCGATGAAGCCCGGGGCCAGGACATTCCCGTCCGCTTCCAGCACCGCCGCGGCCCGGGCGGGGCCCAGGTCCCCCACGGCGTGGATCCTTCCGTCCAGGAGGCCCACGTCCCCCCAGAAGCCGGGGCTTCCCGTTCCGTCCACCACGAGGGCGTTCCGGATCAGCGTATCGAAGACGGGCTGGGGGTCATCCATGACATTGCCAGGATACCTGAGAATACGTATCATTGGGTACTTCCGAGAGGCGCTGCAAGGCATCTCCATGTCCCAGGCTCGGAAGCCTGTGCTCCCAACGGCGCTTACCTTGAAACCTCAGCCGGGTTCGCGGGTAGGCGTGGGATCGCCGCCCGGTGTCGCCACCCGGCAGCCGCCCTGGAGTCCCCCATGACCGCCACCACCACCGATTTCCAGGTCGCCGACCTGTCCCTGGCCCCCTGGGGCCGCCGGGAGATCGCCATCGCCGAGACCGAGATGCCCGGCCTCATGGCCATCCGCGAGGAGTATGCGGGCGCCAGGCCCCTCAAGGGCGCGCGCATCGCCGGGTCCCTGCACATGACCATCCAGACCGCGGTGCTCATCGAGACCCTCATCGCCCTGGGGGCCGAGGTGCGCTGGGCCTCCTGCAACATCTTCTCCACCCAGGACCACGCCGCCGCCGCCATCGCCGCCGGGGGCACGCCGGTCTTCGCCCTGAAGGGCGAGAGCCTGGACGACTACTGGGACTTCACGCACCGGATCTTCGCCTTCAAGGAGGGCGCGGCCAACATGATCCTGGACGACGGCGGCGACGCCACCCTCCTGGTGCACCTGGGCGCCCGGGCCGAGAAGGACGCCTCCCTCCTGGACCACCCCGGCAACGACGAGGAGCGGGCCCTCTTCGGGGCCATCCGCCGCACCCTGGCCGCGGATCCCGGCTTCTATTCCCGGCAGCTCGCGGCCATCCAGGGGGTCACGGAGGAGACCACCACCGGCGTGCACCGCCTCTACCAGATGGCCGAGAAGGGCGAACTGAAGTTCCCCGCCATCAACGTCAATGACTCCGTCACCAAGTCCAAGTTCGACAACCTCTACGGCTGCCGCGAATCCCTGGTGGACGGCATCAAGCGCGCCACCGACGTCATGATCGCCGGCAAGATCGCCGTGATCTGCGGCTACGGCGACGTGGGCAAGGGCTGCGCCCAGGCCATGCGAGCCCTCAGCGCCCAGGTGTGGGTCACCGAGATCGATCCCATCTGCGCCCTGCAGGCCGCCATGGAGGGCTACCGCGTGGTCACCATGGACTACGCCGCGGACAAGGCCGACATCTTCGTCACCGCCACCGGCAACCACCACGTCATCGGCCACGCCCACATGGCGAGCATGAAGGACCAGGCCATCGTCTGCAACATCGGCCACTTCGACAGCGAGATCGACATCGCCTCCCTGGAGGGCTACGCCTGGGAGGAGATCAAGCCCCAGGTGGACCACGTCATCTTCCCCGACGGCAAGCGCATCATCCTCCTGGCCAAGGGCCGACTCGTGAACCTGGGCTGCGGCACCGGGCATCCCTCGTACGTGATGAGCTCCAGCTTCGCCAACCAGACCCTGGCGCAGATCGAGCTGTGGACGAAGAAGGGCGCCTACGCCGTGGGGGTCTACACCCTGCCCAAGCAGCTCGACGAGCACGTGGCCCGGCTCCAGCTGAGGAAGCTCAACGCCCAGCTCACCCGGCTCAGCGACGCCCAGGCGAAGTACATCAACGTCCCGGTGGAAGGGCCCTTCAAGCCCGAGCACTACCGGTACTAGTGCTGTTCGACGCCCACTGCCACCTCCAGGACGCGCGCTTCGGCGCCGTCCTGGAGGGGGTGCTGCGCCGGGCCGCGGAGGCCGGCGTGACGCGCATGGTGTGCTGCGGGACCCGGGAGGAGGACTGGGACCGCGTGCTGGAACTGGGGCGGCGCCCGGAAATCATCCCCATGGCCGGGCTGCATCCGTGGTACGTGGATTCCGCTTCCCCCACCTGGGCGGCGCGCCTGGAGGCGGCCTTCGACGCGGGCGCCGGCGCGGGCGAATGCGGCCTGGACTTCTCCGATGGGAGGCCGCCCCGGGCGGCGCAGGAGGCCGCCCTGCGCGTCCAGCTGGACCTCGCCCTCCGCCGGGACCTCCCCGTCTCCCTCCACTGCGTGAAGGCCGCGGGGCGCCTCCTGCAGATCCTCCAGGAAACGGGCCTGCCCGCCGCCGGCGGCCTGGTGCACGCCTTTTCCGGCGCCCCCGAAGTGGCCCTCTCCTTCCAGGCCCTGGGGCTGCACCTCTCCTTCGGGCGCGCCCTGACCTTCCCGGGGGCCACCCGGGCCCGGGCCTCGTTCGAGGCGCTGCGGGAGGACCGCATCCTCTTCGAGACCGATTCCCCGGACCTGCCCCCTTGCGGCGTGGAGGGCCCCAACGAGCCCGCCCACCTCGCGCGGGTGGCGGCGGCCGCGCCGCGCCGGGTGCCGGCCTTCGAGAACGCCTCGCGCCTCTTCAGGAGATGGTTGCCATGAGATGGTTCGCCCGCACCGAACAGCTGCTGGGGCCCGAGCCCATGGCCCGCCTCCAGGGGGCGCGGGTGGCCGTGTTCGGCCTGGGGGGCGTGGGTTCGTACGTCGTGGAGGCCCTGGCCCGGGCCGGCGTGGGGCACTTCCGCCTGGTGGACTACGGCGCGGTGGACGCCACCAACATCAACCGCCAGCTCTTCGCCCTCCATTCCACCCTCGGCCGCAGGAAGGTGGACCTGGCCGCGGAGCGCATCCTGGACATCAACCCCCAGTGCGAGGTGGACGCCCGTCCCGGATTCCTGGATCCCGGGACCGTGGAAGGGCTGCTGGAGCCGCGCCCCGACCTGGTGGTGGACGCCATCGATTCCTTGAACTCCAAGGTCACGCTCCTGGAGGCCGTGCACCGCCTGGGCATCCCCGTGGTCTCCAGCATGGGCGCCGGGGGCAGGGTGGACGCCTCCCAGGTGCGGGTGGGCGACATCTCCGAAACCCTCATCTGCCCCCTGGCCCGGGTCGTGCGGCTCCGCCTGCGCAGGCGCGGCGTGGTTTCGGGCATCCCCTGCGTCTACTCCGTGGAGCCCGCGCGCAACACCACGCCCTTCGAGGCCTCGGACGTGGGCGAGCACCACGGCACGGGCCGGGTGCGCCAGCCCATCGGGACGATCTCGTACATGCCCGCCCTATTCGGGTTGCGGGTGGCCCAGGAAGTGATCGCCAAGCTGCTCTAGAACCACGTGCCGCCTACCTTGAAGGCATGTTCATCCCCTTTATCCTGTTCATCCGATTTCATCCCTGTTCCCGCAGGGCCAGCGATGAGATGGGGCGGCGCGCAGTTGATCTGCATGCGCCGACCCATCCCAGCTCTGGCCCTGCGGGAACAGGGATGAAATCAGATGAATGGGATGAAGGGGATCAGCCGTCGAACTCAGGGCGTTCCCGGCCATGGGGCCAGACCGTAGTTTATTTGGAATGACTATCTGATGGCTTCGGTAGTGATAGCTGGGGTGGGCCGGAAACCTGGGCTAGCACCCATGCCGCCACCGGGATGCTCAGGCCATTGCCGAGCAGCTTGTAGCGCCCCTCCGCGTTCACCTCCTCCGGGAATGCGGGCACGGGATCCCATCCCAGCAGCCGCGCCGTCTCCGCCACGGAGAATCGCCGCACGCCGCGCTCCGTCTCCAGGAAGGAGCCGCTGCCCACGAAGCGCCGGCCGTAGCCGCCGATGAAGCACGCGGTGCGCGTGGCGTCCGCCGTCACCAGGTCCAGGCCGGGCCGGTGGCGCAGGGCCTCGCCCAGGTAGAGGCCGGGGTCCTCCACGGAGTCCAGGAAGCCCCGCAGGGGCGCCGGGGGCAGATCCGGGACCGCCCGGTCCGCGAGGCCCCGCCGGGAGGCCACCACGAAGACCCGGGGCCGGAGGTTGGGCAGGCCGAAGCGCATGGGGTCCAGGGTGTATTCCCGGGCCTGGAACCCGCCTTCCCGGAGCCGCGCGGCGAGCAGGGCGTGGGCGTCGGACCCCAGGAAGCCCACCACGGATTCCAAGGCCAGGCGCTCCGGGGGGTGCTCCGCCAGGAGGTCCATGAGATGGACGAAGGCCCGGGACCGGGGGTCCTCCAAGTCCTTGCGGTGGCCCATGCGGCAGAAGGGCTGGCAGGGGGGGCTCATCACCCAGGTGTCCGCCCCGTGCCGCAGGAGCTCCGCGGCCGGGAGGGTGGCCAGTTCCCGGGCGATGGGGCGCTCGCCCCAGAGGCGGGCGTAGGTGGCCAGGGCCGGAGGGCTGATATCGTAGGCCGCCGCAAGGACCGCGCCCCGGCCGAGGGCCCGCCGCCAGCCGCCCATTCCGGCGAAGAACTCGATCACCCGCAGAGGGCGCATCCCCACAGACATAAACCCAAGTTCTCCATGGCCAAGAATAGAAAGCCCTGGCCCCGCTGGCAACCCGGGAAACCGGCGGGGAGCCCTTGACGCAGGGACTTTATAAATTATTACTTAGACGGCCCTGGTTCCCAGGCGTCCGCGCCCTTCACGACCTTTCGGGGTACCGCCCATGCTTCAACTCAGGAATTCGTTCATGGCCCTTCTCCTTTGCGCGGGGCCGGGGGCCAGGGCCCAGGACAAGACCGCCCTGGTGATCAAGACGGAGTACCCCCTCTGGGTGAGCCTGGCCGGGACGCCCCAGGGCTCCCTGGTCATCCGGAACGCCCAGGGCATGCAGGTGGGCCAAGCCGCCACCGCGGGAGATACCTTGTTCCTGCCCTCGGCGGGCAGCTACACCTGGGAGTTCAGCCCCGCGAAGTTCAGCCTGGATCTGGTCATGGGAAAGACGAAGGACGCCCCCGACCGCCTCCTCCTCACGTACCTGGTCGATCCGTCCACGAAACAGCCGACCATCGGATACCAGAAATACGTGGGAAAGATCGAAAGGGCTCCCAGGTACAACTTCTATGAGCGCAAGAACCTGTGGATGACCTTCAACTGAGGGTCCGCGCGCTGAGCCAGGTGGCGAGGACGCCCACCGCCAGGCCCGCCGGCACATCCACCAGGTAGTGGGCCCGCAGGTACACCACCGCCGGCAGCATCACCGCGGTGATGGCCGCCAGGGGCACGAACAGCACCTTCACCTCCCGGCGGGCCCACAGGGTGAACAGCGTGGCCACGGCGATGTGGGAGCTGGGGAAGGCGCCGCCCCGGATCTCGCCGCCCCGGGTGAAGAAGAAGAGCGCGTGGTTGAACACGTAACCGTCGTAGAGCTGCGGCCCCTGGGCCGGCGGGAACCAGAAGTGGGGCCCGACGGTGGGGAACATCCAGAACAGGGCGTAGCACACGAAAAAGCACGCCGTGGCGGCCAGGATCACCCGCTCCGCCGCGGCGTAGCCGGAGCGCAGGAGGGCCGTGAAGCCCACGATGGGCGTGAAGAAGTAGTAGGCCAGGTAGGCGAAGCAGAAGAGCTCCGAGAGCCCGCGCAGGGGCAGGGCCGCCCGCCAGGCCAGGGAGGGCTGGCAGCCGAAGAGGGCCTGGTCGGCCCGGGCCAGGTGGCCGTCCAGGGGCAGGGCATGGAAGAGGGGCCAGAGGACCTGCACCTGGTGGTAGAAGCACCAGTAGACCAGGGGGGCGTAGAAGAGGCGCAGCACCGTGGGCACCACGGCCGCGGTGTCCCGGCTCCACCGGGCCAACAATAGGCAGCCGGCGATCACCAGGGCATTGACGCCCACCTGGGCGGCGCACCCGGGCTGGCCCTTCAGCCAGCCGTAGCCCAGGAAGGGCAGGGTGGCCAGGGCATAGCCCACCACCCAGCGGTCCAGGGGGCGCCAGGTCCCCAGGGGACCGGTGAGGCCGAAGGGACGCCTAGAGCCAGCCATGGTCCCGGTACCATCGAACGGTCTGCCAGAGGGCCTGATCCAGGGGGGTTCCGGCGCTCCAGCCCAGGAGCGTCCGGGCCTTTTCCGGACTGGCCACCCAGGCGGGGGCCAGCATTTCGATCACCTTCTGGGGGGAGAAGATTTCCGGCCGGCCCCGCAGGCGCGCGGCGAGGCCGGCCACTTGGCCCGCGGCCCGGATGGCGGCCTCCGGAAGGTGGAGTTCCCGGCCCCGGCGGCCCAGAGCCCGGGCGATGTGCCGGCCCAGGTCCAGCCAGGTGACGGGTTCGGCGTTCACCAGGGGAAGGGTCTCGCCGGAGGGCAGGGGGGCCTCCCCGGCCCGCAGGATCCCATCGGCCAGGTCCGGGGCGAAGACCAGGGAATACCAGCGCTCCCGGGTGCCGGGTACCGGCAGGAAGCCCCGGGCCGCGATGCGGAAGTAGCTCAGCACGTCCCGGTCCCGGGGGCCGAAGACCACCGGGGGGCGGAGGATGACGCAGGGCAGGCCCGAGGCCAGGACGACCCGTTCGGCCTCGACCTTGCTGCGGCCGTACCAGGTGAGGGGAGCGTCGGGGGCGCCCGGGGGCCGGGGTTCGGGACCGCCGGGGCTGGGGCCCGCGGCCGCGAGGCTGGACACCAGGACGAAGCGCTCCAGGTCCGGGGGGCAGGCCCCCACGAGGTTCCGGGTGCCGTCCCGGTTCACGGCCAGGAGGGCCTCCTCGCTGAAGCCCTTCAGGGCCCCGGCCAGGTGGAACACGCGCGTCACTCCCGCCAGCGCCGCGGGGAGGCTGCCGGGGTCGGTGAGATCGCCCTGCGCGACCTCCACATCCAGGCCGTCCAGGTTGGAGAGGTCGGCCCCCGGCCGGGCCAGGATGCGCACCCGGTGGCCCCGCTGGACGAGGCGCGCGCAGAGGTGGCTTCCGATGAACCCGTGGCCGCCCGTGACCAGGACGCTAGCAGGGGCGGTCATACACGCGGTAGGTCTTGGTGCGCCGGGCCCCCATGTGGTGGAGGGGGCCCAGGAGGGCCTGGTTGTCCTCGAGGATCCAGCCCACCTCGGCGCCCTGGTAGGGGGTGCCGGCGGCGTTCTTGATGGTGTGGTGGATCATCAGGAGATCCAGCCCCCGGCGCCGGTACTGGGGGAGCACCCCCATGATCAGGGTGCGCAGGTTGGAACAGCCGGTGACCTTGAGCTTCCAGAGGATCCGGAGGAGCCCGAAGGGGAGGAGCCTGCCCCGGGCCAGTTTGAGGGCCTCGTTGGCGTCGGGGATGGAGACGATGAAGCCCGCGGGCACGCCCCCCACCTCCCCCACGAAGGCGTACCGGGGATCCACCAGGGGCTTGAGCTCCTTGGCGATGAATTCCAGCTCCCGGTCGGTCCAGGGCACGAAGCCCCAGTTGTCGGCCCAGGCCACGTTGTAGGTGTCGCGCACGAACTCGAGCTCCTCGTTCCAGCGCTTGAGGTCGATGGGGCGGATCCGCACCAGCCCGCCCCGGTCCAGGCGGTTGGCCACGGCCGTGAGGCGGTCGGCGCATTCGGCCTTGGCCATGTAGTAGGCGTGGACGTCCTTGGCCTTGGCGAAACCCGCCCCCTCCAGGAGGCCGCCGTAGTAGGCGGGGTTGTAGGGCATCATGATGGCGTTGTCGGCGTCGAAGCCGTCCACGAGGAGGCCCACGATGTCGTTGGTGGTGAGGTTCACCGGGCCCCGGGCCACGGTCCTGCCTTCGGCCCGCAGCCACGCGCAGGCCGCGCCGGTGAGGGCGCTGGCCACGGCCTGGTCGGGCACGCATTCGAAGAGCCCGAAGAACCCCACGTGGGCCTCCTCGGGATGGAACTGCCCGTAGCGGTCGTTGCGCACGGCGGCGATGGTGCCCACCACCTCGCCGTCCCGCAGGGCCAGGAAGGTCTGGACCTTGGCGTACTCATACAGGGGGTTCTTGAGGGGATCCAGGAAATCCCTGCGCTCCAGCAGCAGGGGCGGCACCCAGTGGGGCTCGGCGCGGTGCAGCCGGTACGGGAAGCGGATGAAGGCTTCCGTGTCCCCGGCACCCGCGCAGGCCCGGACCTGGATTTCCGAGGTCATGCCCCCAGCTCCAGGAGGCCGAAATGGCGTCCGGCCTTCTGGAAGATTTCGAGCGCCCACTCCAGCTGAGCCCGGGTGTGGCCCGCGGTGACGGAAATGCGGATGAGGCTGCGGCCCGGGGGCACGCCGGGGGGCACCACGGGGTTCACGAAGATCCCCGCCTCCTTCAGGAAGCGCCACATCTTCATGCAGGTGTCGAACTCGCCCACCATGATGGGGATGACCGGGGTCTCGCTCTTGCCCGTGTCGAAGCCGATGTCGTCGAAGCCCTTCTTCAGGAACCGGGCGTTCTCCCACAGGCGCTGGATGCGCTCCGGCTCGGCCTCCATGACCTCCAGGGCGCCCAGCACCGCCGCCACGCTGGCAGGGGATGCCGAGGCCGAGAACATGTAGGGCCGGGCCACGTGCTGCAGGTAGTTGATGGTCTTGGCGCTGCCGGCGATGAAGCCGCCGATGGCCGCCAGGGACTTGGAGAAGGTGCCCATGATCAGGTCCACCTGGTCCGTGAGGCCGAAGTGGGCCGACGTGCCCCGGCCGCCCTGGCCCAGCACGCCGATGCCGTGGGCGTCGTCCACCATCACCTGGGCGCCGTAGCGCTGGGCCAGGGTCACGATGCCGGGAAGGTCGCAGATGTCGCCTTCCATGCTGAAGACGCCGTCGGTGACGATGAGCTTGGGGGCCTGGGCGGGGATGCGGGAGAGCTTCTCCTCCAGGTCCGCCATGTTGTTGTGGTCGTACCGCACCAGGGTGCCGTGGCTGAGCATGCACCCGTCCATGATGCAGGCGTGGATGTACTTGTCGCCGACGATGTACTCGCCCTTGTGCACCAGGCTGGAGATGACCCCGGTGTTGGTCTGGAAGCCGGTGGGGAAGACCAGGGCGGCCTCCTTGCCCATGAAGGCCGCGAGCTTCTGCTCGAGCTCCACGTGGATGGGCAGGGTCCCGTTGAGGAACCGGGAACCGGCGCAGCCGGTGCCGTACATCTGGATGGCCTCCATGGCCCGTTCCTTGATGCGGGGATGGGTGGTGAGCTCCAGGTAGGAATTGGATCCCAGCATCAGCTGCCGCTGGCCGTCGACCATCACTTCCGTGGCCTGGCCTGTTTCGATGACCCGGTGGTAGGGATAGATGCCCATGGCCTTCAGGTCGTCGGGGATGGTAAACGCAGCGCACTTATCCAGAACGCTCGGCAGCTTGACCGGGGCCGGGATTTCCACGGCCGAGCCAGAACCACGGGGCTTGTGGGTCATCAGTCACCTCAAATTTTAATAAAGCTAACACAGTTGTTACAGAACCAACAAATGGACGCTCCCCGCTCAGCCGAGAGTATGAAAGTAGCATGCGGAATTTGGATCCAGGGTGGAAATCCCCGGCCTGGGGCCCCGGGAATTTCAGGAGGAATAGGGTCACCTATCGCCATGGGATCCTTTGGGGACGCCCGTTTCCGGGTCCCGAAGGACCGAAGCGCCGGAACGGGGGTTAGAACAATATTGAAATGATGAAATTAAAACAATTGTTCCCTTGCGGTGGATTCCGGGGAGCGGATATTAATATAAGAGGCTAATAGAATGCATTGGCTCGAGGATCGCATCCGCTCCGCCGCGCGCTTCTCCCTGGGCGCCATCCTGCCCTTTCTGGGGCTGGTTTTCCTGGGTCTCCTGGGGGCTCTCCTCCTCCGGGTCCGGGACCCGGGCCTGGGGGTCCTGGCCTGGCCCGCGGGCCTCTTCCTGCTGGGCAATGCCCTCTATGGCCTGGGCCTGGGCGTGAAAAGCTTTCCCCGGCCCCCGGGACGCATCCTGGCTCCCGGCGAGGCGCCGGCCCTGGAGGAGCGGCTGGAGGCCGCCCGGGAGGCCTGGGAGGGACCCCGGGGGGCCCAGGTGATCCTGGCCCCGGACGCCTGGAGCGTGGAGCTCACCGGCGTGCCCATGGCCGGTCTCTTCGGGTGGAGCCGGTACCACTGGTATGTGGGCATCTATCCCCTGCTCGCCCTGAGTCCCCGGGAACTGGACGCCGCCATCGAATGGGAGGAGGTCTTCTGGTCGGACTACCAGGGATGGCTGAACCTTCAGGTGAAGCGCCTGGCCACCTACTGGTACCGGGTCCACGTGCACGTGGAGGCCCGGCTGGGGGAACGCCCCCTGGGATGGCCCCGGTGGTGCACGGCCTTCCTGCGCCCCTACACCCGGCAGGTGGTGGCGGGTTTCCAGCCCTTCCTGGCCCGGGAGTTCCTGCGCGCGGACCGCACCATCGCCGAAAAGCACGGCGTGCCCACCCTGGTGCGGGCCCTGTGCCGCCTGGCCATCCTGCAGCCCCTGGTGGTCCGCCGGGTCTTCCACCCGTGGGACGCCTGCCTGGATTCCGGCCTTCCCCTCCCCGAGGACCTCCACCGCCGCCTGGGGGCGGCCCTCGCGGAGACCCCGGAGGGCGCGGAAGGCATCCTGGAACTCGCCCTGGACGGGCTCCTGAAGGAGGCGCCGCCGCTCCTGCGCCTGCGCCTGGAGTGCCTGGAGGCCGAGCCCCGGGTGCCCTTGCCCCCCTCCGCCCATGCCTACGGTCGCCTCCTGGAGGACACGGAGGTGGCCCGGGAGGTGGAGGGCCAGTGGAGGGCCCGCCTTCAGAGCAGCGCGGCGGCGGCGGCCCTGGGGCGCCTGGTGGAAGCCACCCGGTACCAGGACCTCACCGGGCCCATGGAGGGCACCTTCCCCGACCATCCCGGCGCCCTGGACTACCTGAAGCTCGCCTATGACCATGCCCCCTGGTCCCGGTTCGACGCCCTGCTGGGCATGTACCGCTCGGCCAACCCGGACTGCGTGGAGGCCTGCTTCCTGGCCGTGCGCCGGTGCCTGGACCGCGGCCGGGACAGCGCCGCGGTCTTCCAGGCGCGGGAACTGATCCACCGGGACCCGGCCCTGGCGCCGGCCTGCCATGAACTGCTGGCCCACCACCTGGGGGCCCGGGGCGATGTCCTGAACGCCCACAAGGAATGGGACCGGGCCCGGCGGGCCGCGGCCCTGGTGGAGAAGGTCCAGGGCGAGCGCAGGGGCGTTTCGTTGCTGGACGCCCTGGAATCCCACCACTGCAACCCGGCGGTCCTCCAGGAGATCCAACGGATGTGCCTGGGGGAGGACCGGGTCGCCGAAGCCCACCTGGTGCGCAAGAAGCTGAACTTCCACCCGGATCGTCCGGTGCTCCTGTTGGTGGTTCGCTGGCGGGGGGCCTGGTGGGATCCCCTGGGCCGCAAGCGTCTGGCCTTCCAGCGACAGCTCCAGGAAGCCTGCCCGTTTCCCTCCGGGGCCACGGGTTTCATCCAGGTGGCCGACCGGGCTTCCCTCTGGCGTTTCCAGGGGAAGCTGCGGCGGTTGAATGGCCTTATTTTCAGGAGGTAGGGCCCGCCGCCCCGGCCCGGATCCGGGGCCCCCGTAACCTTCCCGTTACATTACGGCTACATTCCCGACACCTGCATCGTCTAAGCTGAAGGGGTCGGAGCATGGCATGGAACATACGAATGCGTTCCGGTTCAGGCGTTTCCTGAACTGGTTCCCCCTTGGCCTCACCTACGCGACCATGTACATGGGCCGCTATAACTTCAATGTCGTCAAGAGCGACATCGGGGCCTGGTACCACCTGGACAAGTGGCAGATGGGGATCATCGCCACGGCCGGCTTCTGGACCTACGGCCTGGCGGTGGCCATCAATGGCCCATTGGCCGACCGCATCGGCGGGCGCCGGGCGATCCTCGTGGGCTCCCTGGGGGCGGCCCTGACCAACCTCCTGGTGGGATTGATGTTCCTAAACGGGTTCACCACGAAGCTGCTGGTGTCCATGAGCCTGCTCTGGAGCGTCAACATGTACTTCCAGAGCTTCGGCGCCCTGAGCGTGGTGAAGGTGAACAGCACCTGGTTCCATGTGCGGGAGCGGGGGGTTTTCGGGGGGATCTTCGGGGTCATGATCAGCTCCGGCTACTTCCTGGCCACCTCCGTGGGCGCTTGGCTCCTGGCCAGCTTCAAGAGCTGGACCATCATCTGGTTCGCGCCGGTGGTGGCCATGGCCGTCATGGTGCTGGTGGACTACCTGCTGGTGCGCAACCGGCCCAGCCACGCGGGCCTCCAGGACTTCGACACGGGCGACGGCAGCAACGCGCACCTGGCCGAGGACCAGCCGCTGCCCCTCAGGGAACTGCTTTCCAAGGTCATCGGCAACCCCGTGATCATCGCCCTCATCTTCGCGGAGTTCTGCACGGGGTTCGTGCGCCAGGGCGTCATGCTCTACTTCACCGAATACCTGGAGGAGGTCTACCACCTTTCCAAGCGGGCGGCCCTCTTCGGGGCCACGGGGGTGGCCTTCATGCTGGGCGGAATCTTCGGCGGGCTGCTCTGCGGCTGGATGAGCGACCGGCTTTTCCAGAGCCGGCGGCCCCCCGTCGCCTTCATCTTCTACCTGGCCCAGGTGGCCATGATCTGCCTTCTGGGCGCGGCCCTGGGCCGGGGCACCCACGGCGGCCAGGTGTGGGCCATCGTGCTGCTGGGCCTGACCGCCATGTTCATCTTCGGGGTGCACGGCATGCTCAGCGGCACCGCCTCCATGGACTTCGGGGGCCGCAAGGCCGCGGCCACCGTGGCCGGGGCCCTGGACGGCATCCAGTACATCGGTTCGGGCCTCACCGGCTTCGGCCTGGGCTGGGTGCTGAAGGCCTACGGCTGGGACGGGGTGGGGGCCGCGGGCCACGTGCCCGCCAACGCCTGGGTGTGGGCCGCGTGCCTCATCCCCTTCAGCCTCGTGGGGGCCGCCATCATGACCACCATCTGGAGGGCCCGGCCCTCCGGGGCGGGGCATTAGGGTGGGTCGGAGCGCAGGTTACTCGACGTCCTTTACCCGAAGGTGGCGACAAATCCCGGCGAAGCTCCAACGGGGATAAACAGGATCCAGGGGAAAAGGCAGGATAAAGAACGTCAGATCCAAGTTGGATCAGGACGATAGAGCTCACGGGGTCGCGCCTAGGATGGGGAGCAAGCGCTCGTTCGCTCACGGCTGGCCGGATGCTATGGTGAGGGTCGTCCAACCATCACCCCGCCCCGAAGGTCCTCGATGCCCCGGCTCATCCTGCACACCGATTTGCGTTCGGCGGAAGGCCCCTGGCGGGCCCTGTACGGCGACGGCCGGGAGCACACGCCCTTCCAGGGCTTCGACTACTGCAGCATCGTCGGGCGCTTCTTCCTGCTTTCCACCCGGCCCCTCTACCGCAACCGCGTGTACGAGGTGCGGGACGACGCGGACCGCACGGTGCTGCTCCTGCCGCTCCACGTGGGCCGGGGGGCCATGGCGGGGCAGGCCTTCCTGTGGGGCGAATTCTCCCAGGCCGGGTACCTGGAGGCCATCACGGGGGAGGCGACCACGGCCGGAGCCCTGCGCTTCGCCCTGGAGGCGATCGCGGGGGGACGCCCCATGGCCTTCACCTTCAGCCGCGTCCGGGCCGGGAGCCGCATGGACCGGCTCGTGGAGGCGGCCTTCGGCCCGGCGGAGCTGGAGCGCAAGGAGATGCCCTGCGCCCATATCCCCCTGGGGGTAGACTTCGACGGCTACCTGGGCGGCCTGGCCAAGGGGCACCGCCAGAAGCTGCGAGCCGCCGCCCGGCGCCTGGAGGCGGACGGCCGGCGCTGGGAGGTCCGCACCTTCCTGGACCAGCCCATGCCCTTCGCCACGCAGCTCCGGCTCTTCGACCTGTACTGGCGCCGGATGCGGCAGAAGGGCGTCAATTTCAAGGTCCGGAAGTACTTCCCCTACTGCCTCCGCCGGTGGTTCAACCCGACCATCCTGGCCCTGGGCCGCCTGCCCAACACCTGCTACGCCATCCTCCACATCGACGGGGCCGTCGCGGGATTCTGCGCGGGCTTCCGGGCCGGGGACGGGTCCATCACGCTGCCCTTCCTGGCCGTGGAGGGGCGCTTCGGGGCCTACAGCCCCGGGGGCCTGCTGATCCAGGGGACCATCCGGCACCTCCTGGAGCGGAACGACACCCCCGTCCTCGACCTGGCCCGCGGCAACGAGCGGTACAAGTTCGATTACGGGGGCGTCGCGCACGCCAATCACTGCTACACGATCCGGGTGGTCAGATCTCCCGGGCCAGCTTGAGCTCCTGGGCCCGGCGCCGTTCGGCGCGGGAGAGGAAGAACACGGCCACCAGCACGAAGCCCAGGGACACCCAGTTCTGGAGGCTGGGCAGCCGGCTCGCGAAGAGCCAGTGCCCCAGGAGGGTGGCCGCGGTGCCCGCCACCAGCGAGGTGAGCCGGTTGATCAGGCCCGTGAAGGTGGCGGTGCGCCCCTTGAACATGAAGATGAACACGGAGAAGAACGCCACGAGCCCGAAGGCCAGGCCCGAGAAGGAGGCCCAGAACCAGCCCGGGCTGGGGGTCCGGATGGCGCCCACGAAGGCCGCGATCTGGCGCACCCCGCCCCAGGCCGGGAAGAGCCTGGGCGAGAAGAACACCGCCAGGGAGATGAGGACCATGGCCACGGAGGCCGCGATCTGCTCCACCGCGAAGAACGCCTTGTTGTCCAGGGGCGCGCCCCGGGGCCGGGTGTTCTTGTAGTAGTTCATGATGTAGATGCGGATGGCGTAGGAGCTGATGTAGCTGGTGAAGATCACCAGGGCGGCCTGGTTGTGCAGGAAGGCGAAGCCCCCGGTGTGGGGCCCGAACAGCTCGATGCAGGCCGCCAGCACCGCGAAGACCACCGCCGCGTTCTCCTCCCAGTAGATGCGCTTCTGGAGGATGCCCTGGGCGATCTGGATGCCGTCCACCACCCGGCCGATGACGATGACCGAGGCCCGCATGATCACCATGGCCACCATCACGGAGATGGGCAGGGTGTACATGAGGGTCGTGGTGGGGATGACGATGGCCGTGCAGATGCCGCTGGGGATGATGTAGAAGATCTCCGAGGGGACCTCCACGCCGCAGATCCGCGCGGGGCGGATGGACTTCATGCGCCACCAGCCCAGGACCACGGCGGGGATCAGGCAGGTGAGGTTGGCGCCCAGGGTGTTGTAGGCCAGGAACGCGATGTCGTTCATGGGCGGGGTGCCCATGGGGGTGTGGGGCGCCCCGGTGAAGGCCTTCACCACCAGGCCCGTGACGACGTACAGTAGGAAATAGCCCGTGCAGAGCTGCAGGAGCCTCTCGGTGCTTCCTTCGGCTGATTTGAACATCCTATCGGCCGAAGTTCCGGAAGGTCTCCTTCAGGCCTCCATGGATGGCGGCCACGTCCGCGGCCTTCCAGTTCTCCCGGGGTTCGCGCACGAAGGTCGTGAGGTCCTGCCGGTTGTCGAAGCGGGAGGCGGGGATGTGCCAGGTGCGGGTGCTGTACCGGTCGCCCTCGGCCACGAGGCGGTCCACGCGGATGGTGCCGGGGCGGTCGCTCTGCTCCAGGAGGTAGGCCATGTCGTCGCAGCCGTACTGGCCCAGCATCACTTCCATGGGGACGCTGTGGTTCAGGATGCTGCCCTGGCCATCGGGCTTGCCCCGTTCGATGTTCTTGTGGCGGCTCTGGGCGGGCTCCACCCAGATGTACATGAGGCTGGCGCGGTCCAGGATGTCCGTGGACAGGTGCTGGAAGGCGGTGGCGTAGCCGTGGGGCGGGGTGAGGGGGAAGGCGGAGCCGTTGGCGCCGCCCCGGGCCGCCTCGATGACGATGGTCTTGCCTTCGATGCCCAGGGCGTTCTGGCGGTTCAGGGTATCCAGCTCCGCGCGGCACTCGGCCTCCAGGGCCTCGGCCATGGACTTGCGGATGCGGTGGGGCAGCTCGTCCAGGACGGGCAGCATGCCGGCGCGCACCCGCGCCTCGTCCAAGCGGTCGAAGAGGAGCTGGGCGGCGCTGGGGGTGTCGGTGTGGGCGCCCTTGCGGAGGTTGGCGTAGTCCTCGTTGAGCAGCTCGATGAGGGCCGCCCAGGTCCACTCGTCCTGGAAGGGCCGGGTGGCGCCGTAGTAGAACCGGTAGCCGCAGCCCCGGGCCTGGAGCTCATCGTCCATGCGGTGCATGAGATGAACGTACGGGTAGTCGTCGAGCTGGGCCGTGGGGCCCATGCCGAAATCGTCGCGGCACTGCTCGGGGGTGAGGCTGGCCAGGTACCGGCGCATTTCGGACTTGCCGGAGGCGGGGAGGGAGAAAAGGAGCAGGGTGTCCAGTGGCTTCGCGTGCATTCGTCGCTTCCTCATGATGTTGCGGTATAGAATCAATCATCCCACAACCGGCGGAATGTGAAAACTTGTGAGGCATCATGATCAAAAATTTTCATTCGCCCGAGGACGAGGTCCTGGGAACCCTTGACCGCATCGACTTCGTGGTCGTGAGCGTGCCCTTCGTGGAGCCCTTCGGCACCAGCGTCGCCTCCTGGGCGGTCAAGGAGGCCCTCCTCCTGCGGCTCGAGCAGGACGGCTTCGTGGGCTGGGGCGAATGCGTGGCGGATCCGGACCCCTATTATGACGGCGAGACCACCACAACCGCCCGGCACCTCATCCGGGACTTCCTGCTCAAGGAGCTGGAGCCCGGGCGCACCCTGGGGGAGGCCCTGGGCCGGTTCCGGAAGGTGCGGGGCAACCCCATGGCCAAGGCCACGGTGGAAAACGCCCTCCTGGACCTCATGGCCAGGCGCAGGGGCATCCCCCTCCACGAGCTGCTGGGGTACGAAGCCAGGCCTGTGCCCTCGGGCATCAGCATCGGCATCCAGGAGAGCACCGGGGCCCTGCTGGCCAAGGTGGAGGAGGCCGTGGACCAGGGCTACCACCGGGTGAAGATGAAGATCATGCGCGGCAAGGACGTGGCCTGGGTGGCCGCGGTGCGGGAGCGCTTCCCGGACATCGCCCTCATGGCCGACGCCAACGGCGACTACACCCTGGAGGACGCCGGGCACCTCAAGGGCCTGGACGCCTTCGGCCTCACCATGATCGAGCAGCCCCTGGGCTACCACGACATCTACCAGCATTCCCTCCTGCAGCCCCAGCTGAAGACCGCCCTGTGCCTGGACGAATCCATCCACAGCCTGGACGACGCCGCCGCCGCCCTGGGGCTGGGGGCCTGCCGGGTCATCAACATCAAGCAGGGCAGGGTGGGCGGGCTCCTGGAATCCATCCGCATCGCCCGGCACTGCCAGGAGCGGGGCGTCCCGGTGTGGTCCGGGGGCATGGACGAGACGGGCCTGGGCCGGGCCGTGAACATCCACCTCCAGACGGTGGATAATTTCTCCATCCCCGGGGACACCTCGGAAACCCGCCGGTACTTCCGGGAGGATATCGCCGACCCGCCGGTGGTGCTGGGTCCCGGCGGCTTCATCGCCATCCCCCCGGGCCCCGGCACGGGCGTGACCCTGGATCCGGGCCGGCTGGAGCGGTACACCCTGCACCGGGAGCGGGTGCGTTAACCGTTCATACCTCTTGGTTTGATGGTACGTCCTGGCATACTGTCGGGTAGGCCAACGACCTATTCGACGCGAGAGGAACGACGTGAGAAAGCTCCCCATGATTCTTGGAACCTGGGCCCTGGGCTTCGCCCTGGTGGCGCAGACTCCGGCGCCCCGCATGGACGCCGCGGTGGCCAACCCCGTGGGGCCGGCCGTGGCCGACGATGCGGAAATGGCCAAGTACCTCGCGCCCCTCGCCGAGAAGATCCACGCCAGCTTCGGCCGGGTGCTGGGCATCTCCCCCAAGGGCATCGGCAAGGCCAAGGCCGCGGGGGACAACCCCCTGGGCTTCTTCCTGGCCGACGTCATGCGGGAGGGCGCCACCCGGGTCTGCAAGGCCGACGTGCGCTTCGCCTTCACCAACACCGGCGGCCTGCGCCGCAACATCAACCCCGGCGAAGTGAAGGTCCAGGACATCTACGAGGTGCTGCCCTTCGACAACGAGCTGGTGATCGCCGAGTACACCGGCGCCGAGGTGATCCAGATCATCAAGGAAGGCATCCAGAGGCGGGGCGGCGAGCCCTTCTCGGGGGCCCGGGCCTCCGTCACCGGCACCCCGGACCACCCGGTGGTCTCCATCACCTGGAGCGACGGCACCCCCATCGACCCCGCGGCCACCGTGAAGGTCGCCACCACCGACTACCTCCTGGCCAACGGGGACGGCACCCCCACCCTCAAGGCCGGGCGGAACGTGGTGCTCACGGGCCAGCCGGTGCGCCAGCTGGTCATCGACGTGTGCGAGCGCATGGGCCGGGAGCATAAGCCCATCCAGCCCGAGGAGGGCGCCCGCTACACCTACTCCCCCGAAATCGCCGCGGCCATCAAGGCCTCGACCTTCAAGTTCTAGGATCCCCATGGAACGCCGCACCTTCCTCCAGGCCCTCGGGGCCGCCACCGCCGTCTCCAGCCTGCCCCTGCGCGCCCAGGACGCCCCCGGCGCGGGCCGCATCACCCTCCTGCACACCAACGACACCCATTCCCGCATCGAGCCCTTCGGGCCCGGCAGCGGCAACCTCACCGGCCGCGGCGGCATGGCCCGGCGCGCGACGATGATCAAGCAGATCCGCGCCACCACTCCCAACCTCCTGGTGCTCGACGCCGGCGACGTCTTCCAGGGCACTCCCTATTTCAACGAATACAAGGGCTTCCTGGACTACCGCCTCATGAGCATGTGCGGCTACGACGCCGGCACCCTGGGCAACCACGATTTCGACAACGGCGTGGACGCCCTGGTGGCCGCCATGTCCGAAGCGAAGTTCCCCTTCCTGAACTGCAACCTGGACGCCAAGGGCGCCCCCGCCCTCGCCGCGCGCCTGCGCCCCCACCACGTGCGGGAGTTCCCCGGCGTGAAGGTGGGCCTCACGGGCCTCTGCGTGGACTTCAAGGGCCTGGTCTCCCCCAAGAACCACGTGGGCGTGGACTGGCGGGACCCCGTGGAATCCATCAAGCCCGTGATCCGCCACCTGCGCGAGGTGGAGAAGGTGGACCTGGTGGTGGTGCTCAGCCACCTGGGCTACGACCTCCACGGCTACGCCATGGACGACCTGCACCTGGCCAAGCTGGTGCCCGGCATCGACGTCATCATCGGCGGCCACAGCCACACCTTCCTGGACGCCCCCGTGAAGGTGGGCGACACGGAGATCTTCCAGGTGGGCTTCGCCGGCGTGAACCTGGGCCGCATGGACTTCACGGTGCGCAACGGCCTGAAACTGGCGTCCTCGGGCATGGCGGTGCCGGTCCTGGCCTGAGGGGGCGGGACCCGCGGAAACGCCCCGGCGCGCCGGGGCGTTTTCGTGCATGAAAAAAAGGGGCGGCCCGAAGGCCGCCCCTTTCCCAAGCGGGTCTGACTAGAAGGACAGGCGCACGCCCAGCTGAGCCTGGCGGGGGCTGCCCACATAGGTCTGGCCGTATTTGAGTTTCGGGCTCGCATCGGAACCGGAGCCATCCACGGAGGTCCTGAGGTAGGTGTCCTGGCGGTTCAGGAGGTTGAACACGTCGGCGGACAGGGTGAGCTTGACCTTCTTGTAGAGCGCGAAATCGCGCCGCAGGGCCAGGTCAAGCGTGGTGTTGGAGCAGGAACGCAGGGTGTTGCGGCCCGAATCCATGCCATTGATGTAGAAGCGGTCGTTGGAGGTCTGGCCGTCCCCGTTCACGTCCTTGGAGTAGGACAGGGAGTAGGGGAAGCCGCTCAGGTAGCGGATGGCCAGGGAGGCCATGATGCCCGAGAACCGGCGCTCGTTGTAGCTGATGAAGCCGGTGAAGACCGAGCGGCGGTCGGTGTCGGCGTAGCCCCAGTCCTTGCCCGGGGCGTTGACTTCCTGGATGCTCACGCCCGAGTAGTTGCGCTCGTTGGAGTCGAAGTCCTTGTTGATGGAGTAGGTGTAGAAGATGGAGGCGTCGAAGTCGCTGCCTTCCTTGTGGTACTTCAGGCTGAGGGTGTAGGCGTGGTAGAGGCTGGTGCCGTCCGACTTATACATGCCCATGGTCTGGTAGGACGAGTTGGGGCGGGCGGTGTAGACCGTGCGGCCGTAGGCGTTCACGGAGGGCGTGCCGATGTTGAGGTCGGTGGTGCGCTCCAGCTGGTTGCCCTTGGCATAGGTGGCGGACACGCCGGCGATCAGGCTGTTGAAGGAACGCTCGACACCCACGTTGGCGCGGTCGGTGTAGGGGTTCTTGAAGTCGGGGCTGAAGGTCCAGACGCTGAAGGCCGGGATCTTGGAAGCCGCGCCGCTGGGGAAGGAGGGGATCCAGTAGGGGTTGGCGGGGTTGAACGTCGCACCGCGGGGAATGCCGAAGGTGGTGGCGTCCGCGGCCTTGAAGTCCACCGAACCGGTGCGCAGGCCGTTGGCGGCGAACACCTGGTAGAGGAAGACGGCGGGGGTGGTGCTGACGTAGCGGCCCAGGGTGGCGCGGATCACCGTCTTGCCGCCGTCGAAGCCGGGCGTGTAGGTGGCGGAAAGGCGGGGGGAGAACTGGCTGTCGTTGGGGATCTTGGCGGTGACCGGCAGGGGCTTGGCCAGGGGGTTGCTCATGTCCACGATCGGGTAGTCGGGGTTCTGCTGGCGATCCCAGCGCACGCCCAGACCCAGCTTGATCTCGTCGGTCACGCGCCAGTCGGACTGGATGTAGGCGGCCATCTGCTTGGTGGTGGTGGAGAAGAGGCCGGCATCCTGGACGCTGCCGTTCAGGCCGAAGTTCTGGCGGTAGGTGGACCACAGGCCGGCGTTGAAATCCGACTGCGAGTTGAACATGTAGACGCCGCGCCAGTTGCCCGCGAAGAACTCGGACACGTCGACGGTGTTGTAGTCGATGCCGCCCTTCAGCTGGACGGTGGGCGTGTTGTAGCTGATGTTCTCGGTGAACTGGGTGCGCTTGGTGTTGTAGGTGCGGTCGAAGGGATAGGCGCCGTAGTACCCGCCGTTGGTGATGCTCACCTCGGGCATGGTGGAGTAGGGCGAGCGCGGCATGTCGTCCTTGACGTAGTTCACGCGCAGCTCATTGAGCCAGTTCGCGTTGATGACCATGTTCCACTGCAGGACGTAGGAGTCCGTGGTGATGTTGTCCGTGGCCATGTTCTCCTGGGCGGCGGTGACACTGGAACCCACGTCCCCCTTGAAGGAGGAGTGGTTCACGCGCAGCTGCAGGACGTTGTCCGTGTTGATGTTGTAGTCGAAGCGCAGGAACATCGTGTCCGAGTCGGCCTTGCTGTTGTAGGAGCCGCTCTTGGCGATCAGGACGGCGTCGCCGGCCTTGGCGGGATCCAGCACCAGGGGGGAGCTGCCGCCCCAGACCATGTTGACGGGCGTGGTCTGGCGCTGGCCATCGTAGGCGACGAAATAGAACAGCTTGTCCTTGATGATGGGGCCGCCCGAGGAGAAGCCGAACTGCTTCTGCGTGAAGTCGCCGACCGCGTTGCTTCCAGGCGTGCCGGTGACGTTGGGCTTCTTGGCGACCATGCTCTGGGGGCGCTGGTAGTAGAACAGGCCGCCGGTGAAGTCGTTGGTGCCGTTCTTGGTGATGGCGTTGACGTAGCCGCCGCCCATGCGCCCGAATTCGGCGCTGGCGCCGTCGGTGATCACCTGGTACTCGCGGATGGCTTCCACGGACACGGTGAAGGGGGTCTTTCCTTCGGCCGCGCCCACGGCGCCACCGAAGAAGGGCTCGTTGTTGTCGCCGCCGTCGATGTTGATGGAGGTGTTGACGCCGCGCTGGCCGGCAATGGCCAGGTTGCCGCGCTGGGAGTCCACCACCACCTGGGGCGTCAGGGTCGCCAGGCTGGTGAAGCTCCGGTTGAACATGGGCAGGTTGACCAGGTCCTCGGGGCTCACGAAGGCCGCGGCGCTGGCGCGCTCGGAGTCCACGGCGGCGACGCTGGCCACCACCTCGACGATGCTGGCGGCTTCGGCGGCCATGGTCACGTTGAGGGGGGCGGCGTCACCCAGGTTCAGGGCGATCTTGAGGTTGGAGGCGGTCTGGTAGCCCTTCATGGTGACGGTGACCGCGTAGGCGCCCACGGGAAGGGTGGCGGCCAGGTAGCGGCCATTGCCATCGGTGACGACGGTGCGAACGAGGCCGGTTTCCTGGTTGCGGATGCTGACGGTGGCGCCGGCGAGGGCGGCACCGCCCTTGGAGGTGATGCGGCCGGCGAGCTGGGTGGAGACGCCCTGGGCCAGGAGGGGGGCGCCGACGATGATCAGGGGAATCAGGCGGGAGAAGCGAAGTCCTGCGGAGGTCATGTGGGGCTCCATAGAAATGAAGTTGGTATGAAGACCATCGTATCTTGTGGTCTGGAAAACGGATGGAACTTTTCTGTCAAATCATGCACAAGTGACCCGGATCAACCGGCCAGGAATGCAACCGGGAAAGGGGTTGCTTCCGGGGGAATGGATGCGGGGGGCGGCTCTTCCTGGGGGCAGGTGTGAAAATTTCAGCATCCGGGCGGAAAAATTCTTTTTAGCGGACCCGAAGGGCCAGCGGATGACCGTCCACCGGTTCGGCGGGGTGGATGCCCAACTCGGCGGCCAGGGTGGGGGCCAGGTCCACGGTGCGGGCCTCGTCGGTGACCCGGGCGGCTTGCCAGGGGCCCCAGAAGATGAGGGGTACCCGCCGGTCCGTGTCCTGGGGGTGGCCGTGGGTGGCCAGGTCCTTGGGGTCATCCTTATAATAGAAGGGCTTGTAGGCCACCAGGAGGTCGCCGGAGCGGTCCTGGACGAAGCTGAGGCGGAGCTTGGCCTTGTAGCCGCGCCGGGCGGGGGGTTCCTGGGGGTCCGGGGCGTAGGCGGCCAGGTCCTCGGCGGTGAAGGCGTCGGCCACTTCGGGGGTGGCCTTGGCCAGCGCCACCGCGGCGTCCAGGATGCGCTTGCGCTCCGCGGGGGCGGTGAGGGCGGGGTCCAGGTAGAGCATGGGGCCGTCGGCGGGCAGGAAGGGGTCCCGGGCGAGGCCCAGGCGCTTGCGCAGTTCGAGGTTGAGGGCCTGGGCCCAGGGGCCGGGGTAGACCCGGCGGGCGGGGTAGCCCTGGGCCTGGAGCCGCTCCGGGAAGTCCGCGGCGCCGTGGTCGGCGGTGAGGACCACCCAGAGGCCCGGGACCTTGGCCGCCAGGTGGTCCAGGTACGCCCCCAGGCCCTTGTCCAGGCGCCTCAGGGCGTCCAGCATCTCGGGGCCGCCGTTGCCGAACCGGTGGCCGATGTAGTCGGTGGCGGAAAGGCCCAGGGCCAGCAGGTCCGTGCCGGGGCCCTGGCCCAGGTGCTCGGCGTCCTCCAGGGCCCGGGCGGCGCCGAGGATGGCTTCGTCGAAGAAGGGGGTGGCCCGGAACCGGCCCCAGAAATCCGCGTCCAGGGGCATGCCCACGGCGTGCACGGAGCGCGGGAGGCCCAGGGTCACCGGAGCCCCGTGCACCGTGTAGGTGGCGGAGGGGGGCAGGGGCCGCCCGTCCAGGGGGGACCAGAACAGGCTCTCGTCGGCCAGGCGCGTCAGGAAGCGCGTGTTGTAGGCCTTGAGCCAGGGGGGCAGGGTGGAGGCGTAGGCCTTGGAGGTGGTGAAGCCCCCGGCCCCATTGAACCAGTACACCCCCTGGGCCCGGTGTCCGGCCATGAGGATCGCCGAGCGGTCCTTGCCCGTGACGGCGAAGGAGCGGCTCCCGGGCACCTGGGCCGTGAGCCATTCGCCCAGGGTGCCGGTCCGGAGGTTGGCGGGGCTCACGGGCGTCCCCGCCACGTCCACGAGGGGGCTCGCGGGATCCTCCACGCAGTAGGTGTCGCGGCCCCGGGCCCGGTCCCGCCAGGAATTCTCGGTGATGCCGGTGTGCATGGGATGGCATCCGGTGAGGAGGACCGAATGGCCCGGGCCGGTCTCGGTGTACCCGTGGTCGTGGAAGGTCTCCACGAAGGCCGTGCCCTCCCGCTGGAGCCGGCCCAGCCCGCCGGGGAGGTCCTGGCCCCACCGGGACATGAGCTCCGCGGAGAACTGGTCCACGGAAATGACGACCACCAGTTTCGGGCGGGGCGCCGCAAGAAGGGACGCCGCCAGGAACGGGGCGAAGATGGGGGCAAAGCGCATGCTGACTCCGGAACGGCCACGGCTCGAGGCAAGGGTTAAGCTTCGATGATGCGGGATTTGAACATCCCAAGGCGAGTGAATTCCCCGTGACACTGCGCCAGGACGCTATCCTTGGGCATGAGCGATGCCGATCCCCTCGTGATCCCCCCCCGCGGCCGGGGCGTATTCTGCAACCGGACCCTGAACTTCCGGTCCCTGCACGCCATCGGCTACGACATGGACTACACCCTCGTGAACTACCGGGTGGACATCTTCGAACGGCAGGTGTACGGATTCGCCCGGGAGCGCTTCCTGGAGCAGGGCTGGCCGGTGCAGGGGCTGGTCTTCGACCAGGGCATGGTGGCCCGGGGGCTGGTCATCGACACGCAGACCGGCAATATCGTCAAGGCCAACCGCTTCGGCCTGGTGCGCCGGGCCCAGCACGGCACGCGGCCCCTCACCTTCAGCGAGCAGCGCGCGGCCTACGCGGACACCCTGGTGGACCTGTCCGATCCGCGGTGGGTCTTCCTCAATACGCTCTTCTCGCTCTCGGAGGGGTGCCTCTACGCCCAGATGGTGGACCTTCTGGACGCGCGGGCCCTGCCCGAGGTGCTGGGCTACCGGGAGCTCTACGTGCGGGTGCGCGACGTGGTGGACGCCCAGCACATGGAGGGCCGGCTCAAGGCCGATATCATCGCGGCGCCCGAGGCCTGCGTGGTCCTGGATCCCGAAACGGCCCTCACCCTCCTGGACCAGCGCCACGCCGGCAAGAAGCTCCTGCTCATCACCAATTCGGACTGGACCTTCTCCTCGGCCATGATGTCGTACTCCTTCGACCGGTTCCTGCCCGGGGGCATGACCTGGCGGGACCTCTTCGACCTGGTGATCGTGGGGGCCCGCAAGCCGGAGTTCTTCACCTCCCGGGCCCCCTTCTTCCAGGTGGTGACCGAGGACGGCATGCTCCGGCCCACGATGGGGCCCCTGCAGCCCGGCGTGGCCTACATGGGGGGCTCCGCGGCCCAGGTGGAGAAGGACCTGGGCATGAGCGGCGACGAGATCCTCTACGTGGGCGACCACATGTTCGGCGACGTGCACATGAGCAAGAGCGAATTCCGCTGGCGCACGGCCCTGATCCTGCGGGAACTGGAGGCCGAGGTGGAGGCCCTGGAATCCTTCGCCGGCGCCGAGCGCATCATCGCCTCCAAGATGGAGGAGAAGGAGCGCCTGGAGGCCCAGTTCTCCCAGACGCGCCTGGAGCTGCAGCGCCTCCGGGAGGGCTACGGCCCCCGCGGCCAGGTCCCCGCCGCCGACCTGGAGACCCGCCTCCAGGAGCTGCGCAACCGCCTCACCCCCCTGGATCTGGAGATCGCCCCCCTGGCCCGGGCGGCCACGGAGCTCACCAACGACCGCTGGGGCCTCCTCACCCGCGCCGGCAACGACAAGAGCCATCTGGCCAGGCAGGTGGAACGCTACGCCGACGTTTACACGAGCCGGGTTTCCAATTTCCTGTACGCCACGCCCTTCGTGTTCCTGCGGTCCCCCCGGGGCAGCCTCCCCCACGATCCCACCAGCCCGGGCGGGACCTCCACCCTGCCGCCGTCGGAGGGGATCGCGGACGCGTAGCATGACCTGAACCGCCTTTTAACGGCGGCTGGTTCCCGCGGGGCGTCCGGGGAAGGGGCCCCCCGAAGGCGCTCGCCGGGGGCCTTGACGGAGGGATGGCAATGAATAAATTATTGCAGAGGGCCCTGGCTCGGGACCTTTCCGGGGGGTGCCGTGAAGGGGATTTCGGTGAACCTGTTGGGCCTGCTGGTCGTGCTCCTGGGAGCGTCGACCGGGGCGCGTTGTGCGGAACTGGAGGTGTTGGCCTCGGGCCAAAGCGCCACGTACCTCAGCATTTCCCTCGGCTCCGGGAAATTTGAATTCAATACGCATTACGCGGTGGATAGAGGGAATTCCGGACTGAAATTGCGCCGGGACCTGGAGTTTTCCACTCCGCTGGGGCTGAAGTTGACCCGGAAAGGGATGAACGGTGACTGCGAATTGATCATGCAGGAGGATGGCAACTTGTGCATCTATCAGGCCGGCGGACACGTGTGGGATGCCAGGATCCAGGGGGAAGGATGCCGGCTCTTGATGGACAACGTCAGCGGGGAGGTGTACGTGAAGGACAAATTCGGCAAGGTGCTGTGGCAGGCCCTGCACAACCACACCGACGATCATTGACGGTTCACCCGGGGCGGCTACCGTGCCCGGGCCTTCCTGGATTTCCTGGGGTGGAAACGTTCCAGGTAGTCGTCCAGGGCCGCGTCCAGCCCCACGTCGGCCTTGGCCGCCTCGGAGAGGAACCACTTGTGCTCCAGGACCTGGCAGTACCGTTCCGCGGCGTCGGCCTCGGTCTTCACCAGGGATCCCAGGCGCCGCTGGACGGGCTCCCAGGAATCCGTGAGCCACCGGAAGGCCGCCACGGAGGTGGGGAGCTCGCGGCGGCCCTCCAGGGTGAGGCGGGCCTTGAGCTCCTCGATCTCGTTGAGGATGAGCTCGGCCTGGGCCTCCTGGGCCACCAGGCCCGTGAGGTCGTGGAGGCGGTGGCGGTGGTAGTCCCGGTCGGTGACCACGGTGCGCATGGCCAGCTTGTCCCGGTCCCCGGTGGCGATGAGCTTGATCTCCTGGATGGAGAAGCCCAGGGCGTTCAGGGCCCGCACCCGCTCCTGGATGCGCCAGCGCTCCCCCACGCCCACGATCACCTCGCGGTTCACTTCCGTCCAGAGGCTCTCGTAGCGGCGGCGGATATTGGCGCCGAACCTCTCGGGGCGCAGGGTGTCGGGGAGCTTCGTGACCATGGAGATGTCCAGGAGGTCGCCGCCGACGTTGTCCTCCATGATCATGAGGTCCTGGCGGCGCTGGCCGTCGGAAAGGCTCTCGTGGAGCTCGGAGGTCTCCGCGTCCACCAGGTAGGCACCCAGCTGCCCCGCGTCCCGGCGGAAGAGGACGTTGGACAGGGAACAGTCGCCCCAGTAGGCGCCCGCCAGGTGGAGGCGCACCAGGAGGCCCGCCATGGCGTCCAGGAGCCGCTCCCGGTATCGCTCCAGGCCGGGGTTCAGGAAGAGCACCCGGTAGGGGTGGCTGGCGTCCAGGTAGCGGGTCAGGAGGAGGCTCACCCGCACCCCGTCGGGCCTCGCCGCCAGGGCGTGGCCCACGGGTTCCACCGCCGGCAGGCTGCGGTCCTGCATCTCCAGGAGGGCGCCGTACTCCTTCTTCGCGAGGCCCTCGGGCAGCTCCTTGACGGCGTAGACGTCCGCGCCGCCGTAGCTCACGAACTGCACCTCGTGCCGGGAGAGGCCCCGCTGCAGTTCGATGGAGCGGTCCGTGGCGCCGGGCCAGGCCGCCAGGTCCACCTCCCAGGGCAGGTCCAGGAAATCCGGATGGCCGGGGCGCACGAGAATGGACAGGAGGCCGGGGGCTTCGGTCACGGGTTTTCCTTTGGGTCCCATTCTACCCGCGGAGCAGCTCCATCAGGGCGGACGCGTCCAGGCGCGCCGGGGTGGCGGCGCCTTCCAGGAGATCGTCGGCCAGCTGGCGCTTGCGGGCGTGGAGGTCCACGATGCGCTGCTCGATGCTGCCGCGCAGCACGAGGCGGTAGATGGTCACGGGGCGGGTCTGGCCGAAGCGGTGGGCGCGGTCCGAGGCCTGGTCCTCCACGGCGGGGTTCCACCAGGGGTCCATGTGGATGACGTAGTCGGCGCCCGTGAGGTTGAGGCCGGTGCCGCCGGCCTTGAGGCTGATGAGGAAGACGTCGCCCTCGCCGCGCTGGAAGGCGGCCACGGCCCGGGCCCGGGCCCGGGGCGGGGTGGAGCCGTCCAGGTGGAGGTAGGGCACGCCCTGGGCGTCCAGGGCCTTGGCCAGCAGATCCAGGTGGTCGGTGAACTGGCTGAAGACCAGGGCCCGGTGGCGGTTCTCCCGCAGGTGGGCCAGGAGCTCCAGGAAGGCCTCGCCCTTGGAGGACGCCAGGCCCAGGCCGGGCTGCACCAGGTCCGGGTGGCAGCAGGCGCGGCGCAGGCGCATGATGGCCGCCAGCACCTGGATGGGCTGGCCCCCCTCGGCCAGCTCCTCCAGGCTCCGCTGGCGGATGGCCTCCAGCAGCGCGGTCTCCCCGGAACTGGGCTCGACTTCCAGCGTGATCTCGGTGCGGGGGGGGAGCTCCTCCAGCACCTGGGCCTTGGTGCGCCGCAGGAGGAAGGGGCCCGTGATCCGCTTGAGGCGCTGCAGGGCCTCCACGTCGCCCTGGCGCTCGATGGGGAGCTGGAAGCGGCGCTGGAAGACCTCGTACGAACCCAGGAGGCCGGGGTTGAGGAAGCGCAGGATGTTCCACAGCTCGCCCAGGTGGTTCTCCACGGGGGTGCCGCTCAGCACCAGGCGGAACCCGGCCTGCAGGGCCATGGCGGCCTGGCTCCGCTTGGTGAAGGCGTTCTTGATGGCCTGGGCCTCGTCCAGCACCACCGTCGACCAGGCCACCTTGGCCAGGCGCTCCGATTCCAGGTGCAGGAGGCCGTAGCTGGCCACCACCAGGTCCATGGGGCCGGCCCCGGCCAGGAGGGCCTCCCGGTCCCCGTCGGCCAGGGGCAGCACCCGCAGGGCCGGGGCGAAACGGGCGGCCTCGTGCTCCCAGTTGGCGCAGACGCTGGTGGGGGCCACCACCAGGGCCGGGCCCGAGGCGCCCCGGGCCAGGAGCAGGGCCAGGGCCTGGAGGGTCTTGCCCAGGCCCATGTCGTCGGCGAGGCAGGCCCCCAGGCCCGCGTGGGCCAGGCGCATCATCCACCGGTAGCCCTCCTCCTGGTACCCGCGCAGGCCGGCTTCGAGGGTGGCGGGCAGGGCCGGTTCCAGGGCCATGGCCCCGCGCACCTTGGCCATGCGCACCTTCCAGGCCCGGTCCCCTTCGAAGGAATCCAGCCCCTCGCCCAGGTCCCCCAGGAGCGCGGCGGCCCCGGCGTGGAGGCGCAGGGCCTGGCCGTGGAGCTCGCCCAGGGCGTTGAGGTCCAGAAGGCGGCGGCGGAAGGTGCGCGAAAGGGCCAGGAAGGTGCCGCCGCCCATGGGGATGAAGCGGCTGGAGGAGGTCTCCAGGTGGTCCAGCAGGGCCTTGAGGTCCAGGACCCTGGCGCCGTCCACATGCAGTTCGCCCCTCAGGTCGAGCCACCCGCCCCCGGCCTCGGCCTTGAGGCTCATGGCCTCCAGCCCCACGGTGCGCGGGGTCTCCAGGTGCTGCCCCTCGGGCCACACCACCGGGAACCGGGCCTTGGCCGCCTCGGCCTCCACGAGGAGCTCCAGGCAGGCCTCGGGGTCGGCCAGGGTCCAGTTCCAGTCCTCGGATTCCCCGAGGGAGGGCAGGGCGGCCACCAGGTCCGCGGCCCCGCGGCCCTCGGCCTCCAGGTCCCGGTGCACCAGGAGGCGGCGGCCGCCCTGCTCCACCACGAGGCTCGCGCCCCCTTCGCCGGGGAGCAGGCCCGGGCCCCCGGCCACGGGGTGGACGCGCACCTGGGCCCGCAGGCCGTCGCCGGCCGGAAGCAGCACGAGGGTGGGCCCCGCGTCCCCCGCCACCCGCGCGAGGCCGGCCCGGGCCGAAGCCTCCTCGCCCATGCCCACGTCGGAGTGGATGTCCACCAGGGGGGCCACGGCGGCCAGGGACCGGAGAAGCCGTTCCCGGGCCGAGGCGGGCACCACGAGCCGCTCCCCCAGGAGCTCCCGCAGGCGCCGGTGCGCGTCCTCGAAGAGGAAGATGCGCGTGCGCCGCGGCCCCTCCTCCCGGGCCAGGATGCCGCCCGGGCCGGGCTCGGGCTCCAGGCGCAGCTCCAGGGTCTCGCCCTTGCGGCGCACCCGCAGCTCGGGTTTGCCCTCCACCAGGTCCATGGGCCGGCCCTCCCAGTAGACGCCGGGGTGGCCCACCAGGGCGGCCACGGCCTCGGCGCCGTCCACGTGGTAGATGAAGTCCGCGCCGTGGCCACGGTCGGCCCGGATGGCGGCGATGGCCCGGTGGTCCTGGGCGCTGAGGTAGTCGTAGGCACGGGGATTCTCCCGCAGCTTGCGCAGGCTCACGGCCCGGCCCCGGTTCCATTCGCCCTTGGCGTCCTGCTTCTGCTCCCGGGCCTGCACCTCGAAGGTCCCCGCGTCGCATTCCCGGGGCGCCACGAACCAGGCCAGGCGGGCCGTCCTGGGGCTGCCGGGGGCCGGGGTGCCCATGCGCTCCAGGCTGTCCAGGGTGCGCTCCCAGGGGGCCTCCCGGGGCACCAGGTCCAGGAGGGGGCTGGGGCGTGGGTCCTCGCCCCGCAGGCGCCGCTGCAGCTCCGTGAGCTCCCGGGTGAACCAGGCGAAGGGTAGGGGGGCGCAGGCCCGCAGGGCCCGTTCGGGCAGGTCCGGGGGCGGGGTCTCGCCGCCCAGGTGGGCCGCCACGTTGGCCAGGACCAGGCCCAGGGGCGTGAGGTCCCGGGGCAGGCGCTGGGCGAGGCCGTGCTGGGGCCGGGCGCCGGAAAGGAGCCGGTACAGGTGGGCCAGGATCACCGGCAGGTCCCGCAGGGGGCTGCTCCATTCCCCCCGGTCCAGGAGGGCCAGCCGCTCCTCCACCCGGCGCAGGGACGCGGGCTCACGGGTGCCCAGCAGGGCCAGGATGTAAAAGGGTTCGTGGAGGCCCGGCAGGGCCGCGCCCTTCCTGCGGGTGGCCTTGCGCAGGGTGTCCACGGAGGCCCCGTAGCGCTGGGCGGCCAGGGCGGGGTTCCCTTCGGCCAGGGCCGCCAGCCCCTCCAGGTTGGTCCAGGAGAAGTGCTCCCGGGCCTTGGGGGGCTGGGCGTCCATCCAGGCCCGGGCGTCCCGGAGGCGGCCCATGAGGATGAGGTAGAGGATGAGGGGGAAGGCCGCGGAATCGGCGGCGGGCTTGCGGGTGCGCCGTTCCAGCCAGGCCAGGAACCCCGCGTCGGGGCGGGCGTGCAGCAGGTGGTCCTGGAGGAGGGCGTTGCAGCCGTGGGCCTGGGCCGCCGGGTCCAGGGCGTCGAACCACCCCGGCTCGAAGGGCCCGCCGCACACCAGGGCCAGGGGATCCCGGTGGCCCGTGGCGGCGAGGAACTGCTCGGCGAAGCGGTCCCGGAGGGGCAGCCAGCGCTCGGCGCGGCCCTCCATGAATTCCAGCCTCAGTTCGGCGCGGCTGCGCATGGCCCCGTCGGGCACCATGCCCCCGCCGCCCCCCGCGGGCAGGCCGGCCTGGAGGATGCGCCGCAGCAGGCCCCGGCCCTGGGCCAGGCGCGCCGCGGATTCCAGGCACCGCTCCGCGCAGTGCCAGAACCCCCGCCGCTCCACCACGAGGCCCCGGGGCTGCAGGCGCTCCAGGAGCTCCTGGACCCTGCGGGGATTGGCGGCCCAGGCCGGGGCCTGGGGATGCGCGCCGGCCCGGGCCAGGGCCTGGGCCAGGTGGCTGTTGGTGGAGGGCAGGCCCAGGCCGGCCAGGCCCATGAGGATGGCCTGCTCCTCCTCCGGCAGTTGGCGGAGCTCCGCGAGGGGCATGGGACCGCCGGTCATCGGCCGGACCAGATCCTGGCATAGGCCGCCTCGAAGCCGGAGCCCGCCTCGATGCCGCCGGCGCCCCGCGCCTTGAGCACCTCGGCGGTGACCAGGATGGGGCGGGAAACCTGGCCGCTGGGGCGTTCCCCCGCGAAGGCGCGGTTGAGTTCGTCCGCGAGCTGGAAGCCTTGCATGCGGAGGGGCTCGGCCACGGTGGCCGCCTGCTGGGAGCGGCCGGACCCGATGCGGGAAAGGGCCAGGCTGGACCCGTCGCCCGCCGACACATTGAGGATGTCCGCGCGGTGGGCGAAGGCCAGGGGGAAATTCATGTGATCGAAGTAGACGTCATTGATGGCCAGGGTGTAGGTCCATTGGGCGCCGAATTTCGCCACCAGGTCCGGCACCGCCCCGGGGGCCCGGGTGGCCGCTTCGGAAATGGGGATGTCCTGGATCGCCAGGACCCGGCAGGGGCCGGCCTTGCGGCTCGCCTCCAGGGCCCTCACCATGGCCAGGGTCTTGGCGCGGGCCACCTCGAACCGGGAGTCGGTGAAGATCACCACCCCCACCGGTTTCCGGAACCGCACGGCGTCCTGGACCACGAACCGCACGGCCAGGGCCGCCACCGCGGCCGGGTCGGTGGCCACGTTCAGGAACAGATCCCGGGAGGGCCCGGGGTTCCGGGCGGCATGCCAGCCGACGAGGGGAATGCCGGCCCTGCGGGCCGCCGCCACCTCCGCGGGGAAGTCCCCCGCATCAAAGCCGCCGAAGATGATCCCGTCGGCCCGGCCCTGGATGGCCTGGAGGAGGAGTTCTCCCTGCCTCGCCTTCCGGCCGTTCCCATCCTGGAAGGAGGCCTTCCACCCCAGGAGCCCCGCGGCGTCCTGGAAGGCCCGGAAGACGCCCGTCACGCCGCCGTTCCGGGAATCCGAGGCGATGAAGGCGATGGTCTTCCCCGGGACCCCCCGGGGGCCGCCGGGTGCCGGGCCCGGGGCGCACAGGAGGGGCAGGGACACGGCCAGCCCCAAGACCATGCGCCTCTTCCCCGGAACCCGCCGCCTCGACTCCACGATCCATCCTCCAACGGATATCTTATCGTCACAAAGGCTTGTTTCCCGGAATGCGGTCCCTGGGGTCCATGTATCATGACCCCAACAAGCAACGCACAGGCACATCGGGCAAGGACCATGGAACGGGATTCTCGGATGGGGACATTGGCGGGGCGGGGGCGCGTGCCCGTGCAGGCGGTTTTCATCGGGGTGCTGGTCCCCCTGGCGACCCTCCTGCTCAGCGGGGGCACGTGGCTGGCCTACCGGGCGGAAACCCGGGAGCAGGTGGAGAACCTCCGGCGGGAGGCGGGCGCCTCCACGGGCCAGCTGGCCACCAGTCTCACCCTGCCGGTGTGGTACCTCGACGAGCCGCAGATCGGGCTCATCCTGGACCACGTCATGGAGAACCCCGCGGTGGAGCTGGTGGCCCTGGACACCGCCCTGGAAGGCCTGCCGGAATTCGCCCGGGACCGGGGGGCGGACTCCCGGTCCCGCAAGGACCTCATCTGGATCCAGCGGGACATCCCGTACGCCGGAAGGACCCTGGGCCGGGTGCGGGTGGGCTTCAGCACCCGCTTCGTGGCCGCGGACCTCCGGGCCTTCCTGCGGGAGAGCCTGTGGACCCTCCTGGGGCTGGACCTGCTCCTGGTGGCCAGCGTCTCCATCCTCCTGTGGCGGGTGGTCCTCCGTCCCCTGGGGGAGATCCGGAGGCTGGCCGGGCTCGTGAGCTCCGGGGCGGACGTGGATTCCCAGGCCCAGGGGGTCCCCCGGTACCGGGAATTCGAGGCCGTCCACCAGTCCCTGCTCCGCACCTTCGCGCTCCTGAAGCGCCGGGAGGAGCGCTACCGCACCTTCTTCGCCCACGGGCCCGACGGCATCGTGGTCCTGGACCCGGAGACGACGCGCATCCTGGAGTTCAACGACCAGGCCTGCCGCCAGTTGGGGTACACCCGGGAGGAGTTCCAGGGCCTGGCCCTGGCCGATATCGAGGCCGCGGAAACCGCGGAGGATTCCGCCCGGCACATCCGGAACGTGATGAACGCGGGGATCGAGGATTTCCCGACCCTGCACCGCACGAAGCAGGGCGAGGTGCGGGATGTGCAGGTCACCGCCCAGTACATCCGGGTCGGTGGGGAGCCCACCTACCACTGCGTGTGGCGGGACATGACGCTGCGCAAGGCCCGCGAAGCCGAGGTGAAGAAGCTGCACGCCCAGCTCATCCAGTCCCAGAAGATGGAAAGCCTGGGCCTCCTGGCCGGGGGCGTGGCCCACGACATGAACAACGTGCTGGGGGCCATCCTCGGCCTCGCCTCCGCGGAGGTGGAGACCCACGGGGAGGGGACCTCCACCCGGCGCAGCTTCGACACGATCATCAAGGCCTGCGAACGGGGCGCCCACATGGTGCGCGGCCTGCTCCGCTTCAGCCGGACCGCGCCCGCGGATGAACGGGAACTGGACCTGAACGCCCTGCTGCGGGAGGAGGTGCTGCTGCTGGAGCGCACGACCTTCGCCAAGGTCCACCTGGCCCTGGACCTGGACCCCGCCCTCGGGCCCATGCGCGGCGACGCCAGCGCCCTGACCAACCTGTTCATGAACCTCTGCGTCAATGCCGTGGACGCCATGGGGGAGGGGGGGACCCTCACGCTCCGGACCCGGAACCTGGATGGCCAGGTGGAGGCCCAGGTGGAGGACACGGGAACCGGCATGACCAAGGAGGTCCTGGAGAAGGCCCTGGATCCCTTCTTCACCACCAAGGAGGTGGGGAAGGGCACCGGACTGGGCCTTTCCATGGCCTTCAGCACCGTGAAGGCCCACCATGGCCGCATGGACATCCGGAGCGCCCCCGGGGAGGGCACCTGCGTGACCGTGAGGTTCCCGGCCGCCGCCGGCTCCGGCGGCGCGCCCCCGGAAGCGGAGGCGCCCCCCCCGGGGGAGGCGGTGAAGAGGCTGAAGGTGCTCGTCGTGGACGACGACGAGCTGGTCCATGCCTCCACGGCCTTCGTGCTCAAGGTCCTGGGCCACGCGGTCCACGCGGCCTGGACCGGGGAGGAGGCCCTCCGGATGATCCAGGAGGGCCTCCATCCCGACGTGATGATCCTCGACCTGAACATGCCCGGGATGGGGGGGGCGGGAACCCTGGACCGCATGGCCACCCTCGATCCCGCCCTTCCCGTTCTCCTGGCCACGGGCCGCCCCGACCAGAGGGCCCTGGACCTGGTCAAGGCCCACCCCCAGGCGACCCTGCTCCCGAAGCCCTTCGGCATCCAGGAGCTGAGGGCGCGCCTGGACAGCCTTTGAGCGCCCGGCGCCTCAGAACTGGTGCGCCTCGGTGCTCCCGGTGAGGGCGAGGGTGGAGGCCAGGCCGGCGCTGAGGGTTTCGGAGACCGCGTCGAAGTAGCCGGTGCCCACCTCCCGCTGGTGGCGGGTGGCGGTGTAGCCCCGGGGCTCCGAGGCGAACTCGGCGTTCTGGAGCCGGGCGTAGGCGGTCATGCCCTCCTCCCGGTAGGCGTCGGCCAGTTCGAACATGGTGTGGTTGAGGGCATGGAAGCCCGCCAGGGTGATGAACTGGAAGCGGTAGCCCAGGTTGCCCAGCTCCCTCTGGAATTCCGCGATCTGGGCGTCCGTGAGGTTCTTCTTCCAGTTGAAGGAGGGGGAGCAGTTGTAGGCCAGGACCTTGCCGGGGTGGGCGGCGTGGATGGCCCGGGCGAAGGCCTCGGCCTGGGCCAGGTCGGGCTTCGAGGTCTCCATCCACAGCAGGTCGGCGTAGGGGGCGTAGGCCAGGCCCCGGGCGATGGCGCACTCCAGGCCGCCGTTGATGCGGAAGAAGCCCTCCGGGGTGCGCTCCCCGGTGAGGAAGGGGCGGTCCCGGGGGTCGATGTCGGTGGTGAGGAGCTGGGCGGAATCCGCGTCGGTGCGGGCCACCAGGACGGTGGGGACGTCCAGCACGTCCGCGGCGAGGCGGGCCGCGACGAGGGTGCGGATGAACTGGCCCGTGGGCACCAGGACCTTGCCGCCCAGGTGGCCGCACTTCTTCTCGCTGCTCAGCTGGTCCTCGAAGTGCACCGCCGCGGCCCCCGCCTCGATCATGGACTTCATGAGCTCGAAGGCGTTGAGGGGGCCCCCGAAGCCGGCCTCGGCGTCGGCCACGATGGGCAGCATCCAGTCCCGGGCGGCGCCGCCCTCGGCGTGCTCGATCTGGTCGGCGCGCTGGAGGGCGCCGTTGATGCGCTTGACGAGGGCGGGCACGGAATTGGCGGGGTAGAGGCTCTGGTCCGGGTAGGTCTGGCCCGACAGATTGGCGTCCGCGGCCACCTGCCACCCGGAGCAGTAGATGGCCTTGAGGCCGGCCTTGGCCATCTGCACGGCCTGGCCGCCGCTGAGCGCGCCCAGGGCGGGCACGTAGGGTTCGAGCTTCATGAGCTCCCAGAACCGGGTGGCGCCCCGGTGGGCGAGGGTGTGGGCCACCTTGACGGTGCCCCGGAGGCGCTCCACCTGGCTGGGTTCGTAGGGGCGCAGGATGCCGGTCCAGCGGGATTCGAAGGGCGTGATCACGGGTTCACCTCGGAGGGGACCGGCTCCAGGAGCAGGTCGTAGGCGGGAAGGGTGAGGAAGGGGGGCGGGACGCGGGCGAGGATGAGGGTCTCGAAGAGATCCGAGGCCTCCAGGAACCTGCCCTCGGCGAAGTCCGCTTCGCCGATCTCCGCCCGGATCTGGAAGAGGGCGTCCTCCACGAAGGCGTGGAAGAGGGGGCGGTCCAGCTGCCCCAGGTGCTCCACCTCGGCGCCGTGGCGGATCCACTGCCACACCTGCATGCGGCAGATCTCGGCCGTGGCCGCGTCCTCCATGAGCCCGTAGAGGGCCACGCAGCCCTGGCCGCGGAGCCAGGACTCCAGGTAGCGGATGCCGACCTTCAGGTTGTGGCGCAGGGCCTTCTCGGTGCGCGGCCCCCGGGGCACGGCCAGGAGCTCCTCCGCGTCCACGGGGTCCGGGACGCGGTCCAGCTGGTTGGGACCGGCCATGTGCTCGTCGAAGGGGGCCTGGGCCACGGGCACCAGGGCCGGATGGGCCACCCAGGTGCCGTCGCAGCCGTCGGCCACCTCCCGCAGCTTGTCGGCGCGCACCTGCGCGAAGGCCCGGGCCGTGCCTTCGGCGTCGCCCCGGGCCGGCACGAAGGCGCTCATGCCCCCCAGGGCCAGGCAGCCCCGGCGGTGGCAGGTGCGCACCAGGAGCCTGGCGTAGGCCCGCAGGAAGGGCTGGTCCATGTCCACCCGGCCCCGGTCCGGGAGGATGGCGCCGGGGTCCATGCGGCGGGTCTTGATGAAGGAGAAGATGTAGTCCCACCGCCCCAGGTTCAGGCCGGCGGCGCGGCCCCGGTGCTCGAAGAGGATCTCGTCCATCTGGAAGGCCGCGGGCAGGGTCTCGATGAGCAGGGTGGTGCGCACGCTGTCCGGCGCGAGGCCCAGGTTCGCCTCCACGGCCTCCAGCACCTGGTTCCACCACCGGGCTTCCAGGTGGTGCTCCAGCTTGGGCAGGTAGAGGCAGGGCACGCCGCCCCGGGCGAGGATTTCGGCGGCGTTGTGGTAGAGGAAGAGCCCGGCGTCGAAGAGGCAGGCCGGGATGGGCTGGCCGTCCACCTCCAGGTGGCGCTCGGGGAGGTGCAGGCCCCGGGGCCGGACCATGAGGGCGGCCACGTGGGCCTCCAGGGCGTAGACCCGGCCGGTGGGCGGGTCCACGTGACGCAGGGTGCCCCGGACGGCTTCCACCAGGTTGCGCTGGCCCTCCACGAGGTTCTCCAGGCTGGGCGCCAGGCTGTCCTCGAAATCGGCCATGTAGACCCGGGCACCGCTGTTGAGGGCGTTGATGAGCATCTTCCGTTCCGGGGGGCCGGTGATCTCCACCCGGCGGTCCAGGAGGAGGGGGGGCAGGGGGGCCACCTGCCACTGGGAGTGGCGGATCTCCCGGGTGGAGGGGAGGAAGCCCGGCGCCTCCCCGGCGTCGTGGCGGGCCTGCCGTTCCGTCCGTTCCACGAGGAGGGCCTCCAGGGCGGGGCGGAAGGAGCGGGTCAGGTCCTTGAGGAAGGCCAGGGCGCCCTCCGAGAGGATCCCGGGGTCGGCGTGGTAGGGATAACCGGAACGGGCAATGCCGGAAAGCAGTTTCGTCGTCATGGGGACCCCTTGAGAATTGAACTCAGTCACAAATTGACTTAATCTGGGGGAACCGCAAGATCTCTTTGAAATTCAACCCGTTGATTTGTCAATCAAGGCAAAGCGACCGTCCGTGAATTTGTAAATCTTGTAAAGGGACCCCATGGCCGACACCGCCGCCCCGAGGCCCGCCCCCAAGCTGGGGGCCAAGGTCCGCGCCCTCCGCCGCCAGGAGGGCCTCAGCCAGGTCCAGATGGCCGAACGGCTGTCCATCAGCCCCAGCTACCTGAACCTCATCGAGGCCAACAAGCGGCCGCTCACGGCCAATCTCCTCATCCTCCTGGCCCACGCCTTCAAGGTGGATCTGAAGAGCTTCGCCCCCCAGGAGGACCAGCGCGTGGCGGAGGACCTCATGGAGGCCTTCGGGGACCCCCTGTTCGATTCCCTGGAGCTGCCGGCCTCGGAGGTGCGGGAGCTGGCCCAGACCTGCCCCGGCCTGGCCCGGGCCGTGTTCTTCCTGTACCAGTCCTACCGGGAGGGGCGCCGGCAGATGGACACCCTTTCGGATCAGCTGAGCGACGGCCAGGGCTACGCGAGCCCCGCCACCCTCCTGCCTTCGGAGGCCGCGGGGGATTTCATCCAGCGGTCCATGAACCACTTCCCGGCCCTGGAGGCCGCGGCCGAGGCCCTGTGGAGCCGGGCCGCCCTGGACCAGGACCTCCTCTACACGGGGCTCATCGAGGTGTTCAAGGGCTACGGCGTGAAGGTGCGGGTGCACCGCGCCGGGGACGCCCCGGGCATCCTCCGGCGCTACGACCCCGAATCCCGGGTGCTCAGCCTCTCGGAGCTCCTGCCGCCCCGCAGCCGGGCCTTCCAGATGGCCCACCAGTGGGCCCTCCTGGCCCTGCGGGAGCTCCTGGACGACCTGATTCAGGATCCCCTGGTCGCGGACGACACCGCCCGGGCCATGGCCCGGGTGGCCCTGGCCAACTACTTCGCCGGGGCCGTGCTCATGCCCTACGGCGCCTTCTTCCGGGCGGCCCGGGCGGGGCGGTACGACATCGAGCTGCTCTCCCGGCGCTTCGAGGCCAGCTTCGAGCAGGTCTGCCACCGCCTCACCACCCTGCGCCGCCCCGGGGAGGAGGGCGTCCCCTTCCACTTCCTGCGCATCGACATCGCCGGGAACATCTCCAAGAGCTTCTCGGCCTCGGGCATCCGCTTCGCCCGGTACTCGGGGTGCTGCCCGCGGTGGAACATCCACGCCTCCTTCCTCACCCCGGGCCTCATCCGCACCCAGATCAGCGAGATGCCCGACGGGGTGAAGTACTTCTGCATCGCCCGGACCCTGCAGAAGGACACCGGCACCTACCGGGGCCAGCACGCCATGCAGGCCCTGGGCCTGGGCTGCGAGATCGCCCACGCCCGGGAACTGGTGTACTCCGACGGCCTCGTGCTCGAACAGCCCCCGGTGCCCATCGGGGTCACCTGCCGCCTCTGCGACCGGGCCGACTGCGAACAGCGGGCCTTCCCGCCCCTGCACCAGGGGATCCAGGTGGAGGAACGGGTGCGGCGCAGCAGCTTCTTCGCCCACCTGGGCGCGTGAGGCTCGTGCGTGATCGGCATCTTAGGGGGCCAATGAGCAGTTAGGTTGTATCCCTGGCTCAAGCCTTGTACCTCAGGATTTGATCCGCTCTGGTAGGACGGCTCGCAGTTCTGCAGCAAAGGTTGCCATCGCCTGCGCCGTTGGGTGGTTGAAGCTCCGAACGGCTTGTCCTGGGCGGATCGGAAGGCCCATCGAAAAGCTCAAACGCTGGGACGCTGGGGACTCGCTGGGGCGCTGGGAAAAGAAGGAGAAGCAGGTGAATGCCCACTTCGCCCTGGTCAATACGCAGTTGCGTTTCCCGGGTCCCGGGGTTGGTCTGCTTATGAACGTCCGCGCCTGGCCCCTCGAGGATGGCGGGATCCGCCGGGTCCTTCACACCCGGGCTTGAACCCCCAGCGCCCCAGCGAGACCTCTGCGCCCCAGCGTTTCATCTTTTCGCCTGGAATCGCCGGCGCAACAGGTTCGTGCGTCGCCAGGACACTCACCTTCCAGGCACCATGCCCCGAGGGGATCGGGTATAGGCCATCCTTGTCCACACACTCCGAACAGACCCTAGGCACCGGCGGAAAGTGCCGCGATAATCAGGGGCTTTCCCACCACTTCCCCCGGGTGCCCATGGCCGGATCACGTTTCCACGCAGCAGCCGCCTTGCGCCTGGCGCTGGCGCTGTGCCTGGCGGCCTGGGCCTTCGCGGGGGCGCCGCCGGGGGCCGGACCCGTGCGGGTGTTCAACGCCAGCGACGGGGTGCCGCAGATGGCCATCTACGCCCTGGCCGCGGATCACCAGGGGCGGCTCTGGGCGGGCACCCTGGCCGGGGTTGCCCGGTTCGACGGCCAGGCCTGGAAGGCCGTGGAGGGGCCCCCCAGCCGGTACGCCCTCCTGGTGAACGCCAATTCCATGACCTGCACCTCCGACGGGGCCATGTGGATAGGAACCCGGTTCCAGGGTTACCTGGAGTACCGCCAGGGCGCCTGGAAGGTCCACGACCTGCAGGCCGGCCTGCCCATCAACAACGTCAACCAGCTCATCGAAAGCTCCCGCCTGGACCGGTCCGGGCGGCGCATCCTCTACGGCGCGACCCACGGCCGGGGGGTCGTGGCCTACCAGGACGGCGCGTGGCAGCGCCTGGGGGGGGACCTTTCCGAAGAGCGGACCTTCTGCCTGCTGGAACGGGAAGGGGCCCTGTGGGTCGGGTCCGCCCGGGGGGTCTGGATCCTGGAGCAGGGCCGCTGGCGCCCCTTCGAAGGCAACGGGGCCCT
This sequence comes from Mesoterricola silvestris, assembly GCF_030295405.1. Lineage (GTDB taxonomy): Bacteria > Acidobacteriota > Holophagae > Holophagales > Holophagaceae > Mesoterricola > Mesoterricola silvestris. Next base: position 2,885,683 of record NZ_AP027080.1, on the reverse strand, counting down.
GGCCGACCCCCTGGTGCGGGCCCTGGCCGAGTCCACCGAACCCGACGGATCGCGCAGCCTCTGGATCGGCACGGAGAAGGGCGGGCTCTACCGCTGGCGCAAGGGCCGGCTCGAGGCCCTCCCCATGAAGGAGCGCATGGGCAACACCAGCGTCCGCGCCCTCCTGGGCGGGGGCGACGGCTCCATGTGGGTGGGCACCTCCGGCGGGGGCATGGCCCAGATCTCGGGCGACCAGTGGCTGGTGCGGAGCACCCACAGCGGCCTCCAGTCCGACTTCATCCGCTGCCTGGCCTTCACCCCGGGCGGGCCGGACGGCTCCGTCCTCTGGGCGGGCTCCGACGGCAAGGGCATCTTCCGCATCCATTCCGGCGGGTGGCGGCGCGTCACCGTGCCCTGGCCCCACGCGGACCCGAGGGTGCAGGCCTTCGCCGAGACCCGCAACCCCGCCACGGGCCAGCCGGTGCTGTGGATGGCCAACACGTGCCTGGCCAGCCTGGAGCAGGGCGTCTACACCATCCACAAGCCCAACGCGGGTCCCGTGAGCGAGACCATGCGCAGCCTCTACGCCTTCCCGGGGGAGCAGGACCTCTATTTCGGCATGGGCAACAGCCTCGGGCGCTTCTCCCAGGGCCGGTTCCGGTTCTGGTCCGAGAAGGAGGGCTTTGCCCAGGGCACCGTGAGGGTGCTCGCGGGAACCCGGGACGCCCGCGGCGGGCGGGTGCTGTGGATCGGGACCAGCCGGGGCCTGGTGCGGTGGGACGGTGCGGCCTTCCAGGCCATGCCGCCTCCCCCCGGCGATCCCAAGCCCTCGGTGCGCAGCCTGGACGTGGACGGTTCGAGGCTCTGGGTGGGCACCGACAAGGGCCTGGCCTGCCTGGAGGGGGAGGCCTGGGTCTCGCCTCCCGTCCTGGCCAATTTCCCCCCGGTGGGGGTCCACGCCCTGCTCCAGCTGCGGTCGGACCTGGTGGTGGGCACCTTCGGCTCGGGCGTCATCCACTTCGAGAACCCGGGCGGCTCCGGCGGCCACCACACCTTCACCACCCGCAACACCCCGGCCCTGCGCCAGGACCTCGTCTACGACCTGGTGCAGGACGGCGCCGGCAGGATCTATGTCTCGAGCCCCCGGGGCGTGGCGCGGGTGGACCCCGGGCGGGGCTGGACCTGGGACAACTTCAGCACCGAGGACGGCCTGCCGGGGATGGAGTGCATCAAGGGGTCCCTCTTCCGGGACAGCCGCGGGCGCATCTGGGTGGGAACCGAGGACGGCCCGGCCTGGCTCGAACCGGGCACCTCCACCCAGGACAGCGTCCCCAAGCCCCTGGTGTGGGAATCCGCGGTGGTGCGGGGCCGTTCCCTGGCGCAGGGCGAGCGCCTCTCCCACCGGGACCAGGGGGTCCGTTTCGAATTCCGGCTCCTCACGGGGCACCGGGAGCAGGATACGGTCTACCGCACCCAGCTGGTGGGCCTCCAGGACGCGCCGGGGGACTGGTCCGGGCTCTCCTACGCCCAGTTCCCCAGCCTGCCCGCGGGCCGGTACACCATGCTGGTCTGGGGCCGGGACTACGCGGGAAACCAGACGGGTCCCCTGGCCTTCCCGTTCCGGGTCCTGCCGGCGCCCTGGTTCAGCCCCCTGGCCTGGGGCATCTACGCGGTGCTCCTGGGCGGCGGCGTGCTGGCCCTGCTCCGGCTGCGCACCCGGGTCCTGGCCGATCGCAACCGGGAGCTCATGGAGCGCATCGGGAGCGCCACCCGCGAGATCGAGCAGCGCCGGGAGGAACAGGAGAAGCTGAACCGGGAGCTGGTCCTGCTGAACCTGGAGAAGACCCAGTTCATGGGCATCGCCGCCCACGACCTGCGCAACCCCCTCAACACCATCATCCTGGTCTCCGACGGGCTCGTCACCGGGGACCTGGAGGACTGCCCTCCGGAAATCGGGCCCTGGGTCCGCAAGATCGCCACCTCCGCCCACCACATGACGGCGCTCATCGACGAGTTCCTGGACGTCAACGCCATCGAGAGCGGCATGTCGAGCCCCCGCGCAAGGGCCGTGGCCATCCAGGAGATCCTGGACCCCCTGGCCAGCCTCTACAAGCTGCGCCTGGACGCCAAGGGCCAGGTGCTGGTGGTGGAGGGCGAGGGCCGGGTCCTGGCCGACCCCAACCACCTGCGCCAGATCCTGGACAACCTCCTTTCCAACGCCTCCAAGTTCTCCCCCTCCGGGGCCGTGCTGCGCATCCGGGTGATCCCCGGACCCGCCGCGACCCGCATCGAGGTCATCGACCAGGGCCCCGGCATCCAGGAATCCGAAAAAGCCAATCTCTTCCGCCGCTTCGTGAAACTCTCCGCCCGCCCCACCGGAGGGGAGAGCTCGTCGGGCCTCGGCCTGAGCATCGTCAAGCACCTGGTCGACGCCAACCACGGCCGGGTCTGGGTGGAACGACCGTCCGATGTCGGATGCGCGTTCTGCCTGGAACTGCCGTCCACAACCGAAGGGTGACCCTCCATGGCCCATGTCCCAAACCCGCGTCAGGGATCCGCTGACGCAGGCAAGCTGCGTCAGAGAAAAGCTCGCGACAGGGGGTTAGGCGGAAGTGTTGGCACGCTCCGGCTTCGATTGGACGATGGGGCGCGTGCGGGGGACGGGGCCTTCCGGATGGGCCTATGCTTCAGCGATCCGCTTCAAGTCTTCCGGGAGGGTGGCCGGTTTGCGCCGACGCTGATCACCTTATGCGAGAGCCACATGGAATCAGGTATTGCAGGCAAATGGAGCGTGGAGTTTCCAGGAGCTTGCGAGAGGTGAAGACCGATCAACGTCGGCGCAGGACCTCTTCCATGGCGGACCACTTGAAGCGTGCCGCTGAGGAATAGGCCCTACCGGGGAGCCCAGCCCCCCACCAGCCCCTCACGGTCCATCGAAGCCGAAGCGTGCCAACACTTCACCCTAACCCCCCGTCGCGAGCCTTTCGCTGACGCAGCTTGTCTGCGTCAGCGGATCCCTGGCGAAAGTCCGGAACACGTGCCCCCCCACCCCGTCCGGAAGCAGTCTCAGTCTCGGTGAAAAAAATTGATTGTCTTGATTAAAAATTGAATCAGGGTGCGGGTGCTTCCATACTTTGTACTTCCAGCAATCCGGGGACTTCCGGTTCCCAAGAGGTGTCGAATGGACCACAACATCGTGGGCAAGAGCGTCCAGAGGCTAGACGCCGTGGCCAAGGTGACGGGGAAGGCCAAGTACACCGATGACTTCTTCGAGCGCGACATGCTCGTGGGCAAGGTGCTGCGCAGTCCCCACGCCCATGCACGGGTCGTGTCGGTGGACCTGTCCCGGGCCCGGGCCCTGCCGGGGGTGGTGGCGGTGTTCACGGCGCAGGATCTCCCTAAGATCAAGTTCGCCACGGCCGGGCATCCCTGGTCGCTGGATCCGGGGCACCGGGACGTGGAGGACCGGCTGATCCTCACGGACAAGGCGCGCTTCGTGGGCGACGCCGTGGCCGCCGTGGTGGCCGAGGACCTGCTCACCGCCGAGAAGGCGCTGCACCTCATCGGGATCGAGTACGAGGTGCTGCCCCACGTGCTCACGGCCGAGGACGCCCTGAAGGAGGGGGCGCCCCTCCTGCACGAGAACCGCCCGGGCAACATCGTGAGCTCCTTCGGCGTGCAGTTCGGCGACGTGGAGGCCGAATTCCGGGGCGCCGACCACGTCATCGAAGGCGACTACGAGACCAGCGTCGTGCAGCACTGCCACATCGAGAGCATGAGCGCCTTCGCCTACGTGGACACCGACGGCCGCGTGGTGGTCAACTCCTCCACCCAGATCCCGCACATCGTGCGGCGCATCGTGGCCCAGGCCCTGGGCCTGCAGTGGGGCCGCGTGAAGGTCGTCAAGCCCTTCGTGGGCGGCGGCTTCGGCAACAAGCAGGATGTGGTGGTGGAACCCCTGACCGCCGCCATGACCCTGGCCGCGGGCGGGCGCCCCGTGCGGTACTGCATGACCCGCGAGGAGGTCTTCATCGACACCCGCACCCGCCACGGCATGAAGCTCCATATGAAGACCGCCGTCGCCGCGGACGGCACGCTCCGGGGCATCCACGTGCAGGTGCTGAGCAACACCGGCGCCTACGCCAGCCACGGCCACTCCATCGCCATGTCGGCGGGGGGGAAGTTCCGGCCCCTCTATGACTTCCGCGCCGTGAAATACGAGCCCAGGACCGTCTACACCAACCTGCCCGTGGCCGGCGCGATGCGCGGCTACGGCACGCCCCAGATCTTTTTCGCCCTGGAAAGCCACCTGGACGACATCGCCCGCCGCCTGGACCTGGACCCGGTGGAGCTGCGCCGGAAGAACCTCATCAAGGTGGGCCACCAGGACCCCCTCACGAAGAACGTGGTGCGTTCCTTCGGCATCCCCCAGTGCATCGAGAAGGGGATGGAACTCATCAAGTGGGACGAGAAGCGCAAGGCCCACCTCGGCCAGACGGGGCCCAGGCGCCGCGGCCTGGGCATGGCGCTGTTCGCCTACGCCTCGGGCACCCATCCCGTGGCCCTGGAACTGGCCGGCGCCCGCATCGTCATGAACCAGGACGGCTCCGTCGCCCTGCAGGTGGGGGCCACGGAGATCGGCCAGGGCAGCGACACCGTCTTCGCCCAGATCACCGCCGAAGTGCTGGGGCTGCCCATGGACATGGTGCACGTGGTGACCAGCCAGGACACGGACATCACCCCCTACGATTCCGGCGCCTACGCCTCCCGGCAGACCTTCGTCACCGGCATCGCCGTGCGCAAGGCGGCCCTGGAGGTGCGGGACAAGGTGCTGGAGGTGGCGGCGCGGCGCACGGGCCTGGCCAAGGACGAAATGGACATCCGGGACCGCAGGATCGTCGAGACGGCCCTGGGCCGCGTGGTGTGCACCCTGGAGGACGTGGCCATGGACGCCTTCTACGACCGCCTCCTGGCCGCCCCCATCACCAGCGACACCTCCGCCAACGTGCGCATCAACGCCATGTCCTACGGCGCCACCTTCGTGGAAGTGGAGGTGGACGTGGAGACCGGCAAGGTGGAGGTGGCCGAGCTCTGGAACGTCCACGACTCCGGCACGATCATCAATCCCCGGCTCGCCGAGGGCCAGGTGCACGGCGGCGTGAGCATGGCCCTGGGCGCCGCCCTCCTGGAGCAGATGCTCTTCGATCCCCAGACCGGCAAGACCCTCAACAACAACCTCCTGGACTACAAGCTGCCCACCATCCTGGACACCCCGAAGATCAACGCGGCCTTCGTGGAGACCTTCGAGGCCGCGGGCTCCTTCGGCTCCAAGTCGCTGGGCGAGTGCCCCGTCATCTCCCCCGCCCCGGCCGTGCGCAACGCGGTGCTCGACGCCACGGGCGTGGCCTTCCACAAGATCCCCCTCTACCCGCAGGTGGTTTTCGAGAAGTTCCGGGAAGCGGGGCTGCTGGCTCAGAGGAGCACCGAACATGTTTGACATCTGCGAACTCCACGAACCCGGGACGCTGGAGGAGGCCAAGGCGGTCCTCGCCGCGAACCCGGACCTCAAGGTCATCGCGGGCGGCACCGACGTGCTCATCCGCCTCCAGCACGGCAGCCTCGCGGGCTCGGGCCTCCTGAGCCTCAAGAACCTCCACGGCCTGGAGGAGATCGCCATGCTGGGCGACGGGACGATCTCGGTGGGGGCCATGGCCCCCTTCACGACGATCTTCCGGAACGGACTGATCCGCGAGCGCGTGCCCATCCTGTGCGAGGCCGCGGTGTCCATGGGCGGCCCCCAGGTGCGCAACGTGGCCACCATCGGCGGCAACATCTGCAACGGCGCCGTGTCCGCCGACAGCGCCTCGACGCTGTTCGCCCTGGACGCGCTGCTGAAGCTGGAGACCGCAACGGACGAGCGCATCATCCCCATGGGCGACTTCTACGCCGGCCCCGGCAAGGTGAACCTGCGCCCCGGCGAGCTCCTCACCGCCATCCTCATCCCGCGGGAGGGCTACGAGGGCATGGGCGGCCACTACATCAAGTACGCCATGCGCAAGGCCATGGACATCGCCACCCTGGGCGTGGCCGCCGTCTGCAAGGTGCGGGAGGACCGCTTCGCGGACCTGCGCATCGGCCTGGGGGTCGCGGCGCCGGTGCCCATCCGGTGCTTCGAGGCCGAGGCCTACGCCAAGGGGAAGGAGGTCACCCTGGAGGTGGTGCAGGAGATCGCGCGCCTCGCCGTGAAGCCCGCCAGGGCCCGCACCTCCTGGCGCGCCTCCAAGGACTACCGGGAGCATCTCATCGAAGTTCTGGCCCAGCGGGCCGTGGCCGAGGCCGTGAAGCGTGGGGGAGGTTGCTGTGCTGACTAGGAATTCCGCCGGAGTGGCCGTGCAGAAGAAGATCGCCCTGACCGTCAACGGCCGGCCCTACCGCATCGAGATCGATATCCGCGAATCCCTCCTGGACGTCCTGCGGGACCGGCTGCAGTTCACCGGGGTCAAGCAGGGCTGCTCCGTGGGCGAATGCGGCGCCTGCACCGTCCTCATCGACGGCACCCCCGTGAACTCCTGCATCTACCTCGCCGCCTGGGCCGACGGCAAGACCGTCACCACCATCGAAGGCATCGCCCGGGACGGCCACCTGTCCCCGGTGCAGGAGGCCTTCGTGGAGGAGGGCGCCATCCAGTGCGGGTTCTGCACCCCCGGCCTGGTGCTCAGCACCACGGCCATGGTGGAGAGCGGCCGGTCCTTCACCCACGACGAGGTGCGCCGGGAACTCTCGGGCCACCTGTGCCGCTGCACCGGCTACCAGAAGATCATCGACGCGGCCGAAAGGGCCCTCCGGGAGGCGGAGAAGGCCGCGGAATAGCCGGAACGTTGATTTGCACAAATACGGTGGTTGCGTCTCATTCGCACAGGTCGTATAGTCGGACGCCTGGGATCCCAAGGGATTTCCCGACCTCCGGAGGTGCCCGTGTCCGAGGAAGCCAAGCCGCTGTCCCCGTGGTGGAGGATCGCCGTCCTCCTGGTGATGATCGCGGGCTTCAGCCTGCTGAGCCTGGTCACCGTCAAGACCTACGCGGGGGCCCCGCCCATTCCGGACCGGGTGGTGGACACCGCGGGCCGGGTGCTCTTCACGGGCGACGACATCCGGGAAGGGCAGGGGGTGTTCTTCAAGTACGGGCTCATGGAGCACGGGACCCTCTGGGGCCACGGGGCCTACCTGGGGCCTGACTACTCGGCCGAGTACCTGCACCGCCTCGCCGAGATCGGCCGGGACACCCTGGCCCAGGAGCGCTTCGGCACGCCCTACGCCCAGGTGCCCGCGGACGCGGCGCCGGGGCTGGGGGAGCGGCTCAAGCTCATGCTCAAGGAGAACCGCTACGCCGGGGGCACCCTGGTGTTCACCGCCCCGGAGGCCCGGGCCCACGAGGTCCAGGCCGGGGAGTGGCGGGACTACTTCTCGGGCCTGGACCCGGCCCCGGGCCTGCCCGCGGGCTACATCCGCAGCGACGGGGAACTGCGCCGGCTCAACGACTTCTTCGCCTGGGCGGCCTGGGCCACCGTGGCCACCCGCCCCGGCACCGACTACTCCTACACCAACAACTGGCCCTACGAGCCGCTCGTGGGCAACCTGCCCACCAGCTCCGCCTACCTGTGGAGCGCCATGAGCCTCGTGACCCTCCTGGGAGGCCTCGGGCTGATCCTTTTCGTCTTCGGGAAGTTCGACTACCTGGGCTGGGGCGGCGGCGTCGGCAGCCACCGCGGGTCCGCGGGGGCGCTGCAGGGCTGGACCCCCACCGCCAGCCAGCGGTCCCTGGGCCTCTACTTCCTGGTGGTGATGCTGCTCTTCCTGGCCCAGGCGGCCCTGGGCGGCGCCCTGGCCCACTACCGGGTGGAGCCCGGGGCCTTCTACGGCTTCGACCTGGCCCGGTTCCTGCCCTACAACCTCGCCCGCACCTGGCACCTGCAGATCGCCATCTTCTGGATCGCCACCTCCTGGGTGGCCGGGGGCCTCTTCCTGGCGCCCCTGGTGGGCGGCGCCGAGCCCCGGGGGCAGAACGCGGGCGTGCTGGTGCTGCTGGGGGCCCTGGCCCTGGTGGTCTTCGGGAGCCTGGGCGGGGAGTACCTGGGGATCAACGACCGCCTGGGGAGCCTCTGGTTCTGGTTCGGGCACCAGGGCAGCGAGTACCTGGACCTGGGGCGCTTCTGGCAGGTGCTCCTGGCCGTGGGACTCGTCTTCTGGCTGTGGCTCATGTTCCGGGCCCTGCGGCCCGCCATGGGCCGGGGCAAGGGGGAGCTGCCCAGCCTCTTCCTGGTGGCGGCGGTGGCCATCCCCCTCTTCTACGTGCCGGCGCTCTTCTACGGGCCCCACACGAATTTCGCCGTCATCGACAACTGGCGGTTCTGGATCATCCACCTGTGGGTGGAGGGCTTCTTCGAGCTGTTCGCCACGGTGATGGTGGCCGTGATGTTCGTGCAGATGGGGCTCATCAAGGAGCTGGCCGCCACGCGGCTGGTGTACCTGGACGGCATCCTCTACCTGGTGGGGGGCATCGTGGGCACCGGGCACCACTGGTATTTCACGGGCCAGGGCACCCTGAACATGGGCCTCGCCGCGTGCTTTTCCGCCCTGGAGGTGGTGCCCCTCACCCTGCTCACCCTGGACGCCTGGGACTTCATCCGGCTCCAGGACAAGGTCTGCGACGACTGCGACCTGCCCCTGGGGTCCCGGCACGTGTGGCCCATCCGCTTCCTCATCGCCGTGGGGGTGTGGAACTTCGTGGGGGCGGGGGTCTTCGGGTTCCTCATCAACCTGCCCATCGTGTCCTACTTCGAGGTGGGCACCACCCTCACGCCCAACCACGGCCACGCGGCCATGTTCGGCGTCTTCGGCATGCTGGCCCTGGCGGTGGTGTTCTTCTGCCTGCGCTCCCTCCGCTCGGACCGGGCCTGGGCGCGGGTGGAGGGGCTCATCCGGGCGGGGTTCTGGGGGCTGAACATCGGCCTGGCCCTCATGATCCTCCTGGATCTGTTCCCCGCCGGGGTGCTGCAGCTCTGGGACGCCCTGGCCAACGGGTACTGGCACGCCCGCAGGCTCACCTACCTCATGTCGGGCACGTACCACACCCTGGAATGGATCCGCATCGTCGCGGACATGACCTTCCTGCTGGCCGGCGCGCTGCCCCTGGCCTGGGCCACCCTCAGGCTGGTGCTGGACCGGGAGCCGGCCCCGCCACGATCCCCTTCACGGCCTTGACGATGTCCTCGCCCTTCATGGGCTTGTGGAGCACCCACACCGGGGCGTGCTCCCGGAGCCGGGCCTCCCGCTGGGGGTCCCGGTACGCGGTGAGCACCACCACCGGCAGGGAGGGCCCGTGGCGCCGGATCATGCGGAGCACCGCCAGGCCGTCCACGTAGGGCATGGTGTAGTCCGTGACCACCAGGTCGGGCAGGAAGGCCCTGGCCCGCTCCAGCACCTCCAGGGCGGAGAGGGGCTCGAAATCGTCCACCTGGAAGCCGTCCTCCTCCAGGAAGCCCCGCAGCACCTTCCGGAAGAAGGCGCTGTCGTCGATCACCAGCACTTTGGTCATGGGCGAATTCTATAGCAGTTTCCTCCGGTGGACGAATCCGCCCCCGGCTGGGACCATCAGGGTCCATGGACTACCGCACGACCAAAGCCTTCGATCACTTCCTGGGCGGCCTGGGGCAGGGGGCCCGGGAGGAGGCGCTGCGCGCCCTGGCCCGGGAGGTCCAGGAGCTGCGGGAGGTCCCCCGGGGCGCCGGCAGGGCCCGGGAGGTCCACCGGCGCGTGGACGCGGCCCAGGCCCGGTTCGCCGCCCTCAGGCCGGACGTGATCGGCCAGGTGCGGTGCGGCCGCGGCTGCTCGCATTGCTGCCGGCTCTGGGTGGGGGTCACCCGGGACGAGGCCGAGCTCCTGGCCGAAACCGGTCCCCGCCCCGATCCCCGTCGCCTGGAAGCCCAGCGCCCCTGGACCTCCCCCGCCGATTTCATCGGCAGGCCCCGGGAGGAGGCCTCCTGCGTCTTCCTGGGTCCGGACGGCGCCTGCGGCGTCTACGGGGACCGGCCCTCCATCTGCCGCGCGGTGCTGGTGGCCAGCGACCCCGAGGCCTGCCGCGACGGGGGCCTCGCCACCCGCATCACCGCCGTCATCAACCCCTACGTGGAGGTGTGCGTGTCGGCCGCGCTGACCCTGGACGCGGAGGGCGATCCGCCGCCGCCGGCGGGGCGCCACCTGGCCCACCTCCTTGGAGCCGGTAGGGGGAGCTCTCCCGCACCACCTCCACCAGGCTCCTGAGCGCCGCGGACTGGGCGTCCTTGCGGTACGCGAAAAGGAGATCCAGGGTCGGCGCGGGATCCAGGTCCAGGGGCCGCGTCACCACGCCCTTGGGCACCACGTCGCCCACGTACTCCGAGAAGAAGCAGAACCCCAGTCCCGAGGCCACGGCGTTCATGGACGTCATCAAGCTCTCCGTGACGAGTCCCTTCGTGAAGACCACCCCCCCCAGGCGCTCCAGGCGCCCCGTGAGGGCGGCCACCGCCGGGGCGATGGTCTCCGAGATGGACACCAGGGGCAGGCCCGTGAGGGCCCCCAGCGGCACCCGCTCCAGGCGCGCCAGGGGCCAGGTGTCGGGGAACACCGCCACCACCCGCTCCTGGGTGTAGATCTCCGCCGCGATATCGTCGCCCTCCACGGGCCCGCGGGTGAACCCCGCCATGATCTCGCGCCTCTGGAGCGCCAGGATCTGCTCCGGGGCCGTCATGGTCCGGAGCTTCAGGTGCACCTCCGGGGCCGTGCGCATGAGCCGGGGCAGCAGGTTCGACAGCACCAGCCCCTCGGGCCCCATGATCATCCCCAGGGCCAGGGTGCCCACCTCGTCCCGCGCGCTGGCCCGGGCCTGGGCCAGCGCCTCCGCCACCGAGGCCAGGATGTCCCGGGCCGCCGGAAGGAAGGTGCGTCCCGTGTCCGAGAGGGTGAGCCGGTGCTTCTCCCGAAGGAACAGCGGCGCCCCGATGATCCCCTCGAGCTGCCGGATCTGCTGGCTCAGCGACGGCTGCGACGTATGCAACCGTTCCGCCGCCCGGGTCACGTTCAGCTCCTCGGCCACGGCGACGAAGTATCGGAGCAGGCGGAATTCCATGGGGGTTTCCGTGGGAATCGGTGGCGGAAGGGGGCCTGGAAAGTCTATCCCAATAACATACCAAACGCCCGGGTTTTAATTTCGGCGCCAGCGTCCGGCGCGGTGTTTGTCGTCCGCTTGGACGCTTATCCCCTTCATCCGGGCCATCCGTTTCATCCCGTTCAAGCAGGGCCAGCGCCAGGGTGGGCCGGCGCGCGGTTGATCCGCATGCCCCGGGCCCATCCCGGCCATGGCCCTGGGGGGAAAGGCATGAATTGAATGAATTGGACAGTCCTGGTTCCCCCAATTCGCGGCGCAAAAAAAGCAACCATTTGAATGGTGGGATTGGCACTGACTGAACGCCAGGTCTGTTAGAACCCAAGCAAAATGCCAAACGCTGGGACGCAGAGGGCTCGCTGGGGCGCTGGGGGTGAAGATTTATCTTTTTTCCCAGCGCCTCTGCGAGCCCTCTGCGTCCCAGCGTTTAGCCTTTCCAACCGGTCTTCCGACACGTCCCGGCAATGCCGTTCAGAGTCTCGGACAAACCAGAATCAAGGCCATGGCCACCCGGGCCATATTGCTTCGCGCCGTCCTATCAACCCTTGTCGCCTGGCCTCTGAACGGCTTGACCTAGGCAAACGCATTGCCATTTTTACGCCCCCTATCCCCGAGGCGCCTTGAAGAGCCACCCCGGCAGCTTCACCTCCGCCACGCCGTCCATGACCACTTCCCCGGTCTGCCGGGTGATGACGGTGGAGATGCGGGCGATGCTCTTGGGGAGGAGCTCGATGATGGAGGCGGTGAGGGTGACGGTGTCGCCGATGAAGACGGGGAGCTTGAAGTTGCAGGTCTGGTTGAGGTAGACGGTGCCCACGCCGGGCATGTCCATGCCCAGGACCTTGGAGACGATCCCGAAGAGGATCGCGCCGTGGGCGATGCGCTGGCCGAAGCGGCTGGTGGCGGCGATGGCGTCGTCCAGGTGGATGGCGTTGCGGTCCCCGCTGAGTTCCGCGAAGGCGCGCACGAGCTGGTCGTCGATGACCTGGGAATAGGTGCAGGTCTGGCCCACCTCGAAGGTGGGGGTTGCGGTGGTTTCCATTGTGTCGCTCCTTGGGGTTGGGGGGGTCAGCTGCAACGGAAGGTGATTCCGAAGGAGGCCCGCGGGTAGGTCCAGCTGGTCACGCCCTGGTCCTTGCACACGACGCGGCAGGTGCCGCATTCCAGGCACCCGGCGCAGTCGAAGGCCACCTGGCCGTCCTTGAGCCGGTAGCAGCGCGCGGGGCACACGGTGACGCAGGGCCGGGCCGCGCACAGGGCGCAGCGGGCCCGGTCCACCAGGATGTGGGGATGGCCCTCGTCCACGTTGAAGCGGTCGAGGCCGAGCAGTTCTTCCGGGCTGAGCCGTTTGAGGGTCATAGGCTTCGGTACCCCTTCCAGGCGTCGGCCGCCAGTTGCCTGAACGAGACGTTCTTTCTCACGATGGCCAGGAGTTCCTTCAGCATCGGCGGGGGGACCCGGCCGTCCACCTGGAACAGGAAGCCCAGGGCCTGGTTGGCCAGGGCGGGATATTCCTTGAAGATCCTGGAGATGCCGAAGATCCCATGGAATTCCGCGTAGGCCCTCAGGGTGGGCAGGAGGGCCAGCTCCTCCAGCTGGGCCATGTAGGCCGGTCCCGTGGGGGCGCCCTCCTGGAGGATGGCCCGGGCCGCGGCGAGGCCGCTGACGATGGCCAGGTCCATGCCGCGGATCACGAGGCCCGTGTTGATGCCGAACTGGGCCGCGTCGCCGATGACCAGCATCCCCTCCCGGTGGAGCCGCGCGGGGACGCCGTGGTGGCCGATCTCCGGCACCAGGTGCGCGCCGTATTCCACGCTGGTGCCGCCTTCGAGGAGGGCGGCGATGGCGGGCTGCTCCTTGAAGTCCTGGAAGATCTCCTGGATGGGCCGGCCGTGGGCGGCGGCCTGCTCCGGGTTGAAGACGATGCCCAGGGAGAGGCTGCCCCGGTTGGTGTAGAGGAATCCGCCGCCGGAAACGCCTTCGGTGCATCCGATGGCCACCCGGGCCACGCCCTCGCCGGCGGTGACGCCGAAGCGGTCGTCGATGACGGCATCCGGGAGCTCGATGGTCTCCTTGACCCCCACCCCCACGGCCCGGGCCGCCACGTCGGGGAAGAGCCCGGCCTGCTGGCCCAGGAGGGAATTGACGCCGTCGGCGGCCACCACGACCCCCGCGCGCATCTCGTCCTCGCCGGCGCGGATGCCGACGATGCGGCCGTTCTCCTCCAGGAGGCCGTCCACGCGCATGCCGGCGGCGAAAACGGCCCCGGCGCCCTCGGCCTCCGCGGCGAACCATTCGTCCAGGGAGGCCCGCACCACCGAATGGGACCGGGGCACGCCCTCGCCCCAGGCGGGATCGGCGACGTCCAGGGTGGTGGCGCGCCGGCCCTCCACCAGCATCACCTGCTCGCGCACGATGCGGCGCTGCAGGGGGGCCCGCAGGTACATGCCGGGTTCCAGCAGCTCCAGGGCGTAGGTGTAGAGCCGGCCCCCGCTCAGGTTCTTGGCGCCGGCGGAGTCGCCGCGCTCCAGGAGGAGGACGCTCCTGCCCTCCCGGGCCAGGGCGAAGGCGCAGGCCGAACCCGCGGGCCCCGCGCCCACCACGATCACGTCGAAGGAATCGTCGGACATGGCTCAGTCCTTGAGCGCGGCGGTGAGCAGCGGCAGCACGGTGTAGAGATCGCCCACGATGCCGAAGTCCGCGGCCTCGAAGATGGGCGCCCTCTCGTCCTTGTTGATGGCCACGATGACCTTGGCCTCCCGGCACCCCACCATGTGCTGCACCTGCCCGGAGAGGCCCGCGGCCACGTAGAGTTCGGGCTTCACGGTCTGGCCGCTGATGCCGATGTAGCGCTCCACGGGCAGCCAGTGCTCGTCCTCGGCGATGCCGCGCGTGCAGGCCAGTTCGGCCTGGAGCGCCCCGGCCAGGTCCACGGCCAGGTCCAGGTCGGCCCGGGCGTTGAAGCCCCGGCCCACCGCCACCAGCCGGGTGGCGGCGCCGATGTCCACCCCTTCGCCCGCGGCGGGCTGCGTGGAAAGCACCTCCACCCGGGCATCGGGGGCCACGTCCAGGGTCTCCACCGGGACCGCGGCCCCCGCGGGGGCCGGGGCCGGGAAGGTGCGGGGGGGGACGGTGGCCACCGCGGGCAGGGCCAGGGATTCCTCGCCCACCGCCAGGCCCCCGTAGAGGATGCGGGTGGTCTCCAGCCGGCCTTCGGCCACGCGCAGGGTCCTGGCGTCGGTGCTGAGGCCGGCCCCGAGGGTGGCGGCCACGTGGGCGGCGAGGTGCTTGCCGCGCAGGGTGCCGCCCACCAGGACCACGGAAGCGGCGGAAGCCAGGGCGGCCACGGCCGGGGCCAGGGCCTCGGGGGCGCCGGCGCCCCGCAGGAGGACGACGCGGTCCGCGCCCAGGCCCGCCAGGGCCCCGGCCTCGGCGCTGGACCGCGTGAGGGCCACCAGGGGCTGGGCCAGGGCCCGCTTCAGTTCCAGGCCCGGCGTGAGGAGCTGCCGCGTCAGCGCGGGATCTTCCGAGAAAACGAAAATTCCTGCCATGGGGGGCTCCTTACAGGCCTTCGGCTTTGAGGCTGGCGACAAGACGGGCGACGTTTTCGGCGGGGTCGCTCTCCTTGTAGACGATGTTCCGGCGGTTCATGAGGAAACCCTTCGGCGTCCGCCGCACCGCCCGGGGCTCCAGGTCCCCGGGGGCCAGGCCGAGGCTGGCCAGGGGCAGCTCCCGGCTGGGCTTCTTGGAGGCGCCCAGCACCTGCTTCAGGGAGGGGATGCGGGGCTTGTTCATCTCTCCGAGCACGCTCACCACCGCGGGGCCGGCGACCCGCACCTCCTCGGTGCCGTCGGGGAGCTTGCGGGTGGCGGTGAGTACGCCGTCCGCCCAGGTCATCTTCTGGACGAAGGTGACGCAGGGCAGGCCCAGCAGGGCTGCGAGGCGGACCGGGGTCTGCTGGAAGAACATGTCCGAGCTGCCCTCGCCGCAGAGGATCAGGTCGTAGGGGCCGGCCCTGCGGATGGCGGCGGCCAGGACCTGGGCCACCACGAAGGCGTCGGCGGTCTCGGCGGCGGGATCGCCGATCCAGGTGAGCCTGCCGGGGCCCCGGGAGAGCACGTCCTTCACGGAGAGCTTGAGGGCCTGGGTGCCGAAGGACAGGGCCTCGACGTCGCCCCCCTGGGCCTCCACCAGGAGGCTGGCGGCCTCGATGGCGTTGCGGTCGAAGTCGCTGATCTTGCCCTTGGCCCGGGAGGTGTCCAGGCCCAGGTCCTCGGGCCGGACCTTGATGTCCTGCTCGTCGAGGACCCACTTGTAGCACACGAGAATGTTGGGCATGGCGTTGTCCTCAGGCCAGCAGGGCGGCGGCGATGGTCCCGTCGGGGAACTGGGCGGGGGCCTCCAGCAGGGTGGTGCCGGCGATGTCCCGGAAGAGGCGGGGCAGGGGCATGAACTCCGAGTAGCCGAAGCCGCCCTCCACCTGCACGGTGTCGATGAGCATCCGGCTGCCGACCCGGGCCAGGAAGGTCTTCACCATGGCGGCCTCCACGAGGAAGGGCTCGCCGGATTCCAGGCGCTCCGCGGCGTCCCGCAGGCCCAGGCGCGCCAGGTGGCAGTCCGTGGCGGTCTCCGCCAGGAGGGTCTGGATGGCCTGGAGGGCCGCGATGGGCCGGCCGAACTGGACGCGGGTCCGGGCGTAGGCGGCGGCGTGCTCCACCGCGGCCTGGCCGAGGCCCACGGTCTGGGCCGCCTCGGCCACGGAGGCCATGGCCAGGGTCTCCTCCACGAGGGTCCCGCCGTCGCCGGCCTTGCCGAGCAGGTCCCCGTCCGGGACGAGGACATCGTCGAAGCGGAGGTCGGCCACGGGGCAGCCCCTGAGGCCCATGGTCTCGGCCGGGGCGGCCACGGTGAGGCCCGGGGCCCCGGCGCGCACGATGAAGGCCGCGAGGCCCTTGGCGCCGGCGGCGGGATCCGCGCAGGCCGCCACCACCAGGACCTGGGCCTCCCCGGCGTTGCGCACGAAGGCCTTGGTGCCCTTCAGCACCCAGCCCCCGGGCACCCGCGTGGCCTGGAGGGCATCGGGGCCCACCCCCGGCGTGGGGCCGTGCTCGTAGACGGCGAAGGCGCCCAGGGACGCGCCCGAGGCCAGGGCGGGGAGGAAGGCGCGGTGCTGGGCGGCGTCGCCCCAGCGGTGGATGGCATAGGCGGCCATGGCGTGGTTGACGAGGATGGAGGCCGTGGCCGCGCTGGTGCGGGAGAGGGTCTCCACCACCTCCACGAAGCTCACGAACCCCGCGTCGGCGCCGCCGTGCTCGCCGGGCAGGAAGAGGCCCAGGAAGTCGTGGGCCGCCAGCTGCCGCACCGCCTCCGCGGGAAAGGCCCCGGTGCGGTCCATGTCGGCCGCGATGGGCTCCAGGTACGCCTGGGCGAACTCCCGGGCGCTCTGCCCGATCAGCTGTTGTTCTTCGGTCAGTTGGATGCTCATCAGTTGCCACCTTTCTGGGCCGCCGCAGGTCGGGGGGGCGTCATCACGGCGCGGGAGATGACCAGGCGCTGGATCTGGTTGGTGCCTTCGTAGATCTGCATGATCTTGGCGTCGCGCATGAGCTTGGCGATCTCCGACGTGTAGCCGTGGGCGCCCATGAGCTGCACGGCCTGGGCGGTGATGCGCATGGCCTTGTCCGCGCAGGAGGTCTTGGTCATGGCGGATTCCACCGAGAAGGGAAGGCCGGCGTCCCGCAGGGCCATGGTGTGGTGCAGGAGCTCCCGGGCCTCCTCGATCTCGATGCGCATATCGGCGAGCTTGAACTGGAGGGTCTGCCCGGGCTGGACCTTGGGGTCGGGGAACCGGGACTGGAGGTGCCGGACGCACGCGTCCAGGGCCCGCTGGGCGATGCCCAGCGCCAGGGCCGCGATGGCGGGGCGGGCCAGGTCCAGGGTCTTCATGGCCACCTTCATGCCCTCGCCTTCGGCGCCCAGGAGGTTGGCGGCGGGGACGCGCACGTCCTTGAACAGGAGCTCGACCGTGTTGGAGCTGCGGATGCCCAGCTTGTGGTCGACGGTGCCGATGGTGAAGCCCGGAAGGCCCTTCTCGACGATGAAGGCCGAAAGCCCCTTCATGCCCTTGGAGGGGTCGGTGAGGGCGTAGATCACGAAGACGGACGCATACCCGCCGTTGGTGATCCAGCACTTGCTGCCGTTGAGCACGTAGCTGTCGCCGTCCCGGAGGGCGGTGGTCCTGCCGTTGCCGGCGTCGGATCCGGCGTTGGGCTCGGTGAGGCCGAAGGAGCCGATCTCGCCCCGCACCATGGGGTCGAAAAAGCGCTTTTTCTGCTCGTCGTTGCCGGCCACCAGGACCGAGTCCATGGCCAGGACGCTGGCGGCGAGCGTGGTGCCCATGCCCGCGCAGCCGTAGCCCCAGGCCTCCAGCACCAGGGCCTGGGTGTGGGCGTCGTAGTCCAGCCCGCCGTACGCCTTGGGGACGGCCATGGCGAAGATCCGGCTTTCGCGGGCCGCCTCCAGGAGGAAGAGGTGGAATTCGCCGGTCCTGTCGTACCGGGCGGCGTTGGGGATGATCTCCCGGGCGACGAAGGCCTTCGTCTCCTCGAGGATCTGGCGTTTCTCCGGGGTGAGGATGCTCATTCTGGATCCACCTTTCCTTTATGCGAAGGCCGGTTCCGGCCGGTTCTCGATGTGCGCGCGCAGTCCGCCCCACGTGGCGTGGAAGATCTCGGCTGGCATCAATTTGAGCTGGGGCGATACGGCGGGGGCGAAGTCCATGTGGGCGAGGATGTCCCGCTCCAGGTCCACGCCCGGCGCGATCTCCGTGAGGGTGAGGGCGCCGTCCACCAGCTCGAACACGGCACGCTCGGAGACGTAGAGCACGGACTGCCCCGTGCGGGCCGCGTAGGCGCCGCTGAAGGTCACCTGCTCCACGTCCCGCACGAACTTGCGGCTGCGGCCCTCCCTGCGGATCGCCAGCCTTCCGCCCTCCAGCCCCACCTCCAGGCCCCCCGCCGTGAAGCTGCTGCAGAAGACCACCTTCCGGGTGGCCTGGGAGATGTTGATGAAGCCGCCGCAGCCCACGCAGCGGCCGCTGAACTTGCTGACGTTCACGTTGCCGTGGCGGTCCACCTCCCCCGCGCCCAGGAAGGCCTGGTCCAGGCCGCCGCCGTCGTACCAGTCGAACATCGCCTGGTGCTCGATGAAGGCGTCCGCGTTGAAGGACATGGCGAAGTTCCTGCCGCCGGCGGGGACGCCGCCGATGGCGCCCAGTTCGGTGGTGAGGGTGACCAGGTCCGAGGCGCCCTCCTGGGCGGCCACGATGGCCACCCCGTCGGGGACCCCGATGCCCAGGTTCACCACGGAGCCCGGGGCCAGTTCCAGGGCCGCGCGCCGGGCGATGACCAGGCGCTCGTCGGGGGGCAGCTCGGGGATGGCGCCCAGGGGCGTGCGCAGGTCGCCGGAGAAGGACGGGTTCCGGTACGTGCCCGCCGACTGCCAGTGGTGCTCGGGCCGGGCCACCACCAGGTGGTCCACCAGCACCCCCGGCACCCGCACGCTCTTGGGGTGCAGGGTGCCCCGGGGCACCACCCGCTCCACCTGGGCGATGACGATGCCGCCGCTGTTGCGGGCCGCCTGGGCCAGGGGCAGGCACTCCATGAGGACGCCCTCGTCCTCCAGGGTGAGGTTGCCGTCCTCGTCGGCCGTGGAGGCCCGGATGAGGGCCACGTCCACCGGGAAGCCCGGGTAGAACAGCCACTCCTCCCCGGCGAACCGCACCACCTCCACCCGGTCGCGCAGGGTCGCCTTGTTCATCCTCCCCCCCTCCAGGCGGGGGTCCACGAAGGTGCCCAGGCCGATGCGGGACAGGACCCCCGGGTGGTGGGCGGCGATCTCCCGCCACAGCTGGCAGAGCACGCCCTGGGGCAGGCAGTGGCCCTCCAGCTCCCCGTCGATGATCATGCGGGCCAGGTCCGGGGAGAGGCCCGTGTGCCCCCCGATCCAGCGCCCGACGAGGCCCCTGTGGGCGAAATGATTGGTCCCCTTGTCCTTCCAGTTCCCGATCCCGGTGGAATGGACCAGGGTGAGGTCCGCGGGGTGGCCGGAGGCCAGGAAGCTGGCCTCGATGGCCAGGGCCACCGCCTCGGGCCAGCCCGACAGGGTGATCGCGCTGGCGCCCAGGGTCGCGCCGTCGCGGATGAGCTTGGCCACGTGATCGGCCGGGATGACCTTGGTCATGGCGGGTACCTCGGGTCGGGGTTCGGGGCAGGCCCCCGGCGGGCCCTACACCGCCGGGGTGCCGGTCGCCGTGGGCCGTGAACGCTGGGGTGGACGGGATGCAGAGAAGTGAATCGGCTCTCACGTCCTTCCCATGACGTTATATCCTGACCCATGGGTCCTCAAATACTTTCTTTCCATGAAACCAGACGTGGCGCGTCTGGTGCGGGAAGCTTAGGGGACCCCTCCGGGCGCCCGCTGCGGTAGACTCCTTCTCCACCCCGAGGCCGGCCATGGGCACCCCGTCGATCCAGAGAGCCACCCGCAGCCTCGCCAAGTCCATCGACTGGATCCGCACCGACGGCCAGGAGTGGACCTTCGTGGGCCTCTCCCAGGAATTCTCCGAGGCCGCGGTGCAGGGGCGGGTGGACCGGTTCTTCCCGGAGGAGCGGCTCTACCTGGTCTTCGGGGGGCGCGACTCCGCGGAGGTGCCCCGGGCGCAGGCGGCGCACCTGGTGAAGGAACTGCTGCTGGTGAGGGAGGTCTCCCTCTGGGACACGGGGCTCAGGCGGACCCTGCAGTTCAACCGCATGGGGCTTTGCAAGGCGGGGATGGTGCGGTCGAAGTAGGCGCGCGCCGCCTCCCTCAGTAGAGGAACATGGGCTTGCCTTCCACGTGCCGGACCTTGGGGCGGTAGTTGTCCTTGTCGTAGAGTTCGGCCACGTCCACCCGCTTGAGGCCCTGGGTCAGCGTGGACATGGGCACGCTGGTGTAGGTGCCGTTGCGCAGAGCCACCAGGCGGTTGCGCTCCCCGCCGCGGATGACGTTGATGGCCACGTTGGCGAAGTTCACGGCCACCATGAGGTCGAGGCTGTCCGGGGCGCCGCTTCGCATGAGGTAGGAGACCTGCTGGTTCAGCACGTCCTCGCCGGTGAGCTTCTTGAGGGCCTCGCCCAGGATGTGGCCGATGCCGCCCAGCTTCTTGTGGCCGTAGGCGTCGGCCTCGCCGAACTCCACCGGGGTCCCGCCGACCATGTGCGCGCCCTCGCTCACGGTGATCATGGCGTAGTTGCTCGGGTTGCCGCGCTTGTCGGCCATGACCTTCTCGGCCACCCGGACGGGATCGAAGGGCACCTCGCTGATGAGGGCCCGGTCCACGCCGGCAAGGTACGAGGCCAGCAGCGACGTCTCCCCGGAATTCCGGCCGAAGAGCTCGACGATGGCGATGCGCTCGTGGGATCCCGCGGAGGTGCGCAGCTGGTGGATGAATTCCACGCTGCGGGTGACGGCGGTGGAGAAGCCGATGCAGTAGTCCGTCCCGAAGATATCGTTGTCCATGGTCTTGGGGATGGCCACGCAGGCCACGCCCTCCTGGTGCATGCGCTCGCCGTAGCTCAGCGTGTCGTCCCCGCCGATGGGGATGAGGATGTCGATGCCGAGCTTCTCGATGACCTTGAGCACGTGGGGCGTGAAATCGAAGGGGCCCTCCTGGTCGGGGGTGATCGTGGGCTTGAGGAAGTCCGGAACCCGGCCCAGGCTCACCTTGCCGGGGTTGGTGCGGCTGGTGTGCAGGAAGGTGCCGCCGGTGCGGTCCACGGTGCGGGTGTTGAACTTGTCCAGGGGCAGGATGCACCGGGGATGGGTGTCGGGGTCGTCGAGGTTGTACTCCAGGAGCCCGGCCCAGCCCCTGCGGATCCCCACCACCTCGAAGCCCTCCTCGTTGGCCCGGGCCACCAGCATCTTGATGCAGGGATTGAGCCCAGGGACGTCGCCCCCGCCGGTTAGGACGCCGATTCGCATGTGTGCCTCCTGGAAGTGTGACGTGTCCTGGATCCTACTCCCTTGCACCCTGATGCGAACAAAAAGGCGGGCATTAAGCCGGTAATGGATACACTGGACCGGCTGGGAGGTCCGCATGAGTCTCGCACGTTCCAGGATCACGGCCCAGGGCCAGGTGTCCGTGCCCTCGGCGGTCATGAAGAAGTTCGGCATCGCCCCGGGCGACTACATCGACTGGGAGCTCAAGGACGGGAACCTCCAGGTGCGCCGGGTGGGCAAGTTCACCCTGGGCGACGTGGCCACGGCCCTGGATCTCCAGCAGGGCGTGCTGCACAAGACGGGGCCCGAACTCCTGGAGGGCGTCAAGGAGCGGATGCGGAGGCGCCATGCGGTCCGTTGACGCCTCCCTTCTGGTGGGCAGCCTCGCCGGGAGCCCGGCGGCCCAGGCCTTCATACGGGAAGCGGGGCCCGTGTGGGTCTCCCACCTGGTGCTGGCGGAAACGGTGCGGGCCCTGGAGGGCGTCCACGGCCGCAGCCGGCCCCGCATGGTCGAGGCCCTGGAGATGATCCTGGACAACAAGGACCTGGTGGTGGAGGACCCCGCCGTGCCCCGGGCGGCCCTGGAAGGCTACCGCGGCGGGCTGGACTTCGAGGACGCCATGGCCCTGGAAACCGCGCGCAAGGCGGGGCACCTGCCCATGGGCACCCTGCGCGAGGACCTGCGGGCGGTTCAGGGAACCCTCCATCCGGGTGCATAATGACCTCCATCGGAGATCCCCCATGCGCATCCGCACCCTAGCCTTCGCCCTCGCCGCCGTCGCGGCCCTGGCCGCCAACCCCAAGGTCAAGTTCACCACGACCCTCGGCAGCTTCACCCTGGAGCTGGACCCCGAGGCCGCCCCGAAGACCGTGGACAATTTCCTGGGCTACGTGAAGAGCGGCCACTACAAGGGCACCACCTTCCACCGCGTCATCTCCAAGTTCATGATCCAGGGCGGCGGCATGACGGCCCAGGGCGCGGAAAAGCCCACCCGGGCCCCCATCCAGAACGAGGCCAAGCAGGCCCAGGAGAAGGGCTGGCACAACGTGCGCGGCACCGTGGCCATGGCCCGCACCGGCGCCCCCCACAGCGCCACCTCCCAGTTCTTCGTGAACGTGGTGGACAACGCCTTCCTGGACTTCCCCGGGCAGGACGGCTGGGGCTACTGCGTGTTCGGCAAGGTGGTGGACGGCATGGACACCGTGGACAAGATCCGCGACGTCAAGACCCTCCCCGGCGACCGCCCCCAGACCCCCGTAGTGATCACCGGCGCGGTGCTGGAGGGCGCGCCGGCGCCGGTGAAGCGCAAGGCGGGCAAGAGGAAGTAGACGCCACCCTACTCCAGGAAGGTCCTGGCCCCCAGGTACCGCTCCCGGAAGTACGGATCCCCCAGCCGCTCCCGGGCGATGCGTCGGCCGCGGCCGGGGGCGTGGATGAAGACGTCGTCCCCCACGTAGATCCCCACGTGGGACACCTCCCCCCGGCGGCCGGTGGCGAAGAAGACCAGGTCGCCCACCTCCGGCTCGGCGACCCGCGCCCCGGCCTCGAACTGCTCCCGGGAATTGCGGGGCAGCTGCAGGCCGTTGAGGCGGTACACGGCCATGGCCAGGCCGCTGCAGTCGAAGCCCCGGGAGGTGGTGCCCCCCCACAGGTAGGGCACCCCCAGGTAGCTCCGGGCGGTGTCCGCGAGGTTGGCGCGCAGGCCCCGGGCCTCCCGGGGCGCGGGCCGGGCCATGGGTGGTTCCTCCGGCGCCACCAGGTAGAACTCCTGGATCACCCCCGCCGCCCGCAGGGCCTCCGCCCGGGCCCGCGCCGCCTCCCGGCTGGGGAAGTCCCCGAAGCGCACCCGGTAGAGCCCCGGCTGGGCCGCGTAGTACACCGCGTCCAGCCCCCGGGACTGGAGCAGGTCCGCCAGGCGGGAGGCGTTCTCCACCTTCGCGAAGGCTCCCGCCTGGATGGTGAAGCCCAGGCGGGCCGCCCGGGGCGCCTTGGCGGGCGCGGCTTTCGGCGGCGCGGCCTTCGGCGGCGCGGGCCGCGGCGCGGAACAACCGGCCAGTAGCAGGCCGGCCAGCGCTGTCGGTAGGACGTTCCGCATGGACTCCCCAGGATGGGAAAAGTCTACCCTGGGAACCCGGCTACGTATCCGTGAGCGTCCCGGACGTTCTCAGTCGCCAATCCCTTCTTTCATCCCCTGCATCCTGTTCATCCAATTTCATCCCTGTTCCCGCAGGGCCAGCGATGAGGTGGGACGGCGCGCATTTGATCTGCATGCGCCGACCCATCCCTGCGCTGGCCCTGCGGGAACAGGGATGAAAGCGGATGAACAGGATGAAAGGGATCAGCCGCTGAACGCAGCCCGCTCCCGGCCGAGGGCCAGACGGTCTCCGCTGGCTTCGGTCGTGATCGTCGGGGTGGGTCGATATCCTAAATCAGGCCCAGCTGAACTTCTTCACGGCCACGAGGAAGCAGCCCGCGGTCCAGGCGGCTACGATGGCCAGGCCGGCGCCGTGGCCCGCGAGGGTCGCGCCGTCGTTGAACACGGCGCGCAGGGCCTTGAGGTAGGGGGAGAGGGGCAGGGCGATGACGGCCTGCTGCATCCACCGCGGCGCGCTGTCCAGGGTGAAATAGACCCCCGACAGGAACATCATGGGGAAGAAGAAGGCGTTGGAAATGGCGGCGTAGCCTTCCGAAGTCTTCGCGAAGCCGGACAGGGCGAAGCCCATGGACATGAAGCAGGCGCAGCCCAGGCCCAGGACCAGCACCAGGAGGAGGTAGCTGCCCTGGTTGGTGATGTGGAAGCCGAAGTGGCCCACCAGGAGCATGGCGGCGGCCTGCAGGAACGTGACGGTGAGGCGGTGCAGGACCTGGCCGCCCAGGAAGACCCACTTGGGCAGGGGCGTCACGGCCAGGCGCCGGAACTTCCCCTTCTCCCGGTACGACACGTTCACCATGCCCACGCTGAAAAGGCCCATGCTCAGGAGGTTCATGCCCAGGAGCCCGGGCAGGAGGAAGGCGGCGTAGTTGGAGAGGTGGGCGCTGCCGGGGCTCTCCATGGCGACCGGGAGGAAGCGGGGGGCGACCCCGGCCTGGCCCATCTGCACGGCGAGGTTGGCCTGCTGGACGATCTGGGCCGTCATCTGGCCCTGGGCGGCGAGGTAGGTGTTCACCCGCAGGCGGCCCTCCTGGAGCTGGGCGGCGGTGTCCCCCTTCTTCCACCGCGCCTGGGCCTCGGCGGGGGTCATGGACAGGGGCTTCACGGGCGTCTTGGCCAGGGCCGCCAGGAGCTCCGGGGAGGCGGGTCCCGCCACCACGAGGGTGAGGCTGGGCCCGGAGCCCGAGCGGAAGATGGTGCCGAAGCCCACCAGCATGAGGATCGGGAACGCGAAGGTCCAGAAGAGGGCCACCCGGTCCCGGCCGTAGAGCTTCCATTCCATGAGGAATTGTCGGAGGAGCGGCATGGTCAGTCCCTCAGGCTTCGGCCGGTGAGATGCAGGAAGACGTCCTCCAGCGTGGCCCGGCGCACATGGATCTGCTGGTAGGGGAAGCCCTCGGCGGCCTCCAGCAGGGAGGGCAGGAGGGCCTTGGGGTCCTGGGTGGGGATCTCCCAGAGATCGGCGCGGACCGTGACGGGCTGGCCCAGGGCGGCCGCGAAGGCCGACGGGTCCGGGGCCTCCCCCTGGAAGGCGAGCTCCACCACGCTGGGGATGGCCAGCTGCTGGATGAGCCCCAGGGGCGTGCCCGCGGTGAGCACGCGCCCGTGGTCCATGATGGCCAGGCGGTCGCAGAGGGCTTCGGCCTCGTCCATGTAGTGGGTGGTGAGGATGACGGTGCGGCCCTCGGCCTTGATGCGCCGCACCACGTCCCACAGGGAGCGCCGGGCCTGGGGATCCAGGCCCGTGGTGGGCTCGTCCAGGAAGACCAGCTCGGGGTCGTTCACCAGGGCCAGCGCCAGGGCCAGCCGCTGCATCTGGCCGCCGGAGAGGGTCACGTGGTAGGCGTCGGCCTTGTCCGCGAGCTGGACCAGGTCCAGGAGCTCCGCGGCGCCGCGGCTGCGGGGGTAGTAGCTGCCGTAGAGGTCCAGGGCCTCCCGGGGGGTGATCTTGTTGAAGAGGCTGGTGCTCTGAAGCTGAACGCCGATGCGGCTGCGGATGGCGCGGCCGTCGCGCCTCCAGTCGAGGCCGAGGATCTCCATCTCCCCCGAATCCGCGGGGGTGAGGCCCTCGATCATCTCAAGGGTCGTGGTCTTTCCGGCGCCGTTGGGCCCCAGGAGCCCGAAGACCTCCCCCCGGGCCACGTCCAGGTCCAGGCCGTCCACGGCCAGCACCCGGGGATACTGCTTGCGGATGCCGCGCACGCGCAGCGCCAAGTCGGCCATGCCTGCCTCCTCAAAGGTTCCAGACGGTCCAGCCCGGCCGGGCCGCGAGGGCGTGGCTGGCGGCGTCCCGTCGCGCTCCGTCGGGGTACCGCGCCGCCCAGCAGCTCCCGGAGCCGCACAGGAGCGGTTCGCCCCCGGTGTCCAGCAGGGCCGCGCGCACCTCGCTCAGGGCGGGGCAGGCGTATATGGCCGCGCCGGTGAGGTCGTTGCGCCAGGGCGGGGCCTCGCCCGCGCCCAGGCTGGGACAGGCCTGGGGAAAGGGGTAGCCCACCTGGGGCAGGGACTTGTAGACGCTGGGCGTGGCCACGTGGAGGCCGGGATGCGCGATGAGGATGGGCTCCAGGGGCACGGGGCGCAGGGGAAACACCCGCTCCCCGCGGCCCAGGCCCAGGACGGTGCCCCCCAGGAGGAAGAGGGGCACGTCGCTGCCCAGTTCCGCGCCCAGGCGCAGCAGCAGGGCGTCGCCCAAATCCAGGCCGAAGAGCGCGTCCCCCAGGCGGAGCGCCGCGGCCGCGTCGCTGGAACCGCCCCCCAGGCCCGCCCCGGCGGGGATGCGCTTATGGAGCTTCAGCCGCGCGGGGAGCTCCCGGCGCGCTTCCCGCTCCAGGAGCCGCCAGGCCCGCACCACGAGGTTGCCCTCGTCGGCCCTGAGCCCCCCGGCCGTGGGACCTTCCAGCTCCAGGGAGAAGGCGCCGGCGGGCTCCCCCTCCAGCGTGTCGGTGAGGCCCTCCACCCCCTCCAGGACGGTGGTGACCAGCTCCAGTTCGTGGAAGCCGTCCGGGAACCGCCCCAGGACGGCCAGGAACCGGTTCAGTTTTGCGGGGGCCGCGAGGATCAGAAGCCGTCCTCCAGTTCGAATTCGGGGTCGGGCATGCTGAGGATCCAGGGGCCGTCCTTGGTGATGGCCACGGCGTGCTCGAACTGGGCCGAAAGGCTGCCGTCGGCGGTGCGCACCGTCCAGCCGTCCGGCTCCACCAGGCAGCGGTGGCTGCCCACGTTGAAGATGGGTTCGATGGTGATGGTCATGCCGGGCTCCATGCGGAAGCCCGTGCCGGGGCGCACGTCGGCGTAGACCACCTGGGGGTCCTCGTGGAGGTCCCGGCCGATGCCGTGGCCGATGTACTCGCGCACGATGCTGTAGCCCAGGCCCTCGCCGAAGGTCTGCACGGCGGTGGCCATGTCGCCCAGGCGGTACCCGGCGCGGCAGAACTCGATGCCCTTGAACATGGCCAGCTGGTTGGACTGGAGCAGGAGCCGGGCCTGCTCGCTGATGGTGCCGACCCCCACCGACAGGCAGGTGTCCCCGTGGAAGCCGTCCAGCTTGGCGCCGCAGTCGATGGCGATGATATCCCCGTCCCGCAGCACGTAGTTGCTGGGGATCCCGTGGACCACCCGGTCGTTCACGGAGGTGCACAGGGTGGCGGGGAAGCCGTGGTAGCCCTTGAAATTGGGGACCCCGCCGTTCTTGCGGATGTACAGCTCGGCCAGCTTGTCCAGTTCCAGCAGGGAGACGCCCGGCTTGGCTGCTCGTGCGGCCACCCGCAGGGCATTGGCCGCCAAGCGCCCGGCCTCCCTGAGCTTTTCCATCTCTTTTTTACTCTTGTAGCGAATCTGTTCGCGGATCGGCACGTTCGCCTCCAGACCACAGTCTAGCCGAAGGCGCTAGAATCCATGGAACAGGGAGCTTGATTATGAGAGTGCCAATCATTGCCGGTGCGCTGGTCCTTATGGCCTGTGGGCCCCAGATCCCCAACAAACCCGCGGGTGTTCCCGAAGGGGCCTTCTGGGCGGGGGATTCCAAGGGCGGGGCCTTCGTGGCCATCGGGGTGCCGGACCACGAGGGATGGCAGGTGAAGATCTACGACCGCCACAGCGGGGCCGTGCTGGCCCAGGGGCTCTTCGTCATCCGGCGCGGCGCGGCGCGGCCCTCCTTCCACCAGGAGGACTTCGCGGGCTGGGACGGCCGGGCGGTGCGCCTCACGGATGGCGGTGTCCTGGAACCCAAGAATCCCTGATGCCCTACACCCGCGAGGAACTGGATTGGATGGAGGCCGAATGGGCCTTTCATCTCCACGGGCGACAGGCGTTCATGAGCCGCGAGGATTTCCTGCAACTCCAGGTGTGGGACGGGGAGGGCATCCCCGCCGATGCCGTGGTGGGGGCCATGGAAGCCTACTTCGAGCGAAGGGCCAAGCGAGAGAAGCCCCGCACCTGGGTGGCCCTTTCCCACCTGGCCAAGGATGTGGCCCGGGCCGTCAAGCTGCGCGCCGCCCTGGGCAAGGTGGAGGCCGAGGACCTGAGCGGCTGGGAAGCCGTCAAGGAGCCGCTGCGCTCGGATCCCCGGGCCCGGGCGGCCTTCGAGGCCTGGAAGCGGTTCCAGGCCGCGGCGCCCCCGCCGGATTCCCCAGGCTTCCTGGATCACTTCGACCAGGCCCGCAGGCTTCACCGGGACCTGCTGGCCCTGGCCGAGGCGGCCCTGGGCGCCCGGGCGGAGGCCCTCCGGGAAAGCCTCCTGGCCCGCCTCGCCGAATCGAAACTGCAGGAGGGGACCCTGGTGTGGAAGCGCGCCTGGGACCATCATTGGAACCGCGCGGTGTGCGATGCCTGGGGGATGGAGTGAGCGCCGACTGGCTCGGGGAACTGGAGAAACCCACCGCCGCCTTCTTCGAGGCCTTCGCCCGGCGCGCCGAGGGCCCCCAGGGCCCCCGCAACGCGGCCCGGGACGCCGTGCAGAACCTCACCTCCCGGGTGGACTGGGCGGCCTACCTGCCCCACATCCCCCACGGCCTCCTGGGGCTGGGGGCGGCCTTCCGCCTGAAGCCGCTGCTGGCCGAGGCCAGCTTCCTGCGCATCCTTTCCACCCAGCTCCACGCCTTCGCCCTGGAAGCCCGGGGCCGGGGCCTGGAGGCCCTGGGTTCGGGCTCCTGGGCGAACCTGGACATGGCCCTGGACACCCACCGCCCCTCCATCGCCTGGGGCGAGGCCATGGCCATGGAAGCGGTGGCGCCGGAGGATTTCCACCGCCTGGAACGCCGGGTGGAGCGGGACATGGCCAACGTGGGCCACAAGGCGGTCATGGCTCGGGATCTGGGGGAACTGCACCTGGCCCTGGAATCGCCCAAGGCCGGGGGCCGGGCCCTGCTGGCCCTGGCGGCCTACCTGTGCGCCTCCGAGCCCTTCGACACCTTCTGGCACCAGCGCGCCGCCCGGCGCCTGGAAGGAGTGCCGCCCGTGCCCCACCGGGCCCCGGAGGCCGAAGCGGCCGCCCACGCCCAGGCCGCCCGGGAGATCTGCGACGCGGGCCTGGTGGATCTGCTGGATTCCTTCTCCCTCCGGGTGAGGGCCGGGGCCGGCGACGGCGATCTCCTGGCGGCCCTGGTGCTGGCCGCCTCGGAAAAGCAGCTGGACGCCCGCCGGGACCTGGAGGGCAAGACCAGCTGGAACTTCGTGTACCTCGCCCACCTGGCCAAGCGCAGCGCCGGCACCGGCCCCCTGGCCCCCGAAACCTGGGTGCAGGGCGCGGCCCTGGTGAACCTCTTCCCCACGGACGAGGAGGAGGACCGCCCCCGCGCCGTCCCGCCCCGCACCCCCGCCGCCGACCCCGCCACGGGCCTCCTGGACGCCATCCTGGACGGGGAGCCCCTGCAGGCCATGTTCCACGCCGGCGCCCTGCTGGAGCAGGGGAACGAGGCCGCCGTCCTGGGCCTCCTGGCCGAGGCGGCCTCCACCAACGACCCCGCCTTCAACCACAGCCACCAGATCCTGGCCGTGGCCGCCGCGGCGGATCTCGCCCCCCATCTCCCCGGCCAGGTGCGTGCGGCGATGCTGACGGCCCTGGCCAAGTCCCTTGCCAACGGGCAGGGGAGCACGGACCTGGGCCGACTGGCCCAAAAGGCCCTGGACTCAATCCATAATTAAATTAAAGATCCGGAATCAATAGCCCACCTCCCGCAGCAGCGCCTTGAGCGTGGCCGCGGAATGCTGGAGCGCCGCCTTCTCCCCGGGGTCCAGGGGCAGGGGCAGGATCTCCCGGATGCCCTCCCGGCCGACGATGGCCGGCAGGCTGAGGCACACGTCCTCCACGCCGTGCAGGCTTTCGATGTGGGAGGAGACGCACAGCAGGCGGTTCTCGTCCTCGGCCACCGCCCGGATGATCCGGGCCACGCTCATGGAGATGGCGTAGAAGGTGGCGCCCTTGCGCTGGATGACCTCCTGGCCCGCCTTCACCACCTCCGCGCTGATGCGCGCCCGGTCCTCGGCCGATAGGCGCGGATGCTCGCGGCTGGGGTACGCGGAAAGGGGCAGGGGACCGATGCTGGCGCCGCTCCAGAAGGGAACGGCCGAGTCCCCGTGCTCCCCGATGACCATGGCGTGCAGGTTCCGGGGACTGATGCGGAAGTGGCTGCTCAGCAGGAACTTGAACCGGGACGAATCCAGCACGGTGCCCGATCCGAAGATGCGCGACCGGTCGATGCCCATGCGCTTGTAGCAAACGTAGGTGAGGATATCCATGGGGTTCGTCACCACCAGCATCAGCGAGCGGCCGTTGTAGTGCTTCATCACGTCGCCGATGATGGCCTCGGTGATGCGGATATTGCCCCGGGCCAGATCCAGCCGGGACTCTCCGGGCTGGCGGCCCCGGCCCGCCGCGTGGACGATGAGGTCGGCGTCCGCCAGGCCCTCGTAGCCCTCCGCCCGGAGGTTCACCTGTTCGGAAACGGCGCCCCCGTGGGCGATGTCGAGGACTTCGCCGTAGGCCTTGTCGTCGTTCAGGTCGATGAGACTGATATCGGAGGCGATGCCCTGGGTTGCGAGGGTGTAGGCGATGGTGGCGCCGACGTTGCCCGCGCCGATGATGGCGATCTTCATGGAGGCTCCCGGTGGGGTGGGGATGGAAGGAACCTGGAGGTCCAGGCACCCCCAGGGTAATACGCCGGTCCGGGCTTGTATGATGGATGTCATGCCCGCCTTGCACTTCCGCCTCTCCGCCATCCTCGTCGCCGCCGGGCTCGCCGCGGCCGCCCAGGAGCCCTTCGCCACCTGTCCCCAACTGCCCCGGGGGGTCGGTCCCATCACGGTGGTGGACAGCCAGGGGCGCTACGTGGGCCGGATCCTCCCCCAGAAGCGCTACTGGGTCACCCTGGACCGGATCCCCGTCTTCCTGCAGCGGGCCCTGCTGGCGGTGGAGGACGCGCGCTTCTACGAGCACGGCGGCATCGATGTGCGCAGCATCGCCCGGGCCTTCGTGAAGGACGTGGCCAAGGGCAGGGCCGCCGAGGGGGGCTCCACCATCACCCAGCAGCTCATCAAGAACAAGTTCCTCTCCGCCGAGCCGACCCTGGACCGCAAGGTCAAGGAGGCCCGCATGGCCATGGACTTCGAGACGAAGTACACCAAGAACCAGATCCTGGAGATGTACTTCAACGAGATCTACTACGGCAACGGAGCCCAGGGCCTGGCCCAGGCCGCGCGCCTCTACTTCGGCAAGAGCCCCGAGGAGCTCACCGAGGGCGAATGCGTCACCCTGGCCGGCATTCCCAAGAACCCGGGGAAGTACAATCCCCTGGGCAAGGTCCAGGACATCGCCCTGCGCCGGGAGGTGGTCCTCAAGCGCCTGGAGGACCTGCACCAGATCACCCCGCAGCAGAAGGCGGCCCTGCGGTCCCAGTGGGGCGCGGTGCAGGGGCCGGGCAGGGCGCCCCACTACCTCGCCCAGATCCGGGCCACCCTGGTGAAGCTCTACGGCCAGGACGCCCTGGAAATGGGCGGCCTGGACATCACGGCGCCCCTGGACCTGGATCTCCAGAAGGCTGCGGAGGAGGCGCTGCGGGCCGGGGTCCGGCGTGTCTCCCCGGATCTGCAGGGGGCCCTGGTGTGCCTGGATCCGGCCACGGGCGACGTGCTCGCGGCGGTGGGGGGGCTGGACGGCAACCAGAATTCCCTGAACCGGGCCTTCGCCTCCCAGCGGCAGCCGGGCTCGGCCATCAAGCCCCTCATCTACGCCGACGCCCTGGAGAAGGGCCTCACCGCCTCCAGCATCTGGAGCGACGAGCCCGTGGCCTACGACCGGGGCGGAGGCGCCACCTGGAAGCCCCTGAACTACGGCCGGGAGCGCCTGGGCGACATCACGATGCGCGAGGCCCTGGCCCACTCCAGCAACGTCGTCACGGTCAAGATCCTGGACCAGATCGGCGTGCCCGACTTCGTGGACTTCGCCGGGCGCATGGGCCTGGCCCTGCGGGCCCAGAACGGCCTGTCCCTGGCCCTGGGCACCGACGAAGTGACCCTCAAGGACCTGGTGCAGGCCTACACGCCCCTGGCCGCGGCCGGAGTGCGGGCCGAGGCCCGCACCATCACCCGAATCCACGACCGCCGGCGCGACGTCTGGACCGAGTTCCCCCCGGCCCTCGCCCCCGTCCTCTCCCCGGAGGCCGCCTACGTCACGACCAACATGCTGGGCGACGTCCTCACCTACGGCACGGCCAAGTCCCTCCAGCCCTTCAGCCGGGAGCACCCCTGCGCCGGCAAGACCGGCACCACCGACAACTACCAGGACGCCTGGTTCGTGGGCTACACCCCCAACCTCATCACCGGCGTCTGGGTGGGCTACGACCGCCCCCGCAGCCTCGGCCGCGGCTTCACCGGCGGGGCCGTGGCGGCCCCCATCTGGGCCCGCTTCATGGAGAAGGCCCTGGAACCCCGCCCCGTCCTCGACTTCCCCCGCCCCGAGGACATCGTCACCGCCACCATCGACCCCGCCACCGGCCTCCTGGCGACTCCGGCCTGCCCCAGGAAGGCGGAGGAACTCTACCTCCCCGGCACCGAACCGGACCAGCCCTGCCCCCTGCATCCCCCCCAGGAAGCCCCCCAGCCCCCCGTACCCTGACGCAGCCCATCGGCGTCCAGCGTCGGCGCGCCCCCATCTCCCCCCCGCCGATCTCGAAGCGCGGCCAAGGAGTCTAGGCCCCCGGAAAGGGCCCCCTCTATCACCCCCCCTCACGCCCGCCGGAGCCGGAGGGTGCGAACACCCGCGCCGCGCCCAACGCGAGACCCCTCCTTTGACGCAGCTTGCCTGCGTCAAAGACCCGGGCCGCAAAACCGGGACACGCCCTAGACCGGAACCTCCAGGTTCATGCTCTCCATGGCCGCCCAGATGAGCGGGATGTCGTTGGCCATGAGGATGAGGTCGTGCTTGGCCCCGTTGAGGTCCATGACGTGGTGGGGCAGGACGGCGTCCTTGTGGAAGCCCAGCTTCTCGAAGGTCCGGCGCGCGCCCAGCTGGTCCGCGACCACCTGCACGATGATCTTCTCGATGCCCAGGTCCGTGGCGAGCTTGACGAGGGTGGAGACCAGGGTGGTGCCCAGTCCCCGGCGGCGGTAGTCGGCGTGGCAGGCCACGCGGATCTCGCCCACGTGGCGGGTCCAGCCGTGGAAGGTGCGGTAGAGGGTGCCTTCGCCCACGATGGCCGACCCGCTCCGGGCCACGAGGGAGATGACCTCCCCGGTCTCCAGCCGGTGGCGGAAGCGCCGGGACCATTCCAGGGTGGTGACGTCATCCTTGAGCACCAGGCGGTCCTCCTCGGGGAGGCCCCGGTAGAAGGCCCGGAGGTCCTCCATATCACCTGGCTTCAAGGGCTGGAGCTCGACGACCGCGTCGTCCCGCAGGGCGACGTTCTGGGGAAAGGATTCGGGGCCCACGGTCAGGCCCCCCAGCCATAGAAATGCTGTTCGTTGCCCATATGCGGCTTCTCCCATGGTGGATGAATTGAAT
Organism: Mesoterricola silvestris; assembly: GCF_030295405.1. Classification (GTDB taxonomy): domain Bacteria; phylum Acidobacteriota; class Holophagae; order Holophagales; family Holophagaceae; genus Mesoterricola; species Mesoterricola silvestris. Next base: position 2,852,319 of record NZ_AP027080.1, on the reverse strand, counting down.
GTGTCATATTACGAGCAGAAGTTCCCTTGTCCACAAGAATCGCATCCGGTCAGCGGCAGGACCGCCAATCCGCCCCGGGCGGTTTCCCTGTACTCCTCGGGAATCCGGCGCCCCACCTTGCCCATGGTCTCGATGACCGCGTCGGCCGGGAACACGCTCTCCATGCCCGCCAGGGCCATTTCGGCGCAGGCGGCGGCGTTCACGGCGCCCATGGCGTTGCGCTTGACGCAGGGCACCTCCACCAGGCCCCTCACGGGGTCGCAGATGAGGCCCATGACGTTGGCCAGGGCGAAGGCGACGGCGTGGTCCACCTGGGCCGGGGAGCCCCCCAGGAGCTCCACCAGGGCGCCGGCGGCCATGGCCGAAGCGGAGCCCACTTCCGCCTGGCATCCCCCCTCGGCTCCGCTCAGGGAGGCCAGCTTCTCGATGACCAGCCCGATGCCTCCGGCCGTGAAGAAGGCCCGCACCAGGGCCTCGTCCGGGCACCCCTTCTCCTCCGCCACCCGGAAGAGCGCCGCGGGCAGGACCCCGCAGGCCCCCGCCGTGGGGGAGGCCACGATGCGGCCCATGCAGGCGTTCACCTCGGCCACGGACAGCGCCGCGGCCACCAGGCGCGAGAAGGCCGGTCCCAGGAGGGATCCGCCGCCCTCGATCCACCGCTCCATGCGGGCCGCGTCGCCCCGGATGAGACCGCTGCGGGAGTGCTGGGGCCGGGCCAGGCCCCGGGCCACGGCCTGGCGCATGACGTTCATGCGGTCCAGCATGAGGGCTTCGAGCACTTCGGGGCGCTTTCCGCTCTGGCGGGCCTCCCCGTCCAGGAAGACCCGGGACAGGGGCACGCCCCGTTCCTCGGCCTCGGCCCGGTAGAACGCGAGGGTGCCTTCGGGGTTCGCCATTCAGCCTCCGAACCCAAGGCGGGGTACGAACCGCACCTGGTCCATGTGGGGAAGGTGCCTCAGCGCATTGAGGACGCCGGCGGTGGGGGTGTGGTCCAGCTCCACCGTCATGAGGGCCTGGCCCCCCCGGGAGGCCCGGTGGGCCTTGAGGGTCGCGATGTTCATGCCGGCGTTGGAGAGGATGGTGGTCACCATGGCCACCGCCCCGGCCCGGTCCGGGTAGGCCAGGAGGACGGTGGGGTACACGCCGTCCAGATCCACCTGGAACCCGTCGATGTCGAAAACCCGGATGCGTCCGCCTCCCACCGAGCTGGCCGATACCGCCAGTTCCGTCCCCTCCGAAGCCAGGAACATGCGCACGGAATTGGGGTGCACCTCGCCCAGGTCCACCTCCTCGAACCGGAATTCCAGGCCCCGCTCCAGGGCGATCTCCCGGGCGGCCGGGATCCCCTCGTCGTCGGGGGCCAGGTCCAGGAGGCCCGCCAGCAGCGCCAGGGGCGTGCCGTGGCCCTCGCCGGTGGCGGCGAAGGACCCGTGGAGGCCGATGACGGCCGAGGCCGGCTCCTCCCCCAGGAGCCTGCGGGCGAAGGCCCCGATGCGCACGGCCCCGGCCGTGTGGGAACTGCTGGGGCCGACCATGACGGGGCCGATGATATCGAAGATGCCCAAGGTTCCGGTCTCCAGGCGTGAACCTACGAATTTACCGTACGTGGCCTGGAATGGGCGCTGCGACTGCATCGCAATGAAAAACCCCCTCCCCGGCGGGGAGAGGGTTGGGGGGTGCGGGGGCGGCTACCAGATCCAGGAACTCACGGTTCCCAGGAAGCCCTTGGCTTTCGCCGGGGCGGGTTCCTGGGCCCTGGCGGCGGCCGGTTCCGGTTCCCAATCGTCGGCTTCGGCCATATCGGTCACCCAGGTGTCGGGGACGGCGGGGTTCCGGATCTCGGCGGAGGGCCCGCCGATGGCCAGGCGAAGCTCGGCCTGGGTGAAGATCACCTCGTCGCCGGTGCGCATGGCGAGGTGGTCATAGCCCTTGGCGTCCAGCGCGGCGGTGAAGTCGGCATGGGCGCGCCGGAAGCCCGGATTGGCGCCGAGCGCGCCGTTCAGGCGGTTCGCTTCCCTGACCATCGCCCGCACGCCCAGTTCCTGGGCGATGGAGGTGTCCGCGGTGAACTGGGCATTGGGCGCCGTGCTGATCATGGCCTGGTAGCGTTTGACGAGCTGCTTGTCGATGCGCTCCTTGCGGGCCGTCTCATGGGGATCGTTCATTCCCAGGCAGGTGCCGGTGACGAAATCCCAGGCATGGTTGGCGAACCCGTACCAGGTCTGGATCCCGTGGTCCTCCATCTTGATGAAGAGCTGGTTGGTCTCCAGGCCCACCTTCGTGCCCGCGGCCATGGGGATGAAGAGGACGGTCCCCTTGCGGGCGGGGAGGATGTTCTGCTGCACGAACGTGGGGTTCAGGCTCGAATAGGGCGTCCAATCCGCGGACCCGGCCTGGTAGGACCCCAGGATATCGATGCCGTAGTGGCCGGCGTGGGTGAGCTGGGTGGCCTTCTTCAGGTGGCTGGAGTGGCGGGCGAAGGAGCCCTGGTTTCCCCGGAGGAATTCGAAGAGCCGCCAGTCCTTGTCCTCCACCACGAAGCTGCCCTGCTCGTACCCCTGGCCCTTGGCCACGCCGGCGTCGAAAAGGGCCCACATCACGGCCACCACGTAGGTGCCGTAGGCTTCGTCGCTGGCAAGGTAGTCGTACTGGTCATCCAGGATCTGCTTCAGGATGACCCGCCCCTTCTTGATGTTGTTCTGGGCGAAGGTGGTTTCATTCAACTCCAGCTGGTACCGGGGAGCGACGGAGGTGCGGAGGTAGTCCACGGCGTCGGCCATGGCGGTGGCGGGGGCGGCGGCCAGGAGCGCCGCGACGATCCAGGGGGTGTAGACAGGCTTCTTCGGGTGCGGGGTCATAAGTTTTCCTTGGGGGGTGGCCATTGGGGCGATCCGGGGATCGAGGGTGGGAAGAGAGGCGACGCGGTGAAGTGAAAAGGGGGGCTCTCGGGGAGGTGGTTCTCCTTCTGGTTCGCATCAAGGGCGCACGCCCGTTCTGGCGTGCCTAATAATTCATACGATCCTTTAATGGCAGCCCGGTTCGAAAGGTTTCGGATTTGCCTTGAAACCAAGGGGGAGTGGAGACGGACCGCCCGGAGTTTTTGTTGTGCAATAAATTAATGGCGCGCGAGCCGGGTGGGGGTGCGTCGTGGCGGAAAATAATAAATTAATTATAATTTGATGAGCACCCCCCGAACCGCCCACCCCGGGCCCCTGGAGCCGAGCATGCTGACACCCCCTGAGCCCGAACGCCCCCCCTCCCCGAATCCCCGCCCTGGCCTGGCCCTGGCGCTGGGCGTGGTCCTGGGCTGCGCAACGGCCTGCGGGGGCAGGTCCCGCCAAGCCCCGGGCGCCTTCACCTTGGGCACCCCCCGCGCGTGGGGCCCGGTCATTACGGTCCCGCCCGTGGACACGGTCGTAACGGAAGGCCAACCGGCGACGTTCTCGGTCGTCGCCACCGGGGCGCAACCGATGAGCTACCTGTGGCAGGTCAATGGGGTCACGGTGGGCACCTCCACCCCCACCTTCACGCTCCCTTTTCCCAGGCCCGCGCTGTCGGGGATCTCCGTGACCGTGACCGTGACCGTGAGTAATGTGGCCGGGAAGGTGATCAGCAATCCCGTGACGCTGGCGGTGGATCCGCTGCGGGTGACCCTGGCCGAGGGCCTGCCGCTGGACCTCACCCCCATTCCCCTGGGGAGCCGCGTCATGGGGTCCTCCGAAGAGGACCCCTACCACCGGTCCGATGAAACCCTGCATGAGGTGGCCATCACCCGGAACTTCTACATGGGGACCTTCCTGGTGACCCAAGCCCAGTGGCAGCAAGTCATGGGCAACAATCCCAGCGCGTTCCAGACGCCGCCCAGTCCACGGCGGCCGGTTGAGCAGGTCACCTATGCCGATGCGTTGGCCTTCCTGGCCCGGCTGAATGCCCAGATGACGACCTTCTGTCCTCTGTGCCCTCCGGGATACGTCTTCCGCCTGCCCACGGAGGCGGAGTGGGAATACGCCTGCGGGGCCGGTAACCTCACCCCGTGGTACTGGGGCGACAGCTTCGAGGCCTACCCAAACTACGCGTGGATTGGGAAGCAGGTCACCGAGGCCGTGGGCCAACTGCGTCCCAATAATTGGGGGCTTTATGACATGTCCGGCAACGTCTGGGAGTGGTGCCAGGACTGGTACGGCCCCTACCGCCTCCGGTCAGGCATTGACCCGGACCCGGTGGGACCCCCCACGGGCGAATACCGGGTCACCCGGGGCGGGGGCTTCTTCTTCGCGAATCCCCACGTCGTCCGCATCGCCTACCGGGGGGGCCTACGGCCGGAATTTCATTATGATGATCAGGGTTTCCGGGTGGTCCTGGGACCCCCGAGGACACCCTGAGGCCGGAACCAACCATGTTGACACCCCCTGAGCCTGAACGATCCCATTCCCCGGATCCCCGCCCGGGGCTGGCCCTGGCGCTGGGCGTGGTCCTGGGCTTCGCCACGGCCTGCGGGGGCAGGTCCCGCCAGGCCCTGGGCGCCTCCCCCTTGGGCACCCCCCGCGCGGGGGATCCGGTCATCACGGTCCCGCCCGTGGACACGGTCGTAACGGAAGGCCAACCGGCCACGTTCTCGGTCGTCGCCACCGGGGCGACCCCACTGAGCTACCTGTGGCGGGTCAATGGGGTCGGGGTGGGCACTCCCACCGCCACCTGCACGCTCCCTTTTCCCAGGCCCGGGCTGTCGGGGAGCTCCGTGACCGTGACCGTGAGTGATGGGGCCGGGCAGGTGACCAGCAGTCCCGTGACGCTGACGGTGGATCCGCTGCGGGTGACCTTGGCCGAGGGCCTGCCGCTGGACCTCACCCCCATTCCCCGGGGGGTCCGCCGCATGGGGTCCTCCGAACGGGACCCCTACCACGAGGACGACGAAACCCCGCATGACGTGGCCATCACCAGGAACTTCTACATGGGGACCTTCCTGGTGACCCAAGCCCAATGGCAGCAGGTCATGGGCAACAATCCCAGCGCGTTCCAGACGCCGCCCAGCCCACGGCTGCCGGTTGAGCAGGTCACCTATGACGATGCGTTGGCCTTCCTGGCCCGGCTGAATGCCGAGATGACGACGTTCTGTCCCCTGTGCCCTCCGGGATACGTCTTCCGCCTGCCCACGGAGGCGGAGTGGGAATACGCCTGCGGGGCCGGTAGCCTCACGCCGTGGTACTGGGGCGACAGCTTCGAGGCCTACCCTAACTACGCGTGGATTGGGAAGCAGGGCGCCGAGGCCGTGGGCCTGCTGGTCCCCAATTATTGGGGGCTTTATGACATGTCCGGCAACCTCTGGGAGTGGTGCCAGGACTGGTACGGCCCCTACCGCCTCCGGTCAGGCATTGACCCGGACCCGGTGGGACCCCCAACGGGCAGCGCCCGGGTCCTCCGGGGCGGGGGCTGGATCCTCACGAATCCCCGGTTCTTCCGCATCGCTTACCGGGGGGCCCGCTTTCCGGGATCCCTCGCCAATGATCAGGGTTTCCGGGTGGTCCTGGGACCCCCGAGGACACCCTGAGGCCGGACCCCTTTGGGTCACCGGGAATGAAACCTTTCACCCGGGCCGCCCATCCAGATCTGGCAGGCCAACGGCAATCGCCCCCGGAGCACCATGTCCCCCGCCCCCTCCATCCCATCCACCCTGTGGCGCGTCCTGGCCGCCGTGGGCCTCCTCGCCCTCTGGGGGCGCGGCCCGCTGCAGGCCCGGGAACCGATCCAGGCCGTGCTGGCGATCAACGTGGCTGAGGAAACGTACATCGGCGTCCAGGGGGAGCGCCCCCCAAGCCGGTGGTACTCGGGGGCGAAGGATCCCGGGGAGGATGATTTCCTGATGATCAATCCCTGCCTCCATCATCCCTTCGAGGTGCGCGTGAGCGGCTATGCCGTGACCGATGAGGACCTGGGCGAAAGCCTCCTGATGGCCTTCCCCGCCCCGGTCCAGTGGTCGATCGAGTACCTGGACCGGGGCCGCGTGGTCCACCGCCGGCCGGTTAGCTTCACCCGCCCGGCCAAGGCGGCCAACCTGCTCCGGATCATGCTGCGCCACCAGGCCCTCAAGGCCCAGGAGGCCAGCCTCGGCCACAGCTGGATCTGGCGGCAGTTCGGACGTTTCAAGGCCCATCCGGAGGCGGCGCTGGCCGCGGCCCGGGATTCCTGTTCCGCCTTCAACTGCTATACCTTCATCCACTTCGTCCATTTCTCGGAAATCCTCTGGCTCCGGCCCCAGTTCGACGCGCCCAAGTGGCACGAGCTGTCCGGGGAGGACCCCCTCCACTTCGGTGATCTGGTGCAGCTGGAGAGCGACGATCCGGCCCTGGGGGACCACTTCGCCATGAGCCTGGGGGGAGGCCTGTTCCTCAGCAAGCTGGGCAATTCCCTGGATTTCCTCATCACCAATCTGGACGAGGTGCGCCGGCTCTACGAGACCCCTCTGGCTGATCCCCTCGGCGTGCGGGTCTACCGGGCCAATTAGCCAGGTCATGAATCGATAGGTTGTTCTCGGTGATCTGGGTCCAGCCTTGACCCGACGTTCCTTATCCTGCCTTTTCCCCCGGATCCTTTTCATCCCCGTTCGAACTTCGCCGGGAGTTGTCGCCGCCTTTGGGTCAAGGACGTCGAGTAACCTGCGCTCCGGCCCACCACGGCTTCGGCCCTGCGGAAACCGGGATGAACGCCGATCGATGGGATGAACCGGGATCCGCTCAACCTGGACCAGCCGCTTCATCACGGTTTCAAGGCACCTGGGGTTTGCCGACACACCCTGGCCAGGCTAGAGGACCCGCGTCTCCGCCCGCAGCGGGGCCAGGTCCGCGCCGCCGGGATAGTGCACGTGCTCCAGGAAGAGCCCCGCGGCCGGGGCCGCGGCGGCGCCCCAGAAGAGGTTCGCCTCGGGGGTGGGGGCCGCCAGGTCCCGGGCGATGCGCTCCACCTTCTCCTTGCCCAGGGCGCAGAGGACGGCGGCGCCCACCATGCGGCGCACCTGCTTGTGCAGGAAGTGGCCGGCGGTCACCCGCAGGAGGATCAGGGCCCCGTCCTGGAGGAAGTCCGTGGCGTGGATCTGGCAGCGGGGGTCCTCGCCCTTGGCCAGGTCCGCGAAGGCGCCCAGGTCGTGGTTTCCCCGGAAGGCCGCCCAGGCCTCCTGGAGGCGCTGGGGATCCAGGGGGGCCTTCACCCACCACACGTAGGGCTTGGCGAAGGCGGTGCGGCGCAGGCTGAGCTGGTACAGATAGGTGCGGGCGGTGGCCTCGTGGCGGGCGTGAAAGCCGGCGGGGCAGGGGTTCACGGCCCGCACCGCCACGTCCCCGGGCAGGCCCTCGTCCAGGATGCGCTGCAGTTCCCAGTACTTGGGATTCGTTCCCGAAAGGTGGAGGTGGGCCACCTGGCCCAGGGCGTGCACCCCGGCGTCGGTGCGCCCCGAGCCGCCCAGGGTCGAGACCGTGAGTCCGGCCTCCTGCAGGACGCGCTCCAGGGTTCCGGCCACGGTGCGAACCCCCTGCGCGGTCTGCTTGGGGCCCTGTTTCTGCCAGCCCTGGAAGCGGGAGCCGTCGTACTCCACCAGGAGGCGGTAGCCCCCGGCCCGGGGCGCCAGGCCCTTGGGCGGCCTCATGCGGGGAAGACCTTGTTCACTTCCGCAAGGAAATGATCGGGGTCGTGGAGGGGCTTGGAAAGGTAGTGCTCGGCGCCGGTCTCGGCCAGGAAGCGCTCCCGGTCGCCGGTCATGGCGTGGGCGGTGGCGAGGATCACGGGCACGCCCCGGGTGGCCGGGTCGGCCTTGAGCAGGCGCGTGATGTAGATGCCGTCCACCTTCTGGCCCAGGTGGATGGAGCGGGAGAGGCTGATGTCCATGATGACGGCCGACACGTCCCCGGCGCCCACGATGGCCAGGATCTCCTCCACGTCCTCGGAGACGACCACCTCGAAGCCGCCCTTGCGCACCAGCACGACCTTCATGAACTTGACGTTGATGGGGTCGTCCTCGACGATCAGGATCTTCTTGCTCATGGGAACCTCAAGGGCCAGTCTATACCGTTTCCATGGGGCGCAGCCCCCGGAGGCGGTCCAGGACGGCGTCGGGAACGTGGAGGGAGCCGGTGCCCACGCCCAGGTTCTGGCCGGGCTTGTGGCCGCCGTGGTAGTCGCTGCCGCCGCTGGGCACCATGTCCAGGGCCGCGGCGAGCTCCAGGAAGTACTGGTGCTCGGCGGGGCCGTAGTCGGGGTAGTGGGCCTCCAGGCCCTGGAGGCCCTGGTCCCTCAGGTCCGCCATGGCCTCCTCCCACCGGAAGCTCCGGTGGCTGAAGCGGCCGGGGTGGGCCACCACGGAAACGCCTCCCGCCTCGCGGATCCAGGCGGCGGCGTCCCTCGGGGTCAGGTCCCGCAGGGGCACGAAGGCCGGGCCGTCGTCGCCGATGTAGCGGCGGAAGGCGTCCTGGGGGCTGCCGGCGGCGCCGTGCTTGACCAGGGCCCGGGCGAAGTGGGTGCGGGAGATGGAATCGGTGGGGGCCAGGGCCGCCACCTCCTCCCAGGTGATGGCCACGCCCAGGTCCCGGAGCCGGGCCACCATGAGGCGGTTGCGCTCCACCCGCCGCTGCCGCATGTCCTCGATGCGGGCCCGGAAGCGCGCGTTGCCGGGATCGACGAACAGGCCCAGCACGTGGAGCACCCGCCCCAGGTAGCGGCAGCTGAGCTCGATGCCCGGCACCAGCTCGGTGTCCACCCGGGACTGGCAGGCCAGGAACCGCTCCAGGCCCTCCAGGGTGTCGTGGTCCGTGAGCGCCAGGGCCCGGAGGCCCGCGTCCTGGGCCAGGGCCGCCAGGGCCTCGGGGGTGTCCGTGCCGTCCGAGAAGATGGAATGGCTGTGGAGGTCGATCACGAAGGGGCTCCTGCGTTGGCGCGGTAGATGGCGGCCAGCATGATGGCCACCGCCTGGAAGAGCTCCGGGGGCACCAGCTGGTCCACCTGCAGGGGCTCCAGGGCGGCCAGCAGGTCCGGGTCCCGCTCCACGGGGATGCCGTGCTGCTTCGCCAGGGCCACGATGCGCTCGGCCAGGAGCCCTTCGCCCTTGGCCACCAGGCGCGGGGCCAGGTCCCCGAAGGGGGCCTCGGGGGCGTAGCGCAGGGCGACGGCGCTGGGGCGGGGCGGGGTGCGGGCCATGCTCCAGCCTACCATCCCGGCCCCAAACGAAACCGGAACCTGGGGGAGCCCAGGTTCCGGTTGCGAAGCGGCGAATGAGCTACTGGACGAGCGTGGATTCGGTCTCGTCGTCCTCCAGCTCCTCCATGGCCAGCCGGCGGAAGATCTTGACGTCGGCCAGGGACATGAAGCTGATGTAGGCGAACCCGCTGAAGAACAGCCAGAGGAAGGGCACCGAGGCCCACTTGCGGATGTAGACGGCCACGACCACCGCGCCGAAGTAGTAGAAGGCGAAGGCCAGCTCCAGGAACGTGATGAGGCTCTTGGGCACCTTGTAGGCCTTGGCGTTGCTGGTGGTGGCGCCGTTGCCCTTCTCGTCCACGCCCAGCTTGGGGGTGCGCTTGAACTCGATGTCGTCGGTGAAGAAGCCCTCGAGCACGGCCTTGGACTGGTTGAGGCAGAGGCCGATGCCCAGGCTCATGAGGCCGGGGACGTACTTCAGGCGGCTGGTCCAGTTCTTGTTGTTGTAGACCTCGCGCTGGGACAGGCCGAAGTAGAGGCCCACGCTCACGGCGTTGAGGAGGAAGAAGGGACCGTCGGTGAGCAGGAGGGTCAGGGGGGGGGTGCCGGCGCGGAAATACATGCTGGGCACCATGATCACGGCCAGGATGACCATGAGCATGTAGTTGCAGTTGGCGGTGAGGTGGAACCAGCACTCGGCCTTGGTGTGCAGGCTCTCCTTGCTGAAGAGGATGGTCTTCATGAGCTTGCGGATGACCTGGGCATTGCCCTTGGCCCAGCGGTGCTGCTGGCTCTTGAAGGCGTTGACCTCCACGGGGAGCTCGGCGGGGACGACCATGTCCTTGAGGTAGACGCCGCGCCAGCCCTTGAGCTGGGCCCGGTAGGACAGGTCGGCGTCCTCGGTGATGGTGTCGTGCTCCCAGCCCCCGGCGTCGGCGATGGCGGAGACGCGCCACATGCCGGCGGTGCCGGAGAAGTTGAAGAAGGCCCTGGAGCGGTGCCGGGCGGTGTGCTCGAAGACGAAATGACCGTCCAGGAGGATGGCCTGCACCTGGGTGAGCAGCGAGAAGTCGCGGTTCAGGTGGTCCCAGCAGCCCTGCACGAAGGCGATGTTGTCGTCGGCGAAGTGGGGCACGCCCTGGCGGAGGAAGTCCACGGTGGGCAGGAAGTCGGCGTCGAACATGGCCACGAACTCGCCCTTGGCGGTCTTGAGGCCGTTGTCCAGGGCGCCGGCCTTGTACCCGGTGCGGTCGGTGCGGTGGATGTAGGAGATGTCCCAGCCGAGGTTGCGGTACTTCTCGCACACGGCCTGGGCCACCCGGACGGTGTCGTCGGTGGAGTCGTCGAGCATCTGGATCTCGAGCTTCTCCTTGGGCCAGTCCATCTTCACCACGTGGTCCATGAGGCGCTCGACGACGTTGATCTCGTTGAACACGGCCAGCTGCACCGTGACCATGGGCTCGAAGTCGCGGCCGCCCTTGGGCTGGGGGGGATGGCTCTTGTGCCGGAAGTACAGGAGCAGCATCCAGAGCCGATGAGCCCCATAGATACTCAGGATGCTGAGGATCGTGAAGTAGGTGACGAGCACCACCGTCTTTAGGACGTCCATCGTTTTTGCTCTCCAGGCATGCTTGCCCCTCGGGCGAGCGTTACTATATCTTCCAAGCTTGTCAGGAATCCTTGGTTTTTCCACAGGTTTTTCACCCTTTTTTCGTCACAATCCTGCCACATTAAACGAGAAGGTTGGGCATACCCGCATGGACGAAGTCGGAAATTTCCCCAAGAACATCGGGCGGTACGAGATCAAATCGCTGCTCGGGGCGGGCGCCATGGGCTCGGTGTATCTCGCGGAGGATCCCCGCATCAAGCGCAAGCTGGCCGTGAAGGTGGTCCGGCTCAACGCCATCGGCAGCGAGCAGGAGCGCAAGGAGTTCCTGGCGAGGTTCCAGCGGGAGGCCGAGGTTTCCGGGGTGCTCAACGACCCGGGCATCGTCACCATCTACGACGTGGGCGACAGCGAGATCGGGCCCTTCCTGGCCATGGAGTTCGTGCCCGGAAAGCCCCTGGACGCGCTGATCAAGGAGGGCGCCGGCCTCACCCTGAAGGAGAAGCTGGTCATCGCCGCGGGCATCGCCACGGCCCTGGACCACGCCCACGACAAGGGCATCGTCCACCGGGACGTCAAGCCCGGGAACGTGATGATCACCCAGGACCGCAAGCCCAAGCTGATGGATTTCGGCATCGCCAAGCGCGAGGACGCCTCCCTGACCCAGACCGGCACCTTCCTGGGCACCCCCAGCTACGCCAGCCCCGAGCAGATCCGAGAAGGCGTCGCCCAGGCCGCCTCCGATCTCTTCAGCTTCGCCGTGCTCACCTTCGAGCTCCTGAGCGGAAGTCTTCCCTTTCCCGGCACTTCCATCAACACGATCCTCTACCGGATCGTCAACGAGCCCCCCGTGGAAATCAAGCCGCCGGTGGAGGGCCTCCTGCCCGAAGCCTGGCAGCGCATCTTCACCCGGGCCCTGGCCAAGGATCCCGCGGAACGCCACCCCACCTGCTCGGCCTTCGTGAAGGACCTCCTGGACGGCACCAAGGACCTGGGCCGTACCGACCGCATGCAGCTCCTGGGAAACCTCAAGTCCGAGCACACGGGGGGCACCCTCCACCGCGACCCCATGGAGGCGATCGCGCCGGAGATCCGGTCCATGGCCGCCCCCGTGCGCGCCAAGGGGGGCCGCGGGGCCCTCTACGGCACCGTGGCGGCCCTGGCGGCCGCGGCGGCGGTGGGCGGGTTCCTGCTGTTCCGCTCCGGGCCCGGCCCGGTGATGGTGGACACCGTTCCCCCCGGGGCCCGGGCCCTCAGGGGCGGCCTGGAGGTGGGCACCACCCCGCTGCCCCTGGCGCTCAAGGCCGGGGACGCGCTCCGGTTCGAGAAGAAGGGCTACAAGCCCCTGGACTACCGCTTCCAGCCCGGGCAGGGCGCGCCGAAGCCCGTCCTGGAGGCCCTGACGTCCACCGAGACCATCCGCACCAGCCCCGAAGGGGCCACCGTGGTGCTGGATTCCGTCAAGCTCGACGGCGCCACGCCCCTGACGGTCAAGGCCTGGGACCAGTCCGTGAAGCACGACCTCACCTGCACCAAGGGCGACCTGCTGGTGGCCACCCGGTTCAACGAGGGCGAGACCCCCGGGACCCAGGTGTTCACCCTGGTGCCGGCCTCCCAGACCCGCGCCGGGGCCGAGCCCAGGGCCGTGGACGTCAACGCCCCCGGGACCCTGAAATTCACCGCACCCTATTCCGTCCGCGTGAAGATCGACGGCAAGGACGCCGGGGACGTGAAGGAGGGCGGCACGCTGAGCGCCGCCCCCGGCGGCCACCGCCTGGAGGTGGTCAACGCGCGGGTCTTCCTGCGGGAGACCCTGAACGTGACCGTGGCCCCGGGCCAGGCCGCCACGGTGCCCCTGCCGGGCCTCTGCCGCCTCACCGTCAACACCTTCCCCAATTCCGGGACGGTGGTGGTGGACGGCATCGCCACCCAGGTGGAGAGCGACGGCAATACCCCCATCCAGGTGGTCAAGGGCCGCCACGCCGTGAACGTGCACGGGCGCACCGGGGCGGCCCAGTCCGTGGACCTCACGGGCGATTTCAGGTTGAATATGCGGTTCTGAGTGATAGCGTTTCTGGATGCCCATGCCTGACGAAGCCTCCCCCCTCGACGCCTCCGGACGGGAAACCCCCGCCCCCGCGGGGCCCTGGTCCTTCCTGGGCGCGGCCCTGGCCGGGGGCGGCGGCCGGTGGGGGCTCGGGCTCCTGGGGGGCTGGCTCTGCTTCCACGTGCTCACCAGCACCCTCTGGGCCATGCACCTCAAGGCCCTGGCCGGGTGGAGCGGCCTGCCCTCGTACTGGGGCGAGCTGATCACCGTCCGCGACCTGTGGGACCTGGCGGTCAACGGCGGGCTCAAGGACCACTGGACCGGCCCCTTCGCGCCCCTGGCGGCCCTGGGGGCCCTGGCGTGGTTCCTGTGGGCCGGCTGGAAGGTCCAGGCCCGGGCCGCGGGGGTTCCCGCGGGGTTCGCCGCCTGGCTTTGGGGCTTCGCGGATGCCCTGGTGCTCGCGGCCCTGCCCCTGGCCCTGGTGGGCACGGCCCTCTTCTGGACCCTCCGGACGCTGGCGGAGACCGGCATCCAGGGCCTGGGGTGGCTGGACTGGGTGGGCGGGGTCCTGCTGCGCCTGTCCTTCGTGTCCGTGTTCTTCGTCCAGGCCTGGCTCTGCCGCCTGGACCGCGCCGGGGCTCCCGGCTGGAACCTGGGGTCCTCCCGGGCCCTGGGCCGCCACCTGCGTTCCAGCTTCCTGCGGCTGTGGACCCACCCCGTCCAGTGGACGGTCCTGGTGGTGGGCGGCGTGGCGGTGCGGGCCGGCCTGCCGTTCCTGGTGCTCCTCCTGGGCTGGCGCCTGGGGGGCGGGACCCCCCTCCGGGTGTGGACCCTGCTGGGCTTCCAGGCCCTGGCGGTGCTGGCCAACGCATGGCTCATCGGGTGGTTCCTCCGGGTCACGGCCCTCTTCTGGAGGAACGACTCGGAGGTGGAGGCTGTCATCATGGAGCTGGAAGCCCAGGCTTCCGGAAAGTGAGCCATGCCCCACACGACCCTCGAGTACACGCCCACCATCGCCGAACAGCCTGATTTCCAGGCCTTCTGGGAGCAGCTCCACCGGTTCCTGTCCGAGGATTGCCCCTTCCACCTCAAGGACATCAAGAGCCGCGCCTACCGGTGCGACGAGTTCCGCATGGCCGGCGGGGCCCGGGACCTGGCCTTCGTGCACCTGACGATCCTGGTGCTGGAGGGCCGGGACGAAGCGACGCTCACCAAGGTGGGCCAGGGCGCCCTGGACCTCCTGAAGGCCCACTTCGCCCGGAGCCTGGAGACGCTGCAGGCCGACCTCACCGTGGAGGTGCGGGGCATGCGCAAGGACTGCTACTTCAAGGCCACGAGCGTAAAGGCCCCGTGACGTTCCCCGATTCCTCCTTCAGCATCGGGCCCGTGCGGGTCCAGCCGCCGCTGGTCATGGCGCCCCTCCACGAGATCACGGACCAGCCCTTCCGGCGCATGATCCGGGGGGTGGGCGGCGTGGGCCTCACCGTCTCGGAAATGATCAGCAGCGAGGCGCTCATCCGCCACGCCCGCAAGGCCGAGCGCATGATGGCCGCCGAGGGGGAGCACCCCTTCGCCATGCAGCTGGCCGGAAGCGATCCCGGGCACCTGGCCGATGCGGCGCGCCTGGCCCGGGACGCGGGCGCCGACCTCATCGACCTGAACATGGGCTGCCCCGCCAGCAACGTCACCAAGGGCGGGGCCGGCTCCGCCCTGCTCCGGGACATCCGCCTGGCCGAGGCCTGCGTCAAGGCCATGGTCAAGGCCGTGGACCTGCCCGTCACCGTGAAGATGCGCGCCGGCTGGGACAGCAGCCAGAAGGAGAAGGCCGAGTACCTGGACTTCCTGCGCATGTTCGAGGCCGAGGGCGTCCAGGCCCTGGCCATCCACCCCCGCACCCGCGCCCAGCAGTACGAGGGCCACGCGGACTGGTCCCTCATCGCCCGGGCCGTGGACGCCGGAACCCGCTTTCCCATCATCGGCAACGGGGACGTGAACACCCCCGCGGACGCCCTGCGCATGGCTTCGGAAACCGGCTGCCACGGCGTCATGATCGGCCGCGCGGCCCTCACCAACCCCTGGATCTTCCGCCAGATCATGGAGCCCGGCCTGGAGGTCACCGAGGCCGAGCGCATCGACCTCTGCATCGCCTTCTTCGGGATGCTCATGGAGCTCCTGGAGCCCCGGGAGGCCCTGCACAAGATGAAGAAGATCGGCTCCTGGTTCACCAAGGGCCTGCCCGGGGGCGTGCATTTCCGCCAGGGCCTCCAGGAGTGCAACGACCACGCGACGATCGTCGCCGAGCTGGAAAAGCTCAAGCACTACAGGGCGTCATCCGGGGCCTGAGGCAGCGGCTGGGGGACATCGAAGGTGAATTCGGCCCAGGCTCCGGGCTGGCTGGTGGCGTCCATGCGGCCCCCGTGCAGGTGGATGATGCGCCAGGCGGTGTAGAGGCCCACGCCCGTGCCCTTCTGGGCACGGAGTTCGGGGGTCTGGAGGCGGCTGAATTTGCGGAAGAGCTTGGGGCGTTCCCCGGGGGGGAAGCCGGGGCCCTCGTTGCGCACGGCGACGTGCAGGCCCGCGGGGGTGGCTTCGGCCCTGAGGGTCACGGCGCCGCCCTCGCGGCCGTATTTCACGGCATTGCCCAGGAGGTTCGTGAGGACGATGCGCAGGAGGCCGGGGTCGCACTGCACGGGGGGGAGGTCCGCGGCGATGTCCCGGGTGAGGGTCATGGCCTTGGCCTGGAGCTGGGGCAGGACGAGGTCCAGGGCGGGGTCCGCCACATCGGGGCCGAAGGGGGCGGAGACGGGGTGGAGGGCCAGGTTGCCGCCCTCCATGCGGGCCAGGTCCAGGTACTCCCCGATGAGGTCCAGGAGGTAGCCGCCCTTGGCGATGAGGCGCTCCAGCTTCTGGCTCTGACGGGGCTCCAGGGGGCCCAGGTACCCGCCCTCCAGGACCCGGGCGTCGGTGATCATGCTGGCGATGGGGTTCTTCAGCTCGTGGCTGACGAAGGCCAGCACCTCGGTGTAGGCCTGGTTGGCGGCGGTGAGCTGCTCGATGCGCCAGACCTTCTCCACCGCCTGGCTGAGGCGCTCCGCCAGGGCCATCCACAGCTGCACGTGGTAGGGGGTGTAGGCCCGCGGCTCCCGGGAGCTGAGGAAGATGACCCCGATGGCCCGGTCCTTCACCGTCAGGGGGCAGGTGAGGGAGCTCCGCACGCCCTCCCTCACCAGGATCCGCGTGGAGGCGCTGGCGGGGTGGTCGGCCAGGTAGCGCGGGAGGTCGTAGATGACCCGCGTGCAGTTGGAATCCAGCACCCGGCGCAGGGAGCTGCCCGCGAGATCCTCGGCGTAGCCCTCCTTGAGCAGCATGGGCTCGTAGAGGGTCCGGTTGCGGTGGGCAACGATGCGCCGGCCCTCGTCCTCGATGAAGGCCAGGCCGATGCGGTCGCAGGGGTACAGCTCCCGGATGCCCTGGAAGAGGAAGTCCAGGATGTCGTCCAGGGAGGACTCCCCGGCGATCTCCTGGTTCACGCGGTCCAGGACGGCCTGCTCCTGGGCGTCGAAGACGCGCGCCGGCCCCGCCCCCGTGGGGGCGAGGAAGTGCAGGATGGGATGGACCTCGGCCATTGCGCCCCTGGGGCTACTCGATGTAGCGTCCTCGTTCAGTGTAGTGGGTGTGGAGGAGCTTGTGGCTCCGGTGCCCGCAGGGACCTTCGGTGAGGAACTCGGCGTAGACCTTCAGCACGTCGGGATTCTCGTGGGACTTGCGCACGGCGTAGGCGGAATCCTCGGCGTAGATGGCCTGGGCCCGGGCCTTGCGGATCTCCGGGGAGGTGGGGATGGGCTGGCCTCCCCCGCCGATGCAGCCGCCGGGGCATCCCATGAACTCGATGAAGTGGCACTGGCTGAAGGGCCCGCCCCGCTTGATGTCCTCCATGACCGCCTTGGCGTTGGCGGTGCCGTGGGCCACGGCCACCTTGAGGGTGGCGCCCTTGAGGAAGTCCCAGCTGGGGAAGAGGGGGGCCAGGATGGCCGGCACGGGTCCCACGGACGGGACGGGGATCTCGGCGTACTTGACGCCCTCGAAGCCCCGCACGGGCTTGATGTCGGCGTGCTCGAAGAGATCCTCCACCTTCACCCCCACCACCAGCTCGATGACGGTGCGCAGCGCGGCCTCCATGACTCCGCCCGTGGCGCCGAAGATGACGCCCGAACCCGTGGCGGTGCCGAAGGGGGCGTCGAAGTCCGACTTGGGCAGGCGGGGCAGGTCGAGGCCGGTCTCGCTGATCATCTTGGCCAGTTCGCGGGTGGTCAGGCCGTAGTCCACGTCCTTGAACCCCGAGTCGTCCATCTCGGGCCGGTTGCATTCGAACTTCTTGGCCGAGCAGGGCATGAGGGCCACGGTGACGATGTCCTTGGGGTCGATGCCCTGCTTTTCCGCGTAGTAGGTCTTGATGACAGCCCCGAACATCTGCTGGGGGCTCTTGGCGGTGCTGAGGTTGGGGATGTACTCGGGGTAGAAGTGCTCCAGGTACTTCACCCAGCCCGGCGAGCAGCTGGTGAACTGGGGGAAGGCCGCGGGCTCCTTGTCCACCAGGGCCTTCTTGAGGCGCAGCAGGAGCTCGGTGCCCTCCTCCAGGATGGTGAGGTCGGCGCTGAAGTTGGTGTCGAACACCTGGTCGAAGCCGCACATGCGAAGGGCCGTGTTCAGCTCGAAGGTCAGGGCGGTGCCCGCGGGCTGGCCGAAGCATTCGCCGATGGCGGCCCGGGGGCTGGGGGCGGTCTGGATCACCACGTGCTTCCTTGGATCGTGGATGGCCTCCCACACCTCGTCGGTGGGGTCGTTGGCGCGCAGGGCGCCCGTGGGGCAGCGGTTGATGCACTGGCCGCAGTTGATGCACACCACGCTGCCCAGGGGCTTTTCCAGGAAGGTGGAGACGTGGCTCGTGCGGCCCCGGCCCAGCACCTCGATGGTGCCCACGTCCTGCAGGTCGATGCAGGTGCGCACGCAGCGCCGGCACAGCACGCACTTGTTGTTGTCGCGCACCACGGAGTAGCTGGAGTGGTCGATGGCGTGGGCGGGCTTCTCGGGGTGGCCGAAGCGGAAGAAGTCCACCCCGTACTCCTTGGCCAGGGTCTGGAGCTCGCAGTTGTTGTTCCGGCCGCAGGCGTAGCAGTGGCCGTAGTGCTCGGAGAGCATCAGGTCCACGATGTGGCGCCGGGCCATGCGCACCTTGCGGGTGTGGGTGTACACCGTGATGGGCGAGGTGACGGGGTAGGCGCAGGCGGCCTGGAGCGTGCGCTGGCCCTCCACCTCCACCGAGCAGATGCGGCAGACGCCCGCCACGCACAGGTCCGGGTGGTTGCACAGGGTGGGGATCTTGACGCCGATGCGCCTGGCGGCGTCCAGGATGGTGGTGCCCAGGGGCACCTTCAGGGTCTGGCCGTCGATGGTGACGCTGACGGTGCCGCCGATGGCGGCGGTGTTCTCGGCCACCGCGACGGTCTGTCCCTGCTGGCTGGAGGGGGCGCGCCGGGGGGTCTCTGGAAGATCGGTGCTCATGGACGCATCCTCGTGTGGGATCAGGCGTGGGTTGGGATTCGGCCCATCAGCTCCTCGCGGAAGTTTTCCACGACGGAGAGGAAGGCGTTGGGGCTGCTCTGGCCGAGGCCGCACTTGGAGGCCACCTGCATGGTGCCTCCCAGGTCGCACAGCTCCTTCAGGTAGGCCATGCTGCAGGTGCCGTTCCGGAGCATTTCCAGGCCCTCGAGGAGCTTGGTGTTGCCCAGGCGGCAGGGGGCGCACTGCCCGCAGGACTCGTCCACGAAGAACTCGAGGAAGTTGTGCAGGACGTCCAGCATGTCCCGGTGCGGTCCCAGCACGATGATCGAGCCGCCCGTGGGGATGTCCTCGAAGGCGATGGAGCGCCCGAAATCCTTGGCGGGCACGCACTGGCCGGCGGCGCCGCCGATCTGGGCGGCCTTGGCGTCCTCCCCGCCCACCTCCTTCAGCAGCTCGGCCACCGTGAGTCCCATGGGGAATTCGTACACCCCCGGGCGCGCGCAGTCCCCCGATACGCTGAAGATCTTGCGGCCCGTGGACTTCTCCGTGCCGACGCTGCGGAACCAGTCGGCGCCCCGGCCCAGGATGCAGGCCGCCCAGGCCAGGGTCTCCACGTTGTTCACGATGGAGGGCCGGCCCAGGAAGCCCGTGTTGACGGGGAAGGGGGGCCGGTTGCGGGGTTCGCCCCGGAAGCCCTCCAGGGCCTCGATGAGGGCGGTCTCCTCGCCGCAGATGTAGGCGCCCGCGCCCATGAAGATGCGGATGTCGAAATCCAGGCCCGAGCCCAGGATGCCCTTGCCCAGGAGGTTCCGGTCCCGGCGCCCGGCCAGGACGGCCTCCAGGTGGCCCCTCAGGTACGTGTACTCGCCCCGCAGGAAGAGGATGCCCTCGTGGGCCCCCACCGCCTTTCCGGCGACGGTCATGCCCTCGAAGACCAGGTCGGCGTGCTCCTGCAGGATCACGCGGTCCTTGAAGGTCCCGGGCTCGCCTTCGTCGGCGTTGCAGATGACGAATTTCTTGTCGGCCTGGGCGGCGGCGGCGAAGTTCCACTTCACCGCGGTGGGGAACCCCGCGCCTCCGCGGCCCTTCAGGCCGGAGGCGCCGATCTCGCTGATGATCCGGGGGCGGTCCAGGGCGAGGGCGGCCCGCAGGCCGGCCTCGGGGATCATGGAATCGTAGGTGGGCAGGGGGCTCATTTGAACACCACCTCCTTGGTTTCGGCGGCGTGCACGCCGAACACGCGCCGGCACGCCTCCAGGATCTCGTGCACCTTCTCGGGGGTGACCCGGGTGTGGATGCGGTCGTTGACCAGCAGGGCGGGGCCCTGGTCGCACATGCCCATGCAATTGGCGAACTCCAGGGTGAACTTGCCGTCGGGGGTGGTCTCGCCGAAGCGGATGCCCAGGTCGTTCTCCAGCTGGCGCTCCACCCGGCTCTTGCCCTGCATGTCGCAGGAGATGGTGCGGCACAGGCGGATGACGAACTTGCCCTGGCGGTGGCCCCCCAGGAAGGCGTAGAACGACACCACGCTGTTGACCTCCACCGGGTGGATGCCCAGCAGGTCGGCGATGACCTGCATGGCGTAGCTGTCGATGGTGTGGTACTTCCGCTTCACTTCGAGGAGGATCGGGATGAGGGAGGTGCGGTCCTGGCCCAGCTTGGCGGCCAGGGACCGGATCTCCGAGGCGAGACGGTCGCGTTCGGTCATCAGCATGGATCGCCCCCTATGCGTTCAGAAGTGCCGCGACCTTCCGGACCAGTTCCGCGGGTTCCACGGGCTTGGCCTGGAAATCGTCGACGGGGACCATCTCGTCGTCCCGCCCGAAGGCGAGCCCCGAGGCGGAGGCCACGGACGTGAGCATGAGGATGGGCCGCTTCCACCCCTGGCGCCGCAGTTCCTGGGCCATGGCGAAGCCGTCATCCGGCTGCTCCATCATCACGTCGAGGATGAGGAGATCGGGCCCGAACGTTTCCACCGCCTTCATCCCGTCCCGGCGGTTGAACGCGGTGGCGATGTCGTGCCCCGCCCGCTCCAGGAAGAGCGTGCTGGCTTCTACGATATCCGGGTCGTCATCGACGATGAGGATCTTGGCCATGGAGGACCTCCCGTGCCGGTGTATGGAGTTGTGGGGTGCTTTTGATCCCACAAGTCTAGGGCCTGGCTTTCGGACGGGAAGAAATTTTGATGTGACCGAAGTCGCATTGCGGAATAGTTGATCGAATTGGTTGGATGAATTTGCGCCCTTCATCTCCTTCATCCCCGACATCGGCGTTCATCCGTGCGCCACGAAAGGCGCTTCATCTCCCAGGAGGTCCAAATAAAACAACCTGAGAGATAGCAGCTGTGCTGCATGAGAGATGGGGGTAGGCCCCCCGGGGTCGGGCTGCAGGGCCAGATCCCAAACCACCGGGCGCTGCGTGGGGGTGACACCCCAGGTGGTGAGCGGACCCGGAAAAGGCGGGGGAACCCCCGTCAGGTAGGGACAGGGAAGGCGAACAAAAGTGAACCGCTGATGAGGCGTCGAAAGAGATCAAAAGCCATCGAAACCAGGCTCCGGATGAAGTCCTGGGACCAAGCCCGGAAGGGACCTGCTTACGGTCCGGGCGGTGGCCGGCGTAGAAGCGGCGCGAGCCCTGTCCAGGCTCTTGTGTGGAACGTGGGAACCGAGCGTCCCGATGCCAAGGGAGAAGTCCGAGGGGTAGTCCCCCGTAGGGCGAGAGTACCGAAGCGGGGCGCCGGGGCGGACCGGTCCGTAGTAGCGACGATGCCCGGTAATGCGGGTGGAGCCAAGGGACCGGCCTGTCCGGCTTCAAATGCGGGTCAACCCTCCGGGGGAAGAGCACGTGTCTGAAGCGAAGCCTTACAGCATTTCCAGGGAACAGGTCGCCGAGGCATGGCGTCTGGTCCGGGCCAACCGGGGAGCAGGGGGCGTGGATGGAGAAACCCTGTCGATGTTTGACAAGGATCTGGAGGGCAACCTCTACAAGATCTGGAATCGGATGTCGTCGGGCAGCTACTTCCCGCCGCCGGTGAAGCGGGTGGAGATTCCCAAAAAGGACGGCCGGACGAGACCCTTGGGCATTCCGACCGTGGCGGACCGAGTGGCCCAGATGGTAGCCAAGCAGGTATTGGAGCCTTTGGTGGAACCCATGTTCCACGAGGACTCCTACGGCTATCGGCCGGGTCGTTCGGCACTGGATGCCGTAGCAAAGGCAAGGGAGCGCTGCTGGCGCCTGGACTGGGTCATCGATCTGGATATCAAAGGATTCTTTGATAACCTGCCGCATGACCTGATCCTCAAGGCGGTTCGGCACCATACCGAGTCGGATTCGGCCCTGAAGTGGATCCCCCTGTACGTGGAACGGTGGCTCAAGGCCCCGGCCCAACGGGAGGACGGAACCCTGCAGGAACGGACGGCGGGAACGCCGCAGGGCGGGGTGATCAGCCCATTGCTGGCCAACCTGTTCATGCACTATGCGTTCGATGCCTGGATGGGGCGGGTCTTTCCGAACGTCCCGTTCGAGCGGTATGCCGACGATGCGGTGATCCATTGCGTGAGCCTGGCCCAGGCCAAATACGTCCTGGAAGGGGTGCGCAGGCGATTGAAGGACAAGGGGCTGGAACTCCACCCGGAGAAAACGAAGATCGTCTACTGTAAGGACGATTCGCGCCCGGGGGACCATGACCACACGGCCTTCGACTTCCTGAGCTACACCTTTCGGGGGCGGTCGGTGAAGACCCGGGACGGAAAGCTCTTTGTGGGCTTCAATCCGGCCATGAGCGACAAGGCGAAGAAGGCCGCTCGGGAAGCCATCCGGGAGTGGAAACTGACGACGAAGATGAACACCAAGACCCTGAGCGAGCTTGCCTCGTTCATCAATCCCATCGTCAGGGGATGGGTCAACTACTATGGGCGGTTCCACCGCTCGGAGTGCCTGGAACTTCTCGACTACCTGAATCTGGTCCTGGCCCGCTGGGCCAAACGGAAATACAAGCGGTTCCACCGGGACTGGACGGCAGCCTTTCGTTGGTTGGGCGACATTGCCCACCAGCGGCAAGAAGGGCTGTTCTACCACTGGACCCTGGGAATACGACCTGGAGGCTGGGCAGGACGAGCCGGATGAGGTGAGAGTCTCACGTCCGGATCCGTGAGGGCGCGGGGGGGCAGTTCCCCCGCGCTACTCGACCTGTTACGCAGGGCCAGCGATGCCATGGGTCGGCGCGCCTACTTCGTGAATGCGCCGTCCCATCCGAACCTCGGCCCTGCGTAACAGGGATGAACGCCGATTTTTGGGATGAATGGGGAGGAGGCCGGGACTAGAACCTGAGATCCCGCTCCCCGCCCCGGATCCGCTGGAGGTAGGCGGCCGCCGCCTCCCGGGCCTTGGGGTTGGGGATCGTGGCCAGTTCCTCCTTGATCCGGCTTTCGCCCAGGCTGCGGAGCTCCTCGTCCCCGTAGTCCTCGATGTACTCCATGAGGGTCAGGAGGGCGTTGGGCTGGCAGACGTTGGCGATCTGGCCGGTCTTGGCCAGCTTCATGAAGCGGTCGCCGGTGCGGCCTTCCCGGTAGCAGGCGGTGCAGTAGCTGGGGATGTAGCCGTCGCGCAGGAGGTCCTTGAGGACCTCGGTGGGGCTGCGGTGGTCGGCGGGCTCGAACTGGGGGACGGCGTCCTCGAAGCCAAGTTTGGGCGTGTGGGCGTAGCCGCCCACGCCGGTGCAGGAGCCGGCGCTCACCTGGGAGATGCCCAGGGCGATCACTTCCTCCCGGTAGCCCATGGGCTCGCGGGTGGAGAGGATCATGCCGGCGTACGGGGTGGCCAGGCGGAGCACCGCCACCACCTTCTTGAAATCGTCGTCCGAGACCAGGTGCGGGAAATCGCAGGCCGAGACACCCGCGGCGGCGCGGATGCGGGGCACGCTCAGGGTGTGGGGGCCCACGCCCAGGGACGCCTCCAGGTGCTCGGCGTGCATGAGCATTCCCACCGTCTCGAACTTCCAGTCGTAGAGCCCGTAGAGCACCCCCAGCCCCACGTCGTCGATGCCGGCCCTCATGGCGCGGTCATGGGCGCTGGTGTGCCACTCGTAGTTCCGCTTGGGGCCCTTGTGCACGGCCATATAGGTGGGCTTGTGGTAGGTCTCCTGGAAGAGGATGTAGGTGCCGATGCCGGCGTCCTTGAGCCGCCGGTAGTCCTCCTCCGTGGTGGCGGCGATGTTGACGTTCACCCGCCGGATGGAGCCGTTCTTGAACTTCAGGGAGTAGATGGTCTTGATGCACTCCAGCACGTAGTCCAGGGGGCAGTTCACCGGGTCCTCGCCCACCTCAAGGGCCAGGCGCTTGTGGCCGAGACCTTCCAGGACGCGGATCTCCTCGGCCAGCTCCGCCTGGTCCAGCCTGCGCCGGGGCATGGGGTTGTCGTGGTTGTACCCGCAGTAGCTGCACTGGTTCACGCAGAAGTCGGAGAGGTAGAGGGGCGCGAACATCACGATGCGCCGGCCGTAGATGTGCTCCTTGATGTGCCGGGCCAGGGTGAAGACCTCGCCCAGGATGGCCGGGTCCTCCACGTTGAGGAGCACCGCGGCCTCCCGGTGGGTGAGGCCCCCGAAGGCGGCGGCGCGGTCCAGGATGGCCCGCACGGCCCGGGGGTCCCGGGCCTGGAGGGCGGCCTCGGCCAGGGTGGACTCGATCTCGACGGGGTCGATGAAGTCGTTGGGGTTGGACGAGCGGGGATCGTAGGACATCAGCACTCCTTGCTTGGGGCGGGGACCTCCCTGGCCAGGGCGGTCTTGACGGCGATGCCGGGAACGCGTCCCAGGCGCCCGGTGAGCGCGCTGAGATCGTCCGTGGTGCCGTCGACGATGAGGGAGACGATGGAGACGCCGCGCTCCCGGTAGGGGATCCCCATGCGCCCCACGATGAGGGAGGCCGAATCATGGAGGATGGCGTTGACCTCCGGCGCCGAGGCGAGGTCCTCGACGACGATCCCTACGACCCCGAGGCGCTTGTTCTGGCTCATGCCGGCCCTTTCTGGGGGGCCCGGCCGGAGGCGCCTGGACGGAGGGGACGTGCGGGTACCCGCGTGTCCTTCCGCTCAGGGTTTGGCCTTGCGGTCGGGGTGGGGTGGAGGGTGCGACCGGCACCGGAACGGATCCCGGCGCCCGACACTCCAGGATTAGGCCCACCCGGGAAAACCGTCAATGAATTGGGACCTATTTGATGACCATTGGGTCTTCTTTGTGACGTCCGTCACACAGAAGACATCTTGGTCTTCTGACTTCAGTCTACAATATATCGTAACACTCTGTCACGTTGTAGCACTTTTTCACGAAAGGCTTTCATGAAGCCCATTTCGGGGAAGATCGTCGAACGCCTGGCACGCTACCGCACCTTCCTCACGGAACAGGCGCCGGGGCACCGCACCCATCTCTTCTCGCACGAGATCGCCGCCGCCATGCGCACGGCGGATTCCCAGGTGCGCCGGGACCTCATGGCCATCGGCACCCAGGGGGTCCCCCGCCACGGCTACGAGGTGGAGGCCCTCATGGAGAAGCTGGACCTGGCCCTCAGCCTGGACCGCACCCACGCCGTGGCCGTGGTGGGCGCGGGGCACCTGGGCCGGGCCCTCATCAGCTTCCTGGAGGCGAGCCGCTCCACCCTCTGCATCAAGGCCGCCTTCGACACGGACCCCGCCAAGTGCAACCGGGTGCACGCGGGGGTCAAGTGCCATCCCATGGATTCCCTGGAGGCCGTCATCGCCCGGGAGGCCATCACCCTGGCCATCCTCTGCGTGCCCGCCGCCGCCGCCCAGGGGGCCGCGGACCAGCTGGTGCACGCGGGCGTGAAGGGGATCCTCAATTTCGCGCCGGTGGCCCTGCGGGTGCCGGTGAACGTCGCGCTGGAAGAGATCGTCATCACCACCTACCTGGAAAAGCTCGCCTACTTCACCACTCATCCCTCAAAGGAGCGCCGGAATGGCCGACATGAAGAGCGTTGAGACCATCCTCGAGGGTCACCCCGATGCCGGGCGCGACCACCTCATCCCCATCCTGCAGGAGGTCCAGGCCGCCGAAGGCTACCTGTCCAAGGCCTCCATCACCCGCGTGGGCCTCGCCCTGGATCTGCCGGCCAGCAAGATCTTCGGGGTGGCCACCTTCTACAACATGTTCCGCTTCCAGCCCCGGGGCAAGTACCACGTGATGGTCTGCCGGGGCACGGCCTGCCACGTCAAGGGCAGCCGGCGCGTCCTGGACATGGTGGAGAAGACCCTCAAGATCGCCCCCGGCGAAACCAGCCGCGACGGCCTTTTCAGCCTGGAGGTGGTGGCGTGCATGGGCGCCTGCGGCCTCGCGCCCGTGGTGAACATCAACGGCCAGTTCCACGCCAAGGTCACCCCCATGAAGCTGCAGCGCATCCTGGAAGAATGCCGTTCCGAGGAGTTCAGCCATGTCTAGCGGAATCCCCTCCTCCTGCTGGGACGTCCCGGCCCGTCCCGCCCCCGAGCTCCTCGCGGCCCTCAAGGACGGACCCTTCCAGGGCGAGGACCTGCCCGCCCTCATCGCCGGCCTGCGCCGGGAGCGGGTGGACCGGCCCGTGATCTTCGTGGGCGCGGGCACCTGCGGCCTGGGCGCCGGGGCGGACAGGACCCTGGCCCGGGTGCGCGAATGGTGCGCCGCCAAGGGCCTGGAAGCCGACATCAAGGAAGTGGGGTGCATCGGCCTGTGCTCCGAGGAGCCCCTGGTGGACATCCAGGTGCCGGGCCGGACGCGGGTGAGCTTCTCCTCCATCACCGCCGACAAGGTGGACGCCCTCCTGGACAGGTTCTTCGCGGGCAGCCTGCCCATGGACTGGGTCCTGGGCCAGTTCCCCGTGGAGGGCCTGGAACCCTGGCCCCGGGTGCGGCCCCTGGCCGAGCATCCCTTCCTGGCCCTCCAGAGGCGCTGGGTCCTGGCCAATTCCGGCCTCATCGACTTCCGGTCCATCGACGAGTACATCGCCCGGGGCGGGTACTCCGCCCTGCACAGGACCCTCACGACCCGCACCCGCCAGGAGGTGGTGGACGACGTCCTGGCCTCGGGCCTGCGGGGCAGGGGAGGCGCGGGCTTCCCCACCGGGCGCAAGTGGCAGATGGCCCTGGCCTCGCCCGGCGACCAGAAGTACATGATCTGCAACGCCGACGAAGGGGATCCCGGGGCCTTCATGGACCGCGCCGTGTGCGAGAGCGACCCCCACCGGCTCCTGGAGGGCATGGTCACGGGCTGCTACGCCATCGGCGCCTCCAAGGCCTACATCTACATCCGGGCCGAATACCCCCTGGCCATCGAGAACCTGAAGATCGCCATGGACCAGGCCCGGGCCTACGGCCTCCTGGGCGAGAACATCCTGGGCAGCGGGTTCTCCCTGGACATCATCATCAAGATGGGCGCCGGCGCCTTCGTGTGCGGCGAGGAGACCGCCCTCATCCACTCCATCGAAGGCAAGCGCGGCATGCCCCGGCCCCGGCCCCCCTATCCCATCCAGTCCGGCGTCTTCGGCAAGCCCACGGTCATCAACAACGTGGAGACCTTCTCCAACGTGCCCACCATCATGCAGAACGGGCCCGGGGCCTTCGCGGCCCTGGGCACCGCCGGCAGCAAGGGCACCAAGGTCTTCGCCCTGTCGGGCATGGTGCGCCGCACCGGCCTGGTGGAAGTGCCCATGGGCACGAAGATCCGCGACGTGGTCTTCGCCGTGGGCGGCGGCATCCCCAACGGCAAGAAGGCCAAGGCCGTGCAGATCGGCGGACCCTCCGGGGGCTGCATCCCCGAGCCCCACATGGACGTGGCCTGCGACTACGAGGAGCTCAAGGCCTTCGGCGCCATCATGGGTTCGGGCGGGCTCGTGGTCATGGACGAGAACACCTGCATGGTGGACCTGGCCAAGTTCTTCATGGAGTTCATCCAGTCCGAGAGCTGCGGCAAGTGCATCCCCTGCCGGGAAGGCACCAAGCAGATGCTGGACATCCTCCAGGCCATCACCCAGAACCGCCGGGCCGAGGAAGGCCTGGACGCCCTGCTGCGGGTGCGGGGCGTGATGGTCCTCAAGGAGCTGGGCGAGGCCATCCAGAAGAGCAGCCTCTGCGGCCTGGGCCAGACGGCCCCCAACCCGGTGCTGTCCACCCTCAAGTGGTTCCGGGACGAGTACGAGGCCCACATCTACGAACGGCGCTGCCCGGCCGGGGCCTGCCGGGAACTGGTGGGCGCGCCCTGCCAGGCCGGGTGCCCCGTGGGCACGGAAGTGTGGAAGTACGTGGCCCACGTGGCCCTGGGCGAATACGACGACGCCTACCAGGCCATCCGCGGCGCCAATCCCTTCCCCTCGGTGTGCGCCCGGGTGTGCAACCACCCCTGCGAGGCCGGCTGCCGCTGCGGCACCACGGGCGGCGATCCCATCGCCATCCGCGAGCTCAAGCGCTTCGTGGTGGACCGGGTGGATCCCCGGGTCTTCAAGGGCGCGGCGAAACCCGCCAAGCCGGGCGCGCCCCGGGTGGCGGTGGTGGGCGCGGGGCCCGCGGGCCTCACGGCGGCCCACGCCCTGGGCATGAAGGGCTACCGGGTCACCGTCTTCGAGCGGGAGCACCGCCCCGGCGGCATGCTGGTGGCGGGCATCCCCAGCTACCGGCTGCCCCGCAACGTCCTCAGCGCCGAGATCGACAGCCTGATCAACGAGAACGTCACCCTGGAACTGAACCAGGCGCTGGGCAAGGACTTCACGGTCCAGAGCCTCAAGGAGGACGGCTACCAGGCCATCTACCTGGCCCTGGGGGCCCACCAGAGCAAGCGCCTGGGCCTGGAGGGCGACGACGCCCAGGGGATCCTCCCCGGCATCCGGTTCCTCAAGGCCTTCAACCTCCACGGCGAATCCCTGGCCCGGGGCCGCGTGGGCATCATCGGGGGCGGCAACAGCGCCCTGGACGCGGCCCGGGTCGCCATCCGCCAGAAGGACGTCACGGAGGTGACCGTCTTCTACCGCCGTACCCGGGTGGAAATGCCCGCCTACAAGGAGGAGATCGAGGCCGCGCTGGAGGAGGGCATCCGCCTGGAGACCCTGGTCACGCCCCTGGCGGTGAAGGCCGAGGGCGGCGTCCTCACCGGCATCGAGTTCCAGCGCAACGAGCTGGGCGACAAGGACGAGACCGGACGCGCCCGGCCCGTGCCCATTCCCGGCAGCGCCTTCGTGGCGGAACTGGACACCCTGGTGGTGGCCATTTCCGAGGAACCCGAGACCGGAGCCCTGGACGGCTTCAAGGTGAAGTCCTGGGGCGGGCTGGTGATCAACCCCGAATCCTACATCACCTCCCAGAAGCGGGTCTTCGGCGGGGGCGACGTGGTGACCGGGCCCGGCACCGTCATCGAAGCGGTGGCCGCGGGCAAGAACGCGGCGGTGATGATCGACCGGCACCTCACGGGGCGCCAGCTGAAGGTCCTGCCCAAGGTGGCCCTGCCCACCGTGTACGTGCCCCCCGTGGACGCCGGGGAGGAGGAGGGGGAGGGCCCCGGCCGGGCCCATGCGCCGCACCTGCCCGTGGCCGAGCGCCGCGGGAACTTCCGGGAAGTGGATCAGTGCCTCCCGGAGGAGCACGCCCTCTGCGAAGCCCGCCGCTGCCTGCGCTGCGATATCGAATTCACCCAACCGGTCTAGACGGAGTCCCCGATGCTGGCGATTGTTGCGAACGGACAGAACCTGGAAGCCAAGAAGGGAGACACCATCCTGCAGGCGCTCAAACGCGGCGGGATCCACGTCCCCACCCTCTGCCACATGGAGGGTCTCCTGCCCTCGGGCACCTGCCGCATGTGCGTGGTCGAGGTGGAGGGCACCCCGGGCCTCGTGCCGGCGTGCTCCTTCCCCGCGGCCGACGGCATGCGGATCCGCACCAGCACCCCCACGGTGCTGAAGACCCGCAAGGCCATCGTGGAGCTCCTTCTCTCCAACCACCCCGACGACTGCCTCTACTGCGCCCGGAACGGCAAGTGCGACCTGTCCGACCTGGCCCGGGAGCATGGCATCCGCAACCGGGTGTTCCGGGGCCTGCGCAAGCGCAAGGAGAAGGACATCTCCAGCCCCTCCATCGTGAGGGACCCGGAGAAGTGCATCCTCTGCGGCAAGTGCGTGCGGGTGTGCGAGGAGGTGCAGGGCGTATCGGCCATCGATTTCATCAACCGCGGGTCCAAGGCCTTCGTGGGTACCGCCTTCGACGAGGGGCTCAACGTCAGCTGCTGCATCAACTGCGGGCAGTGCATCCTGGTGTGCCCCACGGCCGCGCTCACCGAGCGCAGCTACGTGGACGAGGTCATGCGGGTGCTGGCCGACCCGGGCAAGACGGTGGTGGTGCAGCACGCCCCGGCCGTCTCCGTGTCCATCGCCGAGGAGTTCGGGTTCAAGCCCGGCACCGACATCGACGGCCAGATGGTGGCCGCCCTGCGCCGGGTGGGCTTCCACCGGGTCTTCGACACCTCCTTCACCGCCGACCTCACGATCATGGAGGAGGGCAGCGAGCTCATCCAGCGCATCACCCAAGGCGGCCCGCTGCCCATGTTCACCAGCTGCTCCCCGGGCTGGATCAAGTTCGTGGAGCAGTTCTACCCCGAGCTGCTGCCCCACGTCTCCACCTGCAAGAGCCCGCAGCAGATGATGGGCGCGGTGATCAAGAGCTTCTTCGCCAAACGCGAGAACCTCGATCCCAAGGACATCGTCAGTGTCTCGATCATGCCGTGCACCGCCAAGAAGTTCGAGTGCAGCCGGCCCGAGATGGGCCGGGACTACGTGCCGGACGTGGACTACGTGCTCACCACCCGGGAGCTGGCCGAGCTCTTCCGCCTCAAGGGCATCGACCCCGGAACCCTGACGCCCGAGGGCGCCGACACCCCCTTCGGGGAGCGGTCCAGCGCCGGCAAGCTCTTCGGGGCTTCGGGGGGCGTCATGGAGGCGGCGGTGCGCAGCGCGTACTTCCTCCTCACGGGCGAGGAGATGAAGGAGTATCGCATCCAGGACCTCCGCGGCATGAAGGGCAGCAAGGAGCTGCGGGTGAAGGTGGGCGACCTGGAGGTGGGGGCCGCGGTGGTCTCCAGCCTGGGCGAGGCCCGCAAGCTCATGGACGAGATCAAGGCCGGCCGGAGCGACCTGCACTTCGTGGAGGTCATGACCTGCCCGGGCGGGTGCATCAACGGCGGGGGCCAGCCCCTCAAGGCCGACCCGGAATCGGTGAAGGCCCGCATGGCCGCGCTCTACACCATCGACCGCAACGACACCCTGCGGGTCAGCCACCGCAACAGCCAGGTGCAGCGGCTCTACACCGAGTTCCTGGGCAAGCCCCTGGGCCACCTGAGCCACGAGCTGCTCCACACCACGTACCAGAAACGCGAAGTCCTGCAATAGGGAGACGAGGCCCATGACCGATAAGAAGAACGTCCTTGTAGTCGACGACGACATCGACCTGCTGGAGCAGGTGTCCTTCGTGCTCGCCTCGGAGGGGTACCACGTCATCCGGGCCCAGGGCCAGAAGGAGGGGGAGGAGGCCCTGCTCACCACCATCCCCGACCTGGCGGTGCTGGACCTGATGATGGAGAACATGGATTCGGGATTCGTGCTGTGCCACCATGTGAAACGCCTTTACCCCGAGACCCCCGTGATCCTGCTCACCGCCGTCAAGGCCGCCACCGGCCTCGACTTCCACCCCCAGTCCGACGAAGCCGCCTCCTGGGTCAAGGCGGACCTGGTGCTGGACAAGCCGGTGCGACCCGAGCAGCTCAGGGCCGAGGCCCGGAGACTGATGAAACTCTGACGGGAGGTCCAAGCCATGGCGGAACCCCTGCGCGACCCATCCAGCAATGGAGAGCCGTTCGAGGGTCCCGCCGTGCGCGGCTTCGTGCGCACCCTCAAGAACCGCTGCCGCATCTGCTACACCTGCGTGCGCACCTGCCCCGCCAAGGCCATCCGCATCACCAAGAGCCAGGCCGAAGTGGTGGCCGAGCGCTGCATCGGGTGCGGCAACTGCATCCGGGTCTGCACCCAGAAGGCCAAGCGCATCGTCTCCACCGTGAAGGAGGTGGAGGAGCTGCTGGGCTCCGGCCAGCCCGTGGCGGCCATCCTGGCCCCCTCGTTCCCGGTGGAATTCCAGCAGGAAATGGACTTCCGCGTTCTCGTGGGAATGGTTCGCAAGCTGGGCTTCTCCCTGGTGGCCGAGGTGGCCTTCGGGGCGGACCTGGTGGCCGAACAGTACCGCCAGTTGATGATCCTCAATCCCCGGGCCCAGTACATCGCCACCACCTGCCCGGCGGTGGTGGGGTTCGTGGAGCGCTACCACCCCGAGCTCATCCCCAACCTCTCCCCCATCGTCAGCCCCATGGTGGCCATGTCCCGCGTCCTGCGGATCCTGCACCCCGGCATCAAGGTGGTGTTCGTGGGGCCCTGCGTGGCCAAGAAGGCCGAGGCCTGGGATCCGGACATCGAAGGGGCCCCCGACGTGGCCATCACCTTCCGGGAGCTGCGCAAGCTCGCCCAGCGCAACGACCTGCGCATCGAGGACTGCGAGCCCCAGGATTTCGATCCGCCCCACCCCAACCTGGGCAGCCTCTTTCCCCTCACCCGGGGCTTCCTGCAGGCGGCATCCATCCCCGAGGACCTGGTGGCCAACGAGGTGGTGGCCACCGACGGCATCGAGGGCTTCACCTCGGTGCTGGAGGAGTTCGCCACCGGCACCATGGACGCCCGGCTCGTGGAGCTGCTGAGCTGCAACGGGTGCATCGCGGGCCCCGGCCTGAGCACCCAGGAGACCCTCTTCAAGCGCCGGGCCCGGGTCAGCCACTACAACCGCTTCCGGGCCACCCAGCTGGACACGGAACTGTGGCAGCGCAACGTGGACCGCTTCCAGAGCCTGGACCTGACCCGCACCTTCACCGCCAACGACCAGCGCCTGGAGCCCATGAGCCCCACGGAGCTCCACGCCATCATGCAGCGCATGGGCAAGTACTCGGAGGCCCATGAGCTCAATTGCGGGGCCTGCGGCTACCACACCTGCCGCGAGCACGCCCTGGCCATCGGCAGGGGCTTCGCCGAAAGCGAGATGTGCCTGCCCTTCGTCATCGACGACAACCTCAACACCATCCGCAAGCTGAGCCACGCCAACGAGAAGCTGGCCTCCACCCAGGAGACCCTGATGCACTCGGAGCGCCTGGCAAGCATGGGCCAGCTGGCCGCGGGCGTGGCCCACGAGATCAACAACCCGCTGGGGGTGGTGCTCATGTACACCCACCTCCTGCTGGACGAGTGCGAGAAGAACAGCCCCCTGCGGGAGGACCTGCAGATGATCGCGGAGCAGGCCAACCGCTGCAAGCGCATCGTGGCCGGCCTCCTGGACTTCGCCCGCCAGAACAAGGTGGCCCACAACCTCAACGATATCCGGGAGGTGATCCAGACCTCCCTGGCCAACCTGCCGGTGCCCCCGGGGGTGACGGTGGAGGCGGTGCACACGGACGGCAGCCCCATGGTCGAGCTGGACCGGGACCAGATGATCCAGGTGTTCGTGAACCTGGTGGGCAACGCCTTCGACGCCATGCCCGACGGAGGCCGGCTCCAGGTGGCGACCCGCGCCGACGACCAGTGGCTGATCATCGAGGTCAAGGACACCGGCATCGGCATCCCCAAGGAGAACCTGAACAGGATGTTCGAGCCGTTCTTCACCACCAAGCTCATGGGCAAGGGCACCGGCCTGGGGCTTCCGGTGGTGTACGGCATCGTCAAGCTCCACCGGGGCGACATCTCGGTGGAATCCAATCCCGATCCGGAGGCGGGGCCCCGGGGCACCACCTTCCGCGTCAAGCTGCCCCGCGCCGCCCGTCAAGGGCACTGAGGAAACCATGCACCAGACCCTGCACCTCCTTGTGGTGGACGACGAACTGGGCATGCGCCTCTCCATCGAGCGCGCCCTGAAGGCCTACACGACGAGCTTCGAGGACATCGAGGTGGACGTGGATTTCCGCATCTCCACCGCCGATTCCGGCGAGGCCGCCCTGGAGGCCGCCGCCGCCGACCCGCCCCAGATCATCCTCCTGGACTACAAGCTTCCGGGCATGTCCGGCCTGGACGTGCTCCAGGCCCTCATGGAGGCCAAGACCGAGGCCCTGATCGTGATGATCACCGCCTACGCCAGCCTCGAGACCGCGGTGCAGGCCACCAAGATCGGCGCCTTCGACTTCCTGGCCAAGCCCTTCACCCCCATCGAGGTGAAGGCCGCCGTCCACAAGACCGCCAAGCACTACATGATCCAGGCCCAGGCCCGCAAGCTCGCCGGGGAGCGCCGGCAGATCCGGTTCGAGTTCCTCTCCGTCCTGGCCCACGAACTGAAATCGCCCCTGGCCGCGGTGGAGGGCAACCTGCGGATCCTGCGGGACCACGCCGCGGGCGACGCCATCGCCGGCTACGACCACCTCCTGGACCGGTCCATCCTGAGGCTGGACGGCATGCGCAAGCTCATCATGGATCTGCTGGACCTCACCCGCATCGAATCCGGCCAGAAGCTGCGGACCCTCGTGGAATCCGATCTGTGCGCGGCCGCCACCCAGAGCCTGGAGACCTTCCAGGCGCTGGCCGCCGAAAGGCACGTGAACCTCCTGTTCTGCCCCCCCGGGAAGGTGCTCCTGCAGGCCGACCCTGGCGAGCTGGAGATGATGTTCAACAACCTCATCTCCAACGCCATCAAGTACAACCACGAGGGCGGATCGGTCACGGTGGAGATCGAGGACGGGCCCGAGGAGGTGCGGGTGGCGGTGCACGACACCGGCATCGGCATCGGCCGGGAGGACCTGGCCAGGCTCTTCGGAGAATTCAGCCGCATCCGCAACGAGAAGACCCGCAACATCCTGGGCTCGGGCCTGGGGCTCAGCATCCTGAAGCGCCTTGCCAGCCTCTACGGCGGCAAGGTGGAAGTCCAGAGCGAGCCCGACCGCGGGAGCACCTTCACGGTTTCGCTGCGGAAGGAGGCTTCCCATCCGGGCCTGGGTGCGGTAGCTTCCCTCTAGGGACAGGGGAGGGACCATGTGCACCACCTGCGGCTGCGGCGGAGACGGGGTCTCAATCGGGGGCAAGGCCCACTCCCATGACCACCCCCATCCCGCCCCCGGCACCCGCAGGCGGGTGGTGCTGGAGCGGGACCTCCTGGCCAAGAACAACCTCCTGGCCGCCGACAACCGCGCCTGGTTCGCCCAGCGGGGCATCCTCGCCCTGAACCTGGTGTCCAGCCCGGGCTCGGGGAAGACCACCCTCCTGGTGGAGACCATCCGGCGCCTCGCCGGCACCGTGCCCATCGCCGTCATCGAGGGGGACCAGCAGACCAGTCACGACGCGGACCGCATCCGGGCCGCGGGGGCCCCCGCCATCCAGATCAACACCGGCAAGGGCTGCCACCTGGACGCGCACATGGTGGGCCACGCCGCGGCCGAACTGGACCCGCCCCAGGGGGCGCTCCTGCTGGTGGAGAACGTGGGCAACCTGGTGTGCCCCGCCGCCTTCGACCTGGGGGAGGCCCACAAGGTGGTGATCCTCTCGGTCACGGAAGGCGAGGACAAGCCCTTCAAGTACCCCGACATGTTCATCCGCTCCGACGTCATGGTGGTCAACAAGATCGATCTGCTGCCCTACCTGGCCTTCGACGTCGAGCAGTGCGTGGCCAACGCCCTGAAGGTCAATCCCGCCCTCAAGGTGATCCGGGTATCCGCCACCTCGGGGGAGGGCCTGGAGGAATGGACCCGCTGGATCGTGGAAAGCCTCGCTCCGGCCCGGGCCTGAGGGATGCCCCGGATCCGGGTGCGGGTGGAGGGGGTGGTGCAGGGGGTGGGTTTCCGGCCCTTCATCTATCGCATCGCCCGCGACCGGGGCCTCGGCGGCTGGGTGCTGAACCGCCCCGACGGCGTGGTGGTGGAGGCCGAGGGCGCACCCGAGGCCCTGGAGGGCTTCCTGGCGGCCCTGGAAAGGGAGGCCCCGGCCCCCGCGCGGATCCGCGGCGTCACCGTGGAGGAGATCGCGCCCGAAGGGCAGGGGGCCTTCGCCATCCGCCCCAGCGGGGAGGGCGGCGACACCCGGCCCTCCGTGCCCGCCGACCTGGCCATGTGCGCCGACTGCGCCCGGGAGCTGGAGGACCCTTCCGACCGCCGCCACGGGTACCCTTTCACCAACTGCACGTACTGCGGCCCCCGCTTCACCATCATCGAGGCCCTCCCCTACGACCGGCCCCGCACCGCCCTGAAGGGTTTCCCCCTGTGCCCGGCCTGCGAGGCGGAGTACCGGGACCCCGGGAACCGCCGGTTCCATGCCCAGCCCGTGGCCTGTCCCGTCTGCGGGCCCCGCCTGGAGTTCTCCGGCCGCGCCGGGGATCCCCTGGAGGGGGCCGCCTCGGCCCTCCTGCGGGGGCGGATCCTGGCCCTCAAGGGGCTGGGGGGCTACCAGCTCCTGGCCGACGCCACCTCGGATGCGGCCGTGGCCCGGCTCCGGGAGCGCAAGCGGCGGGAGGAGAAGCCCTTCGCGGTGATGTTCCCCCACTGGAAGGCCCTGGAGGAGGCCTGCAGCGTGTCCGCCCCGGAGCGTGCCCTCCTGGCCTCCCCGGAGGCCCCCATCCTCCTCCTGGCCCGCCGGCCCTCCTCGGCCATCGTTCCCGGGGTGGCCCCGGGCAACCCCCGGCTGGGGGCCTTCCTTCCCTACACGCCCTTGCACCGCCTCCTCCTGGCCCGGGTGGGGCGGCCCGTGGTGTGCACCAGCGGCAACCTCTCCGACGAGCCCATGTGCCACGAGGGGGCCCAGGCCCGGGAACGCCTGGGGGGCATCGCCGATGTGTTCCTGGACCACGACCGCCCCATCCTCAGGCCCGTGGACGATTCGGTGATGCGCCTGGACGCCCACGGGCCCACCCTGCTGCGCCGGGCCCGGGGCTTCGCCCCCCTGGCCCACCCCGTGGCCCCGGGGGGCCCCCCCGTCCTGGCCCTGGGGGCCCACCAGAAGAGCACCATCTGTCTCTGGGACCGGGGCCAGGCGGTGGTCAGCCAGCACCTGGGCGACCTCCACACCGCCGACGGGGCCGAACTCCTGGAGCGCACCGTGGAGGACTTCCTGCGCTTTTTCGCCGTGGAGCCGGCGGTGCTGGCCTGCGACCTCCACCCGGACTACGCCTCCACCCGGCTCGGGGAGCGCCTGGCCCGGGCCCGGGGCCTGCCCCTGGCGCGGGTGCAGCACCACCACGCCCACGTGGCGGCCCTGGCCGCGGAGCTCGGCCTGGGGGGCCCGGTCTCGGGCCTGGCCTGGGACGGCACGGGCCTGGGAGCCGACGGCACCCTCTGGGGGGGAGAGGGCCTCCTGGCCGGGGGGGCCTCCTTCACCCGCACCGCCCACCTCAAGCCCTTCCCCCTGCCCGGAGGGGACCGGGCCGCGCGGGACCCGGGCCGCAGCGCCCTGGGCCTCCTGTGGGCGGCCACGGGGTCCCTGGCCGGGGGCGAGGCCCTGGGGGACGCGGCGGGGATCCGGTCCATGCTGGAGCGGGGGGTGAACTGCCCCCTCACCTCCAGCGTCGGGCGCCTCTTCGACGCGGTGGCGGCCCTCACCGGCGTGCGGTCCGCCCCGGGCTTCGAGGGCCAGGCCGCGGCCGCCCTGGAGCACGCGGCCCTGGCTTCGGGCGATGGGGGCGCCTATCCCTGGGAATTCCAGGAGGGCCCGGCCCTGGTGGCCGACCCGGCCCCCCTGGTGGCGGCCCTCCTGCGGGACCGGGCCCGGGGGGTGGCCCCGGCGTGCTGCGCCCTGCGGTTCCACCGGGCCCTGGCGGACCTGGCCGTGGCCATGGCCCGGGCGGCGGGGAAGGAGGAGGTGCTCCTCACCGGGGGCTGCTTCCAGAACGCCCTCCTCACCCGGCTCGTGCGGGAGGCCCTGGCCCGGGAAGGATTCCGGCCCCTGAGCCCCGCGGCCTTCCCGCCCAATGACGGCGCCCTTTCCCTGGGCCAGGCCGCGGTGGCCGCCGCCCCCTGAGACCCCCCCCAGCCGGGGCCGCCCTCCGCTCTGGCATCGTTCTTGATTCCCTCCCTCCGACCCAGCAGGTTTTGCCCTCTGCGGATTGGAGGCACCCATGTATTCATTCGACCAGGCACATCCGGGCACCCCGCTGTCCAGGAATGCCCGTGCGGGTCCGAGGCCTCCCGTTTGGCCGCCGCCCGAGGAGTCGCCGCCCCGGGGCCCTCTACCGCCTAGTACGCCCGCTCCCATCCACCCGATCTCACGGAGAACCCCATGAGCTCAATCCTGAACAACCTCTCCGCCATCGGTGCCAGCCGCCAGTTGTCCATTTCGGGCAACCAGCTGGGACAGGTCATCGAGAGGCTCACCACCGGCAAGCGCATCAACAAGGCCTCCGACGACGCCGCGGGCCTGGCCATCGCCAACAAGCTGGGCGCCGACATCAAGGTCGCCGGGCAGGCCCAGCGCAACACCAACGACGGCGTGTCCTACATGCAGGTGGCCGACGGCACCCTGGATTCGGTGACGCAGCTGCTCACCCGGGCGGCCCAGCTGGCCCAGCAGGCCCAGACCGGCACCATCAGCGACTCCAACCGCGCCAACCTCGACGCCGAATTCCAGAACATCGTCAAGACGATGATCAACATCGGCCACAACACCAACTTCAACGGGCAGGCCATCTTCACCAGCGTGCCCCAGACCCTCACGGTGGCCGCCGGCGACTACGGCATCCTCAACCTGGACATGCAGGTGCTCTCGCCCGACGCCGTCACGGCCCTGGGCATCACCACCTCCAACAACCTGCTCACCATCGGCGGCGCCGGCACCGTGGCCGGGCTCCTCACCACCGCCCTGGCCTCCGTGAGCACCATGCGCGCCTCCATCGGCGCCTCGGAGCAGCAGCTGAACGCCACGTCGGATGTGCTGGGCATCCAGGTGCAGAACTTCACCGCCGCCATGAGCCAGATCCAGGACGCCAACATCGCGGACGAAGTGGTGAACCTCACCAAGTTCCAGATCCTCCAGCAGTCCGGGACCAGCGCCCTGAGCAAGTCCAACCAGAACGCCCAGCAGGTCCTCGCGCTGCTGCAGTAGCGGACCTGACCCTCGGATCGGCGGGGCCCGGGATTCCGGGCCCCGTCCGGGTCCGTACGTTTCGGCCCGCCCAGGCCTGCCCCGCCGAACGCCCCTGGAGCCCCCGGCAGGGCATGCGTGGGCCGTCCTCAGTCCACCGGCTCCGGCA
Organism: Mesoterricola silvestris; assembly: GCF_030295405.1. Classification (GTDB taxonomy): domain Bacteria; phylum Acidobacteriota; class Holophagae; order Holophagales; family Holophagaceae; genus Mesoterricola; species Mesoterricola silvestris. The sequence goes on along the minus strand of NZ_AP027080.1, from coordinate 2,813,659 downwards.
CGGGCGCCTTGCGGAGGTTGTACCAGAGGATCACCGAGAGGATCACGGTCCCCCCCGCCAGCGCGAAGGGCGAGGGCCGCTCCCCCACGCCGATGAAGACCCAGACCGGGTTGAAGACCGCCTCCAGCATGCAGGTGATGAGGGCGGCGGTGGCCGACAGGTAGCGCATGCCGGCGGTGAAGAACATGTACGCGATGCCCAGCTGGAAGATGCCCAGGTAGAGAAGCATCAGGCCCTGGTTCAGGGTGACCTGGGGGGACGGGAGCACCTTGGGCAGGCAGATCAGGGCCACCACCAGGTTGCCCAGGACCACCATGCCGATGGGGTCGTGGCCGGGCCGGGTCTCGCGCTTCCACTTCAGGATCAGGGAGAACAGGGCCAGGAGGAAGCCCGAGACGAGGGCCAGCACGTTGCCGGCGAGGCCGCCCTTCTCCAGGTGGCCGGCGAAAAAGAGCGCCATGCCCCCGAGGCAGGCCGCCACGGCCCAGAAGTCCCTGCGGGCGAAAGGCTTGCGGAAGATCCAGGGCTCCAGGAAGAGCAGGTAGATGGGCGCGGCGTACTGCAGGAAGATGGCGTTGGCCGCCGTGGTGAGCTTGGTGGCCACCACGAAGAGCACCAGCACCAAGGCGTAGATGCAGGATCCCGCCACGGAAAGGGGGTCCCGGGGCAGGGTCCACGGGCGCCCCCGCAGCGCCAGGATGGCGGCGATGGCCAGGGCCGACACCAGGGAGCGGTAGCACGCGATGTGGAAGGCGGAGAGGGTGAGGACCTTGATGAAGATCCCGCTGGAGCTCCACAGGAGGGAGGCCGCGACCAGGTAGGCCAGACCTTTGCTCCGCTCCGGCACGCGGTCGAGGATTCGTTCCATGCCCCCAGACTACCAAAAGGGGCGGGAGGGTTGGTATCCTCTCCCACCTCCGAGGCCCCCATGACCAACCGCACCCTCCCCCTCGACGACGCCACCTGGGCCTACCTGCAGGCGGCCACCCTGAGGGAGCACCCGGAGCAGGCCGCCCTGCGCAAGGCCACCGCCGGGCTTCCCGGCGCCCACATGCAGATCGCCCCCGAGCAGGCCCAGTTCATGCAGCTGCTCGTGAAGCTCCTGGGAGGCCGCCGGACGCTGGAGATCGGCGTCTACACCGGGTACAGCGCGCTGTCCGTGGCCCTGGCCCTCCCGCCCTATGGCCACCTCCTGGCCTGCGACCTCAGCGCGGAATACACCGCCCTGGGCCTCCCCCACTGGCAGCGGGCCGGGGTCGCCGAGCGCATCGAACTGGTCCTGGGCCCGGCCCTGGAAACCCTGGACGCGAGGCTGGCGGCGGGCCAGGGCGGAACCTTTGATTTCGCCTTCATCGACGCCGACAAGACCTCGTACGAGGCCTACTATGAGCGCTGCCTCGCCCTGCTGCGCCCCGGCGGCCTTATCGCCATCGACAACGTCCTGTGGGGAGGCCGCGTCGCCCATCCCGCCACGGACCCGGACACCGCCGCCATCCAGCGCCTCAACGCCAGGCTCCTGGGGGACGAGCGCGTGGATCTGTCCATGGTGCCCATCGGCGACGGGCTCAGTCTGGCGAGGAAGCGGTAGGGGCTTGCCCCTTTTTTATCCTGCTTTTTCCCCAAAATCCTCTTCATCCCCGTTCCAGCAGGGCCAGCGATTGAATGGGTCGAGACAGACGGGACGTCAACGCCGACCCATCCTGGCACCGGCCCTGCCGTAACAGGGATGAATAGGATTTACGGGAAAAGGCAGGATAAAGAAGGGGCGATCTGTAGATAAATGGCGGAGGCGCTGGTTCATTCCCCGGTCCAGCCCTGCCAGATGCGCTGGAGGAGGCTCGAATCGTGGTCCTCCACCACCACCAGGTGCCGGGTCTCGGGAAGGCCGTCCTCCACCTGGGCGTAGGCGGCGGCCAGCACGGCGCGGTCCTGGGCGGTGGCGCGGTGGTGCTGGCGGAGGTGCTCGCCCATGGTGGAGCTGAACCAGCTTTCCAGGAACCGGGGCGAGCCGGGGCGGTCGGGCTCCTCGAAGAGGGCCCAGCGCATGGCGCCGTCGCGCATGCGCAGGCGGCGCACCTCCTCCATGGCGGCCAGGAACCGTTCCCGGCGTTCCGGGAGCACCCGGTACTCCATCTGCACCAGGATGGGACCGGCTTCGGGGGGGATGGCCGTGGGGGCGTGGGGGGCGTCGTGGTGGGGGCCCAGGTCCAGGTCCTCGTCGAAGGCGGTGATGCGCAGGCGGTGCAGGGCGGCCAGGGCCAGGACCATGCCCAGGGCCGAGAGCCCCATGGTGGCGCGGATCCCGGCCCGCTGGGCCAGGGCGCCCCAGAAGGCGGCGCCCAGGGCCATGGCGCCGCCCCACACCGTATGGTAGGTGCCGAAGGCCCGGGCCTTCACCCAGGGCGGCACGGAAAGCTGGATGGCGGTGTTGATGGTGGAGAGGATCCCCAGCCAGCTCACCCCCGAGAAGAACAGGCACAGGGCCACCGTGGGGGTGTGGGGCACGTAGGCCATGACGCCCTGGCAGAGGGCGGCCAGGAGGGAGTAGCCGGCGAGGATCGTGCTGGTGCCGAAGCGCTCCCGCAGCGGCCCCAGGAAGAACACGCCGGCCACCGCCCCGGCCCCCACGCACCCCATGAGGGCGCCGAAGGCCTCGGAGCCCAGGTGCAGGTTCAGGATGGCCAGGGAGGGCAGCAGGGAGAAGATGACCCCCGCGAACCAGGAGTAGCCCAGGGCCCGCAGCAGGATGATCTGGAAGGGCCGGCTGTGCCGCGCGTACCGGTAGCCCACCTTCAGGGCCCCCAGGAAGCGCTCCCCGGGGAGGCTGGACCGGGAGGGCCGCCTCTCCCAGGAGGCCAGCACCGCCACCACCGCCAGGAAGGAAACCGCGTTGAGCGCGAAGGCCCAGCCCGCGCCCAGGAGCCCCACCACGAGCCCGCCCAGGGCCGGGCCCAGGGCCCGGCTCACGTTGAAGCCGGCGCTGTTGAGGGCCACGCCCCCCGCCAGGTGCTCCCGGTCCAGGAGCTCGGGCACGATGGCCTGGAAGGCCGGCATGCTCAGGGCCGACCCCGTGCCGATGAGGAAGGACATGACCAGCAGCACCATGGGCGTGATCTGGTGCAGGAACGTGAGCCCCGAAAGGAGCCCCGCGCACCCCAGCATGAACACCTGGGTGCCCAGCAGCAGCCTGCGCCGGTCCACGATATCCGCCAGCGCCCCCGCCGAGAGCCCCAGCAGCAGCACGGGAAGGGTCGTCCCCGTCTCGATGAGCGCCACCAAGAGGGGCGAGGAGGTGAGGTGGGCCATCTGCCACTTCTCGCCCACGCTCTGGATCTGCGTGCCCACGTTGGAGGCCATGTTGGCGATCCATACCATCATGAAGATGCGGGACGCCAGCGGGTCCAGGAGCCGTGTGCGCACGGGTGCCGATTCCGTCATCGGCCGATCATAGCATACCGGCCGGGTCTGGAATGCCCGCGGGGAGCCGCCGGCGGCGCCTCACCCGATGCGCACCCAGCCCCACTGCCGCCCCTCCACATCCCCCCGCCGGTAGGAGTACAGCAGCTCGGGCTCGCAGTACGTGCACCGGGCCACCGTTCCGTCCTTCCCGGGGTCCATGCCGAGATCCAGCGCCTGGGCCCGCAGGAACCCATGGAGGTCCAGGTGGGGCTTCCCCCGGGGGCCGGGCGTGGCCAGGGCGTCGTTCCAGGCGGGGTCCTGGGCCGCGGCGTCCAGGACCTCCCCACCCACCTCGAAGTGGCACTTCAGGATGGCCGGGCCCAGGGCCCAGACCAGGTCCCCGGGGCGCCCGCCCTGGCTCCGGAAGACGGCGACGCCCTGGCGGAGGATGCCGGCCACGGCGCCCCGCCATCCGGCGTGGAGGGCGGCGGCCCAGGGACCCTGGGGGGTGAGGCCGGCCAGGAGCACGGGGACGCAGTCCGCCACCCGCACCCCCACGGCGCATCCGGGTTCCCGGGTCCAGATGCCGTCGGCGGCCTGGATTCCGCCGGTGGCGGGCACCACCCCGCACCCGTGCACCTGCTTGAGGCGCACCCGGGGGAGGATGGACGGATCATCCAGCCGGGTGGAAAAGCCCCAGGTGAGCGGGAAGGGGGAGCGAACGGTGGGCTGGAGCATGGGCGCGGGCACCTCGATCCAAGAACTTACCCACTTGTGCGCGAAAACGGAAATTCGTGTTTGAAAATGATATGAAGACTCAATATCTTGAAGGGGCAAGCTTCATTTGATTGGAGATTCATGCTTTGGTGGGGTGCAGGGGCCCTGGCTTTCTGGGCGGCGGCCACGCTTGTGGCCCAGGAACCTGGGCGAAATCTTCAGTTCAGTGCTTTCGGCACCCTGGGGGCGGCCCGGGGCGATACCCGGGAGGTGGGGTTCCGCCGGGATGCCTCCAGTTCCAAGGGGATCTATGACCGCACCGCCTGGGACCTGGACACCCGCTTCGGGGTCCAGGCCAGCGGAAGGATCGGGGAGAACCTCCTCGGCACCTTCCAGGTGGTCAGCCGCCTTCGCAGCGACAACACCTTCCGTCCCAGGCCCACCTGGGCCTCCCTGGCCTGGAGCGCTTCTCCGGGGCTCCTGGTGCGGGCGGGGCTGCTGAGCTTCGATATCCTTCCCCTGGGGGACCTGGCCAACGTGGGCTTCACCTACCTCTGGGTGCGGCCGCCGGTGGAGGTTTTCGCCCCGGTGCCCCTCACGGGCATGCGCGGGCTGGACGCCGAGTGGACCTTCCTCCTGGACGGGGGCGGCGCGCTCCAGGTGAAGGCCTTCGCCGGGTCCCTGGTGGACCATGTGCCCGCCGATCACCTGGGCGAGTGGGACGTGCGCGGCGGCAGGGTCTTCGGGGGGGCGGTGAAGTTCACGGCGGGGCGATTCAGGGCCCGCCTGGGCGGCACCGTCCTGCGGTTCCCCAACAATCTCCCGGAGCCCGTGCCGGCCCTGCAGGGCTATCTGCGGACCTTCGCGGGCCTCCTGGGGGATCCCGGGATCGCCGCGTCCGCGGACGCCTTCGACACCCGCGGGCGGACCCTGCGTTCGGCCAACGGGAGCGTGGCCTGGGATGGGGATCCCTGGCAGGTGCAGGGCGCCCTCAGCCATGCCGCGTCCGACAGCATCCTGTTCCAGCCCGCCTGGAGCGGGTTCGCGTCCCTGGGCTGCCGGGTGGGCCCGGTGGTGCCCTTCGGGATGTTCGCCCGGAACGTCACCCGGCGGACCCCGCTGCCCTACCTGGGAGCCCTGCCTGCCTTGACCGGCCCCGGGGCGCCCGCGGCCCGGGGGCTGGCCGAAGCCCTCAGGACCCTCGCCCGGGGCCGGGGCGTGGACCAGCACACCCTGTCGGCCGGCCTCCGGTGGGACTTCGCCCCCACGGCCGACCTGAAGGTCCAGGTGGACCGCATCCGCTCCCACGACGCCACGGGGCTCTTCTACAACCCCAGGCCGGGAGGGCCCGCCACCTGGGACGGCCGGGAGACGGTCCTCTCCCTCACCCTGGACTTCACCCTGGGTGGTGGACGATGAGGCGCCTCCTCCTCGCCCTCGCCCTGGGGGCCGCCCTGCGGGGGCAGGAGCCCCTGGCGGTGATCGTCAATCCCGAAAGCGGCGTCAGCCGCCTTTCCCGCACCGAGGCCACGAACCTCTTCATGGGCCGCACCCGGCGCCTTCCCTCGGGCCTCGTGGCCCTTCCGGTGGAACAGATCCACCCCGAGGGGCCCCGGGCGAGGTTCTACGAGATCCTGGCCAACCTGCCGCTGCCGCAGGTGCGGGCCTTCTGGGCCCGCCTCTACTTCTCCGGCCAGGCCCAGCCCCCGCGCCAGACCCTGAGCGCCGAGGAGACCCTGCAGGTGGTGGCCATGAACCGCGGCGCCATCGGGTTCGTGGAGCGGAGCCGGGTGGACCGCCGCGTGCGCACCGTGCTTCTTCTGTCCGAAAGGGCCGAACCGTGAACCTCCGGCACGGCATCGTCGCCAGGACGACCCTGCGGGTGATGGGCATCGCGCTGGCGCTCGGCCTGGCCGCCCTCAGCTCCGGCGGGGGGGCCCTGGCCCGGCGCCGGGAGCGGGCCCGCCAGCGGGAGCTCCTGGGGACCCTGCTGGACGTGGTGGCGCCCTCGGCCAGCGCCGCGTGCTTCGCCGACGACGGGGTCCTGGCCGACCAGGTGGTGCGGGGGCTCCTGGGCACCCCGGCGGTGCAGGGCGCCCGCATCCTGGCCGGGGGCCGGGTGCTGGCCGAGGCGGGCCGCATGGCGCCGGGTCCCGGGGCCCCCGCGGTCTCCCGGCCCCTCCCGAGCCCCTTCGCCCCGGATTCCGTTCTGGGCGAACTGGTCCTCGTCCCGGACCCCGGGGAAGCCCGCCGCCAGGGCGCCCGCGCCGAGGGGCTCTTCCGGGCGTGGTCCCTGGGGATCCTGGCCATCCTGGCCGGAGGCCTCGCCCTCACGGTGCACCGGATGATCGCCGCCCCCCTCGCCGGCCTGAGCCGCGACCTCCAGGCCGGGGGCCGGCTGGGCATCCCCCAGGGCCACGCGCGGGACGAACTGGGCCAGCTGGTGCGGGACGTGAACGCCCTCCTGGAGCGGATGCTGGAGGCGGCGTGGAAGGAGCCCCCCCGGGCCGCCCGGGAGGGGAGGGCCCATCTCCTCCTGGTGGGGGCCGATGGGGGCCTGGAGGCCTCGGGTCCAGGCCTGGGGCGCCTCCTGGGCCGGGAGGCCCTCCCGGGGGTTCCGGCGGCCTCCCTTTTCGGGGCCCAGGCCGGCGCCGTCGCCGAGGCCCTGGCCCGCTGCCGCGCCTCCGGGTCCGCCCTGGCGACCCTGCGCCTGCCGGACCCTTCCGGTCCCGGTGACCGGTGGCTGCGCCTCACCCTGGACCGCCTCGGCCCCGGGTGGTGCCAGGGGCTCCTGGAGGAGGGGACCCCGGACCGGGAGGGAGGCCGCCGCGTCCCGGGGGGACCCGGTTGGTCCCCGGAATCCCACGGCTCACCCCCGGCCGGTGGCCTTCCGCCGGGGGAGGCCTAGCCTGGGCCCGGAGGTTCCCATGCATCGCGCTCCCTTCGGCCTTCTTCTCGCGGCCTCGGCCCTGGCCGCCCAGACGCCCCCCCTCGTCCTTCCCCAGGCCAGCCCCAGGGCCCAGGTGGCCCAGACGGTCGGGCTGACGGACATCACCGTCACGTACGCCCGTCCCTCCGTCCACGGACGCAAGGTATGGGGCGGCCTCGTGCCCTACGGGCAGGTTTGGCGGGCCGGCGCCAACGAGAACACCACCGTGACCTTCTCCACCCCGGTGAAGGCCGGCGGGGTGGCCCTCCCCGCGGGCACCTACGGCCTCCACATGCTGCCCACCGCCGCGGCCTGGACGGTGATCTTCAGCAACGAGAGCCACGCCTGGGGCAGCTTCAGCTACGACCCCCGGGAGGATGCCGCCCGCTTCACCGTCACCCCCGTGGCCGCCGAGGCCCTGGACCGCCTGGAGTACGCCTTCGACGAGGTCACCGACGGCGCCGCCACCCTTTCCCTGCGGTGGGAGAAGCTGCGGGTGCCCCTGCGCATCGAGGTGGACACCAACCAGGTGGTGGTGGCGAGCCTGCGGGAGCAGCTGCGGGGCCTCCCGCGCTTTTCCGCCGAAGGGTGGGCCGGCGCGGCGGGCTGGTGCGTGCGCCACGACGTGAACCTGGAGGAGGCCCAGGCCTGGGTGGACCGCTCCCTGGAGATGAAGGAGACCTTCGGCGCCCTTCGCACCAAGGCCCTCCTGGCGGACAAGCGCGGCGACGCCGCGGGCGCCGCCGCCCTGCGCACCCGGGCCATGGCCGTGGCCACCGAGGCCGAGGTGAACAACCTGGGCTACGCCCTCCTGGGGCAGGGCAAGGTGGACGAAGCCCTGGACCTCTTCCGCAGGAATGTCAAGGACCATGCGGATTCCTGGAACGCGTACGACAGCCTCGCCGAGGGCCTCGCCGCCAAGGGCGACAAGGCGGGCGCCCTCAAGAACTACCAGCAGGCTCTGGGGATGGTCCGGGCGGAGGATCAGCGGGCCCGCATCCGGACGGAGCTGGCGAAGCTGCAGTGACGTAGGGCTTGCGTCGGGAAGCCCGGGTACCGGAAAATCAAGGTTCCTCCCTGGCGACGCCCGGGGGCGGGGCACACCGCACCCGAGTACAAAGGAACCCCTGATGCTGATGATGGCCGTGGCGCCCCCTGCAATCGTTCAACCCGCAGCGGTGGCGCCCAGATCCTTCGGGGCCTTCGTGGAGGCCCTGGAGGAGGTGGCCGAGGCCTTCATCGACGGCCGCGAATCCGAACTGCCCGCCCTCGTCGTGGCGTCCCGGAAGGCCTGGGAACACGCCAAGCGCAACCACGCGTCCGTCCTCGCCGACGGGGAGATCCAGGCCATCGACCGGGGCCTGGACGCCCTGGCGGGGCTCAAACCCCGCTTCATGGCGGAGTCGGCCCTGGGCCTGGGCGGCACCATCCTCGGCCACATGCGGCCCAGCCGCAACCGTGCGCGGCTGGTGGCCGACGCGGCCACCATGCTGGCCTGGTGCCGGGTGGAGGCCCGGGCCTGGGACCAGGTGCCCAACGTGGCCGAAGCCTTCCAGCCCTACCTGGACCAGTGCGGGGGCCACCGCGCCCCCGAGGTCCGGCGGATCCACGACTACCTGGGCGTGCTCCAGGACGACCTGGCCAACCGTTCGGTCACGGGCGCCAAGCGGGACCTGCGCCGCCTGCTGGAACTCCTGGACCAGGCCGAGCGGAACTGAGACCGCCCGGCGAGCCCCGGCTACTTGGAATAGCGGGCCAGGAGCTTCATGTTCCGGTGGTAGGCGGGCCCGCGGGTGAAATTGATGGCCACTTCCCGGGGAAACCGCGCGATGGCGTTGGTGAGGTTGATGAGGACCTGCACCTTCCGGCCGCTGGAGTGTCCCTGGCGGCGTGCGTTTTCGTAGTACACCAGCAGGGCGCTGCGCATGATGGGACGGGGCAGGTTGAACAGGCCGTACTCGCTGAGGAGGTCATGGTTGATGCGACGGGTGCCGTCCTGCTCCGTCGCGATCAGATCCTCCGCCTTGAGTTCCTGCGTCATGGGCCGCTCTCCTGGACCGAGTATAAGGCGGGGCCCGGGGGATCCGGATGTGAAATCCCTGCGCCTCCGGGCGATCCGGCCTTCCCTGGGGGCCCGGGAAGCGGCAGGATGGTCAGCGGAGAACGGCGATGTCCCAGCGCACCCCCGCCCCAGACCCCGGCATGCAGCCCTCCTGGGAAGCGGTGGCCGCTTCGGCCCTGCCCCTGGCCATGGTGGACCACGCCACGGGGGACCTGCTGCAGGTGAACCCGGCCTATGCCCAGGCCCGGGGCTACACCCCCGAGGAGATGGTGGGCATGAACCTGGGCCGCGTCCTCGGCCCGTCCATGGCCTTCCGCCTGGAGGAGATCCGCAGGAACCTGGAGAGCCAGGGGCACCTGGTCTTCGAGACGGTCAATGTCCGCAAGGACGGCAGCACCTTTCCCGTCCTGGTGGACGCGACCCTGGTGCGGGATCCCGGCGGCGCGCCCCGCACCCGCATCGTCTACGCCCGGGACATCACCGAGATCAAGAAGGCCGAAGGCGCCCGCCAGAAGAGCGCCGCCTTCCTGCGGACCCTCCTGGACACCCTCCCCGACCTCATCTGGCTCAAGGATCCCGAAGGGGTGTACCTGGAGTGCAACCCCCGCTTCGAGCGGTTCTTCGGGGCGCCCAAGGGGGAGATCCTGGGCCGGACCGACTATGACTTCGTGGACAAGGCCCTCGCGGACTTCTTCCGGGACCAGGACCGCCGGGCCCTGGCCACGGGCCGGCCCACGGTCAACGAGGAGGAGATCACCTTCCGGGACGACGGCCACCGGGAATCCCTGGAGACCATCAAGACCCCCATCCTGGGCCCCGATGGGCGGCCCATCGGCGTCCTGGGCATCGGCCGGGACATCACCGACCGCAAGCGCGCCGAGGATCAGCTGCGCATCAGCGAGGAGAAGTACCACAAGGCCTTCCACAATTCCCCCCTCCTGGCCTCCCTGAGCCGCCTGGAGGATGGCCTCATCCTGGAGGTCAACGACCGGTACTGCCAGATGCTGGGCTTCCAGCGGGAGGAGGTGGTGGGGCGCACCTCCGTGGAGCTGGGAGTCTTCGAGCCGGAGGTGCGGGGGCGCATGATCGCCGCCCTGGAACGGTCCCGGAGCGTGCAGAACCTGGAGCTGCCCATCCGCAGCCGCGACGGCCAGGTCATCCCCTGCCTCTTCTTCGCGGAGCCCTTCCATGCGGGCGGGGAGCGGTTCCTCCTGGTCATGGCCCTGGACAACCGGGAGCGGCGCACCGCCGAGGAACTCCAGCGCAAGCTGGACGCTGAGCGCAACCAGATGCAGAAACTGGACAGCCTGGGCAGTCTGGCCAGCGGCGTGGCCCACGACATGAACAACGTCCTGGGCGCCATCCAGGCCATGACGGAAACCGTGGCGGCCCACGTGGCGGGGGACCCCTTCCTGGCGGACCGCTTCGCCCTCATCGAACGGGCCTGCGCCCGGGGCCGGGACCTGGTGAAGGGCCTGACCCACTTCGCCCGCAAGGACCTGCGGGAGCCCGAATGGCTGGACCTGAACGCCATGGTGGCCGAGGAGATGGACCTCCTGGCCCGCACCACCCTGCAGAAGGTGCACCTGGTCATGGACCTGGAGCCGAGCCTGCCGAAGGTGATGGGGGAGGGGGGCACCCTTTCCAGCGCCCTCATGAACCTCTGCGTCAACGCCGTGGACGCCATGCCCGGGGGCGGCACCCTCACCCTGCGCACCCGGACGGTGCCGCCGGGCACGGTGGAAGTGCACGTGGAGGATTCCGGAGAAGGCATGAGCGAGGGGGTGCTGGCCCGGGCCATGGAGCCCTTCTTCACCACCAAGCCCATCGGCAAGGGCACCGGCATGGGCCTGTCCATGGCCTACGCCACCCTCAAGGCCCACGGGGGCAACCTGTCCATCCGCAGCGCGCCGGGGCAGGGCACCCGGGTCACCCTGAGCCTGCCCGCGGGGACCGGAGGGCAGGCCCCGGCCCCCGCCGCCCCCTCCGCGCCGCCTTCCCCGGGCCCCCTGCGGATCCTGCTGGTGGACGACGACCCCCTGATCCTTTCCACCATCCCCGACCTGCTCGAGGTCCTGGGCCACGCCGTGGCCACCGCCTCCAACGGCCCGGCCGCCCTGGCCCGCATCGGCTCCGGGGACGACCTGGACCTGGTGATCCTGGACCTGAACATGCCCGGCATGAACGGGGTGGAGACCCTCAAGGGCCTGCGCCGGCTCCGCCCACGTCTGCCTGTCCTTCTGGCCACCGGCTTCCTGGACGAGGCCACCGGCGAACTGCTGGAGCGGGACGGCAGGGCCCTGAGCATCCTCAAGCCCTTCTCCAAGGCCCACCTGGCCCGCAGGATCACGGAGATCACGGCCCTGGGGTCCTGAAGCGCGCCGGCCCCGCGCGGAATCGTGATAGAAAAGGATTCATTCTTTTCCACGCCCGCAGGGAGCCTCGATGCCCGTCTACGTCATTGGCCACAGGAATCCGGACACCGATTCCATCTGCGCGGCCATCTCCTACGCCCACTTCCTGCGCAACGCCCACATCCCGGACGCGGTGGCCGCCTGCTGTGGGGAAGTGAATCCGCGCACCCATTTCGTCCTGAAGGAGGCGGGTCTGGAGCACCCCAGGCTGCTCATGGACGTGCACCCCACCGTGGGCCAGCTCTGCAACCGGGACGTGGTGACGGCCCGGGAGAACGAGCCCTTCTTCGCCGTGTACCGGCGCATGCAGGCCCACCGGCTCCACGCCATGCCCGTGGTGGACGCCCGGGGGGGGCTCACGGGCATGCTGAGCCTCTCCCGGCTCCTGGAACTCCTCATGCCCGACGCCGCCGGCAGCGACAGCCCCCGGCTGGTGCGCACCACCCTGGAGCACATCCGCCAGGCCTTTTCCGGCACCTTCCTCCACGCCGTGGACCCCCACCGGGTGGATGCCCTGGTGCTCAGCGTGGGGGCCATGAGCTGCGAGAACTTCATGCCGCGCCTGCGGGAGCGGGACCCCGGCCAGACCCTCATCGTCGTGGGGGACCGGCCCACCATCCAGCGCCCCACCATCCAGTTCGGCGCCCGGTGCCTGGTGGTCACCGGCGGCCACGGCCTGGCCCCCGACCTCCTGGAGGAGGCCCGGGCCAAGGGCGTCACGGTCATCGGCAGCCCCCTGGACACCGCCAGCACCGCCATGATGATCCGCGGCGCCAAGATCATCGATTCCGCCGTGGACCGCACGTTCCGGAAGTACAAGGAGAAGCACCTGGCCCGGTCCGTGCGCAAGGAGGTGCACCCCCTGAACCAGGAGCTCTTCCCCGTGGTGGGCGAGGGGGGGGACCTCCTGGGCGTCTTCACCAAGGAGGACCTGGCCAGCCCCGAGCCGGTGCGCCTGGTGCTGGTGGACCACAACGAACTGGCCCAGGCCGTCAGCGGCGCCGAGGAGGCCGAGATCCTGGAAGTGATGGACCACCACCGGGTGGGCGGCGGCCTCATCTCCCGGGCGCCCATCCGCTTCCAGAACGATACGGTGGGCTCCACCTGCACCATGGTGGCCCGGTGCTTCCGGCGCGAGGCCATGGCGCCCCCCACGGGCATCGCCAAGTGCATGGCCGCCGGCATCATTTCCGACACCCTGAACCTCAGTTCCCCCACCACGACCCCCGTGGACCGGGACATGCTGGCCTGGCTGGGGGAAGCCGGGGGCTTCGACGTGCAGGCCTTCGCCGAGGCCTTCTTCGCCATGGGTTCGGCCCTGCAGCTCTCCACCCCCCGGGCGGCCCTGCGCATGGACTGCAAGGAGTACACCGAAGGCCCCTGGAACCTCGCCGTGGCCCAGATCGAGGAGGTGGGCTTCGAGCACTTCGAGCGGCTCAAGCCCGTGCTGGCCGAGGAGCTGGAGATCCTGGCCCGGGAAAAGCGCCTGGCCTTCGCCTGCCTCCTGGTCACGGACATCTCCCTGAACAACAGCCTCCTCCTGGTGGCGGGCCAGGAACACCTCATCGAGGCCATCGACTACCCCCGCCTGGAATCCAACCTCTTCCAGCTCGATTCCGTGGTCAGCCGAAAGAAGCAGCTCCTCCCGCACCTGGCGAGGCAGTTCGCGCGGGTCGTCGTGGATTAGGTACGTGTCCCGTCCCTGGGCAGCGACGCTTCGCAATCCTTCAGCCAGGCCAGGGTCGCCTGGACGATCTGGAGGCGGTGGGAAAGGACGATGTGGAGGTAGTCGCCGGGTTCGGTTTCCAGCCGGCCCTGGAGGTGGCGCAGCCAGGCCTGGCAGGCCTGGTGCTGGGCGCGGATCAGGCGGCGGGCCCGGTCGGGGCCGGACAGGCGCGCGAAGTAGAGCCGGCCGAAGAAGTCCTGGCGCATCTGGCGGACGCTTTCCACGGGGGTGTCCACCCAGGCGTCCAGGGCGGCCCTTCCGGCGGGGGTCACGCGCAGTTCCTTGCGGGAGGGGTGGGATTCCCCGGGGATCAGGTCGGATTCCAGGAGGCCCTGGGCCTCGAGCTTGTCCACCAGGGCGTACAGGGCGCTCTGCTTGACCTTCCACACCAGGTCGAAGCCGTCCAGGGCCTGGACGGCCTTGCAGAGGTTGTAGCCGTGCATGGGGGTCCGGTCGAGGATCCCGATGAGGGTCAGTTCCAGGGTGAACGGTGCGCGGGTGCGGGGCATCCTTCGAGTCTACTCCCCGGGCGGTTCCGGGGCGGCCAGGTCCCTGGCCAGGCGCCTGAAGCCTCCCCGGGCGGCCTCCATGGCCTGGGCCTCCATGGCGCGGAAGGTGTCCAGCACCCTCCGGCCGGTGGGGGTCACGGTGGCGCCCCCGCGCTCGCTTCCGCCCCGGGAGGTTTCCACCAGGGGCGTGCGGAAGGAGGCGTTCATCTCGTCCACCAGCCGGCGGGTCTTGCTGTAGCTGAGGCCCATCTCCCGGCCGGCGGCGGAAATGGACGCGAGCCTGCCGATGGCGTCCAGGAGCGCGGCCTTGCCGGGTCCGAAGGCGAAGACCTCGCCGTGCAGGATGCGGAGCTTGATGGAGAAGGAAGGGGGGGCGGCGTTCGGCACGGGGCACCAGGGGAGGTCAGGGAAGGGGGGCCGGGGGGTGGATCCTTCCATTCTGACCGGTTTCGGGCCGGGGGATCAGGGCCGGGCGAAGCCGTGGCGGGCGAGGATGGCCTGCCCGTCGGGGCCCACCAGGAAGGCCATGAAGGCCCGGGCCCGCTCCAGGTGCGCCGTGCGCTTCAGGATCACGCCGGCCTGCACCAGGGGCGGGTAGGCGTCGGCCGGCACCTTCCAGGCCGTTCCCGCGTTCTGGAGCACGGGGTTGCGGGCCTGGGACCCGGAAATGAGGCCCGCCTCGGCGGCCCCGGCCTGGAGGAACTGGGCGGCCTGGGCGATGTTGTCCCCGAAGACGAGCTTGGGCTTCACGGCCTCGAAAAGGCCCGCCCGGCGCAGGGCGGCGTCCCCGGCGCGGCCGTAGGGCGCCACCTGGGGGTTGGCCGTGGCGACCTTCTTCACGGAGGGATGGAGGAGCACCCGGAGGCCGTCCCGGGCGGGGTCCAGGTGGAGGTCCTTGCGCACCCAGAGGGTGAGGCTGCCCTTGGCGTAGGGGAAGGTCCCGTCCCCGGTGGCCAGGCCCGCCTTCACCACCGTCTCCGGAAAGCCCGTGTCCGCCGCCAGGAAGATATCGAAGGGCGCGCCCTGCTGGATCTGGACCGTGAGGTTGCCCGAGGCCCCGAAAGTGAGCTGGAAGTGGGCGCCGGGATGCCGGGCCTCGAAGGCCCCCGTGAGTTCCTCCAGGACGCCCCGGAGGTCCCCCGCCGCCGCGATGGCCGGGGGCGCCGCCTGGGCCCGCAGGGGCAGGGCGAAGGCGAGACAAGCGCTCAAGAGGACGGACAGCAGGGTGCGACGCTTCATGGGCGCTCCTTCAAGGGGGTTCGATGTATCTTAACGCATACGTCGGGAACGGCGAAACCGGACCGTCGGAAGGCATGGCGGGACAGGCCCCGCGGCGGTGGGTATACTTCCTCAAATTCCTCCACCGCATCCGGAGCTCCGTGATTCTATGCGAATTACCAAATCCTGGCGCACCGTCATGATTCGCGGGATCGTCTTCATGGGGCTGTGCGGCGTCCTGGGGGCCTCCCCCGCCACCCTGGACCCCGTGACCCTTCAACTGAAGTGGCACCACCAGTTCCAGTTCGCCGGGTACTACGCCGCCGTCCAGCAGGGCTACTACCGGGATGCGGGCCTGGACGTGACGATCCGCGAGGCCGAGCCGGGGCGGGACGTGGTCCAGGAGGTGGTGGACGGCAGGGCCCAGTACGGGGTGGGGGGCTGCTCCCTCCTCATGGCGCGCCAGGCCGGGAATCCCGTGGTGGTGCTGGGCGTGGTCTTCCAGCATTCGCCGGTGATCCTCATGGCCCGGGCCCGTTCGGGCATCGCCACCGTGCAGGACCTGGTGGGCAAGCGGGTGATGCTGGAGGAGCGCACGGATGAACTCAACGCCTACCTGCGGGCGGAGGGCGTGGCCGATTCGTCCCTGATCCGCCTCAAGCACAGCTTCGATCCCGGGGACCTGGTGAAGGGGAGGGTGGACTGCATCAGCGCCTATTCCACCAACGAACCCTACTTCATGAAGGTGGCCCGCCAGGACTGCATCGAGCTCTCGCCCCGCATGGGCGGCATCGACTTCTACGGGGACAACCTGTTCACGTCCGAGCGCGAACTGCGGGGCCATCCCGTCCGGACCCGGGCCTTCCTGGAAGCGAGCATGAAGGGCTGGAAGTACGCCATGGCCCATCCCGAGGAACTGGTGGACCTCATCCTGGCCCGGTACGGCCAGCCCCGGGGCCGGGACTACCTGCTGTTCGAGGCCCAGCGGATGGTTCCGCTGCTGCAGCCCGGCATGGTGGAAATGGGCTACATGTACCGCGGCCGCTGGATGCACATCGCCGACACCTACGCGGCCCTGGGCCTCCTGCCCCCGAATTTCCCCCTGGACGGCTTCCTCTACGATCCCGGGACCCCGGACCGGGAGAAGCACCAGCGCCTGCTCCTGGCCCTGGGCGGCGCCATCCTCCTGGGCCTGGTGCTGGGCGGCACCACCCTGGCCTTCTTCCAGCTCAACCGCAAGCTCCGGCTGGAGATCGCCACCCGGGTGCGCGCCGTGGAGGAGAAGGCGGGCCTGGAGGCCCAGCTCCACCACGCCCAGAAGATGAAGAGCCTGGGCGTCCTCGCCGGAGGCATCGCCCACGACATGAACAACGTCCTGGCCGCCATCCTCGGCTACGCGGAATCCAACCTCGAGACCCAGGTGCCGGGGACCCGCATCCACCGGGCCCTGGACACCATCGCCAAGGCCGCGGTGCGGGGCGGGGACATGGTGCGCACCCTCCTGAACTTCGCCCGGCAGCGCCCCGCGGAGGAGCGGGAACTGGACCTGAACCTGATCCTCCGGGAGGAGGTGGAGATCCTCTCCCACACCACCCTGGCCAAGGTGCAGCTGGATCTCAGCCTGGATCCGGACCTGCGGCCGGTGCTCGGCGATCCCGCGGCGCTCATGGGGGCCGTGATGAACCTGTGCGTCAACGCCGTGGACGCCATGGCCGGCCAGGGGCGCCTCTGCCTGAGGACGGCCAACCTGGGGACGGATACGGTCGAGGTGCAGGTGGAGGACGAAGGCTGCGGCATGGCCCGGGAGGTGCTGGAGCACGCCCAGGACCCCTTCTTCACCACCAAGCCCCAGGGCAGCGGCACGGGGCTCGGCCTCACCATGGTCTACGGCATCGTGGAGGCCCACCGGGGCACCCTGGAGATCCGCAGCGAAGTGGGCAGGGGCACCTGCGTCACGCTCCGTTTCCCGGCCTGCGGGCTCCGCCCCGCGGCGGCTCCGGCCCCGCCCGCGCCCGCCCCGGATGCCCCGCCCTCGCGCCTGGAGGTCCTGGTGGTGGACGACGACGACCTGTTCCGCGGCTCCCTGCTGGAGATCCTGGAAGCCCTGGGCCACCCCGCCGCCTTCGCCACCCGGGGCGAGGAGGCCATCGCTTTGCTGGAGGGCGGCATGAGGCCTTCGGTCCTCCTGCTGGACATGAACATGCCCGGCATCGGCGGCGCCGAGACCCTGGCGCGGGTGCGCGCGCTGCGGCCGGATCTGCCCGTCCTGATCATCACCGGAAGGCCCGACCAGGCCGTCCTGGACCTGGTGGGAGCCCACGAAAGGGTCTCCCTGCTGCCCAAGCCCTTCACGGTGGCGAAGCTGCAGGAATGCCTGGGGTGGCAGGCCTGAATCCGGATGGGAAGGCCGGGAAGGCGGCGCCGGTGACTCAGCCCTTCGATGCGGTCCCTCCCAGGCTGGGGATGGGGAGATTCCGGAGCATCTTCTGAAGATCCTGCATGCTGAACGGTTTGGGGAGCAGATGCACGTGCGGGTGCGCCGCCACCAGGTCCAGGGCCCCCTGGTCCACCCGGCCCGTGGCGAGCAGGACGGGCACCGTGGGGAGGAGGGGCCGGAGTTCCTTCAGGGTCTCCGCCCCCCCGAGCCCGGGCATGTTCATGTCCAGGATCACCAGGTCGGGGCGCAGGCCCTGCCGGACCCGGTCCAGGGCCTCCTCGCCGCCGGCGGCGGTGAAGGGGGTGTGGCCCAGGAATTCCACCACCATCTGGGTGGAGGAAAGCACCAGGTCGTCGTCGTCCACCACCAGGACCTTGAACGGGGCGGGGAGCGCCTCCGGCCCCGGGGCCGGTTCCGGCTGGGGCTCCACCGGAGGGGCCGCTTCGGCCGGGAAGCGCAGGAGGACCCGCGTGCCCTGTCCGGGCTCGCTCTGGATCTCCACGGTGCCGCCGTGGGCCTTCACGGTGGCGTACACCAGGGACAGGCCCAGGCCCGTGCCCTTGCCGTCGCCCTTGGTGGTGAAGAAGGGATCCATGGCCTTCTCCAGCACCTCCGCGGGCATGCCGCATCCGTTGTCCTCGATGCGCACCTCCACCCGGTCCCCGCCGAGGTTGCGGGTGTGGAGGATCAGGACGCCGTTGTCGCCCAGGGCGTCCACGGCGTTCACGCAGAGGTTCATGACCGCCCCCGCCAGGGAGCCCGGATCCCCGAGGATCCTGCGCAGGTCGGGGGCCAGGTTCAGCTCGAGCCGCACCTTGGCCAGGGTCGTGCGCTCCAGCAGCCTCGCCTCCTCCAGGATCAGGGCGTTGAAGTCGATGGACCGCCTTTCGGTGGGGTTCTTGCGGGCGAAGTGGAGGAGGCTCTGGACCATCTTGCCGCCGCGGGTGGCGGCCTTGCGGATCGTGTCGAAGGCCTTGAAGGTCGCGCTGTCCTCGGGGTGCAGGGTGAGGTGCGCGGAGGACAGCGCCAGCACCGCCCCGAGCACGTTGTTCATGTCGTGGGCGACGCCGCCGGCGAGCACGCCCAGGCTTTCCATCTTCTGGGCCTGGACCAGCTGGGCCTGGAGGAGGGCATTCTCCTGGGCGGCGAGGCGGGAATCGGTGATGTCCTGGATGGTGCCCATCAGGCCCACGCAGGTGCCCTGGGCGTCCAACACGCCCTCCCCGCAGCCCCGCACCCAACGCACGGCCCCGTCACTGCGCCGGACGATCCGGTATTCCCGGTCGAAGGGCCTGCGGCCGCCGATGACGTGCTCGGCCAGGTATCGGGACATGCCCTCCCGGTCCTCGGGGTGGATGAGCTCCATCCAGCCCGGAATGGTGCGCGCGAAATCCGGGCCGATGCCGAAGATGGCGTCCAGCACCGCCGAGGAGGTCCACGAATCGCCCACGAAATCCGCGCGGTACGAACCGATGCCCGCGGCCCGCTGGGACTCCCGGAAGAAGTACTCCCGCTCCTTCAGGACGTCCTCCATCTGCTTGCGCTCGGTCATGTCCTTGATGACCCCGAAGACGGTGCGCCTGGCGGGATCGTATTCCGCCACCGAATGGATGGTCCGCAGCTGGCCGTTGTCGGCCCGGGTGATCTCGAACTCCACGTCGTAGGGCGTGCCCGCTTCCACGAGGTCCCGCAGGGCGGCGTCCAGGATGGGCCGGTAGGCGGGAAGTACCTGGGCCTGCACTTCCGGCATGACGAACCTGGAGTGGGCGAGGCCGTAGATCCGGCAGGCGCCTTGGGAGACGCTGGCGATGTTGGTTTCCAGGTCCAGATCCCAGTTGCCGAAGGCCGCGACGCCTTCCGCCCGCACAAGCCTGGCCTCGCTGGCCCTGAGCTCCTCCTCCGCCTTCTTGCGTCGGGCGTCCAGTTCCAGGTGATCCAGCGCGAAGGAGATGTCCCCGGCGGCCTCCTCCAGGAGGGCCAGTTCGTGGGGGCCGAAAACGTCGGCCACCGCCGCGTACACCGTCAGGGCCCCCACCACCGCGCCGCCCTGGCTGATGGGAAGGGACGCGGAGGAGACGATCCCGGACCTTTCGGCCCGGTCCCGCCAGGGCTGGAAGGCGGGCGCGCCGGGAATATCGCGGAAGATGCTGGGCCGTCCGGTACGGATCGCCGTTCCCACGCTACCCCGGCCCAGGGGCGAATCGTCGCTGCGCACCCGCATCCCGTCCAGGTAGCCCTGGTCGTCCCCGTGGCTGGCCACGACCGCCACCTCGTGGGTCGAAGGGTCGTCCCATCCGATCCAGGCCAGGCGGAATTTCCCGAAGTCCACCATCACCTCGCAGATCTTCTTCAGGAGGGCTTCCCGGGTGGGACACCACACGATGGCCTGGTTCACCTGGCTCAGGGCGGCATAGAGCTGGTTCATGCGCAGGATCTCCGCCTCCTGGGCGAGGCGGTCCGAAATGTCCCGGGCGGAACTGACGATCACGGTCTGCCCGCCGATGACCACCCGGCGGGAACGGACCTCCACGGGCATGGGGGTCCCGTCCTTGCCCAGGTGGACGGTCTCGAACGTCGATTGGCCCTCCCGCGCGAGGGTGGCCAGGACTTCGCCCACCGCGGGGGCCGCCTCCGGAGGGTTGATATCCGCGGGCCCCAGCCCCCTCAGTTCCTCCAGGGAGTAGCCCAGCCGCTCCACCGCCACCCGGTTGGCGTTCAGGAACCGGTTGTCCGGACCGATGAGGAACACGGAATCGGCCATGCTGTCGAAGAGGGCCTGGTACTGGGCCTCGCTGTTGGCCTGCATGAGCCGGTTCCGCCGCTGCAGCAGGGCGCGGATCTGCAGGAAGATCGCCAGGAGCACCGCGGAGGCCGCCAGGGTCAGGCCCAGGGTGCGCGCCAGCAGGGGCCGGAAAAGCTCGGCCTTGTCCTGCTTGGCGACCAGGACCCAGGGGGTCCCCGGCACGGGCCGCCCCGCGCCCAGCACCGGGATGCCCCGGTAGTCCACGCCTTCCAGCAGGCCCGGGTTCTTGGAGAGGGCCTGCACCGCCAGGACCGTTCGCGACGTCAGGGGGACCCGGCGGGCCAGGGCGGGCTCCCGGGTGTGGCGCAGTTCGCTGAGGAAGACCGCGTCCCCCCCCTGCCGTTCGGCCAGGATCGTTTCGGCGCTTTCCGTGACCATGGGCCATTTCCGCAGGAGGGGGAACAGGAAGACGCCGGGATCCAGGCGGTACGCCATGAACCCCACCACCCGGCTCCCGCCCTTGTCCATGGCCACCAGGGGCGAAACCAGGTCCAGGGTCAGGGGCCGCTCCGGGAAATCCGCGTCGAGGTGGATGGAGGTGAAGAAGGGCGCCGTGGCCCGCCGGGCGGCCTCCAGGGCCTCCCGCTCCAGGGCGTCCGGCCCGGAGGGAAGGCCGCGGCTGGAAAGGAGCAGGGCCCCGTCGGGGCCAAGCAGACTGACGTCCCGGTACCCGTGGAGGCCTTCCAGGGCCCGGATGCGGGTCAGCCATTGCTCCTGCCCACCCTCGCTCCACCGGCCCGTGCGCAGCCGCCGGTCCACGTCCAGGGCCATGGCCGTCCCCATGCTGTCCTCCAGGGCGCTGGCCTTCCGGGCCTCCATCCACGCCCCGATCTCCTCCACCTTCAAATCCGCCACCATGGATAGTTGATTCAGGGCGCTTCGCCGGACGAGCCCCTTCTGGATGACGTACGAGCCCAGGCCCACCAGGGCGACACCCAGACAGAACGTAAGCACCAGGCCCAAAGGCAGCCGGCTCGGTTCGGCGGGATGGGACGGGGTCGGGGGGGTCAACGGAGGGGCTCCCGTTCATTAAGGACATGAAGGTGTGATTATAGGGTGGGGGGGCGTCCTCTTCGCGTAAATTCTCCATAAACCGCCGGGGAGGCGGCTGCCGTTTGGACCTTGCAGCCCAACCAGGCATGGCCTGCCGGCGGCTGCAGGTTTGAGCGACGAGGTTCCGGAGGGACGTGTCGGGCCATGGGGTCCCGACCCGGCGCTCCGACCCATCGGGAGCGCATTCGCAGCAGCAAGCTGCTGCGAATGCGCTTGCCGTCATCCATGGACGGCGGGTGAAGGCGAACGTGGGGTGCGCTCCTTCAGCACTCGGTTATCCGAGGGCAGGGTCGCTGCGCCCACGTTTTCCGCCATCCATCGTCCATGGACCACGGCAAGCGCCAGCAGCAGCTTGCTGCTGCGCAAGCGCTCCCGGTGGGTCGGCGCAGGGTGTTGGGACCCTGGTGGGTCGCGCCCCCGGTGGGAACCCGGCTGAATCAATCCGCGGCCCCCGGCAGGGCATGCTTGGGCGGGCCGGGATGTCCAAACGGCAGCCGCCGCCCCAGGCGGGAGCGAGGGGCGGCGGTCAGGGGATGGTATGCGTTCAGACCTTGCTGGCGCAGTTGAACAGCCAATGAATGCCGAAGCGGTCCACGATCGAACCGAAATAATCCCCCCAGAACATCTCCTGGAGGGGCATCTCGACGGTGCCCCCCTCGGACAGGGCCTTGAAGAGGCGGTCCGCCTCGGTGCGGTCGTCGGGTTCCAGATTGATGAGGACATTGTTGCCCTGGACCACCTTGAACTTCGTGCTCTCAGGCACGTCCGACCCCATGAGGACGTGGCCCCCCAGGATGGGCATCGCCACGTGCATCACGAGGTTCTTGTCCGCTTCACCAGCCGGCTGCTGGTCGCCGCAGCCGGGGGCGTCCCCGACGCGCAGGATGGGCCCCCGGAATTCGCTCCGGAAGACCTTCCGGTAGAACTGGAAGGCCTCCTCGGTGCATCGGGGGAAGTTGAGGTAGGTGCTGACCTGGGCCATGGCGGGTCTCCTGGGGTGGAAGGGTGGGGGTTGGTATCGCCTTCGAGGACGTCGCCTGGAAGGGTGGGGCTACCCATGCGTCGAACGGACCCCGCGGGATTCGACAGGGGGATGGAATTTTTCGGCCCGGGCTGTCGAAAAGGGTTCCGGTTCTTCGACGCATGAGTAGGATGGGTCCCTCCCGTCCCTTTCAACGAAAGGAAGGCGCCATGAGAGTCATGATCCTGATCAAGGCCACCGGCGACACCGAAGCGGGGGTCATGCCCGGCAAGGCCCTGATGGACGAAATGGGCCGGTTCAACGGCGAGCTGGTGAAGGCCGGGGTGCTCCTGGACGGCGAAGGCCTCCACCCCAGCTCCCGGGGGGCCCGGGTGCGCTTCCAGGGCAAGGACCGCACCGTGGTGGACGGCCCCTTCGCCGAAACCAAGGAACTCATCGCCGGATACTGGCTGTGGCAGGTGCGCTCCCTGGACGAGGCCATCGAATGGGTGAAGCGGTGCCCCAATCCCACGGGGGAATGGGGCGAGGCCGAGATCCGCCCCCTCCTGGAACCGGAGGATTTCGGCCCCGACCTCGCCCCCGGCCTCCGGGAGCAGGAAGCCTGCCTGAGGGCGCAGGTGGATGCGAGACCCTAGCACCGGGGTCCATCGCGCCATCGATGCCGTCTGGCGCATGGAATCGGCGCGCCTGGTGGCCGGTCTCGTGCGCCTGGTGAGGGATGTGGGGCTGGCCGAGGAGCTGGCCCAGGATGCGCTGGTGGCGGCCCTGGAACAGTGGCCCGGAGCGGGAATTCCCCACAACCCGGGCGCCTGGCTCATGGCCGCCGCCAAGCACCGGGCCATCGACCAGGTGCGGCGCGCCCGCATGATGGAGCGCAAACACGGGGAAATGGCCCGGGAACGGGAGGCCCTGGAGGAGGCGGCGGTGGAGATGCGGGATGCCGCGCTGGACGACCCCATTGGCGACGATCTGCTGCGGCTCATGTTCATCGCCTGCCATCCCGTCCTGGCCCCCGAGGCCCGGGTGGCCCTCACCCTCCGGCTGCTGGGGGGCCTCAGCACCGAGGAGATCGCCCGGGCCTTCCTGGTGCCGGTGCCCACCGTCGCCCAGCGCATCGTCCGGGCCAAGCAGGCCCTGGCGGAGGCCCGGGCCCCCTTCGAGGCCCCCCGGGGCCCGGAATTCCGGGCCCGCATCGACTCGGTGCGGGGCGTCATCTACCTCATCTTCAACGAAGGCTACGCCACCACCTCCGGGGCCGACTGGACCCGGCCCGCCCTGTGCGAGGAGGCCCTGCGCCTGGGCCGGATCCTGGCGGAGCTCGCGCCCGGCGAGGCGGAGTCCCACGGGCTCGCCGCCCTCATGGAAATCCAGGCCTCCCGCCTCCGGGCCCGCACCGGCCCCGGCGGCGAGCCCATCCTCCTGCCGGACCAGGACCGGGGCGCCTGGGACGGCCTCCTCATCCGCCGGGGGCTGGCGGCCCTGGACAGGGCGGAGCGCCTGGGCGGCGTCCGGGGCCCCTACACGCTCCAGGCGGCCATCGCGGCCTGCCACGCCCGGGCCCGCACCGCCGGCGACACGGACTGGGGGCGCATCGCGGAGCTCTACCGGGAACTGGCCCGGCGCGCCCCCTCGCCCATCGTGGAGCTCAACCGCGCCGTGGCCCTGGGCATGGCCCACGGCCCCGCCGCGGGGCTGGAGGCCGTGGACGCGCTGCGTTCCGAGCCGTCCCTCCAGGCCTACCACCTCCTTCCCACCGTGCGGGGCGATCTGCTCCACAAGCTGGGCCGCATGGCCGAGGCCCGGGCGGAGTTCGAACGGGCCGCGGCCCTCACCCGCAATGGGCGGGAACGCACCCTTCTGCTGGAACGGTCCGCCGCCTGCGGCATCCCAGATAGGTGTTGAGGAGAAGCCATGCCGTTCGTCATGTTGATTCTGGAACCCCGGGAGCAGCGCGCCCGGAGGACCCCGGAGGAGGGCCGCGCCGTGTACGGACGCATGGTGCGCTTCGCCGAGGACCTCAAGGACCGGGGCCTCCTGGAGGGCGTCAGCTCCCTCCGTCCCGACCGGGAAGGCACCCGGGTCACGGTGCGGGAGGGCGCCCCGGCCCTGGTGGACGGCCCCTTCACCGAAACCAAGGAAATGATCGGAGGCTTCTTCCACCTCGCCTGCACCACCCGGGAGGAGGCCCTGGACATCGCGCGCGCCTGTCCGGCCGCCGAATGGACCAGCCTCGAGGTGCGGGAGGCCGGGCCCTGTTACGAGGATTGAACAGGCCGGCCGGGCAAAAAACGAGGCACCATGAATAATAATTAGACTCATTCGCGTTTCCGTCTATCTTCCTTGGTTATGGGACGGCTCACCTTTCCTTACCGCATCGAGGGATCCAATTCCCAGGCCATGCATGCCATCCGCCGGTGGGCCATGGGGGGCGAAAGCCAGGTGTTCTTCGCCCTGGGGCCCAAGGGCATCGTGGAGGGCCTGGCCACCGCCGGGGACCGCTGCTGGGGGTGGGAAGCCGGGGAGATCCACGGCCGGGAGTTCCTGGATTTCATCGCCCCGGGGGACCGGGACCGGATCCTGCGCATGATCCGGGAGGTGCTTTCCGGGAAGGAATCCCTGAGCACCGAGGCCCGGTTCCAGGGCAAGGATGGGCTGGCCCGCCCCCTGGTGTGCGGCCTGGCGGCCAAGAGCGGCCGGGAGACGGTGCTGGGGTTCACCCGGGAATTCTTCCCCCGGGAGGAGGAGGACCCCCGCACCCAAGCGGCCCTGAAGGAGCTCAAGGACTTCAAGTGGGCCCTGGACCAGCACGCCATCGTCGCCGTCACCGACGACCGGGGCAAGATCACGTACGTCAACGACTACTTCTGCGATATCTCCAAGTATCCCCGGGAGGAGCTCCTGGGCCAGGACCACCGGATCATCAACAGCGGCCACCACCCCAAGGCCTTCTTCCGGGACCTGTGGACCACCATCAAGGGCGGCAACGTCTGGAAGGGCGAGATCAAGAACAAGGCCAAGGACGGCTCCCCCTACTGGGTGGACACGACCATCGTGCCCCTGCTGGACGACGAGGGGCATCCCATCCAGTTCGTGGCCATCCGGGCCGATATCACCGCCCGGAAGAACGGCGAGGAGGCCCAGCGCCAGACCCAGAAGCTGGAGAGCCTGGGCGTGCTGGCGGGGGGGATCGCCCACGACTTCAACAACCTGCTCACCAGCATCCTGGGCAACTGCAACCTCGCGAGCCTCTCCCTGCCGCCGGGAAGCCCCACCCAGAGCTTCCTGGACCAGATCGAGCAGGGCTCCCTGCGGGCCGCGGACCTCACCCGGCAGATGCTCGCCTACGCCGGCAAGGGCAAGACCGTCATCGCCCCCGTGAACCTGAACCGGCTCGTCACGGACATGGCCAAGCTCCTGTCCATCTCCATCAGCAAACGGGCAACCATCCACTGCGACCTGGCGCCCCAGGTCCCCGACATCACCGCGGACCCCACCCAGATGCAGCAGGTGGTCATGAACCTGGTGACCAACGCCTCGGACGCCGTGGCCGAACACCCGGGGGGCGTCATCACCCTGCGCACCGGGGACCGCACCATCGACGCCCTGGACATCTCGAGCCTCGCCCCCATCAACCCCATCAAGCCCGGCCGCTACGTGACCCTCGAAGTGTCGGACAACGGCTGCGGCATGGCCCCCGGCACCATCGACAAGATCTTCGACCCCTTCTTCACCACCAAGTTCACCGGCCGGGGCCTGGGGCTTTCCGCCCTCCTGGGCATCCTCCTGAGCCACGGGGGCACCATCAAGGTGTACAGCGAGGTGGGCCACGGCACCTGCATGAAGGTCTTCCTGCCCGTGGCGGAATCCCAGGAACCGGTCCCGGAGGCCGACCCGGTCCTGGCGTCCGGGGAACTCCAGGGCACCGTCCTGGTGGTGGACGATGACGCCGACGCCCGGGCCATCGCCCGCGCCTTCAGCGGGACCCTGGGCCTCAAGGTGCTGGAGGCCCACGACGGCCTGGAGGCCGTGAACACCTTCGCCCTGCGCCAGCGGGAGATCACCCTCGTCCTCCTGGACCTGACCATGCCGGTCATGGACGGGAAGGAGGCCTTCCAGCGCATCCGCGAGATCTCCGCCGCCGTCCCCATCATCCTGTCCTCGGGCTACAACGAGCGGGAGGCGGTGGGGGACATGGAGGGCAGCGGCCTGGCCGGGTTCCTGCCGAAGCCCTACCAGCACCACCAGTTCGAGGCGGTGATCCGGGGGGCGCTGGTGCCCCGGGAGCCGGCCTGAGGCCGGGTCACTTCCACCGGGGTTCCACCCCCAGGAGCCCCCGCACGAAGAAATCCTTCATGCGCCGCTCCACGTGGGGAATGCGCAGGGTCCCGTGGTCCGACCCCGGCACCACCAGCATCTCGAAATCCTTGTCGGCCCGCACCAGGGCGTCCACCACCTGCATCGTGGAGGCGGGGTCGACATTGGTGTCCATCTCCCCCACCAGGAGAAGGAGGCGCCCCTTGAGGCGGGCCGCGTTGGCCACGTTGCTCTGCTCGGCGTAGTGGGGCCCCACGGGCCAGCCCATCCACTGCTCGTTCCACCAGACCTTGTCCATGCGGTTGTCGTGGCACCCGCAGTCGGCCACCCCGGCCTTGTAGAAGTCCCCGAAGGCCAGCAGGCCCCGCAGGGCGTCCTGCCCCCCGGCGCTGCCGCCGTAGATGCCCACCCGGTCCAGGTCCATGGCCGGGTCGCGGGCGGCGGCGGCCTTCATCCAGAGGATGCGGTCGGGAAAGCCCGCGTCGCCCAGGTTCTTCCAGCACACATCGTGGAAGGCCTTGGAGCGGTGGCTGGTGCCCATGCCGTCCAGGGCCACCAGGATGAAGCCCAGTTCCGCCAGGTCCGCGTGGAGGGGGGCGCGGGTGAAGGCCTTGGGGGCGAAGGAGCCCTGGGGCCCGGCGTAGATGTACTCGATGACGGGGTACTTCTTCCCAGGATCGTAGTTCGAAGGCCGGTAGATGACGCCGTGGATGTCCGTGGCGCCGTCCCGGCCCTTGGCGGTGAAGCGCTCCGGGGCGCGCCACCCGCACCGGGCCAGCTCCGCCGCGTCCCAGCACTCCAGTTCGGCCACCAGGGCCCCGTCCGCCGTGCGGCGCAGCTCGGCCACGGGGGCCCGGTCCACCCGGGACCACACGTCCACGAAGGCCGCGCGGTCCGGGCTCAGGGTCACCGTGTGGGTGCCGTCCCCCTGGGTGAGGACCCGCGGGTTCGAACCGTCGAAGCCCACCCGCACCAGGTGCAGGTAGTACGGGTCCTGGCCCTTCACGATGCCACCGGCCAGGAGCAGCACCTGGCGCGCCTTGGCATCCACGTGCACCACGGAGCGCACCACCCATTCCCCGCGGGTGATGGGGTTCTTGACCCGGCCGGTGGCGGCGTCCACCAGGTACAGATGGTTCCAGCCGCTGCGCTCGCTCATCCACACCAGTTCCCCGGTGCCGTCCAGGTACTCCAGGAACTGCTTGCCGGAATAGTCGATGAAGGTGGGGCTGCGCTCGTCGATGACGGTGCGGGCCGCGCCCGTCGCCGCGTCCACGGCGATGACCCGCAGCACCTGGTGGCCCCGCTGGTTGTACACGTAGAAGAAGCGCGAGCCGTCCGGCGCCCAGTGCACCGCCAGGCCGTCCCCGTAGTCCGCATAGGGGGTGGGGGCCAGGCGCTCGTCGGCGGGCACGCAGGTGCGGGCCTCCACGTCCACCAGCACGGGGCGCACCACGGGCAGGGGATCGCCGGGCTTGGCGTAGTCCTGGGTGTGCACCCGGGGCTCCACCTGGTCCCGGGGCGAGGACTCCACGAAGGTCACCCTGTGCAGCGGCACCACCGTGGCCCGCTGGGCCACCAGGCGCCGGCTGTCCGGGCTCCAGTCCACCGCGCCGGTGTACGGGTTCGAGGCCACCCCGTCCGTGGTGGCGTGGACCACCTTGCCACCGAGGGTGCGCACGACGACATTGGACGCTTCCACCCTGGCCACGTAGCAGCCGTTGGGGCTCGTCACGGGGCCGCGGGGCGCCGGGGTCCCGGGTTCGGGCGGGGCGGGGGGCCGGGGCGGGAGGATGGAGGCCACGGCGCCGGTGGCCGGGTCCAGGGCCCACCAGCCCCCGTCGGTGCGGAACTGAACGGCGCGGCCCCCGGCGGGAAGGATGAGGTCCTCCAGGGGCAGGCGCTCCGGGTCGCAGGGCCGGCCCGTGGCCTTGGCCAGGCCCGCCGCCAGCTGCCCGTGGTCGAAGGCGGGCTCCCGGGCGCCCGTGGCCGCGGCCACCTTCACCCAGGCCCGGCGGCCCTGGGCGTCCTCCCGGCGGTACCAGAAGGAGGTGCCGTCCTCCCGCCACACGGGGCGCAGCGAGGCCCGGGCGAAGAAGGCCGCCGTGGCCCCTTTGAGGCGCGCGGCCCGCTCGTAGTCGGCCCGGGTCCCCTGGCCGCAGAGGGCCAGGCCCAGGAGGAAGGGCAGGAATCGGGCGGCCTTCACGGCGATGGGCATGGGGCGTTCCTTTGGGCGGCGGACAGGGCTGGGATCAGATATCTGATATATGATATATCAGATCCCCCCCTGCCAACTTCGGAAACCTCCCCTCCTTCGGCCCCCCTCCCCATCCCGGAACCCGCCATGTCCCATGCCCAGGTCCTTCCCCAACCTCCCCACCCCGCCCGCGGCGGCCGGGCCATGGGGACCTCCCTGACCCTCGCCGCCCTCCTGGCCCTTCCCGCCGTCCCGGCGGAACCGTGGCCCCACCCCATCCCCGCCCGGGTGCAGGACGGCCCCAACCCCGATCTCTTCGTCATGACCCTGGGCCCCGTGGGCACGCCCCTGGCCCAGGGCATCTACGACCCCCTGCGGGACCAGGTCGCCCTGCTGGACGGCTCCGTCCTGCCCCACTACTACCGGGACCGGCTCGGCCTGAACCACTTCAAGCCCATGGACAAGTCGGTCTTCCCGGAGCCGCCGTCGGGCTTCTGCACCTGGTACTACTACTACCAGGACCTGGACGAGGGCGAGGTGCGCCGCAGCACGGACTGGCTCGCCCGGAACCTCAAGGACTACGGCGCCCGCATCGTGCAGGTGGACGACGCCTGGCAGAAGGAGAAGGAGGACGGCGGCCACGGCTCCCGGGACTGGAGCGGCGTGGACGCGCACTTCCCCGGGGGCATGGCGGCCCTGGCGGCCCACATCAAGGCCCGGGGCTTCGTCCCGGGGCTCTGGGTGGCGCCCCACGGGCAATCCAACCCGGAGGTGGTGCGGGCCAACCCGGGCGTCTTCCTGCAAAAGCCCGACGGAACCTCCCCCTCGGACACCTGGGAAGGGAAGTGGCTGGTGGATCCCTCCGCCCCCGCGGCGCCGGACTACCTGCGGCGGCTCTTCGGCACCTTCACGGGCTGGGGCTTCGACTACTTCAAGATCGACGGCCAGCCCGTGGTGCTGGACGAATACCGCCGCACCCGGGTCTTCATGCACGAACCCGGCGAGGCCGGCGCGCTGTACCGCCGCACCGTGGGGGCCATCCGGGACGCCATCGGCCCCCGGCGCTACCTGCTGGGGTGCTGGGGCCTGCCCGTGGAGGGCATGGGCCTCATGGACGGGTGCCGCACCGGCGGCGACGTGGTGCGGGGCTGGGACGGCTTCCTCACCGCCCTGGAACCCACCCTGCGCTCGTACTACCAGCACAACATCGCCTGGTACACGGATCCCGACGTGATGCTGGTGCGCTCCCCCCTCACCCTGGACCAGGCCCGGGCCTGGGCCACGCTCCAGGGGCTCACGGGCCAGGCGCTGTTCGTCAGCGACCGGCTCATGGACCTCTCCCGGGACCGGGTGGACATCCTGCGCAAGGTCTTCCCCGCCGCCGACATCCGGCCCCTGGACCTGTTCCCCTCCACCCGGGCCAAGCGCATCTGGGACCTCAAGATCCATCACCTGGGTCGCGCCTACGACGTGGCGGGGGTCTTCAACTACGGCACCCTCCAGGCCCTCCAGGTGGCCCTTTCCTGGAAGGACCTGGGCCTGCCGGCCCAGGCGCCCCTCCACGTCTTCGACTTCTGGAACCAGGAGTACCTGGGCGCCTGGGAGGCGGGTTTCGCCGTGGACCTGCCGCCCACCAGCTGCCGGGTCCTGGCCCTGGTGCCCTGCGACGGCGCCATCCAGCTGGTGTCCACCAGCCGGCACATCACCCAGGGCTGGGTGGACGTGCAGGCCCTGAGGACCGAGGGGAACACGGTGTCCGGAGCCAGCAGGGTCATCCGGGACGACCCCTACGACCTGCACTTCGCCTACCCCCGGGGCCGGAATTTCCAGGTGGCCTCGGCCACCGCCCGGGGCGCCTCCGGCCCGCTGCCCGTGTCGGTCACCTGCCACCAGGGCTGGGCCACGGTGCGCATCCGTTCATCCCGCACCCAGCGGGTGGCCTGGAAGGTCACCTTCCGTCCGGCCCCCGCCTACGCCTACCCCACCCGTCCCCCCGAGGGGCTCCAGGTGGAGCCCGCCGGTCTGGACGGCGCCATCCTGCGGTGGCGGGACGCCTACTACCTCAACGCCGGCTACCAGGTGTACCTGGACGGCCAGCTCCTGGGCCACGCGGGCGGCCCGGCCTTCCCACTCACCCGCCTCGACCCCCGGCGGCCGCACACCGCCCAGGTGCGGTCCGCGTGGGAGGATGGCGGCGCCAGCCCCGGCAAGGCGGAGCTGACCTTCACGGTGGCCGGGCTCCTGCCCGGGCGCCTCGACCTGGGCACCCTGGAGCCCCTGCGGTCCACCGGCATCCGGTCCGCGGCCGCCGCCTTCACGGTGGCGGGCGCCCACCGGCGGGGCCTGCCCGCCCATGCGGAAGCCGAACTGGAATACGATCTGAAGGCCCTCTACACCACGTTCTCCGGGGAAGCCGCCTTCGACGACTCCGACCGGGGCCGCACGAAGGTCACCTTCACGGTGCTGGGGGACGGCCGGGAACTGTGGACCAGCGGCGCCCTCACGGGAGCCGGCGGCCCCCGGGCCTTCCGGATTCCCATCGCCGGGGTGCGGCGTCTGGTGCTCCGCACCACCGCCCCCGGCGCCGCCCCCGAGGACGACGACTGGGCCAACGCCCCCCACGCGGGGTGGCTGGAGCCGGTGCTTGAAGGACCCGCGCGCTAGGGGCTGTCGGCATACCCGGTGCGCTTCTGTGCAAGGATGAAGGGGCAAGCCAAGGTGGGACATATCCCCTTTGATCCCATATATCTGCGTTAATCCCCGTTTTGCAGGGCCGACGCAGGGTTGAGTCGCAGTCCGTGTTATTGAACGTCCTTGACCTCGAGTTCCATGCCCCCGGTACCCTCGCCAGGCTTCATTCCCAGCCTTCGAACCTCGATCTTCGCCTTGCCGAAATTGATGAGAAGGCAAGTTGGAAGGCCGGTGGCCCTCAGGTAATTCAGGCCCTGAGCGACATCAACCTCGCTCAGGGCCTGGATGGCGTTAACCTCTACGATGACCCGCCCTTCCACAATGAGGTCGGCCTTGTAGTGCCCAACCCTTTCGCCCTCGTAGAACACTTCGACCTTTTGCTGCTGGGCAAAGGCGAGCCTCGCCTTTCGGAATTCGATGGCCAGGGCGTTCTCGTAGACCTTCTCGACGAATCCGTGGCCCAGGGTGTTCGCAATTCGGTAGCAGAAGCCGATGATTTGCTGTGTGAGCGGGTCCTGGATAGGCATGGCGTGCCTCCAAAACCCCAAAGTGTCGACACACCGCTACTGGGTTCGAACAGGGATGAATTGGATGTTTGGGAAAAGGCAGGATAAAGACTGACTTGTCAAAGCTTGAGCCAGATGACCAGACAC
Organism: Mesoterricola silvestris; assembly: GCF_030295405.1. Classification (GTDB taxonomy): domain Bacteria; phylum Acidobacteriota; class Holophagae; order Holophagales; family Holophagaceae; genus Mesoterricola; species Mesoterricola silvestris. Next base: position 2,781,555 of record NZ_AP027080.1, on the reverse strand, counting down.
GCGATCGCAACCATGGCGGCGTAGTTCCTGGTCGTCTTGTCGTACCTTGTGGCCAGGCTGCGGAAATGCTTCATCTTGGCAAACAAATGGCCTCAAGCCAAGGCCGGTGCGCGTTGTAGAGTCGCCCCGTCTCGCCCTTCTCTGGCGGCAGCAACGGAACCAACTTGTCCCACATCACGTCGGTCAGAAAGCTCCTCGGCATCCAGCCACCTCCTTGTGGAACCTGGATAACGCTTTCGAACCATGAGTACAACCTAGCTATTCATAGCCTTGGGTTTGCCGACAGCCCCTAGTCCTCCACCCCGGCCCGCCGGCGCAGCATGGCGATGTCCTTGGTGGGGGCATTGCCGTAGTACCGCCCGTACTCCCGCGTGAACTGGGAGGCGCTCTGGTACCCCACCTGCCGGCCCGCGATCCCGGCGTCGAGCCGCGTCAGGAGCATGAGGCGCCGGGCCTCCTGGAGGCGCAAGGCCTTCTGGTACTGCAGAGGGCTCATTTCCGTGACGGCCTTGAAATGCTGGTGGAAGGACGATGGGCTCATGTGAACCGAATGGGCGAGCCGCTCCACATCCAGGGGCTCGTGGAAATGGGACCGCACCCAGGACACCGCCTTGGAAATGCGGTGGACCTTGCTCTCCTCCCGCCCGATCCGCGCCAGGCGCAGGCCCAGCGAGCTGCGCAGCAACCGAATGAGGATCTCGTCCAGCACGAGGGGCGCCAGCAGGTCCGCTTCCTCGGGCCGGGAGGCCAGTTCCAGGAGCCGCACCACCGCATTGATCACCGGCGCATCCACCCGGTCCACGGAAATGGCATGGCTGTCCTCCCGCCCGGGGAGCCCCTGGGCATGGACCTTGGCCGTCAGCTCGGCGATGCGCGCGGGATCGATGTCCAGCCGCAGGCCCAGGTAGGGACGGTCCAGGCTGGCCCCCGTCACCTGGGCCGTCACCGGCACGTCCAGGGAGTACACGAGCATGCGGGAGGCGTCGTACTCGTAGATCTCCTTGCCCAGCATGATCCGCTTCGCCCCCTGGGCGACCAGGCACAGGGAGGGACAGGCCACCACATGGTGCATGTCCTTCTGGGCCCGGGAAACCTTCGTCACGTGAACCCCCGGCAGCCGGAGCTCGAAGGTACCGTCGTAGGGGGCATGGGCCTCCACCAGCCGCGCGAGTTTCGCCAGATCGCAGGTCTCCACGTTCAGGTCGGAGGGTTGGGAGGGATTCGGGATTCCAGTCATGGTGATTTTCCTTGGATCGGCAAGGGTCGGAAGGGGTCATTCCCCTTGACCCCAGAGCCTAGTCTAAAGGGCCGGAGGGCCCCCCTTTTGCCCAATCCTCTGAATTGCTATCCCGATCCTGTAGATCCCGTCTTTCATCCCCTGCATCCCGTTCATCCGTTTTCATCCCTGTTCCCGCAGGGCCAGAGCAGGGATGGGTCGGCGCATGCGGATCACCTGCGCGCCACCCCACCTCATCACCGGCCCTGCGGGAACAGGGATGAAGATGGATGAACAGGATGAAGGGGATCAGCCTTCAAACGTAGCCCGTTCCCGGCTGAGGGGACCGGACCGCCGTTTTCATGGAATAGCTATCTGTCGGCTTCGGTCGTGATCTTAGGGGTAGGTCGGAACGCCGGTCTAGGGCACCCAAATCTGGAAAAGGGGCGGGGGTTCCCGGTCCACCCGGGCCCGGAGCTCTTCCGCCGTCAACCGGCGCACGAAGCCGGGGTTGAGCACCCAGATCCGGTTGAAGCGGAAGGCATGCATCTCCTCCAGGGCCCGGGCCGGGGTCCAGCCCTGGATCACGATCCGGTAGGCGGCCGCGTTGTACCCCGTGCGGTCCTTCCCCTTGGCGCAGTGGATGAACACCGGCCAGTTGGCCTCGTCCTCCACGACCTTCAGGAACCGGGCGATGTTCTCCAGGCTCGGGTCGAAGGCCAGGGAAGGGATGCGGAGATACTTCAGGCCCGTTCCCTTCAGCTCCTGGAAATCGTCGTGGTCGTGCCTGAAGCTGATGACGGTGCGGACGCCCCATTTTTCCAGATTCCGGAATCCCTCCGCCGTGGGCTGCGCCCCCCGCCAAACCGCCGGGGAAAGCCGGGCGAAGTTGGCGACGCCCGGGACCTCCGTGTCGCTCGGGGTGGCGGCCCCCTGGGAAGCCGGCCTTTCCGGGGCCTGGGCGGCCACGGGGAGACCGAGGAGCAGGACCGGCAGGAGGGCCCGCGGGATCAAGGTGTGAAGGGGCATGGGGTCTCCGGAAAAGGGGGCGAGGCGGCCTCAGGGCCGGTAGCCGTAGTCCCGGATGAAGGCCTGCACGGCGCCGGGGTGGGCCTTCTTCCAGGCCTCGAATTCCGGCCGGAAAGCCTCCTGGTACCGCAGGAGGAAGAGTGCCGCCTCCAGCTGCCCGTCCTTCCTGAACCGCAGGAACTCACCCAGGATGCGGTCCCGGGGGGGCTCGCCGGTCCTGCGGGCCTCGGCGTCCAGGGCCTGGAGGGCGGCGGTCCAGAAGAAGATCTCCCTCTGGAAGGGGGTGCCCACGGGCGGCGCTTCCTGGCCGGCGGACTTCGCCTCCACCTTGACGGCTCCCAGGGAACCGGCCAGGAGCACCGGCCAGATTTCCTTCCCCGCGAAGTCCAGGAAATGGTTGGTGGCCTTTAGGGAAAGCTTGCCGTCCTTGTCCCAGCCCGGCACGAAGGGGGGGACGAAATCCAGTTTCCTCATGGGCCTTCCCCCCTGCGCCCTGAGGTCCGCGAGCTTGAGCCAAAGCAGGCGGTTCCCGGGGTGGCTCGCCACCCTGGCCATGAGGGCTTCCTCGGCCTCCCGGCGCTGGCCGGCCGCGATGCAGGCGTCGCTGAGGTAGCGCCAGGCCCTGGGGTAGTTGGGTTGGGCCTGGGCGGCCCTGCGGTACCAGGCGAGGGCCTCCGGGTCGCCGATGTCGCCGTGGTAGGTGTCCCCCATGTAGAGCATCGCGAGCACGAAACCCGGGTCCTGCGCCAGGGCCCGGGCATAGGCCGTGCGGGCCTTCGCATAGTCCTTGGCCCCGAAGAACGTTTCCGCCTCCTTGAACGCCTCCCGGGCTTTGGGGTGCCGGGATCCCACATCGGGATAGTCCCGGCCATGGAGGTCATCCAGGAGCACCTGGAGGGTGGACCGGTCGTCGTTGCTTCCGCCGGGGGCCAGGTAGACGCTCTCCAGTTCGTCCTCGGCCCGGCATCGATACCATCCGGCCGCCACCGGCCCGGATTTCGCCGCGATGGCCAGGAGAACCTGGGCCCGGAGCCAGTGGGGCTTGGAATCCCGGGGGTGGGCCTTCTGGGCCGCGTCCAGCAGCCCGAGGCCGCCGTTCAGGTCCCCCGAACCGAACTTCCTGACCGCTTCCTCGCAAAAGGAGGCCATGGACCGGGGTGCTTCCGGGGCGGGCGGCGCCGCCACAACCAGGGCGGCCAGGGCAATGGAAAGCATGTCGTCTCCGGGGTGGATGGCTTCAACCATACCAGAGCCGAGGCTCCGGCCCCGGCGCCGATCAGGATGAGATGGACGGCAGCCAGGCCCCGGCGGGTTCCTGGTACCAGCCCACGCTCATGAGGGTCATGGGCTGCACCACCCGGAGCCCTTCGGCCAGGCACCAGCGGAACAGGTCGGCGTTGCGGGTCGGCACGAGGATGCCCGGGCCCTGGAAGCCATCGGCCGAGGCGAGCAGGGCCTTCAGGTCGAGGGTCTCCTCCGCGGTGGCATGGCCGGAGAAGGCGAGGGCGCTGGCGTAGCCGGTGATCCGGCCCTCCCGCTCCACCAGCCGGGCCTGGCCGGCGTGGATCATCCGCTCCAGGTCGCCCCGCCGCTGGTGGCCGTGCACCCGCAGGGCCAGGGCGTCGCAGGCGTCCAGGTCCTCCGGCCGCGCCGGCCGCACCTCGCACCCGGGAAGGCCCCGGGTCCGGGTGCGCCCCTGCATGCAGGAGAGCGGCTCGCGCACCTCGAAGCCCAGGCTCGCGTAGAGGGCCATGGTGCGGTTGTGGAAGGCGGCCTGCACCAGCCTCACCCCCGCCGCGCCCCGCCCCCGCTCCCGCTCCAGGGCCGCTTCCATGAGCCGGCGCCCCGTGCCGGCGTTCTGGGCCCCGGGGTCGACGGTGATGGGCCCCAGGCAGACCACCGGACCGCGTTCGTCCAGGCAAACGCTCCCGATGATCCGCCCCTCCCGGAGGGCCACCATGCCGTGGAAGCCCGGGTCCGAGAAGGGCCCCTCGAGCATGCCGGCGGCGGCCTCGGCGCTCGGGAAATCGCAGGGGAAATGGTGCGCGAGCCCCAGGGCGGCAAAGGCCTCGTAGCAGATCCGGCCGCAGGCGGGCGCGTCCCCGGGCGCCGCTTGGCGCAGGTGGGTCGAGGGGGTCAAGGCCATGGGTTCCTCCGGGGGATGGCAAGGGACCAAGCATGGGCAATGCCAGATGCTTCGGCGGCCGGGCGGGATGCTCCGCAACCCCCGGGAAATGGGCACACCGGGAAAGAAGGGGCCCGGGCGGCAGCGCGCCCCGTGATCGAACGCGTTACGCAACGAGGGGTCCAAGCGGAGGGGCAGGGGTTCCCGGCGGGGCCACGGCTTTTGATAATCTATTGTATATAAACAGTAAAACTCAAAAATTCGAGGACTGTATCGAATGTCACGGAGGCTGACACCCGTGCCCGGGAGCGTTACATCCCATGGGCGCCCCTCGTCCCTTCCCGGAAGGTCATCGCGCCTCCCGGCGCCCCCCGCGCAGGAACAGGATGGCGGCGGCGGCCGAGAACCCCAGGAGCCCGATCTGGAGGGCCGTCATGCCCGCCCACACCAGGGCGTCCCGGTCCCCGTGGAGGAATTCCAGGGCAAAGCGCAGGACCGAATACCCGCCCAGGTGGAACCAGAACACCTGGGACCAGCGGCCCCCACCGCCCTCCGCCCTGCGGGCCAGCAGGACCACCCCTCCGGCCAGGAGGAGGTCCCCCAGGGCCTCGTACAGCTGGACCGGGTGCAAGGGCAGGGTGGCCAGGGCCGTGGGGAGGATGGAATGCTGCTGGACGCACCAGGCCCAGGCATCGCTGGGGAGGCGGGTATCGAGCGTCATGCGGGGCAGGAGGGTCCCGTATTTCGGCAGGGGCACCCCCCAGGGGAGCGTGGTGGGGATGCCCCAGGCGTCGCCGTTCAGGAAGCAGCCCACGCGCCCCAGGGCCTGGCCCACCAGGACCGCCGGGCTGGCCACGGCGAAGACCCGCCAGAAGTCGCCTTTCCCCCGGCGGAACCACAGATAGCCGGCACCCACGCCCCCGGCCAGGCCCCCCGTGATGGAAAGCCCCCCCTCCCAGACGCGGAAGAAGGAGAGGGGCTCGGCCAGGAGCGCCTTCACGTCCCAGAACACGAAGTGGAAGACCCGGGCTCCCACGATGGCGCTGAACAGGATCCACGGAAGGCCGTCCAGGAAGAGGGCGGTGCCCAGGCCGGCCCGCTTCAGCCGGCGCGCCGCCAGGGCCGCCGCGGCGGCGATGGCGATGAGGAAGTAGAACCCCTCGTAGTAGTAGACGACCTTGAAACCCAGGTCCAGGTGAATCGGCCACACAGCATCCCCCCTGCCACCAGTTTGATCGGTCGCTGGGGGCCGTCCATGGCGAAGTCACCCCGCCTGCCGGGTCCCTGGGCCTTCGGGCCGATGGTCCAGGCCGAGTGCCCGGGGCGAAGGTCCGGGACCCGCGCGATTACGTGGGCCGATGCCCGCGCCCCCGGGAGGCCAGGGCCGCGATGGAGGCGTTGCCGATGACCAGGTAGGCCACGAACGCCGTGGTGCCGAAGCTGTGGACCTGGATGGACAGGAAGCTGATGCCGAAACCGATGGCGCTGATGGTGAAGCCGATCCAGCTCTCGGAACGGGGATGGCGGTAGGCCTTGAGGACCGTGGGAATGCCCGCCAGGACATCGGCCAGGAGGGAGAACACCAGGGCCAGGTTGGGGTTGTGGGTGAGGCCCCAGAGGATGATGCCGAGCACGGCCGCGGCCATCAGGTAGTAGTCGCGGGGTTCGCTCTTCCAGTAGGCCTTCGGGTTGAAGAAGGACACCCCGACGATGAGCAGCGGAAGGAAGCCCGCGGCGAAGGTCGTCCAGGACAGGCCCTGGACTCCCTGGGCCCGCTGCGCCACGAAGATGACCATCGGGAAGAGGCCCCACAGCAGCCATGTGATGCGGTTGGGCTGGGTCCTGCCGGCGAGGGTCTCGAACAGGTAGTAGAACCCGCCCAGTGAACCGATGATGGCGCCGAGGATTGCGAAGGATTCAGGGAGCATTGGACAACCATAGCAAGGTTTCAAGCCCCCCTGGACCGGGCTGAGACCGGCCCATCCAACCGTTCATACCTCAAATTCTTCCGTTCAGGGAATTTCATTGCATTGCCGAATTACCATCGCTATATTCTGTGAACACCATCCAGAAAGGCCATCATCACCAGGCCTTTGAACCGTCGCCCCATCAATCACGGAAAGGTGACTAATGTCCAACTACTTGTTCGGCCTTTGTTTGCTTACGGCCGTTGGCCAAAGTTCGGCACTCCTGGCAGCCCGAGCAAAAGATGCCCCTCAAACCATTCCGGCTGCCACTGGAAATGCCTCCAGCACCGAATCGCCACGCCCACGTGTGTTTCGGCTGGAAGAACGAGGACCGGACGGCTCCATCACTGTTTTTGAGTCCCTGGGTAGCCCGCCCGGGATGGCCTTTCGGACGGGGTATTTTGGGATGCCTGTTGTTATGGGTCCATATGAATCATTTGGGAATAGATTAAATATAATAGCTCACGGCGGATTATACAGCTTTATCCAAAAAGATATGGGATTCAGCCTGGAAAGCATAAAAAAAATGCCGCCACAACCACCGGAAAGGCTGCTCGAATTTGCTGAAAGGGCTAACTATACAGAAATTTGGACAAAGGACGCACTTTTTCAGGCGTATTTTTTCCTGGGCTCCATTTTGGGGTACCAACTTGATGAGTCGGGGAATATTTACTGGGTTGGGTCGACGGGCTTGTATAAACACCTGGAGAACGGATGGAAATTGGTTTATTCATTTCCCGAAAAGTTCTCATCAAGAAGATCGACCAATTATTCGAGAACCGGCGTGATTTTGCTCCCCGGAAAAAGAATCGCACTATTTGGTGGCGAGGATTTCTTTATTCAAATAGTTGAAATGGGAGATGAAGCCGTAGATTCAAAAATTATAAAATCAATTGATTACGATTTTCTTGGGTGTACTGCTGCTAATTATCCAGCACAGGCTGGGCCTCAATTTTGTTTTGCATCCGGAGATTTAATTTTTCATCTGCGGAAGACAGGGCATATTTTTAGAATGAACCTAACATCATATAATCTGAAAGATTTGGATGTTCCATGGATGGTTCAGGAATTTACGAAGCCGAATATTCCCTTAAAATGGAAAAACACAAATGGAAGTTCCAATATATCAGCTCCAATAATACCAGAATCAATTGCATTTGCTTCAGAATTTGACGGGACTGTTCATGCTGCTGCACTCATGTTTAACAATTCACTAAATTCAATGAATTGTTTCACTATCTCAAGTGAAACATCCAATATCAAATCGAAAATTCAAATGGGTGATGAATTGCCTGATCCAATCTTATACCAAAATACAAAAGGTGATTTTGTTCCAATCTCTGGTGCAAAACCCGAACCCATGACCAAGTTGAATGCGGAACCAAGATGATTTGGTCCGCCCATGTCTAGATTTGGTCAATTTTCTACTAAAGGAGAAAAGAATGAATAAAACGATAATGCGGTTAATCCTCGTTGGGGCGCTTTTCACAACGCCAGGGCTACGGGCAGATGATTGCACCCATGCCCCTGGTGATTGTGTTACAACATCCGCTTGGGATGTAACTAATTGCCCAGATGGTACCACCATAATCACCTGGTGCAACGGAGATATAACAGTATATGGTGGCGGAGCCGGTGGCGGGGGACACGTGCAAACCAAATATTGAACCTGAGCTGACAGTGGCTTTTGGCCATCCTGGCTATCAGCCATGCTAAGGCCGTATTTTTACCAATTTCAGCGCATCTTTGGGGCAGAAAACAGAACACAGGCAAAGGCCCGGGCATGATTTCGTTCGGGCCTTTGCCCGTCCCATTATTTTCGACTGTTTCCTCTCCTCACTTTACGTTCCTATGACTGGTCGTTCTTCTTCTGTTCCGCCCGAACGCCGGAAACTTTATGGGCTTTGGGGGTGGCTGGTCATTGAGGCGGGTCCACGGTGGCCGCCGGTGGCTCATCCTGAATGGCGTGGTTGAACAAGTTCGTCTCGCAGCGAGGCCGGCGCGCGGGTACACGCTGAATTCGGATCTTGTCAGATTCTTCCGAATGCATCCTGGTCACCAGTACCAGATCCGGTGGGCACTACGATCACCCCCAGAATCTTCCTGCGGGAAGGCTTTTTTATATTTCGATATTTTCCGAAATGTGTATATTGAGGGTGCGCCCGGGCCTTGGCCGGGGGGCTCGCATGGAAAGGAAGCCACCTTGGCGGATGATCTTCGATCCCTGGTCGAACAATTGAAAGCTGTTGCCCATCCCCTGCGCCTGCGGGTGCTGGCCCTGCTCGGCTCGGGCGAGATGTGCGTTTGCCAGGTGGCGGAAACGCTGTCGGTGCCCGCCTCCTCCGTCTCGGAGGCCCTGCGGGAACTGCGCAGGGCGGGATTCGTTTCGGAACGGCGGGAGGGGAGGTGGGTCTATGTCTCGATCCCGGACCCGGCCTCGCCGCTGGTCGCGATCCTTTTGCGGGAGGCCGCCTCGCTGCCCGAATCGGCCCAGGATCTTGGCCGCGCCATGGACGTGAAGGGGATTGCCGTCCAGGACGTCTGCCGGAAGCATCTGGTATCCCGTGAGGAGGCCACCCATGTCTGAGGCCTGCGCCTGCTCCGGCCCCGAGGCGGGGGGGAAGCGGCCCGCCTTTTTCGGGAGGGGGGGCTGGCTGCTCTTGGCCCTGCCGGCCTGGGTCCTGCTCTACGCCATCATCCAGCGGCTGTCGGAGCTGATTGCCTTCCGGGTGCTGGGGCTGACCCCCAGGACCCACCTGGGCGAGGCGGTGGCCTTCTTCTTCTACGACACGCCGAAGGTGCTGCTGCTGCTCACGCTGATCGTCTTCATCGTCACCTTCCTGCAGACGTTCGTCAGCCCGGGCCGGGTGCGGGATGCGCTTTCCCGGCGGAACCCGGGCCTGGGCAACGCCATGGCTTCCCTGTTCGGCATCTTCACGCCCTTCTGCTCGTGTTCGGCGGTGCCACTGTTCATCGGCTTCCTGAAGGCGGGCGTGCCCCTGGGCGTGACCTTCAGCTTCCTGGTGGCCGCCCCCATGGTCAACGAAGTGGCCCTGGGGATGCTCCTCGCGATGTTCGGGTGGAGGATCGCCCTGCTCTACACCGGCACGGGGGTGGCCATCGCCTTCCTTTCCGGCCTGGTGCTGGGGCGCATGAACATGGAGAGGCACCTGGAAGGCTGGGTGCAGGACGCGCTCAAGGCGCCCGCCCTGGGCGAGGTGCAGGAGGAGCGGCCCACCCTTTCCGGGCGCATCGGCCAGGCGGTCCAGGGCGTGCGGGACATCGTCGGCAAGGTGTGGCCGTACATCCTGGTGGGCATCCTGGTGGGGGCCTTCATCCACGGTTTCGTTCCCGAGGCCTACATGGCCGGCCTGCTGGGCAGGAGGTCCTGGTACAGCGTGCCCCTGGCCGTGGCCATCGGCGTGCCGCTCTATTCCAACGCGGCGGGGGTGATGCCCATCGTGGAAGCCCTGCTGGGCAAGGGCGCGGCCCTGGGGTCGACCCTGGCCTTCATGATGGCCGTCATCGGCCTGTCCCTGCCCGAAATGGTCATCCTCCGCCGGGTCCTCCGCCCCCGGCTCATCGCCGCCTTCGTGGCGGTCGTGGCCTTCGGCATCCTCCTGGTGGGTTATCTGTTCAACGCCATTCTCTGAAGGAGTTCCCATGCTCATCGAAGTCTTCGGGCCCGGCTGCGCCAAGTGCGAAACCCTGCTCAGGAACGCCAAGGCCGCCGTGGAACAGTCCGGCGGGGACCACGCCGTGGTGAAGATCTCCGACTACGCCGCCATGGCCGCGCGGGGCATCCTCAGCACGCCGGCCCTGGCCATCGACGGCCAGCTCAAGTTCCAGGGCAAGGTCGCCAGTCCAACCGAGATCCTCGACCTCATCAAGGCCTGACGACCCTGTTCCGATCGATACCAGGAGGACCCATGTCCCTTCCGCGCCTCAGCGCCCTCGTTCTCGCCGCCTCCGCAGCCCTTTCCGCCCAGGTGCCGGCACTGGATCCGGCGGGCCTGGCCCAGATCCTCAAATCGGGGACCTGGACCGTCATCGAGTTCGGCGGGCCCACCTGCATCCCCTGCAAGAAGATGCAGCCCATCCTCGCCGACCTCCAGCAGCACTACGGAAAGCGCGCCCAGATCCGGAATTTCTACGTGACGGAGCACCTCAAGGAAGCCCGGGAGCACAAGATCATGGCCATGCCCACCCAGGTGATCTTCGATCCCTCGGGCAGGGAGGTGGGCAGGCACGTCGGCTTCTGGGAGAAGGGGGAATTCCAGGCGGCGCTGGCCCAGGCCGGCCTGAAATGAACGGGCTCGTCGAGCGGCTCGCGGACACGGTGGCCCAGGCTCCGGCCTACCAGCAGCTCGGCCTGGTCCTCCTGGGCGGCCTCTTGACCTCGGCCAACCCCTGCGTCCTGGTGGCGGCCCCCCTGGTGGTTGGATTCACCGGCGGAACGAAGGAGGGCCGGCATCATCCCATGGTGCTTTCAGGCGTGTTCGTGATGGGCCTGGCGGCGGCCTTCACCGTCCTGGGGCTGGTCGCGGCCCTGACGGGTACCCTGCTGGGGGACGTCGGCTGGGTGTGGAAAGGGGCCCTGGGCCTGATCCTCCTGGGTATCGGCTTCCACCTCCTGGGCCTGTTTGCCCTGCCGACGCCCTCCCACGAGCACATGCGGCGGTTCCATGGCGCTGGTCTGCTCGGCGCCTTCGCCCTGGGTGGCCTGACGGGGACCCTGTCGGCCCCCTGCGCCACGCCCGCCCTGGCAGCCGTTCTCACCCTCGTCGCGCTCCAGAAGAAGGTCCTCTGGGGCGGGGTTCTGCTCTTTGTGTACGCCCTGGGCCACGGGCTCCTGCTCTTCCTGGCCGGCGCGTCCTCGGGCTGGGCCAGCCAGTACGCCCAAAGCCGGTTTTCCCGGGCCGTGGGGCGCTGGTTCCCGAAGGCCATGGGGGTCCTGCTCCTGGGGTGCGCCCTGTGGGTTCTCCGGCTGGCATGGCAGGCCAGGGCGGGAGCCTGATCCGGCCCAAAAGGCCCCTTGATGGAAAAATCCAGAAACCTAGAATTATGAGGCTCCAATTGCCGGAATTCCCACCGCCCGTGAAAGGATTCCCCATGGCTGCCTCCCACCATCCCACCCATGCGTTCGTGCGCAAGGCCTATGGCCGTTTGGCCACCAAGGGCGGGGGCTGCTGCGGGCCCCGGACCTCCTGTTGCGGCGGGGGCAACGCCGACCAGGTGGCCTTGCAACTCGGCTACTCGGATGCCGAACTGGCCACCCTGCCCGAAGGGGCGAACCTGGGGCTGTCCTGCGGCAATCCCACGGCCCTGGCCGGGCTGAAACCCGGCGAGGTGGTCCTGGATCTGGGCAGCGGCGCGGGGCTGGATGTGTTCCTGGCCGCCCAGCGGGTGGGCCGGGAGGGCCGGGCGATCGGCGTGGACATGACCCCCGAGATGCTGGAGAAGGCCCGGGGAAACGCCGTGGCCTTCCGGGAACGCACGGGGTTGGACAACGTGGCGTTCCACCCGGGGCAGATCGAGGCCATCCCTCTGCCCGATGCTTCGGTGGACGTGGTCCTGTCCAACTGCGTACTCAATCTGAGCCCGGACCAGCCGGCGGTTTGGCGCGAAATCGCGCGGGTCCTGCGACCCGGGGGGCGGGTCTCGATCTCGGACATGGTCCTGGTGAAGCCCCTGCCGGAGGCCCTGCGCCGGAGCGTCGAGGCCCTCGTCGGGTGCATCGCCGGGGCCCCCCTCCTGGAGGATCTGCGCGCCATGATCCGGGGAGCGGGCCTGGTGGACGCGCGCATCCTCCCCAGGGAGGGCGCCGTGGCCGCGATGCTTCCGGAGGAGGATCCGGCCGCGCGCGAGCTCCTGGCGCTGCTTCCGGACCCCACCCGGCCGGAGGACTTCATCGGCAGCTTCATCATCTGGGCCCGGAAACCCGCCGACGCCGACCCAATGACCGAGTAGGCCCCCGCCGAGGCGGTTAGAATGGTGGAACCGCCCCCCTTCACCACGGATTCGAACCCCACTTCCGGTCCCAGGGCCCCGCAGGTCCCTGGCCAACCTTCAAGGGACCGTCATGAGCCAATCCCGACAGCTTTCCTTCCTCGACCGCTACCTGACCCTCTGGATCTTCCTGGCCATGGGGCTGGGGGTGCTGCTGGGCTTCGGGGCCCCCGGCTTCAACCGGGCCATCAACGCCTGGAACGTGGGCACCACGTCGGTGCCCCTGGCGGTGGGGCTGATCCTGATGATGTACCCGCCCCTGGCGAAGGTGAAATACGAGGAGCTGCACCTGGTGTTCAGGAACAAACGGGTGCTGGGGCTGTCCCTGCTGCAGAACTGGGTGATTGGACCGGTGCTCATGTTCGGGCTGGCCATCCTGTTCCTCCGGGACCGGCCCGAATACATGCTGGGCCTCATCCTCATCGGCCTGGCGCGCTGCATCGCCATGGTGATCGTCTGGAACGACCTGGCCAAGGGCGACACGGAATACTGCGCGGGGCTTGTGGCCTTCAACTCCATCTTCCAGGTGCTGTTCTTCAGCGTCTACGCGTGGTTCTTCGCGACGGTCCTGCCCGCCAAGCTGGGCCTCCAGGGGGCGGTGGTGAACATCACCATCGGCCAGATCGCCCAGAGCGTCTTCATCTACCTGGGGATCCCCTTCATCGCGGGCTTCCTCACCCGCTTCATCCTCGGGCGCCTCAAGGGGCTCGACTGGTACCACCGGACCTTCGTTCCGCGCATCAGCCCCATCACCCTCGTGGCGCTGCTGTTCACCATCGTCGTCATGTTCAGCCTGAAGGGCGACACCATCGTGAAGCTTCCCTTCGACGTGATCCGCATCGCGGTCCCCCTGCTGATCTATTTCGTCGTCATGTTCTTCGTGAGCTTCTGGCTTTCCAAGGAAGCCGGCGCCACCTATCCCCAGGGCGCCACCCTCAGCTTCACGGCCGCCTCCAACAACTTCGAACTGGCCATCGCGGTGGCCGTTTCCACCTTCGGCATCGCCCATGGCGCGGCCTTCGCGGCCGTCATCGGGCCGCTGGTGGAGGTGCCGGTGCTGATCAGCCTGGTGGGCGTTTCGTTCTGGCTCAAGCGCCGGTGGTTTGCCGACGCCCCGGAGACGGTGGTGGACGCTGGCTGCTGCAAGTGAAGGAGAGGCCATGGACGACCCCCTCGAAGCCGGAATGGTCATCCAGGGCCTGCTGTTCCTGGCCCCGCGGGAAGCCCTGGAGGCGCTGAGGCAGGGCGCGCTCCTGGTGGATCTGCGCATGGAGGAGCTAGGAGCCTGTCCAAGTAATATTCGGCCCCGCGACGGCGCCTGGAGGCCCGATTATCGAGCGCAAGGCCCGCGGGAAATATAGGTCATATTTTCAAGGGACTTGCGCACGATAGGCGGGCCTCCAGGCGCCGCCTCCGGTGGTGGCAGCGGCCACGGCAATCCCGCGTTCCGCTCGTCGAACGATTAACCTAATCGCTCTCCTCGCGGGCCTTGCCTTGCCATGGCCGGTGCCACCATCGCGGGGCCGAATATTACTTGGACAGGCTCCTAGTGGCCATGAAGGCCTTCGACGTGCCGGGGCAGATCCATGTGCCCCATTCGGAACTGATCGAGCACACGGGGTCCCTCCCCAAGGATCGCCTCCTGATCCTCGCGGATTCCTCGGGCGTATACACCAAGGCCGCCGCCGCAACCCTCCGGGCGGCCGGCTTTGACCGCATCGCCTGCCTCAACGGCGGCATGCTCGCATGGGATGATGCCGGCATGCCCCTCGCCACGGACCCTGCCGCCCTTCTGCACGGCTCGTGCCCCTGCGTCCTGAAGACCCGCAGGTGATGGAATCCCGGGGTTGTGCTTCGTGATCTGGTTCCTGCTAGGACCTGACGTTCCTTATCCTGCCTTTTCCCATGGATCCTGCTAATCCCCGTTTGATCTTTGACGGGAGTTGTCGGCACCTTTGGGGCATGGACGTCGAGTAACGTGCGCTCCGACCCACCTCGGCGTCAGCCCTGCGGAAACAGGGATGAACGCCGATGGATGGGATGAACGGGGATCGGCTCGACCTGGAAGAGCCCCTTCATCACGGATACAAGGCACCTGGGGTTTGCCGACACACCCTAAGGCGGGCCCTGGGCCCAGCCGTAACCTGGAACATGAAACGCACCCTCCTTTCGCTCGGAATATCGGTACCTGCGCTGCTCGTTCCTCTCAATCTCCTGGTGGGCTGGGCCATCCTGCCGCCCATGCTGCTGGACGCGCCCCTTCCGGCCCGGACCGAGGCCGAGCGAAACGCGATCCGAGCGAGCCTGTGTCCCTCCGGGTGTGCCTGGACGTCCGAGACCTTGCCCGGCGGCGAGGGCCGGCCGCTCATGATCTGGAGGCTGCACCGGCCCGCCTCCCGGGGCGTGGCGGTCTTCCTGCACGGGTTCGGGGACGACGCCTGGGGCGGAGCCTCCCGGCTCAGGGACCTGCCGGAGTTGGACGCGGTGGTCTTCACCTTCCGCAACCGGGACTTGGCGCCGGGCACGCCCTCCACCCTGGGCGGGTGGGAACGGGAGGATGCGGCGGCGGTGGTCCGCCACCTCGAGGCCCAGGGGGTCAGGCGGGACAGGATCGTTCTCGTGGGAGCGAGCCAGGGGGCAGGGGTGGCGCTCCTGGCCCTGGAACGGCTGGAGGGGGAGGGCCCCCTGGGAGGCGCGCTGCTGGAATCCCCGTTCGAATCCCTCCAGGAGGCGGGCCGGAACCACCTCCGGGGCACCCTGGGGGCGGCCGAATGGTTGCTTCGGCCCGGGGAGCGGCTCGCCCTGGCGAGGGCAGGCTGGCTTGCGCATTTCCGCCCCGCCGAGGTTTCCCCCCTGGAAGCGTCCCGGCACCTCCGCACCCCCATCGCCCTGTTGGCCGGGGACGAGGACGCCATCACCCCCCTGTCCGGCGTGAGGGCCATCGCCGCCCACCACCCGGATTTCACGGTGGTCCCTGGCGCCCGGCACCTGGAGGCCGGCGGGCTGGTACCGGGCGGGTGGCGCGCCTGGGCCGAGGTTCGGCTGGGGAAGTGGGGTATCCTTTGAATCGCATATCTCTTATGGCCGCTCGATCGGGGATGGCCCCTGATCAGACCCCTCGCCCTTGGCCGATCCTCAATCTGAGTTAGGCATTAAGTTGAGGAATATTTGAATGGCTACATTCTGTGACAATTAAATGGAGAATTTCGATGACCGCACAGCGTGTAACCCAGGGCAAAGTGGTTTTGGTGTTTTGGCGTTTGATCATCCTGTTCCTTGCTGGACTGCTGATTTTCTACCATACCTATACCCTCTTTGATTTGTATTCGGGTGCAGGCACGAGTGTCCATACAAACTATGAATATGTGCAGTCGACTCTGCGAGTGGGCATCACTCTTAGCTTGCTTCTCGTCGTCTTCGGCAGCCGTCGAGCTTTGTGGGGAATGTGGATCGCGATTACCGGTTTGATTGTCACTCACTATTGGGCCCATTTTGGAAATCTGCCCGTTGATTTTACTCAGGGCAGGCACCCCCTCTCCTACCTAAAGGGGTTTATTATTCCGACCGTCATTACACTGGCATTCTATTCTTCTAACCATTCTACCGATTCGAAAACGAAAGCTTAACGACCCGGTCCTCATGGAGGCACCGGGCGCCGTGGTCACCGCGGGGGGCTGGCGTGGGCTAATGCATGGCCGTGGACGCCTGACCCCGGTGAGGGCCGCCTCGCCTCAAATGATTTTGCACCGGATGGCGGCGTCTTCGTCGAATCCATAAATGGCGCACAACCGGTGATAGCCGTCCGCGATCACAAGGCGGCCAGCCCTCGGGTCCCTCACCAGGAGCAGGGGGGACAGGCCTATGCCCTTGATGATCTTCCGCCGGTCCTTCTCCACGTGGGAATTGCTCACGCCGAGCAGGGAAAGCCCCGAGGCCCGGAAGATGTCCTTGGCCTTGAACTGTCCCACGGGCGCAATTCTCAATTTCGCGACCATTTCCGCGGCCTGCTCATCCGGATGAAGGAGGCGCAGGTAGGAATCCGCCGAGGGGTAATCGTGTTCCTCCACATCGGGCAGCCATTCGATTTCGATTTTGCGGGTTTTGGCCATTGTGGATCTCCTTTGGGGTTATCGGCAGTCTGTGGTCAATCCGGCCAACCTGGGGCCTCCTGCGAGGTCCGGTCCGTGGCTACGGCAGTGTAATCATGGGCTTGGAAAACCTGAGCCGCTCCCCTCAGGGTGGCTCTGCCATCCTGACGCGGCTTCGCGCCTCGGCTACCCTGAAAGCCTTCCACGCTTCGCGCTCCAGCCGGCCCATCCCCCTCCCCCCGTGGCGAATGATCCACCTCACCTATTCCAACCGCCTTGAAGCCCTCCTGGACCGCCTCGCGGAGGCCGTCCGCACCGAGCGCGCCCAGCGCGGCCCCTGGGAGCCCTTCCTCCTGGTGGTCCCCAATCCCCACCTCAAGGAATACCTCCGCATCCAACTGGCCCGGCGCCTGGGGGCCATGGCCAACGTCACCTTCTCCTACCTGGAGGGGGCCTGGCGCACCCTCATGCCCGGCGTCGCCTTCCAGCTCCTCAATGCCGAGCGCCTTCAGGGGGCCCTCCTGTCGGTGTTCGCCGATGACGCATTCATGGGCCGGCCCCTCCTGGCCTCCGCCCGCCACTACCTGCTGGGGGACACGGACGGCCTCAAGGCCGTCCAGCTCTCCGCGGAGCTGGCCGCCCTCTTCGAGGAGTACGCCCGGAGCCGGCCGGACTGGATCCCCGCCTGGCGTGACGACCGGTCCCGCAGCGACGACCCCCGGGAACCCTGGCAGCGGGCCCTCTGGCGGGAGGCCGTCGCGCGCCTGGACGCCACCGGCCGCCCCCACCTCGTGCTGGC
Source organism: Mesoterricola silvestris (assembly GCF_030295405.1). Classification (GTDB taxonomy): domain Bacteria; phylum Acidobacteriota; class Holophagae; order Holophagales; family Holophagaceae; genus Mesoterricola; species Mesoterricola silvestris. The sequence continues at coordinate 2,764,322 of NZ_AP027080.1, read as the reverse complement.
CGAGGCCCTGGCCCATCCGGAATTCGCCAAGGGCCGCACCCTCCCCCCCTCCATGCACCTCTTCGGGCTCACCCACGTGGCCCAGGTGTACCACGACGCCTACACCCGGCTCGGCGAGCTCACGGACCTCCACCTCTACGCCCTGAACCCCTGCGGCGAATTCTGGGAGGACCTGACCACCCGGGGCGAAGCCCTCTGGGAGAAGCGCCGCCCCTCGCGCCGGGACGCGCGCCAGGGCTGCCTCCGGGAAGACGCCGGGGACGGCCTGGACGACGTCTACCGCCTTTCCGCCGAAGGCCCCGAGGCCCTTCGCCGCTGGGGCCGACCCGGCCGCGAGAACATCCGCCTCCTGAACGACGTCACCGACTGCGATTTCGAGCCCTGCTTCGAGGACCCCGGGGACGCCACGGTGCTCCAGCGCATCCAGGGCGACATCCTGCGCTTCCAGGACCCCGCGCCCGCGAGCCGGTGCCCCGCCGACGGCAGCGTGCGCTTCGTGGCCTGCCCCAGCCCCCTCCGGGAGGCGGAGGTGGTGGCCAGCGCCGTGTGGGACCTGCTGGAAGCCACCCCGGGCCTGGGATTCTCGGATATCGCCGTCCTGGTCCCCCCCGCCCAGGAGGAGACCTACCTGGCCCACCTCCAGGCGGCCTTCACCGGCACCCGGCGAATCCCCTGGACCCGGGGCGACGGCGCCACCACCTCCCTGGCCCAGACCCTGGAGGCCGCCGGACTCCTCCTGGAGCTGCCCACCACCGGCTTCACCCGCGCCGCCGTCCTGCGCATCCTGTCCCATCCCGCCCTGCGCCAGGCCCTGGGCGGCCTGGACGCCGCCACCTGGACCCGGTGGTGCGACACCCTGGGCATCGTGAGGGGCGTTGACCGGGAGGACTGGAAGGACACCTACGTCGACCAGGACGCCCTCAACTGGGACCAGGGCCTCCGCCGCCTGGCCCTGGGCGCCTTCATGGGCGAAGGCGAGGCCCTGACGGTGGATGGCCAGTCCTATCCCGTCCTCAACGCCGCCGACGCCGAATCCGCCGGGCGCTTCCTGGCCCTGGCCCGGGGCCTCCTGGCCGAGGCCCGGGCCCTGGGCCGCCGCCGGGCCGACCTCGCCGGCTGGGCAGGCCTCCTCGAGGCCTACCTGGAGCGTTGGCTCATGGGCGACGACGAACCCGTGGCCCGGGCCGTGACGCGCATCCGCACATTCCTGCGCCGCCTCCTGGAGGCCGCCCCCGCCGGCCTCGCCACCCCCGCCATGCCCTACGCCGCCGCCCGGCACCTGGCCCTGGAGATGCTGGAGCGCCTCCGGAACGAGGCGCCCTCGACCCTCCTGCGGGGCGTGGTGGTCTCCAGCTACGCCCCCATGCGCGCCATCCCCTGCCGCGCCGTCTTCCTCATGGGCCTGGGCGAGGGCGTCTTCCCCGGCCGCGACGCGCGCAGGCCCCTCGACCTGCGGGCCCAGGGCCGCCGCCGGGGGGACGTGAGCCAGGGCGAGAAGGACCGCTACCTGTTCCTGGAAACCCTCCTCAGCGCCCGGGACACGCTCATCTGCAGCTACGTCGCCCGGGACGAGCTCTCCGGCGAGACCCTGGAGCCCGGGAGCCTCTTCAAGGAATGCCAGGCCCTGGCCGAACGCTACGTGGACGGCGGCCTCCTGGAGACCCACCCCCTGCGCCGCTTCGACCCCCGCTACTTCCCCGAGTGGTTCGGCGGCAAGGCCGGCCCCCGCGTCCACGCGCCCATCGCGCGGCAGGAGGCCCGGGCCCTCTGGCTGCGACGCGACCTGCTCCAGGCCGGTCCCGTCGCCATGCCCCGCGCCCTCGGCGAACTGGGGGCGCCCCCCGAGCTCCAGGCCCGCCTCGAATCCTGGCTCGCCCACCCTGGCCGCGGCGCCCTCGCGCCCCCTGAGCCCCTCCTGCGCCTCACGCTCGACGAGCTCCGCGGGTTCCTGGAATGCCCCCTTTCCGGGGCCGCCCGGGTCCGCCTCGGCCTTCGCAAAGGCCAAACGCAGGACCTCGCCGGGCGCGAGGACGAACCCTTCGCCACCGCCTTCCTGGACGCGCACGGCCTCCTGCGCTCCGTGACCCTGGAGGCCGCCCGGCAGGGTCTCGACCCCGGGAAGGTCTACGATACGGCGGTCCAGGAACTCCGCCAGCGCGCCGCGGCCCCCCTGGGGGTCTTCGGCGAGCGCGAGAAGGACGAGAACCTGAAGGCCATCCGCGGCTGGCTCCAGGGCCTGGAGGGCGCCCAGCCCGCCTCCTGGCGCCTGGGCCCGGGCCGCAACCCGAAGGCCCGCGCGGACCGGTCCCTTCCGCCCATCCGCCTGGAGATAAGGGTGGGCACCCGCGACCTGACCGTGGAACTGGGCGGCGATCTCCAGCCCCAGCTCCCGGGAGCCTCCCTCCTCCTGGAGTCGGGCGCCCCCAGGAAGGAGGGGTTCGCCTCCTACCGCAAGAAAGCCCTCAGGGCCTACCTGGACCACCTGGCCCTGGCCTGTCTCGGGGAGCCCCCGGTTCCCCGCGAAGCCCGGCTCCTCTTCGGGGAGGGGGGCGCCTTCACCTTCACCTTCCCCCCCGTCGGGAAGGCGGAGGCCGAGGCCATCCTCGGCACCTGGGTCGTGGACCTCCTCACCGGCGACCACGCGGTGCTCCTGCCCATCGAGGCCGTCCTCGCCGCGGAGGACCCCCTCCAGATCACCCCCCGGGCCATCCGGGAATTCGTCAAGGACCGTCTGGACATGGACGGGGACAAGGGCGGGAGCTTCAGCACCCTCTACGGCCCCGTGCCCGATCCCACCCGCTTCCCGCCCCCCGGGGATCCCGGCGCCCTGGTGCGGCGGCGCCTGGGGGCCTTCCTCGCCCAGACCGCGCCCCAGGAGGCGCCGAAATGACCCTCCGCCATCCCAGACCGCCCGTCCTGGAGCGCCTCGGCGACGCCCATTGCGTCATCGAGGCCAGCGCCGGCACCGGGAAGACGTTCACCATCGAGCACCTCGTGGTGGACCTCGTCCTCAAGGGCATCCCCCTGGAGCGGATCCTCGTGGTGACCTTCACCGTGAAGGCCACCCAGGAGCTCCGCACCCGGATCCGCGCCAAACTCCAGGAGCTGGTGGATCTCGAGGTGGACGACCCCACCGCCGAATCCTGCTGGGACCTGGGCGAAAAGGAGCTGGACGCGCTCCGCGCCGCCCTCCTGTCCTTCGACCGCGCCAGCATCTCCACCATCCACGGTTTCTGCCAGCAGGTGCTCCAGGACGGCGCCTTCGAGAGCGGCCGGCTCTTCACCCAGGAGCAGGTGAGCGCCGAGGAGGCCTTTGACCACGTCTTCAAGAACCTCGTCCGCACCCGTTTCGCCGTGGGCGGGGAGACGCCCTTTTTCCAGCGCGTCCTGGACGCCGCCGGAGGCCTGCCCCAGCTGGCCGACTTCCTCCGGCAGCTCCTCAAGGAGAAGGACGCCCTGTACCAGGAAGGCCTGGACGACCTCCAGGGCGTCCTGGACCGCTGCGACCTGGACGAAGCCCGCGCCCTGCTGGAGGAGATCCTTCTCTACCGTTCCGTCAAGGACCCCAAGAAGCGCACCCAGGGCCCCCGCGTGGCGGCCCTGGCCCAGGGCGGCTACAGCCTGGCGCAGGTCCACCACCTCCAGGAGCGCCTGGAGGTGTTGCTGGAAATCGTGCCCGAGCACAAGGCCTCCGGCTTCCCGGACCTGCTCTGGCAGGACAGGCGCCGGGAAAAGCTCGTTCTCCTCCGGGACTACCTTGGCAAGGGCGCCGCCCACCCGGGCCTGCGCGAACTGGCCGGCACCTGCGCCGTCCTGGCCAGGGATTTCCTGGCCCTGGCCGGCGCGCGCTACCTTCCGCCGCTCCGGGACGCCCTTTCCGCCTACAAGCGCGACCAGGGCTTCTTCGACTTCGGCGACATGATCGAACTGGTCCACGAAGGCCTCCTGGGTCCCCAGGGCAGCCCCATGGTGGACCGCCTCCGGGAGCGGTTCCAGGTGGCCCTCATCGACGAGTTCCAGGACACCGACCACCTGCAGTGGGACATCTTCCGCCGGGTGTTCCTGGAGGGCCCCGGCCAGCGCCTCATCCTCGTGGGCGATCCCAAACAGGCCATCTACGGCTTCCGCAGCGGGGACCTGCCCACCTACCTCCGGGCCGTGGAGGAGGTCAAAGCAAGGACCGGCCGGGACCCCGAGGTGCTGGACACCAACTTCCGTTCCACCGGGCCCCTCATCCAGGCCTATTGCCAGGTCTTCGAGGGCGCCCCGGGAAGCCCCTTCTTCACCGAGGGGAATGCCGGCCTCTGGAAGGGCGCCGTGGCCTGCGGCAAGCGCGACCTGGCCCTCACCGGCCCGGACGGGACGCCGCTGCCCGCCATCCGCGTCCTGGAGACGCCCGGCGACAAGCCCGCGCGAGCCCGGAAGGAACTCGCCGGGCGCCTGGCCCAGGTGCTCCGCGAAACCCTGGAGGCACCGCCCCTCTTCGGGCGCGGCGACAAGGCCGCCCCCATCCGGCCCGAGGACATCTTCGTGCTGACCCGCACCGCCGCCGAAGGGCTGCAGGTGGCCGAAGCCCTCCGGGGCGCCGGCGTGCCCTACGCGTTCTTCAAGCAGGAGGGTCTCTTCGGCACGGAGGAGGCGAAGGCCCTGCGCGACCTGCTGGTGGCCATCGACGCCCCCCTGGACGAGGGCGCCCGGGGCCGGGCCCTGCTGGGACCCTTCTTCGGGCTCACCTTCGCCGAGACCGAAGCCTGCCGGGAACTGCCCGAGACCCACCCCATCCTGCGCCGCCTCCATGGCTGGCGTGACCTGGCCCGGGAGCGCCGCTACGGCGACCTCTTCGCCCGCATCCTCAGCGAGAGCGGCGTCACCCAGCGGCTCCTCTTCCTGGAGGAGGGGGAACGCGTCCTCACCAACGTCCAGCATCTGGCCGAGCTCCTCCTGGCCGAGGCCGTGCGCCGCCACGGCACCCTGCGCGACCTGGCCACCGTCCTCCAGCGCTGGATCGACGGACTGGAGCGCCCCGCCGTGGAGGACGGCGACGTCCAGCGCCTGGAGCGCGAAGGGGGCGCCGTGCAGATCCTCACCATGCACAAGTCCAAGGGCCTGGAGGCCGTGGTGGTGGCGGTCTACGGCGGGATCTCCACCCCCCGGAGCAGCGGCGCCGCCTACCGCTACCACGATGAGGCCCTGCGCCGCCAGGTCTGGGTGGGCGGCAAGGACGGCGCCCCCGGCGCCATCGCCGACGCCATCGCCCGCGAGGACGTGGAGGAATGGGAGCGCCTCCTCTACGTCGCCCTCACCCGCGCCAAGGGCCAGCTCATCCTGCCCCACTTCACCCCGGCCCCCCCGGCCAGGGGCGGCAACCGCTCCTTCCACCCCGAAGGCGATCCCAAGGGCCCCTACGGCTGCGTCAACCGCCGCCTGCGGAACCTGCTGCCCGGCGAGGCGGAGCCCGTCCCGCACCCCGCCTTCCGCCGGATTCCGCCCCCCGGGACGGAACCCCCTCCGCCGCCGCCCGTCCAGGCCCGCCTCGCCACCTGGAACCCCCAGTTGCCGGAACCCGCGGCCGAGCCCGACTTCGCCGCACTTGCCCAGGCGGGCCGCCCCCTCTGGTCCTTCTCCTACACGTCCCTGGAGCGGGGCCTCCGCGAGCGCAGGGACCCCGCCGACGCCGAGGAGCGCACCGAAATGGGCTACACCCCCACCCCCGGCGACGGCCCCTCCGGCGGCGCCCGCCTGGGCACCCTCGTGCACGACCTCCTGGAGGTCATCCCCCTGGACAGCTTCGGGAACCGGACCTTCGAAGCCTGGCGCCAGGACCCCGCCATCCAGGCCCTCCTGCGGGAGATTCCCCGCGAAGCCCTGACCCACGTGGCCCGGTGGGCCTGGCATGCCCTCAACGGGCCGCTGCCGCTGCCGGATGGCACCGCCGCCGTCCTGGCCCAGGCCGGCCACGTGCTCCGGGAATTGGCTTTCCTGACCCCGTACCCCGGCCGGCAGGATCTCCTGAACGGCTCCATGGACGTGCTCTTCCAGTGGCAGGGGCGCGCGTACGTCCTGGACTGGAAAACCGACCGATCCCCGGCCTTCGACCCGGAAACCCTCGGGGCGGCGGTGCAGGAGAAATACCGCCTCCAGCTCATGGCCTACACCGTCACCGCCTGCCGTTTCCTGGGCTTTGGGGACGAGGCCACGTACGAGGCCGGCTTCGGCGGCTTCCTCTACGTCTTCCTCCGCGGGCTCCCGGAGGAGGGCGTGTGGACCACCCGCCCCACCTGGACCCAGGTCCAGCGGTGGGAGGACGAGCTGCGCCGCCTGGACGTGGAGTCCCTGATCCCCGCCCACGCCGGAGGAGGCCGCCATGCCTGAGACCCTCGCCTCCGTCCTGGACCGCCACCCGGATCGCCACCTCCTCCCCTTCGGCATCCAGCGGACCCTGCGCGCCCTCAACCTGGATGAGACCCACGCCATCCACGCCCTGGAGCTGGCCCGCATCCCCGAGGTGGACGAGCCCCTGCGCCGGGACGTGATCCTCCTGGCCCTGTCCCTCCTCGCCGCCCAGGCCCAGGGCCACACCCGCATGCCCCTGGAGCCCGGCCCCGGCGGCCCCGCCGAAGAGCTGCTCAAGGCCTTCGACCGCGCCGACCTGGACCTTCAACGCCTGGCCGGGGACGACCGTCTCGCGACCCTCATCGGCAGGGCAGGGGAGGCAGCCCCCCCGAAGCCCCTGCTCATCGACGGCGCGTGGCTCTGCTCCGGGCGCCTCCACGGCTCCGAGGCGCGCTTCGCGGCCCGGGTCCGGGAGGTGCGCGCCCGGACCGTGGACGCTCCCGGGGAAGTCCCCGAGGGCATCTTCACCGACCCCGTCCCCCTGGACCCGGCCCAGCGCGAAGCCGTGACCCGGACCCTGTCCCGCCCCCTGGCGATCATCACCGGCGGCCCCGGCACCGGCAAGACCTCGATCGTGGTGGCCATCCTGCGCGCCCTGCTCCACCAGGGCGTCCACCTGGAGTCCGTGGCCCTGGCCGCCCCCACCGGCAAGGCCGCCCAGCGCATGGGAGAGGCCATCCAACTCGCCCTGAACAAGGTACGGGTGCGGGACGAGGTCGTGGAAGCCCTGCTCAAGCACTTCCCCGAAAGCCGCACCCTGCATCGTCTCCTGGGCTGGCATCCCGCCTCCGAGACCTTCCGCCATGGCGCAGGTTCCCCCCTCGCCGCCCAGGTCGTGATCGTGGACGAAGCGTCCATGATCGGCCAGGAGATGATGGAGCGGCTCTTCCAGGCCCTGGCCCCCGGCGCCCGCATCATCCTCCTGGGCGATGCGCGCCAGCTCCCCAGCGTCGAGCCCGGCAGCGCCTTCCGCGACCTCGTGGCCACCCAGGGGGACTGCACCAGCTGGCTCCGCGAGAACCACCGCATGGCCAACGGCGACGAGGCCGGCGCCAATATCCTGGACGTGGCCAACGCGCTGCTGGAGGAAGGCAGGACCGCCGAACCCGAAGGCGTGCGCGTCCTGGACAGCCTGGACGCGTGGAAGGGCTGGGGCGTGGAACGCTGGGAGCCCGGCGACCAAGGTCTCCGCCTTTTCCTGGACCGCTGGTTCCAGGAGGTCGTGCTCGCCCTGGATTCCTTCCAGACCCTGGCCAACCGCGAATACAGCCACGGCCCCGCGGGCTGGGGCAGGGGCGACACCGAGGCCCTCCACGCCCTCCTGGAACACCACAAGAAAGCCCGGATCCTCTGCGCCCTGCGCGAGGCCGCCAACCTGCGCGGCATGGAGGGCATCAACCAGGCCCTGCACACGTGGATGCACCAGGTGACCGGCGCGGGCCTGCGGAAGGATGTGCCCTTCCATGCCGGGGAGCCGGTGATGATGACCGCCAACGACTACCGGCGCGGCATCTACAACGGCGACCAGGGAATCGTGGTGCGGGTGCGGTTCGGGGATGAACCGAGGCAGGGCGTCGTGTTCGAGGCCGGCAAGGATCACAAGGTGTTCCCCGTGGACGCCCTCCGGACGCAGATCGAACTGAGCTACGCCATGACCGTGCACAAGGCCCAGGGGTCGGAGTACGACCGCATCGCCATGGTCCTGCCCGCTGGCGACCATCCAGCCCTGACGCGGGACCTGCTCTACACGGGAATCACCCGGGCGCGGCGTCAGGTGATCCTGCTCGGGGACGCCCGGAGCGTCGAATGGGCCATGGAGAACAGGTCGGAGAGAAGGAGCGGCGCCAGGGTTGATTGAAAGAGGTGGTAAAGGAAAGCCCCGGGAACTCACTGTTCACGGGGCTTTCGTGGTGGTGGCTGGAGACAGACTCGAACTGTCGACCTAGGGATTATGAGACCCTAGCTCTATTGAAAACCGAGTGTCTCAGAATGGCTTTTATAGCCCATATAAGCAAACTAAACAAGCCGTTTAGGAAAACGCTGGAGAGTTGACCCCTGGGCGTCTGACTGCCAAAGTCAATGCCCAAAAAGGGCACTTACAAGCTTGAAAACCCTACGCTAAGACCCTACGCTAAATCAGGCTGGTTCGCGGAGGGCGAAATGGCGGTGAAAACGGCTCTGGGTGCGGGTCACAGGGGCATCCCCTTCGGGGGCAGGGGGGCAAAGGGGAAGGGGGCGACCTGGAACAAGCCCCGGCGGGCCCAGTTGACCGATGCCTTCGTTGAAGCCCTGCCCCGGCCCCCGGCGGGCAAGAAGGACTATTGGATGCGCGATACCCGGATCGCCGGGTTCTCGGTGCGCGTGTACGCGCCCGACGAGCACGACGATGTGCCCAAGATCTTCGGCTACACCATCGCCGTCGACGGGAAGGAGAAATACTTCCGGATTGGACGTTTCGGCATCATGACGGCGGTCATGGCCAGGAGCGAGGCCCAGAAGATCGATGAGAATGTCCGGCTCGGGAAGGACCCCTACGCGCATCGCCAGGATGTTTCCCTGGCGACCGTGAACGACCTTTTCCAGGAGTGGAAGGAGAACTATTGGCCCACTGGCTTGGCGGAATCCACCCAGGCCCGGTACCAGCGCTTCTGGGAACGGTTCATCCCCAGAACCTTCAAGCTGCTCCAGCTTTCCCAGGTGGAGTTGTCCCACATCCAGGAGATCCAGAAGAACGTGAGCAAGGGGGGCATTCGCTACTCCCGCCGGCGGAAGATCAATTTCGTCGAAGTAAAGTCGGCCCCCTCCTCTGTCCAGGCGAACCGGATCGTGGCGATGCTATCCGGCCTGTTCCGTTACCAGTTGAAGAAAAAGCCCGACCAGCGCCAGGGGTTGGACCACAACCCTTGCAAGGCCATCACGCTGGAGCAGGAAAATGAGGAGTTCGTCTATCTGGATCGCCACGAGCTTCTCAGCCTCCGCGCCTTCCTGGAAGCCCAGGAAAGCCGGTGCAAGCCCTATTCCCGGGCCGAGAAGCAGTTCGCCGGCACTGCGCTGGACGCCATCGACCTGATCTTCCATACAGGCTTACGTCACCGGGAGGCCCTGAAACTGGACTGGAGTTCCGTCCATTTCGAACTGGGAACCATTAGCATCAAGGTCACGAAGTACGGGGCGAAAAGGCCCCGGGTGGCCCGTACGAAGCATATCCGCATCACGTCGCCGGCCTGTACCCTCCTGACCCGGCTCTGGGAAACCGCGGGCCAGCCCAAGAAGGGGTGGGTCTTCCCCAGCCATCTCCAACCGGAAAAACACTGGGACAACATCCAGGGCACCTGGGACGCCATCCGGGACCAACTGGACCTGCCCAAGGAGACCCGTCTCCATGACCTGCGCCACTCGATGGCCACCGACCTCCTCCGCTCGGGCATGGACCGTGGCGAGGTGCAGGCCTATATGGGTTGGGAAAGCCTGGAATCGGCGAACAGGTACATGCACGTGGTGACCAAGGAGACCCACCTGAAGGCGGAAGCCATCATCGCGACCCGGGGCATCAACGCGGCGGAGGGGGGCGCGGCCCAACCCTTCCGGCCTATTCGTTCGAAGGCAGGCGTCCACGCCAAGGGCATGCTCCAGGAAGTGGTGGACCACGCCCGGGACCTCCTAGCGCACCTTTCGGAACGCCTGGAGACCCTCCCTGACGGGGTCAGGCGCGAGGCCAAGGCCCTCCGGGCGGCGATGAACCCGGATCTGGCAGGGGAGGGGGCCTGGACTCCGGAGGATCAGTTCCTTGTGGCCTGCAAGGCCAGCCAGTTGTGTGCTGCGATCATGGACCCCGAAGAAGGGCTGGGCTCGGACCTAAATCCAGGCGGAAATGGAAAAGCAGTGAAGGAACTTGTTGGGTATTTGATGAGGTTGGGCTTGATCGAAACCTAACGGGTGGAGCCTGTCCCACGCAGAGCGGAGGTTTGAGCGCACCGAAAGCAGCCCCCTTTCACGGCGATAACACGGGTTCGAATCCCGTTGGCCCTACCAGCAAGCACCCTTGAGAAATCAAGGGTGTCCTTGTTTATTATCGGCACTGGCCTTGCTCGTGGGTGGGCGTGCTCCACAAAATGCTCCAAAATGTGGCGGGGGTATGAGTGGGTGAAGGGCTTAAATGGCCTGAACGCTGAATGGGACCTGCGAAGAGCCTCCAATCTGAGCGCCCCGGCAAGACCCTACTACGCGGTATGGGAGAGGCGACTGCTTGGTCCCACGACACGCCCTTCTCAACGCCATAGATACGCTTGCGTACGGCCACTTCTTTCCTGGCGAATGCGTGGGGGCCGACCTTAATGCGCACTAAGGCCCCATCGCGATGGACCCATGGTTGTCGCCCTCGGCAATGGACCACTCCCTCCATGATCCGGAATTGGCTTTTCATCCTCCTTGGTGCTGACTCATGAAAACCCACATCCATCGCGGGGAGCGCGATCCGCCCGTGACTGGTGTCACATTCTCGCCCAATGAAAAAACCTTTACCCACGGATACCGGCTCCTTCCTTCAACCTGTAAGGCTGAAGAATCTCATCTCCCATTGGTGACCTTACCTCCCGGATTCCGTCGCCGTAAGAATGTCGGTTATTAGAGAATTCGAACTACTCGACCGGGAAGTGCTGCTTCGGTCCATTGACAAGACCCAACCAGACCGGCTCCAACAAGGCTGTTTGATGAGCAACCATGTGGTTATCCGAAAACTGACTCGGCACGCTGTTGTCGCGCTCTGCATTGCGATCTGCGGAATCTCCGCCCTGGCCCTCGCGGGCGAATTCCTTGGAATCAGGGACGCTGCGGCTCTGGGACAAGGACTGATCCCCATGTCCGTGCCGGGCGCCATCCTCATGTTCGTCCTCGGCCTCGCCTTGCCGCTCGGGGCCATGAGAAGCAAGAATCCATTGCCGCGGAGGTTGGCCGCCTTACTGACCCTTGGTGTCCTGGTGGCCGGACTGTTTCTTGTGGCGTGGCGTCTTGGCGGCCACCATCCCGGCCCCATTTCCGCCGGCATGCCTGGGCGACCGACCTCACTGCTCACCGGAATTGTCCTGTCCTTTGGCGCCTGTTCAGCCCTGGTCAGACTGAGGTCCTCCACCCCTGGTTGGTCTCAGCGCCAGGCCGCATCTGTCCTTGCCCAGATACCTCTGGTGATCGGGACCGTGGTGCTGGTCAGTTATGCGGCTGGGGCCCCCCTGTTGTACGAGTCGCAGAATATTCCGATGTCGCTTCCTTCTGCCCTGTGTTCCGTGACTCTGGGCATCGTCCTGATGCTGGTGGCCGGCTTCGATACTTGGCCCCTGGCCGTGTTCGGATTCATTCCCGGTAGAGGCAACCTCTCCACATCGCTGTGGTTCGCCACCGGTCCTTTGGCCATGTTCCTCCTCCTCGGGGTACTCGTCCTTTCCGGCGGATCATTCTTCCTGCGCGGCCAGCTCAAGGCAACCCGGAGCCACGTGCAGGCCGAGCTTGCGACCATCGCCACGTTCAAATCCCGCCAGATCGAGTCATGGTTCGCCGAAAGGCGGACCGCCGCCGAGAGGCGATCCCATTCCGCACTGATTCAGGAACCCCTCCGGTGGTTCCTTGAGGGTTCGCCCCAAGCACCCCCTTCCTCCCAACTCCTTGCCTGGATGGAAGAGCTGCAGAAGGGGACCTACCGGCGGGTAGTCCTTTTCGATGCGGAAGGACGCGTGCGGTTATCCGCACCCGCCGGGGCCGGGATTCCGGTCGATGACCTGGACCCTTTCGAACTCGCTCAGGCGTTACGTTCCAAGGATGCCTTCATCCGGGACATCCATCAGCACCCCGGCAGTCCGGACCTTCATCTGAGCTTGTGGGTGCCCATTGGAGCTAGCCCCACGCCCGGCGGCAAGGCTGAGGGGACCCTGCTGCTGATGATCGATCCCCAGGAACTGCTGTTCCCCCTGATCCGCGCCTGGCCTACCCCCAGCAGCAGTTCCGAAGCCCTGCTGGTCAGGCAGGACGGCAGCGACCTGCTCTTTCTCAATGAGCTCCGGCACCGGGCCGACCCACCCATGAGTCTGCGCATGCCTCTGCATGGGATGTTCACGGCAGAGTCCTTGGCCGCGGCCCCTGGGGCCCCCCAGATCGTTGCTGGAAAGGACTATCGCGGAGAGCCTGTTCTCGCGGCCTTGAGCAGGATCAAGGGGACGCCCTGGAGCCTGGTCGCCAAGGTGGACGAGGCCGAAATATACGCTCCTCTTCGGCGGCAGATCTGGCTGGGGGGCGTGGTTCTGATCGGCATGGTGGTGATCGTGGCCACGGGACTGGGTTTGATGGTCCGTCATCATGATGCAGAGATGGTGCGCAAGCAGTTGGACCTGTCTCAGCGGTTCGAATGGCTCATGCGGGAGGCCAACGACATCATTCTCATCATGGATTCCGATGGGTGGATCCAAGAGGCCAATTCCCGGGCCCTGGCGTTCTATGGCTATACGCTTCAAGAACTGAAGAAAATGCGTGTCATGGAGTTGCGCTCGGCGGATACGCTCGAACGTGCGCAATGGCAATTCGACCGGTTGAATACCCTGGGCGCGATCCGGTTCGAGACTTCCCACGTGCGAAAGGACGGGACGACATTTCAGGCGGAGGTCAGCGCCCGGGTAGTGCATGTCGGGGGGGAGCCCATCGTCATCACGTTCGTTCGAGATATCACGGAACGCCTCGCGCAGGAACATGAGCTCCGGCGCATGAACCGGCTTTATTCTGCACTTGGCCAGGTGAACCATACAATTGTCTGGACGGATTCCCGGGAGGACCTCTTCTCGAAGATCTGTGAAACGCTCGTGGAACAGGGAGGATTCCTTTTCGCGCGGATCGGGTGGGAGGAGCCCGGAGCCGGCCGCATCGGCATCGCCGGATCCTTCGGCGCACCCCTGGGCTGCGAGGACGCGCCAGGGGACCTGGAACCCATGGCGACGGCCATCCGGCGGGGGCAGCCCAGCGTCTCCAATGATATTAAGGGAATGCTGGCGCTCGATTCGGGGGAGAAAACCGGAGCAGGATTCGCCTCCGCGGCCGCTTTTCCCATCTCTCAGGGGGGCTCCGAGCGCGGAGCCATCGCCGTCTATTCCAACGAGCGGGATATTTTCGGACAAGGGGAAATCGAGCTGCTCTCGAAAGTAGCCATGGACCTTTCCTATGCTCTGGACAACCTCGAGAGCGAACGGCTGCGACGGGAGGGGGAGGAGGCGCTGATGGCCAGCGAGCGATTCCTCGTGAAGGCTCAGGAAGCAGGTGGGATCGGGACCTACAAGTGGGACCTCCTGCAAGATCGTTGGGTCAGTAGTTCCTTCCTGGACCGGATATTCGGGATCGGACCTGAGTATCTAAGAACCTTGCAGGGCTGGCTCGGACTCATCGCCCCTGAATTTCGCGACCAGATGCAGGCCTATATCGCAAGGCTCATTGACCAGAAGGAAGTCTTCGATCTGGATTACGTCGTGGTCCGCCCTTCGGACGGCGTTCGCCGCTGGGTCCATGGTCAGGGCGAGTTCGAGTGGGATGCTGAAGGCCACCCGGTCAACCTCGTCGGGGTCATTCAGGACATCACGGAAAAAAAGAAGGACGAGGAGACCCTGCGCCTGATCTCGGTGGCGGTGGAGCAAAGCCCGCTCTGCGTGGTCGTCACCGATCCCGCCGGAACGATCCAGTACGTGAACCCGAGATTTACTCATGTCACCGGCTATTCCCCAGCGGAGGCCCTGGGTCAGAACCCGCGCATTCTGAAATCCCACACCACGCCGCCGGAGCACTACCTGGAGATGTGGGAGACCCTGACCCGGGGCGACGTCTGGGTCGGGGAATTCCAGAATCTGAAAAAGGGAGGGGAGCCTTTCCATGAGCGTGCCACCGTGGCCCCCGTCCGGGACACGAACGGGGTCATCAGCCACTACATCGCCCTCAAGGAGGACATCACCCGGCAGCTTGAGGAAGGAGAGGCGCGCCGTGCCCTTGAAGCCCAACTCCAGCAGTCCCAGAAACTGGAAAGCCTAGGCAGTCTCGCCGGCGGGGTGGCGCATGACATGAACAACGTGCTGGGGGCCATCCTGGGCCTTGCTTCCGCCCTCCGGGAGGGGGCCGAAGCGCCTTCCTTCTCCGCCAAGAGTCTCGACACCATCATGGGGGCCTGCCTGCGCGGGAGGGACGTCGTCAAAAGCCTCCTGTATTTTGCCCACAAGAACCTGCAGGAGGAGCAACTCTTCAATCTCAACGACCTCGTGATGGAAATGAGCCACCTGCTCAGCCGTACGACGTTGAACCGGGTTCAGCTCCGCATGGACCTCCAGGAAGGGATGGACGCCCTCCGCGGTGATAGCGGAGCCCTGAGCCATATGATCATGAACCTTTGCGTAAACGCGATCGATGCCATGCCCCACGGGGGAGACCTCCTCATCACCACCCGGCCGACCGAGGACGGCGGCCAGGAACTCCGGGTGAAGGACACGGGAGAGGGCATGGCGGCGGACGTCCTGGCCAAGGCCATGGAGCCTTTCTTCTCCACAAAACCCAAGGGGAAGGGGACCGGACTGGGCTTGGCGATGGCGTATGGCACCATGAAAGCCCACGACGGCACGCTCGAATTGTTCAGCCAACCAGGTTCAGGGACAGAAGCCGTCCTGCGCTTCCCGAACACCCGGGTGTCGCCGTCCTCCCGGGCCGTGCCCGCGGCTTCCGTCCAGACGCCGGCTGCCCTCAGCAACTTGCGCATCCTCCTGGTGGATGATGATGAATTGATCCGGGACTCCCTCGCGCCCATGCTTGGCATCATGGGGCACCGCGTCACTACAGCCATGGAGGGCGGCGAGGCCCTCCGACTCCTGGGCGGCGGGTTGGAGATCGACCTGGTGATACTGGACATGAACATGCCCGGCATGAGCGGTCCCGAGGCCCTACCCAGGATCCTCGACCTCCGTCCCGGCTTGCCCGTTCTCATGGCCTCGGGGTTCAGCGATCAGGAAATCGCCCCCCTTTTGCAGGATAAACAGAATGTTTTCAGTATATCGAAGCCGTTCAGTATGAAGGAAATCCAGAACAAGATCCTCGAAGTGGGGCTGCGCCTTACTGAGATTTCGCCTTCTTGAGCCACGGCCGGGGAAGCAAAATACCCTACCTTCTTATCGCCTTTGATACACTATCCGTGCGGAGGATGGTGGTCCCCGGAGCTCCGCATAGAATCCCCAGCAAACCTTGATTGGTCCAGGGGCGGCTTCTGTTCGGTTCCATCCAATGGCTCACGTACGTCCCGGAGGCAGGATTCCAATGTCCGAACAGCTCCGGCAATTCCAGGCGTCCAGTGGGCCGGGTGGCCAGTTCTGGCGGCGGGCTGCGCTCTGGACGGTCGTCCTGGGCGCGTTTCTTGGCCTGGGAATCCATTCCGCCCTCCGGGAGAATCGCGAAGTTGCGCTCAGGCACGCCCGCGATACCTTTTTGATGGATCGATCTTACCGGGTCTGGATCACTCAACTTGGCGAGGAGGCTGGTCGGCCGGAAGTTGATCCAGGTGCGGCCGCCAGGACACCCGGGCGGAAAGTCCATACCTTGCCCGAAGGTGTCGGCATGGGCCGCATGGGGACGGCCACGGGTCAGCGGCGGCACCTCGCCACGCTGGACCCCATCCGGCCAGAGGATGCCCCCGATGCCTGGGAGCGGGAGGCTCTGCTCGCGCTGAACCAGGGAAGGCAGGAAGTTTTCGCGCCAACGGTGATGGCCGGGCAACCGACCCTTCGCTACATGGGGACGCTCACCGCCGAGGACGGGTGCCTGCACTGCCATGCCGGGAAGGGCGCCCACGCCGGAGATGTGCTTGGCGGCATCAGTATCGCCGTGCCCCTGGATACTCTCCGGGCCACCCTCGCCCAGCGCCACCAGATGGCCTTCCAGGGCGCCCTGGCGATCCTTTGGTTCATGGGCCTCGGGGGACTCTGGGTCACCGCGAAGCGGGATCAGGCTTTTCAGGTCGCCAACCTGCGCGCCTTGGAAGAATTGAAGGCGAGCAAGGATCGCTACCAATTGATTTCCGAAAACGCGGCGGACGTGGTGTGGTTGCTGGATCTGCCCAGTCAGCGCTTCTCCTTCGTGAGTCCCTCCGTCCACAAGGTGACCGGATACACTGTGGAGGAGTTTCTCCAGCATCCCCTGGATCATTTCCTGACGGCCGAATCGGTCCAGGAAGCTAGGGCCCGCCTGGAGGTCCGCATCCAGACCGTGCGGGAGGGCGATGCCGCTAGGCTCACCGAGACCAACCAACTGGACCTGATTCGCCTCGACGGAGTGATCGTCCCCCTGGAGGTGCGGACCACGCTCCTGGCGGGACCAGATGGATCGTTCGCAACGGTCCTGGGCGTGAGCCATGACATCACCGAGCGCAAGGCGGCCTACGAAGCCTTGCACAAGTCCGAAGAGCTGTTTTCCCGGGCCTTTTCACTGAGTCCCGACGCCGTCTGCATTTCCAGGCTCAAGGACGGGGTCTACATTGCCATCAACAACGGGTTTACCCGGATCCTCGGGTATTCGGCGGACCGGATCCTGGGTCGTTCCTCCACGGACCCGGCCAACCAGCTCTGGGACCAGGTTGGGGATCGCCAGAGCTGGGTGGCTGTCCTGGAGGCGCAGGGTGAGTACCTGGGGCTGGAGGCTGTGTTCAGGACGCAGGCGGGGAGGCCCCTCACCGGCCTGATGTCGGCGAAGGTCATCGAAGTGAATGGCGAGACGTGCATCCTTTCCATCATCCGGGACATCACCGAACAGCGGGAGGCTGCCCGCCGCCTGAAGGAGGCCCAGGACCTCAACCAGAAACTCCTGGAGGCGTCTCCCCTGGGCATCGCCGCATATCGTGCGGACACGGGGCAATGCGTCCTGGCCAACCCCGCCTTATCCACGATCCTGGGGGGCACCCAGGAGCAGTTCCTGGCCCAGAATTTCCGGACCATCTCTTCCTGGAAAGGGTCGGGGCTTCTGGCCGCGGCTGAGGCCTGCCTGGCCGGCCATGAAACCGCCCGGGTGACCCTGGAATTCGACTCGACCTTCGGCAAGCATCTGTGGATCTTCACGAGCATGGAGCCCTTCGAGGCGAGCCAGGAGCCACACCTGCTGGTGATGATCGAAGACGTGACGGAGCGGGTCCTCGGAGAAAGGCGGCTCCTGGACGCCAACGCGAAGCTGGACCGGTTGGCGCGGGAGGATGCCTTGACCGGGCTTGGCAACCGGCGGGCCTTCAACGAAAGGCTGGAAACGGAGGTTCGCCGCACACGCCGCGCAGGCAAGTCCCTTTCCATCATCATGGGCGACATCGATTACTTCAAGCGTTACAACGATCACTATGGCCACCCCATGGGCGACGCCTGCCTAATCACCGTGGCCGAAATCATGCAGGATCTTTTCAAGAGAAGCGGCGACCTGGTCGCCCGCATCGGCGGAGAGGAGTTCGCCATCCTCCTTCCGGAGACGCCCCTCGAGGCTGCCGCCCAATTGGCAGCCACACTCCGGGAGGCCATCCAGGCGGCGGGGATCCCGCACGAAGCCTCGGGAATCGCGGAGGTCGTGACGCTGAGTATCGGTGTGGCATCTACCAACCTGAGCGGGGATGCCCTGCCATCCCGCCTCCTGAAGCTGGTGGATGGTGCCCTTTATCAGTCCAAGAAGAATGGACGGAATAGAGTATTCATTGCGCCTTCCCAGGAGTAAAAATCAAACAGTGGCGAGTTCCACCACGTGATGATGGAGTGGCACTTGGTCCTTCATGTCTGCCATAAGAGTCACTCCCATGGCCCCCTCCTCCATCAACCAAACCGTCAACGACTGGACCACTCAGGTGCTGGTGGCCGCCGGCCACCTGGTTTGGCTCTATCGTAGGCTGGGCGATGAAAGGCAGGCTGCCCTGGCCCTCCGGGCCATGGGGCCGTGCGAGGAAAGGGCCCAGCGGCTCGGGCTCAAGTCGGGAATCTCCCAACTTCAGGCTCGTTTCCTCAGCGACCCCCTGGATGAGGTGGCCCGGGAGGCCCGGGCATGGCAATGGCTCGTGGAAGGCCACGCGGGCATCTCGGCTTTCCACGGGATGGTGGAAGGGGACGATGACAAAGGCCGCCGCCTGCGGAGCAACCAGGCGGCTACCACCAAGGCGCTGCACCTGGCTCTGCGGGGCTACCACGTGGCCTTCCCGGCGACTTTGGCCGAGGAGGGAATCCGCGCCGCCCTGGAATCCGCCACGGCCCGCTGTGCTAGAGCTTTCACAATGGATCTCCAGGATGCCAGCGATGAGGAGCGGGCCGATCTGCGCCTGGAACTGCAGTCTACGATCCTGGACGCGCTTATCCTGGAATTAAGCGCCGCGGGTAACTTGGCGTTAGGGAAGGATGATCCGAGGGCCTTGAATCCGCTGGCCCCCACGGGGCTATGAAATCCGGTGGGTCTTGCCCCAGGGGTTCGGCCCTCGCTGCGTGATCGGTTCCAACCGGGGCCTGCCCAAGCCCTAACTGGAAGGAGCGATCTTGTGGTTCACGCACGCGGTTCAGGACGCCGGCGGCGAGGTGGTGGACACGACACTTGAGCGCTCCCCCAAGAGCGGGAGCGAGAGCGAGAGCGTGCCGGGCGAGCGGTACTTCGACGTTCGCATGGCGCACGTGAAATGCCTGGGCCTTATGGGCACCCTGAAGATCGATGTGGTCAGCATCGGCAACGGCCACCAGGGCAAGGCGAAGGTCGAGCAGATGCGGTCTAGCCCAGAGTACCACAGCTTCTCGTAGCATTCGGGGGTCATCTCCCTGGGCCACCACGTCTCAGTCGGGCGCTGACGTCGCGGGCGACTTTCCCACCAATGAGGCCGGGCTGCCCTTGGCCTCTGTATGGCGGTGAGCCAGCGGGCCATAGTGTTCTGCCTGTTCAAGAGCACCCGGATGGTCACCCAGAGTGCAGCCAGCCCTGGGCGCAGGCCTGCGACACCGTGCTGGGGCTGACCATTGCCCAAAGCGTGTGGAAGACAGGGGCGCCGAGGGCAGCCTGGGCTCCACGGTCGACGAGGTGCAGAGGCTAGCTTCCGGGCGCCAGATGAAGGAATTGGCGCTTCTAGAGAAGATTGGGTTGCTTTTCCAGGGCTTGCGGCGCTTCCCGGACAGGCGCGGGTACGTCCTGTTCTCTACCGACACTTGTGCCCTGAACGGCCATTACTGCGCGCACCCCTTCGGCGTGCTGGCGGGTTCCCGGGAGCAGCACCTGTTCGCCCAGATGCAGGACTTCCGGTGGGCCTCCCACAAGATCAACGAGATCCTGAACCTGCAAAGGAGGTTCCACACGGGCGCGGATGGCCGAGGGCATGGAGTCCTGCCGGTTCCTGGTGGAGCCGGGGAACTGGGATGCTCGCTCCATCCACGAATCGCTGGGGGCCATGCCCCGGGCCTGGGCCGCAGGGCGCTGTAGTCCACCTAGATGGTCCTGGCGATCCGGCAAATTGGTAATGCCAACAGGATTGGCCCGAAAGTCGGGGCTGTAGCTTATTAACCATCCCCATTGCCAACGCCACAACAACCGCCAAGAGCCACCAATTGGGGGATCAAGGTCGACGACGGTTTCGAAGCCAGGCTCCCAGGCTCCGGATGACCATGCCCAAGATTCCACTGATCACCATGGCTTCGCCAAGCCGGTGATGCCAGCCACCCATCTGTGCGAACAACAAGAGGGATCCACCAACTACCAGTGAGCCAAAGGCAACGGAACTGGCCAGCCGCTCCAGGTTATTGCTGACACGATCACCGAGGGCCTCCATGCCGGGTGACTGCACGCGGCCAAGATTGCCTTCGGCAAAACGTCGAAGGATGCGGCGCGTATCACTGGGCGCATCACTGAATAATCGCTCCATCTCCCTCGCCAACCTGGTCGTCTTGTCCTGGATTCGTCCCAGCGAGAAATGCTGTGCTTTCCGGCGGGCGATCTCCTCCTGGAAGGACTTCATGTAGTCATGGCCTGGCGAGAGCTGGCGGATCATCGATTCCAGAATGATAAACGCCCGGGTGAGCAGGAAAAATTCTCCGGGGTTGTGAACCCCATTCTCGCTGCCGGCACGGAGGAGCGCCTCGAACGCATTGCCGATGGAGGCATCCGCCAAGCTGTGTCGGTGAATTTCATAGAGCACGGCCTTGACATCCACCACCAGCGCTGCACGATTGACCTGTTCGTTGGCCGGGGCCATCTCGAGATAGGCCTCGGTGGTGGCCCGCGCATCGCCGTTGACGACGGCTTCGAGGAGGCGAGTTAAAGATTCGCGCATCGCCTCGTCGAGTTCGCCGGTCATGCCAAAATCGAGCAGGGAGAGCCGCCCATCTGGCAGGACGAAGACGTTCCCGGGATGTGAATCGGCGTGGAACAACCCTTCTTCAAAGATCGAGTGCAGCATCAGCTTGACCAACGTGTTGATGGCCTTGGGCATCGCTTCGGGATGGTTCTTTCCGTAGAGGTCCACCCGTTCGCCTGCCGAGTATTCCATCGTTAGCACCTTGCCAGTCGAGGCTTCCGCAATAACGTCAGGAATCCAGAAGTCGGGAACATCTGCCAGGGCAGCGCGAATAAGCACCATGGAATGGGCCTCATGTCTGAAGTCGGTTTCCCGTTCCAGACTGTTGGCGAACTCCCGCACGATCACGGGCAAGTCAAAGGCGCGCAACCGGGGAAAGAGCCCTTCCCCGAGGGCGACAAGGTAGGACAACGCCGCAAAATCCTTGCCGATGATTCTGTGCAGGTCTGGGCGCTGCACCTTGACGGCCACGTGACGACCGTCCTTCAAAATTGCATCATGCACCTGGGCAATGGTGGCCGCGGCAAGCGGTCTGTCACGGGGTAACCCCAACAAACGTGCAACCAGGGATCAAGTAGCGCTCCGTGGCTTCTGAGGGGACCTCCAAAGAAAGTTTCTTTGGCCCCTTGAGTTTATACCCGGGTATAGACCTTAACCTGCTACCTGGGAGGTGGTCATGGCACCTGGGGCCTTCAAGATGCGCGACCTCACCGAGGCCTGCGGGGTGAGCGACCAGGCGGTCCGCCTTTACGAGCGCCTGGGCCTCCTGGAGCCTGTGGGCCGGACCGCCAAGGGCTACCGGCTGTACGACGCCTC
This sequence comes from Mesoterricola silvestris, assembly GCF_030295405.1. Classification (GTDB taxonomy): domain Bacteria; phylum Acidobacteriota; class Holophagae; order Holophagales; family Holophagaceae; genus Mesoterricola; species Mesoterricola silvestris. The sequence goes on along the minus strand of NZ_AP027080.1, from coordinate 2,742,775 downwards.
CTCGGTGGAGACGGTGCGCTTCATCAAGCAAGCCCAGCGCAGCGGTTTCATCCTGGAGGAGATCAAGATTCTCCTCCGCACGGACATTCGGGACGAGCACGCCTGCGATGAAATGAAGGCCCTGCTGGACCGGAAGCTCCACGCCCTTACGGAGCGGCTGGTGGAACTTCAGGGAATGAAGGATGTCCTCCACAGCCTGCGACAGGCCTGCGAGGGAGAGCCGGGGCCGCTCTGCCCGGCTTTCCTTAAGCTATGCGTCCCCGATTGCGCAGTCCCGGATCCTAAGGGCGCGCGCCCCTTGCGAAGGAGGTGAACCATGCGGATCGAGCTGCTGGTCTTTGAAGGCTGCCCCAACCTGGAACAGGCCCGGGTGCTGCTCCAGGCGGGCATGGCCTCCCTGGGCATCGCGGGGGAGGTGCGAGAGATCCGGGTGGAGACGCCGGAGGCGGCCCGCCAGTGGAATTTCCCGGGTTCGCCCACCCTGCGGGTGAACGGCGAGGACGTGGCGCCCCTTCCGGAGGGCTTCGAGCCAGCGCTCGGATGCCGGACCTATGTGGTCCAAGGGCGCCGCCAGGGCCTCCCGGATCCGGCCTGGGTGCGGCAGGCCCTGCGCAGGGCCCAGGACGCCGAGGCCCACGCCTGCTGCACGCCCCTCGCCAAGCCCAGGACGGCGTCGGCGTGTCCAGCCTGCAGGACAGAGGGGAAGCCGGTGAAGCCCGTCACCCTCCGCGCCTTGCTCCAGCCTCATCTTCGGTCCGAGGTGAAGGACGAGATGTACCGGTTCTGCGCCAGCCCCGATTGCGCCCTGGTGTACTTCAGCGCGGATGGCGCCCAGAGCTTCGCCCGGGTGGACCTCACGGTGCGGGTGGGGGTGAAAGAGCGGAGCGGGCCGCGTCCGCTCTGCTACTGCTTCGGGCACAGCGCGGAGAGCGTCCGGGACGAGTGGATCGTGACAGGGAAGAGCACCGTCCTCGAATCCATCAAGGCCGAGGTGAAAGCTGGAACCTGCCACTGCGAGGTGACCAACCCCGGCGGTGGCTGCTGCCTCGGGGACATCACCAAGGAAGTGAAGGCCCTGTCCGCGAACCCGGCCGTTCCTTCACCCACGCAGGACTGCTGCGCCCCCTCGAAACCCGCCTGCTGCTGAGGTAATGCCATGGCCACGGCTGCGTTCGATCCCATCCGCGAGGCCCGGCGCCAGGAACGCCAGAGCCAGCTCAAGCTGCTGGCCTGGGTCCTGGGCCTGGTGGCCCTATTGGTGGTGCTGCGGATCCTGGCCGGTCCCGGCTGCGGTTGCTGAGAAGGAGAGCCCCATGTCCACCCAAGACCATGATTGCTGCCCGCCCCCGGGACCCCAAACCGGCAGATGCCCCACGGATCCGCCGGACCTGAGCCCCAAGACTGGACGCCGAACGGTGCTTTCCGCCGTGCTGCTGGGGGTCGCGGCCTCCGCCTGCTGCTGGCTGCCCTTGACCCTGGCGGGCCTGGGTATGGCCACGGGCACCCTCGGCGCCAAGATCGCCTGGATCCGCCCTTGGGCCTTGGGGGCCCTGGCCCTTCTCTTGGCTGGTGTGATCGCTTGGTGGGCGCTGAAACGCTACGGCGGTCGCTCTGGAAAGGACAACTGCTGCACGGAGGCGCCGCGCTTCCCGACGCTGCCGATAATCATCCTGGGCCTCTCCTTCCTGGGGGCCGCCGCTGCTCCCCGGCTCCTCCATTCGGGCCGAAGCACCACCTTGACCGCCACCGCGCCGCCCGCACCCGCCGGGGGCACGCTCCTCGTGCTCTCTACGCCCCAGTTTGATTGCCCGCCATGCGTGGGCACTCTCCCCCAGACCATGGCGGCGACGCCCGGCGTGGCCTCGGTCCAGATGGACTTCGACAAGCGGGAAACGCGCATCGTGTTCCATTCGGGCTCGGCGGTGGACGCCACGCTGGCGCGATGGAAGAAGGAACTTGGTTTCGAGGGAAAAGAGGTAAAGCGGGAGGCCGCAAGCGTCCCGAGCCCAGTAGGTGCCAGGCTCAGATAGTGTCCCGATGCCGATGGGCGATCCCCATGACGGTGGTGGGGCTGAGGCCCAGCTCGCGGGCGATGAAGCGGTAGGAGCGGCCCTCCTCCAGAAGGTGGAGCACCTTTGGGGCGAGGCGATCGGCCTTAGGCCGCTCCCCGGCCTTGCGTCCGAAGGTGCGCCCCTTGGCCTTGGCGGCTGCGATGCCGGAGCGGATGCGCTCCCGCAGCAGGTCCCGCTCGAATTCCGCCAGCGCCGCCATGAGGGAGGCTATTAGCTTGCCCTGGGGCGTGCTCAGGTCGAACTGGAGGCCGGTCTGGGCGATGAGGGAGACGTTCCAGGCCTGGAGGTCATGGAGGGTCTGCACCAGGTCCATGGTGCTGCGTCCCCAGCGAGTGAGTTCGGTAACGAGAATGGCATCGACGCGCCGGTCTTGAGCCAGAGCGAGAACCTTCCGGCGCTCGGGCCGCTGGTCCTTGCTGCCGGAGGCGATCTCCTTCCAGATGCCAGCCACCTCGAAGCCCGCCCGCTCCGCGTAGGCGAGGAGGTCCCGCTCCTGCCGTTCGCAGGACTGGTCCGCCGTGGAAACCCGGCAGTAGATGGCCACCTTGTGTATCAATTGAACTCCTCGGATTTTGACCCCCGGAAACGTAGGACTGGCGTGGGGGATGAAGCATGCCAATATGACTCTACTTCAATTGGTGCATTTCGGGAGGCTGGGATGAAACGGGCGTGGTCTGAAGACGACCTGGCGGAGATGTGGTTCCTGTGGCCGCCCGAGCGGACGCTTCTGAAGAACAAGACAGGGGCCACCCGCCTTGGATTCGCCCTTCTCCTGAAGTTCTTTCAGTTGGAGGGCCGCTTCCCGAGCGATGCCGAGGAAATCCCGCCGATGGTCGTGGGTTTTGTGGCTGGCCAGGTTGAGGTAGATCCGGCGGCCTTCGGTCACTACCCATGGGAGGGAGCCACGATTAAGCGTCACCGGGCCGAAATCCGCGAATGGTGTGGGTTCCGTGAGTTCACCCTCGCGGATCATGAGGCCCTGAAGGGCTGGCTCGTTCAGGAGGTCATCCCCCAGGAACATCGCCCTGACCGTTTGACAGAAGCCATGAACCAGTGGTGCCGGGGGCTCCGGATCGAACCTCCAGCGGAGGAGCACGGCCAGCGCATCCTGAATTCCGCCCTCCAGGGGCACGAGACAGCATTCACCCAGGGCAGCTTCGGGAAACTGGGCCGGAAGGCCCTGGACCGCCTGGACGGCCTCCTGAAGACCCAACCCTCCGAGGATGAACCCGAGTGGACACCTTGGCAGGCCCTCAAGGCCGATCCGGGGAAAGCGGGCGTGGAGAGTGTGAAGGCGACCGCCTCCCGCCTGCGCGAGGTGAAGGCGGTGGGTCTCCCACTGGGTCTCTTCAAGGATCTGCCGCCCAAGCTCATCGAGCGGTACGCGATGCGTGCCGCCGTGGAAGAACCGCACGAGCTGCGCCGCCACGGCGGCCCCCTGCGGGCCACGCTGCTGGCCGCTTACCTCCATCGCCGGGGCGAGGAGCTGACCGACCACCTGGTGGATCTGCTCATCGAGACCATCCAGAAGATGACCAAGCGGGCGCAGAAGAAGGTGGAGGAGGAGCTGGCGGGCCAGCTTCAGAAGGTGCCCGGAAAGGTCGGGGTGCTGGTCCGCATGGCGGAGGCCTCCCTGGATTCCCCAGAGGGAGCCGTGAAGGAGGTCATCTACCCCGTGGCTCCCGAGAAACTTCTACGGTCGATCCTTCAGGAAATCCGCACCTCCGGCCCGGCCTACCAGGGCACGGTGCGCCTGGTCCTCAAGCGGTCCTACGGCGCCCACTACCGGAGAATGCTCCCCGAGCTGCTGGAGGCCCTTACCTTCCGTTGCACGAACCCGCGTCACCAGCCCGTGATGGAGGCCCTGACCTTGCTGAAGACTCACCTGAAGACCAAGGGAGCGGCCTATCCCGAGGGCGTGGAGGTGCCCCTGGATGGCGTGGTGCGCCCGGCCTGGATGCCCCACGTCGTGGAGGCGGAGGGCGATCCCCCAAAGATCAACCGGATCGCCTACGAGGTCTGCGTGCTGCGGGCGCTCCGGGAGCGCCTCCGCTGCCGCGAAATCTGGGTGGAGGGGAGCCGCCGATACCGGGATCCGGAGGAGGACCTGCCCCAGGACTTCGAGACGAAGCGGCCCGACTACTACGCGGAGCTGGGCATTCCCCTCGACGCGAAGGCCTTCACGGACACGATCCGTTCGGAGTTGGCTGGGGCTCTGAAGGCCCTGGACGAAGGGATGCCCGCCAACCCCAAGGTGAGGATCCTGCCCAAGAAGGACGGCTGGATCTCCGTCACCCCCTTCGAGGCACTTCCGGATCCCGAGAACCTGGGCGGACTGAAGCGGGAGGTGGGGCAGCGGTGGCCGTCCACCAGCCTCCTGGACGTGCTCAAGGAAGCCGATTTCCGGACGGGATTCACGCAGTCCTTCCGGAGCCCCACGCCTCGGGAGCGCATGGATCCCTCAACCCTCCGGCGCCGCCTCCTGCTCTGCCTCTACGGGCTGGGCACCAACACGGGCCTGAAAAGCATGGCCGCCGAACCGGAGGACGATTACAAGGGTCTCTTGTACGTGCGCCGCCGCTACCTCTCCATCGAGGGCTTGCGGCAGGCCATCGCCCAGGTCGTGAACGCCACGCTGGCCGCGCGGTTGCCGCACATCTGGGGCGAAGGGACGACGGCGTGCGCCTCGGATTCCAAGCAGTTCGGCGCCTGGGACCAGAACCTGCTCACCGAATGGCACCATCGCTACGGCGGGCGCGGCGTGATGGTCTACTGGCACGTCGAGAAGAAGTCCGTCTGCATCTACTCCCAGTTCAAGCGCGTCTCATCCTCCGAGGCCTCCGCCATGATCGAGGGCGTCCTGCGCCACTGCACGGAGATGGAGGTGGAACGCCAGTTTGTGGATAGCCACGGGCAGAGCGAAGTGGCCTTCGCCTTCTGCCGCCTGCTCGGGTTCGAGCTGATGCCGCGCATCAAGGCCATCCATAGTCAGCGGCTCTACCGCCCTGAGGCGGGCCAGGGTTACCCGAACCTCGACCTGGTGATGGCCTCACGAAGCATCAACTGGGAGCTAATTGAGCAGCAGCTCGACGCCATGGTGAAGCACGCCGTGGCTATGAAACGCGGCATGGCCGACGCGGAAAGCCTACTCCGTCGCTTCACGCGGGCCAACGCGCCCCATCCCGCCTACAAGGCCTTGGCGGAGCTGGGCAAGGCCATCAAGACGATCTTCCTCTGCCGCTACTTGGCCTCCGAGGATCTGCGGCGGGAAGTGAACGAGGGCCTGAACGTGGTGGAGAGCTGGAATGCGGCCAACGGTTTCATCTTCTACGGACGGGGCGGCGAACTCTCGACGAACCGGAGGGAGGACCAGGAGATGGGCCTGCTCAGCCTTCATCTGCTCCAATCCAGCCTCGTCTACATCAATACGCTGATGATCCAGCGCGTGCTCGCGGATGATGGTTGGTCCGAGCGCCTAACCCCCAGGGATCTCGGGGCTTTGAGCCCCCTCCTGACCCAGCACATCAACCCCTACGGGCGGTTCGAGCTGGATCTGGAAGCCCGGTTGGAACTGGAGGCCTGACCTCGTTCGCTACTCGATCCCTGGTTGCACGTTTGTTGGGACTACCCCGTCACTGAAGGCTGAGAATTTTACCGTCAGCTTCGCCCCCAGTTCGTCTTCCACCAGTGCGCGCACCGTTGGAAAATCCATCGGCGGCAACTGGTCGTGTAACCGCTCCAATTCCTCAATGTAGGCACCAGGCAGAAGATCACGCCGCAGGGCGAGAACCTGGCCGAATTTTATGAAAGTCAGCCCCAGTTCCTCGATGGCTTCCCGCACGTCTTTGGGTGAGGGCCAGTGATCCTTGCCGCGAAGCACACCCAGGAATCCGTGCCGTGTGAGCACACACAGAATTTGCAGGAGCCTGGGAGAGGTTCGAAGAAGGCTTATTTTCCCTGGACTCGTCATCATAGCCTCGTGTTTCTCAACCGAAGCGCATTGCCGATGACAGAGATGGAACTTAGGCTCATGGCGGCACCGGCAATCATCGGGCTGAGCAACAACCCGAAGAACGGATAGAGCACCCCGGCAGCCAGCGGAATTCCCAGCCCATTGTAAATATAGGCGAAGAACAGATTCTGGCGGATATTGCCCATGGTGGCGCGACTGAGGCGGATGGCCTTGGCGATGCCCCGCAGATCTCCCTTCACGAGCGTGATTCCGGCGCTTTGCATGGCCACATCAGTGCCTGTACCCATGGCAATGCCAACCTCGGCTTCGCTGAGCGCAGGAGCGTCGTTGATGCCATCACCAGCCATGGCGACATGCTTGCCCTCGGCGCGCAGCTTCTTCACATGAGCAACTTTGCCAGCGGGTTCGATGTCCGCTTCCACTGCGTCCAGGCCCAGTATCTTGGCCACCGCAGCAGCCGTACGGAGGTTGTCGCCTGTGACCATGACCACCTTGACTCCGAGGCTCTGAAGGTCTTTGATGGCCTCGGCGGTGGTGGCCTTGATCGGGTCCGTCACAGCAAGAACACCTGCGGGTTTGCCATCAATGGCGACATACATGGCGGTCCTGCCTTCTTCCTGGAGCTTCGCTGCCGACTCCTCCAACGGTTCCAACCCAGTGATCTTTTCATTGCGCAGAAAGTCCGGCTTGCCGATCATCACGGATCGACCTGCGACAGTGCCGATGACACCGCCACCCGTCACAGAGCGAAAGCCTTTGACCTCCTCCAGGCCGATGCCTTGATCCTTCGCGCCATGCACGATCGCAGCGGCGAGCGGATGTTCGCTGTTCTGCTCCAGGGAGGCGGCGAGATGCAGGAATTCCTTTGGGCCAAAGCCTTCGCTCGGCAGAACCTCCATGAGCATGGGTTTGCCCTCCGTGAGGGTGCCCGTCTTGTCCACGACCAGGGTGGTGACTTTCTCCAACCGTTCAAGTGCATCTGCGTTCTTCACGAGCACTCCTTCCTGGGCTCCCCGTCCGACGCCCACCATGATGGACATGGGGGTGGCTAGGCCAAGCGCACAGGGGCAGGCGATAATGAGGACTGCCACGGCGTTGATGATAGCGTGGGCGAGTTTTGGATCCGGCCCCAACCAAATCCAGAGAAAGAAGGTGAGCAACGAAATAGCAAGGACTACTGGCACAAAGATCCCTGCAAAGCGATCAGCAAGGCCCTGGATGGGGGCGCGGCTGCGCTGTGCAGTGGCCACCATCTTCACGATTTGACCAAGCATCGTGTCCGTACCCACCCGCTCGGCCCGCATGACGAAACTGCCGGGGCCATTGATGGTACCGCCCGTCACCTTGTCGCCTTCGGCCTTTTCCACCGGGAGTGGCTCTCCCGTGATCATGGACTCTTCTACGCTGGAATGACCTTCGACCACCGTGCCGTCCACGGGTACCTTGTCGCCGGGAACCACGCGCAACCAGTCACCGACCTTCACCTGGTCAAGTGGGACTTCATGATCGCCGCCTGGTGCAATTTGACGTGCGGTGGGCGGGGCGAGGTTCAGTAGAGCTTTGATGGCACTGCCCGTGCGGCTGCGGGCGCGAAGCTCGAGCACCTGGCCGAGGAGTACCAAAACCACAATCACCGCTGCCGCTTCAAAGTAGATGGCGACCCTGCCTCCGTGCTGCATGTTATGGGGGAAAGCTTGGGGCATCAGCATGGCCACGGCGCTGAAGCTGAAGGCTGCACCCACGCCAATGGCGATCAGCGTGAACATGTTCAACTGGCGTGTCAGGACGGAATTCCAGCCACGGGTGAAGAATGGCCATCCCGCCCAAAAAACAACGGGTGTGGTGAGGGCGAATTGCAACCAACGCGAACCGTCGCCGGTGACCCAGGCTTGCCTACCGAGCGCCGGCACGAGGTGGGCCATGGCAAGCATAAAGACGGGAAGGGTCAGCGCTGCGCCTACCCATATACGCCTTGTCATGTCCCGAAGTTCGTGGCTCTCGGCTTGATCCGTATTGGCTATGGGGATCTCCAATTCCAGCGCCATGCCGCACTTGGGGCACGCCCCTGGGTGGTCTTGCCGCACCTCGGGGTGCATAGGGCAGGTATATATCGGAGTTCCAGATGCAGGCGCGCCCACAGCCGAAGAACTCTCTGCCGCGGGCAAGTTTGGGCTTTGGTCAATCATTTTTGGGAGCCCTTACCTTGAGCAGGCTTAACTTGCTTCCCCAACGTTTTCATCTGGAGCCTACCCACAACATGATCCGGACGCTCCAGGCTTCATGGCACCAGCGGATTTGGAAAGGAACTTCTCCATGCAACCTTCACTACAGAAATAGGAGGTAATCCCATCGCGTTCAATGTGAAGAGCTTTCGTGGTGTCCACGGACATCCCACAGATGGGGTCCTTGGCAGTTGTTTTCGTTTCGGTCATGGTCATGCTCCCTATCCTTGGATGTTTGGAAAGTCAGGGATTAAAGGTGAGGATTATTTCTTTGATGACCGGTTGATCAAGACAACTGCCAGTGCGATCATCAGCGCGCCGATGATTGTCCATAGCCACATCCCCCCGCCCGGCCACCCGTTCATATGCCCACTTGCTTGATCCATCAAGGAAATCTCCCCCCTGAACTGAAAGACGTTATTGCGTATCCACTATTTCTTGTCTATGGGGGCTTCCGGCTTTTTATCCATGCCTTTCATCATTGAATGATGGGGGCCCGTACCCATCTGCATGTGTTTCATCATCTCCATGTGCATCTGTCCCATTCGATCATTCATGGCAACCCGTTGCTCCGACATTTTCGTAACGATCTCGGCCATCAAATCCATCTTTGCTTCCTTGGACGCACCGTTCATTCTGGCGACCAGTGCAGTCAGTTCAGTGTCTTGGGCCTTCATCTCGGCCATCATGGTTTTGCAATGTTCCTGCATCATCTGGGAGTGCTCCACGGCCTTGCCCTCCACAGCCATTTTCTTCGCCTTCGCAGGTTCAGGAGATTGTGCTAGCGATGGTGTCCAGATGGCCAAAGCCATGGCCAGCGGAAGGCCAAAATGGAAACCAGGATTCTTTCTAAGTTGGATTTTCATAATCGCCCCTTTTACTGTTCGTGGTTGATGGTGAAGGACAAGCCGGTTGGGACTGGTCTGCGCCAAGGTAAGGCGCGCTTTGAGCACTTCGCGTTGACCGGAGGTATAGCCTCCGTGTGAGGACTTTGACTTGCTCGAAAGTCCCCATTGGCTTACACCTCCTCTCTCAAGAGAGGGCAACGCATTAGCTATGCCATAATATAAAGTGGTTTAATTAAATAAGTTATACGATTGGTGCCAGTGGCTGTCGAACCATTCCGGTCGAAATGATAATAAACCAAGCAAAAGAAGTTCCTGGAGTGCCACCTGGCACCGCGAGTCGAGATTCCTGAGCCTGGGAAGGTGATCTGCGACGAATTCTTTGACCACGGACGCAATTTTTGCCTCAACCGCAGAGGCGGCGGCTCCGGATCCCGATTGAACTTCCTGATGCCTAGATCCGTCGTGCGAGTTTCTGCATGACGCCCCTGTCCGCCCCGAAGCGGCAGATAGCCTCGCAGTGGGCTTCCAGGTCCTTGAAGGTGACCAGGGATGGGCGATTGGCGAGACCGGAGAACGTGGGCCGAGACAACTGGGCCCGGACCTCCCCTTCGCGGCTGTCGGGGGCTACCAAGTAAAGCTCGGGAGCGGGTTCCGGGATGGACAGGCTCAAATCCTGGAGCCTGAGGATGCCCGAATAGATGGAGGTGCTCTTCTCTACCTCGAAGCCGCATACGACCTGGCCCTCTGAGAGCCAAAGTACATCGATCAACTCCACCGTCGAAAGGGTGTCAGGCGGCAGACCCTTCAGGGGCAGGGTCTGGAGCGAACGCTCTCCAAGTGTCCCTCCATAATGGTTTGAAGCGTTTCGGTCGTTTCTCGCCACCCAGACTTCCATGCCCAGCGACTGCCCGATCCTGAGCAGGTGGGCCTGCATTCGTGCGTGAACGCCCGTTTCTGCTGCATCCTCTTCGACTTCGAGGTGGCGCTTTCGGAGCAGTTTTTCCAACTTACCGGCCTCGAAGGCCAGTGCTGTCTCAAGGTTCCCATTCGTGGCTACCTTGCCGATGCCAACCTCGAACAGGAACCCGGCAAAGGCTCCCAGGTCCTTTGAGAACAAGGTTTGGTTCCCTTCGTTCAGTTCCAGGACTGCCTGCCTGAAGGACATGTAGTCACTCCAGGAGCCCAGGCCAAGCCTAGCCCCAGTTAGAGCATTGAAGCCCCTCATGATGGCAGTGTTGAAGGGTGGGATCCGTGTTGGGTGCAGAAAGTAGAGGATGTTTGCAGCCGCTGGGCCCAAGCCCTTGATCTTCTTTGCCTCCAGGACGGCGATAGCCTGTAGGAGCTGGTCTTCCCGAGTGGCCCTGAGGGCCTCTGCCAGGAATCGCCCGAAGGCCACTTGGTTCTCTCGATCCTCATAGATATCCGGGATTCGCAGCTTGGGTTTCCAGTAGAAGGCATGCGCGGCCCCTTGAAAGACCTGCTTTTGCTCGGTGATTGCGGCCATTACCATTTCAAGGCTGGAGCCACGGTAGTCCTGGGGGAATCTCCCTGCCAGGATGTCATCTACTACGATCTGGACTCCCCGCCGGATGGTCCGGAATGCCTTTAGGCGCTCATCACCGAGGAACCATGTCCGGTGAACCGATTCCGGGTCCTGCCGGTACCGCTCTGCGAGCGCAACGACTGCCTTTTTGAAATCCATTGGCACGATTCGACTCCGGACAAGACCTGCCTAGAGTACCGAGGTTTGGGGTATCAATGGCCCTTTCTTGGAATTGGGGATCGAAAAGTAATTCACTTGTACCAGGGACGGGCGCGTCTACTGGTCCACTAGCTCTAAGGGGCTGATCCTGGTGATTCTTAAAGAATCATTAAAAATAACAGGATTGCATTGCCCTGAATCCAGCGTGGCTCCATGTTGGGACGTTGATGGCACGCGGGATCCAGCCCTTGGATCAGCGGATGCCTGAGGCCCGGAATCGGACCTTTCTTTGGAGTCGACCATGTTGACTGCAACCCTGATCACTTTGACGATGCTCGCAAGCCCGAGCCCATCGAAACCCCCCACCAACGGGCGATGCCCAGTCCTCGGCAATCCCGTATCCGAGCGCAACCAGAGCACCACCGTGCGGGACCATTCGTACCGGGTCTGCTGCGATGAATGCCGCACCGATCTCGAAAAGAATCCCGAAAAGTTCCTGAACCAGGACGGAAGCCCGAAAAACGCCTCCCAGAGCGGACCTGGCCGGCAGTTGCGGGACCGGTACTGATTCGTGTTCAATCGGATCGTTTGCATATTGTTCAAGAGCACCTGATCACCGTCGTGATCTCCAAGTGATTGCGCTTCCCATGTCCCAGCCCTGCTGCAACGAAACACGATCTCCGACCATGGTGTGGATCACCTGCATGATCGTCGGGGGCATCTTTCTCTACCTTGCTTTCGGTGCGCCTTGATGAGCCAGCGTTCCTCTCTTCCACCTGGACCTCGCCGCGAGGTTCGGCCCAACCCACATGTGGCCCACCAACGTCGGGCCGGAGGTCCATTCGTGAATCGCGACATCACCATTGCTCTTCTTACGGGCGTCATCGCCGGCTTTGTCGCCGGCTTTCTCCTGGCCAACAATAGGACCACCCAGCCGGTGGCGCAGGTCCAGAGCCCGCTTCCTCCAGGGCCGGCAGCGCCGTCGGCGGCCGGCTCCGTCGATGCCTACCAGCGCATCCAGGGCGTGTTGGCCAGCCTCGCCCTGGATCCGAAAAATGCCAAAGCCTGGATCTCCCTGGGCAACGATTATTTCGATACCCACCAGCCTCAGAAGGCCGTGGAGGCCTACGACAAGGCCCTCGAACTGGAGCCCAAAGGCGCGCACGTCGCTGACGTGCTCACGGACCAGGGGATCATGTACCGGGAGCTGAAGGCGTTCGACAAGGCCATGGCCAACTTCAAGAAGGCCAACAAGGCGAACCCCGGGCACGTCCAGAGCGTGTTCAACCTGGGGATCGTCTGCTATCAGGACCTCAAGGATCTGCCTACTGCCCGTCAGGCCTTCACGCGCGTCATCGAGATGGCCCCTGCCTCGACCCAGGCGGAACAGGCTACGTCGCTCCTGGCAGCGATGGCCGGAGGGAAATCTTGAATCGGCGGATCAGGCCCGGTCCTGCAGCGGAAGCCTGACCTCCAGGCGTGCGCCTCCCCCAGGGCAGTTCGCCGCCCGGATTGTTCCCCCGTGGTTCTGGGTGATCCAGGCTGCAATGGCCAATCCCAGGCCCGCGCCCGATTGATGTTCCCGGGATCGGGAGGGATCCGACTGGTAGAACCGCTCAAAGACCCGCACCAGGTCGCATTCCGGAATGCCGGGCCCCGTGTCGCTCACCGTCAGGCGAACCCATCCCTCCCCGGTTTCGACGTCAAGGTCGATGGCGCCCCCTCCAGGGGTGAATTTCAGGGCATTGTCCAGCAGATTGATGACAAGTTGGGTGAGCCAGCGCTCGTCGCCCAGCACTCTCGCATCCCCCAGGGTCCGCACATTCATGACGATTCCCGCCTCAAGGGCGCGGGGCTCGAAGGTCTCGGCGATGGCGGAGGTCAGCTTTCCCAGTTCCACCGTCTCCCGGCACATGGAAAGGCGCCCCGTGTCGGCCCTGGCGAGGAGCAGGAGATCTTCCACGATCCGGTGCAGGCGGTCCACCTCTTCGCCCAGGCTTTCCAGGCCCTTCCGGTGTTCTTCCACCGTGCGGGGTTGGTCCAGCAGCACCTCGATGGTGTTCCGGAGGGTGGACAACGGGCTGCGCAGTTCATGAGAGGCGTCGGCGGTGAACTGCTTCATGGCCTGGAAGGACTGCTCGAGCCTTTCGATCATGCGGTTGAGGGTATCCACCAGACGGCCGATCTCGTCGTCCACCCCGGGATGAGGCAGGCGCTGATGGAGCTGGCTGGCCTCGATCGCAAGGGCTTGGCGGGCGATCCTGTCCACCGGAGCCAGCGCCCTCCCGGCGATCCAGTAACCCCCAGCCAGGGAAAGAAGAAGCCCCGCAGGCGTCATGAGAAGCAGGGTCAGCCGGAGATTCGTCAAGGTCAGCTCGATGTCTCCGAGATTTTCCATGAGCCGGACGATGCCGGGCCGCCCCGACCTTGAGCGGTAGGGGATCGACAACACGCGCCAGGGTGCGCCCTGCTGCCGGATTGTCACGAGGCGGGCGGTGGGCACGGCCTCCCAGCCCAAGGCTCCCACGGCGGGAGCCAAGACGTTGGCCCGCATCTCCGGGGATTGGTAGAAGACTTCGCGTCCCCCTTCCACCTCGTGGACGAGCACCAAGTGGCCGAGCTGGTCGAGTGTCCTGAGCTGGTCAGGGGTAAGATCGTGACAGTCCTCGTGCTCGTTGAGGATGTGCACGACGGCCGCCGCCATCTCGCGCAGGGGCTCGTCGTGGTGCTGGAGCATGCGATGGCGCGTCGCCTGGTACACGAGGGAGCCGAAGACGGCCAGGACCAGCGTCAGGATGAGCCCGTACCAGACGGTGAGGCGTAGGCGGAGAGTCCGGATCAGGCGCATCACGCCTCCTCGCGCAAAAGGTAACCCGTGCCTCGCACGGTTTGGATCAGATTCGAGCCAAAGGGCTTGTCAATCTTCTTCCGCAGGTAGGTGATGTAGACGGCCACAACGTTGCTGTCCTCAGTGGCGCGGTAGTCGGAATTCCAAACACGGTCCATGACCGTAGCCAGGGTGACGACCGTGCCTTTCCGTTGGAGGAGCAGCTCCAGGAGCGCGTATTCCTTGGTTGAGAGGTCGATGAGCTGACCGCCCCGCTTGACTTCGCGCTTCTGGGGATCCATCTCCAGGTCCCCGGCCCGGAGAAGGGTCTGGGGCTCCACCTGGGGGCGCCGGGTGATGGCCTGGAGGCGGGCCAGAAGCTCCTTGAAGACGAAGGGCTTGGGCAGGTAGTCATCTGCTCCCAGGTTCAAACCTCGGACGCGGTCGTCCACGGTTCCACGCGCGGTCAGCATGAGGACTGGGGCCGGACAACCGGCGGCCCGGATCGCTTTCAGCACTTCGAACCCGTTCATGCCCGGCAGCATCACGTCCAGCAGGATGGCATCAAAGGTCCTGGCGAGAGCCTTCTCCAGTCCCGACAGCCCGTCGAAAGCCACCTCGGCTGTGATCCCATGCTCCTTGAGCCCTTGTTCCAGTACCCGCGCGAACTTGGCTTCATCGTCGATGATGAGGACCCGCATGCCCAATTCCTCCGATTGACCCTGGCCAGAAACCAGCCGGGTCTCCATGACCGGTGATAAATCCCGAGAAGGGACGAAATCTTAGGAAACCCTTAGAACCGGATTCCCAAAGTCACTTTCCCTTGGGGACGGGCCCCAGTTTGACCGTCTCCGCAGTCTTGTCGTCTTCCCCGAGGACCACGACCACACGCTGACCGGGTTTGACCTGATCGGCGCCGACCATGTCCTTTCCCCTCATGAACATTGTTGTCCTGGCGAGTGGTATGGTGATGGCCTTGCCGTCCCGGGACACCAGGGCGATCTGGCTGGCATTCAAGGATTTTACAGTCCCCATGATCTCCTTGTGCGTATGGGCCGAGGCAATGGCTGGGCTGAGGAGGATGGTCGAGGCCAGGAGGCAGGTCTTTGCGTAATTCATGGCTTACCCTTTCTATCGCTGTGGGAAATCGGGTTCGATGGCACTGTGTCGGAGGCGTCGCCTCCATTCAGAAACTCATTCTCCTTCTGCTGCTGTTCAAGCTCCATGGGGGAGGCCGGATTCATGCGCTTCATCTGGTTAAGGTCCTCGGGAGTCAAACCGGGAAGGTGTCGAATGAAGCGCACGAGTTGCCATGTCTGCACATCCGTCTCACCGGAAGGACTACCCCAGGCGGGCATCCCGGTGAGGCGCACCCCGTTCTTGATGATGGCAAAGAGTTCCCCATCGCTCAGCCGTTGGGTGCCGCTCTGCGTCATGTTCGGCGCGCGCGGGTACATGTGCATACCCATTTCCGTGGAGCCCTTCCCGTCGTTTCCGTGGCAGATTGCGCAATGATCCGCCCAATGGGCCATCCCTGCAGCCACTGCGTCCGTGGAAAAGGCAACGGGGTTGGCCCGCCGCCTATCCGGGGAGGGGACCGCAATATGCCGAAGCTCCCGGGCCAGCCATGCTTCAACAGATGTTGGTGCGTCTCTGGCGCTGACACCGTGTTGTAGGATCCGCGCCAGGCTTGAAAAAACCAGACCAATGAGTACCAAGCCGAGGATGATGACGGCCGTACAAAAGGGGCGAAGGGGGAACCGTCCACCCTGTCCCGCTTTGAAATTCTGTTTGGCCATGCTGGGCTCCATGAATACTGCGACCTGCGGGGTGAATTATCGGCTGAATGAGGTCCAGGACTCACAAATTCAACACCCCATCACGGAATGGCATTCCACCCCATCTCCAGATGCCGGAAGGGGAGAGGTATGGGAGCCATCAATGGGTTTCTTGAACCTAGCCCAGAATCTCCTCGGAGTCAGGTTCATGATTTCGGCGTTGATACCAAAGGCTATGCCCTGGGTCGTCATCCGTTGTTCGGAAGGGGCAGAACTCATGGATGGTCCGAGAACCATCGCCTTAGGGCGAAGGAGGCGAACCAAAGCCCATACTTTCAAAGTGGTCAAGTTGTCATTGGGAACTTGAAAATCAGGTGATGCCATGAGGGGAGAATATTTGCCCACCCCTCCAGGGGCCAGGGGACCGTAAGGAAACGAACCGACCTCGAAATAATCGACTGGCAAGCGTCGCAATGTCTCGAGATCCCGGGCGAGGGTTCTCCAGGTCTGTCCTGGCAAGCCCACCCGAATCCCTCCTCCGATCGAATACCCCATGTTCCGGGCACGCTTTACCAAATCGATTCTTCCCCGGAGCGATTTCAAATCGGGTGGATGGAGGGTGCGGTATAAGATCCTGTCCGTTGAATCAATCGGGAGGAAATACCGATCCGCTCCCGCCATTCTCCAGGCCTGTAGTTCGGTCGCGGATCGTTCCCCCATGCTCAGGGTGAGGGGCAGGCCCGTTTCAGACTTCATCCAGCGAACTATTTTCGTTACGAGGCCAGCGCCAAGCAGTGGATCCATCCCGGACCCGAGAATGACGCCTTCACAACCAAGGGCCTTGGCTTGGATGCAGCAGGCAATGATTTCCGGTGCTTCCATCCGGTACCTTTTAACGCCCCATCGATTTGCAGCCTGGTGGCAAAACAGACACTTTTTCGCGCAGTAGTTTGAAATGTCGATCCGACCCAAGAGGCGGACCTCCCCGTTAGTTTGGGGATAGCCCACCCGGTCCAGGAGGGGCTCCAATTCCTTCAAGGTTTTCTCGGCGGGGCCCATCAACAAACTCAAGATAGATTCGCGGTCCATGTGAGCCTCAAAAACGGAGCAACGGATTCAGGAACGAACACGGGGCCATGCCGCTAGGGTCTTTTAACCCCATCAACCTTCACTTTCAGAATGGCCGTCACCACGGCGACTGATAGGGCCCTGAACCTCGGACCATCCAGCATTTCCATTGCCTGAGCGGGGTCCTCGGCGTAGGTCCTCACGACCCGGCCAACTTCCTCATGGAACTCACGGTGGTAAACTTTCAGTCGTTCAAAATCCGACCCGCCCCCGTAGTCAATTGCTCCCTGCCCGTGGAGCCAACAGCCTAATTCGCAAAGGTTATCCCGGTGGGCCGTTGCCGGATTAATTCCCGGATCGGAGCCACCATTCAAGAATTGCCCCAACCTCACCTTCCAACGAGTATGGGCAGCCACGGCCTCTTCAAGAATCATGAACCCTCACTCCTTTCGGGACCGTTCGGGAGTTGCCGATGGCGTCGAAACCGGTTGAGGCGCGGGCTTCCCGGATGGGCATGGGCTGGATCCGGCCTTTGGACTCTTGCAAATAGCAGTGCCCCCACAACCAGCCTTCCCAAATCCTTGGTCACAGCCACAGCAGGTTGCCCCCGTCATTACCTTCCCGTGGCTCCGCCGAAATGTAGTGACTCCATACCAAGACCCGACAACTAATAGCGCCGCCGCCATGAAACAAAGGGCCAGTCGGAAATTCCTAGCATTGGGTTTTGGTTGAAACGCCTCAGGGATTGCACCCTGTGGGTGATCTACTGGGGGCATTTGGAGTCCCTTGAAAAATCGCTTTTGCGGTGTCCTCGGGTTCATCCGTTCGGGCTTTTGATTCCCAAGTCTTTTCATGAACATCTCCGTGCCATGCCACGCTATCGCCCGCAACCACCAAAACAACTTTTTGGGAGTGAGTCATCCCTTGTGGCGGGTTTCCCTGTGTGCTCCATTCCAATCAAAGCCAACGCAATGCCGAGGCAGGCGCAAACAATAATCAACCACCGCATGGGCGTGAAACGGCCGGATGGATTCCCAACCGCCACTTCGGAATCCTGATGCACAATTGATGTCTGATCTGGAGGTGGAAGGTCTCCGGCTCTTCGATTCATGTTCCTTCCTCCAAGTGAAAGCGGAGCGTGAACTCAGTCCATCCGTCCTGAGTTAGGGCGATCTCGACGGTCCCGCCTATGCTTTTCATGGTTTCCCAAACATTGAACAGGCCGAAACCGTCACCTGGCTCGGAGGCCGCGAAGCAAAACAATGGGTCGAACATCCGCGCCAGGTCGGATTCTGGGACGGGCGGAATGGCTGGATCAAGCACCTGCACTGTGGCTACGTTCCGTTCCCTTCGGCTGTTCACCCTGATAGGTGTGGTTCCCGCGGCCGCATCCAGGGCACGCTGGATCAATACTTCAAAGCACCTCCTTACCGCGCCTACAGGGCCTCGAATTGGGCACGGGGATGGATCCAGATTCATCTCGATGCCATGCAGGGTGCCTCTTTCCGTTTGAATGGCTTCGATGACTTCCATCAGGCAGGCCTGAAGATCGAAGTACCTCACATCCGGGGCTTCGCCAGCCTCCCCTGCCATCCGCGAGAACTGCCGCAGAAGAACGGCTGCCTGTTCCGAGCTGCGTTGAAGCGTCTGCAGGGCTTCCGCCTGGGACGAATCCACGGGCACCGATTGTTGGAGGATCTCTTGGGCGAACAACATGGGATGGAGGGCCCGTTCGAGGTCCCGGGCGGTGGATGCCACTTGCCGGCCCACTTGGATCTGCCATTGGCTGGATACGAGACGACGCTCCCGGTCAAGCTGCGCCGATACGTCCCGCAATACGGCAGCGTAAAGGATGCCGGCCGCCCGATTGAGGGTTCCAACCCTAGCCTCGATTGCCCGGAGGGAGCCATTGGCATGGACCAAATTGATCCTGATGGCCCGGTCGGGTCCAGCAGCCTCAAGGCGCTTCCGAGCTTCCGAGGGCATCATGGAGCTAAACTCCAAATTGCCACAGGTGAATCCTGGCGGTTTGCCAAGAAGAGCCGTCAATCCAGGGTTGGCGGTGAGGATGGACCCCCCCTGATCCCAAGCCACGACTCCGTCTGGGATCGTATCCACCAAGGTCTGCACGAAGCGGTCCGCCTGGCGCTTTAGACCTCGTTGAAGGAAGGCAATGCCCAGCGCAATCCCAAACCCCAGGGCCGCCAAAAGGGATGCGCCGGCGAACGCTGAGAGCTGGGTCGCATTGCGACGGCTGTCCTGAACGGAGGCCTCAAGCATCTCCCGGTGGTACCTCACCAGGTCATTCAAGGCCGACAAGGCGATCCGGTGATGGTGATCAAGGTGGGCCAAGGCCCTCGACACCTCCTCCTGTCGCTTCCGATCGGGCGAACTTCCGGTTCGTTCAGCGTTCAAGTCGACTGTCCTGCGCACCTTGTCGACTTGTTCCAGGTAATCCGCCATGGCCTGATCGACAGCCACCAACAAGGGGTCTGACTCACTGTGGATCCGCTGCCCCAATTCCTTTCTGGATGCTTGGAGCCGATCCAGGGCTACTTCCAGAGGCGCGGAATCCGTGGCGGGGCTGGACGAATAGGGGAAGTGCGAAATTCTCTCCTGGAGGTCTTCCAGAACCTCCAGGTGGCGGGAGGATTCCAGGGTCCAGGTGCTGCAATGGGCGAAGCCCAGGAAGGCATCCTTTGTTGCGTGAATCAGGAACCAGGACCAGACCAGTAAACCGAGAAAAGGCAGAGCCACGACTCCAAGAAACCTGAGCCGACGGTAGTGGGATGTCAGTAGATCCATTGTGGTCATGCCCCCGCCTTTCCCGGACCAGGAGCTAATGCTTGTGGCCTTCGTGTTCCATGGAACCCATCGCCTTGGCGGCGTTTTTCGGGTTGCCGTTCTTATCCAGGTATGTGTCAGGGTTCGACTTCAAATTCTTTTCACAGTCCGCGCAGCAGATCCGGTAGTCCCGGCCCTTTGCGGTGACGATCTGGCTCTTACCGTCCACCTTGAGGCCCAGAACCGGGCAAATCGTGTTGGAGGCAGAGTTGGCCTGGGGAGCGGCGAGAACGGCCAGGGTGAACACTAGATTCAGCATGAGACTCCTTTTAGCCCGGCCCATGGAGGGACAGGAAACCCGGGCCGGATGTCGGGTTTCGAGGTTAAGACACGTCAGTGGTGATGGAAGGGTTCGATCTTTTGCCCGTAACCCGAGGGTTCCCACGCCCGTTTGATGGAACCATCATCGTCAAGGTAGCGCTTGGGCTCCGACCGGAGTCGGTCTTCACAGGGAGCGCAGCAAATTCGGTAGCTGTGGCCCTTGATGGTCACGGTCTGGTTCTTCTCCGTGACCTTCTCCCCAAGGACAGGGCATTCAGTACTGGTGGCGGGGGGCGGTGCCTGGGGAGCCGTAGCGAGCGCCAGAGAGAGCAGAAGGTTCAACATGATGGTACCTCCTATCCAGGACGGCCAATGAACAACGGTGGGCCCCGGGCCGTTGCGAGGCCCGCCGTCGCATCCCACCCGGCATTGCGGGTGGGTTTGTCTAATCATCAGGTACGATGGATCAGTGCTGGTGCCCTTCGTGGCCAGCGGAGGGAGCGGGCGCGGCGTTACCCTCGTCCGTCTTGGGGGCATTCAAGGGCTTTCCATCCTTGTCGAGGTATTTGTCCTTGTGCTCGGCCATTTCAGGCCCGCAACCGTCGCAGCAGACCAGGTAGGTGTTGCCGCCAACCACCACCTCCTTGTCACGGCCAGCCTTTACAGGCTGGCCCATCACCGGGCACAGGGTGTTGGTGGCGGTTACCCTCGGGGCACTGTCCTGGTGCCCAGCGTGTCCCTGGTGCCCTGAATGGTCACCGTGGCCGCTGTGCCCGGAGCATTGGGCGAAGGATGGAACCGCGGCATAGAGGGCCATGGCGCAGAATAGGATGAAAGATCGAAGAGACATTTATTGCTCCTTCATTTGTGGAGGACGGCAGCAATTAGGTTGCCGCCCTGGATGGCGAGGTAGGCTTTGTAGGCTTTCGGGTGACCCAAGGCGTCAGTGCCAACGTATTCGTACCACCCGTGGCCGGACTTCTCAGCGAAGGCACGCATTTTTTTGAGGACAGGACTGCCCTCCGCATCGGGCATTTTGGCGTGGTCCATTCCCACATGCTTGCTCGGGCGGTTCACAGCCAGGACGATGTAGGAAGAGGAATAAATGGTGAGCTCGGGATCCATCTCAGGCATGGCTGGCCAAAATTTTCCAGCGGGGTTCTGGACTTCGGCCACCAGCCCTTCGATCCCCCTGGCCTTGCCCAATTTTACGGCTTCCCTTACCCATGTTTCGGCAAGGTGGCTCGGATCGGCCATGGTTCCCCCCGGGGCCGCCACGATGGCGATGGGGAAGATCAGCGTTGCGAGAAGGATGCGTTTCATCAGGTCTCCAGAAGAGTGCTAGTGCTGGGTTTTGAATTCCGCCATGGGGTCATGGGCAATGAAAACCTCCGTTAGGGGGCCTTCAACCACTTCCTTTCGCTTCCATAGGTAATAAATGGAGGGGTAGACGAGCAGTTCAAGGATGAAGCTGGTTGCGAGACCACCCACCATGGGCGCTGCTATTCGCTTCATGACGTCCGCCCCGGTGCCGGTGCTCCACATGATGGGGAGAAGGCCCATGAAGGCCGCAAACACCGTCATCGCCTTGGGCCGTACCCGCTTCACAGCGCCGTGGATGATGGCTTCGACCAGGTCGGTCGTGGTCTTGAGCCGGCCTTCCTTGCGGGCCTCCTCATGGCTCAGGTCCAAGAAGAGGAGCATGAAGACGCCGGTCTCCGCGTCCAGGCCCATCAGAGCGATGAGACCCACCCATACCGCAATGCTCATGTTGTAGCCGAGGAAGTAGAGGAACCAGAAGGCGCCGATGGCGCTGAAGGGCACGGCCAGCATTACGATGGAGGCCTTGAAGGCACTCTTGGTGTTGGCGTAAAGAAGGCCGAAGATCAGGACGAGCGTGATGGGCAGGATGAGCTTCAGCCGTTCCTTCACGCGGATCATGTTCTCGTACTGTCCTGACCAGGTCAGGCTATAGCCAGCGGGGAGTTTGAGTTCCTTTTCAATGGCTGCCTTGGCATTGTGGACATAGGTGCCGACGTCCACCTTGGCGGTGTCGAAGTCAACCAGCACATAGCCATTCATTTGCCCGTTCTCGTCCCGGATCATGGCTGGGCCATTGGCCCATTTCAGGTCCGCGATCTCCTCCATGGGGATGAGGGCCCCATTGGGAGCTGGAATGAGGACGCGCTTCAGGGCGTCGGGGTTCTCGCGATAATCCCGGGCATACCGGACGTTCACGGGGTAGCGGGCGCGACCGTCGTAGACGGTGCTCTGATTGTCGCCGCCAATGGCGGTCATGATCAGCATGTTGGCCTGCTCGACACTCAGGCCATAGCGGGCCAGTTGGTCACGCTTCAGGACGAAGTCCAAGAAGTAACCCTGGGCCGTGCGTTCCGCGAAGGCGCTGCGGGTGCCCGGGACCCCCTGAAGGATGCGCTCGGCGTCCACGGCGATCTTCTGGATGCTCTCCAGGTCCGCGCCGTTGATCTTGAGCCCCACCGGTGTCCGGATGCCTGTGGAGAGCATGTCGAGGCGGGCCTTGATGGGCATGGTCCAAGCGTTGGGGATGGCGGGCAACTTCACCACCCGGTCAAGTTCGGCCACGATCTCCTCCTGGGAGATCTTGTCCCTCCAGATCGGACGGAGTACGGCCTTCAGGAAATTGGGAGCCCAGTTGCTGTACCACCGGGGTTTTTCTCTCCACTGATCCTCAGGCTTCAGGTTGATCACGGTCTCCATCATGGAGAAGGGCGCCGGATCGGTGGCCGTATCCGCCCGTCCTGCCTTGCCGAAGACGGTGTCCACCTCAGGCACGGTCCGGATCATCCGGTCCTGCACCTGGAGGATGCGCTGGGCTTCGGTCTGGCTGAGACCCGGCAGCGTGGAAGGCATGTAGAGTAGGGTTCCCTCGTTCAGGGGAGGCATGAACTCACTGCCAAGATGGAGGAACGCCGGAATCGTGCCCAGGACCAACAGCACGGCAACCCCGATGGTCGCCTTGGCGTGCTTCACCACGAAGCGGCAAGGCCGTTCGTAGATGCGGTGGAGGAATACGCTGATGGGATGCTTCTCCTCGGCGTAATATTTGCCGACCGCCACCTGGGTGAGGGTCCAGGCAAGCCATTTCGGCTTGAACATGAATGGCTCCACCCGGGCGAAAAGCATGCGCATGGCCGGGTCGAGGGTCAGGGCAAGAAGTGCTGCTATGCCCATGGCGAAGTTCTTGGAGAAGGCCAAGGGTTTGAAGAGCCGGCCTTCCTGGTCCAGCAGGGTGAAGATGGGCAGGAAGCTCACCGCCACCACGAGCAGGGAGAAGAATACCGACGGGCCGACTTCCATCAGGGCTTCCAACCGGACCGTATGGAAGTCACCTGGTTTTCCAGCTTCGATCCACCGTTCGATCTTCTTGTAGGCGTTTTCCACCTCCACGATGGCCCCGTCCACCAGGACGCCGATGGAGATTGCGATGCCGGCGAGGCTCATGAGATTGGCATTCTGGCCGATGCCGAACATCGGGATGAAGGCCAAGGCCACGCTGACCGGGATGGTGATGATGGGAACGATGGCCGAGGGGATGTGCCACAGGAAAACCAGGATGATGATCGAGACGACGATCATCTCCTCGATGAGCTTGTGCTTCACGGTCTCGATGGCTTTGTGGATCAATTCGGACCGGTCGTAGGTGGTGACGACCTCCACGCCTTCCGGCAATCCCTGCTTGAGCTCGGCAATCTTGGCTTTCACGCGTTCGATGACATTCAGGGCGTTCTCGCCCTGACGCATGACGACGATTCCACCGACTGCGTCACCATGGCCGTCCAGGTCCGCCAGTCCCCGCCGCATTTCTGGGCCGAGGGACACGGTGGCAACCTCCCCAAGCCGGATGGGGGTGCCATTCTCCGCCTTCAGGACTGCGTCTTCCAGGTCTTTGGTCGTCTTCACATAGCCCCTACCTCGAACCATGTATTCCCGGCCGGAGTACTCGACCAGGCGCCCTCCGACTTCCGAGTTGGCCGACTTCACGGCGCCGATGACGGACTCGATGGGGATCTTGTAGGCCGCCATCTTGTTGGGGTTCACCTGCACCTGGAACTGCCGCGCCTGTCCGCCAACCGTGGCCACTTCCGCCACGCCTGGTGTGCTCTGAATGCCGTATCGAAGGAACCAGTCCTGCAGGGAGCGCAATTCATCACTGCTGTGTTTGCCGCTATGGTCCACCAGAGCGTACTGGTAGACCCATCCCACGGACGTGGCGTCCGGGCCGATGGTTGGCACGACGCCGGTCGGCAGGCTCGAAGTGATCTTGCTGAGGTACTCCAGTGTCCTGGACCTTGCCCAGTAGATGTCCGTCCCGTCCTCGAAGACGATGTAGACGTAGGAGAAGCCGAAATCCGACAGCGCCCTCACAGCCTTTACCTTGGGGGCACCCAGGAGCGCCGTGACGATGGGGTAGGTGACTTGGTCCTCGACGATGTCGGGACTTCGGTCCCACTTGCTGTAGACGATCACCTGGGTGTCGCTGAGGTCAGGCAGGGCATCCATCGGGATGTTGCGCATGGTCCAGAAGGACATGACGAGCATCACCGCGGTGGCGGCCATCACCAGCCAGCGGTTCTCCGCTGAAAAACGGATGATGCGTTGAAGGAATGTTGGATGTTCGGGGTCGTAGGCCGTGTTTCCGCTCATGGGAGGCTCCTCAGTGCTGGTGGCCGCCCGTTTGGGCAGCGGCTGGCTGGGAGGAGCCCTTCTGGCTCATGTGGGCCAGGGCCGCCTTCAAGCGGGATTCGGAATCGACCAGGAAGTTGGCACGGGTCACAACTTCATCTCCAGGCTTCAGGCCGGAAAGGACTTCGACTTTCTCACCTGCACCTGCGCCCACGGTGACTTCCTGGGGTTCGAACTTCCCGTCGCCCAGAGCAATGAAGACCACTTTGGAAGTTCCAGCATCCAGAACCGCATCCAGGGGGACGAGAATGCCCTTGTGCCCCTGGCCCCGGAGCACCACTTCGCCGAACATTTCCGGTTTGAGCTCACCCTTGGGGTTCGGAACTTCGAGGCGGACCCGCGCGGTCCGGGTCTTGGGGTCCATGAGGGGGTCGACGAAGGCGACCCGCCCTTTGAAGACCTTGCCGGGGTAGGTCGAAATCGTCAGGTCCGAAGCCATGCCGACCTTCGCGCGGGCGATCTCCGCTTCATAAATGTCCACCTGGACCCACACGCTGCTGAGGTCGGTGATCTCGAAGGGGATGTCCGCGGGGGTGATCCGGGCGCCTTCCACGACATTCTTGGCCGTGACGACGCCAGAGATCGGGCTCCTGAGCGTCAAGGCCCGAAGAACCTCGCCTGTGCTTTCCAGGTGCTCGATGGCCTCCTTGGGCACGTCCCAAAGGGACAGCCGGCGGCGCGCGGCTTCCAGCAGATCGCCGCCGCTGGTCTGCATGGTGCCTCCAGCCAGGGCCTTCTGGGTCTTTAGGGCCAGGAGGAACTCCCGCTGGGCACTGACGAATTCGGGGCTGTAGAGGCTGAACAAGGGAGTCCCCTTGGTCACCGGCTTCCCGAGGAAATCCACGTACAGCTTTTCGACGAACCCATCAACTTTCACGTTCACTTTACGGACCCGGGTTTCGTCCACGACCACGCGGCCGACGGCCCGCAATTCTCCGCTGACCGGGCCTTCAACCACTTTCGTGGTCGTGAGCCCGATGAGCTGTTGGCGTTCATGGTCGATGGTCACGGCCGCATGGGTGTCGGTCCCTTTCCCTTCACCTTGGAGGTCTCCTTCGAAGACCGGAACGTATTCCATGCCCATCTCGTCCTTCATGGGAACCTGGGACGTGAGGCTGGGATTCATGGGCGAGCGGTAGAAGACGATCTTGCCCTTCTCCTTGGGCTTGGCGTTCTCCATCGCCACCAGGGTCATGCCGCAGATGGGGCAGTTCCCTTCATGATCCATGATGATCTGGGGGTGCATGGGGCACTGGTACATCTGCTTGCTGGCCGATGCAGGGGCAGTTGCGCTCTGCGGATGCTCGTCCCCATGGCGATGTGTGGGGATGAGCTGGGTGGCGCCTACGCCAACAACCACCCCCAGGGCGATCAGGCTTATGGTCCGAAAACGGGAAGGACGCTCAGTGCGGGTCTCAACGGGTTCGTCAATCATGTTCAGCTCCTGGTTACATCGATTTCATGCCGGAACCCGCATCGCCACCGGAGGCGGGGGTAGCACCGGATTTCAGGGAAGAGGCCGTGCTTGCCCCGGAGGGGCTGCCGCCCATGCCCATGGCGGCCGAATTCAGGCTCTGGGCCGAAATGGTGGGGGTTCCAGTGAGGTTGAACTCCTCCTGGGCAATCTGAAGGGAAAGGACCTGGGCGACCGCCTGAAGGTAGCCCCCGCGGTCCGCGATCCATCCGTTGAGGGCCTCCAGCACACTCAGAAAGGGGGCGCGGCCGGCTTCGTACTGGGCTAGGTTCGCCTGGAAACTGGACTCGCTCTGGACCAGGAGACCTTCTTTGTACAGCTTCAGGGTTTCCTGGGCGGCCTGGAACTGCGTGGCCCGCTCCTGGATCCGCTGACCGAGGAGGTTTCGGACATTCTCGGCTTCCGAACCTTGTGCGGTGCGACGGTATTCCTGCTCGTGAACCGCCCGTTGCTGCTTCTGCCGGGACCAGATGGGCAGTGAGATCGATACGCCCACCTGCCACATGGGGTCCAGGCCCCCGCGGGGCATCAGGCCCGCGCTGACCGCAAAATCGGGATATCGATCGCGCTTGGCAAGATCCAGACTCCGTTCAGCCTGCCGCGCCCCAATCCTGGCTGCCTGGAGTTCCGGGCTTTCCTTTTCGGCTCGCTGGAGCCAATCGGAAACGGCAGGTGCCTGGGGAGCGAGGTCCGCGATCCGAGCCGTGGTTGGGACCGATTCCGCGGCGCCGGCGCCGCGCAAGCGGTTAAGAGTCGCCAGGAGAACCCCCTCCTGAGAATTCAGGGCCAACCGCGCCTGGCGGATGCGGTTCTGTTCCAACTGGGCGCGAAGCAGGTCGGCCTGGGATCCTTGCCCGACCTCGTACCGGACACGGGTTATGTCGCTGGCTTTCTGCCAGAACATGGCCTGCTGGTCCAGCAAATCCAATTGTCCGCGAACCAGGAGGAGGCCGTAGTAGGCGCGCTTGAGATCCGCGATGAGGGTGAGGCGAGTGCGGTCGGTTGTCGATCGCGCTGCTTCCGCCCCAAGGGTGGCGATGTCACCCCTCAGGGCGCGTTTACCGGGCCAGGGCAGGGGCTGGGTGACCATCACCTGGTAATAGCTGGTCTCCATCTTGCCGACTTGGATCCCCTTGAACCCGTCGTTCTGCAGCCCCAGGGTCAGGCTGGGATCCGGCAGGACCTTGGCCTGGGGGATCCGTTCCTTTTCCGCCTCGACCAGGGCCTTTGCCTGGGCCAGGCTCGGGTTTCGGTCGAGCGCCTCCTGGATCAAGCGCCTGAGAAGGGGATCGTCAATCGAACTGGATTGCTGGTACGGAGCAGATGGGGGAATGGGGGATTGGGCTTGAAGTTGGGCCCACCCGACAACCGGGATGATGCCCAACGCCAAGCGCACGAATTGGCGCATAGCGGTCTCCATGAATTCAAGATGGGAAAACATAACCACCTGCCTATCGGCAGGCATTCCCTTCGTCTTAAATCAGCCAACGTTTTAGTTGCGCCAATCGATCAAGGTTGGGAGGCGGATTCTGCTGGCCAGCCCATCGCCGGAGCGTGCCCGCCACGGAACGGCTGGCCTGGACCTTCTTCAGCGTATCGTTGGGCCAAGGGTGAGCCTCAGCCTGTTTGACCGGAGGCGAGTCCGGTTCGGCATTGATGCCAGATGCCGTTTTCCGGACCACATTCGAGGATGGACTGCACGTCGCGGACCCGGGATGGCAGGGGGAATCCACCTTCCCGGCAGGCTGGGGGCGGGCTGGAGCATGGCATCTGCAGGGTTCATCCGTTGACACTGCACAACCGCACCGGCAGGCCAGGGTCGAAGGCGCCATTGTCGCCTGGACGCCGTCCACTGGACCGACCAGGGCCAGGACAGCGAGCGCGATGTAGCGGAGGATGGAACGCATGGAAATCACCTATTCCCCATCCTATGCCTGCCAGATGCCATCACAAGTTGTTTCAACCTGTTCTAACGAAACTCTAATGTTGGGCGGTATTCCTGGCAATTCGGCAGGCCGGGGTTTGCACGGACGCAACGGCAGGAAACCCCGTCGGAAGATGGGACCCCCGCATGGGCCGGAGCGCCAAGGTTGAACCGGGAGACTGGATCGCCCGTCCGGGGCTGTCCATCTGTGGGCGAACGGATGTGGTCCAACAGAAACCAGGCTGACATCTGGCGCCCTCTTTCGGGAACCTTGGCACGGTATTATTTTCAGTTTCCCAGTACAAATACTAAATTACCATATAGTCATATTAATAATAAAAATTGTATTTGTTTGGCGTCATCCAAGCTTCAGACCTATCCTTGCTGTAATTTCGGACCGGGGAATCCGGAACGTCCCTGCGTATCCCGATCGACAGACAAAGGAGCAAACATGGCGTTCAGGATCCAGTGGCATCCGATGGGCCTTGGGGTGATGTCCCTTGCAGGACTGGTCATGCTTGGCTGCGGCGGCGGCTCTTCATCACCGGCTCCCATGCCCCAGCCGCCCGTGGCTACTACAACCTCGGTCCAGGTCAACCTAGGAGATTCGCCGGCGGACTGGATCATGGCCTTCGGCATGACCGTCAATTCGATCAAGCTGACCGGTTCCGACGGCAGCACGGTCGAGACGGTTCCCGTGGCTTCACCCATGGAAATGATGCAGTTGATGGCCAACGTCCAGCCCGTCTCCTCCCTCGCGGTGACCCGCGGGACCTATACCCAGGCCACGGTTTCCTTCTCGGCTGTCACCATGGGCTACCTTGATCCCGTGTCCCATACTTACAAGCAGAAGACCATGGCCGGTCCCTATGCGGCCACCGTGCCCTTCAACCCCGTGATGACCGTTGGTACCACACCCCTGGCCTTGAGTCTTGACATGGACATGGGGTCTTCCGTCGCGATCGACGGTTCGGGCAACGTCACCCTTGCGCCGGTCATGACGGCTTCCATGGCGCCGGTGTCGGGGACGGGCACCAATCCTTGGCTGGGCACGATGCAGCACAGGGTAGGGGTGGTCTCCTCCGTTTCCGGGCCCCAGTTCACCATGGGCGCCATGATGGGCATGCAGCAGGTGACTTTCACTACGAACGCCAGCACTCAATTCACGGGCTCAGGTCTGGCGGCCATGGGTTCCATGGCGACAGGGATGATGGTCAACGTGGATGCCGCCCTGCAGGCTGACGGATCCATTCTGGCCCAGCGGGTCGAAGCCATGGGTGCTGGAGCCTCCGGCATGATGGGCGGCGGCCTGGTGACGGCCATCACCGGCAATCCGCCGACCCAGATCAGTCTGGCGGCCAACTCAGGGCAGGGCGGTGGCATGATGCCGTCCGGAATCGCCGGAACCCTGACGGTGACCCTTCCCGCCGCGACTCCCTACAGTTACGATGCCGATGGCGTGGACCTGGCGAACCTCCCCTTCACGCCGGCTTTCGGTGCCGCGAGCCTTGCAAAAGGCCAGCGGGTGGAAGTGGTGAGCACTGCGGGGATGATGGGCGGGGGCATGATGGGAGGGTCCGGTTCCCTGACCGCAAGCCAAGTGCGTCTTGAACAGCAGGGCCTCCATGGGCTGGTTTCCGCCTATGCCGCCAGCGGCTCCCAGGGCGCCTTCACCCTGACCCTGTCCTCGGATTCGGCCTTTACCACCCTGACGGGGGCCAACACCGTCCAGGTCTATCAGCAGGCCGGAACTCAACTCCGGGGACTTACCACCTTGGCCAATGGCGACAATGTTCAGGTCCGTGGACTGCTGTTCGATGATGCCGGAACCTACAAACTGGTTTCGACCTGGATCGCCTCCACCGCCGATCTGGTTACACCTCCCGCCGCGGCGAGCACCACCACCGTGCAGGTGAACATGGGGGATGCCCCGGCCGACTGGATCATGGCCTTCGGCATGAACGTGAATGCCATCACCCTCACACAGGCGGGCGGTGGGACGGTGAATGTCGTACCTTCCACCTCCCCCATGGAAATGATGCAGTTGATGGCCAACGTGCAACCTGTTTCCTCGGTGGCCCTTACGCAGGGAACTTACACCCAGGCTATGGTGACGTTTTCCGGAGTGTCCATGGGCTACATGGACCCTGTGGCCCTGGCCTACAAACAGAAGACTCTGGCCGGTCCCTTCACCGCTACGGTTCCCTTCAGCCCGGCCATGACGGTGGGAACTTCGCCCATGGCTCTGAGCTTCGACATGGACATGGGGGCCTCCGTGGCCATCGATGGGTCCGGCAACGTCACCCTCACGCCGGTAATGACCGCGACCACGGGCACGGCCTCTGGGACCGGGACGAATCCCTGGCTGGGCACGATGCAGCGCCGGACCGGTGTCATTTCCGCGGTTTCAGGGTCGCAGTTCTCCATGGGCTCGATGATGGGGATGCAGCAGGCGACGTTCAAGACGGATGCCAACACTACCTTTGCAGGCACGGGCTTCACGGGCATGGGTTCCATGGCCGCTGCCATGATGGTGAACGTCGATGCGGCACTCCAGGCGGATGGAACCTATCTGGCGCAAAGGGTGGAGTCCATGGGCATCGGTTCCGGCGGAATGATGGGAGGCGGGGTGGTGACGACCATCACTGGGAACCCGCCCACCCAGGTGACGGTGGCCATGGGCAGCGGCCAGGGTGGCGGGATGATGACCTCTTCTATCGCGGCTGCCCTGTCGGTGACCATTCCCGCAGCCACTCCGTACAGCTTCGATGCGGACGGCGTCGATCTCACGAATCTGCCTTTCGTACCGACCTTCAGCGCGGCGACGCTGACCAAGGGACAGCGGATCGAAGTACCGAGCGCCTCCGGGATGATGGGTGGCGGCATGATGGGGGGCTCGAGTTCCCTGGGAGCCAGTCAGGTTCGCCTTGTGCAGCAGGGTATGCACGGATTGGTCTCCAATTACACGGCAAGCGGGTCCCAGGCGGTGTTCACTTTGACCTTGCCCACTGGGTCGGCCTTCACCACCCTTACTGGGGCGACCACGGTCCAGGTCTACCGACAGGCCGGAACCCAGCTTCATGGCGCCGCCTCCTTCGCCAATGGTGATGACGTCCAAGTGCGTGGTCTCTTGTTTCATGACGCCGGAGTCTACAGGCTGGTTGCCTCCTGGATCACGGCGCCCTGACACGATCAACCCCAACCGGACATGGACCCCTTTCAGGGCCTCTCCGGTAAGGAGAACTTCGCAAGGTCCAAGGCCTTGGCCATGGGATCACGGATAGGCGAAACGGAATCTCCTCGGGTAATGGGGTCACGGTGGTGAAAGGGCGAGCCATTGCTTCTCCAACGGGGTTGGGGCATCACCGCTTGCGGCCTGGGCGGGGCAGTAGCCCTTGCCCGGAGTCTTGGCTGGGTGGGCCAGGGGGCCCTTGAACGGGGAAATCCCCGATGAGGGGTTGGCCCTGTCCTGCCCCCGGAGCATCCAAGTGGCGCCGGTGATCGTTCAGCCTGGCCCATTCTTCCCAGGCGGCTCCTCCGTCGGGTCCAGGAGGTCGGCCAGGGTCCACCAGGCGAAGTCCGTGGTGGCTTCCAGCGCGCCCGCCAGGATATCCAGGCCGGTTGCGCTGGGGGTCCCGGCCGGAAGGTCGCGCCGGATCGCGTCCAGGGCGTCCGGATCGGGGGGCCAGGCCATGGCTGCGAGTGGTAGGGTGGCGATGGGATGGACCATGGCCCAGATGACGTCCAGGCGCCACCAAGGCACCGGATGCAGGATCACCTCCTCCTGCTCCTGGTTCACATCCACCCGCTGCAAGGCCAGGTGTTCCCGCCCCTGGAGCAGGTACGGGATGTCCGTCCTGGGAACCAGTATTGGCATCAGCTGAGGGTCCCAAATCGTTCGTCCGACGACCGTCTGTGCCGACTCGCTCTCCTGGAGACCGCTCGGATTCCGATGCCGGGGAACCGCCCGGAGACGTCGGGTTGGCTGCTGTTGCCCGGCGTACCGTTCCCCCCTTTGCCCCACCGGATTCAGATTCAGAGGAGTCCTCTCCGGCTGGATCGCCAGGCTGGCTTGAACGCCATCGAGGATCCGGGCAGTCATGGCTGGGGCTAGGTGGGTCGAAAGATGTTCCACCAGTATATGGGGCAACCAGTCCGCCGGAGGGTCGTAAGGCGTCCCCCCCAATATCGGCAAGCTCGTCGCTTTCATGAATGGGCCAAGATAGGGCAAGATCGCCGGCGAATCCAATTGGGCCTTCAACTTCTTCAGCAGCGAATCCATCGCCGATGAGACTTCGGATTCCAGGTCCTTCGGGTTCGCCTGATTTTCCACCACCGAAAAGGGAACCTGGCGCCAGATCGGCCGCGTCTCGTATATTTCCGCGAGGACCATCCACCATTCCTCGCGGGGGAAGCGTCGGCTGGTTCCCCAGCAGTTTTCGGGCGACTGACCGGCCGAGATCGGTGAGCTCATGGGTGCCTCCTGAACTGGCCCATTGGACCAGGTTGATGCGTTGCAGATCAAAAAGGACGGACTTGGCCGCAACCGGCATGTCCGACCCTTCACCTCGAATGACCAAACCAACGATCACGTCGTTTACGACTTGGACTGCTTCGTCCCGGCCCAGCCTGGAGTGGTCTGCTTGAACAGATTCATTCACCTGAGCCCGAAGCGCCTTCCTCAGGGGGTCCAGATGTTGAGCGGCCAGCTCACCCGCGCGATACGGCCAGACGAGCTGGAGCCAGGCTTGGGCTCGTGCAGCTTGAAGGTCGAGCCATTTCCAGGAAATATTGATGTCCGAAGGAAGAGGCTGCCCCTTGTGCCGGATGATGCTCTTGGCCAAGGCGATCACGGCCCAGACCGCCTGAGCCAACGTGCCCAGGTTGCGGACACGTTGGGGAAGTTCACGCCGCAGATCCACCAAGACATCTTCCGGCGGCAGATGGTTGAAGACCTGGCGATAGAGCTCCCGAAGTGCTCGGATGGAGGCGCCGCGCCTGTGCGCAGATTCACCAGCCTGGATGACTTTCCCATTTTCATTTTGAACCGTCGCGCCGAAGGCGTGGCCGACCTGGTCACGGGCACGACCAGGTATGTAATCGAGGAGACAGTGCTGCTTGCAGAAACCATCCTTGAGAACCTGGGAAAGCTCTTGGCGTCCTCCCCCGAAATGCAGGATGGCGATGTGGCCGCGGGGAGAAAAGGCACGCCAAATCCCGTCTTCCCCAAGCGCCGGGCTGAAGGTCAGGGTATGGATATGGTGGTGGCCTTCCTGAAGTCGATTCCAACCGTGAACGACCGCGATCATGAGCACACGACCCGGGGCGAAGCGAACCCGCTCCGGATATGGCAAGTCTCTTCCACCATGGCTGATCCTGACGGCGGCGCGCTCAACCTGCGCATGAAGCGCCGCAAGAAGGGGCAGGTGGACGGCCCTGGGATCAACCCACCCTCTTTCAAGCGCCTCTGACGCCTCGGCGGGCAATGTGCACAGGATTTCGTGGGGCGCCATCGGAAGCCGGGGTGCCCTGAGGGTGAGTTGCCTCCCGCTGCGATCACGCCCCCACAGGAGGTGGGCGACCAGATCCCGCGGAAGGATCCCGGACTGGAATTCCGCCCGGGTCAGGCCGACGGCGAACCAAAGGTCCGGGTCGCAGAAAGCAATCTTCACGTGGCCGTCCTCCCCAAGGTATTCCGGCGAAAGCGGAAGGACCTTGCCGGCTTCCTTGGTCGAACGAAGGTGCCCCTCGATGTACCGGTCAACTGCATCCAGCGACCCCGGCGCCTGCCGGGGATCGCTGGAGTGGTGGCTGACCTTGACCCACATGGCTACTGGAGATCCATGGCCGGGTCCTGCAGGGAAGCGAGGGCCTTGTCCACCTGGATGTGGCCGTGGAGGATCAGGAGGGTGACCAACCCCTCCGGCTCGATCCCTTTCTTGGCGGCGCTCTGTTCGAGGGCCTCCCAGATTTCGAGGGCCGAACCCCGGAGCTCGACCTTGAGCCCCCGGTGCCGCTTGCCGGCCTGCATGCGCATGGCCTCCTTCTCCAGCCTGCTGGTCTTGTGCATCTCGTCCCCCCTATAAAATGGCCGCGGTACGGGCCGTCCCCAGAATGTGTCCAAATGGGCTTTAGCTCGATGGCCGTTGGGAGGGGTTGGAATATTGGCCTATAAGGGCTTCTGACGCTCATATCTCAGAATGGCCGGCGCATAAAGGTTCCCGGGTCCCGCCGTCAGCGAGCCTTGCGGTGGCCGGGTCCCGGAGTACACGCACCTTGGCGCGCTTCAAGGCGAAGCAGACCAGTTTCAGGATGGGTTGGGGTACCGTACCGGCCTGTAGACGGAAAGAACTGTTTGCACACGGCCTGATCTTGGGGTCGGAGTTGAGGGAATTTCGTCCTGGCGGCCATCGTGCGTTGAGCCACCATCACCCCAATATCACGGATGGAAGGGCAGATGTAAGGATCTCCGTGTCTACCCACCACCCCCGAGATGGTCGGATTCATGACTGAAAGTGGTCGTATGAATCCAGGACATTCCCGCAACGGTGGAACTCAATCCGCCCTACCAAGGTTGGCTATGATGTGTGCACGATGCAGGACTTCCTCCCGCGAAAGTTCCTCGACGAGGAGATCAAACGAGGCGCGGTGTGGGACCAGGATGCCCGTACCCCGGTCGATGGCGGTCTCGATCCAGGCTTCGACGTGCGCCAGCAAAGCATTCCCCAGGCATTGCTGAAGGGCTGGAAGGAGAGCCGAATACGCGGCCCAGCGAACCTGATCGTCCAGGCCCAGGTCACCAATAGCCCTAATGGCCATAACGGTCGCCACCACAAGATCCGTCGTACTGGCTCAAAGCCTGGAAGGTCCGTCGGATGGACTTTTCAGTTTCTCCCTAGCAGGACCCAAGCCATCCTCCGGTGCCGGGCCGACATCGTCTGCAGGTTCAGGTGTCATTTTTCGGGGTGCCGAGGATGGCCAGGATGTCTGGGTGATGGAGGGTCTCGGCCCGAAGAAGCCCTTCGACAAGCCGCTCCAGCCGGTCGCGGTTCTGCTCCAGGTGTCCTCTGGCGCAGGCGTCAGCTTCCTGGATCCAGGCCTGAATCCGCTCCGAAACCCTGTGGCTCAGGTGGTGCTGAACGGTTGGGGCGAGGTCCCCGAAAGACAAGGGGGGCAGGGTGTCGTCCATGCCCCAGGCTGTGACGGCGCGCTGGGCCAGATTAGTCGCCTCAGCGAGGTCCTGCTCCACTCCGCCGCAGGCTCCGAGGTCCGGTGCGAGGAGCGTTTCGGCCGCTTTCCCAGCCAGGAACATGGCAAGATGCCCCATCACCACCCGCCGGTCGAACATCTCCCCGTCCTCAGAGCGGGCAAGGTATGCGGCCCCCAAGGAGCCCTTGGCCTGGGGCATCAAGGACAGGTGCGCGACCTTTTCCGGGCCGAGAAGATCGTGGGCGAGAAGCGCGTGGCCACTTTCATGGAAGGCGACCCTGCGCTTGTCGGAATCCGAGAGATGGAGCCCCCGCTTCCTTTCTCCGGCCCTTGATTCGAAGACCACCTGCCGGAGGATATTCATGGACAGCCTCTGGGGAGGGACGGCGCGTTTCCGGGCCGTCTCCACGAGCTGGAGCAGGTCCGCAGGACTCAGGCCAGTGGTCAGGGAAACCAGTTCGGACAGTGCTTGATCGTCCAGGTCCATACCCACAAGGCCGCCAAGGATGGCGCCGCGCTCTTCGATCCCAGGAAGACCCACTTGGATGGTTTCGCCAAGGCGACCGCTCCTTAGGAGGGCGGGCTCGATCCGGTCGAGCTGGTTGGTCGTGCAAAGGACCAGGACCCTTCCCGGGCCCTTGCGAAGCCCATCGATGGCAGCGATGAGGGCGCCCATGATGGACGACTGATCCTGGGCCATCCATGGATGGGTCTGGTCACGCCGCCAGGCCAGTGCGTCCAGCTCGTCGATGACTAGGACGGCGGCGTCCTGCTCCCTCAGGGCAGCGAACGTCTCACGGACCATCCGCTCAGATTCTCCGCTCCACATGCTCTGGAATTGGGATGCTGGGACGAGGATGCTCGGGCATCCGGCCTCCCCAGAGACCGCCTGACAGAACATCGACTTGCCGGTGCCCGGCGGGCCCCAGAGGACCGATGCCTTCAGGCCCGGGGCCCCCTTGGGGTCGGAGAGCCATGCCAGATGTTCCTTGAAACGAGCCTTGAGCTCATCCTGGCCCAGGATGTCCTTGAACCTCACTGCGGGGACCTCCCCCCAGCCCACATCGAGGCGAAGGTCCTGGGCCCGGAAGATCCTCTCGGTGCTATCGAAATGAAGGAGACCGTCCACCCGGTTCGCCCCCGGGGCGAGGTCCGTCTCGAGGTGGACACGCCATCTGAGGCTTCGGGCGCGGGCCCGCCGGAAGACATGGGAGAACAGCGCGGCAGTGATCGCAACTCCGAATCCTTTCCTGGCCGCAAGTTGCCCGGACCTGGGTGACTTGGTGGCCGGTGCCTGGATGGGGATCGCCCGTTCCTGTTCCTCCGGGGACAAGGTCCGGAAGGTTTCCGGGTCGACCAGATGACGCTGGACCAGCCCGTCCAGGCCCAGCACCGGCTGGAGGGACCGTTCGGCCCCGTCGGACATCGCATCCACTAGGAGGATGCCACCCCTGGGAAAGGCCCTCGGATGCGGCGGCTCTGATCCTGCTTCAAGGGTGCCGGCCTCCTCCGGCAGGAGGCCCTGGATCCAGGGGATCAGGCGTTGGTTCCGGGTCAGGAGGAAGGTCTGAACCTCGAGGCCCTCCACACACTGCGCGCACTGGTTCCTGAGATCTTCCCCCGCCCGGAGGGTGAAGGTGAGACTCCCGGTCCCATTGGCGATTTCGCGGCCGTAGCGGGACTGGCCCAGGAGAAGGAGGTCCAGGATGAGGCTTTCCACTCCCTTGCGGGAGGCCCGGAGATCGCGCCCCAGCGACCGGCTCATGACCAATCCCCACAGCGCCTCATCCTCGATCCTGACCTCGAAACCTTCGAACGAATACAAATGGGTGGGCATGGTTTCAGTCCTCCTTTCTTGCGAAGCGGTCGATGAGATCCAGGTGGTGGTGCCCTTCGTGGGCGTGGAAGAGGACGAGGTGCCCCTGCGCCAGGCGGCTCAAAAGCTCCCGGGGGATGGCTGCCTTCATCCAATCGGAACGCTCGCCGCTGGTGCCGTGCAACCCCATCAGATCGCTGAGGTCCATCGAGAAGGGCCCCGTTTCCGCAGCTTCCCGCCGGCCCCAGAGTTCAGAACCGAGGTTCGAAGTGAAGATGAATACCGTCCCGGAAAAATCTACAGGCTTGCCGGTTTCCCTTTCCAATTTTCCGGTGCCCAGGATTGGGAGGAAACTTTCAAGGCATTTGACGTGGGCTTTCTCCAGTTCCTCTACCAGGAGGACGGACCGGGGATGAGACTGGACCCTGGGAGGGACGGACCCATACCGGCCCGAGCCTCCCCAGAGGTCCGAGCCGCTGCTCCATTGCGTGTACTGAGTCAGATCAATCCTGATCAAGGACGGCTCCTCCTCCCCTTGCCACTCAGCCAGCGCCTGCCCAAAGAGTTCCCCCGCCATGGACTTCCCGACCCCGGGAGGGCCCAGGAAAAGCGCCAGTGGAGGCGGCCCGGAGGGCCCTTTCCTGAGGGCCACCTGGAAGGCGAGCTTCTTCAGGGCGTCCACCGCCTCGGTCTGACCCACCAAGGACGCCAGGAGCTTGCGTTCCACCCTGGCGGCGAATTCCCCGGCCCGCTGGAGCCGCTTGCGGGGAGCATCGGGATCCTCTCCCTTGGCCGATTCGGGCCAAAAGAGCGGGACCCAGACAGGGTCCTGGGCGCGCAGAAACTCCAGGACGCACGAACCAAGGGCGTGGGCCCGGCCCATGAGGTCGAAGAGGCCAGGAGGTAGGTTTTCGGCCGGCTCCAGGCCCTTCATGGCTGTGCGCGGCCCGGCCGACCACCGCGACCCCACTTCCATGAAGGCAAGGTACCAGTGGGGAGGAAGGGAAGGGGCTTCCAGGCCCGCGTCGGCCAGGAGGCCCACCGCATCCAGAGCCGCGGCCAGCACGGCGCTGGAGACAGACCGAAGGTTGCACTCTCGGGCTATGAAACCGGCACAGGAAAGCCAGGCCTCCGTCTTCGGGTCGCGCCTTCCGGCGCTCTTCCCGGCGATTTGGGCGGAGCAAGTTCCCGCTTGTTTGTCGGTGATTGGGGGCATGCAGACCTCCAGAAGAATGTGGCGGATGGCCATTCCCGGCCGCCGCTCAAGTCGAGAGAATTAAGTCCATCTGCCATGGCGGAGGGCGGCCCCGGGCACGCGCGAGAAGCGTTTCCGGCCGGGATCTTTACTTCCGCCCCTGGTGGTCGAGGTGGCACTGGAAGGCATCGATTACGGCCCGGTCGACGCCGGCTTCCACCAAGTGGTCACCGATCTCCCGAAAGGAGAACCCAAGGCTCCTGTATTCCCCGTAGATCGCCCCGAGCTCCATCAGGGTCCCGACGCTGAGCTCGTCCAGCCCAAGGTTCTCGATCAGGCTTTCCCGCGTGTATTCGCCGACAACCGAAGTGGAATCGTGGGTCATGGTCGCCTCCTGCAAGAAGGCTACAATGACCACCAAAACACTGATAAATCTTAGACTTATGTAACATCGTTGCGCCCGCGCATTGGCGACGGCTGTGTGCGCCTCGATTACCTTCGGCGCCTGGGGCGGGGGCCCGTCAAGCCGATCCAGGCCGAACCGCGCTTGTAGGCATCGTCCATGTAATCGTCCATAAGATGTTCATAGTGCTCATTAAGCATCCTCAGGTCCGCGTGGCCAAGGGCCTTGGCGACAAGAAGCGGCTCAATGCGGTTTTGGAGCATCGTCGTCGCAAAGCAATGGCGGAGGTCGTGGAACCGCAGGTGACCCAGGCTGGCTGCCTTCAGGGCAGCCTGGAGCGGGCGGACGTAATCGTTCTTCTTCCAGGGCTCACCATCGGCCTTCTTGAATACGAAGTCGTCCGACCCGAGGTCCTTGATCTGTTGCTCAAGGAAGATTTTTGCTTCCTCGATGAGGTGACGCTTGACCCGCTTCCGTGAATCCCCCTTGGTGGGAGGGAGGCCAAGCCGGCTCATCCCTTCAATTACCATGCGCCGTCGGAGCCCTGCCAGTTCCGAGAAGCGCAGGCCCGTCAAAAGCGCTCCCTGCACCAGGCGTCCAAGGCTGGGGTCGCAGGCCTCCACCAACCGTTTCTGCTCTCCGAGGGTAAGGGCACGGGCCACGTCCACGCCAGCATCCTTGAAAGAATGGACTTCACTCCAGATGGCGGGATTGGCAATGGGACCTCCCGTCAGCTTGTTTTCATAATTCAATGCCGCTTTGAGGAAGCCCAGAACCCGGTTCGCGGTCGACTTCCTGGCCTCCTTGATCCGCTTCGTTTCATCCGTAGCATCCAGGGGAATCCGGCGCTTGACGGATGGTTCCTTCTTCGAGCGGGAGCCTTTGAGGTGGTTGGCAATGTCCAGATGCCACTGGATGATGGCGTCCTTGGTCAGGGACACGATCGGGATTTCGGCGATGGGTTCATGGAGAATATACTGGCGCGCCATCTGGGAGGACCTTTCGCACGACCTGGCGCGGTGCTCCTCCATCCAGCCGAGGTAGTTGGTCACCGCGTGGCGGACCATGGAATGCTGCGTCACCCACATGCTGGTGGCCTTCTCCCGGGTGGTCATAACAGGGAACTTCGCCAGCGCGACATCCTTGGCTTGGGCAAAGGAGAGAATCTTGAGCCCGTCGCTGGGATGGGAGTCATCAGCGATGCCGATCCTCACCTGGAGCCGGGGCTGCTCAAGGGACTGGTCCTGCCTCCTCACGAGCCAGGATCCGCCCCGCTTGCCGCGGAGATAGCCGAGGTGAAGCCCTCTTTCCAGGCGCAGCCAATAGGGGGCATTCCTGATGGCAAGGGAGAGCCTGGTCTGGGGGGAGGTCAAGTCGACGTCAGCCATGGAGCGCCTCATGTTTACTACTATACCACTCAATTTAAGTAACCTAGAAAATATCTAGTACCGGACCAGTAATTGCTATAATTATAGCTAAATTCGCCTTGGCATTTGACCTGTCAGATGAAGCAGAAAGCCATCATTACCCCCCTAGCAAGGGGGTAACAAAGATAGAAGGGATCGAATCTCGCCACCCTTACCCTGACTGCCGATGGTCACAACTGTGGATGGGGCCAACTCGGGCTGGTGACGGCAGAGTGTTAAGCTGTTTGAGCCCAGCTTGAACTGACGATAACAACAGCACGTGGTTGCTGGAACTGAAGTCTATTGCGAGGATGGAGTCGATATTTATGCTCGGTACAATTCTCCCAGGTACTCAGGTTCATGCACGTGGCCTCTCCTGGGAAGTCCTTCACTCTGAGCCTGCCGGGGGCCAACATCGATATCGCCTTCGTTGCGTGGACGGGGATTTGCGAGGGATCGAAATCGACCTTCTCCATCCATTCGAATCCGTGACCCCGGTGGTCACGGAGCTGGACCCACGTCGGGCAGGTCGATTGGCGCAATGGCGGCTCTATCACGAGGCCTTCCTGCTGGAACAGGCTCTCGGCCCATCCGCCCTCCTGGCAGTGCAACCAGGCCGCCTCGACATCGCTCCCTACCAACTCGTTCCCGTGATGCGGGCGATTCGTATGAGCCGGCCCAGGCTTCTCCTGGCGGATGGCGTGGGTCTTGGCAAGACTGTGCAGGCTGGCCTGGTTATGGCCGAACTCATAGCTCGCCGCCGCGCCCACCGCATCCTGGTCGTCTCACCAGCAGGTCCCCTGCTGGAGCAGTGGCGCACAGAGATGCGGGACCGCTTCGGCCTGCGGTTCGAAACGATAACCAGTTCGGGTGAGCTTCAGGAGAGGCGCCGTTCCCTGGTTCTGGGCGCCAACCCCTTCGATCACGTTTCCTACTGCCTGACATCCATCGATTTCGCCAAGCAGGAGAAAGTGCTCCAGGAACTTGAGCGCACCGTGTGGGACCTGGTGGTCATTGACGAGGCCCACCACTGCGTCAGCCTTGGCAGTGGGGCGGATTCAGAGGACTCCCAACGGCGGCGGCTTGCTGAAGTCCTGGCCAGGCAGACTGATGGCCTCCTTCTTCTCACCGCCACACCGCATGACGGTTATGACGCCCACTTCGCCTCGGTCGTGGAACTGCTGGATCCAAGCCTGGTGGATGGCCGTGGCGGGTTACGCGGAGAGCGCTACCGACAGCACGTGGTACGCCGCCTGAAGCAGCACATCAAGGACCCGGAAACGGGCGAACCTCTATTTAAGGACCGTCAGGTCTTCCCCTGCGCCGTTACCTTCGCGCCGGACTCTCACCCCCAGTTCGCAGCTTTCCAGCAGGCCCTGATTGCGGCCATCGCCCCGCGCCTCAAACAGGCCGTGCGTCGACAGAAATACGGCGAAGTCCTGGCCTTTCTCTCGCTCCTCAAACGGTCTGTCTCCACCACCGCCGCCTGCCTCCAAACCCTCACCAGGATCCGCGACCGGTACACGGAGATGGCATCCAGTGGCGAGGCGGAAGCTGAGTCCCGC
Organism: Mesoterricola silvestris; assembly: GCF_030295405.1. GTDB lineage: Bacteria > Acidobacteriota > Holophagae > Holophagales > Holophagaceae > Mesoterricola > Mesoterricola silvestris. The sequence goes on along the minus strand of NZ_AP027080.1, from coordinate 2,701,463 downwards.
CGACAGCGGCTCAAGACCCTGAGCGAGTACCGGAAGCGCCTGGAACGGTTCGGTGCCCTGTCCTTCGAAGAGGAGCAGGATCAGGCCTTCCTTGAGGCCGAAGACATGGCGGCGGATCTGCTCGACTATGGGCTGGAGGAATTCGCCGGGAAGATCGAGGAAATCCAGCGCACGCAGCGCCGGCTGCGCGAACAGGGGAAGCGGATCCAGACGACGCGGGATGCCCTGGATGTGCTCATCGCCATGGCCCAGGAGGCGCTCGCGGAAGACCCCAAGCTGGGCGCGCTGTTGCGCGAAGTCAAAGCCATCCGAATGGACAAGGCGAAGGCCAACCTCTTGGTCTACACCGAGTACACCGACAGCCAGGACGCGGTCCTTGCCTACCTGCGGGAAGCTCTCAGCCAGGGCGACCTCCAGGGCGAAGTCCTGGCCATCAGCGGCAGCGATTCCGAAGCCACCCGCACGGCCGTCACGGAACGCTTCAAGACCCACGACGGGATTGTTCTTGTCAGCACCGACGCCACTTCCGAAGGCTTGAACCTCCACGCCCGCTGTCACCACCTCCTGCACGTAGAGCTTCCCTACAATCCCAACCGACTGGAGCAGCGCAATGGGCGCATTGACCGATACGGGCAGAAGGAAATCCCTATGGTCCGGTACCTATATCTGGCGGGGTCCTTCGAAGAACGCCTGCTGATGCGCCTGGTAGCAAAGTACGAACGCCAGCGGCTGAGGCTGACCTTTGTTCCCAACACTCTCGGCGGCCTGACCACGGATGACGCCCAGACTGTGCGCCTCCTGGAGGGCTTGGCCGAGGAAGAGAACTGCCTCTTCAAGGTCGCCCCGCGTGAGATCCGCTTGGTCGAAGAGGAGCCTGAGGACACAACCACCCCCGCGTACCAGGAACTGCTCTCCGAAGTGGAACGGGCGATGACGGGCTTCGAGAAGAATGCCAAGTCCCATGCCTGGCTGGGGGATGCCGGGTTGAATGCCGAGGCGCGGCTCGTGGCCGATGCCGAACTAGCTCGCCAGGAAGGCGCCAGCCTCAGTGACGTGGACTTGCTCAAGTTTGTGTGTGCGGCCTTGGAGGCGGATGCTCAGGCGGGTGCCATACAGCGAGGGGCGAATGGCGTGATCGAACTCCGGCTTCCGCCCTCCTGGGATCACGGGTTGAAGGATCTCCCCGGCTACGATGCCAGCGGCCCGACCCTACTCCTGACCGAGGACCACACCCGAAACCAGGATGAACGGGAGCGCAAGCTTGGCTTCCTGGGGCGTGCCCATCCCGTCGTACGGCGTGCCCTGTCCCGGGTGCGCAACATCCGCTTCGGCGAGGCGGGTGTCTGGCTCGACCGGCGGGTCAGCGCCCTCGCTGCCTCTGTGGACCATCCAGCGCTCCTGTGCACGTACCTGGGTGCCATTGAGAGTCCGCGTGGCCACGAGTTCGAGCGCGTGCTGGGAGTCAAGGTGGAGCAAGATGGTCGTTGCACCGTGTTCGACCACCCTGACCAGTGGCTCAAGCTGCTGGATGGTGGGAAGGCCATCTCCCCCAAGGACCTTTGGGACCGCCATTTCACGGCCTGGGGCGAGGCATGGTCCCGTCAGGCGCTGGATGCCTCCAAAGCTGCCTTCGAGGGTATCGCCGAGCCTTGGTATTCAGAACATGCCCGACTGTGCGAGGACGAGTACGAGGAAGTGGAGAAGTGGCTGCGCACTCGGGTGGAGGCCATCTGTGGTCCGGTTCAGCAAGCCCAGCCTGGCCTCTTCGAGGAGGCGGTCGAACTGCCCCGCTGGGCGACTCAGGCCGCGCCGCTGGAAAGGCTCGCTGCCTACGCCACGGATGGCAAGAACCCGGTCGCGGCCCGCCGCGAAGCGGATGGCATCCTCCGGCTGTTCCGCATGCGCGAGAAGGATCTCGCCGCCCACCGCAAGGCCCGCACCCTTGCTCCTATTCCCCTGGGACTGTTGATGCTGCTTCCCCTGTCAGAAGGAGGGCGGTGATATGGCACTCAGCCTTCGCGATTGCACCTTCTTCGGACCGGCCCTCCCCGAGCCCTTCGTCCTCAACAACCTGGAAGGGAAGCTTAACGACCTCCGCCTCCTCCCCCGCAATGTGGGCGACGAGGGGCGCGCCCTCCAGCAGGCCTGGGAGGTGTTCCGCCGGAAGCTGCGCGACCTGGGTGAGCACGGCGGGGACCGGCGCGTATTCAGTCATGTGCTGGAGCCCCTGGCTTCCCAACTCGGCTACGTCACCCTCGTGCCCCAGGGGTCGGTGATAACCCGCGAAGGCGCTGAGGATGGCGGGAGCCTGTTCCTGACACCTGAGGGCAAGAAGTTGCGGGTCTGGGCCGCTGCCCTGGGCACGGACCTGGATGCACCGAACCGCCGGGGGCGGGCGTACCGCTTCAGTGCGTCACGGGTCGCTCAGCGGGTGCTCCTTGCCAGTGGTGAGCGGGCAGGCCTGCTCACGGATGGTGAGGAACTGCGTCTCCTGATTTGCGACCCAGCGCGTCCCGACAGCCACATCGCCGTGGATCTTGGGCGCTCGGGCGGGTGGCGCTCTGCCCGGAATGTTCCCGATTCCTACAGGCTCATCCGTGCCATGGCCTCGCCCGGCGGCGTGGCCGCCCTGCCAGACCTAGCCGATGCCGCACGATTGGCCCAGAGCCAAGTCACCAAGAAACTGCGGCTCCAAGCGCGAGCGGCCATCGAGGGTTTCCTCCAGGAAGTCCTCGATCATCCGGCGAACCAGAGTGCCCTCCGCGAGGCGGGCACTTCCGAGGGCTTGGCCCGCCAGCTCTGGCGCGAGGGCTTGATCCTGGTTTATCGGCTTCTATTCGTGTTCAAGCTGGAATCCTCGGCGGATCCGGCGCGGGCCTTCAGCTTCGCCGCCACGAGCCTCTGGCGGCGCACTTATTCCCCCAATACCGCACTGGCGGACATCGTCCGGAAGGTCATGGATGATGGCGCCGACAGCGGCGAATTCCTGGAAGGGGCGCTTCGCACCCTGTGGCGGATGTTCGCCGAGGGTATGAGTTCCAGCGAACTGGAGATCAAGGCTCTGGGCGGTATGCTTTTCGGCGAGGGCGCCACTCCGCTCCTGGACCGACTGGGGTGGGGCGAACGGGCCGTGGCCCGCCTCCTGGACTCCCTGCTGTGGACGCCGGTGGAGGGTCGGGCTGAGCGGGAGCGCGTGCACTACGGCGCGCTGGACGTGGAAGACCTGGGCCGCGTCTACGAGGCCCTGCTAGAACTGGAGCCCGGAATCTCCACCGAGCCCATGTGCCGCCTGCGTCGGGCCAAACTGGAGGTGGTCGTGCCCGCCGCCCAGGGCGCTCCCTACCGCGCCAGCGCCGCAAGTGGGGGTACCGTCGGGGAGACCGACGAGGACGAGGGCGGCGAGGATGACGGTGGGGGCGAGGATGCCGAGGAGGCTGAGGCTCTCCGTCGCCGCGCTTCCGCTGGAGGGACCCAGGTAATCTTCATCGAGGATATTTCCGCGAAATGTTTCTTCTTGCGGGTAGGTCTGGGCCGCAAGGCCACTGGCAGTTACTACACCCCGCACCCGTTCGTCAGATTCTTGGTTCAGGAAACCCTGGGACCCCAGCTTCTGGAGCGTAGCCCCAAGGAGGACCCTCAGCCGGGGAGGATCCTGGAGTTGAAGGTCATCGACCCCGCCATGGGTAGCGGCCACTTCCTGGTGGAGGCATGCCGCTACCTGGGCGAGGCCCTGTACGAAGCCTGTCGCCTCTGCGACGAACTGGCAGTGCAGGCGGAGGAACAGACCGAGAAGGTGAAGGATTCGGAGCAAGCGGCCCTCCTGGCCCGTGCGGCGGAACTGCGCAAGCGGGTGGAAGGCCTGCCCGATCCCGAGGACGAATTGGTGGCCTACCTGCCCAGCCGCGTGCCAGAGGGCGAGGACAGCGGCCTGTCACAGAAGAAGGCCGAGGCCCTCTGCCGTCGCCTGGTGGCCGTGCATTGCTTATACGGCGTGGACAAGAACCCCCTCGCGGTTGAACTGGCCAAGCTCTCCCTGTGGTTAGAGAGCTACGCCGAAGGCCTGCCCCTCACCTTCATGGACCACCGCCTGCTGTGCGGAGATTCCCTCACCGGGCCCTTCTTCGAGCACCTGCTTACCTATCCGGGGAGCGGGAACAAGCTTGACGATCTCTACACTCAGGGCCTCACGGAGCAGCTCCGGGCCACTCTCGCCAGCGCCGTTACCCATGTGCGCGACCTGGAAGCCAGCGTTGGCAAGGACGCGGCGGACCTGGAGCAGAAGCGGGTGGCCAAGGAGAAGCTGGATGCCGCCCTTAAGCCTATGAAGCTGCTGGCCGCTGCGTGGAGTGGGGGGGTGATGCTGGGCGAGGCCTGTGATGACGCGGCCTACCTCGCGTTAGCCTCGGCCATTGCAAACTCCGGAGCCACTGAGGGTGTGATGGCTCTGCAGCCTCGGTTGCGAGAGATGGTATTGACGGGCAGCGAAGGGGTGCCGTTTGAATTCGCATTCCCCGAGGTTTTCCATTTGGGCGACGGTTTGCGTCGCGGGTTCGACGCAGTCCTTGGGAACCCGCCTTGGGACGCAATCCAATTTAAGTCGAAAGAATTTTTGGCATCCTTCGACTTATCAATCATGGAAGCTCCCACCAAGAGTGAGAGAACTGTTATAGAGAGACGGCTGCTCGCAAATGTTTCAATAGCAACAACTTTCTTTGCTGGGCAGGAGAAATTCGAACAAAGTAAAAGATCCAATGACAAATTGTTTAAATTTCAAAAAATTATAATCGATGGGGACCTTGCTGGGCGACAATTGGACGCTTTTCGTGTTTTTATGGAACGCAATGCTCAATTGTTGAAAGACAATGGAATGACGGGAGTTGTGGTTCCTTCAGCTTTTCATGGAAGTGCTGGTGCTACAGGTGTTCGCCAGCTGTACATCGAAAAAATGGAACTGCGTAGCTGTTTTTCATTTGAAAATAAGAAAAAGCTGTTTGATATCCATTCTAGCTTTAAATTTGCTGCTGTTGTTGCAAGGAATATGCATTTAAATATTTATAATTTTGAATGTGGATTTTATTGGCACGAACTTCAACGATTGTTTCAAGATTTGGATAGATTATTGTATACACCCGAATTTTTACAAAAGACCGGTGGAGAGTACCTGAATTTCCCAGAGCTTCGTTCTAAAGAAGATGTTCGGGTGGCAAGGGGAATATATGAAGGCTGTTTAAATACTTTTAAAAAGTTTATTGAAAGCGGCCTTTCATTTCGCATGACTGAATTGCACCTAAGCCATGACGCTCATTTGTTTAGAACGTCATCTGGTGTAACAAAATATGAGCCGCGTTCATACGAAGGCACAAAGGAAGTTGTTCGCCATGGTTTATTTCTTGTATTTGAAGGTAAATTTTTTGAACAATATGACATTTCGTGGGGTCAAAGACTACGGTACCTTGTTTCAATTGATGATCTTAAAGATAAGCCAAATTATATACAGGCTGGGAGATACTATCGTCTTGCCTATAGAGAAGTTGCAAGTTCAACAAATGAAAGAACTGTTATTTCTGCAATGCTACCGCCAGGTAGCATGACAGGGCATACAGCACCTGTAGATGAAAAACCATGGGCAAGAACATCAGTAATGGCTCTAAGCTCACTTGCAATTATGAATTCCTTTTGTTTTGATTGGCTTATACGCTTTAGAGCTTCAGGTCATGTTACTAAATTTTTACTATTATCCACTCCTCTGCCACTATTACAAAATAATGCGCGTATTTTACTTGCTCATTCCGCACTAAGGCTCTCCTGTGCTCATGCAGGCTTTTATTCGCTTTGGTTAGAACAGGTGGATGAGGTTTGGCGCGAGACCAAACCCATGCACATGTGGCCAGTTATGGAAACCGAAGAGGCCCGTTGGGAGGTGCGCGCCGCCATCGATGCTGTGGTGGCCGAGGCCTACGGCCTTGACCGCGATCAGTACGCCCATGTCCTCTCTGCCTTCAGCCACCGGAGCTACCAGAAAGCTCCGGAGCTTTGCCTCGCCGCCTTCGATGAGCTGAAGGCCTTGGGCCTGGAGGCATTTACCAAGAAGCACGACCCATACTGGGACATTCCTCTCAACGAAGGGCTGCCACAGCCGGTGATCGACTTGCCCATCTCCGACCAGGATACGTCGGCCACGGAGGACTTCGGCCCCATGTTTGCCAGCCTCCAGGGCAAATCAGCGCCCATTCCTTCCTCTAGGCCTGCTCCCCTCCAGATGCTGCCGCGCAGGCCCCGCACCGAGAACGATCAGGTCTACGAAACCCTCAAGACCCTGCTTCAGGAGCGGGGGCGTATCTCTTCCGGCGAGGCCCAAGAAGCCACGGGGCTGGACGCCGCCAGCCTCCGCCCCTTTCTTCGGCGCCTGGTGGACGAAGGCCTGGCCGAGACTGAAGGCGAGCGCCGGGGCATGCGTTACCGGCGGCGGGGCGAAGATTGAGGTGCTTTGGATTGGTCAATCACTGTCTATTCATTGAAATCACGATTATTTCTGGAAACATGTAGGATGAATCTCCCCATCTGAGCCCACTGGCCTAAGCCATCCGGAGCCGACATGCCGCTGAACCCCATCACCGTCGTTGACCAAGTGCTTGAGGAGTACCGCAGCTATCTCTCCACCGAGTTCCAGGCCAGGGACCCCCAGCTCCGTGCCTCCCTTGAAGCCGCCCTGAACGAGGCGGGCTTCTTGGCCCAGGAGCCCTTCTTCCAGGCCCACCGCGCCTTCCGCTCCGGAGAGAAGTGGCGGGATCTGGGGCTGGACGCCAAGCTGGCCCAAGTCATGGAGGAGCGCAGCGGCAGCCCCACGGCCTACCTGCATCAGAGTGAGTCACTCATCCACCTGCTGGGGTCGGAAGCCGGCCCCCTGGTGGTCACCACGGGCACAGGCTCCGGCAAGACTGAGTGCTTTCTCCTGCCGGTCATCCAAAACGCCATCGAGGACTCCGCTCGGTTCAATCAGTCCGGGCTTACCGCCATCCTGGTCTACCCTATGAACGCGCTCGCCAACGATCAGGAGGAGCGCATCAGGCAGTATCTGGAGGAGTCGGGACACACCCATGTGAAGGTGGCCCGCTACGACCGGTCGACCAAGGACGAAGAGCGACAAAAGCTGCGGCAGCACCCTCCCCACATCCTGCTGACCAACTACATGATGCTGGAGTACTTGCTGGTTCGGCCCGCCGACCGAGACGCGCTCTTCGCCAACCACCGCTGCCGCTTCGTGGTGCTTGACGAGGTACACACCTACCGGGGCAGCCTGGGCGCCAACATAGCGCTGCTCTTCCGTCGCCTTCTGGCTCACCTTCGCAAGGCCCGTCAAGATTGGGCGGCCGACGATCGCAGCGATCGGCGCCGGTTCCCCGAAGTACTCCCGGTGGCCACATCCGCCACCATCAAGAGTGTTGACGAGACCGGCCGTACGGCGGAAGAAGTGCAGCGCCTGCGCGACGAGGCCGTACGCGAATTCCTCGGGAAACTAACTGGGATTCCGGAAGCCCGGTTTAAGGTGGTCGGTGAGCAGATCTGCGACCTCCTGACCCCCCTGGAGGCTCAGTGGCCGGCCGCGCCAGCCGCTGAACTCACCCTCCGCCTGGAGGACGAGACCGGGCAACGTGCCATTTTGGCCCAGCTTGCCGGGCGCCCCGCAGATGAACCCCTTGCCCAGCTTGCACGGGAGGCCGGAATTTTGTGGTTCCTGAACAGCATGCTGGCCCGCAGGCCCATGTCGGTGACCCAGATCGTGGAGCGCGTCAAGGCCGAGGTGCCAGAGCGCGCCTCCACGGATCCAGAGGTCATTCGACGGGAAGTCTGCGCGGCCCTTCTGGTGGGAGCCGCCCTACCGGATGGCATGCCCGGGGCTCTTCGCTTGCGCGTTCACCGCTTCATTCGCGGCGGCTGGCAGTTTACTCGATGCGTTGATCCTGCCTGCGGACGCCTCTATCCCATGGGCGAGGAGCAGTGTACATGCGGCCGGGCCGCCGCACCCCTTTACCTCTGCCGCTCCTGTGGCGCAGATACCCTGCGTTTCAAGACTGGGCCAGCAGGCCCTGAATCTGAATTGCTTCAACCGAATGCGGATCGCCAGCCCGACGACGAATGGATGCTCTACGACCGCAGGCGCTTGGAGGCCGACGAAGACGAGGGACTGGTTGGCGTCGAGCAGCAGATGCGGAATCGTCCGGTCATGCAGGGCAGCTTCGACCCGGCCACACGGGCTTATTCATCCGATGAAAACCTCTACCCCATGCGTGTCGCCCTTGCGCCCGCCAGGAATCGTTGCCTGGTCTGTGGAGGTACCGCCGGGGCCCGCAACGTCATCACCCCGGTCTCACTGGGCACCTCCGCCGCCGTGCGCGTGATCTCCGAGGGGCTGCTGGAAGGGCTCGCCGTCCAAAACCAGGACCGCCCGGGCCATGACGGGAAGGAGCGCCTGCTCATCTTCTCAGATAGCCGCCAGGACGCGGCCCACCAAGCCCGCTTCATCACCTATTCGGGCCGCTACGACCGCATGAGACGGCGCATCGTGCAGGTCCTGAAACAGCGTCCCAACCAGCAGGCCACCCTGGAAGAGATGCTGACCCAGCTCATGGCCCTGGGCGTGCAGCGTGGCGACAACCCGAATTGTGATGGCTACACCAACGCCAACTACCTTCCGGCCAATGTTCAGGCGAAGGTCAGGGCCTGGGAAGAGGCGCCCCTGCTGGACGATCTCGCAATCAGCACCGGCTACCGAGCCTCGCTGTTCAATCTCGGCCTGGTTGGCGTGCGCTATGACCGCCTGGAGTCTTACGTCCACGAGCAGGGGGAGGAACTCGCCCGCTCGCTGGGCATTTCCACGCACCAACTCCTGTTCCTTTGCCGGTGTCTCCTTGAGGAGATGCGAAAACGCTCTGCACTATCGCGTCCCATGATCTGCTATCACCCCCAGAACCCCAGTTGCCCCGAGGAGTTCAAGGGAGCGGCTGATTGGGAACGTCGTATTAAGAGCCCCGCAGGGTTTGCCTGTGAGGCCAACGGCGCACCCATCGGGTGGTTGGAAAGCAACGCGGTTGAGGACGGTATCACGCTCTCCAATATCTGGCGACGACCCAGGGCCGGTGGACGCGGGCCGAGCCTCGAACGGCAGTATCGTCATCTCCTGAACCGCATGGGTGGGGTCGAGCCGTCCGCTGATGGGCTATTGAGCGTGTTGTCCTTCCTGGCGGCTCCCAACGGACCGCGACCACTCAGGGCCAATCCCCTGCACGGCTTCAGGCGCACGCAGAGTCTGCTTCAGGTGAACGCGGATGCCGTCATCCTGGAAGTGGTCGCCCCTGAGGACCGGTATCGGTGCTCGATCTGCAATGTGCGGATGCCCTGGGTGGTGGATGGCAGCCCCTGTCCGAAGTGTCAGGGCGCCCTGCAGCCGTGGTCTGAGGCGGAGGTCAATAGCAATCGCTACGTCCAGCGGATCCTCAACCCGGACATACTACCCCTAGTGGCTGGAGAGCATACGGCACAGGTCACGGGGGACGATCGCATCGAACTGGAAGACCGATTCAAGGCCCCACCTCCCAGCGTCCCTGTGGCGGAAGGCGACACCCTCCGTTCCACTATCAATGTTCTGGCCTGTTCTCCGACCCTGGAAATGGGCATCGACGTTGGCGGCCTAGATGCCGTCGTGATGAGGAACATCCCGCCCCGCCCAGACAACTACGCCCAGCGTGGTGGTCGGGCCGGGCGACGCACACGCGTCGGCATCGTGCTGGGGTATGCGCGCAGCACCCCCCACGATGGGTATTTCTTTGACAAACCCGCCGAGATGATCGCGGGGGAGGTTCCAGCCCCTGGCGTGGGTTTGGGAAACCGCGACGTGGTGCTCCGCCACCTGCATGCCATGGCCTTCGGCTCCGCGGATCCCGGCCTCTCGGGCCGGATGGGGGATTACATCAACCTCCAGGGCCAGATTGACCAGGCCAAGGTGGATGCTTTGATTGCATCGCTTCGGGCACAATTCCCCCACGCCATTAGCCTCGCACTGGATGCCTGGGGAGAAGACGTTCTGGTCGGAGCGGAACTCGCCACCCGTGAGTCCTTGGAGCAGGTTTTGGAAGCCTTGCCTGCCAAGGTCCAGGACCTGTTTGATCGAACTTCGCTCCAGATTCGGACGCTCCAGGAGGATGTGAGCCGGTGGAACGAACTGGGCGGCCATGCCTATCGTGCGGTTCATGCGCGGGATCTTCAGGAACGCCTGCTTGGGATTCCTTCCCGGAGAAACGGGCAGGAGGCGGATGACCGCAGCAGTGGGCATCCGATGAGGAGGTTCGCCGAGTTCGGCATCCTCCCGGGCTATGAGTTCCCCACCGAGCCCTGCACCCTCCGTCTTCTGGGCGACGACCACGAAGAAGACCCCCTTTCCGTGGCCCGGCGGTTTGGCATCGCCCAATTCCAGCCAGATGCCTTGGTCCATGCCCGAGGCCACCGCTGGAAGGTGGTTGGGCTGGATCTGTCCTCCCCATGGAACCCCAAGTCCCAGGACCCGGATTGGGTCTATGTCCGCTGCCGCCGGTGCGGTCTGCGCTTCGATCATCAGACTCCGGCATGCCCCCGCTGCGGCGATGACGACCCGGTGGATGGCGGGCGAGGCGGGTACCCCGGCCATGCCTTCGGTGGATTCCTGGCGATCCGCCAGGACACGCCTGTCCTGGAAGAAGAGGATCGGTTCTCCATTGCTTCGCTCGTGACCTGCCACCCACAGCGTGATGGCCGCGTAATGTCCAGGTATCGCCTGGTGTCGGGTTGGATTGCCGAGCTTCGCTTCTCGGAGACCGTCAGGTGGGTCAACGAATGGAAGCCCCCTTCGGCGTCCGATCGGGCCACAGGGAAGCCCCTGTTGCATGAGGCCGCTCGAGGGTTCTATCTCTGCCCAAGCTGTGGAAGGAACCTCACGGTTCCGGATGCCCAGAACAACAACGGCGCCCGAAGACGTCCCAGGCGCGGGGAGGATCGAGATCCATTCGAGCACGCCAGAGGCTGCCAGTTGGCGGGACAACCGCCAATGCCCCGCGCGATCACCACCGCGGTTCCCGCGACCACACTGCGTATCACGGTCCTGCTCCCCCGACAGTTTGAAGAACCCGAATACAAGCGCTGGGGCCTGTCCCTGGGGTATGCCCTTCGAACCGGCCTCCGGCAGCTTTACCTGCTCGACGGCCCGGAAATCGAGTTCGAACTGGAACCCATGTGGGACGAACGGGATGAGGGCGGAGTCCGGAGGCTCGGGGCGCTTACCTTCATCGACCCCGCCGTGGGTGGCAGCGGCTTCCTGGATCGATGCGCGGATGACCTCCACCTGATCGCCGGCAGGGCCATCGAGCACCTGGATCACCCCCGCTGCGAGACAGCCTGTTACCGATGTCTGAAGTCCTACGCCAACCAGCGGCACCACATGCATCTATCTTGGCCGCACATCATGCCGGACCTCGAGGCTCTGGCCTCAGAGGCTCCCACGCGTCTTTCTCCTGAACTTGGGGACGCCAATGATCCCCGTCCATGGTTAGAAGCCTACGATTCGGGCGTTGGTTCCCCGCTCGAGCTGAAGTTCCTCCGGCTCTTCCAACAACATGGCCTGGATGTAGAGAAGCAAGTCCCTGTTGCCCCCGATAGCGTAGGCGCACCAATAAGCTCGGCGGACTTTCGGGTGAAGGACTCTAAAATTCTGATCTACGTTGATGGTGCCGCTTTCCATACCGGGAATAGGCTTCGCCGGGATCGAGCCATTCGGGAACGGCTTCAGAAAGGGGCTATCGGCTGGATTATCGTCGAACTTCGGGCGGTAGATTTAGGAAGAGGGGAGGCCCTTGTCGAGGACCTTCTTGGGATGGTGAAAAACGATTCCGGCCGTTAGTAGAGAAGAAGGCAATTGTAATTGAGTGAAAATGCAGTCAAAAATCAATAACATCAATTATTTCAGCTGGATTACCCCCTTGCTAGAGGGGTAGTGGTAGCTATATGACAAGCCGACGCTGGGCGACCTGTGGATCAGTGCATGGTCCCGGGCTCAAAGTCGGCCGGGTCAGGCCGATTCCTCCCCCCTCAGGTGGGCAGGCAGGTATTCCGGGCTGAGGCTTTTCAAGAAGGCCAGGGCGCTTTCCCGGTCCGGTTTGAATTCTAGTTTGCTCTGGTAGAACCTCATTCTGCTTCGGCATTCTTCGATGATTTCGGCCCAGGTCTTGGCCCAGATCTGCACGTTGAGGTCGTCATAGTTTTCCACCAGGCCCCTTGGCCTATCTTTCTGCTTGGCTTTACGACGAATGTCCTCCGTCATTTCGTTGGAAATGGCCAGGAAGCGCCATCGGACCTTGGCTTGGTGGAATCGCTCGTCCCCGGCGACAGCTTGGGCATACCTGTCGACCTGCTCCATGACCTTTCTGTCGATCGCGACCTTTGGTCGCTTGAGTTCGATGATGAGGTGCTCGAGTTCGTCCTCCTGGTGATGGATATAGCCGGAAACCATGAGGTCAATGATTCCGGGGCTCTTCCCATCGGCCGTCAACACCGGGTCAGGGTTCCTTTGGTTCCTGCCCAGCATCTGGATGTGTTTGTCCAGGACCCTGTTCAGATGCTGGTCCGAAACCGAAAGGGAATAGGATTCCCCGAAAATCCAAGTGTTTCGCTCGATGAGCTTGTGGAGCTGGGACCGTTCCTTTAGGCCCTTCCGGCTCCTCTTTTCGAACAGGATGCAGTCCAGCCCGTCCAGGAAATGGAGGCGGTCGGTGATCGTCTTGGATGCGCTGATGATGGCCGACAACTGGGTCCTGCTGAGGAGTTCCGCAAACTCTTCCTGCTGTTCCTTCGTGAGCCCGAGCACCTCGCGAAGAATTGTCGTCAAGGCGTCTGGATTGCTGTTGAGCGCCTCCTTGATGAGCCTGTAAGAAAGCTTCCTGCTCTTGCTGGAGTTGCTTTCGAAATCGGGTAAGGCGCGGTGGACGCGGACCGCGCATTCGTCGAACACGCGTCTTTCCAGCGCCTCGCCCACAGATTGGGGCGGGGCCGAATAGGGATAGACCTTGTCCTTCTTGAGCCGCTCAAGCAAGGCCGCGTCCTCGGTCTTGCACTTCTCTTCAAGGTGCTCCTGTAGTTTGGCTACGACGGCGGCTTCCAGGGCCACACCAAGTTCATGCGACCTATACAACTCAATCTGTCTCAGCCGGTCCAATTCCTGCAGCCACGGAGAACGGACATAGACGGTGACATTTGCTCCTGCACCGCGAAGCCCTGTGGGGTGGTTGTGCAGGGTGAAGCCCTTCTCGTTGCAAAGGAATATCTCCCTTTCCGTTTTGAATGCCCATTCCACGACATCCAGGTGAACCGAGGTGGCGTTTCCTTTGCCGTCATCCACGAGCAGGTCATAGGTGTAGGCACCAAGAATTACCTTGGAGGGATCCAATTTGTGGCCATTCACCTCGATGGTCGGATCCCCAGGGTACTGTCTGAGGTACAGGGCGAAAATCTTATGGAGCTTCTCGATGGCCTCATCCTTCTTGAGCCCCCTGACGGTCGAGTGGATCTGATCGATGATGAGCGTCGTCCCGGTCTTGCCGGAAGCCGGTTCGAAGTCGGTGTAGCTGAAATCCCGCGGCGAATTCCTTTTTCCGAAGATGCTGTATTTCAGCAGCTTCCCATCGATGGCCCTGAACTTGGTCCGCCATTCAACCAGGTGCCCAAGGGCAAATGATTGGTACCGTCCTTGCCCGGATTCCCCATGCAGCATCCGGGCTTTCCCGCGGGTGGTGGTGGCGAGCCTTTTCCATGACTTCCCAAGCTTGACGAATCCGGTCTGAAGATCCTGCTCATTGATGCCTTCCCCATCGTCCGTGATGAGAATGCGGCTGATCCTGCCGGACCCGTCGGCCTCCTCGAACTGGACACGCACGGTGGACGCATCCGCATCCACGGCGTTCCAGATGAGCTCCGCGAGGGCATTAAGGGGGGTGGCTCCCATGAACTTGCCAAGGGCTTCGTCCTGGACCTCCACGTGGAGGCTATGCATCGTCATGGCCACTCCTGGTTGTGCGGGGACGTGCTTCAGGATAGCGGATTTACGCTTGGACGGTCGGGCCCTTTGCCCATCCATCCCCTTGGACCGGCTATAAAAGCCACTCCCTGAAAAACCCTACGCTCAGACCCTACGCTTGGGGGAATTCGCCGAAAACTGGCGCACCTAAGTGTTGAACGAAACCGGACAGAAAAAGGCCCCGAAACCTAGTGGTGTCAGGGCTTTCTTACGTGTGGTGGCTGGGCGCGGACTCGAACCGCGGACCTAGGGATTATGAGACCCTCGCTCTAACCACCTGAGCTACCCAGCCGAAGGAGCTAGTCTAGCGTGTCCGCGCGCCAAAATCCACGATGGATTTCGGGACGGCCAGGACCCGTTCGTAGACCTCCTCGTACTGGTCCACGATGGGCTTCTCCTCGAAGGTCTCCAGGGCGCGGGTCTGGGCGGAGAGGCCCATGCGCTTGCGGAGGGCGGGGTCGCGCAGGAGGGTGAGGGCGTCCTCGGCCATGGCGTCCACGTCGCCCAGGGGCTCCAGGTAGCCGTCCACGCCGTGGCGGACCACCTCGGGGAGGCCGCCCACGCGGCTGGCGATGACGGGGACGCGGTGGGCCATGGCTTCCAGGGCGGCCAGGCCGAAGCTTTCGGTGCCGCTGGGGAGCAGGAAGACGTCCGAACAAGCGAGGACGGTGTCGATGTCCAGTTGCTTGCCGGTGAAGCGCACGCGGTCGGCGAAGCCCTGGTCCCGGGCGTAGGCCTCGGCCTCGGCCCGGTCGGGGCCGTCGCCCACCATGACGAGGAAGGCGGGGTGCTCGCGCTGCACCCGCTCGAAGGTCCTCATGACGTCCATGACCCGCTTGACGGGGCGGAAATTGGAGATGTGGGTGAGGATGGAGGTGCCGGCGGGGCACAGCCACTTGCGGCACCCGGCGTTGGGGTCGGAGGGGGCGGTGACGAAGTTGGGGATGACGTCGATGGGGCGGTCCACCTTGAAGGTGCGGTAGGTCTCGTCCCGCAGGTACTCGGACACGGACGTGACGGCGTCGCTTTCCCGGATGGCCAGCTTCACCATGGACAGGTAGCTGGGGTCCGAACCCACGACGGTGATGTCGGTGCCGTGGAGGGTGGTGACCACCTTGAGCCGGCCCCCCAGGGCCATGCGGGCCAGGAGCGCCGCCGAGGCGTGGGGGATGGCGTAGTGGGCGTGCATGATCTGCAGGTCGTGGTGCTCGGCCACGTCGGCCATCTTGGAGGCCAGGGCGATGGAATAGGGCGCCGCCTCGAAGAGGGGGTAGGTGCTGGCCGTCACCTCGTGGAACATGATCCGGTCCTCGAAGCCCAGGAGCCGGGGGGGCACCGTGGGGCTGAGGAGGTGCACCTCATGGCCCCGGGCGGCAAGGGCCTTGCCCACCTCCGTGGCCACCACGCCAGAACCGCCGAACGTCGAATAGCAGGAGATTCCGATTCGCATCTGACGGTTGTACTGCAGTTCTCCCCAATTGTCCAAGGGGACGCCGGAACCGGTTCCGATTATCATGGCAAGGAAAGGTCCCCCTGCCCATGCTCCTCGTCATCGTGGCCGACAAGCTCATCTTCCTGCTCTCGATGCTCATCATCATCACGAGCATCCTTTCCTGGTTCCAGCCGGACCCCAGGAATCCGATCGTGCGCCTGCTCCACGGCATCGTGGATCCCCTCCTCCACCCCATCCGGACCCTGCTGCCCACTTCCATGGGCATGGACTTCAGCCCCATGGTGGCCATCCTGATCCTCTACGCCCTGCAGGCCCTCCTGCAGAAGAGCGTCCTCTCCTAGGAGCGCCCATGAAATTCACGCCCTTGGACATCCAACGCCGGGAATTCGAGAAGGGGTTCCGGGGCCTGGAGGAAGGGGAAGTGCGGGCCTTCCTGCTGGAGGTGGCCGGGGAATGGGAGGAGCTCCAGATGGAGAACTCCCGCCTGCGCACCGAGATCCTGGACCTGCGGGAGCACCTGAAGCAGTACCAGGACCAGGACCGGATCTTCCGGGAGACGCTGCTCAACGCCCAGCGCACCAAGGAGGAGATCCTGGACGCGGTGAACCGGGAGAAGGCCCTCATCCTGCGGGAGGCCGATTTCAAGGCCGACGAGCTGCTGCGGGACGCCATGACCAAGTCCCAGGAGATGGACGCGGCCCTGCGGGGCCTGAAGCTGGAGCGGGTGCGGTTCCTCCAGGACATGGATTCCCTCCTGGCCCGCACCCGGCGCTTCCTCCAGGAGGAGGCCCCGGAGATCTTCCCCCCGGCCGAGGCCACCCGCAGGCTCGAGGAGAAGGACGCCGCGAAGATCGACCAGCTCGCCGCCCAGCCTCCGCCCCGTCCTGCCAAGACCGGCTTCGGCGCGGACGGCGCCTAACCTTTCCATCCCCGTCCGTCCCCGTGCATCCCCGGCAGAACCTTGCGAGGGTGTGTCGCCACGTTGGGATCCGGGGACGACATGACCATCCCTTCGGCTTCGGCGTGGGCGCCGGCAGAAATGGGTCGGGGCCAATGGGTGGAAGCACAGGCCCAAGGACCAGGTGAGAGCTGTCCGTCGCTGCGGGCCTGGCCCGCAGCGACGAACCGGGGCGAAGGTCCGGGACACGCACGACGACGCGGCCGGGAGCTTCGCTTCTCCGATCAGAGTCCCAGCAGGGCCCTGGCCTCGGTCTCCATGCGGTCCAGCAGGGCCGCGTCGGTGCGGCTCTGGAGGTACACCTTCAGCTTGGGCTCCGTGCCGCTGGGGCGGAAGGCGGCGAAGGCGCCGGATTCCAGGCGGAACTTCAGGACGTTGGAGGGGTCCATGCGCCGGGCCTTGGCGGGGTTCGTGGGGCGGTCCAGGATGGGCTCCACCTTGCCGGCGCCGTGCCATTCGCCGGACTGGAAGTCCTCCCAGGAGACCACCTTTTCGCCCGCGAAGGCGGTGAGGCCGGCGGCGCGGATGCGGGTCATGGCCTCGGCGAAGCGCACGGCCCCTCCGGGGCGGGGATCCTCCAGGTTCACCAGGCGGTTGTGGAAGGTGCCGATGCGGGCCTTGAGGGCCTCCACGGCCTCGTAGGGGCCCATGCCCTGGGCCTTGTAGTGGCCCACCATCTCGGCCACCACCAGGGCGGCGAGGACGCCGTCCTTGTCGCGCATCTGGTCGCTCAGCTGCATGCCGAAGGATTCCTCGGCGCTGTAGGCGTAGGTCTCGCCGTTCTTCCCGAGGATATCCATGCACAGGGCGATGTTCTTGAAGCCGGTGAGGGTCCACATGACTTCCAGGCCGTGGCGGCGGCCCACTTCGGCCAGGAGGTCGGAGGTGACCACGGTGGTCACCAGGACGCCCTTGAGGCGCTTCTGGGTGCAGAGGTGATCCAGGGTGAGGGCGGCCAGGTCGTTGCCGCTCATGAGCTCCCAGGCGCCGTTGCGGGGGGCCACGAGGCCGATGCGGTCCGCGTCGGGGTCGTTGGCGAGGATCACGTCGGCCCCGGCCTTGGCGGCGTCGGCCAGGGGGGCCTTGTAGGCGGCGATCTCCTCGGGGTTGGGCCGGGGGGCGGTGGGGAAGGTGCCGTCCTGCACGGCCTGGCTCGCGCAGATCTCCAGGGGGAGGCCGGCGCGCTTGAAGAGCTCGGGCACGAAGGCGATGCCGGTGCCGTGGAAGGGGGTGTAGAGGACCTTGGCGGGCTTGAACCCGGCGGGGCGGGTCATGAGCTCCAGGCCCAGGGCCAGGTAGCCCTCCTCCAGCTCGGCGGGGATGGGCACGATGCGGGCGTCGCCCTCGGCCGGGGGCGGCTCGGGCACCAGGGGGAAGGAGGCCATGGCGGCTTCCACGTCGGTGTCCCAGGGGCTCACCACCTGGGCGCCCTTGTCGTCATAGGCTTTGTAGCCGTTGTATTCCTTGGGGTTGTGCGAAGCGGTGATGATGATGCCGCAGGCGGTTCCCAGCTTGCGCATGGCGTAGCAGAGGAAGGGCGTGGGCAGGGGGCGGCTGCCCAGGTACACCTGGTAGCCGGCGGCGGCCAGCACCCGCGCGGCTTCCCGCGCGAAGACGTCGGACTGCAGGCGGGTGTCGAAGCCGACCAGGGCCGTGCGGGCCTGGGGGGCCCGGGCCTTGGCCACCTGGGCCAGGGCCAGGGTGGTGCGGCGGACGTTGGGCTTGTTCATGCGGCGCAGGCCTGCGGCCATGATGCCCCGCAGGCCGCCGGTGCCGAAGGCGAGCGGTTCGAAGAAGCGGTCGTTGACTTCCACCAGGGCCCCGGCGTCGCCCTTTTCGGCGGCCTGGACCAGGGGTTCCAGTTCGGCCCGGAGTTCGGGTTCGAGGTGGGGAAAGGCTAGGTATTGACGGGCTGCGGCTATGGACATCGGATCCTCTGAATTAGGCACCGACTACCTTATCATGCCCCGCCAAGGCTCATGTCCGACAGGAGGAGGGAGACGCCCGCGCTGCTGCCGTACCAGTGGAGATCGTCGCCCACCGCGGCGATGCGGGTGAGGAAATCCCGCAGGTTGCCCGCGAAGGTCATGCGGTCCACGCTCTCGGCCAGCTCCCCACCGCGGATGCGGATGCCCGAGGCGCCCACGCTCAGGTCGCCGGAGACGGGGTCCACGGTGTGGAGGCCCATGAGCTCGGTGATCAGGACGCCGTCCCCGGCCATGCGGTACAGCTGCGAAGGCGCGGTGTCGCCCTTTTCCGGGAAGAGGTTGAAGGTGGAGACGCCGGGGTTGCTGCCCGTGCCGCGGCCGGCGGTGCCGGTGGGGGCCACGCCCATTTCGGCGGCGGTCTTGAGGGTGTGGAGGTAGGTGCCCAGGACGCCCTTCTCGATGAGGACGTTGCGCCGGGTGGGCAGGCCCTCCCCGTCCCAGGGCTCGGAACCCAGGCCAGCCGGGAGCCGGCCGTCGTCCACCAGGGTGAGCAGGGGGGAGGCGATGGCTTCGCCCAGCCGGCCCGCGAAGAGGCTCCGGCCCTTGAGCACGGCCTCGGCCGAGAGCATCCCAGCCACGATGCCCAGGATGTCCACGGTCACCTCGGGGTGGAGCACCACGTTGAAGCGGCCCGCGTCCATCTGGGCGGGGTTGAGCTTGCGCTCCCCCTTGCGGGCGGCCTCGGCGCCGATGGCGGCCAGGTCCAGGGCGCCGGGGTGGCGGCCCATGTCCCAGTGCCAGGAGGCCTGGCGGTCCCCGCCCTCCTCCACGGCCAGTTCGATGGCCGCGGAGCAGGAGGAGCCCAGGTCGTAGGCCCGCACCCCGCGCTGGGTCAGGAGCAGGGTGGCCCCGTCGCCGTCGGCCCAGGACGCGTCCCGCACCGCCACCACCTTGGACGAGGCCCTGCGGGCCTGGGCTTCCAGTTCCAGGGCCCGGCGGATGCGCTCCTCGGGGGTGAGCGCGGCGCCCCGGGGATCGTGGCGCGGGGGCAGGTCGTCCACGCCGGAGGGGGAGGCCTGGCGGATCCAGGGGTCCTCGTCCCCCAGGGCCGAAAGCTCCCAGGCCTGGGCGAACAGGTCGGTGAAATCGGCGCGGCCCAGGTCGGTGGTGGTGGCGATGCCGGTGCGCACGCCCTTGGCGCCGGGGCGCAGGACGCGCACGCCCAGGCCTCCGCGCTTGCTGGTGGTGAGGTCCTCCAGGGCGCCGTTCTGCACCTTGGCGCGCCGGGAGCGGGAGACGCTCACGAAGGCCTCGGCCCCTTCGGCCCCCAGGGCCAGGGCGGAGCGGATGCCGGCCTGGAGCCGCTCCTCGAGGGAATCGGAAATGTAGGACTGGAACAGGGCGGGATCGGTCATCAGGGTAGGGCCTCTTTGAGGGCTTTCTGGTGGGCCTGGTAGGTCTGGGCGTTGAAGCAGACCATGAAGACCTGGGCGGGGAGCTCGTTGGCGTCCAGGAAGCCCAGGATCGCCTTCACGGCCACCGGGGCGGCCACCTCCAGGGGGATCTGGGGCTGGATGCCGGAGCCGATGCTGGGGAAGGCCACGGACCGGATGCCGTGGGCCTTGGCCAGGGTGAGGGCGCTCACGTAGCAGGAGGCCAGGATCTCGGTCTCGGCGCCGCCGCCGTCCTGCCAGGTGGGGGCGACGGTGTGGATGACGTAGGGGGAGGCCAGGTTGTGGCCCCCGGTCAGGCGGGCCTCGCCCGGGGGGCAGTCGCCCACCCCCTGGCATTCGGCCTCCAGGCCGGGGCCCGCGGCGCGGTGGATGGCCACGTGCACGGGGCCCCCCGCCGCCAGGGTCTCGTCAGTGGAGTTCACCACCGCCTCGGTGTCCATGGCCGTGATGTCGCCCAGCTGGAGCTTCAGACGCGAAACCATGGACGCTCCTAGATGACGCTGGGAAAGGGTTCGGCGGTGCCGCCCACCACCAGGGCGGGGCAGAGGATGGTGGGCAGGGCGTCCGAGACGGGAACGCCCTGGCCGTCCTTGCCGCAGGTGCCGATGTCGAAGTGGTCCAGGTCCCGCCCGATGCGGGTGATCTCCTTGAGCACCGTGGGCCCGCAGCCCGTGAGGGTGGCGTTGCGCACGGGGTGGCGCACGACGCCGCCTTCCACCCAGTACCCTTCGGTGACCTGGAAGACGAAGTTGCCCGTGACCGTGTCCACCTGGCCTCCGCCCATGTGCTTGACCAGGAGCCCCCGGTCCAGGTCCTTGAGGATGGCCTGGGGGTCCTCCTGGCCCGGGGCCAGGAAGGTGTTGCGCATGCGGGGGATGGGGATGTGGCGGTAGTTCTCCCGGCGGCCGTTGCCCGTGGGCTCCACGCCCATCCTGCGGGCGGTCTTGCGGGACTGGAGGTAGGACTTGAGCACGCCGTTCTCGATGAGCACCACCCGCTGGGCGGCGCGGCCCTCGTCGTCGCAGGCCGAGGACCCGCGCTTGTGGGGCAGGGTGCCGTCGTCGATGATCGTGACGGAGTCGGCGGCCACCTTCTGGCCCAGCTTGCCGGAGAAGGCGCTCACCCCGGCCAGGGCCAGGTCGGCCTCCAGTCCGTGGCCGCAGGCCTCGTGGATCATGGTGCCCCCCGCGGAGGAGGAGAGGATCACGGGGAAGGTGCCGGCGGGGGCGGGCTGGGCGTCCAGGGCCTGGATGGCCAGGCGCACCGCCTCGTGCACCGTGCGCTCCACCTCCTGGGAGTGGAACAGCTCGAAGCCCCGGGTCTGGCCCAGGGCCTGGTACCCGGTCTGGAGCAGGTCCCCGGCCCCGGCGGTGACGTTGACGCGCAGGACGCTCTGGATGCGGCGGTCCTCGGTGAGGGTGGCGCTCCAGGCCCCGTCCACGCGCTCGGCGGAGGCGATCCACACGCTCTGGGTGCTGTCCCCGTAGCCCACGGCCACCTGGCGCAGGGCGCCGGGACGCAGGGCCTCCGCGCGCCGGCGGGCGATGTACTCGGCCCGGCGCACCAGGTCGACCTTCTCGGGCAGGGGCACCGCGGTGGGTTCCCGCTCGATGGGGCTGGGCTTGGGCAGGAGCTGGGGGACCAGCTCGGGGATCTCCGCGGCCACCCCGGCGCCGGGGGCGGCCAGGGTGTGGGCCGCGTCCAGCAGCTCCTCGGCGGTGGGGGCGATGAGGTCGGCGAACCGGGTGGTCTCCCCGTCCATGAGCCGCAGGCCCACGCCGAAGGTCTCGCCCGCGGCCACGTCCTCCATGCGCCCGTCGTCCATGCCCAGGCCGCAGGCGCGGCGGTGCTCCACGAAGATCTCCCCGTAGTCGCCGCCCCGGCCCAGCAGGGCCTCCAGGACGGCGCGCAGCTGGGCGGGGTCGAAGGGGGCCGCCATGGGCGGGCGCCACTTGCGGCTGCGGGCGGTCTTCCAGTGGGCCAGGAGGTTCTCCTCGGCCCGGTGCAGGGACTCGTCCAGGTCGCGGCCGTCGTTGTGGAAGACCTGGTCGGCGTGCAGGAGCTTCTCGGCCCCGGCGCTCTGGGCGTAGATGCGGTCCATGGCCCGGGCCGTGTCCAGGCCGTCGCGCTCCATGAGGCGCTTGAGGCGGATCTCCTCCGGGGCGTCCACCACCCACAGGGCGTCGAAGATGTGGGCCTGCCCCCGCTCCACCCACAGGGCCGCGTCCAGCACCACGCCCTTGACGTCGGCGGGCAGCGCGCGCAGCTTGTCCGAAAGCCGGGTCTCGATGAGGGGGTGGAGGATGGCCTCCACCCGCTCCCGGTTGGCGGGATCGGAGAACACCAGTCCGGCCATCTTCTCCCGGTCCAGGGTGCCGGCCTCGCCCAGGATGCCCGCGCCGAAGGCCTGCACCAGGGCGGCCAGGCCCGGGGTGCCGGGCTCCACCACCTCGCGGGCCACCTGGTCGGCGTTGATGATCTCCCAGCCCAGGACTTTCAGGCGCTTGGATGCATAGGTCTTGCCGGCGGCGATGCCCCCCGTGAGACCCACGACGGGGTAGGGGGCCTCCACCAGGCGCTTGTTCAAGGTTGTCATGGTCGTGCTCCGGGCATTTCGGGCGCCCCGGGCGGCCTACGCCCTGGGGGTGCCTGCCATTATGCCCATTTTTAGCGCCGCCGTGCGTATCTCCAGGCGTTGAGCAGGACGCACCCGGCGTAGAAGGCCGTGAACAGGTGCAGGGCGCGCTGGGGCGCGCCCGCGTCCACCTGGATCCGGAAGATCGCCGGCACCAGGAAGCTGCCGTAGGCGGCGATGGCCGAGATCCAGCCCACGGTGGGCGCGGCCATGCCGGGTTCGGTGACGTGGGGCGCCATCTGGAACACGGCCCCGTTGCCCAGGCCCGTGGCCACGAAGAGCAGGAGGAAGAGGCCCAGGAAGGGCGGGAAGAAGGCCTCGGGGGCGGGGGCCCCCTGGGCCAGCACCACGCAGCGCGCCACGCCCAGGGCCCCCAGGGCCATGAGCACGAAGGAGAGCTGGGCCACGTGGCTGCCCTTCCATTTGTCGGCCAGCCAACCGCCCACGGGCCGGAAGAGGCTGCCCACCAGGGGCCCCAGCCAGGCGTAGGCCATGGCCCGGGGCGCGTGGGCGTTCACCAGGCCGTTCGGGAGCCGGCCGAAGACCACGTTGATGAGGAGGGGCAGGGCCCCGCTGAAACCGATGAAGCTGCCGAAGGTGCCCAGGTACAGCACCGTCAGCCCCCAGGTGTCCGGCTTGCGGAACAGCGCGAACTGGGTCCTGAGCCGCTCCCGCACCCGCCCCGGGATGAGCTTGAGCAGCCCCAGGGAGGCCAGGATGGTCCCCAGCAGCACCCCCACTTGGGCCCCCAGGCCCAGCCTGAAGGCCAGCAGCAGCCACACCCCCGCCGCCGACACCGCCAGCCCCAGCGCGTGCAGCCCCAGGATCCGGAGGAGGGCCGGCCCCAGGGGCTCGGCGTCCTGCCCCGGCAGGTTGTCCATGAACGCCCACGCGGCCCCCGTGAGGAGCACCAGCACCGGCACCCACACCAGGGCCCCGTTGGCCAGGTAGAGGGGAGGCCTCCCCCCCAGGGCCCCGAACAGGCCCACGCCGATGATGGACGGGATCACCAGCTGCATGACGCTGACCCCCAGGTTCCCCAGCCCTCCGTTGAGCCCCAGGGCCGTCCCCGCCAGCCGCTTCGGGAAGAACCCCGGCACGTTGGCCATGCTGGAGGCGAAGTTCCCCCCGCCGATGCCCGAGAGCGTCGCCAGGACGGCGAAGGTGGAAAACGGCGTATGCACGTCCCTCAGCGCCAGCCCCGCCCCCAGGGCCGGCACCACCAGCAGCCCCGTGGTCACGGCGACCGTGTTCCTCCCCCCCGCCAGGGGCACCAGGAAGGCGCTGGGAATCCGCAGGGTGGCCCCCGAGAGCCCCGCGATGCTGATGAGCGTGAAGAGTTGCGCGGGCGAGAACGGGAACCCCGCGTCCCTCATGCGCACCGCGAGGATGGACCAGAACATCCACACCGAGAAGGCCACGAGCAGGGCCGGGATGGAGACCGCGAGATTCCGCCAGGCCACGGACCGGTTCCCGGCCTCCCAGGCGACGGGATCCTCCGGATCCCAGGATGCGATTTTCGGCATTCGTTCTCCTATGCTCTTCCCGGCGCGGGGAGAAGGTCAGTTGCGGTTGTCCAGGTCCTTGGCCTTGAAGGCCAGCACCAGGGCCACGGCGGTCAGGGCGAGGGAGACGAGGAAGGCCCCCGGGAGCATCCCCCTGGACCCGTCCAGGACCGCCCCCAGGACGGTCTCGAAGAGGTAGGCCTGGATGAGCACCACCAGGAGCACCACGGCCAGGGCGGCGCCGGTGAAGACGGAGCGGTTCATGCCGGGCTCCCTTCCCCGGGCTTGGGCAGGTCGCCCACCACCCAGATGTCCCCGTCCCGCTCCTCCACCCGGAGCCGCGACAGGGGCCGCGTGGGGGGGCCCGCCGTGGGGAAGCCCTGCTCCACCTCGAAGCGGCCGTTGTGGCAGGGGCACTCCAGGCCCCTGCCGTCCCACCGCACCGCGCAGCCCAGGTGGGTGCAGGTCTGGCGGTAGGCGCGCCACTGGTCCCCGGGGGTGCGCACCAGGATGCAGCGGTCCTGGGGGTCCCGGTAGGTGAACAGGAAGCTGTTGCCGGGGGCCACGTCCCCGGCGCGGCAGACCTTGACCTCCATCGTGGAATCCGCGGGGGCGCCGTCCAGGGGCTTCTTCCGCAGTGCCAGGTACCCGATGCCGCCGGTGAAGCCCGCGCTCACCAGGGCCAGGAACCGCGCGAACTCGCGCCGGGAGAGCCTGCCCTCCTCGGCCAGGTCCACGGGGAATAGGGATTTCCAGCCGGGCATCAGAGGCCTCCTTCCATGAGGATCGAGGCGTCCAGGTTCAGGGGAACCTCCGGGTCCGGCACCATGATCGCGTTGCGGGTTCGGATGCGCAGCCCGCCGATGACGAACTCCCGCAGGGGTCTGGAACCGCGCATGGCGGCCACCTCGTGCCGGGGCGCGAAGAGCAGGGCCTGGCTGGGGCAGACCGTGGCGCACATGGGCTTGAGGCCGATGGAGCTGCGGTCGTAGCACAGGTCGCATTTGAGCATCTGCTCCAGCCCGGGAAGCACGATGGGCACCCCGAAGGGGCAGCTCAGCTCGCAGTTCTGGCAGGCCACGCACCGGGGCTTCTGGCTGGCGTGCACCACCCCGTCCTCGGTGCGCTTGATGGCGTCGGCGGGGCAGGACATGGCGCAGATGGGGTCCTCGCAGTGCATGCACACCGTGGGGCCGGTCTGGGTGGAGGCCAGGCGGTCCAGTTCGTCCAGGTGGATCATGGAGTGGCCCCGGTGGGTGCCGCACTCCGCGCAGGCCGCCACGCAGGACCGGCAGCCGATGCAGCGCTGGGGATCGATGAAGAAGCCGAATTCCTCGCTGACCATCACTCCCCCCTTCCCAGGGCCATGAGCTCCAGGAGCTCGGGGGGGAAGCGGTCCGGGGTGGTGCGCGTGACGCGGCAGGCGCTCACCTTGAATTCCGGGATCCGGCTCACGGGGTCCAGGTGCCGGGCCGTGAGGCGGTTGGCGCCCAGGTTCCCGGGCCAGTGGTAGGGGATGAAGACGGTGTCCGGGCGGATGGTGGTGACGAGCTTGGCGGGCAGGACCAGTTCGCCCCGGCGGGTGGCCACCGCCGTGGCGTCCCCCTCCCGAATGCCCAGGTTCGCCGCCAGGCGCGGGTGGATCTCCACGTAGGGGTGGGGGCACTGCTCCACCAGGAAGCCGATGCGCCGGGTCTGGGTGCCCGAAAGGTAGTGGAAGACCACCCGGCCCGAGGTGAGCCACACGGGGTAGTCCGCGTCCACCTCCTCCATGGGGGGCCGCCAGGGGGTGGGGATGAACCGGGCGCGGCCGTCGGGGTGGAAGAATTTCCCCCCTTCGAAGAGCCGCGGGGTGCCGGGGTGGTCCTCGGTGGGGCAGGGCCAGAAGACGCCCATCTGCTTCTCGATCTTTTCGTAGGTGATGCCGCCGTAGTCGGCGGTGCCCCCCGAGGAGGCCCGGCGCAGCTCCTGGAAGATGGCCCCGGGGGAGGTGAAGTGGTCGAAGAACCGCCCCCGCCCCAGCCGCCTCGCCAGTTCCACCAGGATCTCCCAGTCCGTGCGGGCCTCCCCCGGAGGCTCCACGGCCTTGCGGATGCGGATCACCCGGCCCTCGGCGCTGGTGGAGGTGCCGTCGTCCTCCTCGTGGAGGGCGGAAGGAAAGATGATGTCGGCGTGCTGGGCGGTCTCGGACAGGAAGAAATCCAGCGACACGAAGAACTCCAGCTTCTCCAGCGCCTCGCGCGTGAAGGTGGAGTCGGGCAGGCTCACCAGGGGGTTGAAGCACAGGCACAGGAGGCCCTTGATGTCCCCCTCGTGGATCGCGTTCATGATCTCCTGGGCGCTGAGGCCCTTTCCCGGCAGCTCCTCGTCGGTGCAGCCCCACACCCCGCAGATGTGGGCGCGGTGCTCGGGGTTCTCGATGTCGCGGTTGCCGGGGAGCTGGTCGCACTTGTGGCCGTGCTCGCGGCCGCCCTGGCCGTTGCCCTGGCCCGTGATGGTGGCGTAGCCGCACCCGGGCCGGCCGATGCGCCCCGTGGCCAGGACCATGTTGATGCAGGAATTGACGTTCTCCACCCCCTTGGACTGGTGCTCGATGCCCCGGGCGTGGAGGAGGAAGCTGGTGGAGGCCTCGCCCCACATGCGCGCGGCCTTCTCGATGGCGGCCACGGGCAGGCCCGTGACGGCGCTGGTCCACTGGGGAGTGCAGGCGCGGGCCGCCTCCAGGGCCTCGTCGAAGCCGTTGGTGTGGTCCCGGACGAAGTCCCGGTCCACCAGGTTCCACTGGTCCAGGAGGTGGAGGATGCCGTTGGTGAGGGCGGAATCGGTGCCGGGCCGCAGGGGCAGGGCCAGGTCGGCGGTGCGGGCCAGGGGGGTGATGCGGGGGTCCACCACGATGAGCTTGGCCCCGCGGTCCCGGGCCCGCCAGATGTAGTCGGTGGTGATGGGGGCGCATTCGGCCACGTTGGCCCCGGTCACCCAGATGACGTCGGCCAGGGGGATGTCCTCCCAGGAATTGGCCGCGCGGTCCACGCCGAAGGCCTTCTTGTTGCCGGCGCCGGCGCTCACCATGCAAAGGCGGCCGTTGTAGTCCAGGTTCCGGGTGCCCAGGGCCAGGCGCGCGAACTTGCCCGCCAGGTAGCTCTTCTCGTTCGTGAGGCTCACGCCGCTGAGCATGGCGAAGGCGTCCTTGCCGTACCGGTCCTGGATGCGGGTGATCTCGGCCACGGTGCGCTCCATGGCCTCCTCCCAGCCCATGGGCTCGAAGCCCGAGGCGGTGCGCTTCATGGCGTGCAGGAGCCGGTCCGGGTGGCCCCCCTGGAGGTAGCGCTTGACGCCCTTGGGGCAGAGCTTGCCCTTGTTGAAGGGGAAGGCCTCCCAGGGGTCGAAGCCCACCACCTGGTTGCCGGCGACCTTGAGCTTGATGCCGCACTGCTGGCCGCAGAAGCAGCAGTGGGTCTCCACGGTGCGCTCGGGGACCGGATCCGCGTCCCAGCCGCCGGGAGGGGCCGAATTGAGGTGGGGCCCGAAGCGGGAGCGGAGGGCGGCGGCGTCGGTGGGGAGGTGGGCCATGGTCAGCTCTCCAGGGGTTCCACGGGCACGGGGGTGTCCGCGAAGGGATCGAAGGCGCCGCCCAGGCGCAGGCTCTGGGCCTTCATGAGCAGGCGCCGCCTGCACCGGGGGCACAGGTCCAGGTGGCCGGCGCCGGCCTCCAGGCCCAGTTCCTTCCACAGCACCCGCAGATCGCGCCGCTGGTTGGGCCGCAGGAAGGGCGCGGCGCAGGCCTTGCAGGGCAGGAGGCCCCGGGCGTCGCCTTCGGCCTTGTAGAGCTTCACGCCGGCCTGGGCGGGGCGCTGGACGATGTGGAAGAGCTTGCCGAAGGGCAGGCTCAGGAGCATGAGGATGACGGTCATCTCGTGGAGGTAGGCCAGGGTCCCGAAATTGCGGCCCTGGAGCCAGGTCTCCGAGGCGGTGAGCAGCAGCCCGGTGGCGGAGATGGCGATGAGCAGCAGGAGCGGCAGGATGTCCAGGTCGAAGCGCTGGGTGGCGGTGTCGCCCTCGTCCCGGCTGCGGCGCACAAAGGCCAGGACGCAGCCCGCGATGACCATCACCGCGGCCAGGTCCAGGACGTGGAAGGCGGCGAAGGCCGCGAAGCCGCCCAGGGGGAAGCTCCCCGCGGGCAGGCCCAGGACCCAGGCCTGGTAGCGGCCGGCGTCGGGGCCGTCGCTGGTGAAGCGCACCCACCCGAAGACCAGGGGGAAGGTGACGGCGAAGGCCAGCAGGCATCCCCAGGCCAGGCAGGCGTGGGCCCCCCACCGCTTGATGGAGCGCTTGCCGATGAAGCGCTGCAGGATGAGCTGGTCCAGGAGGATCAGGGGCAGCCTCACCAGCACCCGGGGCGTCAGGAGGGTGCGCAGGGTCCAGCGCCAGTACATGGCGGTGGCGGGCCGTTCCAGCCAGGTGAAGTACCGGTAGGCCACCCCGAAACAGGCGAAAAGGCACGCGATGAGGTAGCCCAGAAGGGCCGGGTCAAGCCAGCGGCCGCCCCCGTTGCCCAGGGCGATGAGCCCGGCCAGGGCCAGGGTGGCCAGGGTCGCCCGCGCCAGGGGCCGAAGTTCCAACTCCAACAGGGCGAGCATCTCCACCTCGGGTGTCCGGGGATCCGGTCGCCCAAGCATGAGACGGTTCGGGGGGGCCGGCCTTGACGCAGATCAAGACGGGCCGCAAAAGGGGCAGCCCTGCATGGAAAGGGGCTTTTCCAGGTGGCAGGTGGCCAGGAGCCCCTCGTTCCGGAAGATGTCCCGGGTGGGGCCGTCGGCCGCGAGGACCCCCTCGTGGATCACGAGGGTGCGCGGGCAGAGGTCGAGGACCAGGTCCAGGTCGTGGGTGGCGATGACCATGGTGTGGCCGAAGGCCTTCAGCAGCTCCGCCAGGTGGCGCCGGCTGCGGGGATCCAGGCCCGAGGTGGGCTCGTCCATGACGAGGATCTCGGGTTCCAGGGCCAGGGCCGTGGCGATGGCCACCCGGCGCTTCTCGCCCGAGGACAGGCGGTAGGGGGGCTTTCCGGCCAGGGCCAGGGCATCGACGGTCTCCAGGGCCGCGCGCACCCGGGCCTCCACGTCCCCGGGGGCCAGGCCCAGGTTCCGGGGCCCGAAGGCCACGTCCTGGGCCACGGTGGGCATGAAGAGCTGGTCGTCGGGATCGGGGAAGACCATGCCCACGCGCTTGCGCAGGGCCGGCAGGTGCCCGGAGTCCACGGGGAGGCCGCCCACGTGCAGGGCGCCCCGGGAGGGGAAGGCGGCGCCGACGAGGTGCTGGAGGAGGGTGGACTTCCCCGCGCCGTTGGCCCCCACCAGGGCCAGGGCTTCCCCGGGCTGGACCGTGAAGGAGACGCCGCGCAGAGCCCGGGTGCCGTCGGGGTAGCTGAAGTGCAGGTCCACGGCCTCGATGATGGGGTGGGTCATGGGGCGCCTCCCGCCAGCAGGCCGCCCAGGATCCGCGGCAGGTTCCAGACCCGCAGGGCCGCGAAGGCCGCGGCGCACAGGACGGTGAACAGGAGGTCCCGGGTGCCCCAGGCCAGGGGCCGGGGTTCCGGGAACCGCCCGGTGAAGCCCCGGGTGAGCATGGCCACGTGGATGCGCCGGGCGCGGTCCCAGGCCCGCAGCAGGAGGTTCCCGGCCAGGGTGGCGAATTCCCCGGGGGTGAGCTTCCCGCCGAAGGCCCGCAGGGTCCGGGCGCGGTGGATGCGCAGGGCCTCGGCGCCCAGCACGAAGGCGTAGCGGTGGAGGAAGGCCACCTGCTGCGCGAAGGCCCGGGGCGCCCCCAGGCGCTCCAGGCCCAGGCACACGCCGTCCATGCTGGTGGTGGCCACCAGCACCAGGGCCGCGCCCACCGTGAGGGCGAAGCGCATCAGGATCGAGGCGAAGGACACCCAGCCCCCGGAGATGGCCACGGGGCCCAGGGTCAGGAGCGGGGCGCGGTCCAGCACCGGGTTCAGGGCCGCCAGCAAAAGCACGAAGGGCAGGGCCGCCAGCATCCGGGACAGGATGAAGCCGGCCGGGATGCCCCCCAGGGCCATGAGGGCCGCGGGATAGAGGGCGAAGGGCGCCAGGGCGGCCACCTCGTACCGCCCGAAGGAGGCCACGGCGACGATGAAGAGGGCCGTGGCCAGGAGCTTGGCCCGGGGGTCCAGGCGGTGCACGGGGGAATCGGCGGCGGCGAGTTCGTCCAGGGTGCCGAAGGGGATGAGGGAGGCCAGGGCGCTCACGGGGTTTTCCTCAGGGCCCGCAGGCCCAGGGCGGCCAGGGCCACCAGGGCGAGGGTGGCGGCGCCTCCCAGGAGGCCCGCCCGGGAGGTCGCGGCCCGGCCCGCCTGGCCCTTCGGGGCGTAGTCGGGGAGGGGGGCCGCCTCGGCGGCCCGGGCGGAGGCGCGGTGCAGGGGGTCCCCGGCGGGGGCGGGTTCCCGTCCCGCCACCCGGAGGATGGCCCACTCCAGGCCGTCGGGGTTGCGGGAGGCGACCCAGGTGAGGCCCCCGCCCGTCACCAGGGCCAGGACCGCCACCAGGGCGGGCGCCTTCCAGCCCCCCCGGGGGCCGCCCTCCGCCAGCTCCGGCCGGGCGCTGGCCAGGAAGCGCACCAGGGCCACGGTGGCCACCCCCTCCACCAGGCCGATGACCAGGTGGATGGGCACCAGGGCCGCCAGGAAGGTGCGGAAGGGCAGGGCCGAGATGCCGGAGAGGCGCGTTTCCAGGGCCACCGCCCCCGCCCCCAGGCCCAGGGCCGCCACGGCCGCCAGGAGGATGCCGGCCGTGCGGGCCCGGGCCGCCAGCGGGCGGTAGATCAGGGGGAAGGTGATGAAGGCCGGGATGAAGCCCATGTTGAAGAGGTTGCAGCCCAGGGCCAGCAGCCCCCCGTCCGCGAAGAAGAGGGCCTGCACCAGGAGCACCGAGGCCAGGGTGAGGAAGGCCGCCTGGGGGCCCAGGAGGATGGCCAGCAGGAGGCCGCCGCCCAGATGCCCGCTGGAACCGGTTCCCGGGATTGCGAAATTGATCATCTGGACCGTGAAGATGAACGCGCCCAGCACGCCGGTGAGGGGCACCGACCCCGACGCCGCTTCCCGGGCCGCCCCTTTTCCGCTCCCGTAGAGGGCCGTGCCCGAAACCGCCCAGAACGCCGCGCCCACCAGGGGGGAGACGAGGGCATCGGACATGTGCATCGGGACTCCCAGCGACCCGGCGGCGAAGGGCTCCGGAATCCTTCCATTCTGCCCACGCGCGGCGTTCTAGGCGAGGGCGGCGTTCAGGATCCGGGCCCGGATGGAGGGGTTCTCCAGCTGGTCCGTGAAGGTGCACTGGAAGGCCAGCCATTCCCCCGTGCGGTGCCGGAACCGGAAGGTGCGGGATTCCGCCGCCCCGGGCGCGCCGCCGGTGAGGGCCGTGCGGAAGCGGGTCCGGTCCTCGGGGTGGACCAGGTCCAGCACGGAGGTGCCCAGGACCTCGGAGGTGCGGTGGGCCAGGAGGGCCTCCCCGCCGGGGGAGAAGTACAGCACCCGCCCCGGGCCGTCCAGGACCAGCACCAGCTCGTTGCTGTGGGCCAGGAGGGCCTCGAAGCGCTCCACCACGTCCACCAGGCCCTGCCACATGGTGCGGGGCACGGGCCAGTAGATGTCGGTGACCTTGGCGGGCTCGGCGCCCGCTTCCAGGTTGGCGACCGGTCCGGCCTGGGGCCCGCCGTCGCCGGGACCCGTCCAGGCCGTTCCCCGGCTGAAGAACTCCGGCAGGCTGGTGTTCATGGCCTTGCACAGGCACGCGATGGTGTCGATGCGGGGGGACACGTGGCCCAGCTCGATGCGGCTGATGGTGCCCCGGTCGATGCCGCTCCTGCCGGCAAGTTGATCCAGGGTCAGGTTGAACTTCTTCCTGACTTTCCTCAGGTGTGCACCCGTGTCGAACATTTGTTCAGCCTACTGGGCCTTCCCGTGTCCAAGCCATCGGCAAATAGTATGAAGAGCCCCTTCATCCACAAGGCATGCATGCCTACCCTCGCCGGGATGGACCACGCTTGATTATACCTTTTTCCAGGTGGGGCTTGGCATTTTTCCGCGGGCCCGTGAGCCGGGGTAAATTAGGCATCCATGGCTTTGAGAAGACCGGCGATGGCCGCCCGGGGGTCGGGCGCCTTGAAGACGGCGTTGCCCGCCACCAGCACGTCCGCCCCGGCGGCCACCAGGGCCCCCGCGTTGCCCGGGCCCACGCCGCCGTCCACCTGGATGAAGAAGTCGGCCTCCCGCTCCCGGCGCAGGGCGTCCAGGCGCCGGACCTTGTCCAGCACCCGGGGGATGAAGGACTGGCCCCCGAAGCCGGGGTTCACGCTCATGAGCAGGACGAAATCGAAGACGCCCACCAGGTCCGTGAGGGTCTCCACGGGCGTGCCGGGGTTGAGGACGATGCCGGCCTTGGCCCCGGCCTCCCGGATGGCGGTGAGGGTGCGGTGGGCGTGGGGATCGGCCTCCTGGTGGATGGAGACCCAGTCCGCGCCGGCCTTCACGAATTCCAGGGCGTACTTGGACGGCTCCACGATCATGAGGTGGCAGTCCAGGGGGAGCCGCGTCTCCTTGCGCAGGGCGGCCACCACGGGCATGCCCAGGGTGAGGTTGGGCACGAAGCGGCCGTCCATGACGTCCACGTGCACCACGCACCGGTCCCCAAGGACCTGGAGGCTCTCCGCCAGCCGGGCGAAATCCGCCGACAGGATGGAGGGGGCGAGGAGGGGCTGGGGACGTGTCATGGTTTCTCCGTGCATTCGATGCCGTTCACCCAAAGGCGGCCGGGCTTGAGCTTGCGCAGCTCGGCGGAGGGCAGGGTGGCCAGGGGGGCCTGCACCCAGAGCAGATCCGCCACCGCGCCCGCCTTGAGGACGCCCAGGTCCGGGAGGCCCAGGGCCCGGGCGTTGCCGGCGGTGTAGCCCCGCAGGGCCTCGGCGCGGGTGAGGCGCTGGGCGGGCAGGAAGCCCCCGGGCGGGTCCAGGGCCGCGTCCTGCCGGGTTTCGGCGGAGACGATGCCCACGAAGGGGTTGGGGTCGGCCACCGGGGCGTCGCTGCCCAGGGCCAGGAGGGCGCCCCCCTTGAGGAAGGAGCGCCAGGGGAAGGCCTCCTCCACCCGGGCCGGGCCCAGGCGGGCCGGGGTCCAGGCATGGTCGTCCGCGCAGTGCACCGGCTGGATGCTGGCCACCACGCCCAGGGGGCCGAAGCGGGCCGCGTCCTCCGCCGTGACGATCTGGGCGTGCTCGATGCGGGGGGGCAGGGCCGCCCTGCGGGGGAGCCGTTCCAGGATATCCAGGGCCTTGCGGTTGGCGGCGTCGCCGATGGCGTGGATGGCTGGCTGGTAGCCAGCCCGCTGGGTGGCCTTCACGTCCGCGGCCACCCGGGCCGGGTCCGTGGTCCAGATGCCCGAGGTGGGCGCGTCGGCGTAGGGCTCCAGGAGCCGGGCCCCGCGGCTGCCCAGGGCGCCGTCCAGGTAGAACTTCACGCCCTGCACCTGGAGGAAGCCGGGCTTGGGGTTGCGGGCCCGGCGCAGCTCCTGGAGCATGAGCCGCGTATCGTGGGCCAGGTAGACGAAGACGCGGATGGGGAGCTTGCCGGCCCGGGCCAGGCGGCGGTAGGCGTCCAGGGTCGGGTGGTCCACGCCCATGTCGGCCACGGAGGTGAAGCCCAGGCTGCGCAGCCGGGCCAGGCCCGCGGCCAGGGCGGCCTCCAGGGCCGCGGGGGAGGGGGCGGGGCGGACCTTGAGCAGCAGATCCATGGCCCCGTCCACCAGGATGCCGGTGGGTTCGCCCGCGGCGTCCCGGAGGATGCTGCCGCCCGCGGGGTCCTGGGTTCCCCGGGTGATGCCGGCGGCCTTCAGGGCCGCGGAATTCACCCAGAGGGCATGGCCGTCCACCCGCTCCAAGGCCGCAGGCCGATCGCCCGTCACGGCGTCCAGGTCCCGGGCCGTGGGGAAGGTCTTGGAAGGCCAGAGGTTCTGATCCCAGCCCCGGCCCTCGATCCAGCCGCCGTGGGAGCCGGCCCAGGTCTTCACCCGGTCCAGGGCCGCCGGCAGGCTGGGGGCCAGGGCCAGGTCCGCCCGCAGGCCCTGCTGGCCCAGGCCCAGGACGTGGGCATGGCCTTCGATGAGGCCCGGCAGCAGCGTGCCCCCGGGCAGTTCGACCCGGCGCGCCGCGGGGTACTTCCCGAGGATCTCCGCCGCCGGTCCCGCGGCCAGGATGCGGGCCCCGCGCAGGGCCAGGGCCTGCCCGGAGCGGGGTTCCCCGTCGCCGCTCCACACGTCGGCCCCCAGGAGGACCTGGATCGCGGGGGGCGGGGGGAGGGCGTGAACGGGCATGGAATCCACCTTTCCACCCAGTCTAGAGCACTGTGACCCAATCGCGCAGCGTCCTCATGGTACCCTGGGCCAAACCTTGGAGGACGCATGTACCAGCCCGAATACCTTCGACAGGTCCGCGAGAACCTGGAGGTGAAGGAGGACCCGACCAAGCTGCGGTCCCCCAAATTCGAGACCAGTTCCGGCATCCCCCTCAAGAACAGCTACACCCCCGCGGACATCGAGAACCTGGACGCCGTGCGGGACCTGGGCCGCCCCGGGAAGTACCCCTTCACCCGCCACGTGCAGCCCACGGGCTTCCGGGGGCGCCTGTGGACCATGCGCCAGTACGCCGGCTTCGGCACGGCGGAGGAATCCAACAAGCGCTACCGCTACCTCCTGGAGCAGGGCCAGACCGGCCTGTCCGTGGCCTTCGACCTGCCCACCCAGATCGGCATGGATCCGGACCACGCCATGGCCATGGGCGAAGTGGGCAAGGTGGGGGTGAGCATCTGCTCCATCCGCGACATGCGGGTGCTGTTCAAGGACATCCCCCTGGACAAGGTGAGCACCAGCATGACCATCAACGGCCCGGCCTCGGTGCTCCTCGCCCTCTACCTGGCCGTGGCCGAGGAGCAGGGCGCCTCCTGGAGCCAGGTGAGCGGCACGATCCAGAACGACATCCTCAAGGAGTACATGGCCCGGGGCACCTACATCTACCCGCCCCGCCCCAGCATCCGGCTCATCACGAACATCTTCGAGTTCTGCGCGGCGGGGGTTCCCAACTGGAACACCATCTCCATCTCCGGGTACCACATCCGGGAGGCGGGCTGCACCGCGGCCCAGGAGATCGCGTTCACCCTGGCCGACGGCATCGCATACGTGGAGGCCGCGCTGGCCGCGGGCATGAAGCTCGAGGACTTCGCGCCCCGGCTCAGCTTCTTCTTCAACGCGCACAACCAGTTCTTCGAGGAGATCGCCAAGTTCCGCGCGGCGCGGCGCATGTGGGCGAAGATCATCAAGGAGCGCTTCGGCTCCTCCGATCCCAAGAGCCAGATGCTGCGCTTCCACACCCAGACCGCCGGCTCCACCCTCACCGCGCAGCAGCCCGACAACAACATCGTGCGCACCACGGTGCAGGCCATGGCCGCGGTGCTGGGCGGCACCCAGTCCCTGCACACCAACAGCCGCGACGAGGCCCTGGCCCTGC
Source organism: Mesoterricola silvestris (assembly GCF_030295405.1). Classification (GTDB taxonomy): domain Bacteria; phylum Acidobacteriota; class Holophagae; order Holophagales; family Holophagaceae; genus Mesoterricola; species Mesoterricola silvestris. The sequence goes on along the minus strand of NZ_AP027080.1, from coordinate 2,665,871 downwards.
CCACCGAGGTCAGCGCCCGCATCGCGCTGCGCACCCAGCAGATCCTGGCCTTCGAATCCCGCATCGCCGACACCGTGGACCCCTTCGCCGGCAGCTACCTCATCGAGAGCCTCACCGACGAGCTGGAGGCCCGCGCCGAGGCCCTCATCCGCAAAGTGGACGAAGCCGGCGGCATGGTCTCCGCCATCGAGAAGGGCATCCCCCAGCGGGAGATCCAGAACGCCGCCTACGAATTCCAGAAGGGCGTGGAGCGCGGGGAGCAGGTGGTGGTGGGCGTCAACAAGTTCACCGTGCAGAACGAGGCCAAGCCCGACCTGCTGCGGGTGGACGAGGCCCTCGGCGCCCGCCGCCGCGCCCAGGTGGCGCAGTACCGCGCCGAGCGCGACAACGGCGCGGTGCGGACGAAGCTGGACGCCCTCACCGCCGCCTCCAGGGGCACCGACAACCTCATGCCCCTGATCCTCGACGCCGTCAAGGCCGAGGCCACGGTGGGCGAGGTGTGCGACGCGATGCGCACGGTGTTCGGTGAGTACCAGGAGCGGCTCGTACTCTAGGGGGGGGCGGATCATTTGAGGTCTGGGCCCCGTCCGGCCTTCCCTGCCGGGGGCCGCTGACGGGAAGGGCCGGGTTCCCCCCATCGGGCCGGCCCACCGGGGTTCCCGCTTTTTGCGCCGACCCACCGGTACCGTCGGCCTCCAGTCCTCGCTGCGCTGCGGGCTGGAGCCTCCGGTTAGCCGTGGCCGGAGTTCGAGGGAAGGTGCGCCGGAAGTGGGGGGCTCCCCAATTTGGGGTTGGGGTTGTTTGGGGCGTTTCTGGAATCGCGTGTTGGCCCAGTGCGCCCGGGCGTCCCTGCCCACCCGGGCTACGGCTGACCGGAGGCTCCAGCCCGCAGCGCAGCGAGGACTGGAGGCCGACGGTACCGGTGGGTCGGCGCGGGCAGATGGAACTCCGGTGGGCCGGCCCGATGGGGGGAACCCGAACCTTCCCGTCCACGGCCCCCGGCAGGCAAGGCCGGACGGGCCCGAGGCATCCAATAATCCGGCCCCTCTGGAGTCGGCCTCCTCGCTGCGCTGCGGGCTGGAGCCTCCGTTTTGCCGTGGCCCGAGTGGGCATGGGCGCCTAGGTGCTCAGGGCCAACACGTGATTCCAGAAACGCCACGAATAGCCCCCACCCGAAAGTGGGGAGCCCCCCACTTCCGGCGCACCTTCCCTCGAACTCCGGCCACGGCTAACCGGAGGCTCCAGCCCGCAGCGCAGCGAGGACTGGAGGCCGACGGTACCGGTGGGTCGGCGCAACAAGACGGAACCCCTGTGGGTCGGCGTCACCCCCCGGAACCCGGTGGATCCGGCACGCGGCCCCCGGCGGGGAAGGCCGGGACGGGCCGCATGCGGAATCCGGGGTCTACTTCCTTGCGTTCTTCGGCGTCCCGTCGGATTCGAGGTACTTGTCCGGGTCGGCCATGAGCTGGTTGCTGCAGGCGGTGTCATCCACGGTGTATTCGCGGCCGCGGATGGAGACCTTGGTGCCCTGTCCGGGCTCGATGGTCTTGCCGCAGACGGGACAGGTGGCGCTGGGGGAGGGCTCCACGACGGCCGGGGTTTCGGTGGGGGTCGCCGGAACCGGGGATGTGGCGGAAGCCAACAGGAACAGAGCGGAAATCAGCATTGAAAACCTCCTGGATTGGGCGGAGCGAGGCTCCGCTTGGGTTTGGGAAGGTCCCGCCGAACGGCGAGGCCATAAACTTAGGGTCCACAAGGTCTCCGTCAATGCTGGATTTGAAAAATTAACATTGGCGCGACAGTAGTGCCTCTTTTTTACACAGGCGCGCCAGGGGCGGCGTGCCGGTGGCGTGCGACGCAACATCCTTGTTTCCTTTTTTTCTGGGGGCGTGGGGGTTCGTGGTGGCGGTCACAAGTGGCGTGAACAAACGAGCGGGCATGTGCGATTAAAAGCCGAATTATTGAATTAATTGAAGCGCTCAGGCGAACGCATGAAGTGGGCGGGCGGAGGAGCAGAAACCCTTTGAAGTCATCGACATGGAAGGCAAACGCCCTAGGTTTGGTCCATGGAGGATCGATGAAGCCCACCGTCCTGGCCCTGGTGTCCGCCTCGGCCGCTTTCCTTTCCGCTGACCCGCCGCCGGCCCCGGTACCCCAGCCCCCCATTTCCATCGTCATGGCCAAGGAGGCCCCGGTGCCCCTCAAGCCCTACGCCGACGTGGTGCAGGGCGCCCGGGAGCAGCGCGGGCTCTTCACCCTGTGGCGCAAGGACGACAAGGTCTGGATCGATCTCAAGCCGGAGCAGTTGGGGCCCCTGTTCTTCCTGTCCTGGACCTTTCCCAGCGGCCTGGGGGAGCGGGGGATCTACGGCGGCATGATGGGCGACAGCCACCTGGTCTATTTCAAGCGCATCGGCAACAACCTCCAGCTGCTGGCCCACAATTCGGCCTTCACGGCCCGGCCCGGGACGCCCATGGCCCACGCGGTGGCCGACGGGTTTTCCGATAGCTTGCTTGCCTCGGCGCCGGTGGTGTCCCTTCCCGACCCCCGGGGCAAGGGGGTGCTGGTGGAGGCCAACCTCCTGTTCCTGAAGGACCTGCCCATGGCCACCCTGGACCTGGAGGCCGCCTTCCGCCAGCCCTACGCCATGGACCTGCCCAACAGCTCCTTCGCCAGCGCCACCGCCGCCCCGGACTACGCGTCCTTCCAGGTGAGCGCGCACTTCTCCATGGCCCGCCCGGTGATCTCCGCGGCGCCCCTGCCGGGCACCCTGGAGGACCTGCGGAGCCTTTTCCTGGGCTTCCGCTACACCCTGGCCAAGCTGCCCGGCGAGCCCATGCGGCCCCGGGAAGCCGATGACCGCGTGGGTCACTTCGTGGCCACGGTGTGGGACTTCACCCAGGACGACCGGCCCGATCCCAGGATCCGCCTGGTCAACCGCTGGCGCCTGGAGAAGGCGGATCCGGGGGCCCCCCTCAGCCGGCCGAAGCACCCCATCGTCTTCTGGATGGACCGGAACATTCCGGAGAAGTACCGGGATGCGGTGCGGGCCGGGATCCTGGAGTGGAACAAGGCCTTCGAGCGCATCGGCTACAAGGACGCCCTGGAAGTGCGGCAGACCCCGGACGACGCGGACCCGGACGCCCACGGGCTCCTGCACGCCTCCATCCGGTGGTTCCTGGGCGTGGACGCGGGCTTCGCCATCGGGCCCAGCCTGGTGGATCCCCGCACCGGGGAGATCCTGGCCGCGGACATCGCCGTGGGGGATGGGTTCGCCCGGAGCATCCAGGAGAGCTCCCGGGAGGAGCTGCCCCAGGCCGGCAAGGCCGCGTGCCGCTACCTGGCGGAAGGCCGCGACGAACTGGCCTTCGGCGCCGATCTCCTGGAGGCCCGGGGGGGGATGGAGCCCGGGACCCCCGGGGCCCAGGCCTTCGTCCAGGCCTACCTCAAGAGCGTGGTCATGCACGAGGTGGGCCACACCCTGGGCCTGCGCCACAATTTCCGGGCCTCCATCGCCTACACCGAGGCCCAGCTGGGGGACAAGGCCTTCACCGACGCCCACGGCATCGCGGGCTCGGTCATGGACTACACCCCCGTCAACCTCGCCCTGGCCGGCCATGCCCAGGGCGACTACACCATGGCCACCCTGGGGCCCTACGACTACTGGGCCATCGAGTACGCCTACGCGGACCTGGCCCCGGACCGGGAGAAGGCGGACCTGGCCCGCATCGCCGCCCGGAGCGAGACGGATCCCCTCCTGGCCTACGCCACGGACGAGGAGGCCGGACCGGGCATCGCCGCCATGGACCCCGAGGTCAACCGCTTCGACCTGGGCCAGGATCCCCTGGCGTACCTGGCCAAGCGCATCGCCCTCAGCCACGAGCTCCTGGACCGGCTCCAGGAGCGCACCTTCCGGCCCGGCGACGACTTCCGGCAGCTCCGGCGCACCACGAGCCTGGCCCTGAACCAGATGGCCACGGCCACCTTCAACGCGGCCAAGTACCTGGGCGGCGTGGTGTGCCTGCGCGACCACGCGGGCTCGGCCCGGGCGCCCATGACCCCGGTGCCCGGCGCGCGCCAGCGGGCCGCCCTCAAGCTGATCACCGGTTCCATCTTCACCATGGACGCCCTGCGGCTGCGGCCGGAATTCGTCTCCCGCCTCGTGGTGGACCCCTTCGACCGGGGCTACGGCCCCGTGGGGAGCTTCCCGGACTTCTCCGTCTCGGCCCGGACCCTCTCCATCCAGAAGGCGGTCCTGGCCCGGGTGCTCAATCCCTTCGCCATGGCCCGCATCCTGGACGCCCCGGAGAAGACCCGCGACAAGGACGTCTTCCGCCTTTCCGAGCTCTTCGACGGGCTCCACGCCGCCATCTGGGAGGAGCTGCACCGGGGCTCGGAGCCCACCGCCACCCGCCGGGGCCTGCAGAAGGAGCACCTGCGCCAGCTCATCGCCCTGGTGCTGCGGGCCAACCCCGCCACCCCGGACGACGCCCGGGCCCTGGCGCGGGAGGAGCTGGAGCTCCTGCGCCGGCAACTGGCCACCGCGGATCGCCGGCCGGGGCTTTCCCGGGAGACCCGGGCCCACATCGCCGAATGCCGGGCCACCGTCGACTCGGCCCTCAAGGCCTCCATGCAGCGCGCGAGTCTCTAACGTCCGGGGCGGGGAGGGGCTAGAATGGTCCTTCCACCTCCAAGGGACCGCCTTGAGCCCCGACGTACGCCGCCCCATCGACCGCCTCCTGCTCTTTTTCGCCCTCGCCCTGATGGCCGTGGGGATGGTCTGGGTCTTCTCCGCCTCCGCCTTCAAGAACCACAGCGCCGCCACCACCTTCCTGGTGAACCAGATGGTGGGAGGGTTCGTGGGGATCGCCATCATGCTGGCCCTCACCCAGACGGACCTGGCCGTGCTGCGGGACAATCCCCGGACCCTCCAGGTGCTCTACGTGGTCTTCCTGGTGCTCCTGGGGGCGGTGTTCGCCTTTCCCGCCATCAACCACGCCCACCGGTGGATCCGCTTCGGCCGGCTCAGCATCCAGCCCTCGGAGCTGTTCAAGCCCGTCTCCGTGCTCATCACCTCCTGGTGGATGATCCGGCACCGGGACCTGTGGGGGAAGGGGAGCCGGGAGTCCATACCCAAGCTGGTGGCGCTCTTCGCGATCCTCCTGGTGCCCCTGGCCCTGATCCTGCGGGAGCCGGACTTCGGCACCACGTTCCTGATCCTGTTCGTAGCCCTCCTGGTGACCTTCCTGGGCGGGGCGCAGCGGTGGATCTTCGCGGTGGCGGCCCCGGCGCTGGGGGCGGTGGGCTTCGCCTTCGTGTGGTTCGAGCCCTACCGCAGGGCCCGGGTGCTCAGCTTCCTGAACCCCGAGGCCGACCCCCTGGGCAAGGGCCACCAGGCCCTGCAGAGCCTCATCGCCGTGGGCAACGGCGGCATCACCGGCGTGGGGCTGGGCGGCTCCATGCAGAAGCTGAACTACCTTCCCGAAGCCCACACGGATTTCATCTACGCCGTCATCGCGGAGGAGGCGGGGCTGATCGGAAGCGTCCTCGTCCTGGCCCTGTTCGTGGGCATCCTCTGGCGGGGCTACCGCATCGCCCACCGGGTGCGGGACAGCTTCCTGAAGCTCTGCGCCATGGGCTTCACCCTCCTGCTGGTGGTGCAGGCCTTCATGAACATGAGCGTGGTCCTCAGCCTCGCCCCCAACAAGGGGATCCCCCTGCCGTTCATCAGCTACGGCAGCTCGAGCCTCATCGCGAGCCTCGCGTCCCTGGGGCTGCTGCTGGCCATTTCCAAGGAAGCCAGCGAATGAGAAACGTGGTGATCGCCGGGGCCACGGGCCTCGTGGGCCGGGAGCTGGTGCGCCAGCTGGACGCGCGCAAGGATGTGGAATTCACGGCCCTGGTGCGCCGTGCGGGCTCCCTGCGGTCCCTGTCGGGCCGGGTGAAGGAGGCCACCTTCGACTACCGCTCCCCCGCGGACCTGGAGCGCCTGGGCACGGAGATCCCCTGCGACCTCCTCCTCTGCGCCCTGGGCACGACCCTCAAGAAGGCCGGTTCCCCCGCGGCCTTCCGGGAGGTGGACCTGGGCTACCCCGCCGCCCTCATCACCCGCCTCGCCGCGCTCCCCACCCGTCCCGCCTTCGCCCTGGTCTCCGCCGCCGGCGCCGGCCACCCCCGGGGACTCTACCTGGAAACCAAGGCCGAGGTGGAAAAGGTCCTGGTGGCCAGCGGCCTCCCCTACCTCATCGCGCGCCCCTCCCTCCTCCTGGGCGACCGGGAGGAATTCCGCCTCGCCGAGCGCCTGGGAGCCCTCCTCCTGGCCAAGCCCTACCTGGCCGCCGCCCGGTACCTGGCCCCCCGCTCCCGCTTCCTCTGGCGGTACGCCCCCATCGAGGCCTCCCAGGTGGCCAAGGCCCTCCTCTGGACGAGCCTGGACAACCCCCCCGCCTCCGGGGGCCGGGTCCTGAGCGGGCTGGCCCTGCACCACCCGATCCTCAGCTAGGAGCCCCGCAACGTAATCGCACGTGTCCCGGACTTCCGCCCCGGTTCGTTGCTGCGGGCCAAGCCCGCAGCAACGGAAGGCTCTCACCCCATGGTTGGGCCTGTGTTTTCACCCATTGGCCCCGACCCACCTCGGGGCCTCTCTTCGAGTGCTGCGAGGAGGCCATTGGACCGCGCCAACGCTAATCAGTGAAAGCGCCCTCGTCTCGGACCGGGCCTTCAACACAAACCATTCAACGTCGGCGCCCACCGGCACCGAGAGGGCCATCGCGAAGCAAACCCACGAACCCATGGGAGCCGCTCTCCTCGCCTGGGCCTTCCAGGAGAGCCATTTCCTTCCGGACTCCCATCCGCTCAACGAAGTGGGTTGGGCGTAGCACAGCCCCGACGTCCCTTCCGCACCCCCCCGTCATCGCCGGCTTGGCCGGCGAGGACGAAACAGGGCGAACGTCCGGGACACGTACGATTACGTAGCCGGGCTCCTAGTTCAGTTTCTTCCCGATCTTGAGCACCGCATCCGAGAGCGTCACGCCGGAGGCGGCGATGTTGCCCATGCTTAGGATGATCTGGGGCTTGCCGCCCTCATCCACGATGGCGATGCTCCCGCCGGCGGCGAGCCATTCCACCCGGCCGCAGATGACCAGCCTGCCGGCGGCCTTGAGGCTCTTCACCTCGGCCTCGGAGCCGGCCCAGGCGACCTTGGCGCCGGCGTCGTTGGCCACGCCCATTTTGGCAAGCTCCCCGGCCAGGGCGGCGTCCCTGCACGCCACCTTGCCGGCGGAACCGGCGCTGCTGGCCAGGATCTTGATGAACTTGGCCTGCTGGTCGGGGGCGAGATCCCCGGCCCACAGGGACGCGACGGCCAGGGCCGTCGCGGCGAACGCCTTGATTCGGAAACCCATGAGCAACCTCCCCGGTGATGGCCGAACCCCTTACGTATCGGCAGCCGGGGAGGTTTCGTGAAGGTCAGACCTTGAAACGGGAGACCAGGTTGTTGAGGTTCTCGGCCAGGTTGCTCAGTTCGTTCACGGTGCGGGTGGTTTCCCGGATGGTGGCGGCCATCTGTTCCGTGGCCGCGGCGTTGCCCTCGGCGATGCTGGACAGGCTGCCCATGGCGTTCACCACGGTGGAGCTGTCCTGGCTCTGGGTCTGGCTCTGGCTGCCGATGGTCTTCATGCGCTCGGCGCTGGCCTTGATGGACTCCTCGATGCTGCGCAGGGCGGAGCCGGCGGTGTTCACCATGGAGGTGCCGTCGTCGATGCTCTTGCTGGAGGTCTGGATGAGGGCGGTGATCTCCTTGGCGGCCTGGGCGCTGCGTTCGGCCAGCTTGCGCACCTCCTCGGCCACCACGGCGAAGCCCTTGCCGTGCTCGCCGGCCTTGGCGGCCTCGATGGCGGCGTTGAGGCTCAGGAGGTTGGTCTGGTTGGCGATCTCGGTGATGACGTTGAGGATGTTCCCGATCTGCTTGGAGTTCTGGTTGATGACCTGCATGCCGCTCACGGCGGCGCCCACGGCCGTGCCGCCCTTGCCGGCGGCCTCCTGGGCCTGGTCGAACACGTTCAGGGCGTCGGAGACCGTGGAGAAGATCACCTTGGAGGAATTGGCGATGGTGCCCACGCTGTCGTTGGCCTGGCGCACGCTGGACTTCTGGTTCTCGGCGGTGTGGGCGATGGCGTCGGCGGTGGAGGCCATCTCGGTCATGCCCGCGGTCATCTGCAGGGAGCCCGAGGCGATGTTGGTGGAGATGGTGATCACCTGGTGGACGATGCCCTGGATGTTCTCCACGAAGCGGTTGAAGTGCACGGAGAGCTGGGCGATCTCGTCGGTGCCCACCACGTCGAGGCGGGCGGTGAGGTCGCCTTCGCCTTCGGAGATGTCGCGCATGCGGCCCTGGATGGTCTCCAGGGGCTTGACGATGGCGTTGCCCAGCACCTGGGAGGCCACGAAGCCCAGGGCCACCATGGCCAGGCCGAGGATGAACATCATGCCCATGCTCTTGAGGTTCTCCCGGGAGATGCTGGTGTCGTTGAGGACCAGCACCTGGTAGACCTTCTTGGAGGGGTCCTGGGCCTCGGCCCCCAGGGGGGAGGCGGTGATCATGAAGCCGCCCTTCTCGTACTTGAGCCCGCCCTTGCCCAGGGGCTCGCAGAGGGCCGCGGTGTCGACCTTGGCGTCGGCGCGGTAGCGCTTCTGGAACTTCACGGCCACGGCCTTGGTGGCGGTGTCCACGGCCACCACGGCGGCGATGCTCACGTCCGCGTCGTCCTTGACGAATTCCAGGGCGCGTTCGGTGGCGCCCGTGGTGGTGCCCAGGTCGTCGGAAAGGTAGGAGGACGTGGTGGCCTCGGCCAGCACGGCGGAAAGGCTGTGGCCCTTGGACCAGATGCCCTCGGTCTGCGTCGTGGTGAGCTTCCAGCCCGAAACGATGCCCGCCGTGATGGCCAGAATGAGCGTGAGCGCAAGGATGGAATAGCTCAGCTTCTTCCTGATGCTCAGTGAGTTCCAGAATTCCATCTCAGACTCCTAGACATGCGGGTTGGGGATGTTCAATGGGCGTATCAAAGAATAGATCGTGAATCGTAAATTGTGAAAACAAAGTTCCCTCACCGCGTGCCAAAGAATGCCGTCCCGATGCGCACCTGATCGCTCCCGGCCCGGATGGCCTCCTCCAGATCGCCGCTCATTCCCATGGAAAGCCTCAACTTGCGGCCGAGTTTCTCCTGCCAGCGGGTGCGCAGCAGATCCAGGGCGCGGAAGGAACCGGGGTCCTCGGGCGGCGGAATGGCCATGAAGCCCTGGACGGGCAGGCGCGGATCGTCCCCCAGGGCGGCGAACACCGCCTCCAGGTCGCCGGCGCCCGCGCCGCCCACCTTGGTGGTCTCGTCCCAGAGGTCCACCTGGAGCCAGATCTCCCGCGTCACGTCCAGTTCCCCGGCCAGGTGGCGCAGGCGCAGGGCCAGTTCGGGGCGGTCCACGGTCATGATCTGCCGGAAATTCAACAGGGCCGTGCGGGCCTTGTTGCGCTGCAGGGGGCCGATGAGCACGAAGCCCAGATCCGGGGCCTCGGAGATCTTCGCCAGGGCCTCCTGCACGTAGTTCTCCCCGAAGCGGGGGAAGCCCAGGGCCGCGGCCTCCCGCACCAGGTTCAGGGGCTGGCGCTTGGAGACCGGAAGGAGCTCCACGCCGCCGGGATCCCGGCCGCAATCCTCGCAGGCCCGCTGGATGCGGGTGCGCAACCGGGCAATGCGGGAGCTGAGCGGGGTCATCCCTGGGAACTCACGGGAGCTGGGCGGGATCGTAGAGAATGCGCTGGCAGGATTCGCAGTAGAGGTTTTTTTCCTCCCGGAGCTGGGCCAGGAAGGGGGTTCGCAGGCGGGTGCGGCAGCCGCCGCAGGAGCCCTTGTCCACGGACACCACGGCCCGGCCCTGGCGCTGCTGGAGGAGTCGGTCGAACTTCACCAGCACGGCGGGGTCCACCTCCACGGCAATTTCCGCCCGGCGCGCCTGGAGGCGGCGTTCGGCCTCCACCTGGTTCTCGTGCTCGGAAAGGAAGACGGCCCGCAGTTCGTCGAACTGCCGCTGGGCCTCGGCCTGCCGGGCGCGCATCTCGACCTCGGCCCGCTCCAGGGCCTCGATGCGGGTCTCCACGTCCTTCAGGGGGCGGGCGATGGAGGCCTTCTGGCGCTGGCGGTCGTCCAGTTCCCGGATGGCCAGGGTGAACTGGGTCTTCTGCTTGGTTTCCTTCACCGCGGCCTTGGACAGGTCTTCCTGCTTCTGGGCGGCGGCGAGGTTGGTGGCCAGGGAGGCCTGCTGGGTCCGGGAGGATACCAGGGCCCTGCCGGTTTCCTCCAGTTTCTTCGCCAGCATCTTGAGTTCCGAATCCAGGGCGGCCAGGTCGGGCGGGAAAGCGCTCAGGTCCCTTTGGATGACGTGCAGATTGTCATGCACGGTCTGGAGTTCGATCAGGAGGGAAAGCTGACTCATGGGTATAGCCTACCTCCAAGCGGACCATGAAGGCGGGGCAATCTCCTCCAAAGATCGAAATAATTCCATTAATAAAATATTAGCCTATGAGACTCAAGGGGGGGAGGTGGCCCTTGACAGCCCTAGGGGTGCGGGCTAAATTAGCACTCGCTGTTAGGAAGTGCTAACAACCATCCCGGGTGATGCTCCCGGGTCCCCTTTCACACGGAGGCCATCATGGCAATCAAGCCCCTCTACGATCGTGTCCTGCTCAAGCGCAGCGAGCCCGCCGAAACCGTCAAGGGAGGGATCATCATCCCCGACACCGCCAAGGAGAAGCCCATGGAGGCCGAGGTCGTGGCCGTGGGCGAAGGCAAGTTCGCCGAGGACGGCAAGCGCATCCCCATGTCCGTCAAGGCCGGCAACAAGGTGCTGATCGGCAAGTACACGGGCACCGAGGTGAAGATCGAAGGCATCGACCACGTCATCGTGCGCGAGGACGAGATCCTCGCCATCGTCGGCTAGAAACGAATTCCGGCATCCATCCAGGAGATAAATCATGTCCGCCAAGTCCATCATCTACGCCGAAGAAGCCCGTCAGGCCATCCTGCGCGGGGTCAACAAGCTCGCCGACGCCGTGCAGGTCACCCTCGGCCCCAAGGGCCGCAACGTCCTGATCGAGAAGAAGTTCGGTTCCCCCCTCATGACCAAGGACGGCGTCACCGTCGCCAAGGAGATCGAGCTCAAGGACAAGCACGAGAACATGGGCGCCCAGCTCGTGCGTGAAGTGGCCTCCAAGACCTCCGACATCGCCGGCGACGGCACCACCACCGCCACCGTGCTGGCCCGCGCCATCTACAAGGAAGGCATCAAGGCCGTCGTGAGCGGCGCCAACACCATGGAGATCAAGAAGGGCATCGACCTCGCCGTGGATTGCGTCGTCACCGCCATCGACGAGATCAAGAAGCCCGTGGAAGGCAACGCCATCGCCCAGGTGGGCGCCATTTCCGCCAACGGCGACCAGGAGATCGGCAGGATCATCGCCGACGCCATGGCCAAGGTGGGCAAGGACGGCGTCATCACCGTGGAAGAGGCCAAGGGCCGCGACACCGAGCTCACCGTCGTCGAGGGCATGCAGTTCGACCGCGGCTACCTCAGCCCCTACTTCGTCACCAACCCCGACCAGATGAAGGTCGAGCTGGAGAGCCCCCTCGTCCTCATCTACGAGAAGAAGATCTCCAACATGCGCGATCTCCTGCCCCTCCTGGAGCAGGTCGTCAACAGCCGCCGCCCCCTGCTGATCATCGCCGAGGACGTGGACGGCGAGGCCCTGGCCACCCTGGTGGTCAACAAGATCCGCGGCACCCTCAACATCGCCGCCGTCAAGGCCCCCGGCTTCGGGGACCGCCGCAAGGCCATGCTCGAGGACATCGCCATCCTCACCGGCGGCAAGGCCGTCACCGAGGACCTCGGCCTCAAGCTGGAGAACCTCAAGATCGAGGATCTGGGCACCGCCAAGAAGATCGTCATCGACAAGGAGAACACCACCATCATCGAGGGCGCCGGCGCTCCCGAGGCCATCCAGGGCCGCGTGAAGCAGATCCGCTCGCAGGTCGAGATCTCCACCAGCGACTACGACAAGGAGAAGCTGCAGGAGCGCCTGGCCAAGCTCGTGGGCGGCGTCGCCGTCATCAAGGTCGGCGCGGCTTCCGAGACCGAGATGAAGGAGAAGAAGGCCCGCGTCGAGGACGCCATGCACGCCACCAAGGCCGCCGTCGAGGACGGCATCGTGGCCGGCGGCGGCGTCGCGCTGCTCCGCTCCCTGGGCAAGCTCTCCACCCTGAAGGTCACCGGCGACCAGGCCACGGGCGTCGCCATCGTCCAGAAGTCCCTGGAGGAGCCCCTCCGCCAGATCGCCAACAACGCCGGCGTGGAAGGCAGCGTCATCGTCAACCGCGTCAAGGAGGAGAAGGGCAACTTCGGCTTCAACGCCGCCACCGCCGAGTTCGGCGACATGGTCGCCTTCGGCGTCATCGACCCCGCCAAGGTGACCAAGAGCGCCCTGCGCAACGCGGCCTCCGTGGCGTCCATGATGCTCACCACCGAAGCCATCGTCTGCGACCTCCCCGAGGACAAGAAGCCCGCCCCCATGGGCGCCCCCGGCATGGGCGGCGGCATGGAAGACATGTACTAGACCGCACTCCAAGGCAAGAAGGAATGGGCCCCGCAAGGGGCCCTTTCCTTTTCGGCGCTTTTCCCGGCAATCGGAAGGCTCCTAGCACTTCCTTGATCCATTCGCCCCCCATTCCTTCCAAAACCTTTCCCGCGCCGCCCGCATCTAGTCTGGGTATCCCGGGGTCCCGCTTGCGTTGCCTTCCACTTCTTCTCCTGATCGCCGTCCCCCTCCTGGCCGCGGATTCGCTGCCCAGTGGCGCCCGCCTCGCCAAGGGGGAGTCCCTCACCTCCCGGAACAACGCCTATCGCATGGATGTGCGGGACGACGGGAAGTTGGCGGTGTACCGCCTGGCCCCGGCCGAGGCGCTGGTGTGGGAGTCCCCCGGCGACGGGTTCCCGGGGGCCGGCGCCCTGGAGATGCGTGCCGACAACGACCTGGTGCTCGCGGACGCGGAGGGGGCCACCCGCTGGCACAGCGCCACCGCGGAAACCGGGGCCCGGATCCCGGGCCACCTGGTTCTCCAGGACGACGGGGAACTCTGCGTCTTCAGCGGCCCCCGGCGCCTCTGGGCGGCGGGGGCGGTGGCGGTGCGCATCGTGCTGCCCCTGGGGGAGCTCCGCAAGGCCATCCAGGATGAGGAGGCCAGGCGGGACTGGTGCGTCATCCTATAGGAAGCGCGCCGCGAGGGCCCGCACCACCTCGGGGTCGGCCTCGGCCTTGAAATTGAAGAAAACCTCCGAGGTGACCTGGGCTTCCGGAACGGCGCACAGCGCCAGGGCCGCCTTCATCTCGGCGAGCATGGCGCCGTTGCCCACCAGGTGGAAGTGGCAATGGCGCGGGTCCTCGACGAGGGCGGCGGCGGTTTCGCCCACGCGGCCCCGGTGGCCGGTCCAGCCGGGGCCGGGCTGGGTGAGGGTGGGGTGCCAGGTGAATCCGGGATGGGCGGCCTGGAGCGCGTCCAGTTCCGGCGCCAGGCAGATGTCGGCGGCCTCGCGGTAGCCGGCGACGAGGGTGATGGGCCGGTCGAAGCCCGCGGCCAGGGCCCGCCGGGAAAAGCCCCACAGGGGGCCGATGCCCGATCCGGTGGAGAGGCCCACCACGGCCCGGGCCTCCGGGGCGATCATTCCGGCGATGGGCTCGTGGTGCAGGCCGTTGATCTCCATGACCGTGCCGGGGGTCGCCGATTCCAGGGACGGCGTCAGGCGCCCGCCGGGGATCACGCGGAACAGCAGGCCCACCGTCCGGGAGCCGGGATCCGTCCAGGAGAGGGTGTAGGGGTGGCGGTGCCCCGCATGGCGCAGGGACACCACGTGGCCCGGTTCGAAGGGGAAGGGCAGGGCGTCGGCCACTTCCAGGTGGAGGAGGCGGAAGCCCCGCCCCACTTCGCGGTTGTCCGTGACCGTCGCGGTGCGCCAGGCCTGGGTCCAATCTTCGGTCATCGGGGAACCTCCCCCCCGAGCCTACCGGGAACTCGGCGGCGGGCAACGACACAAATCCACCCTCCCCCGGTAGAATGTCCATTTGCGGTGGGCGATGAAGTACCTGATCGAGACCTGGGGATGCCAGATGAACGACCACGACAGCGAGAAGCTGGCGGGTCTCATGGAAAAGGAAGGGTTCCAGGCGGCCGAGGGGGTGGAGGACGCCGACGTGGTGCTCCTGAACACCTGCTCCATCCGGGAGAAGGCCGTGAACAAGGTCTACACGGAACTGGGGCGCCTGCGGGAGGAGAAGAAGCGCCGGCCCCTGCTGGTGGGGGTCACGGGGTGCCTGGCCCAGCAGGAGAAGGCCGGGCTCTTCCGGCGGGCCCCGCAGATCGACTTCGTCCTCGGGACCATGGCCCTCCAGCAGCTGCCGCGGCTGGTGGAGGAGGCCCGCGCCGGCAAGGCCCGGGTCATGGACACCGGGGACTACCCCGACAACCACCTGTTCCCCCCGGAAACCACCCTGCGCCACAGCACCGCCAAGGCCCTGGTGACCATCATCGAGGGCTGCAACCACGCCTGCACCTACTGCATCGTGCCCACCACCCGGGGCGTGGAGCGCCACCGGCCCTGGAAGGACGTGGTGGCCGAGGTGGAGGACCTCGTGGCCATGGGCTTCCGGGAGGTGGAGCTCCTGGGTCAGAACGTGAACAGCTACCTGGGGGGCTGCACCTTCGCGCAGCTCCTGGACCGGGTGGCCGAGGTCGAGGGCCTGGAATGGATCCGCTTCACCACCAGCCACCCCATGAACTTCACGGAGGAGCTGGCCCGGACCCTGGCGACGAACTCCAAGGTGGCCCCCTTCCTCCACCTGCCCGTGCAGAGCGGCAGCGACGCGGTGCTCCGGCGCATGCGCCGGGAGTACACCGTGGAGCAGTACCTGGAGCGCCTGGCCTACCTGGGCGGGGCCCGGGAGCGCATCCACCTCTCCACGGATTTCATCGTGGGCTTCCCCGGGGAGACCGAGGCGGACTTCGAGGACACCCTGGCCCTGCTGGAGCGGGTGCGCTACGACCAGTCCTTCAGCTTCGTGTACTCCCCCCGGCCCGGGACCCCCGCGCTGCGGCTGGCCGACGATCTGCCCCAGGCCGAGAAGTCCCGGCGGCTCACCCGGCTCCAGGCCCGCCAGACCGAGCTGACCCTGGAAAGCAACCAGCGCATGGTGGGCCGCTCCCTCAAGGCCCGGGTGGAGAGCAAGGGGGCCCTGGACGGGGGCCACTGGCTGGCCCGCACCGGGGAGTGGAAGAACGTGCACCTGGCGGTGCCGGAGGGGCGGCGGCTGCCCTTCGGGGAACTGGTGGACATCCGGGTCACCGGGGCGGGGCCGCATTTTCTTAGGGGTGAGCTTGCCTAGGCTTACTGGGTATACTCACTTCGGAGAAAATCCATGGCAGCCTCAGCCGTACCCACCCCAACGTTGCGTCGGTTGCCGAAGTACTACCACTACCTGAAGCGGATCCAGGGCGAAGGGCAGGAGATCATCTCCGCCACCCAGATGGCCGAGGACCTGGGCATCCACCACACCCAGGTGCGCAAGGACCTGGCCGCCACCGGGAGCCAGGGCAAGCCCAAGGTGGGCCACCGCGTGGCGGACCTGCTGGCCTCCATCGAGACCTTCCTGAACTGGAACTCGGCCTCCGACGCCTGCCTCGTGGGCGCGGGGAACCTGGGCTCGGCCCTGCTGGGGTACCCGGGCTTCGACAAGGCCGGCATCCGCATCACCGCCGCCTTCGACGCCCACCCCTCCAAGGTGGGCAAGAAGATCCACGGCGTGCCCGTGTACCCCGTGGACAAGCTGGAGGAGGTGATCCGGCGGCTCCACATCACCATCGGCATCCTCACCATCCCCGCGGACCGGGCCCAGCACGTGGCCGAGGTGATGGTCCAGGGCGGCATCCGGGCCATGTGGAACTTCGCCCCCATCACCCTGGACGTGCCCGAGGACATCATCGTGGAGAACGTGGAGCTCTACGCGAGCCTGGCGATCTTCAGCCGGAAGCTCTCGGAGCGGGGCACCTTCCGGGGCTGAATTCAGGCCGGGTCCAGCAGGTCGGCCAGGGCATCCTCCACCCGCTCGAACCGGAACGCGAAGCCCAGCTCCTGGGCCCTGCGGGGGTACACGAAGGCCCCTTCCAGAAGCATCTCCCGGCCCATCTCCCCGAACAGGGCCCCCAGGGCCGTGCGGGTCACGAAGCCGGGCACGGGGAGCAGGGGCCGGTGGAGGCGGCGGGCCAGGGCGCGGGTGAAGGTCTCGTTGGTGACGGGGCGGGGGGCCGTGGCGTTCACGGGGCCCGCGTAGGCGGGGTCCCCCAGGGCCGCGAGGACGAGGCGCGACAGGTCGTCCACGTGGATCCAGCTGAGGCCCTGCTGGCCGTGGCCCAGCTTGGCGCCCTGGAACATCCGCACGGGGAAGGCCATCTTCGGCAGGGCGCCCCCGTCCCGGGCCAGGACGACCCCCAGCCGCAGCTTGACCACCCGGACCCCCAGGGCCAGGGCCCCGTCCGCGGCGGCCTCCCACTGGCGGCAGACCTTGGCCAGGAAGCCCTTGCCGGGCTCCCGGCCCTCGTCCACGGGGCGCCCGTCCATGGGGCCGTAGATGCCCACGGCGCTGGCGTTCACCAGGACGGAGGGCGGGGAGGGCAGGGCGCCCATGGCCGCCACCAGCCGTTCCGTGGCCTCCACCCGGCTGCGGAGGATGGCCTCCTTGCGGGAGGCGGTCCAGCGTCGGTCGGCGATGCCTTCCCCGGCGAGGTTGACGACGGCCCCCGCGCCCTCCAGGGCCCGGGGCAGATCGTCCCAGGAGTAGGGCTGGCCGGGCCTGCGGCTCAGGATCCGCACCTCGGCGCCCTCCCGGGCCAGGGCCTCCGCCAGGTGCCTCCCCACCAGTCCCGTGCCGCCGGCCACCACCACACGCATGCCTTCCGCCATCGAATGCCCTCCCTGGGATATGGGATGCCGCCGGAGGGCGCCGCGCTCCCGGCTATTCGTACTCGATCGTCGCGGGGGGCTTGCTGGTGATGTCGAAGACCACCCGGTTGATGCCCTTGACCTCGTTGACGATGCGCTGGGCCACCTTCTCCAGGAGCTCGTGGGGCAGGCGGGCCCAGTCGGCGGTCATGAAGTCCTCGCTGGTCACGGCCCGCAGGGCGCACATGTTCTCGTAGGTGCGCTCGTCGCCCATGATGCCCACGGTCTGCACCGGCAGGAGCACGGCGAAGCACTGGGAGGTGTTGCGGTACCAGCCGGAGGCCTTGAGCTCCTCGATGAAGATGGCGTCGGCGTTCTGGAGGATCGCCACCCGCTCCGCGGTGACGCACCCGGGGATGCGCACCGCCAGGCCCGGTCCCGGGAAGGGGTGGCGCCACACCATGTCCTCGGGCAGGCCCAGGGCCAGGCCCGCGCGGCGCACCTCGTCCTTGAACAGCTCCCGCAGGGGCTCCACCAGCTTGAGCTTCATGACGTCCGGGAGGCCGCCCACGTTGTGGTGGGACTTCACCAGCACCGCCCCGCCCACGCCGGAGCTCTCGATGACGTCGGGGTACAGGGTGCCCTGGGCCAGGAAATCCGCCTGGACCTGCCCGGCCTCCCTGTCGAAGACCTCGATGAAGGTGCGGCCGATGATCTTGCGCTTCTGCTCGGGGTCGCTCACCCCCTCCAGGGCCCCCAGGAAGGCCTGGCGGGCGTCCACCCACTTCACGGTCATGTCGTAGGGCGCGAAGGCCTCCTGCACCTGGGCCATCTCGTCCTTGCGCATGACCCCGGTGTCCACGAACACGCAGGTGAGCTGCTTGCCGATGGCCTTGTGCAGGAGCACGGCGGCCACGCTGGAATCCACGCCCCCCGAGAGGCCCAGCACGACCCGGCCGGTGCCCACCTGCTTGCGGATGGCCCGGGTCTTCTCCTCGATGAACTGCCCCGTGTTCCAGTCCAGCTTCATGCCGCACACGTGGAGGAAGTTCATGAGCACCTTGGACCCGTGCTGGGTGTGGGTCACTTCGGGGTGGAACTGGATGCAGTAGATGCGCCGGGCCCGGTCCTCCATGGCCGCCACGGGGACGCCCCGGGTGTGGCTGGTGATGGCGAAGCCCGCCGGGGCCTGCTCCACGTGGTCGCCGTGGCTCATCCACACCTGGAGCTCCGTCTCCAGCCCCCGGAAGAGGAGGCTTTCGGGGTCCAGGACGCGGATCATGGCCTTGCCGTACTCCCTGCGGCTGGAGCGGTGGATCACCCCGCCCAGGTTGCGCGCCAGGAGCTGCTGGCCGTAGCAGATGCCCAGGATGGGCACCCCCAGGGCCAGGATGGCCGGGTCCAGGTCCGGGGCGCCGTCCTCCATGACCGAATTGGGGCCGCCGGAGAGGATCACGCCCTTGAGGTCGGGCCCGCCGATCTCCTTGGCCGTGGCGCCGGGGCCGTACACCAGTCCGAAGGCGCCCAGATCGCGCAGGCGGCGGGTGATCAGTCGCGTGTACTGGGACCCGAAATCGAGGATGGCGACGCGCTCATGGTGCATTTGGGCCCCTAAAATTTAATGATACCAGAGCCTATCGGGCCTTCTTCAGGGTCTCGTCGGTGTTCTGCAGGACCCAGCTGCGGCCCTCCCGGCGGTAGGAGGCGTGGCGTTCCTTGGTCTCCCCGGGGCGCACCCCGGGGTGGAGGGTCTGGAAGAGGCCGAACCAGGCCGTGGGCCTGGACAGGCGGATCTGGTAGGTGACCCGGGCGGAATCCCGCATGTATTCGATGCGCAGGGCCCGCACGAACTCCGCCTCGGCGGCGGGGAGCTCGTAGCCCTTGGCGGAAAGGCTGGCCTCCTTGGGGGCGGAGGCGCCGGGCTTGAAGGCGAAGGTCTCGCGGTCCCCCTCCGCCTTCCGCGTGACCGCGAAGGCGCCCTTGGCGGCCACGGCCTCCTGCAGGGCCACGAGCCGGGCGTGTTCCGGGGAGCCCTTGATGGCCGAGGCGGATTCGGGGATGGTCACGACGATCTGGACGGGGTAGTCCTTGCGGATGTCGCCTTCGGCCTCCCTGCGGGAGAGCTTGGGGGAACCGCAGGCCAGGGCGGCTACCAGGACGGGGATGGCGAGCAGGATGCGCATGGGGTGGACCCTCTGGCCCAATTCTAGTGGGGCCGGGAGTACGTGACTAGTCTCACGAATTCCCCGTCCTATAATGGCCGAGCCGAAAAGGGGTCCAACGTGAACAAGCTCTTTCTCAACCACCTCGCCGATGAAACCCGCGCCCTCAGGGAGCAGGGGCTCTACAAGAACGAGAGGGTGATGACCAGCCCCCAGGGCCCCTGGGTGGAGGCCAACGGGAAGCGGGTCATCAATCTCTGCGCCAACAACTACCTCGGGCTGGCCAACCATCCCGCCCTGGTGGAGGCCGCCCGGGAGGCCCTGGGCCGCCGCGGCTTCGGCCTGTCCAGCGTGCGCTTCATCTGCGGCACCCAGGACATCCACAAGGAGCTGGAGGCCCAGATCAGCGACTTCCTGGGCATGGAGGACACCCAGCTCTATTCCAGCTGCTTCGACGCCAACGGGGGGGTCTTCGAGCCCCTGCTGGGCGAGGAGGACGCCATCATCAGCGACGCCCTCAACCACGCCTCCCTCATCGACGGCATCCGCCTGTGCAAGGCCCAGCGCTACCGCTACGCCAACAACGACATGGCGGACCTGGAAGCCAAGCTCAAGGAGGCCTCCGGCGCCCGGTTCAAGCTCGTGGTCACCGACGGCGTCTTCAGCATGGACGGCTACCTGGCCAACCTTCCCGCCATCTGCGACCTGGCCGAGAAATACGGCGCCATGGTGATGGTGGACGACAGCCACGCCGTGGGCTTCATCGGCGCCAAGGGCCGGGGCACCCACGAGCACCACGGGGTCATGGGCCGGGTGGACATCATCACCGGCACCCTGGGCAAGGCCCTGGGCGGCGCCTCGGGCGGCTACGTGTCGTCCTCCAAGGAGGTCATCGACTGGCTGCGGCAGAAGTCCCGGCCCTACCTCTTCTCCAACACCCTGGCCCCCTCCATCACCGCCACGAGCCTCAAGGTGCTGGCCATGCTCAAGGAAGGCGACGGCCTGCGCAACCAGCTGCGGGCCAACGCGCTGCACTTCCGCACCGAGATGGGCAAGCTGGGCTTCAAGCTCCTCCCCGGCGAGCACCCCATCATCCCGGTGATGTTCTACGACGCCCCCCTGGCCCAGGAATTCGCCTCCCGGCTCCTGGACGAGGGCGTCTACGTCACGGGCTTCTTCTTCCCCGTCGTGCCCAAGGGCCAGGCCCGCATCCGCACCCAGATGTCGGCGGGCCACAGCCGCGAGGACCTGGACGTGGCCATCGCCGCCTTCGCCAAGGTCGGGCGCGCCCTGGGCGTCATCAAGTAATCAAGGAGACAGGCCATGAGAGCACTGGTCAAGAGCAGGCGGGAACCCGGATTGTGGATGGAGGACGTCCCCATGCCGGAGACGGGCCCCAACGACGTGCTGATCCGCATCCACAAGTCCGCCATCTGCGGCACGGACATGCACATCTGGAACTGGGACGCCTGGAGCCAGAAGACGATCCCCGTGCCCATGCACGTGGGCCACGAGTACGTGGGCATCATCGAGAAGGTGGGCGACGAGGTCGAGGGCTACAAGGTGGGCGACCGGGTTTCCGGCGAAGGCCACATCGTCTGCGGCCACTGCCGCAACTGCCGCGCCGGCAAGCGCCACCTCTGCCCCAACACCCGGGGCGTGGGCGTGAACCGCCCCGGCTCCTTCGCGGAGTACCTGTCCCTTCCCGCCACCAACCTGTTCAAGGTGCCCGACGGCATATCCGACGACCTGGCCTCCATCTTCGATCCGTACGGCAACGCGGCCCACACCGCCCTGTCCTTCGACATGGTGGGGGAGGACGTGCTCATCACCGGCGCCGGCCCCATCGGGATCATGGCCGTGGCCATCGCCAAGCACGTGGGCGCCCGCAACGTCGTGATCACCGACGTGAACCCCTACCGGCTGGACCTGGCCCGCAGGATGGGCGCCACCCGCGCCGTGGACGTCTCCCGGGAGAAGCTGGCCGACGTGGAGAAGGAACTGGGCATGACCGAAGGCTTCGACGTGGGCATGGAGATGAGCGGCAACGCGTCGGCCTTCCGCGGCATGATCGATTCCATGGCCAACGGCGGCCGCATCGCCATGCTGGGGATCCTCGGGGAGGACGTGGCCGTGGACTGGGGCAAGGTGATCTTCAAGGGCCTGTTCCTGAAGGGCATCTACGGCCGGGAGATGTTCGAGACCTGGTACAAGATGGCCGCCATGATCCAGGGCGGCCTGGACATCAGCCCGATCATCACCCACCACTTCCCCATCGAGGACTTCCGCCAGGGCTTCGAGGTCATGGGCAGCGGGAAGTCCGGGAAGGTCATCCTGGACTGGGGCGTCAAGTAGGAGGGCCGACCCCGCCCATCCCTAGGAGCCTGGCCTAGCGCAGCGGCTGGGGCGTGGGGATGGGCGGGGGGGCGCTGCCCTTGTACCATTCGCCGTTCACCACGTAGGTGTCCGCGGCCAGGTCGTCGCCGCCCACCTGCATGTCCACGCCCAGGCTCACCAGCACGTAGCCGTCGAACTTGGTGCTGAACACCTGGGCCACCCGGCCCCTTCGGTCCTTCACATCCATGATCGGCGTGGTCACGTAGGGCCGGTAGAAGAAGGGGTGCTTCCAGGGCGTCTCGGGCATCTGCTCCAGGTAATCGGGCACCAGGGCGGAGAGGAAGCGCGGGTACTCGCCGTGCTTGCCCTTGAAGCGCGTCAGGGCGTCCGCGACGCGCTTCATGCTGCCGTGGAGCTGCCGGGTGCGGTCGCGCAGGTCCTGGCGGAGCAGGGCCTCCAGGGTGTAGAGGTCCTTGGTGGCCTGCTGGCCCTTGGGGGATTCGGGGTACTGGGAGGCCAGTTGCTTCATGAGGCTCTGGGCCTCCTGGTTCCGCCCCTGGCGGTTGAGGTCTATGGCCTCTTCATACAGCTTCTCGGGCAGCCGGGGATCCTCGGTGCTGCAACCGGTGAGCAGAACCGCGGCCAGGGCCAGAAACGATGCTCGTGGAACGTCCATGGCCGAACCATAGCACCAACCCGCCGGGGAATGAAGACTAGACTGGACCCATGCGCCTCCTCGCCCAGCACTCCCCCGGATTCGACCCCTCCCGCCCCTGGGTGGACAAGGTCGTGGAGGTGAAGGGCGAGACCCGCCTCTTCCGGCATATCCTCGTGCGGCGCAGGTCGCCCCATACCGAGCGGGAGCACGGCTTCACGCGGCTGCTGTGCCCGGACTGGGTGAACGTCGTGGCCTTCACCCGGGAGGGGGAGCTGCTCCTGGTGGAGCAGTTCCGCCACGGCATCGGCGCGAGCACCTTCGAGGTGGTGGGGGGCGTGTGCGACCCCGGGGAGGAGCCCGGGGAATCCGGGCGCCGGGAGCTGCTGGAGGAGACCGGCCACATCCCGGACCGCTGGATCAGCCTGGGCAGCTGCTCCCCCAATCCGGCCATCCAGGACAACCGCTGCCACTTCTTCCTGGGCCTGGACTGCCGGTGCGAGGCGGGGCTGGACCTGGATCCCTCCGAGGAGCTGCGCGTGTGGGCCGTGCCCTGGAAGGAGGCCGAGGCCATGCTCCGGGAAGGCCGCATCGACCACGCCCTCGTGCAGGTGGCCCTGCTGAGGCTCTTCCTCTGGGAGGGCTGGGAGGACCTCAAGAGGAAGCTAAATTGTCACGGGGATGCTACATTGGAGGATCACGGAGGGGCTGATGGCCACTGATTGTTCGTTCGATGTGGTGTCCAAGGTGGACATGGACGAGGTGAAGAACGCCGTCACGCAGGCCATGAAGGAGATCGGCCAGCGCTTCGATTTCAAGGGCTCCATCTCGAAGATCGACCTGAAGGAGGAGGGGGTTCTCGTCCTCGCCAGCGACGACGAGGTGCGGCTCAAGGCCGTGGTGGACGTCCTCCAGAGCAAGCTGGTCAAGCGGGGCGTGAGCATCCGGGCCATGGAGTTCGGCAAGGTGGAGCCCGCCAGCAAGGGCACCTGCCGCCAGGAGGTCAAGATCCTCCAGGGCATCCCCACCGAGAAGGCCAAGGGCCTCGTGAAGGTGCTCAAGGACGCCAAGGTCAAGGTGCAGGCCTCCATCCAGGGCGACCAGCTGCGGGTCTCGGGCAAGAACAAGGACGACCTGCAGGACGCCATCGCCCTTCTCAAGAAGAACGACCAGGGCCTCGACCTCCAGTTCACGAACTACCGGAACTGAGCGATGTCCCGCATCGATCTGCTGCGCTACTTCCTGCCCATCTCCTCCAAGCTTTCCGAAGTGGAGGAGGAGCTGCAGCGCCAGATGGAATCCGACGTGGCCGTGGTGGGGAGGCTGGCCTCCCACGTGGGTTCGGGCAAGGGCAAGCGCCTGCGGCCCGCCCTGGTGCTGCTGGGCAGCCGCCTGTGCGGGGTGGAGTCCACCGAGGACGTGCGGTTCGCCGTGGTCTTCGAGATGATGCACACGGCCACCCTCATCCACGACGACGTCATCGACCACGCCCAGACCCGCCGGGCCAAGCCGACCCTCAACGCGCTCTGGGGCAACACCCTCACGGTGCTCTTCGGGGACCTGCTCTACCTGCGCTCCATGTCCTCCGCCATCGCCGGCAGGTCCTTCCGGATGCTGGAGATCATGGCCGAGGTCACCACCCGCATGATCGAGGGCGAGCTCATCCAGAACGACTGCCTGTTCAACCTGGACACCACCCGCAAGGACTACTTCGATATCCAGGAGCGCAAGACCGCGCTGCTGTTCTCGGGCTGCACCGAGACCGGCGCCGTGCTGGCCGGGCGCCCCGAAGCCGATTGCGAGGCCCTGCGCCGCTACGGCCTGGAGATCGGCAGGGCCTTCCAGCTGGTGGACGACCTCCTGGACTACACCTCCACCGAGGCCGAGATGGGCAAGCCCGTCTTCTCGGACCTGAGGGAAGGGAAGCTGACCCTCCCCATGCTCACCCTCCTGGAGCGGGCCCCCCAGGAAGCCCGCCCCATCATCGCCCGCATCTGGGAGAACGGCGAGAAGCTCCCCATCTCCCCCGCCGACGAGAAGGCCCTGCGCGCCCTCCTGGAGCGCCACGACGCCCTCGCCGAGACCCGCGACCTGGCCCGCAGGGCCTCCGAGGCGGCCACGGCGGCGCTAAAACCGGTGGCGGGACACGATGGCACCCGGCGCCTGCTCCTGGACATCCCCGGAATCCTCCTGGCCCGCAGCAACTGAGGCCCCGGTGGTAAATCCCGCGACGGCGCGGCCAGCCGCCCTTTTCCACCGGATCAGGAACTGGCCAAGGACCGATAAAGGACTATATTAAGTCCTGCGGAGGCGCCATGAAGTACTCGGCCCAGGTCAAACCCATCACCCATCTGAAGGCCCACGCCGCAGAAGTCCTGCTCCAGCTCTCCGGGCGCCGGGAACCCCTGGTGATCACCCAGAACGGGGAAGCGAAGGCCGTGCTCCAGGACGTGACCTCGTACGAGGAGACCCAGGAGACCCTCGCCCTCCTCAAGCTCCTGGCCATCGGCACCCGTGAGGCGGAGGAGGGGCGGACCCGTCCCCTCTCCGAAGTAGGCAAGCGCCTGCGCGCCGGCATCCGTCCCTGATGGGACATGAGGTGCGGGTCACGCGGGGAGCCGAAGGCGATCTGGCCGAGATCGTCGCTTTCCTGGCGGAGCGCGAGGGCCCCACGGTGGCCGAGCGCATCCTGGAAGGCATCCTCGACGCCGCGAACGATCTCGCCGAATTCCCCGAACGCGGCTCCTGCCCCAAGGAACTGTTGAACCTGGGCATCCGGGAATTCCGGCAGGTGATGTTCCAGCCCTACCGCCTGATCTATCGGATTGCGGGAAACCAGGCCCTCCTGCTCCTGGTTGCCGACGGGAGACGCGAATTCCAGAGCCAACTGGAACGTCGCGTCCTGAGGGATTAGAAGGACACGGCCGACCTAGCTTGCCTCGTGGGCCCGCAGGTCCCAATCAATTCCGGCGCGCTTGAGCGCGTTCATGTAGGATTCCTTGTCCGGGCACTTCAGGTACCCTTCCTTGGGCTCCACCTGCTTGGCCTGGATGAGTTCCACCAGGGCGTCGTTCATGAGCTTCTGACCGTAGGCGCGGCCCGTCTGCATGGCGCTGGGGATCTGGAAGTTCTTGCCCTCGCGGATGAGGTTGGAGATGGCGGGGGTGATGAAGAGGGTCTCCAGGGCGGCGATGCGGCCTCCGCCCACGCGCTTGAGGAGGGCCTGGCTGATGACGCACTTGAGGGCGTCGGCCAGCATCACCCGGATCTGCTGCTGGCGGTCCGCGGGGAACTGGTCCACGATGCGGTCCACGGTGCCGATGGCGCTGGAGGTGTGCAGGGTGCCGAAGACCAGGTGGCCCGTGATGGCCGTCTCCAGGGCGATGGAGATGGTCTCCAGGTCCCGCATCTCGCCCACCATGACGATGTCGGGGTCCTCGCGCAGGGCGGCCCGGAGGCCGGACTTGAAGGATTCGGTGTGGGTGCCCACCTCCCGCTGGTTCACCAGGCAGCGCTTGCGGGGATGCACGAACTCGATGGGGTCCTCGATGGTGAGGATGTGATCGTCGCGCTGCTTGTTGGCGATATCGATGATGGCGGCCAGGGTGGTGGACTTGCCCGACCCGGTGGGGCCCGTGACGAGCACCAGGCCCTTGCTCAGGGCCGCGAGGCGCCGGACCGGGTCCGGCAGGCCCAGCTTGTCGGGGTCCGGGATCTCGTTGGGGATGACCCGGCACACCAGGCCCGGCCCCACGCGATCCATGAAGTAGTTCACCCGCAGGCGGCAGCCGCCGGCCTCGAAGGGGTAGGCGAAATCCGCGTCGTTCTTCTCGGTGAACTGGCGCCACGCGGCCGCGGGGGCCAGGGCCTCCATGAGCTCCATGATCTGGCTGGGTCCCAGGATCCCGAAATCGGAAAGGTCCTCCATGTCCCCGTGGACCCGGACGATGGGCGCCTCGAAGGAGCTGAGGTGGAGGTCGGAGCCCTTGTGCTCCAGGAGGGCCCGGAACAGCGCTTCCGCCAGGGGATGGGTGCCGTAGATGGGCTGCCCGGGGGTGCCGGCCGCGGCGGGCGCGGGGGACGGAACGGGCGCCGGGGCCGGAACGGGCGCCGGGGGCGGAACGCGAGCTGGGGCTGGTATGGGCGCGGGGGGATTCGTGCGGCGGGGCAGGGGCTGGGTCGCGGTGGCGGCGCCCCGGGAGGGCTCCGCGGTGATGCGGGTGCCCTGGGGCCCGCGGTTCACCAGGATGCGGTACACCTCCCCGCCGGCCTCGTGGTCGAAATAGGCCTCGCCCGTGGCGGCCAGGGCGGCCTCCCTTTCCAGGGGCACCACCTCCTTGGCCAGGACCTCCACCATGGTCGGGGGCAGGGGATTGGCCAGGAGGGGCATCTCCGTGCCTCCGGCCAGCTCCAGGATGGGCGGGGCGTTGGGCTCCAGGCGGAGCCGCAGTCCGCCCCGGGGGGAGATGTGGGCCAGCAGGCGGTCCAACTGGGGCATGGCGGGCTCCAAGGGGAACCCCCAGTCTAGCCTAAAGCGACCTCGGGCTCGTTGATACAAAGACCCAGGATCCGGATACACTATGCGCTCCGCAACCCTTGTCAACCTCCAGGAGACCTGATGAATATCCACGAATACCAGGCCAAGGAACTGCTCCGGACGTACGGCGTCGCCACCCCGGGGGGGCGGGTTGCCCGGGATGCGGCCGAGGCCGCGGCCATCACCCGGGAGATGGGCGGCAGGAGCGTCGTCAAGGCGCAGATCCACGCCGGCGGCCGCGGCAAGGGCGGCGGCGTCAAGTTCGCCAAGACCCCCGAGGAGGCCGCGGAGCTCTTCACGAAGATGAACGGGATGAATCTCGTCACGAAGCAGACCGGCGCCGAGGGCCGCACGGTCCACACCGTGTTCCTCTCCGATCCCGTGGACATCGCCCGGGAGCTGTACCTGAGCTTCCTGGTGGACCGCGCCACGGGCCGCGTCACGGCCCTGGCCTCCACGGAGGGCGGCGTTGAGATCGAGGAGGTCGCCGAGCACACCCCCGAGAAGATCGTGAAGATCGCCGTGGATTCGGCCCTGGGCCTCACCGGCCACCAGGCCCGGGAACTGGCCTTCGCCCTGGGCCTGGAGGGCGACAGCTGGAAGAAGGGCGCCACCTTCTTCCAGAACCTCTACCGCCTGTTCGTGGAGAAGGACTGCTCCATGGTGGAGATCAATCCCCTGGTGGTCACCGCCCAGGGCGACGTCTGCGCCCTGGACGCCAAGATCGCCTTCGACGACAACGCCCTCTTCCGCCACCCGGAGATCGTGGCCTACCGCGACCTCAACGAGGAGGCCCACGCGGAGATCGAGGCCTCGAAATACGGCCTGAACTTCATCAAGCTGGACGGCAGCATCGGGTGCATGGTCAACGGCGCCGGCCTGGCCATGGCCACCATGGACATCATCCAGTACCACGGCTCGAGCCCCGCCAACTTCCTGGACGTGGGCGGCGGCGCCTCCGAGGAGGCCGTGAAGAACGCCTTCCGGATCATCCTCCAGGACCCCGGCGTCAAGGCGGTGCTGGTGAACATCTTCGGCGGCATCATGCGGTGCGATATCGTGGCCGCGGGCGTGGTGAACGCCGCCAAGGACATCGGCGTGACGGTCCCCGTCGTGGTGCGCCTGGAGGGCACCAACGTCGAGCAGGGCAAGAAGATCCTCTCCGAGAGCGGCCTGAGCATCCAGGTGGCCGCCAACCTCGACGACGCGGCGCGCAAGGTCGTGGCCTCCATCCGATGACGGCTGCCGATCCCAAGGCCCAGTACGAGGCCAAGTGGGCCGAGTACCAGTCCGTGATGCACCGGGGTGCCTGGCGCATCGGATGGGGCTTCTTCTTCGTCACCGTGGGCTTTTTGCCCATGATGTGGCTCTTCATCTGGATCGTGGGCGCGGGCAACTGGGAGCGGACCACCTTCCACGCCCCGCTCCTCATGTGGATCGCCGTGCCGCTTAACCTGGCGGTGGTGGTGGCCCTCGTGCTGCAGCTGTACCGCAGGAACCTGGAGCTCGACGCCGTCAAGCGCCAGTATCTCACCGAGCTCCGCGCGCTCAAGTCGAGGCTGCCGGACTCCCTCCCGAACGAGGCCCGGCCCGCGCCGGGTCCGGACCCCGACGCCTTCCGCGACGACGCCTGAACCCCTTCCATCCGAGGTCACCATGTCCATCCTGCTCGGCAATTCCACCCGCCTGATCGTCCAGGGCATCACCGGCCGGGAAGGCCTCTTCCACGCCAAGGGCTGCCGGGAGTACGGCACCCAGGTGGTGGGCGGCGTCACCCCCGGCAAGGGCGGCACCGAAGTGGACGGCTTTCCCGTCTTCGACACCGTCAAGGCCGCCCGCAAGGCCACGGGCGCCAACGCCACCATGATCTTCGTGCCGCCCCCGGCGGCCGCCGACGCCATCCTGGAGGCCCTGGACGCCGGCATCGAGCTCATCGTCTGCATCACCGAGGGCATCCCCGTGCAGGACATGGTCAAGGTCAAGCGCGTCCTGGCCGAGCACCCCGGGCAGCGGCTGGTGGGTCCCAACTGTCCCGGCGTCATCACCCCCGGCCAGGCCAAGATCGGCATCATGCCCGGGCGCATCCACCTGGCCGGCCACGTGGGCATCATCTCCCGCTCCGGCACCCTGGCCTACGAGGCCGTGGGCCAGCTCACCGCCCTGGGCATCGGGCAGAGCACCTGCGTGGGCATCGGCGGCGATCCCATCAACGGCACCAACTTCATCGACTGCCTCAAGCTCTTCCAGGCCGACCCCGACACCCACGCCATCGTGATGGTGGGCGAGATCGGCGGCAACGCCGAGGAGGAGGCCGCCGCCTTCATCAAGGCCAACGTGACCAAACCCGTGGTGGCCTTCATCGCAGGGCAGACCGCCCCTCCGGGCCGGCGCATGGGCCATGCCGGCGCCATCATCAGCGGCGGCAAAGGCACCGCCAAGGAAAAGATGGCTGCCCTGGAGGCCGCCGGCATCACCGTGGTGGTGAGCCCCGCCGAAATGGGCAAGGCCATGGCCGAGCGTTTGGCTGCCAGGTCCTGATGAAGGTCCTCGCGATCGTCCTGGCGAGCACCGCCCTCTGGGGCCAGACCCCCTACTCCCGCGATGAAATCCCCAAGCTCCCCGGCCTGCTCTGGGAGGATGCGAAGTCCGTGGCCCAGGCGCCGGCTTCCTGGGACGCTTCCGACTGGAAGGCCCTGGGCCTGGGCGCCGCCGCCGTCCTGGGCACCGCCGTCCTCCTGGACAAGACCCTGGACGACGCCTCCAAGCGCAACCACACCGACGCCCGGGACCGCCTGGCCACGAACCTCGCCCGGCCCGGCGGCACCGCCGGCCTCGTCCTCATGGGCGCGGGCTACCTGGGCTTCACCGTCCTGGGCAAGGACGAGCCCCGCTCGGTCATCGTGGACATGGGCGTGGCCACGGTGCTGGCCCAGGCGGCCATCCTGCCCCTGAAGTACGGCGCCGGCCGGGCCCGGCCCCTGGACGGGAAGGGCACCCACGATTTCCGCGCCCTATCCTCCCAGGACGGCTTCCCCTCCGGCCACGCCGCCCAGGCCTTCGCCATGGCCTCCGTGATTTCCATGCGGTCCACCGAGCCCTGGGTGGGCTGGTGCGCCTACGGGGCCGCCGGACTGGTGGGCGTAGCCCGCCTGGGCACCCGGGATCACTTCGCCTCCGACGTCGTGGCCGGGGCCCTGGTGGGCACCGTCATGGGCCGCGCCGTGGTGCGGGTCAACGAAGGCATCCGGAGCCATGCGGGCCGGGCGGCCTTCAGCGTCGAGCCGGCCTTCTCCCCCGGCTTCAAGGGCGTCACGGTCACCGCTCGTTTTTAACGAGAGTTATCCGCCCTGGGCTCGGTTTTAACCACCGCGATCCGTTATACTGCTTCCATGTCCACCATCGCCCTGGTTCTCCACGACCCGGCAGCCAGCCGGGTGAGGGAGGTGTGGTCGCTGCTGGAAACCGAATTCGGCCTGGCCGGGGTCCACAAGGTCCCCTTTCCCCACCTCACCCTCATGGCCTTCGAAGGCCTGACCCATTACGAGGTGAAGAGCCTCCTGGAACGGGTCTCCCAGTCCCTCCCCCCCTTCATGCTGGAAACCAGCGGAATCGGCCTCTTCGGCGCCCCCGCCCGGATCCTCTTCGCCCCCGTGGTGAAGACCCCCGTCCTGTCGGAGCTGCACCAGGGCGTCTGCGCCGAAGTGGCGAAGCTGGGCGGCCGGATCCCCCCCCTGTACGTCCCCGAACGCTGGGTTCCCCACATCACCCTGGCCCAGGGCGACCCCGTCCGCGGAACCTACGGCCAGGCCGTGGACCTGGTGCTGCAGCAGAACCTCCACCTCGCCTTCGAGGTGCGCAACCTCACCCTCTTCGATTGGATCGGCCCCCGCTACGAGCCCTGCGACCGCTTCCCGCTCACGGGAAGGCTGGCGGCGGCGGGGGAGCCCTGAGCGTTGGTGTCCTTATCCCAACTTTCTCCAATGGTTTTTGATTTAATGGCATACCGCCATGTGCTCAGGCCTCCACGGATATTGCCGGTTAAGGCTTGGGATCTTACTTCGATCTCCACCGGCTATGTAAGCGCCTCCCGCGTCAATTCCGAGGCCGGCCGCAGCGCCACCCAAGGCACCAAACACCATCCCGGCAGGCCCTCCGGGTGAACCCTCAATGACCCCTGCAATGGCACCGGTCACGGCCGCACCCATTAGGTTTTTATCCTCTTTGCTATGGGTTGTGTATAAAAGCTTCTGTAAGTTAGCCCCCGCGCCATTCCAGGTGTCCGGGTAGCAAAGGGGCCACTGGCTCCAGTAGGTTTGAAGTTGCGAGCAAGCAAGCCTACGAAAGGAAGCCAATGGCCGAGTTGAAGTTTGAGGTCCCCGAGGGGACTGTGGAAGGACTGTTTTCGCAGCCAGGAGGCGAGGGCTTCCGAGTGCTGGTGGAAGCCGTGGCCCAGGCCCTGATCAACAGCCAGGCCGACGCCCATTTCGAGGCGCCCTGGAACGCCCGGGGCATGGAACGGCCTAACGGCTATCGCAATGGCTACAAGGATCGTGGCTTCCAGACCGTGGCCGGCGCCCTGGAGCTATCTGTACCGCAGGCCCGGAACGGCTCCTTCCGGCCGGCCCTATTCGAGCGCTGGCAGAGATCCGAGCGCGCCCTGCTGGCCGCTTGCGGCCAGATGGTGCTGGCCGGGGTGTCCAACCGGAACGTGAGCAGGCTGGCGGAGGAGGCCTTCGGGGCAGAGGTCAGTCCCAGCCTGGTATCCCAGATCCTAAAGGACATCGAGCCGGCCGTGGAAGCGTTTCGGACCCGGCCCTTGGGTGCCTTTCCGTATCTCCTCGTTGACGCCCGGTTCGACAAAGTCCGGGAAGGCCACCGCGTCCGCAGCCGGGCCTTCCTATGGGCTGCTGGGGTCAACGAGAAGGGGGAGCGAGAGGTCCTGGGCTGGCTGGATTGGGGCGGAGAGACCGAGGTGGCCTGGGAGGGCCTGTTCAAGGACCTGAAGGGTCGTGGCCTGCATGGGGTCGACCTGCTGGTCTCGGACGCCCACGAGGGCCTCTGCCAGGCCGCGACGAAGGCGTTTCCCGGATCGAGCTGGCAGGAGTGCCAGGCGCACTTCCTCCGCAGGTCGATCGAGCAGGTCAAGGCGGCGGACCAGAAGGCCTTCCGGGAAGACGTGAGGGCCGTGCTCCACGCCGTGGACTACGTCCGGTCGCAGGAGTTGCTCGGTCTGCTGAGGGCGCGCTGGGAGGAGAAATCGCCCAAGGCAGTGGACTACGTGGAGGAGCACCTGGACAGCCTCCAGGCCGTCCTGGCGCTACCCGAGGGCCATCATAAGCGGCTGCGGACGACCAATATGGTCGAGCGATTCAACCAGGAGCTGAAGCGAAAGAGCCGACTGGTGCGGGTTTGGCCCAATGCGGAAAGCCGGGAACGCGTCTACGGGGCGCTTCTCATGGAACAGAACGAGGCCTGGACCGGCCAGGCATGGGTGCACATGGGGGGACCGGCGTGATCTTGTTCCTATGGTCGCTCCATGCCCTGATGGCGCCGACCCATGCTCTGTGGAGCGTGCTCAGGCATGGAAAGCCTGTGGACTGCGCTTCGCGCACCGGCCCTGCGGGCCTGCCCGCACCCTTTCCACACCCTCGGGCTGCGCCTGGAGACCGCTGCGCGTTCTCCAAATGCCCCACAGCGGATGGTCATCAGCAGGAATCTGATCGGTTTCGCCGGGCCGGGCGGGGTCCGCCTGCGGCTGCCCGCCCTAGACTGAGGAAATCCCTACTGGAGCGGACTTACAGAAAATTCTGGACACAACTTTGCTTTGGTCTTTGGGAGGCGGGCCTCCTCCCCTTATTTGGTCCAGTTCGATTTCTGAAAGTACAGTTGGCCGTCTGTTGTTTAAACTCATTGGTTCCTCCTTGTCCATGAAAGTTGCGAGAGAAAGCTTCACGTTATTCACGAAAACACTGTAGTTAATAGATTTGCATAAATCCTCCCTTGTGCTGTAACAAGATTTAGGTTCTGGAGTGAGGATTTCAAAAATTATAACAATTTGCCATTTCTCGAAATATTTATGTTACATTTTGGGCAATGCCAGCCACCCATAAGCCAAACCCTAAATGGCTTTTCGATCCGCCACCACGGCAATGCTGATTTGCATTTAGGGCATTGATAATTTGTGTGAAACCGTCTAAGCCATGTAAGGATCAAAAGCGTTATTGCAAATATATATAAATTTGACATACACTGCCTGTTTCAACTCAATAGTGAGCTTCCAGTAACCTTATTGAAAACCGAATACCGTCTTTATGGGTTCATTCGGGTGTCACATCTCTTTTAACTAATGCCCCGGGTGTTCAGGTGGTTCCAGAAAACTTTCGATCGATGTTAATATTGCGATGAAATAACTTGATTTGATTGTCTTGACCGATTGCCTCTTGGATTCTTCGCACACCATGACCTTGCATTCGACTTGGCCGGCGCCAGCATCGCTGCCAGGGCCACCGTGTGATCCGTCCCCTGGGTAACCCTAGCTGAAATGGTCGCTAGGCTAGCTCCTGGTCTCGACCCAGGTCACATTGTGTTTGGCCAAGTCCTTGCGGATGAACTCCCAGCAGCCTTCCTCGCGGCCCACATACTCGGGCGGGGCGATGCCTTTGCGGGTGTACAGGCCCGCGGCCACCAGGCGCACCGTGGCGGTGCACGCATACCCGGTGGACCGGGCCATGGAGGTGATTTTCGTGTCCCGGTCGTAGCGGTCCAGGAGGTCCCACACGTGGCGTTCGGGCTTGCCGTCCTTGGTCCCGTCCACGATCACGCGCATGACCGTGAAGTCCTCGTCGTCCTCCTCCATCTGCCACATGGGGAAGAGGAGCCGGGTGGTGAGGTCCATGGGGGCCACCTTCACGCCGCCGACGTCAATGGGCTCCAGGCCGAAGAACCCGGCCTCGCGCAGCATGCGCATCTTCTCGATGTGGCCGGGGTAGCGAAGGGTCTTCTCCTTCTTGAAGGGCGCGTCCACGGTGTGGATGAGGGAGCGCAGGCCGTCGGTGTTGAAGGCCTCCAGCGTGCCCACGCCGGGGAAGTCCATGAGTTCGGGCTCGCTGAGGGCGGGCATCACGATCTCCTTGCCGTGGGCGACGTAGCGGGCCGGGCGGGTGTACTCCTCCACCACGTCCACGGGGCTGAAGCCGGCCTTGTACTCGAAGGGCCAGGTGCGGATGGCGGGGAGGCCCCCCACGTAGCATTCGAAGTTTTCGATGGAATCCAGGCGCCGCTGCAGGTCGCCCACGATGAGATTGTCGCAGCCCGGGGCCACCCCGGCGTCCATGACGGCGATGAGGCCCTTCTCCCGGGCCAGGCCGTCCAGGAGGAAGGGATCCTCGGGGAAGAAGGAGATATCGACGATGGGCTTTCCCGCCTCCAGCACGGCCCTCATGGTCTCGAACCCCATGAAGCCGGGCACGGCGCCCACCACCAGGTCCGCGCCCTGCACGGCGGCGCGCACCTCGGAGGCCTGGGAAAGCTCCCGGGGCTGGATCCGGAGCCCCCTTTCGGCGAGGCGCCCCAGGGCCTTCTCCGACCGATCGGCGACGGTGACGTCGAACTCCCCGTCCCGGGCCAGGTCCAGGGCCATGGTGGCGCCTACGCGGCCGGCGCCGAGCACGCAGATCTTTTTCATGGCGGATGCCTCCGGATGCGATTTATTTGGTGAACCAGTCTACCGCATGCCCCCGGGCTCCCGGGAGGCCCGTAGTATCCTGTTCCCATGAGCGAGCTCGTCACAGCCCACCTGGACCACCGCCGCACCTGGCAGGACTTCCACTATTGCTATCCCGTCATCTCGCGGCGCAGCAAGGGCGTGAGCCTCGGGGTGAACCTCAATCCCGACAAGGTCTGCAATTTCGATTGCGTGTACTGCGAAGTGGACCGGACCACCCCCGCCCGGCGCCGGGACGTGGACCTGGACCAGATGGAGCGGGAAATGGAGGTGCTGCTCGAACTCACCCGCTCGGGCGAGCTCTTCCGGACCCCGCCCTTCGACTCCGCCGACGCGGGCCAGCGCCGCCTCAACGACATCGCCTTCTCCGGGGACGGCGAGCCCACCACCCTGCGGGAATTCCCCCGGGCCGTGGAGCGCATCGCGGCCCTGAAGGCCCGCCGGGGGCTGGACGACGTGAAGCTGGTGCTCATCACCGATTCCTCCC
Source organism: Mesoterricola silvestris (assembly GCF_030295405.1). Lineage (GTDB taxonomy): Bacteria > Acidobacteriota > Holophagae > Holophagales > Holophagaceae > Mesoterricola > Mesoterricola silvestris. The sequence continues at coordinate 2,630,939 of NZ_AP027080.1, read as the reverse complement.
GGCTCCAGGCCCCCGAGATCCTGGAGGGCCTTGGCCTCCTCATGGCGAACAACGGGGAGATCTGGGCCAAGCTGGACGCCGGCACCGAGGCCTACTATCGGGAGGTGAACCGCTCCAAGGTGCCCTTCTCCCGCATCCTGGACAACCTGGCCGCCACCGCCGCGCGCTGGCCCATCGTGATCCAGACCCTCTTCCTGGAATGGCGGGGAAGGGGGCCTTCGGACGGGGAAGTGGAGGCCTACCTCCAGTGCCTGCGGACCCTTCGCGAACGGGGGACCCTCCAGGCCGTGCAGCTCTACACCGTGGCCCGGCCCACCCCCGAGCCCGAGGCGAAGCCCCTGGCGGCCCGGGACCTGGACCGGCTGGCGGCCGGAGTGCTGGATGGGCTGCCCGGCCTTCCGGTTGAGGTCTTCTACGGTCCCGCCTAGGCTTTTCCTGGCCGGTCTCCTGGCCCTCGCCCTGGGCAGCCGCGCCCCGGTGGCCCCGGGCCCGCCGCCTAGCCGTCTGCCGGAGGAATTGGCGCGGGTGGACCTGGTGGCGGTGGGGGATATCCTCATGCACCAGGACGTGAAGACCTCCGCGCTCCAGGCGGGGAGCCTGACCGAACTCTGGAAGGAGGTGACGCCCCTCTTCAAGGGCGCCGATATCGCCTTCGCCAACCTGGAAACCCCCATCGCCCCGAGGACGGGCCGGCCCGGCCGCCCCTTCCAGTTCAACGCCCCCGAGGACCTGCCCGCGGCCCTCAAGGCTTCGGGCCTCACCATCGTCTCCACCGCCAACAACCATGCGTTCGACCAGGGCCCCCGGGGCCTCGCCGAAACCCTGGAGCGGCTGGAGGCCGCCGGCCTCCCCTCCGTGGGCGGCGGCGCCACCCGCGCCCAGGCCGAAGCGCCCCGGTTCCTGGTGGTGAAGGGCCTCCGCATCGCCTTCCTGGCCTTCACGGACATCTTCAATATCAACCTCAACCAGAAGACCGACCGCCCCTGGGTTCGCTCCCTGGACCCCGCCGCCGCCGAAGCGGCCGTGGCCGCCGCCCGGGCCCAGGCCGACGCCGTGGTGGTGAGCCTCCACTGGGGCGCCGAGTACCTGCACGTGCCCCTGCCGCGCCAGAAGGAGGTGGCCCGCCGCCTGGCCCGGGCCGGCGCCGACCTGATCCTGGGCCACCACCCCCACGTCCTCCAGCCCGTGGAGGTGCTGGAGAACGGTTCCCGCCGCACCGTGGTGGCCTACTCCCTGGGCAATTTCATCTCCAACCAGGACCGGGTCTACCGGGCCGATCTGTTCCCCGTGGCCGGGGGCGACAGCCGGGACGGGGTCCTCTTCCACTGCCGCTTCGTGAAGCTGAAGCTGGCCGACGGTTCCGAACAGGTGCGCGTGGAGGATGCCCGCTGCGAGCCCCTGTGGACCCGCAACAACTGGTACGAGCGCACCCGCACCCGGATCCGGGAGATCCAGGTCGTTCCTCTGGGGGCCGCCCTGGCCCAGGCCGAGGGCGACCTGGACCGCCTCCGGTCCGCGGAACCCCTGGACAAGGCCAAGGTGGTCGAGCAGCAGGAATACCTCCGCACCCTCTACCTGCGCCGCGCCCGGGCCGGGGAGATCCTGGGGGCGGCCTTCGTGGATGGGCCGTGAGGGGCATGGCTTGAACCCTTAGCGCAGGTTTCCGACCCACCCTAACTACCACTGCCGAAGCCAACAGATAGCCACCCCATGACAACCACGGCCAGGCTCCTCAGCCGGGAACGGGCTGAGTTCTACGGCTGATCCCCTTCATCCTTTGCATCCTATTCATCCCTGTTCCCGCAGGGCCAGCGATGGGGTGGGGCGGCGCGCAGTTGATCTGCATGCGCCGACCCATCCCAGCTCTGGCCCTGCGGGAACAGGGATGAAATGGATGTACAGGATGTAGGGGATGAAAATGCCCGAGACCGGGGCCTTGAGCAGGTCGGGCGGGTTGCCCTTCGCGGCCAAATTCCTTCTGGACGTCTGTCAACCATGCCACGGTGCACGCGATGACAACCCGGGCTCCCCCCGCTGGTTAATTACCCGGTTAATGCTTCAAAGCGGATTGGGGGGAACAGGGATTTCAAGGGATTTCATCCCTCGCCCCCCACGGGAACGCCCCCGGACGCCCGCTTCTGCGAACGGCCGGGGGCGTGGGGGCGGCGGGGGCTAGAATCCGCCGGTGGCGCTCTCGGGGCGGTAGGTGATGCTGGCCTTGATGTAGTCCCGGTTCATGCGGGCGATGTTGTCCAGGGTGATGCCCTTGGGGCAGGCGGCCTCGCATTCGCCGTGGTTGGTGCAGGTGCCGAAGCCCTCCGCGTCCATCTGGGTCACCATGGCCCGGGCGCGGGTGTAGCGCTCGGGTTGGCCCTGGGGGAGCAGGGCCAGGTGGCTGATCTTGGCGGCCACGAAGAGCATGGCGCTGGCGTTGGGGCAGGCCGCGACGCAGGCGCCGCATCCGATGCAGGCGGCGGCGTCCATGGCCAGGTCCGCGTTCTCCTTCTTCACGGGCAGGGCGTTGGCGTCGCAGCAGCTGCCGGTGGGCACGCTAACGAAGCCGCCCTTGGCGATGATGCGGTCGAAGGCGGAGCGGTCCACCATCAGGTCCTTGATCACGGGGAACGCGTCGGCGCGCACCGGCTCGATGGTGATGTCGTCGCCGTCCTGGAAGCTGCGCATGTGCAGTTGGCAGGTGGTGGTGCGCTCCTTGGGGCCGTGGGGGCGGCCGTTGATGACGAGGTTGCAGGCCCCGCAGATGCCCTCGCGGCAGTCGTGGTCCACGACGATGGGTTCCTCGCCCTTGTGGATGAGGCTCTCGTTGACCACGTCGAGCATCTCCAGGAAGGACATCTCCGTGGAGATCCCCGGGGCCTCGAGGTCCTGGAAGTGGCCCTTGTCCGCGGCGTTCTTCTGGCGCCACACGTGCAGCTTGACGTTGATGTGCTTTTCCATGGGCTGCCTTCCTTACTTGTAGCTGCGGGTCGCGAGGTGGACGTTGTCGAACGTGAGCTGCTCGGTGTGGCGGATGGGGGTCTTCCCCTCGCCGGTGTACTCCCAGGCGGCCACGTGGCAGAAGTTCTCGTCGTCGCGCTGGGCCTCGCCGTCGGGGGTCTGCCATTCCTCGCGGAAGTGGCCGCCGCAGGATTCGCGGCGCTCCAGGGCGTCCAGGCACATGAGCTCGCCCAGTTCGATGAAGTCGGCGACGCGTCCGGCCAGTTCCAGCGACTGGTTCACGTCCGCCATGCTTCCGGGGACCCGCAGGTTGGACCAGAACCGCTCCTTGAGGGCGGGGATCTCCTGGAGGGCCTGCTTGAGGCTGGCTTCGGTGCGGCCCATGCCGCAGTACTCCCACATGATCTTGCCCAGGGCCCGGTGCAGCTCGGTGGGGGTCTCCTTGCCGTTGATGGAGAGGAGCCGGTTGTTCTTGGCCCGCACGGCCTCCTCGGCGGCCTTGGCCGCGGGGTGGTCGGTGGTGATGCGGGTGCCGGGCTTGATGGTGGCCAGGTAGCCGCCGATGGTGGCGGGCAGGACGAAGTAGCCGTCCGCGAGGCCCTGCATGAGGGCCGAGGCCCCCAGGCGGTTGGCGCCGTGGTCGGAGAAATTGGCCTCGCCCATGCAGAAGAGGCCGGGGATGGTGGTCATGAGGTTGTAGTCCACCCACAGGCCGCCCATGGTGTAGTGGCTGGCGGGGTAGATGCGCATGGGCACCTTGTAGGGGTCCTCGCCGGTGATGCGCTCGTACATCTCGAAGAGGTTGCCGTACTTCTCCCGGATCTTGTTTTCCCCGAGGCGCTTGGTGGCGTCCTCGAAGTCCAGGTAGACGCCGCGGCCCGTGTCGCCCACGCCCCGGCCCTCGTCGCAGACCTGCTTGGCGGCGCGGCTCGAGATATCGCGGGGGGCGAGGTTGCCGAAGGAGGGGTACTTGCGCTCCAGGTAGTAGTCGCGCTCGTCCTCGGGGATATCGCCGGGGGCGCGCTTGTCGCCGGCCTTCTTGGGCACCCAGATGCGGCCGTCGTTGCGCAGGCTCTCGGACATGAGGGTCAGCTTGGACTGGTGGTCGCCGGTGACGGGGATGCAGGTGGGATGGATCTGGGTGTAGCAGGGATTGCCGAAGGCCGCGCCCTTCTGGTACGCCCGCCAGATGGCCGTGGTGTTGCAGCCCTTGGCGTAGGTGGCCAGGTAGAAGACGTTGCCGTAGCCGCCGGTGCCCAGGGCCACCGCGTCGGCCACGTGGCTCTCGATCTTGCCCGTGACCATGTCGCGGGTGACGATGCCCTTGGCGACGCCGTCGACCACGATCACTTCCTGCATCTCGTGGCGGGTGTACATCTTCACGGTGCCCAGGCCGATCTGGCGCTCCAGGGCCTGGTAGGCGCCCAGCAGAAGTTGCTGCCCCGTCTGCCCACGGGCGTAGAAGGTGCGGCTCACCTGGGCGCCGCCGAAGCTGCGGTTGTCCAGGAGCCCGCCGTATTCCCGGGCGAAGGGCACGCCCTGGCCCACGCACTGGTCGATGATGTTCACCGACACCTGGGCGAGGCGGTAGACGTTGGCTTCCCGGGCGCGGAAGTCGCCGCCCTTGACCGTGTCGTAGAAGAGGCGGAAGGTGCTGTCGCCGTCGTTGTGGTAGTTCTTGGAGGCGTTGATGCCCCCCTGGGCGGCGATGGAGTGGGCGCGGCGCGGGCTGTCCTGGTAGCAGAAGCAGTGGACGTCGTAGCCCAGCTCGGCCAGGGACGCGGCGGCGGCGGCGCCGGCCAGGCCCGAGCCCACGATGATGATCTTGTATCTGCGCTTGTTGGTGGGGTTGACCAGCTTCAGATCGAAGCGGTACTTGTCCCACTGGTCGGCGATGGGTCCGGTCGGGCAGTTCGATTTCAGTTCCATGGTCATGCCTTCTACAGGTGGATGATGCCGGTGAGGACGGCGATGGGGAACGAAATGTTGACGGCGGCCACCACGGTGGCCATCACGTAGGCGAACCTGCGGCGCAGGCGGTCGTAGCGCGGGTGGGCCCAGCCCAGGGTCTGGGTGAGGCTCCAGACGCCGTGCCACATGTGGAAGCCCAGGCAGAGCTGGGCCACGATGTAGAACGCCGAGGCCAGGGGCACCTTGAACCCGGTAACGAAGTTCCTGTAGGGGTTCGCCGGATCGAAGCTGGGATGCAGCGTGCCCGTGGTCAGGTGCAGCAGGTGGTAGACGATGAACAGGCCCAGGATCACCCCGGTCCAGCGCATGGTGCGCGAGGCGAAGGTGGCGGCCTGCACCTGGGTGGCGCGGTAGCCCACGGGGCGCGCGGCCATGTTGGAGAGCGTGAGGCTCAGGGCGGCCCAGCCGTGGAGGACCACGGCCACGAGCATCACGCCCCGGAAGACCCAGATGCCCATGCCGTGGATCATGGTGTGGAGGAACTCCGCATAGTGGTTCATGGGCGCCTCGCCCATGTAGGCCTGCAGGTTCCCCAGCATGTGCACCGTGACGAAGCCGAAGAGCATGATGCCGGTCACGGCCATCACCACCTTCTTCCCCACGGATGAGTCCAGGAAGCCTGGACGGGTCTTGGCGGCACCAGCCAGGCTGGATTCAGCGACGGACATGGATACTCCTTCCTTCCGCAATAACGGATGCGCCGCATCCGGCGATTGTTGGCGATGGCTCTGCGAGACTGCGAAACATGATCAAGTGGAGGCGCTAAGTATGCGCCAGGAATTTCGATTCTCAAACCCATTACGGAGCAAATGCTCTTTAACGTCTGGATTGCCTTATTTTTCAATGTCTATTCGATACAAAATAATCGATTAAGCGGGGTGGTGGAGGCTTGGAGTGTCCCGGCGGCGGGGAGGGTTCGGCCCCGACGGACAGGCCCTGCCGGGGGCTGCGGGTTGGAGCGGTGGGGTTCCGGGGGGAGGGGGCGGCCCATGGGGTCCCGACCCGGTGCGCCGACCCACCGGTAGCGCTTGCGCAGCAGCGAGCTGCTGCTGGCGCTTGCCGTGATCCATGGACGATAGGTGGTGGAGGATGTGGGTGGGGGCACAGATTCAGGATTGTGCGATGTAGGGAGGGGGCCACGAACATGGGTTTCGGTTTCTTGACGGCAATGCCGTCCGGAAGGACGTCCTGGAGTCCAGCGCGGGGAAGGGCATTGACACTGGCATTCAAGCCTCGAGGGCTCTCCCGATTCGGGTCCAGACCTGGCTTGCCATGGCGGGCTTGGGGTGCTGGGCCCGGGTCCTCCGGCACCTGGCGTCGATGGATCACGGCAAGCGCCAGCAGCAGCTCGCTGCTGCGCAAGCGCTACCGGTGGGTCGGAGCGCAGGGTTGGGACCGCATGGGCCGGGTCCTTTCCCAGGAACCTCGCCGCCCGAACCTGAGGCCCCCGGCAGGGGCTGCCTGTCGGGGGCGGAAAGCCCGGTATGCAGAAAAAGCGCCGCCCGGGGGCGGCGCTTTTCCGTGCGGGGGGTGGAGCTACTTCATGTCCTCGTCGGCGATGAGGCCGGGGGTTTCCTGCTTGCTCTTGATGATCGACCACACGATGGCGGCGACGCACACCGCGGCTCCGAGGACGCCGCCGAGCTTGTTGACGTTCATCTGGTTGGCCACGGGGAACAGGGTGAACTTCATCAGCACGCCCAGGGTGAGCAGGCTGACCATGTTCATGACCTTGATCAGGGGGTTGATGGCCGGGCCCGCGGTGTCCTTGAGGGGATCGCCCACGGTGTCGCCGGTGACGGAGGCCTTGTGGGCTTCGGAGCCCTTGCCGCCGTAGAGGCCGTCCTCGATCATCTTCTTCGCGTTGTCCCAGGCGCCGCCGGCGTTGGCCATGAAGACCGCCAGCAGCTGGCCCACCAGGATCATGCCCGCCAGGAAGCCGCCCAGGGCGTAGGGGCCCAGGAGAAGGCCGACAAGCAGGGGGGCGGTGATGGCCAGGAGGCCGGGGCCCACCAGTTCCTTCTGGGCGGTGTTGGTGCAGATGTCCACCACGCGGCCGTAGTCGGGCTTCTTGGTGCCGGCCCAGATCTCGGCGTCGCGGAACTGCGAGCGGCACTCGATGACGATGTGGTAGGCGGCGCGGCCCACGGCGCGGATGAGCTGGCTGCTGAAGAGGAAGGGCACGCAGCCGCCGATGAGGAGGCCGATGAAGACTTTGGGCTCGGCCACGGAAAGGAAGCCGGCCTGGTCGTGGTACTGGCCGAGGGTCATCTTGCTGATGGCCGCTTCGGAGCCCACGGCGATGACCGCGATGAAGCTGGAGAAGAGGCTCACGGCCGCGATGACGGCGGAACCGATGGCGATGCCCTTGGTCTCGGCCTTGGTGGTGTTGCCCACGGCGTCGAGGTCGGCGAGGATCTGCCGGGCGCGCTTGTAGGAACCGGGCTTCTCCTTCTCCATCTGCTCCTTCTCGTAACCCATCTCGCCGATGCCGTTGGCGTTGTCGGCGACGGGGCCGAAGACGTCCATGGAGATGGTGTTGCCGGTGAGGGTCAGCATGCCGATGCCGGTCATGGCCACGCCGTAGGCCACGAACATCGGCGGGGCGCCGTGGTAGGTGAGCACGGAGAGGAAGATGGCGATGACGATGACGACCATCATGGCGACGGTGGACTCATAGCCCAGGGCGAAGCCTTCGATGATGTTGGTGGCGTGGCCGGTGGTGCAGGCCCGGGCAAGGCTCTTCACGGGGGCGTGGGTGGTGTGCGTGTAGTAGCTGGTCACCTTGTTCAGGGCCACGGCCAGGAACACGCCGATGAGGCAGGTGATGGCCGGGCGCATGTCCAGGCCGGGCACGCCGAAGTTGAACCACACGGCGAGCTGGTTGGGATCGTTCATGGGGAAGCCCGCGGAGGCCAGGGGGTTGTTGGCCAGGTAAGAGGGCGTGAAGTGCAGGTAGAAGTAGCCAAGGATGAAGAACCCGGCCACGGAGATCAGCGAGCCGATCCAGAAGCCGCGGTGCACGCTCTTCAGGGCGGTGTCGGAGGTGTCCTCGCTGCCGGCCTTGACGGTGTAGGTGGAGATGATCGAGCCCAGCACGCCGATGCCGCGCACCAGCAGGGGGAAGATGACGCCCTTGTGGCCGAAGGAGGCCATGCCCAGGATCATGGCGGCCACGATGGTCACTTCGTAGCTCTCGAAGATGTCCGCGGCCATGCCGGCGCAGTCGCCCACGTTGTCGCCCACGTTGTCGGCGATGGTGGCGGCGTTGCGCGGATCGTCCTCGGGGATGTCCTTCTCGATCTTGCCGACCAGGTCGGCGCCCACATCGGCGGCCTTGGTGTAGATGCCGCCGCCGACGCGCATGAACAGCGCCAGGAGGGTGCCGCCGAAGCCGAAGCCCAGCAGGGCCTCGTAGGCGTGCACGCCGTAGATGATGAAGATCATCGTGCCGCCCAGGAGGCCGAGGCCGTCCGTGAGCATGCCGGTGACGGTGCCGGTGCGGTAGCCGAGCTGCATGGCCTCGCCGTAGCTGTGGCGGGCGGCGGCGGCCACGCGCAGGTTGCCGGTGGTGGCCAGGCGCATGCCCACGAAGCCCACGGCCCAGCTGAACAGGGAGCCCATGAGGAAGGCGCCGGCGCGGCCGAAGGCGAAGTGCTTGTCCTCAACCGTGAACCAGAGGATCACGGTGATGATGACGATCAGGGGCCCGATCTTCTTGAACTGGGCCGCGAGGTAGGCGTTGGAGCCCTCGCGCACGGCGGCGGCCACTTCCTGCATCTTGGGGGTGCCCTCGTCGGCGGCGTTGACCTGCCTCATGAGCAGGATCGCGTACAGCAGGCCGATGACGGCGATGCCAAGCACGAACAGCAGGCCGATGCGCTCGGCGCTGGTGAATTCGCCGCTGACCTTGTTGAACAGGGCGAAGTACTCGAACTTGGCGCCCTCGGCCTCGGCGGCGACGGCCTTGGGAGCCGCCACCTGGCCCCAGGCATAGGCCAGGGCGAAGAAACACATCATGACGCCCAGGTAGATCCGGCGTGTCAGTGGTGTGAGCTTGAGCTTGTCCATCCAGGCTTGAAGCATGGATACTCCTATGAAAAAAAGTGAAACATAGCCCAGCCCGGAGGCCGGGGAGCAGAGGTGCTGGAATTCTAGAAGGATTCGTGGGAAGGGTATTCGGCCCAAGCCTATCACCACCCCCCCCAAAGTCAATGCGGGATTGACGTTCTGCGAGGCGGGGCGCGGCTTTCCGCTTTATGCATTACCCTGGAGGGGTCAACGTTTATCCAAGAGGCTCCCATGTCCCGACTCTGCCCCTGCGAATCCAAGCGGACCTACGACCGCTGCTGCGAACCCTACATCCTGGGCAAGGCCCTCCCGGAGAGCGCCGAGCAGCTCATGCGCAGCCGCTTCTCCGCCTACGCCATGGCCCGCGCCGACTACCTGGTGGCCACCACCAGCGAGGAGGAGCGCGCCAAGCTCGACCCGGAGGAGCTGCGGCGCTATTGCCGTTCCGTCAAATGCATCTCCCTGCGCATCCTCTCCACCGAACTGGGGGGGAAGGACGACGCCACGGGCATCGTGGAATTCCACGCCAAGCTCCTGATCAACGGCAAGCGCATGCTGCACCGGGAGCGGAGCCGCTTCGTGAGGGAAGCCGGCCGATGGGCGTATGTGGATGGCGATACCAATTAGCCTCTATCCGGGTTCCGGTTTTGGGATAAGGGAAGGTCTCGAACCCGGGACGGGGTCGGGAATGGTCCGCCTCATCTCCTTCATCCCCGACATCACTGTTCATCCCTGTTGCGCAGGGCCAGGGTCAGGATGGGTCGGCGCATGCGGGTAATGCGTGCGCCGACCCAATCCATCGCTGGCCCTGCGAGACAGGGATGAACAGTGATGTCTGGGATGGACGGGGATGGGGTCCGGTGCCCCTTGCAGGTGGCGCTCTTTAGAGATTGGCCTTCAGGAAGTCCCACATCCCCGAGTACATCTCCCATTGGTTCTGGGCGGCCTTGGGGCTGTGGTCGGATCCGGGCATCAGGACCAGCGGGGCGGTGAATCCGGCCTTTCCCAGCGCGTCCAGGAACTGCACGGAGTTCTGCAGGTGCACGTTGCCGTCCATCGTCCCGTGGATGAGCATCACCTTGCCGCCCAGGTTGGCGGCGGCCTTCAGGGTGCTGGAGGCGTCGTAGCCGGCGGCGTTGTCCCTGGGCAGGCCCATGTACCGCTCGGTGTAGACGCAGTCGTAGAGTCTCCAGTCGGTGACGGGGGCGCCGATGATGCCCAGCTTCCAGGCCTTGCTGTGGGTGAGGGCGTAGGCGGCGAGGAAGCCCCCGTAGCTGTATCCGTGCAGGGCGACGCGGTCCATGTCGGCCCAGCCCTGGGCCTTGAGCCAGGCGAGGCCGTCCAGCTGGTCCTGGAGCTCCAGGGCGCCCAGGTTGCGCCAGGCCCCGAAGGCGGCGGTGCCCTTGGCGGAGGCGCTGCGGTTGTCGCAGATCCAGGTGACGATGCCCTGCTGGGCCAGGAACTGGTACCACAGGGAGGTCCGGCTGTAGGCGTTCCTCACCAGGGGGGAATTGGGGCCCCCGTACACGTAGTGGAAGACGGGGTACTTCTTCGACGGGTCGAAGCCGGGGGGGAGCACCAGCATGGTCTCCAGGGGGAACCCGTCCCGGGCCTTGATCTGCTGGAAGAGCACCTTGGCCTTGGGGAGGGCCTTGAAGGCGTTCGAGGTCCTGCTCTCGACCTTGTGCAGGACGATGCCTTCGCCATCCAGGAACAGGTCCTGGGGCGGGGTGTCCACGTTGCTCCAGCGGTCCACGGCCGCGGTGAAGGCCGCGTTGAAGGTCAGGGAATGGGAGCCGGGAGCCTCGGTGAGCAGGCGCATGTGGTCGTTGACGCCCTCGAACCCGGCGCGGTACACGTCCAGCCCCACCGGAGTGCGCAGGGTGGCCTCGAAATACACGTGGCCGGCGTCGGTGCCCAGGATGCGGCGGACGTCCCAGGGGCCCTGGGTGACGGTGGACAGGAGGCGTCCCTGGGGGTCGTACAGGTAGAGGTGCTGGAACCCGCTCCGGGAGGACTGCCACAGGAAACGCCCGTCCTTGAGGAAATGGGGCAGGGGGAGGTGCTCGACCCAGGCCCGGCTGCGCTCCACCACCAGGGGCCTGCTGGCGGTGCCCTCGAAGACCCGGCACTCCAGCCAGGACTGGATGCGGTCCGTGAAGTGCACCAGGAGCCGGCCCGAAGGATCGAAGCCCACCCGGGGGACCAGGGTGTCCTGCCCCGGGAAGGGATCCTCCATCCAGGTGGTCTGGCCGTCCAGGGTGGCCAGGCCCACCCGGGCCGTGGGCAGCGGGTCGCCGGCCTTGGGGTAGTGGGTGTCCACGCGCTTCTGGGGCTGGGTGCGGTCGTCCATGATGGTGAAGACCGGCACATGGCTTTCGTCCAGGCTGAGGAAGGCGATGCGCCGGGAATCCGGCGACCACCAGTAGCCCTTGAAGTTGCCCCGCTCGTTGAAGACCTCCTCCTGGTAGACCCAGTCCAGGCGCCCGTTGAGGTGCGTGGCGTCCCCGCCGGTGGTGATCGCCACGTCCTTGCCCGTGGCCAGTTCAACGGCGTGGATGTCCGGCCCCTCCAGGAAGGCCACCCAGGCCCCGTCGGGGCTGAAGGAGGGGGTGTCCCCCGTCCCCAGGCGCCGGGCCTTGCCCGTGGCCAGGTCCATGAGGTAGAGGTCCCGGACCCCCTTCACCACGAAGGCGTCCCAGGCCGCGTTCCAGGTGAGCCCGGCTTCGGCGGCCCCCTTCTGGTCCTCGGCGTCCGCCCCCGCCGCGGCCAGGGCCGCCGCCAGCTGGTCGCGGTCCAGGAGGGGCGCCGGGGCGAAGGTGCCCCGCTGGATGCGGTTGATGGCGGCCAGGGCGCCCTTTTGCGTGCGCTCCTCCAGGAGGGTTCCATCCGGGCGCCACAGGTAGCGGGAACCCAGCGCCTCCACATAGGAGACCTTGCGGGTGGGATGGTACAGGCTGTCGACGGAAAGCCGGGGTTCGGCCTGGGCGGCATGGGCCAGGACGGTGACCAGGGCGAAGGGGACTTTCCACATGGGGGCTCCGATTGATGGTTAAGCGTAGCCGTAACCGCCTTTGAACGTGCATGCGTCAAATTCGAGAACATGTCTCAACATCATGACCGCCATCACGTAAACCCTTTGGGGCCTTGCGGATGGAGCTCCCGCGGCCGAACCTTGGGTTGCGAGGCTGAGTTGGAAAAAAGCCCTGCGCCCACCTTGAACAAGCGGCGCCGAGCCCCGTCCGCCTCCACCGTCTTCCGCGGGTCCACGCCCGCTTTCCCCAACCGCGGCCACCCCGGCCAGCCGCCGGCGCGCCCACGCTCACCCCCGGAGTCCGAGATGAACAAGTCTCCCCTCGTTTCCACCTTCGCCTTCACGCTGGCCCTGGCGGCCCCGTCCTTCCTGGCGGCCCAGGAGCACGGCGTGCAGCAGTTCGACCCCCAGCTCATCAGCCGGGTGGACCAGATCCGCCGGGAGCTCCGGGAGGAGGGCCGGGACTTCGAGGTGGGGGTGAACCCCGCCATGCAGTACAGCCTCGACCAGCTCTGCGGCCTGCGGCCCGAGCTCCGCCAGTACGATTTCGCCTCCCACGCCCAGGGCGGCCACCTCAACAACGAAGTGGAGGACCTCGCCGCCACCCCCCTCCCCGCCGCGTTCACGGGTTGGTTCAGCCCGGTCAAGGACCAGGGCCAGTGCGGCTCCTGCTGGGCCTTCGCCACCATCGGCAACCTCGAGGGCGCCGCCCTCAAGAAGCACGGCGCCCCCCAGGGCCGGGTCAACGCGGACGGCTCCATCACCCCCAGCGGCGTGATCACCACCCTTTCCGAGCAGCAGGTGCTCAGCTGCAACCCCGACGGCTACGGCTGCCAGGGAGGCTGGTACTCCTACGACATGCTCATGCCCGCCAACGCCAACCGGGGCGCGGGTTACTACCAGGGCGCCGTCCCCGCCACCGCCTTCCCCTACGTGTCCAACCGCGTCGCCTGCAGCTTCAGCCTCGACACGTCCTACACCCCCGTCACCCAGTGGGGCTACGTGGGCAACGGCTACTCGGTCCCGTCGGTGAGCGCCATCAAGGCCGCCATCTACAAGTGGGGCTCCGTGAGCATCGGGGTCTACGCGGATTCCGCCTTCCAGGCCTACCGCCGCGGCGTCTTCACCGGCACCTCCCGGGGCAACCAGCCCAACCACGCCGTCCTGCTGGTGGGCTGGGACGACGCCAAGGGCGCCTGGCTCCTCAAGAACTCCTGGAGCAGCCAGTGGGGCATCAACGGGTTCATGTGGATCAAGTACGGCGCCAACTCGGTGGGGACGGCCCCCGCGTGGGTCGTGGACTAGCGGAACGGAACATCTCCCTCCGGGCCTGGTGTGCCATCGTGCGGGTTCCGGACCGTCGTCAGGGATTCGCTGACGCAGGCAAGCTGCGTCAGCGAAAAGCTCGCGACGATAGGTTGAGGGTGGGTGTTGGCACGCTCCGGCTTCGATGGGCGATGCGGCCCGGGTGGGGGGGTGGGCTCTCCGGATGGGCCTAGGGCCCCTCGACCCGCTTCAAGTGTTCCGGGATGGCGACCGGGTCGCGCCGACGTTGAATGCTTGGCCATGCCCGGCCTACCGTGCGCCTTGGACTGTCCTTGAGCCCAATTCCCAATTTCCCATGCCGCCGTCACACGTCAACGTCGGCGCCAAGCAACCTGCTCCCGGATCACTCGCAGCGTGCCCAATGGGCATAGGCCCTCCAGGGGAGCCCCATGACCGTCCCCGGCCCCACCGCCCATCGGAGGATGGATGCGGCAGCACGCCTCCGCAGTCCCAAGGAGGCGCCCTTCCGTTGGCGCAGCTTGCCTGCGCCAACGAACCGGGGCGGAGGTCCGGGACACGGCCGCCTACGCGGCCATCACCCTAGTTGGGCAGGTGCTTCCGGGTCAGGTTGCGGCCGCCGGTTTCGGTGACGAGCATGTCGTCCTCGATGCGGATGCCGCCGTTGGGGGAAAGTTCGTCGATGAGCTTCCAGTCGAAGCGGGCCTTGTGCTCGTTTTCCCGGAAGGGGCGCAGGAGCATGGGGATGAAATAGAGGCCGGGCTCGATGGTGATGACGTGGCCGGGCTCGGTGGTGCGGGTAGTGCGCAGGGTGGGGTGGCCTGCGGGGGGCGGGGCGATGCTGCCGTCGGGGCCCGCGAGCTTGCCGGCCACGTCGTGCACCTGGATCCCCAGGTGGTGGCCCAGGCCGTGGGGGTAGAAGGGGCGGGTGAGGCCCAGGGCCACGGCCTCCTCGGGGTCGGCGTCGAGCAGGCCATGCTCCTTCAGGAGCCCGGCCAGCTTGAGGTGGGAGAAGTGGTGCAGCTCGCCGAAGGGCATGTGGGGGCGCACCGCGGCGCAGATTTCCAGCATGTTCTTTTCCATGCCGTCCACCAGGGCCTTGAAGCGGGGATCGCAGGACGGGGCGGGGGTGGTGCGGGTGATGTCGGAGGCGTAGCCCAGGTGGCGCGCGCCGCAGTCCAGGAGGAGGGTGTTTCCCCCTCGGAAGCTGCGCTTGTTCTCGTAGTGGAGGGTGGCGCCCTTCTCGTTCTGGGCCACGATGGAGGCGAAGGCCAGCTCGAATTCCAGGCAGCCCACGGCCTCCATGAAGGCGTAGTGGATCTCCAGCTCCGACGCGCCGGCCAGGAAGGCCTTGCGGCCGGCGGCGTGGCCCAGGGCGGCGGTGACGGTGGCCTCCTCGATGCAGTGGATCTCGTAGGGGGTCTTGTAGCTGCGGCCCCAGTCCAGGAAGGCGGTGATGGAAGCGGGGTTCAGCTCCAGGCCGGCCGCGGCCGCCCGGTCCGTTTCATTGCCGATGTAGGCGGCCCGCTTGGGCTGGCCCACCTTTTCCCACACCGCGTCGAGGCTGGGGGCCTCCACCAGGTCGAAGCCCTCGGCCCAGAAGGGGGAGCCCAGGGGCAGCTGCTCGTACCAGAAGTCCTCGGGGGCGTACCGCACCAGCATGGGCTTCGCGCCGGGCTTCAGGACCAGCACGTGGTGGGGGCCGGTGAGGGGGCAGTAGTGGCGGAAGTGGGGGACGGTGTTGAAGGGGGCGTCCTGGTCGTCGGCGAAATAGGTGAACGGCTGCCCGCTGGAGATCACCAGGGCGTCGAAGCCCGTGGCCGACAAGGCCTTTTCCGCGTAGGCCATGCGGGTGGCGAGGTGATCGAGGAAGAGACCTTTGAGGGGCATGCTTACTCCATGATGGCGGTGGGCCTCTGGCGATTATGGGCCAAAAGGCCGGGATTGCGATCCCCCACCCGGCCCTGGAACGCCCTTTGCATCCGGTTCCGGAGGGGGCAAACCATGACCAGTGTCAACTCTATCAATAATTCGACCTACCTGGACAAGCTCCTGGCCGCCCAGACCACCGACGCCCCCGAGGGCGCCGCCAAGGCAAACAATGCCTTCGCCGACCTCTTCCAGTCGATCCTGGACGGGACCGCCCAGGCAGAATCCGCCCCCGCCGCCCCCGGCGCGGGTTCGGCCGCCTCCGACATGAACTCCCTGGGCCAGGCCCTGGCCAGCGGAAACCTGTCCGCCGCCCAGCTGGCCTTCCAGTCCCTGCAGACGCACCTGGACGGCCCCCGCGGCGCCCATCCCCCCCACCCGGCCCCCGATGCCGCCCAGACCAGCGCCGCCGTGCCCTCCACGACCCCCGCGGACCTGCTCAATCTGCTGATGGGCAAGAGCTAGTGTCGGCAAACCCAGCTGCCTTGAAACCGTGATGAAGGGGCTGTTCCAGGTTAGGGGATCCCCGTTCATCCCATCCATCGGCGTTTATCCCTGTTTCAGCAGGGCTGTCCCAGAGTTGGGTCGGAGCGCATATTACTCGACGTCCTTGACCCAAAGGTGGCGACAACTCCCGGCGGAGTTCGAACGGGGATAAACAGGATCCAGGGGAAAAGGCAGGATAAAGAACCTCAGGTCCAAGCTGGAGCCAGATCACCGAGGACAACCTGGCGATTCAGGACCTAGACACCTAAAGAAAAGCCAGGGGCTTGTTCTCCGGCGCGAAGCCGTTGGCCACGGCCTTCTCGAAGAACAACGCCAGGCTCTCCCGTTCCGCTTCTCCCAGGCTGTAGGAGATGTTCTCCGTGAGGTACTCCCGCAGCTCGGGCTTGGTCCAGCCGATGGTGCGCCAGGCCTCGTCCACGATGGCGGGCAGGTTCTCCCGGCCCATTTCCAGGCTCCGGTGGAAGAAGGGGCCCACGCCGCCGGGGATGTCCAGGCGCGCGGCGTCCTCCCGCACCTGCCACAGGGCGAAGACGAAGGGCAGGCCCGTCCATGCGTGCCATTCCTCGGCCAGGTCCAGGACGATGAGGCCCTCGCGCCGGGTGCGCATGGCCACGTCCCCGATGAGCAGGGCCGCGTCGCACTGGGCCAGCATGGCGCCCTGGTCCGGGGCCATGTCCACGGCCCGCACGTCCACGCCGAAGCGCTCCCGCAGGAGGATCTGGGCCAGCACCACGGAGGTGCGGCTGGAGGTGTCCAGGGCCAGGGTGCGGATGGATTCCGGCGGCACCTTCGACAGGATCACCACCGAACGCACCCGCTTGGGGGAGGCGATGCAGAGGCCCGGCACGAGCTTCAATTTGGGGATGCGCAGGTATTCAATTGAACTGATGAGACCCGCATCCACTTCCCCGGATTTCAGCTGGTTCGCGCACAGGGAAGGCACGTGGAACTTCAGGTGGAAGTGCTCGTAACCCAGGCCGTGCTTGAATCCGTAATTCAGGGGCGCGGCGTTCAGGTAATCGATGATGGAGATCCGGAAAGGATTTGTGCTTGCCATCTTTTCATTTTATCTAGACTTGGGGGATGAACCAGCCCACCGCGAAAATCCATCGGGAAGATCCGGAGCGCGCGCTCCTCGAAAAACTCATCTCCCGGGTGCGCATGAACCCCGGCGAGTTCCGCACCGTGGGGGCCATGGCCGCCGCGTCGGGGATGGGTCTGGAGAGGCTCGGGGAGCTGTTCCGGGTCCACGCCCACTGCCTCCCGGAGGTCTTCCTGGAACAGGCGCGGGTGATCTGCGCCTGCAAGCGCCTCCTGAACCACTTCGGTCCCGCGGCCCAGGCGGGGGAGAGCTGCGGCTTCCCGAGCCCGGCGGCCTTCAACGCCAGCTTCCACCGCCTCACGGGCATGACACCGGGGAAGTACCAGTCCCTGGGGCGGGAGGGCGCCTCCTTCATCCTGGACCTGCCCCCGGGGTACCGGCAGGAGGACGTGCTCGCCTACCACGGGCGGGATCCCCTCAGCCTCTCGGAGCGGGTGGAGGGGTCGACGCTCTTCAAGGCCATCCGGCTGGAGGATACCGATACCCTCCTGGAGATCGAGTTCCGGGGCAGGGCGGTGCGGGTGCGGATTCGCCCCGCGGAGAAGGCCGATCCCATCTTCATGGGCAAGGTGCACCACCGCGTGGTGCGCATGCTTGGGCTGGCCACGGACCCCGCCCCCTTCGAGGGCTTCCTGGCCGGGGACCCCCGGTTCCAGGCCCTGGTGGAGGCCCGGCGCGGCCTGCGGATCCCGCTCACCGCGGACGTGTGGGAATCCCTGGTGTGGGCCATCCTGGGCCAGCAGGTGAACCTGGCCTTCGCGTACACCCTGCGCCGGCGGCTCACGGACCTCTGCGGCGGGGCGGTGTCCGGAGACCTGAAGGCCCACCCCACGCCCCGGGCCGTGGCCGCCCTGGATCCCGCGGATCTGGGGCCCCTGCAATTCTCCCGCAGCAAGGCCCAGTACGTGGTCGAGGCCGCCCGGGCCGTGGCGGCGGGGGAGCTCCCCGTGGAGGCCCTGCCCGCGGGCGCGGCCACCTCCGCCGAGGCCAGGCTCTCCGCGCGCCGGGGCATCGGGCCCTGGACCACCCACTACGTGATGATGCGGGGCTGCGGCTTCGGGGACTGCGTGCCCCTGGGCGACGCCGGGCTCACGGCGGCCCTGCAGCGCCACTTCGGCCTGGACCACCGCCCCGACGCCAGGGAGACCGCGCGCCTCATGGCCCCCTTCGCCCCCCACCGCAGCCTGGCCACCTTCCACCTCTGGGCCAGCCTCAAGGGCGTGCCCGCGTGAGGATCTGGAACAGCCCCCTGGGGCCCCTGGCCCTGGCCGCCGACGCCGGGGGGGCCCTGTGCTACCTGGGCTTCGCGGACCACGAACCCCGCCCGCGCCTCCTGCGGGGGCTGGCCGGGTCCGACCCCGCCGTCTTCGCCCCGGTGGAGCGGCAACTGGACGAATACTTCCGAGGGGTCCGCGCGGCCTTCGACCTGCCCCTGGCCCCCCGGGGCACGCCCTTCCAGCTGCGGGTGTGGGAGGAGTTGCGGCGCATTCCCCCGGGCCGGACCCTCAGCTACGGGGACCTGGCCCGGCGCCTGGGAGACCCCCGCCTCGCCCGGGCCGTGGGCGCGGCCAACGGGGCCAACCCCATTTCCATCATCATCCCCTGCCACCGCCTCCTGGGGGCCGGAGGCGGCCTCACGGGCTACGCGGGGGGCCTGGACCGCAAGCGCGCCCTGCTGGAGCTCGAAGGGGGGATCCGGACCTGAACCGCCCGGATCAGGCCCGGCGGAACCAGCCCACGCATTCCACGTGGCTGGTGAGGGGGAAGAGATCGGCCACGGCCAGGCCCTCCAGCTTCCAGGCCGGCTCCAGGCGCTTGACGTCCCGGCAGAAGGCGGCGCCGTCGCAGCCCACCAGCACCAGGTCACCGGCCCCGGCGGTCTGGAGCTTCGCGCACATCTCGGGGGCCAGGCCCGTGCGGGGCGGATCCAGCAGGAGGAGGTCCCCGGGCGCGCCCAGGCCTTCGGGCACCCATTCCGCGGCGTCGGCGGCCACGCACCGGGCCCCGGGCACGTTCCGCGCGGCCCAGGCCACGGCCGGTTCGTCGAACTCCACCAGCACGCTGCCCGCGACCCTGGCGCCCAGCAGCGCCGTGAAGAACCCCACGCCCCCGTAGAGGTCGTAGAGGGTGCCCGCCGGCAGCTCCCAGCCGTCCAGGATCTCCCCGAAGGCCCGCCAGGCCCAGGGGGGGCACACCTGGAAGAAGCCCCCGGGGCGATGCGCCAGCCGCGCCTCCCCCAGGCGGTGGACGATGCCGCCCTGGAAGGGCTTCCAGCCGTCGGGCTCCAGGTTCCAGGTGCGGCCCTGCTCGTCGGTGGCGTACACCTCCCCCGCGGGGGTTCCGGTGGCCAGCTCCCAGCGCTGGGGCCGGGTGGGCAGCATGCGCCCCTCCAGGGCGTCCAGGAATCTCGGGATGGCCTGGGAAAGGGCAGGGGAGGCCGCGGGGCAGGCCGATACCGGCACCAGGGCGTGGCTGTTGCGCCGGTGGTAGCCCAGGTCCCGGCCCGTCCAGTGCAGCTGGATTCGGTGCCTGCGGGCGTCGGCGGGGGCCTCCAGCCAGCGCCATTCCGGGGCATCGGGCAGCTGCCGGCCCAGGAGATCGGCCACCATGGACCGCTTGAGCTCCGCCGTCTCCCGTCCCGCCTCCCAAAGTTCGCAGCCGCCGCAGGTGGCCGCCACGGGGCACCCCGCCTGGGCCCGCCGGGGATCCCGGCGCACCCAGCGGGTGACCTCCCCTTCGCCGTGGCGGGGCTTCCAGCGCACCTCGGCCTCCACCTGCTCCCCGGGGAAGAGCGCCAGGGGCGCCGACACCAGGATGACGCGGCCGTCCTCGGCCCGGGCCACCCCCTTGCCGCCCCAGGCCAGGCGTTCGATGGTCAGGATCGATTTCACGGCCGGAGCCGCCGGCTTCCGGTAGACTTCAGCCTGACCTTTTGACTTCACAGGTGGTTGCATTTTGCGTCTCACGGTCGCCATCCCTCCCTTGCACCGTAGCAGCCTCGAGGCGTCCCTGGGCCGCGAGGTTCGAAAAGTCCTGGAATGGACCGAGGGGGGACCCGCGGACGTGGTCCTGGGCATGGAGGGGGAGGGGCTCCTGGCCCACTGCGCCGCCTGGCCCGGGGAGGAGGCCGCCCTGGCCCTGGTCAAGGTGGGCTTCGAGCGGCTCCAGGACCGGCGGAACATGGAGCGGCTCCACGAGGTGGGCAAGGCCCTGGCCTCCGAGCAGGACCTGGACCGGCTCCTGGACCAGATCCTCACCCACGGCCGCAACCTCCTGGAGGCCGAGGCGGGCTCCATCTACCTGGTGGTGCAGGAGCACGAACTGCTCTTCGCCCACACCCAGAACGCCCGGGTGAACCTGCCCTACACACGCTTCCAGATGCCCATCACCGGCGAGTCCATGGCCGGCTTCGCCGCCCTCACGGGCGAGACCCTGAACCTGGAGGACGCCTACCGCGTCCCGCCCGAGGCCCCCTACCGCTTCAACGACAGCTACGACAAGCAGGCCGGATACCGCACCACCTCCATGCTGGTGGTGCCCATCAAGGACACCCAGGGGGAGATCCTGGGGGTGCTCCAGTTCATCAACCGGCAATCCGAGGAGGGGATCATCCCCTTCCACCCCGGGGACGTGCACCTGGCCCAGAGCCTGGCGGGGCAGGCGGGGGTGGCCATCAAGAACGCCAATCTCCGCAAGGACATCGAGATCCTCTTCGAACGCTTCGTGGACGCCTCGGTGAAGGCCATCGAGCAGCGGGACCCGGTCACCCGGGGCCATTCCGGGCGCGTGGCCACCCTCACGGTGGGCCTGGCCCAGGCGGTGAACCTCACCCACGCGGGTCCCTTCGGGGGCGTGTTCTTCAGCGACTCCCAGCTGCGGGAGATCCGGTACGCCAGCCTCCTCCACGATTTCGGCAAGGTCGGCGTGCGCGAGCAGGTCCTGGTCAAGTCCAAGAAGCTCGAGCCCAACCGGCTGGAGATCCTCCTCCAGCGCCTGCGCCAGCGCCAGCAGGAGGAGATGCTGGCCCTCCTGCGCTCGGACTGGGCCTCGGGCCTGCCCTTCGACCCCGCCCATTGGTCCGGGCTCCAGACCCGCCACCAGACCGAGGCCGACGCCCTCATCGCCCTCCTCATCCGCAGCAACGAGCCCGCCCTCCTGGCCCAGGACGCCCAGGACGGCCTGGGCCGCCTGGGGAGCCTGCATTTCACCAACTGGGAGGGCGCCACCGCCTCCGTGCTGGAGCCCGGGGACCTGGACTGCCTGAGCATCCGCCGGGGCAGCCTCTCGGAGGCCGAGCGCCTGGAGATCGAAAGCCACGTCACCCACACCTACGAATTCCTCCAGAAGATCCCCTGGACCCCGGACCTGGCCATGGTCCCCGCCATCGCCTACGCCCACCACGAGCGCCTGAACGGCCAGGGCTACCCCCGCCGGCTCACGGCCGCCGAGATCCCGCTCCAGAGCAAGGCCATGGCCATCACCGACATCTTCGACGCCCTCACGGCCCAGGACCGCCCCTACAAGTCCGCGGTGCCCCTGGCCCGCAGCCTGGACATCCTGCGCCAGGACGCCGCCGACGGCCACGTGGACGCCGCCCTGCTGGACCTCTTCATCGACGCGAAGGTCTATGAAAGGACAGTGCCCAGCGGGGCCTGAGGCAACTTTGGGTTCGGCTCCCAGGCCGGCTATGCCAAAATGGACCCCTGGAGTCCCTATGGCCGAATCCCCGGAACGCAAGCCCCGATCCTTCGACGTCCTCGCCATCCAGGACCTGCTGCCGCACCGGTACCCGATCCTCCTGGTGGACCGGATCCTGGACTACGAGCCCGGCGAATGGATCCGCGGCGTCAAGAACGTCACCATCGGCGAGCAGATCTTCCTGGGGCATTTCCCCAAGAACCCCGTCTTCCCGGGCGTCCTCATCGTGGAGGCCATGGCCCAGACCGGCGGGTGCCTGGTGCTCCAGACCCTCCCGGATCGCCATGACAAGCTCATCTATTTCATGGCCATCGATAACGTCAAGTTCCGCAAGCCCGTCGTCCCCGGCGACCAGCTCGTCATGGAGGTCAAGGTCCTGACCAACCGCGGCAAGGTGGCCAAGCTCCGCGGCGAGGCCTTCGTGGACGGCCAGAAGGTGGCCGAGGCGGAATTCATGTCCATGCTGGTGGACGCCCCGAAAAGTGAGGCCAAATGAGCGCACAGATCCATCCCCTCTCCGTCGTCAGCCCTGACGCCGTCCTCGGGGACGGCGTGGTCATCGGGCCGTTCTGCGTCGTGGAGGGCGGTTCGCGCATCGGCGCCCGCACCGTCCTGCGCAGCCACGTGGTCGTCGGCCCCCACACCGAGATCGGCGAGGACAACGACATCTACCCCCACTGCACCCTCGGCATGGGTCCCCAGGACCTGAAGTTCAAGGGCGCCCCCACCCGCCTGAAGGTGGGCGACCGCAACGTGTTCCGCGAGAGCTGCACCCTGCACCGCGGCACCGAGGGCGGCGGCGGCCTCACCACCGTGGGCGACGGCAACTTCATGATGACGGGCTCCCACGTGGCCCACGACTGCCACGTGGGCTCCAACTGCATCTTCGCCAACAGCGCCACCCTGGCCGGCCACGTGGAAGTGGGCGACTTCAGCAACATCGGCGCCTTCTCCGCGGTCCACCAGTTCTGCCGGGTGGGTGCCCACGCCTTCATGGGCGGGTTCACCGTGGCCACCATGGACGTCCTCCCCTACATGAAGACCGCCGGCGCCCGGGACACCAAGAGCTACGGCGTGAACACCATCGGCCTGCGCCGCAAGGGCTTCCCCGAGGCCTCCGTGGAGGCCCTGGTCAAGGCCCACCGCATCCTCTTCCACTCCGGCCTGCTCCGGGAGGAGGCCCTGGCCAAGGTGGAAAAGGAATTCGCCGGGGTCCCGGAGATCGAGCTCCTCACCCGCTTCATCCGCGAAAGCAAGCGGGGCATCCACCGTGGTTGAGAAGCGCCGTTCGGCCACCGTGGCCCTGGTGGGCCTGCCCAATTCCGGCAAGTCCACCCTGCTGAACACCCTGGTGGGGGAGAAGCTGGCGGCGGTGAGCCAGATGCCCCAGACCACCCGGGGCCGCATCACCGGCATCGTCAACCGCGGCGAGGCCCAGCTGGCCTTCCTGGACACTCCGGGGGTGCACCTGGCCCGCCACGCCCTCAACCAGCGCATGCTGCACTACGTGGACATGGCCCTGGACGAGGCGGACCTGCTGCTGTGGGTGGTGGACGCCAGCGGCTTCCTGGGGCCCGGGGAGCGGGAGCTGGCCAAGCGCCTCCAGGGGGCGCGCCAGCCCGTGTACCTCGTCCTCAACAAGCTGGACCTGGTGTCCAAGGGCACGCTGCTGGAGAAGATCGCCGAGTACAAGGACCTCCTGGAATTCCGCGAGATCGTCCCCGTGGGCGCCAAGCTCGCCCAGAACCTGGATCCCCTCTGGGCCATCCTGGAGCGGGACGCCCTGGACCACGAATGGTCGTACGGCGACGAGACCTTCACGGACCAGACCGAGCGCACCATGGCCACGGAGTTCATCCGGGAGAAGATCCTGCGCAAGACCCGCGAGGAGGTGCCCCACGGCGTGGCCGTGGCCATCCAGGCCTGGGTGGAGGCCGGCGAGGCCGACTACCCCGAGGACGCCCCCGAGGGCGGCACCTACATCGAGGCCCAGATCCTCGTGGAGCGCGCCGGCCACCGCAAGATCCTCCTGGGCTCCGGGGGCGAGATGATCAAGGACATCCGCCAGAGCGCCCAGCGGGAGCTGAAGAAGCTCCTCCAGCGCCCCGTGCGCCTGGCCCTGCACATCAAGGTGGCCGAGGGCTGGCGGGACCGGCCGGACCAGCTGGACAAGCTGAACCTCTGATCCGGGATTCCATCACAACCCGGCGCCCCGGCCCATTGCCGGGGGCGGGACCGGTAGAATGGAGGCCACAGGCCCTTCCACCGGTCCAGGAGAACCCATGCATCCATCCCCCCGAGCCACGGCCGCGATCCTCCTCCTGGCCGGCTCCCTTTCCGCGGCCACCCCGGGCATCGACGCCGGCTTCATGGACCGGGCCGCCGCCCCCGCCTCGGACTTCTACCGCTTCGCCAACGGCGCCTTCGATCGGCAGCCCATCCCCCCCGAGCGCTCCTCCTCCGGGGTGAACCTGGAGATCGACAACCGCAACCGCGCCATCCTCAAGGAGATCCTTGAGGCCTGCGCCCGGGAGGCCGCCCCCGACGGCACCCCCTCCCAGCGCATCCGGGACTTCTACCGCAGCGGCATGGACCAGGCGGCCATCGACAAGGCCGGCGTGGAGCCCCTGGCGCCCATGCTCAAGGCCATCCGCGCCGCCGCCACCCCCGAGGACCTGGCCCGCCTCATGGGCCGCCTCAACCACCTGGGCGTCACCGCCGGCTTCGCCTTCGGCGTGGAGCAGGATCCCAGGTCCAGCCGCGCCCACCTTCCCTCCGTGGTGCAGGGGGGTCTGGGCCTGCCCGAGCGGGAGTTCTACTTCCGCCAGGACGAAACCACCCGGGACCAGCGGGCCGCCTACGTCAAGCACATCGCCCGCATGTTCCAGCTGGCCGGCGTGAAGCCCGGCCCCGCCGCCCGGGTCCTGGCCCTGGAGACCCGCCTGGCCAAGGTGAGCCGCAAGCTGGTGGATCTGCGGGACCCCGAAGCCAACTACCACAAGCTGGACCGCAAGGCCCTGGCCGCCGCGGCCCCCGGCTTCCCCTGGGCCGCCTGGTTCCAGGCCGTGGAACTGCCCGCCTCCGAAGCCTTCGTGGATGTGGGCCAGCCCGAATACGTGCGGGGCCTGGGCCGGCTGCTCCACCAGGTGCCCCTGGCCCACTGGAAGGCCTACTTCACGTACCGGCTCCTCAGCTCCCTCTCCCCCTACCTGGGCTCGGACCTGGAGGCGGAGGACTTCGCCTTCTACGGCAAGAAGCTCACCGGCTCCCAGGAGATGCGTCCCCGGTGGGAGCGGGTGCTGGCCGTGGTGGACGGGGCCATCGGCGAGGACCTGGGCCAGTTGTACGTCCAGCGCGCCTTCAGCCCCCAGGCCAAGGCCAAGGTCCAGGAGATGGTCAAATTCCACCTGCAGGCCCTGGGCGCCAGCATCCGGCGGGCCACCTGGATGGGCGACGCCACCAAGGAGCAGGCCCTGAAGAAGCTGGCCTCCCTCCACGCCAAGGTGGGCTACCCCGACGCCTGGCGGGACTACCGCCCCATGGGCGTCAAGCCCCAGGCCTACGTCCTCAAT
Source organism: Mesoterricola silvestris (assembly GCF_030295405.1). GTDB lineage: Bacteria > Acidobacteriota > Holophagae > Holophagales > Holophagaceae > Mesoterricola > Mesoterricola silvestris. Next base: position 2,605,816 of record NZ_AP027080.1, on the reverse strand, counting down.
GTCCTGGCGGCCCGGGCCTTCGAATCCCGGCGCGCCCTGGCCAAGCTGGGCCGGCCCGTGGACCCGGCGGAATGGGACATGAGCCCCCAGACCAACAACGCCTACTACAACCCCTCCCTCAACGAGATCGTCCTGCCCGCGGGCATCCTCCAGCCCCCCTTCTTCGACGAGCGGGCCGATGACGCCAGCAACTACGGCGAACTGTCCTCCACCATCGGCCACGAACTCCTCCACGGCTTCGACGACCAGGGCAGCCAGTTCGACGCCGAGGGCAACATGCGCAACTGGTGGACCCCCGCGGACCGCAAGGCCTACGAGGCCCAGACCGAGGCCGTGGTGCGCCAGTACGACGCCTACGAGCCCTTCCCGGGCGTCCACGTGCAGGGCCGGCAGACCCTGGGCGAGAACCTGGCGGACATCGGCGGCCTCAAGATCGCCCTGGAGGCCTGGAAGCTGGCCTCCGCCGGCAAGCCCCAGCCCGTCGTGGACGGACTCACCGCCGAACAGCGGTTCTTCGTGGGCTTCGCCCAGAGCTGGCGCACCAACATGCGGCCCGAACTGGAGCGCTACATCCTCCAGTCCGACGTGCACTGCCCCGCCCGCCTGCGGGTGACCGGCTCCGTGGCGGCCCTGCCGGAATTCCGCGCCGCCTTCCCCGGCACCCCCTCCGACCGCAAGGCCACCGACGCCCAGTTCACCCTCTGGTAGGGGAACCCATGAAGCGACCGACCGAATTCACGCCCCCGGGGGGCCAGGACCTCCCGGGCGAGGCCGCGTGAAAGCCGGCCTCCTCCTCCTCACGGGGGGCCAGGGCCGGCGTTTCGGCGGCCCCAAGCACGCCCAGCCCCATCCCCGGGGCGGCACCTGGGGCGGCCACCTGGTGGCCGTATTCCAGGCCGTCTTTCCCGACGGTCCCCTGCAGATCCTGGGCGAGCCCCTGCCGGACCGCCCCGACCTCACCCCCCTGGCCGACCCCGGCCAGGGCCCCGCCGCCGCCCTGGTGCGGTGGGCCAGCCAGGCGACCGAAACCCCCGACCACTGGTGGGTGGTGGCCTGCGACCAGGTGCGCTGGACCCCCGAAGCCCTGGCCGCCTGGCACGCCCGGGTCCTGGAGGCCGACCCCGGGGCCGGCCACTGGGTCATGGCCCAGGTGGGCGATTACACCCAGTACCTGGGCAGCTTCCTGCCCTCGAGCCGGGTGGGGGATCTGGCCGCCCAGAAGCCCGGCAGCCTCCGGGATCTGGCCCGGGCGCTGCCCACCCGGAGGGTGGAGTGGCCGAACCCCTGCTGGGAGGACGTGGATACGCCCGGGGCGCTGGAGGCCTGGCTCGGCCAGGGCCCCCCTCCCTTGACATAGACCCCCCCCTGACCGGCCCCAGGGACCCTCTTACCCCTTGACCCGCATCAGCTCGGCGACGACCGGCCCCTCTCCCTCCCTATCCACCGGAAACCGGATGCCCCGGCCCTCCACATAGGGCCTCGCCTGGGCCAGAAGTTCCTTGATGGCGCCGGGAAGCGTTCCGGCCATCGCCTGCTGGTAGGAACGCTCCCCCAGCACCACGGCCACCCAGACCTTGCCCTCGTCCGGCGTCAGGTAGAGGAGCGTACGCCCCTTGTGCTGGAGCAGGCACATGCGGCCGAAGGCGGTCTTGGCGGATCGCCAGATCCTCGCAAGGGGAGCATGGACGGTTTCGGCGGCGGCCAGCATTTCCCTCCAGACGGGCAGGGCGGGGCCCAGGACGGTCGCCAGTTCGCTTTCGTCGGGGGCTGGGAGGTTCGTGGGCATGTGGGCCCTAAGGGTAAATCCTTCCAGGGGAGGGATTCAAGGCTTGGCCGGCTCCCCGGCCCCATTCACCTTTTCCCGGGTGAGGGTCAGCACGTATGGCTCCTTCCCCGTGAGGATTTCCGTGGTGTCCACCACGAAGTAGACCGTCACCGGCCCCTTGCCGGGGTTGACGTACGTGGCCTCGGGGTTCCCGGTGCGGATGAGGTTCTGGAGCATTCCCTGTTCCAGCTGTCCGTTGCGGTTCACGCACTTCACCACGAACCAGGGTTCGTGGTCGGCGCGCAGGCGGGCATGGATCTTCTCCCCGGGGGCGGTGTCCACCCGGTAGGCCTGCCAGCCTGCTGGGCTGGAGATCTCGTGGGTGATGGCCAGGACCTCCCCCCGGGGCACCTCCACCGCGGGCAGGAATCCGGTGCGCCGGGCCGACCGGCGGATCTTCACATCAATACCGGAATTCCCCGGGCCCCCGGCCAGGTCCCGGAGCCGTTCCGAAGGCATCGGTCCGGCCACCACCGGCAGGGCCTTGCCGAGGATTTCCACGGCGGGCGTCTGGGCCAAGGCCAGCCCCGGAACCAGAAAACCCATGATCCAGGCACGCATGTCGCACCTCCTGCCCCAAGGATGGCCGCCCCGGTCCCCGCCCGCAAGGAATGCGGCGCTGGTCTTTGGGGGCCGGGGCCTCTAAACTGGACTTTCCATCCCTTCGAGGTGATTTTGAGCGGACATCCCACTGACCTTGCCGATCTGGAACGACCCATCCTCGACCTGGAGGCCCAGATCCGGGCCCTGGAGATGGACCCGGCCAAGACCAAGGAGCGGGACCGCCTCCGCAAGAAAGCCGACAAGCTCAAGGCCGAAGTCTTCGCCTCCATCACCGACTGGCAGCGCACCCAGCTGGCCCGCCATCCCCGCCGGCCCTACACCCTGGACTACATCGAACGCATCTGCGACCGGTTCGAGGAGATCCACGGGGACCGGAACTTCGGGGACGACGCGGCGATCGTGGGGGGCATGGGCTGGATCGGGGGCCTCCCGGTCATGGTCATGGGCCAGCAGAAGGGCCGGGACACCAAGCAGAAGATCCTCCGGAACTTCGGCATGCCCAAGCCCGAGGGCTACCGCAAGGCCTTGCGCCTCATGCAGTTGGCCGAGAAGTTCCACCGCCCTGTCCTGACCCTCATCGACACCCAGGGCGCCTATCCGGGCCTGGACGCCGAGGAGCGGGGGCAGGCCGAGGCCATCGCCCGGAACCTCAAGGAGATGGCCCGGCTCACGGTGCCGGTGGTGGCCGTGGTCATCGGGGAAGGGGGCTCGGGCGGCGCCCTGGCCCTGGGGGTGGCCAACACCGTCCTCATGCAGGAATACGCCGTCTACTCCGTCATCACCCCCGAGGGGTGCGCCTCCATCCTCTGGAAGGACGCGGCCCAGGCCCCGGCGGCCGCGGAGGCCCTGAAGATCACCGCCCCGCACCTGCTGGAGCAGGGGCTCATCGACGGCATCATTCCCGAGCCCCTGGGCGGCGCCCACGGCGACTGGGACCAGGCCGCGGCGCTGCTCAAGGAGGCGGTGCTCAAGGCCCTGGAAGCCCTGCGCCCCCTGGGCCCCCAGGCGCTGATCGACCAGCGCTACGAAAAGTTCGCCCGCATGGGCAGCGTCGTCAAATGACCCCGCTGCCCTGGCGCATGCGCCGGGCCCTCCTGCCGGGCTCCCGTCCCTGGGCGGCCCTGGCCCGGACCTGGGATCTCAGCCCCGAAGCGGCGCGGCTGGCGTGGCTGCGGGAGGCCGACGACGAGGAACTGGGCTGGCGCCTGGACCCCTCCTGGGACCGGTCCACGGACCCCTTCCTGCTGCCCGGGGTCCCCGGGGCCGTGGAACGCATCCGCCGGGCCTGCGCCCAGGGGGAGTCCATCTGCGTCTACGGCGACTACGACGTGGACGGCGTCACCGCCACCGCCCTGCTCATGCGCGTCCTGGAAAAGCTGGGCGCCAGGGCGAGCTTTTTCATCCCCAACCGCTTCAACGACGGCTACGGCCTCAACCTGGAGTGCATCCGGGAGGTGATGGCCCAGCGCGGGCCCTCCCTGCTGGTTTCCGTGGACTGCGGCGTGCGCAGCGTGGACGAGGTGCGGGCCACGAAGGAGCTGGGCGCCGATTGGATCATCACCGACCACCACGCCCTGGGCCCGGCCCTCCCGGAGTGCCCGGTGGTGCACCCGGGCCTGGACGGCTACGCCAATCCCTCCCTGGCCGGGGTGGGGGTGGCCTTCAAGCTGGCCCAGGCCCTGCTGGACGCCGCGCCCACGCCCCGGGGCGCGGACGGACCCTTCCTGGACGGACTCCTGAAGCTGGTGGCCCTGGGCACGGTGGCCGACATGGTGCCCCTGCGCGGGGAGAACGCCCTCCTGGTCAAGCGCGGGCTCCTGGCCATGGCCGGGGCCAACGGGCCGGGGCTCTCGGCCCTGCTGCGGGCCTCCAAGGTGGACGGCGCGGTGCGGGGCAAGGACATCGGCTACCAGATCGGCCCCCGCCTCAACGCCGTGGGGCGCATGGGCGGCGCCGAGGACGCGGTGCGCCTCCTCCTGGCCCGGGATGCGGCCTCCGCGGCCGGCCTCATGGAGCGCGTGGAGGCCCTCAACCTGGAGCGCCGGGAGATCCAGCGGGCCCTGGGGGACCAGCTTCCGCCCCCGGGGGACGACCCCTTCGACCTGGTGGTGGAGCCAACCGCCCACAAGGGCGTCATCGGCATCGTCGCCGGCCACCGCATGCGCGCCACCCAGCGCCCCTCGGCTGTGTGCACGGTGCTGGACGGCGTGGCCCACTGCTCCGTGCGGGCCCCGGAAACCTACGACCTGCGCCCGCTCCTGGAACTGGCGGGACCCTACCTCACCACCGGCGGCGGGCACCGCTACGCCGCGGGCATGACCTTCCCCCTGCGCAACCTCGCCTTCGTGAAGGCCACCCTGAACAAGGGGGCCCAGGAACAGTCCGTGGACGCCCCGGACGCGGCCCTGGTGGTGGACGGCGCCGGCACGCGCCTGGCGCCCCCCCGCGCGGAGCTGGAGCGCCTGGAGCCCTTCGGCCAGGGCTTCCCGGAACCGGTGCTGCTGGTGGAGGGCCGGCTCGCGGGCCAGCCCAGGACCTTCGGCGCGGGCTACCGGAAATTCCGCATGGAAGGCGAATCCGAGGAGTTCACGCTCTTTGCCGACGAGCCCCGCAGCCTCGAAGGCTCCCTTTGCCTGGCGGTGGCCCCCCAGGACCACCCCCGCTGGGGCCGCTCCTGGCGGGTGGACGGGCCGGTGGACCCCCGGGAGGCCCCATGAGGGCCTGGACCTTCCCGGGTACCCGGAATCCCCTGTGGCGGGTGGCCGGGGGGGCCCTGGTGCTGGCCATCGTGGGGGTGACCGGCGTCTTCATGGGCCGGGGGCCCCGGCCCCTCAAGCCCGAGGCCGGGGACACCCTCTTCCTGGGCAAGGGCACCCAGGGGCGCTTCGGCACCTTCGTGGAGCAGCTGGGGGCGGGCAGGTTCGCCCTGTCCTACGAGACCATCCAGGGCACCCAGGAGGAGATCCGCCTGGACCGGGTCACGGGCCGCCTGGAAGAGCCCCTCACCGTCTGGGGCATGGTGTCCCCCGCCGCCGAGCGCATCAAGGGCATCTGGACCCTCATGGGCCCCATGACCGTGGACGCCCAGGACACCGCCCTCAAGGCCCCGGCCGGCCGGGGCTTCATGAAGGAACCGGGCCCCGCCCTGGGGTGGGACCATGGGGTGTGGACCGGCCTGAGCACCCTGGTGTGGGACGACCTGCAGGGCAACGGCCGCGGCCGCTGGATCCTACCCCCGGGCTGGCACCGGGGCCTGGACGGCCAGTTCCGGGTGGACAAGGGCCCCGTGGACTGGCGGGCCGCCGATCCCGGCGCCCTGAAGAACCTCACGGCCCAGCGCATGGTGGCCTCCCTGGGTTTCCAGGACGGCAAGCTGGAGGACGTGGCCGCGGAGCTGGAGGGGGGCGCCGTTCAGGCGTCCCTGGTGCGCATCCAGCCGGCGGACGTGATCTTCGACGCGCCCCTGGCCTTCCAGCGGGAGGACGGCTGGTCCGGCACCGCCGGCCATGGCCTGGCCCCCCGTCCCGCCAAGGGCCAGCCCTTCGACCGCATGGAATTCCGGGATTTCAAGGCCACCCGGGCCACGGAAAGCGGGCCCGAGATCCTCACGGCCCTGGGCGCCCGGTGGACCCCCGCCGGGCTTCGCCTGGAGGGCAACGTCACCTGGGAGCAGCCCCTGGAAGGCCTCAAGGCCACCCTGCGGGCCCCCCGGGTCCTGCAGCGCACCGCCCCCGGGCCGGATCTGCCCGCCGAGCTCCAGGTGGGCCAGACCTGGGCGGAGCCCCAGGCCGTGCTCACCTGGGGGGAACGCTCCCTCAGCAGCCCCCGCATCGAGGGCCGCCACCGCCAGCGCACCTGGCGCATCCACGCGCCGGCCCTGGGCCGGGGGGAGCTGGGCACCTTCTCGGCCGGGGAAGGGACGGGCAACCCCCTGAAATGGCAGTTCAAGGGTCCCATCCAGGCCCGGTTCTTCGACGGGGCGCAGGTGCGCTGCGATTCCCTGGTGTGGGAGGGCAGCGCCATGACCCTTTCGGGCCGGCCCGTCACCTGGACCCGGCTCCGCCAGCGCCTCACCGGCCTGAAGGTCATCAAGAGCCGGGACCAGGCGCTCTTCCCCCAGGGCATCGCGGGCGCCCTGGCGGCCCCGGAGGGGGATATCAACCTGCGGGCGGACCGGGGCCAGGCCCTGGGCGACCGCCTGACCCTCGACAGCCGGGTGGAATGCCAGGGCCAAGGCTGGCGCTTGCAAGCCGAGCACATCTCGGTAACCCTGGGGCCAGGGAATGTTGTGAAGCAAATGACTGCGAATGGATCAGTTGTATTGAAGGGCCGCATGGGGGAGGGCAGGGGGGACACCCTGGACCTGGATCCGGCCAAGCAGGTCGCGGTCTGGCACGGGAACGTGACGGCCCTCACGGAGGTGCGCCCGTGAACCCGGACATCCGCCTCGAGGCCCGGAACGTGTTCAAGCGCTACGGCGATCGAACGGTCGTGCGTGACGTGTCCCTCAACGTCTCCCCCGGCGAAGTGGTGGGCCTCCTGGGCCCCAACGGCGCCGGCAAGACCACCACCTTCTACATGGTGGTGGGGGTGGAGGCCCCCGACCGGGGCAGCATCATCTGGCAGGACCAGGACATCACCGGCATGCCCATGCACCGCCGGGCCCGCCAGGGCATCGGCTACCTCCCCCAGGAATCCAGCGTCTTCCGGGGCCTGACGGTCTGGGAGAACCTCCTGGCCCTGGCCGAGCTGCAGCCGGTGCCCAAGGAGGAGCAGCGGGCCCGCTGCGAGAAGCTCCTGGCCGATTTCCACCTGCAGAAGGTGCGGGAGACCCTGGGCATGTCCCTTTCCGGGGGCGAGCGCAGGCGCTGCGAGATGGCCCGGGCCCTGGTCACCGACCCCCGCATCATGCTGCTGGACGAACCGTTCGCGGGGGTGGACCCGAAATCGGTACTGGAGATCCAGGGCCTCATTGCCGATCTTAAGGCCAGAGGCATCGGCGTGCTGATCACGGACCATAATGTTCGGGAAACCTTGCAGATCGCGGACCGCGCGTACATTCTTGCAGATGGAATGATCATGAAGCATGGCTTGCCCCAGGAGATCGCTGACGATCCCGATATCCGCCGGGTTTACCTTGGCGACCGTTTCAGGCTGGATTGATGGCGAACCTCGGACACAACCTCTCCCAGCGCCTGGCCCAGAGCCAGACCTTGGCCCTGACGCCCGCCATGCAGCTCAAGCTCAAGCTCTGGCAGATGAACCTCCTGGAATTGAGCCAGACCATCGAGCGCGAGCTGGGGGAGAACCCCCTCCTGGAGCTCCTGGAGGACGGCGACGAGACCCCCACCCTGGAGGCCCTGGAGGAGGGCCACGATTCCGAAGTGGCCGAGGCCGGGGCCGAGGTGCCCGAGGGCGCCGATTCCGTGGACCTGGGCCCCCTGCCCGAGACCCCCGGGGAGATGAACCCCGACGCGGACCTGGAGGCCTTCACCGAGGCCGGCATCTCCCAGGTGCAGGAAACGGAAATGGGCGCCGAGAACTCCTGGGACCTGGACGTGCCCCGCACCAGCAGCCTACCGGACGACGAGCGCACCAGCTGGGAGGACCGGCTCAGCAGCACCGAAACCCTGCAGGAGCACCTCCTGGGCCAGCTGTACCAGACCCTGGATCCCGACGACCCCCGGGCCGTCCCCTTCGAAGCCCTCATCGACCACGTGGATCCCAAGGGCTTCCTGCGCCTGGACCCCGACCAACCCACCGAGACCTGTCCCCGGGAGCTGGCCCAGGACCTGGGCATCGGGGAGGACCTGCTCCAGGAGTTGCTGGAGATCCTCCAGGAATTCGATCCCTCGGGCGTCGGCTGCTTCAATGTGAAGGAAAGCCTCCTGGTGCAGCTGCGCCACGCCGGGGCGGAACCGGACGACCTGGCGGTGCGCATCATCCAGGAACAGACCGACCTCCTGTCCCAGCGGGACAACGCCAAGCTGCGCAAGGCCATGGGCTGCACCGAGGAGGACCTGGGCGAGGCCCTGGCGGTCCTGCGCCACCTGCACCCCACGCCGGGCCGGGCCTTCGATCCAGAGAGCGAGCGGGTCGTGAAGCCCGATGTGGTAGTCCTCAAGGGGGAGGACGGCAACTGGAAGGTCTACCTCAACGACGAGACCGTACCCCGCCTGCGGGTGAGCGGCGAGTACCGCCACTTCCTGGCCAGCGCCGAAGCCAAGGACGACAAGGATTTCATCCGGGACAAGTACCGCTCCGCCCGGGATTTCATCCGGGGGGTGGAGGACCGGAACCGAACGGTCCTGCGCGTGTCCGCTTCCATCGTGGAACTGCAGCGGGAGTTCCTGGAGCACGGCATCGAGCGCCTGCGCCCCATGGTGCTGCGGGACGTGGCCGAATCCACGGGGTTCCATGAATCCACGATTTCGCGGGTGGTGAAGGCCAAGACCATCCACACGCCCCAGGGGCTTTTCGATCTCAATTATTTCTTCAGCGCCAGTCTCGGTTCCAACAGCGGGGACGACGTTTCCGCAACGGTGGTCAAGCACAAGATCAAGGCGTTGGTGCAGGCCGAGGACCCTGCCAAGCCCCTGTCCGACGAGACCATCGCCAAGCTCCTGGAACGGGACGGCATCAAGGTCGCCCGGAGGACGGTCAACAAATACCGCGAGGAATGCAAGATCCCCCCCGCATCCCGCCGCAGAAGGCGTTGAACGTCCACCCCGGTCGACGCACTCAGGACGTAGTGTCGTTTCCACCGGACCCGAAAGGTCCCCCCTTCAAAGGAGTCCACGATGAAGGTCATCTACACCGGCCGCCACGTTGAAGTGTCCGACAGCCTGCGCCAGTCCGCGCAGGAGGGTCTGGACAAGATGCAAGCGTACCTGGACGACATCATCGACGTTCACGTCATTTTCAGCGTGGAGAAGCACCGCCACTCGGCTGAGATCACCCTCAAGACGAAGAATGGCGAATTCATCGCTTCCGCCGAAAGCACCGATATGTATCAGAGCCTATCCCAAGCCTTGGACAAGCTTGAGGTGCAGGCCCACAAACATGCCGGCAAGCGTCAGGCGGGCTACAAGGATCGACTCCCCGAAGCGGTGGCCACCGAGGCCGAAGGCTGAACCTCCCCGCGGTTCACGGAAAAGCCCAGGCCCGCGCCTGGGCTTTTCCGTTCCCGGCGGCCGGGTTGACTTCCTCAGGATTGAGACGCATATTCCCGAGGCTTGCCGGAAGGATGCGCATGAGGAGGTGAACCCATGACCGCCGACACCTACGCGGAATGCCTGACCCGCTCCTACCGGGTGGGCTGGAAGATCAAGGAGGTGCTGGGCTTCGTGGACTTCGATCCGGACCGCCCATGGTTGCCCGCGCCCTTGTCGGGCGCCTACGGGCTCACGTGCCTGGGGCCCGGGGAAAAGCTTCGCATGACCCACGTGGAAATGGGCTCGTACGCCCACCTGTTCGGATTCGTGGAGGCCTTCATCGCCCCCGAGATGGTGAACCTGGCCCAGGAATGCGGCACCGCCCACCCCGCCGCCTTCGAGGCCCTCACGAATTTCGCCTCGGAGGAGATCAAGCACATCCACCTGTTCCGGGAGATCCGAAACCGGGTGGACGAGCAATTGGGCTTCCCCCTGCAGCTCCTGGAGGGGGAGGTGGAGGTGGCCCGGGCCGTGCTGGGCCGGCGCAAGGGGGCCGTGCTGCTCCTCACGTCGGCCATCGAGTGGCTGACCCAGGAGCACTACACCCGCACCATGAAGAACGCCGACGAACTGGACCCCCTCACCCGGGAGATCTTCCGGGCCCACTGGCTGGAGGAGTCCCAGCACGCCCGGCTGGACCACCTGGAGGCCCTGCGGGTCTTCCGGAGCCTGGACGAGGCGGCCCGGGACGCCACCGTCGAGGATTTCATCTGGCTCCTGGCCGCGATGGACGGCCTGCTCCAGACCCAGGCCCTGCTGGACCTGGCCAATGTGGAGCGGCACCTGGAGCGGGTGTTCGACGAGGCGGAACGCCTGGAGGTCCACGGCGGCCTCCTGCGGGCCAAGCGCTACGCCTTCCTGGAGTCGGGGGTCACCCATCCCGAGTTCCAGGACCTGTTCCAGCTGGTCACCACCCCGTCCCAGCGGGACCGGGTCCAGGCCGCCCTGGGCCCCATCCTCCTGGCTTTCCCCGCGCCCTGAGGCCGGACCTCAGGCCGGGCTGGCCGCGTCCCTTCCCACCACGGTCATCCATTGCCGCACCTGCCAGCGGGTCACCAGGCCATTCCGTACGTAGGGATCGGCCTTGGCGAAGGCCTCCGCCCCCCCGGGCCCCTCGCCCTGGAACAGCAGGATGGCCGAATCCACGGGTTCGGTGAGCACGCCGCCCAGCAGGAGTTCGTTCCGGTCCTGGTACTGGCGGGCCAGGGCCAGGTGCTCCGCCCGGAAGGCCCCGCGCCGCTCCAGGATTTCGGGGATGTAGTCGTAGATCAGAAGGAAATGCACAAACGCCTCCTTTCGGACCGTATCGGCCTATAGGCCCACAATACTTGACATCCCGCGGAATATCGCTTGAATGGCGTTTAATCCGAAGGGGGAGGCAGGGAAATGGAGGGGACCTTCGGCGAACGGCTGTTAGACCGCCTGCCAGAAGGCTGCATCTTCCTGGACCGGGAGGGGCGGGTCCGGTACCTCAACGCCGCTGGCGCCCAGCACCTGGGGATCCCCCGGGCCGGGGCCCTCGGGCGGACGCTCCCGGAGCTTTTCCCCGGCGGCGAACGGGCCATGGGCATGGTCCTGCTGCGGGCCTGTCTGGAAACCGGCGTGGCGCGGCATTTCACGGGCTCCCTGACCGGACGGGAGACCGATCGCCTGACCTTCACGGCGGAACCGGAACCCGAGGGCATGCTGGTGCGCACCTGGACCACGCGGCCCCGCCTGCGGCGCCCCTTGGCCCCGCCTTCCCAGGCGCTGCGCAGGGCCACGGGCAGCCTCGGCTACCACAGCCTGCTGGCGAACATGAATTCCGGGTTCCACCTGAGCCAGGTGGTGCGGGACGCGGAAGGCCGGCCGGTGGACCTGCGCCTCCTGGACGGCAACCGGTACTTCATGAACTACTTCGGATTCCGCCGGGAGGACGTGGTGGGCCGGAACCATTTGTCCCTGTGGCCCAACGTGAGCCGGTCCCTGCAGGAGACCGAAATGGCCGTGGCCCTCACGGGCCTGCCGGCCCACTTCGAATTCATGGGGGAGCTGCACCCCATCGCCCTGGAGGTCTTCGCGTTCCGCCCGGCCTTCGAGACCGTGGCCATTTTCAGCATCGAGATCAGCGAGCGCAAGCTCCGGGAGCGGGCCGCCGCGGCCCGGAACCAGGCCCTGGAAGCCCGCGCGGCCCTGCTGGAGGAATCCGTGCAGGAACTGGACGCGTTCGGCTCCGCCATCGCCCACGACCTGCGGGCGCCCATCCGCCACATCGCCGGGTTCGCGGACCTGCTGGCCTCCCAGGAGGAGACCCACCTGACGGAAACGGGCCGCCACTGGCTCGCCACCATCCGGCGCTCCGCGGGCAACATGGGCCACCTGCTGGACCATCTCCTGGCCCTCTCCCGCTCCGGGGGCGGGGAGACGCGCCGGGAGCGCGTGGATCTGGACGCCATGGCCGCCTTGGCCATCGACGCCATAGGCCCGGAGATCCGGGACCGGGATCTGGTCTGGGAGCTCACGCCCCTGCCGCCGGTCACCGGCGACCCGACCCTGCTGCGGGAGGTGCTCACCAACCTCCTGTCCAACGCCGTGAAATTCACCCGGAACCAGCCCCAGGCGCGCATCCGGGTGGCCGGGAGGGTGGAGGCCGGCGAGGTCCTGGTGACGGTGCGGGACAACGGCGCCGGCTTCGACCCGCGCCAGGCCCACCGGCTGTTCACGGTCTTCCAGCGCCTGCACACGGACCAGCAGTTCCCCGGATCGGGCGTGGGCCTGGCCAGCATCAAGCGCAGCATCCGGCGAATGGGCGGCCGGGTCTGGGCCGAGGCCCCGGAAGGGGGCGGGGCGGTGTTCGGGTTCGCGCTGCCGGGAATTATTAACCAATAATTTTGATCGGGAACCCCGGTCCCCGCCCGGACACATCTGGGGCAAGGAGGTTCCCATGACGGGACTGGAAATAGCAATCATTCTGAGTGTGTGGGGGTTTGCGGCGCTGGTGGTTCATTCCATCGCAAGGCTGGACGTCGCTTGAAGTCCTGGTTCAATTACCGGGCTCACTCCGGCGATCATCACCAAAGTCAGTAATTAAGCCGGGCATGACCTGGTATAACCGTTTCATCCCCTTCATCCCTTTCATCAGATTCATCCCTGTTACCGCAGGGCCAAAGCCGGGATGGGTCGGCGCATGCGGATCACCTGCGCGCCGCCCCACCCCGGCGCTGGCCCTGCTGGAACGGGGATGAATTTGATGAAAGGGATAAAGGGGATGAAGCGGCGAATCCAGGTCATCGCGGCGGGTTGCCCCGGCCGTAGCACCTTGTGGCTGGGATCACGTCCGCGCTGAACCGGGGCCTTTCCCCAGGCCGGGGTTCAGCGCGGACGCCCTGGCGTAGGCCTTCTCCGCCTCGATCGGCCGGCCCAGGGCGGCCAGAAGCCTTCCTTCGGTGACCTTGACCTGGGCGAACCAGGGCAGGCCCGCCAGGGCCGGGCGCAGGGCCGCGAGGCCCTGGGCGGCCGCGCCGCTGCGGGGATCGGCCCGGTGCACCAGGAGCCAGGCCTGGGCCATGGCCAGGGCGGCCTCGGGGCGGCCCGTGGAAACCCTGGACGCCTTGGCCAGATCGGCCCGGGCGGCGGCCAGCGTCCGGGTGGACCGGGTGGCCAGCGCCTCCAGGGCGCGGCACCGGGCACGGGCGGGGTAGACCTCGGGACCGGTGCGGGGGTTCACCTTCAAGGCCGCTTCCAGGTGCTCGGCGGCCTGGGTGAGATCGCGGCCGGGGGCGCCGCCCCGCTCCAGCTCCGTTTCGGCCCGGTCCAGCAGGAGGTTCGCGATGCCCAGGTGGGACAGGTAGGAATTGGCGTTGAGGCCCAGGCCGGCCTCGAAGGCCCTGCGGGCCTCCTCGTACCGGGGCATGGGATCCTGGCCCGACAGCTTGAGCCAGGCGGCCAGGTCCGCCAGGGCGTAGCCCTGGGAGGAATTGTGGCCCACCCAGGGCTTGAGGGCCGCGGCCTGGCCCAGGAGGTCCACGGCCATGAGCACGGCCCGGGTGGGGTCCTGGCCATGCTCCAGCTGGTAGTGGCCCAGGAGGGCGTGGCAGTTGCCGATGCTGTCCAGGAGCCAGTCCTTGTACTGGGGCCGGTCCAGGCCCTTGCCCAGGGCCTCCACGGCCCGGGCGAGGGTGCGGGTGGGATCCAGGCCCCGGCGCAGCTCCCAGTCGGCGCGGTTGCGCAGGCAGGTGCCCAGGTTGTTCCACAGGGGATTGTCGGTGGGACGCACGGCCAGGCCCCGCTCGGCGTCCGCCACGGCGGCGTCGAGGCTGGCGGTGGGGTCCAGATTCCGGTTCATGAGCGTGACCCCCCAGCGGCGGTGGATGGCGGCGCGGTACCCCAGGGTCTTCCAGTCGCCGGGGTTGGCGGTCAGGCACATGTCCGCGGCCTCCAGGGCCCAGTCCCGGTCGGCCTCCGTGGCCCGGCCCCGGTCCAGGTTCAGCTGGAAGAGGATCATGCGGCGCTGCACCTCGCCCTGGTAGGCCAGGGGGGCGCTGCGGGCCACGTTGCGGGCCTGGAGGAGGGGCTCGGCGGCCAGGGCCAGGCGCTGCTCGGTGCCGTCGAAATCCCCCCGGCCGTAGGCCAGGGCCGCCAGGCCCCGCTGGGCATCGGCTTCCAGGATCCAGGCCTCGTAGGCCCAGGGGGCCGTGCGCTCATACTCCTTGGCCTTGTCGATGGCGTCGGCGTAGCGTTCCTCCACCAGGGCGAGCATGCCCTCCACGTAGGCGGGGCCGTCCTGGTGGGCCCCCTGGGCGCGGCGCAGGCAGGCCAGGGCCGGCCGCCGCAGGTCCTGCTCGGTATCCCGCTTGCGTTCCTCCAGGGCCTTGCCGCGCAGGCCCTCCAGTTCGGCCTGGTAGAGGCGGGTGAGGGTGAGGCCCAGGGCCAGGGCATGGTCCGGGTCCTGGGGGATGGCGCCCGGGGCCGGTTCCAGTTCGCGCCGGGCCTCCTCCAAGCGATCCAGGGCCAGGTAGCCGCGCCCCAACGCCAGACGGGCCGCGGGACGGGACCAGCGCCCCAGGGTGTCCATGGACGCGCGGATGCGTTCCAGGTGCTGCTCCACATGGGCGCGTTCCGTGCGCACGTCATGGAGGGGCAGGGTGTAGGCCTTGAGCAGGATGCCTTCCAGGTACTCGGCCTCCCGGCCGTACCGCTGGATGGCCTGCCCCTGCACCCGGGCCCGCACGGCCATGGTGATCCCGAAGGCGGCGAAGCCCAGCACCGCCAGGAGGGAGAACGCGGTGACCAGGGCGAGGGCGCGGTTCTTGCGGACGCGCCTGGCGATGCGGTACGTGAGGGTCGTGTGGTGGGCCTGGATGGGGTCCCCGTCCAGGTACCGCTGCAGATCCTCCGCCAGGGCCCGGGCGGATTCGTACCGGCGGTCGGGGTCCTTCTCCAGGGCCTTCATGACGATGGTCTGGAGATCCTTGGGGAAGCCCGGGACGCGCTGCCGGGGCGGAACGGGGTCCTCCTCGGAAATGCGGCGGATGAGGTCCACCAGGGCGCCGCCGGAGGGGAAGGGGGGCTCGCCCACCAGGCAATCGTACAGGGTGGCCCCCAGGGAATAGACGTCCGAACGCCGGTCCACGTCCCCCATGCGGCCCTGCACCTGCTCGGGGCTGCAGTAGATGGGGGTTCCGATGATCATCCCCGGGACCGTCAGCCCCTGGTCGCCCAGGTCCCGGGCCAGGCCGAAATCCATGAGGAAGGGCCACCAGGACCCGTCCTCCCGGGCTTCGAGCATGATGTTGGTGGGCTTGATATCCCGGTGGACGATGCCCTCCCGGTGGCAGCACTGCAGGGCCTGGGCCACCCGCATGAGGATGCCCACCTTCTGCTCCAGGCTGAGCCGGGGCAGCGCGGCCCGGAGGGTGGGGCCCGCGATGAAGCGCATGGAGAGGTAGGGCTGGCCCTCGAATTCATCCACCGAATAGACGTTGCAGATATTGGGGTGCTCGATGCGGGCCTGGGACCGGCCCTCCTGGATGAAGCGGTCCATGGGCGCCCGCTCCAGGCGCTTGAGGAACTTCAGGGCCACCACCCGCTTGAGCTGCTGGTCGAAGGCCTTGTACACACAGCCCATGCCGCCGTCCCCCAGGAAGGCCAGGGGGAGGTAGCGCCCGTCCCGGGGCAGGGCGAAGCCCGCCAGGTCCTCGGGGTCCATGGCCGCGGCCACCTCCCCCATGGCCTTGATCCAGTCCGGGGTGCCGGAGGTGACGGCGGTGTCCGCCTGGTCCCAGGCCAGGGCCGTGTCCATGACGCCCTTGAGCCGGCCCGCCGCATGGAGGGCGTTGAAGCGTTCGGACAGATCCGCCTCGGAAAGGGTGGCCGCATCGTCCCGGGTGGACAGGCCGATCTCCTCCTGGGTGAGCAGACCACGTTCCATGGCCCATTTCAGGATTCTGGCCTGCTGGCTGACAGTCAGAGCTCGGGTCATCGGACCTCGCTGGCGGGGTTCCCAGGAAAACCATACAAGCCCTTGACGCCATTACCAATGGATTTGCGTTTCTGGAATAATTCCCCCATACCCCCAGGAGGACACCCGGGATGCTTTGCCCCCGTTGCCAGAAGCCGCAGGAGGACGGGCTCGAGGAGTGCCTGCACTGCGGGGTGGTCTTCAGCCGCTACCGGCCCCGGCCCGTGCGGGAGGAACGGGAACCCTCCTGGCTCGCCGGACGCATGTTCTCCGTCGCCCCCAGCCCGGACCGGGGCCCGGTGGCGGTGCGGGGCGTCTTCCTGGCGCTCCTGGCCCTGGCGGCCGTGGTGCTCCTGGCCAATCCCCTGGACAGCCGGTCCCTTCTCCACTGGATCGACTTGCCCTTCCACGAGGCGGGCCACGTGGTCTTCAGCCCCCTGGGGACCTTCCTGCACATCCTCGGCGGCACCCTGGGGCAGCTCCTGGTGCCCCTGGTGGTGATCGCCGCCTTCCTGAGGGAGGAGAACCCCTTCGCCGCCTCCGTGGGCGGGTGGTGGCTGGGCCAGAGCCTCATGGATTGCGCCCCGTACATCGCCGATGCCCGGGTCCGCCAACTCCTCCTCACCACCGGGGAGACCGGCCGCACGGATTGGGAAGGCCACGACTGGTTCCAGATCCTGACGCGCACGGGCCTCCTGGCCCACGACGTGCGCATCGCCTGGCTCTTCTGGACGGTCGGCGCAGGCGTTGTACTGGCATCGCTCCTCTGGGGAGGGTACGTCCTCCGGAAGCAATGGGGTCCGAACTAAGGCACTTCCTTGGAATGGCGGGGTCTGCCCTGACTGGACTCGAGGTCGTGGATAAACCAAGGAACTGCCAAACGCTGGGGCGCAGAGGGCTCGCTGGGGCGCTGGGGAAAAGAAAAAAGATCTTCTTTCTTTTCCCAGCGCCCCAGCGAGCCCTCTGCGCCCCAGCGTTTCATCTTTTCGCCCGTTATTCCCCCACGCCGGGAATATGAGCAAACCCCATCATTCATTTACCAGGGCACTTTAACGACCATCCCTACCCTCGCGCCCGCCGCGGCCCCGCCGCCCAGGCCACCAGGACGGACACGAAATACAGCCCCAGAAGCACAAGACTGAAAAACACGGTCGTCAGCACCACGTCCCCGGGCGTGAAGAACGCCGAGGCGATCACGATCGCCAGAGTGGCATGACGCCAATATTTCAACATCATCCCAGCCGTGACGATGCGGAACCGGGCCAGGAAGAAGGTGAGCACAGGAAGTTCAAACATCAATCCCGTGATCACCAGGGTGGAAAGAAACAGGTCCAGGTAGCTGTCGATGTGAAGGTTGGCCCGCAGGCCCGCTCCGGCGGCCTCCTGGAAGAGGATATCGCCCAGGAACCGGAAGGCCTGGGTGTAGGCGAAGGCCAGGCCCAGCAGGAACATGCCGCTGGTGCCCAGGATGAAGGGGATGAACAGGCGCCTTTCCCGGGGGCCCAGGGCGGGCTTGATGAAGCCCCACACCTGCAGGAAGATCACGGGCGCGGCCAGGAAGGCGGCGACCCACACCGAAAGGCGCATGAGGCTGAAGAAGGGCTCCGTGAGGTCGGTGAAGGCCCAGGGCTGGAGCCGGGCCGGGTCCTGCTTGAGCTGGCGCCCCATGGCCTGCAGGAAGGGCCACTGGGCCCAGGTCCACAGGCGGAGGCGGAAGGCGTAGGTGAGGGCGAAGGCCCCCGCCACCGTGAGGGCCGAGCGCACCAGGCGCACCCGCAGTTCCTGCAGGTGCTCCATGAACGACATGCGGGCATCGGTGGGGATCACGGTGGCGGCGTCCATGCCCTAGGCCTTCTCGTCGGTGACGGTGCTGGTGAGTTCCTTGCTGGCCTTCTTGAATTCCTGGATGCCCTTGCCCAGGGACTTGCCCAGTTCAGGCAGCTTGGACGGCCCGAAGAAGATCAGCAGGCAGACGCCGATCAGAAGGATTTCAGTGATGCCAAGGTTGCCCATGGTGTGCTCCTAGGAAGGTCGTCCGTGCTCAGGGCACGGGCCAGTTGAAGGAATGGCAGGTGATGCAGTAGTTCTTGGACGGCTTGTGCTGGTGGTGGCAGAGATTGCAGTTCGCCGCGTAGCCGTGCTGGTCGGCGTGGGGATTGTGGTCCTTGGCCTGGGCGGTCTTGGCGACCAGGGCTTCCATTTCATGGCAGCGCACGCAGGCGGCGGGCTGGGCCTTGGCGGAGGGCTTGCCCTTGCCGTGGCAGTCCTCGCAGCTCACGCCCGCCAGGGCGTGGCGGTGGACGAGGGGGAGCTTGCCCCGCAGGGTCGTGTCGCCCGTGTGGCATTCGCCGCAGGCGGGCTTGCCCTTCCGGATATCCACGTGGCCGGCGGGGAGCACCTTTTCGGTCCCATGGCAGGTGGCGCACTGGGTGGCCGGCACCCTGGGCTGCCGCTTGGGAGCGGCAGCCAGGGGCAGGAGCATCCCCAGGGAAAGCAGGAGGGCGACGGCCTTCATGTCTAGCCCCAGGCCTTCGCCTTGGCGGCGTTGGAACCGGCGGCCCGGCCCATCACCAGGCAGTCGATGACCGCGCAGCTGCCCAGGCGCACCGCGCCGTGGACGCCGCCCGTGGCTTCACCGGCCGCGTAGAGGCCTTCGATGGGCTTGTCCGTGGACACGTCCATGGCCTGGGCGGCGGTGTTGGTGTAGATGCCGCCCATGCAGTGGTGCACCTTGGGGAGGAGCCGGGAGACGTAGAAGGGGGCGGTCTCCAGGGGCACCGTGCCCTCGGGGAGCCGGGTGCTGACCTTGATATCGTCCTTGGGGTTCTTGGGATCGCTATTGCGGATGTTCGTGTTGTACTTCGCCACGGTCTCCAGGAAGGCGGCCCGGGGCATGCCGTAGGCGTCCGCCACGGCTTCCAGGGTGTTGTAGGCCTTGACCACGCCGCTCTTCTGCAGCTTGTCCAGGACGCCGGGGGTGAGGCGGGAGACGGCCTTGGCGTCGGCGAAGGCGATGCACTTGTGGCCCTGGTTCATGAGCATCATGATGGCGTCGGCGCGGATCTTGCGGTTGGCCAGCTCGTCGATGAAGCGCTTGCCGGTGGTGGCGTCCAGCCAGATGCCGTACATCGACGCGGCTTCCTGGGCGAAGTGGGGGGCCAGGCCGAAGCCCTTCTCGTCGGGGCTCGCCCAGGGGCCCACCTGGATCCAGTCGCCCTGGATGATGTTGCAGCCGATGCGGGAGGCCTCGCGCCACATCTCGGCGGTGGCGCCGGGCTGGTTGGTGCTCTCCACCTTGGCGGTGAGCTTGGGGTCCTGGATCATGCGGTAGGCCACGTCCTGCCCGAAGCCGCCGTGGGCCAGCACCACGCCCTTGCGGGCGCGGATGGTCTTGAGCTTGCCGCTGTCGGCCTTGGGGAACTCGTAGCCTTCGCGGATCTGCAGGCCCTTGACCCGGCCGTCCTTGTCCCGGTAGATCCGGGTGACGAAGGTTTCCAGGCGGGGCTCCACGCCCAGGGCCTTGAGCTTGGCCAGCTGGGGCAGCACGATGGCCGAGCCGCTGGAGTTGTAGGTCTTGTAGCTCCGCTTGACGGTGTGGCCGCCTTCCTGAACCAGTTCGTTGTCCAGGTACTTCACGCCCAGTTCGCTGATGGTCCACAGCACGGTCTCCGTGGACTTCTCGGAGATGAGCTTGACCAGGTCGGGGTGGTTGAGGCCCAGGCCGGCCACCATCATGTCCTTGGCCATGAGCTCGGGGCTGTCCTTGATGCCCATGCGGGCCTGCAGGGGGCTGCCCGCGGCGGAGACGATGCCGCCGTTGATGATGGAGTTGCCGCCGGCGGTGGGCATCTTCTCCAGCACCACCACGGAGGCCCCCGCCTTCTTGGCCTCGTAGGCCGCGGCCAGACCGGCGAAGCCGCTGCCCACGATCACCACGTCGAAGGTCTCGTCCCACTTGCGGGGCATGGTGGAATCCACCACGGTCCCGCCCTTGGGGGCCGCCCCGTCCAGGGGCAGCTGGGTCAGGGCCAGGCCGCCCATGATGGCGCCGCCGGCGCCCAGGAAGCCCCGCCTCGAAAGATTGCTCTTCTCGTCACTCATTGTGTTCCTCCTTGTGGGCTCGCGGCCCGGATGGGTTAGAAGGTGTAGAGCACGCCCACGCCAAAGGCCCGGGTGTCCGCGCCGGGGTTGATGCCGGCGAGGACGGGGAAGGCGCCGTACGTCGCGGCGGCCTTGTTCACGACGGTGTAGTAGGTGGCGAAGACATCGGCGGTGCGGGTGATGGCGTAGTTGTAGCCCAGGGTCACCTGGGTGGCGCCCAGGCCCTCGACGTTGGCGGACGCGCCGCCCACGAGCTTGGCGCTGCCCTTGTCGGCCGAGCCGTACAGGCCCCAGATCTTGTGCTGGCCGAAGCTCTGCTGGGCGGAGAGGCCCCAGGTGGTGCGCTTGTACTCGCTGACCTTGCCCACCACGGTCTCATCGTTGTGGTAGGTGAGCTGCTCGGCGACGGCGGTGAAGCGGGTGCCGGTGGAGGGGATGGCGTAGAAGACCAGCAGTTCCTGGCCCTCGTCCTTGGAGGAGGCGTTGGTGAGGCTGGGAAGGGTGGCGTTGGCGGTGAGCTGGCTCAGGCCGAAGTAGTCGTTGTGGCGCTCGTAGCCGTAGTGGATCGTGAGGCCGCCGGTGCGGTAGCTGAGCAGGGCGGAAATGACGGTGGGGGAGAACTGGGCCTGGGTGGCGGCGTCGGAGGTGGGCTTGGATTCGTTCACCGAATAGGCCACCCGGGCGCTGAAGCCCTTCATATCGGGGGTCCAGTACTGGACGCTGTTGCCCTGGCGGCGGCTGAAGGAGGCGTCGTTCTTCGTGCCGGCCCGGCCGGAGTTGGTGACGGTGCCGGGCACGTTGAAGCCAGGGTTGCCGGTGAGGCTGTTGTCGAAGGGGAAGAGCCCGCGCAGGGTGCCCGTGAAGAGGGTGGGGAACTTGTAGGGGGTGTCCCAGTTCCCGATGATGGCGGTGCCCCAGGAGGCGCCGGAGAGGCCGATGGCGCTGTTGCGGCCGGCCAGGACGCTGGGCTGGTCACCGTCCACGCTCACGGAGCTCTCCACCTGCCAGATGAGCTTGAGGTCGTCGCCCTTGATGCGGTAATCGCCCTTGAAGCCGATGTTGGACGTGCTGCAGGTGATGCGCAGCTTGGAGGGGACGTTGGTGGCGGTGGGGGAGACGGTCACCAGGGAGTTGCCGTCCGTGGCGCGGTTGCTGGCGTCCGAGGCCTGCACGCCGTCCGCGAAGGCGATGAGGGTGCCGTAGATGGAGAAGTTGGGTTTTTCCTGGGCCTGGGCTGCGGCGGCCACTGCGAGCAGACCCGCGGCGATGGAAAGGGTGCGCCTTGAAATCATGGGAACTCCTTAGAGTGGGCAGGCCACTGGCCGCCCAGGTGGGGTAGGGATTTCAGCCTTGACCACCGTCAATCGACCGGCAGGTCTTTAATTCATCCTAGGGCTGCGGCGGGTGGCCTCCCAGGGAACAACCCACCGGGTTCCGGTGGATTCCCGGCCGGTTTAATTTTCCGCGAAAACCGCGTCAGCGCTGGCTTTCCTGGCCCCGGCGCCCCGGCCCGCGGGATGGCCCCCGGAGCCCTGGCACTTTCTGGGCGCCGGCGGGTAGTTTCCCGCCCATTCCGGGTTCAACCCCATGCGCTGATTGCGGTAGTCCGTGGGGGTCTCGCCCACCACCCGGCGGAAGGCCTTGGCGAAGTAGGAGGGGTCCTCGAAGCCCAGGTCCAGGGCGATCTGCTGCACGGACTCGGCCCCCTGGGTGAGCATCCGCCGGGCCTCGATCATCCGGCGCTCCTCCAGGGCGGCGTGGGGGGATTTGCCCAGGGTGAGCTGGCAGATGGTGGCCAGCTTGCGTTGGGAGCAGCGCAGCTCCCGGGCGAAGCGCCCCACCTCCCACCGGGACCGGTAGGCTTCGTCCAGCAGCCGGGTGAAGCGCTGGAAAAGGAGGTGATCCGCCAGGGGCAGGCTTCGGTCCGCCGGCTTCTGCGATTGGCAGGCGTGGTGGAGCAACTGCAGGAAGGCCGCCAGCACATGGAACTGCACCGTGGGGCAGCTGCCGCTGGCTTCCCCCTCCCCTTCATGGAGGATGCGGGCCAGCCCGCAAAGGCGCTCCGCGATGTCCGGGGTCGCCAGGGCCACACCCCCGGCGGGGAAGGCGTTGGAGGCCAGGAGGGTGCTGCCGGGGGGCAGGTATTCGTCCGTGAAGCCGATGGACCAGCCCTCCGATTCCGCCGAGGGCAGGTACAGGTGCGCCTGCCCCCGGGGGATCACCAGGACCCACGGGGCCTTGAAGGTCACCGTCTCCCCGTGCATGGTCTGGGTTCCCCCGCCCCGGGTGAGCACGAAGATCTGGTGGAAGGGGTGCGAATGCAGGGCCGGCTCGCTGCACTGGAAGCGCAGGTTGCGGACCTCGGTGAGGGGGAAGATGGACAGGGCGGTGCGGGGCATGGGGGGCCTCGGTGCCGTCCATAATAACACATTTATGCCGAATCGTGATTTAAAGATCGAATACTCCGGAGGCCCGGCGTGGCTGGATCCCGCCGGGATGCTATCCTGGATCCGATGGAGGAACGCATGGCCGAAGCAGTGCCCGCCACGCCCGCAGCGGAAAAGCAGGAAACCCCCAAGCAGGTCTGCCAGAAATGCCGGAACGAGTACCCCCTGGAGGCCTTCAGCCATGCCGTGGAAGGCCTGGAGTGCGTGTGCCGCCGGTGCCTGGCCGTGATGGGCTACAAGGTATAGCCATGGAATCCCCGTCAGCGAGCACCTCGTCCATCCTCCAGGCGGTGATGGCGGGCCGGCGCATCGACGAAGCGGAGGCCCTGCGCCTCTTCGAGGACGCCAGCCTCCCGGATCTCTCCGCGGCCGCCTCCGCCGTGCGCCGGCGCCTGAACGACCCCGCCCGGGTCAGCTACGTGGTGGACCGCAACGTCAACTACACGGACATCTGCAACGTCTACTGCACCTTCTGCGCCTTCTACCACAAGCCCGGCAGCAAGGAAGGCTACCTCCTCACCCCCGAGCAGCTGCGCCGGAAGGCCGAGGAGACCAAGGCCGTGGGCGGCACCGGCTTCCTCCTGCAGGGGGGCGTGAACCCCGACCTGCCCTGGAGCTACTACCTGGAACTGTGCTCGTACCTGCGGTCCCTGGGCATCTGGGTGCACGGGTTCTCCCCGGTGGAGATCCAGATGATGGCCAAGCTCAGCGGCCAGACCCTGGAGAAGACGATCCTGGATCTGCGGGACGCGGGCCTGGGCAGCATCCCCGGCGGCGGGGCCGAGGTCCTGGTGGAGCGGGTGCGCAAGCGCATCGCCCCCCTCAAGGGCGGTCCGGAGAAATGGCTGGAAGTCATGGAAGCCGCCCATTCCGTGGGCATGAAGACCACCGGGACGATGATGTTCGGCATCACCGAGACCCTGGCCGAACGGGTGGAGCATTTCCGGGTGCTGCGCGAGCAGCAGGACCGGGCCCTGGCCCGGGGCAACGGCGGGGGCCACACGGCCTTCGCGGCCTGGCCCTTCCAGAGCGGCCACACCGTCTGGGAGGGCAAGGTGCCCCGTCCCACCGACGCGGAGTACCTGCGCACCATCGCCGTCGCCCGCATCTACATGGACAACATCCCCCACATGCAGAGCTCCTGGGTCACCATGGGCCGCAAGACGGGCCAGATGGCCCTCCACTACGGCTGCGACGACATGGGCAGCCTGATGCTGGAGGAGAACGTGGTGAGCGCCGCCGGCACCTGCTATTCCGTGAACCGGGACGAGATGGAACGCATGATCCGCGGCGCCGGCTACGAACCCTGGCAGCGGGACAACATCTACAACCCCGTGGCCTGAGCATGGTCCTCGGAACCGCCCTCAGCCTGGCGCTGGTCCTGGCACCCGGAGCCGTGAAGCCCCGGACCCCGAAGCCGTCCCGCACCGCCGCCCCGAAACCCGATCCCTCCGTGCCGGCCCCCGGCAGCTTCGCCGAGCGGGTGGACCCCGCCACGGGGCGGGGCCGCGCCGTGGGCCCCTTCCTGGAACCCCGCACGGATTTCCAGGCCACCTCCATGCCCGACGGCCGGGTGCTCATCACCGGCGGCTCCCTCAAGGGCCCCACGTCCGAGTGGTTCGACCCCGCCACCAACCGCTTCACCCTGGGCCCCGCCCTGACGCGGGTCCGCCAGGGCCACCGCGCCCTGGCCCTGAAGGACGGCCGCGTGCTGGTGCTGGGCGGCACGGAGGCCCCGGCCCCCGCCGAGGTGCTGGACCCGGGGGGCACGGCCTTCCGGGCCCTGCCCGATGCCGCCTTCTCCCTTTCCGCGGACGCGGTGGAGTTGGAGGACCGGGTGCTCCTGGTGGACGGCGCCTCCGGATCCGTCTACACCTGGGACGGACGCAAGGGCCCTTCCTCCAAGGGCGTCCTGGCCCGGCCGCGGGTCTTCTTCCGCCTGGTGCGCCTGAAGGACGGGAGGGTGGCCATCACCGGCGGCTGGGCCTCCGAGCAGAAGGTCCGTGGCCGGCGGACCCCCTCCGGCCCCAGCCTGCCGGTGGAGGTGTTCAACCCCCGCTGGTCCACCCTGTCCACCTGGTCCCAGGTTCCCCAGCCCCGGGCCCGGCACCAGGCGGCGCTGCTGGCCGATGGCCGCGTCTGCCTGTGGGCGGGGGTGGGCGCGGATCCGGACGTGCCCGTGGCGGACATGGAGATCCTGGACCCGGCCAAGGAGACCGTCACCCGGGGTCCCGCCCTGGACCTCCAGGGCCTGGGCAGCCCCGCCTGGGCGGGCGGCTTTTACCTGCCCGAACGGGGCCGGCGCCTCCTGGTGTGCGCCGATCCCCTGGCCCTGCCCGGGGCCGCCCCCGGCCCGCGCCTGGCCAACGGCTACCTGGGCCCCGTGCTGGTGCCCCTCCGGGACGGCGGCGTCCTGGTGCTGGGCGCCCCCGCCTTCGGTGATCCCCTGGACCGGTGGGACCCCCGCTCCCGCCAGACCGCCGTGGTGGGCACCCTGCGGGAGGGCACCGCGAGCCTGGGCCTCCTGCCCGACGGCCGCGTCCTGGCCCTGGGGGACGTGGTGGATCTGGTGGATCCCCGCACCGGGAGCCTTTCGCCCCTGGGCTGGCGGGAGGACCTGAAACCCCTCCTGGCGACCCTGCGGCCCGTACCCTCCGCCCCGGAGGTGAAGGATCGCCCCGGCGCGGCCGTGGTGCCCCTGGACAGGGCCCGGGCCCTGGTGATCGGCGGCGGTTCCCCGGACGCCCCCTCGGGCACCGTGGAATTCCTGGATCTCAAGAAGAAGACCCTCACCCCCGCAGGATCCATGAAGATCCGGCGCCCCCGGCCGGCGGGGTTGAAGCTCAATGACGGTTCCGTCCTGGTGTGGGGGACGGGCAAGGAGTGAACACCATGACCAACAAGACCCTTCTCTTCGGCATCGTGGGCGGCTCGGGCAGCGGCAAGACGTCCATCGCCAACGCCCTGCTGCGCCGCATGGGCGAGGAGGGGGTGAACGCCCTCCTGCTGGACATGGACGCCTACTACGCGCCCCTGGAGGTGGTGAAGGCCCGGTTCCACGGCCGTCCCATCAACTGGGACCATCCCCACGCCTTCGACCTGGAGCTCATGGCCTCCCACCTCAAGGCCCTCGCCCAGGGCCAGCCCATCCGCAAGCCCATCTACGACTTCAAGACCTCCGACCGCCTGGGCTGGGAGGAACCCCTCAACCCCGGTCAGGTGGTGGTGCTGGAGGGCCTGCTGCTCTTCGCGCTGCCCGAGCTGCGGGACCAGATGGACGTGAAGATCTTCGTGGACACCGACGCCGATATCCGGATCCTGCGCCGCATCCAGCGGGACACCGCCGAGCGGGGCCGGTCCATCGAAAGCGTCATCGACCAGTACCTGAACTCCGTGCGGCCCATGCACCTGGAATTCGTGGAACCCAGCAAGCGCTGGGCGGACCTAATCGTTCCCGTGGGCGTCGAGAACACCACCGCCCTGGACATGCTCCTGCACCACGTGCTGGGCCGGCTGGGGGAGCAGGGCTAGCCGCCGCCGCTTTCCGCGGAGGTGGAACCCGTAGGCCGCCAGGAAGAGCAGGGACGAAGGTCCGTGGACCCAGGCCAGGGCCGCGCGCCAGCCGGGGTCCACGCAGATCTGCATGCCGTAGCCCGACAGGATCATGGGGGCCAGGATGGCCGCCACCCAGAGGCCGGAGCGCCGTCCCCGGCGGGTGCCCGATTCCAGGGCCGGGGCCACGTGGCCCCGCACCACCAGGCCCAGGGTGAACACCAGCAGGGGGCCCAGGAAGACGTGGGCATGCTGGCTCCAGGCCTGGAGCCGGTAGGGCTCGGGTCCGAAGTCCCCGGCGCGCTGGTGGAAGTACTTGAGCCAGCCGTACAGGAGTCCCGTCACCCCCATGCCGGCGGCGGACAGGTGGAGCCCCAGCCGCTCCAGGGGATTCATTTCGCCCCTCCGTAGAGGGCCTGGAACTGGGCCAGGGCGCGCTTCCCGGCGTCCGTGAGGGCGGCGGCGGTGAGGGTGGCGCCGGCCAGGGGCTTGATGGTCCGGCCCAGGACCAGGTCCCCGCGCCGGCCGTCGAACTGGCGCAGCCAGGCCCCCCGGGCCATGTACTCCGGCGGTTCCGAAAAGGCCACCACCTCCACCCGGAGGATGCGCCCGTCCGCGCCGATGGCCACCATGGCGGTTTCCGTCTGGGTGCGCACCCGGTGGGTATCCAGGAAGGCCACCCCCACCAGGCGGCCTCCGCTGCGGGCCTCGAAGGCCACGGGGTTCTCCCGGCGGGTCAGGGCGGCCCCGGGAAAGGCCAGGGCCAGGGCCTCCTGGGGGGAGGGCAGGGCGGCCGCCAGGGGCAGGGCTGCGAGGAAAAGCATCCGGCGCATGGGATCACCTCGCCTTCAGGGCCGCGAAGGCCTCGGTTTCGCGCACGGCGCCGCCGTGCAGGAGGAAGGCCGCGGCCGTGCCGTGGTCCCGGGCCCACTCCAGCCCCCGCTCCGGCCCCAGGACGTACAGGGCCGTGGACAGCACATCCGCCTCCAGGCCGGAGCCCGCCACCACGGCCACCGCCCCCCAGTCGGGGCAGGGCCTTCCGGTGGAGGGGTCCAGGATGTGCCGGCCCCGTTCCGCGCAGCCGCTGGAGGCCAGGGACATGCCCTCCGGAAGCACCAGGGTGAGCCGGGTGGCCCGGCGGTCATCGGCGTCGGCCACGGCCACCTCCCGGGAGGCCCCCCAGGCGAGGATCTGCCCCCCGAAGTCCAGCCATCCCGCCGTGGCCGGCACCGCGCGCCGGGCCGCGTCCAGGGCGTAGCCCTTGAGGAAGCCCCCCTCCTCCACCGCCGCCTCGGGATCCCGCAGGCGGGCCGTGCCCCCCTCCAGCACCAGGAGGCCGCTGCCCGAGGCCCGGCGGGCCCGTTCCCATTGGGCGGGGGAGGGGACCCGTCCCCCCGACCGGGTGCCCCAGGCCTCCAGGAGCCTGCCCAGCACCGGATCGAAGGCCCCGCCGGTGCGCGAGCTCCAGGCCTGGACCTCGCCCAGCAGCACCAGCCATTCCCGGTCCAGGGCCACGGGCGCGCCCTTGGCCCCGTTGAGCGCGCTCCACCGGCTCCCCGGGTCCCAGGTGGAGCAGGCCCGCTCGATGCGGGCCATCTCCTGGAGGATGCGGGCCGAGGCCTCCGGCAGGCCGGGCCCTTCCAGGTGGATGCCCAGGCGGGTGCCCATGCACAGCACCTCCCGGTCCAGGGTCGCGGCCGGCGCGCCCAGGAGAACCACGGGGAGAAGAAGCTGTGAACCAAGCATGAGTCTCATTCTCAATATTTCGAATAATTTGTCAAGTTGGGGCTGCGGGGCGGGCCCCTTCCAGGGGAGCATGGATCCATGCGATTCCCCGCCTTCCTCCTCCCCTGCGCCCTCCTGGCCGCCGCCGACCGCTTCCCGGTGCCCCCCGCCCCGGCGGAACTCGCCGCCCCCGCCGGGGCCGAGGTCACCGCCACGGGCCTGGCCTCCATGGTGCTGCGCCCCGGCACGGGCGACCGTCCAGGGGCGGAGGACCTGGTGACGGTGGAGTACACCCTGTGGACCCCGGACGGCAAGGTGCTGGATTCCACCGCCCGCCACGACGGCCCCCTGACCCGGCCGCTGCCCCGGCTCCTGAAGGGCATGGCCGAGGGGCTCCAGCTCATGCGCACCGGGGAAAAGCGCCGCTTCTGGATTCCCCCGGCCCTGGGCCGCCCCGGCGGGGTCCTCATCCTGGACGCGGAGCTGCTGGAAACCGCCCCTTCGCCCTACAAGGCCCCCGCGGACGTGGCCGGCCCCGGGGAGGGGGCCCGGGTCCTGTCCTCGGGCCTGGCCCTGCGGGTGCTGCGGGAGGGCAAGGGCCCCCATCCCACCCACAAGAGCCGGGTCCAGGTGAACTACACCGGCTGGACCACGGACGGCCGCATGTTCGATAGCTCCTGGAAGACGGGCCAGCCCGCCACCTTCGCCCTGGACCAGGTCATCCGCGGATGGACCGAGGCCCTCCAACTGCTTTCCCCGGGGAGCAAGGCCCGCCTGTGGGTGCCGGAGAAACTGGCCTACCGCGGCGAACGGGGAATGCCGGCGGGCATGCTGGTCTTCGACGTGGAACTGGTGGAGATCCTGTAGTCCCGGCCAGGCCCGTTTCCCGGTCACAGGGGGCCCCCGGGGTCATCTAAGGTGCTGTTCCAGCGTCGACGCCCCCCGCGGAGGCCCGCGGCGGGGATTCCGTAACCGCGCCTCCAGGAGGATTCCATGGAAAAGCGAAAGCATTCCCGCACGGCCCTCATTTCCGACTACACCACCCAGTTCCACCTGGGCGGCAAGGACTTCAACAAGATCCAGGTGGCCAACATCGGCACCCACGGGTGCTGCGTCAAGCTGCCCATCGGCTCGGCCCAGTACCTCAAGGGAAAGCCCGTGCTGGAGAACATGATCCTCCTCCACGCCGATTCGAAGAAGTATTCCCTCAAGGGCAAGGTGGCCTGGCACGAGGAGCCCAGGGGCCAGAAGGACGCCTGGATCACCGCGGGCGTGGAGTTCCTGGAAACCCCCGCGGAATGCGTGCGGGAGATCTCCGAGTACGTCATCGCCACGGTCCCCAAAGGTTCTAAGTAGCCGCCCGGATTCCCAGCCCCATGCGGGTGAAGGCCGCTTCCAGGTCGGTCACCGAGAAGGGTTTGGGGACGAGGGTGACCTGGGGGTGGGCCCCGGTGAGGTCCAGGGCGGTCTGGTCGGCCCGTCCGGTGGCCAGGACGATGGGGACCCCGGGCAGGGCGGCGCGCAGGTGGGGAAGGGTTCCGGCCCCTCCCAGGCCCGGCATGTTCAGGTCCAGGATCACCACATCGGGCCGGTAGCCGGCCTGGACCTGCGTCAGGGCCTCCTCCCCCCGGGCCGCCCCCCTCACCCCGTGGCCCCGCAGGCGCAGGATCATGGCCAGGGATTCCTGGAACAGCTCGTCGTCGTCCACCACCAGCACCTCCAGGGCGGAGGCCGGGGCGGGCCGGGGGGCCGCCTCCTCCGCGGCGGCCAGGGCCGGGAACCGCAGGCGCACCCGGGTGCCCCGGCCCAGTTCGCTCTGGATCTCCAGTTCCCCCCGGTGGGCCCGCACGGTGTTGAAGACCACCGCGAGCCCCAGGCCGGTGCCCTGGCCCACCTCCTTGGTGGTGAAGAAGGGATCCAGGGCCCGGTCCAGGACCTCGGGGGCCATGCCCCGCCCGTTGTCCTCCACCACCGCTTCGATCCATCCCTCCCCGTCCCGGCGGGTGCGCAAGGTCAGGCGGCCATTTTCGCCCATGGCCTCCATGGCGTTGGTGAAAAGGTTCATCAGGGCCGTGGTGAGGGCGTCGGCGTCCCCGAGCATGGGGGGCAGGTCCTCCGCCAGGTCCAGCACCCGGTCCACCCGGCCCTGGGTGGAAAGCTCCAGGAGGTCCCCCTGGGCCCGGAGCAGCTCATTGAGATCCAGGCGCCGCTCCTCCGCGGGCCGGTTCCGGGCGAAGCCCAGGAGGGTCTTCACCACCTTTCCGCCCCGTTCAGCGGCCTGGACGATGGTGGCGAAGGCCTGGCGGACCGTGCTGCCCGCCGGTTGCAGTTCCAGGTGGGTGGAGGCCAGGCCCAGGATGGCCGCCAGCACGTTGTTCATTTCGTGGGCCACCCCTCCGGCCAGGCTGCCGAGGCTTGCCATCTTCTGGGCGCGCTGGACCTGGAATTCCATTTTCGCCAGTTCGGCCTCCCGGGCCTTGTGTCCGGTGATATCCAGGAGCGAAAGGACCATGCCCTGGGTGGTCAGGGGCACGGCGTCGAACAGCAGGTCCCGGGGGGCGCCTCCCGGGGGGTGGATGCGCGTCTCGAATTCCGCCTTGGGGATCCTGCCGCCGGCCAGGTCCCCCAGCTCCGCCTCCACCCGGGCGCGGTGCCCGCCTTCGAAGAACTCCGTCAGGGCCCGTCCCCGCAGATCCACCCCGGGCTTTCCCACCAGGGTCAGGAAGCGGCCATTGCAGAACCGGATCCGCCCGTCGGGCGCCAGCACCACGATGGCGCTGTCGCAGGCCTCCAGCACCTCCCGCAGGAAGGCGTGGGCCTGGGCCGCCGCCCGGAAGGGCAGGTGGCGGCGCAGGAGGAAGGCCGCGGAAAGGCCCGCCAGGGACAGGAGGGCCGACACCAGGAAGGTGGGCAGGAAGGACCGCTCGATCTCCAGGCGTCCCACCGGAACGCCCCCGTCGCTGACCGGGAAGGCGATGCGCACCGTGGGAAACCGCAGGGGATCCACGCTTTCGCACACCAGCCCGCCCTTCAGGTCATAGAGCCGGCGCGCCTCCGGCGTGCGGGACCGGTCCCGGCCCGCCAGGAGCTCTTCCAGGCGGACCGTTTCGTAGCGCCACAGCTCCGGGTTCGCGCCGATGATCCGGGAAAGGAGCCCGCCGTTCAGTTCGGCCTCGGTCTCCATGATGCCCTTCAGGTTCCCCAGGGAAAGGGCCGCGAACACCGCGGGCAGGAGGAGTCCCGCCAGCAGCGAGAAGAGGGTGGTGAACAGGGCCGCCCGGGCCGGGTAGCGAGCCTCGGCGCCCATCATGGCTCACCTTCCTCGGGCAGGTGGCCCGTGGCCGACAGGAGGGCGCGGCCCTGGGGTGAGCGGACGAACCGGAGGAAGGCCTGGGCCAGGGCCGGGGAGCGGGGTCCGGTGACCAGGGCCATGGCCTTGGCCAGGGGGTAGGCACCCGCGGCAAGGTTCTTGAGGTTTGGTTCGGATCCGTTGTAGCGGAGCACCTTCACGGACCTGGGTTCCGTGACGAGCTGGGCCAGGGTGGAGGTGCCCAGGGCGCCCGGGATCCGCGCCACCGCGTCCAGGGCCTCCTGGTCCGTGACGGCCAGGACCATCCCGGTCCGGCCATGGGCGGCGCGGAGGGCCTGGGCCATGGCGGGGGAAAGGGCCGCCATGAGGTCGGTGTCCCCGTCGCCCAGGGGCCGGAGCACGATGCGCGCGCGCGGGCCTCCGGGCCAGTTCCGGAGCCGGCCTTCCAGCAGGGCCTCCAGGTCCGCCGGGGTGACCTGGGTGGAGGGGACGTCCAGGTTGGCGATGAAGAGGAAGGGGGTGCGCCCGTAGGGATGGGCCCGGGCCCCGCCCTGGAACTCCCCGGGCCGCAGGGGCCGGGCGGCCACCGCCAGGTCCACCGCGCCGTCCAGGAGGGCCTTGATGCCCCCCGAACTGCCGAGGTTGGGAACCATCTGCACCTTCGCGCCGGGCTGGACGTTCTGGAACGCCTCCCCCAGGCGTTTCAGGGTGCCCAGGCCCGCGCCCGCGCCGCCCACGCGGAGCACGGCCCCGCCGTCCGCGGCGTGGAGGGACCCCATCGCCAGCAAGAGGGCCGAAACCAGGAGAACCC
Source organism: Mesoterricola silvestris (assembly GCF_030295405.1). Classification (GTDB taxonomy): domain Bacteria; phylum Acidobacteriota; class Holophagae; order Holophagales; family Holophagaceae; genus Mesoterricola; species Mesoterricola silvestris. Next base: position 2,573,828 of record NZ_AP027080.1, on the reverse strand, counting down.
CCGCGCGTTCCGGCAGCCGTTTCATTTTTTTGATCCTGTGCTGACCATTATGATGCGGCAACAACCCGGGCGGCGGGAGTATCATTTGAAAAATTATTTTCCAGAAATTTGCAAGAGGTAACAAATTTATCATCCCGGAAAGGGGCGCCGCATGGGCCGACAAATCTTCTTCAATGGCGGGTTCCACGAGGAGACCGAGAAGCTCCTCAGCATCCAGGACCGGGGCCTTTGCTTCGCCGACGGCCTGTTCGAAGTGATCCGGTGCGTCAACGGCCGCTTCCTGCTCTTCACCAAGCACATCGCCCGCATGCGCCAGAGCGCCGCCGAGCTGCGCATGGATTTCCCCCATTCCGACGGCGAGCTGCTGGAGGCCTGCCGGGAGCTCTCCCGGCGCAACGGGGTGCTGGACGGCGAACTCTACCTGGAGATCACCCGGGGCGAGGCCCCGCGCTACCACACCTTCCCCGAGGGCGTGCGGCCCACCTTCTTCATCGTCCTCATCCCCCTGCGGAAGATGCCCGAGAACTGCTGGAGCGTGGGCGTGAGGACCGTCACCTTCCCGGATACCCGCGGCGCCTACTGCCACCTCAAGACCATCAACCTGCTGCCCAATGTCCTGGGCAAGCAGCACGCCAAGGAGAAGGGGGCCTTCGAGGCCCTCTTCACCCGCGAGGACGCCCGGGGCCGCTACCTCACCGAGGGCCCCAGCTCCTCCATCTTCTGCATCCGGAACGGCGTCCTGTTCACCCCGGAACTGGACAACATCCTGCCCGGCACCACCCGCCATTTCGTGATCCAGCTTGCCCGGGAGGAGGGCCTGGAGGTGCGGGAACAGCGGCTCCACCTCCAGGATTTCCTGGAAGCGGACGAGCACTTCATCTCCAGCACGGTCTCCGAGGTGATGCCCGTGATCCAGTTGGACGAAACGGTCCTGGGCCGCGGCGCCAAGGGCCCCCTGACCACCCGGCTCCAGGAGCGCTACGCGGCCTTCAAGGGAGATCACCTGGAATAATGCCGTGGACGGAGTTCCAAGGCTGATCCCCTTCATCCTGTTCATACGATTTCATCCCTGTTCCCGCAGGGCCAATGCAGGGATGGGTCGACGCATGCAGGTCACCTGCGCGCCGTCCCACCTCATCGCTGGCCCTGCGGGAACAGGGATGAAATCGGATGAATAGGATACAGGGGATGAAAGAGTGGGTTGGTTGGGGAGGAAGGATTCGAACCCTCGATAGGCAGGATCAAAACCTGCTGCCTTACCACTTGGCGACTCCCCAGCGACCTGGATTCTAACCTGGGCGCGGGGCCCGGGTCCAGTCAGGGGTTGGCTTTGGGGGTGAAGCCGAACTCCTCGACGCCCAGGAGATCGGGCCGGACCGTGGCGCCCTGGCCGTCCTCGATGCGGGAGATGGCGCGGTTGCCGGTGGCGGCCTCGTAGGCCAGGAGGACCTTGCGTTCCACGAATTCCTTGGTGTCGGGGCTCAGGGGGTAGGCGATGTCCTTGAAGGACCCGTCCCGCTTGCGTTTGCTGGGCATGGTGACGTAGTAGCCCTCCTCGTTCTCCATGACCCGCAGATCGCCCACGAGGAAGCAGTCGTCCAGGACCATCCCCGCGAAGGCGCGGAGTTTGTCGTCCCCGTCCACTTTGGTGATCCGCACTTCGGTGATGTTCAGCATGGCGTGTCGTCCTCGGACCCCAGTCTAGCTGGGTTTGCGGGCGCCGTGGGCCCCCCGGTCCGGCCCTGCTACCATGGGGCGATGTACGAGGCTGCGAGGAGGGCAGGGTGACGCAACGATCCGGTTCATCCCAGACCGGGGCCCTGGCCCCGTCCCAGGCGGCGCTCCACGTCATCACCGCCACCCGCAGGGCCCTGGAGGCCCTGGAGGACCGCTGGGATCCGGCGCGCCTGGAGGCCTTCACGGACCACCTGGTGGCGCGGGGGGGCAGGGTGGTCCTCACGGGGGTCGGCAAGTCCGGCCTCATCGCCCAGAAGATCTCCGCCACCCTGGCCTCCACCGGCTGCCCCAGCTTCTTCATCCATCCCACCGACGCCCTCCACGGGGACCTGGGCATGATCACCGCCCAGGACACCGTCCTCATCCTCAGCAACAGCGGCGAGACCGAGGAGGTCCTCAAGCTCCTGCCGAGCCTCATCCGCCTGGGCGTGGGCATCGCCTCCATCACCTCCAACGGGGAAAGCCGACTGGCGGCGGCCTCCGGATGGTGCTTCACCTACGATCTGCCCGACGGCGAAGGCTGCCCGCTCAATTTCGCCCCCATGGCCTCCACGACCCTCCAGCTCCTGTGGGGCGATCTCCTGGCCGCCTACTTCATGACCCGCACCGGGTTCACCCTGGAGCGCTTCGCCCAGCTGCACCCCGCCGGGAACCTGGGCGCCCGGTTGCTCAAGACCCGGGACCTCATGCACCGGGATTTCCCGAAGGTCCGGAAGGACGCCAGCCTCGTGGACGCCCTGGCGGCCATGACCGGCGGCAAGCTGGGCATGACCACCGTCATGGACGGCGCCGGCCTCCTGGGCATCATCAGCGACGGGGATATCCGCCGCGCCCTGGAAAAGGCCCAGCGGGAGAACCTCAACCCCCTGGATCTCTCGGCCCGGGCCATCATGACCGCCGACCCCGTGGCGGTGGAGCCGGGCACCCTGGCCATCGAGGCCGCCCGGATCCTGGAGTCCCGGAAGATCACCTTCCTGGTGGTGAAGGAGGGGACCCAGGCGGCCGGGATCCTCCACATCCACGATCTCCTGGGCGCCAAGGTCATCTAGGGCTGAGAATCCATCTCAGTTTCGCCGGTCTGGTTCCAAGGTTACATAATATACATTATCGAAAGTTAAATCGTGCGCTCCACCATCCTGAAATACCTGCTGAAAAACTGGACCTGGCCCTTCCTGGGGGCCCTGGTGTTCTACGGTGGACTCCTCATGGCCTACGAGGTGGTGGGCCTGTCCAAGGAGATCTTCTCCATGGGCGCGCCCTTCCGGTGGGTGGTGCCCCTCCTCCTCCTCAGCGTCCCGGACAACCTGGGCATGGTGCTGCCCATGGCCGCGGTGCTGGGGGGACTCATGGGCATGCAGCACCTCACGGACGGTTCCGAGATGGTGGCCGCCCAGGGCCTGGGCGTCGGCATGCGGGCCATCGTGAAACCGTGGCTCATCATGGCCGGCACCCTCCTGGCGGTGGGCACCTTCAACGCCCACGTGGTGGTCCCCTGGGCCAACTCCACCCAGCAGTTCGCCCAGGCCCGGATGGTGGAGGAGGCCCGGACCCGGTTCCTGCGGCCGGGGGCGCCCCCCTGGTTCCCCAGCACCTCCACGGGCAGCGCCGTGTGGATGGCCCCCGATGGCCAGGTTCACCTCATGGAGGTCAACAGCCTGGGCGTGCAGCACCTGGTGGCCCGTTCCCTCCTCTGGGGACAGAGTCCCAAGGGAGTTGAGAAGACAAGCATTAATCTAAAAATGGTTGATCTTAACGGGTGCGTATACCACCGGGAGGACGCCAGCATCGTCCATGTCCAGGAGAAGGAGCACCTGTACGCCATCCAGGTGCCCGAGGTGCCCAAACTCCTCAAGGCCACCAACGCGCGGTTCCGGTCCACCCGGGACCTCCTGGCCAGCACGGAGGCGGAGGCCTCGGTGGAACTCACCCGCCGGTTCACCCTGCCCATCGCCTCCTGCGCCCTGCTGCTGCTGGGCATCGCCCTGGGCCTGGGGCACCCGCGGTTCCAGAAGGGGGGCGCCATCCTCAAGAGCCTCGGCGTGATCCTGCTTTACTATTTGATCCTCAAGTACTTTGAAAGTCAGATTATATACGCGAAATCGCAACTCCTCTTCCCGCGCATCGCCCTGGTCGCCCTGCCCTGGGTCTTCCTGGCGGCGGGATTCCTTCTGCTCAGGCGGAAGCTCCATCCCCACCACTCCAACCGGCTCCAGCGGATCCTGCCCGTGGATGCCGTCGCCCGCCTGGATGCCCTGCGGCAAAGGGGCTCGCAGATATGTTTAGGATTCGTCTCCAAGTATTTTAAAACATTCGTTAAAGCCCTGGCCTCCCTGCGCAGCCGGCAGCCGCGCCGGAACATCCTGGCGGATTGGACCCGGTCCCTTTGGTGGAAGAACTGGGGGGGCGTCATGGGCACCTTCCTGGCCCTGAGCCTGCTCATCGAGTACGCCACCCTCGCCGGGGACCTGGCCCACAACCACGTTTCGATCCTCGTGTTCTTCCAATACTGGCTGTGGAATCTGCCGCCCTTCCTGTCGGTGGTGCTGCCCCTGGCCTTCCTTCTGGGCGGGGTGCTGGCCCTGTCGGACGCGGCGGTTTCCCGGGAATGGGTGGCCCTGAGGGCCGGCGGCACGAGCCTGGCCCAGTGGTGCCGGGCCGGATTCGCCGCCTGGGGGGGCGTCCTGGCGCTCACCTTCGTGCTCCAGGCCTTCGTGGCGCCCTACGCGTACCAGCAGGCGGACCCCCTCTACCGGCAGATCCTGGGCCGTCCAGCCCGCAGCGCGGCCACGAAACCCTGGATGCACCTGGGTTCCACCGGGGTGGTGTGGTTCCTGGACGGCACGGCCCGCTGGGGCTTCCCCCTCAAGGCCCCGGGCGAAGCCTTCATCCTCCTCAAATGGCGCATGGGGGACGTGGCCTCGGAGGGCCTGCCCTGGGGCGGCATGGCCTTCGAGGAGGGCCCGCCGGCCTTCCGCCTCTTCCCCAGCCGGGCCCTGCGGGAATCCGCCTCCGCGGACAGCGCCGCCACCCTGGACCTCTTCCAGTGGCAGCACTGGGCACCGGATCCTGAAAGAGCGACACTGATTTGGAACCGTATCCTCAACTGGCTTGCGGGACCCTGCCTCCTCTTCGCCATGCTTCCCTACGCCTTCCCTTCCCCGCGGGGCGGCCGGGGTTCCGCCCTGGGGTTCAGCCTCGTGGCGGGGCTGGTCTTCATGGGGCTGCAGGCCCTCTTCAGCGGCGCGGCCAAGGCGGGGGACCTGCCTTCGGCCTGGGGGGTCCTGTGCCCCATGCTGCTCCTGTTCGGGTTCGGGCTGTTGCGCCTGAACCGGCTCCGCACATGAGGCCATCCCGGCACAGGGCCCGGCGGGCCGTGCAGATCCTCGTTCTCCTGGGCGGGACCCTCCTGCCCTGGACGAACCTGTTCCGCATCGACGCGCCGGCGGTGCGGGTGGTGTTCGGCGGGAGGTCCTATCCCCTGGAATGGCCCTACGTCCTGGGGATCATCGTTCCCTTCCTGGGGATCGTCTGGGGCCTGGCCCTCCTTTCCTTCAAAAAGGGCCGGGTGTTCTGCGGGTGGGCCTGCCCCTATGGGAGCCTGGTGGAATTCTTCGAGGGGATCCGCACGGCGGCGGGCTGGGGCTCCAACCGCCTGGTGGCCGCCTGGATGCGCCGGTCCCCCCTGCACCGCCTGGGTCTCAGGGCAGGGGCCCTGGCCACCCTGGCGGTGGCGCCGCTCCTGCTGGGGGCGAGCCTGGCGGCCTACCTCTATCCACCCGCCCGGATCCTCCGGGAGCTCACGACGCCCCTGGATCCGCGGAACCAGGGCCAGGTGGTGCTCTGGGCCTGGATGGCCCTCGTGCTGGTTTCCAGTTGGCTCGCGGGATTCCTGGTGCGCTTCCATTTCTGCCGGATGGTGTGCATCTATGGCATGGGCCAGGCCATGGCGGCCTCCGCCGCGGACCCGGCCCGGGTGCTCCGCCCCCGGTACCGCCCCGCGGATCTCTCCGCCTGCGGATCCTGCCGGGCCTGCCTCAAGGCCTGCTTCGTGGAGGTGGACCCCCGGGAAAAGGACCTGCAACTGGGCTTCTCCGCCGGGTGCTTCAACTGCGGGGACTGCGTGGACGTGTGCGAAACGGTCCAGGGCCACAAGGGGCGCCCTGCCCTCCTCACCTTCGAGCGTCCCCCGGCTTCCCCCAAGGCGCCCCGGCCCAAGGAATCCGAAGAACCCTGGTAGGCGCTCCCCGGCGAAGATCAGGCTTCCCTGCGGAAGGCCTTTTCCAGAACCGCCAGATCCAGCTTCTTCATGGTCCACACCGCCTGGACCATGCGCTGCACGGCCGCGGGATCCCCGCTGGCCATCATGGCCCCCAGGGACCGGGGGACGATCTGCCAGGAGAGGCCGAAGCGGTCCCGGACCCAGCCGCATTCCACCTCCTGGCCCCCCTCCGAAAGGCGGGCCCAGTACCGGTCGATCTCCGCCTGGGTGTCGCAGTTCACCATGAAGGACACCGCCGGGGAGAAGGTGAAGGCCGGCCCCGCGTTGAGGCCCATGAAGGTCTGGCCGTTGACGCTGAAGAGGACGGTCATGACGGTGCCGGCGGGCTGGGGGGCGTTTTCGCCATAGTGGGTCACGGCCAGGAGCTTGCCGTCCTCGAATACGGACACATAGAAGCGGGCAGCCTCTTCGGCTTTGCCGTCGAACCAGAGGCAGGGCGTTATCTTTTCCATGGAAGACTCCGCGAAGGGTTCTCAAGGGTAGGGAAACGCCCCCCGCGGTTCAAGGGGGGGATGCCGCCTTTCCCGGGGGCCGTTCCACATAGGGCTTCAGGGCCAGGGCGGCCAGGCGGGGCTTCAAATCCCGGAGCCGGGCCTTGGCTTCGCGGTCCGAGACGAAGGGGCCCAGGCGCACGCGGCGCAGGGTCCGCCGGGGATCCTGGGGATCCGGCACGTCCGACACCACGGTTTCGATGCCCGCGGTGCGGCGCAGATCCTCCCGCAGACGCTGGACCCCGACCGGCGAGGCCAGGGCGGCGAACTGGATCCACACGGCACCGGGCGAAGGTAGGGGCGAAGGTGGGGGCGAAGGGAGGGGCGTAGGGGTGACCGGGTGGATGGGCGAGGCGGGCGGTCGGTCCTCGGGGATCACGTCCACCACCACCGGGCGGCTCTGGCCCCCGGAGGGGTTGGAGGCATGGAGCCAGAAGATGGTGCGGCCCACCAGGGGATGGGAAAGGGAGCCGGTGGGGGGGAAGTCCACCCCCAGGGGGTCCAGCCTCACCCGGTCCGTGCCGGTGGCGGACCAGGCGAGGGTCACGGAATCGCCCCGCCGCACGGTTCCCGGAACGGCGGTGAACACCTGGATCCGGGCCGGCTCCTCCGCCCGGAGGAAGGTGAGGGCCCCGCAAAGGATGAACCGAACCGGTCCGTTCATGGAAGATGGGCTCCGGGAAGCGGAGTAATAATCAGCCCATTTCCTCCTGGATTTCAATCTTTATTCATACCCCTTCCCGGGCCCGACCACTTGGCGATGAGCTCCAGGAGGCTCCGGCTTGCGTAGGGCTTGCTGAGGAAATCGTCCATGCCCGCCCGGGTGCAGCGGTCCATGTCCTCCCGGGTGGCGTTGGCGGAAACGGCGATGATGGGCAGGCGCCTCCCCTCCCCTTCCCCCTCCCGGATGCGCCGGGCGGCCTCGTAGCCGTCCATTTCCGGCATCTGGCAATCCATGAGCACCAGGTCGAAGGGGGTGCGGGCCACGGCCTCCAGGGCCTCCCGGCCATGGACGGCCACCTCGAAGGTGCAGCCCAGGCGGGTGAGGAGGGTCCCGGCCAGCTTCCGATTCACGGGATTGTCCTCGGCCAGGAGGATGTGGATGGGGCGGGACTCCGTGAGGACGGCCGGGAAGTCGGCTTCCAGGTAGAATTCGGAGCCCTCCCCGGGCCGGCTATCCACGCCGATTTCCCCGCCCATGAGATCCACCAGGCCTTTGCTGATGGCCAGGCCCAGGCCGGCGCCGCCATGGGAGCGGGTGAAGGTGCCGTCCCCCTGGGTGAAGGGCGCGAAGAGCCGGTCCCGCTCCCCGGCCGGAAGGCCGATGCCGGTGTCCCGCACCCCGAAGCGCAGGCGCGGGGCCGCGCCGGCCGCGACCGCCAGGGTGATGGTCCCGGTCTCCGTGAACTTGATGGCGTTGCTGAGGAAGTGGGAGACCACCTGCCGCAGGCGCGCGGGATCGCCCAGGACCCGGGCGGGCGCGGCGGGATCCACCTGGGTGCGAAGGGTCAGGCCCTTGGCCCGGCAGCTCTCGCCGTGGGCCTCCGCCAGGTCGGCCACCAGGGCCGCGGGTTCGAAGGGCACCCGCTCCAGTTCCATGCGCGAGCCCTCGATGCGGGCGAAGTCCAGCACTTCGTCGACGATGGCCAGCAGTTGCCGCCCCGAGGCCAGGACGGTGTGCACGTGGGACTGCTGCTCGGCGTCCAGGGGCGTCTGGAGCAGCAGCTCGGACATGCCCAGCACGCCATTGAGGGGCGTGCGGATCTCGTGGCCCATGGTGGCCAGGAAACTGGACTTGGCCGCGTTGGCGGCTTCGGCCTGGCGCTTGAGTTCCAGGGTTTCGGCCAGGTCGGCCTCCCTCCGGCGGATGCTGCGCACCAGGACCCGGAGGGCCGCCAGGATCGCCAGGAGGCTGGCCGCGGCCACCGCCGCGATGAGCCGGGCCATGTGCCGCCAGTTGGCCAGGAAGAAATCCTCGGTGAGGGTCAGGTTGACGAGGAGGGGGTAGGACGCCACCACCCGGGCCGCGCCCAGGCGGGCCACGGGGCGGTGCTCGGCCATGCGCATGTCCACGGAATAGGCCGTGCCCGAAGCCAGCCCCCGCTTGTGGATGATCGTGTACGTGGTGCCGGTGAGGTTGCGCTTCCCGATCTCCCCGTCCACCCGGGGCCAGCGGGTGAGGAGGGTGAAATCGTCCCGGTACAGGGAGACGGAGGCACCCCGGCCCAGGCTCGCGGCGAAGCGCTGGTAGAAGTCCGTGAACACGTCCACGGAGAAGCCCACCAGCACCAGGCCCAGGAACCCGCCCCGGGCATCCTGGAGCCGGCGGCTGATGTAGAAGACCCACTTCCCGTTGCCTTTGTTGTGCACGGGGACGCTGATGAACTCGCCCAGGGAGGGGTTCTCCAGGCGGGCCCGGAAGTAGTCCCGGTCCGCCAGGTTGATGGGTGGAGGGGGGTAGCTGCGGGTGAAATTGATGACATCGCCGTTGGAGGCCACGAGGGTGGCCACGTCCACCTGGGGCATTCCGGCCGTGCGCTCCCGGAGCTGGGTGAAGGCCTGGAGGGTCCCCATGCGCCGGCGCAGGTCCCGGGGATCCCGGATGCCGGCGGCCGCCACCTGGTCGGCGATGGCGTCCAGGGCCAGGTGGGCCGTGGCCATGTTCTGGAAGGCGTGTTCGGCCAGCACCAGGGAATGGCTCGACATCTGGTTGCGCCAGAGGTCCACCTCCCGCTTGCGCAGCAGGAGGATGGAGGTGGTCGTGGCGGCCACCACCAGCAGCACCAGGAGGCCCCCCAGGCCCAGGACCAGCTGGGCGGTTCCCAGGTGGCTCCGGCCCTGGGCGGCGGGTCTGGCGGGGGTGGGGGGCATGGGGTGTCTCGGAAGGTGAACCAGTCTAACGGATGAAGCCGGGGGATAGCCACCCGGGGCGCTCCCGGGAACCGGCGTCCTTTGGGATGGATTTCGGGCCCGAAGGGGTTCACCATGTTCGCCTCACCCCTTCATCCAGGAGATCGACCATGAAACGCCTCGTGTCCGCCCTTCTGCTTGTCACCGCCGCAGCCTGGGCCCAGACCCCCGCCAAGAAGCCCGCCCCCGCTCCCGCCCCCAAGGCCGAGACCAAGCCCGCCCCCAAGGCGGAAGCCAAGCCCGCCGCCACCGGGTTCGTGGCGAACAAGGCCTCCAAGGTCTTCCACACGGCCGATTGCGCCGTGGGCGCCAAGATCAAGGCCGACAACAAGGTCACCCTGGCCACCAAGGCCGAGGCGGAAAAGGCCGGCTACAAGGCCTGCAAGGTCTGCAAGCCCTGATTACCAGGTGACCCGGAAGGTGCAAGTCTCCCCGCCCGTTTTGCGGGTGGGGAGGTCCGGCTCCAGCGTCACCTCCGGCGTGGAGCCCCGGGGCTTGTGGCGCTCGGCCACGGCCATGATGAGGCCCCGGTCGAAATCCGAGGGGTAGGGGTTGTCGCAGACCACCCGTCCGCACCGGGGTCCCAGGGCCTGGAAACGGTAGCTGCCGATGGGCCCGCCCCGGTGGTTCATGCGGTACGCGGTGTCGATGGCGGCCAGGGCCTCCTCCATGGATGCGGGGCCCTCCGGGAACAGGGCCCGGTCGGGGATCCGCAACCCGATGGCGTAGAGGGTGTTGGGCCCCAGCGTGCCGGCGATCTCCCGGAAGGCGTCCAGCCATCGCTGCTGGGGAAACCAGGCCCCCGGCTGGGGGTCCTCGATGCCGTGGCTGGCCAGCACCCGCCTGGCCCGGTCGGCCCCGAAGCTCAGGCCGGCCACCACGGACAGGACGGTCTCGCCATTCACCTCCACCTCCTGGGAGGCGGCCTCGAAGGTCTTCATCAGGGGACTCCGTAGAAAAGCGGGGACGGGACCATTTTGACGCGCTAGGGAAAGGGGAGGAACCTCTTTTCGTAGACCTGGGCCACGGCGGTGCCGTTCCACCGGAAGGTGAGGTACGTGTCGTGGCGGCAGGCACGGACGGCGTTGGGGTCGAAGACCGCGGCGCAGGCGCCGCCGGGGTGGCGCAGGCTGGCGTACACGAGGGCCGCGTGGCCGGCGTCGCGCATCTCGGCACCGAAACGCTGGGCGGCGCTCCAGTCGTCGGGGGCGTAGATGGCGGACCAGGGGGCCCGGGCCGAAAGGCGGGAACGGATATCCGGGAAGCGGCCCTCCAGGTGCGCCGTGAGGGCGCGGTAGTCCAGGTCCAGGGGCTGGGTGATGCCCTCGCGGCGGTAGTTCAGCTGAAGGTGGTGGCGCACCTCGGCGAGGCTGGTTTCCAGGTCCCCGGCCAGGTAGAACGCGCCCCGGCGGGAGGTGGAAAAGCGGCCGGGGCGGGGTGTGATGAAGGACGCGTTGATCCATCCCGCCCCCGGTCCGAAGAGCACCCGGGACGGGTCCAGGGCGTCCAGGTCCCCCTGCCCCGCGGCGGCGGTCAGGGTGCTGAGGCGCGCCAGCAGGGCCCCGGAATCCGGGTTCTCCGGATCCCGCACGGCTTCGAAGCATTCCTCGGCCCTGTAGCGGGCAGGGACCAGGCGCATGGCCCGGGGCCAGCAGATGGGGACGGGTTCCGGCCGCTTCATGCGCCGGATCTCCAGGCCTCCAGGTAGCGGCGCACGTCCACCAGGGAGGCCAAGGTGCCCTGCAGGATCCACCCCAGGGGCGCGGCGCCGCCGAACCGGTGGTCCGGGTTCGGCCGGCGCATCCACGCCGCGGCCGCCGCCGGATCGGGCACGAGAATCTCCAGGTTGGCCCAGATGCCCATCAGGAGGGAGAGGCGCTCCAGGGTGTCCCGGGTGACGGAATGGACCGTTCCCTTGAGGAGCCCATAATAGGTGGTCCTGGGCAGCCCGCCCAGGATGAGGCGCTGCTCGTCCACGGAGAGCCCCCAGAAGGCCGCCATGCGCCCGAAGGCCCGGAGCCCCGCCCCCGCCAGGGCCAGGGCCTCGGGGGGTTCGGGAAGGACGAGGGTGGAGTTCGGAAGGGCCATGGGAACGCCTCGCCCCAAGGATAATCCACATAGGGACAAAAGCAATGGATCCGTACATGCCTGGACCGTCCCCTGAGACGGGAAATCAATTACAATGGGACCTTCGAAAGGGGGTCTTCCCCGTGGGCGGCGAGTCTTCCCTTCTGCTGGACCATGCCATCGCGTGCGTCAGGGCCCACCCCGGCCTGGGGGAGGGCGACCGCGTGCTGGCGGCCATGTCGGGGGGCATCGACAGTTCCGTCATGGCGGCCCTGCTGGGCCGGGCCGGGTTCGACGTGGTGGGCGTCTCCATGCAGCTCTTCGACAAGACCCGGGGCGGCACCCGCCCCGAAACCCAGGGCAAGTGCTGCACCCTCGATGACTTCCAGGACGCCCGCCGGGTGGCCTTCCAGGAGGGGTTCCCCCACTACGTCCTGGACCTGGAGGGGCCCTTCAAGGCCGAGGTCATCGACCCCTTCGTGAGGGACTATCTGGCGGGGGAAACCCCCAGCCCTTGCATCCGTTGCAATCAACACCTCAAGTTCCGCGCGCTGCTGGACGCGGCGGCGGACCTGGACTGCGCCTTCGTGGCCACCGGGCACTATGCGCGCATCACCCGGGACGGGGCGGGCTACCACCTGCTGAAGGCCTCGGATCCCCAGAAGGACCAGAGCTACTTCCTGTTCACCCACGACCAGGCCTCCCTGGCCCGCACCCTGTTCCCCCTGGCGGGCTTCACCAAGGTGGAGGTGCGCCAGCTGGCCCGGGACCTGGGGCTGCACCTGGCGGAGAAGGCCGAGAGCCAGGAGATCTGCTTCATCCCCCAGCGCTACGACCGGTACATCGAGGAGGAAGGGCTGGCCCCGGAGGGCGGGGCCGAAGGTCCCATCCGGCACCTGGACGGGCGGGTCCTGGGCACCCACACGGGCTTCTGGCGTTTCACGGTGGGCCAGCGCAAGGGGATCGGCGTGGCCTACGCCGCCCCGCTCTTCGTGGTGCGGGTGGACCCGGCCACCCGCACGGTGTGGGTGGGGGAGGCGGAGCGGCTCCTGGGGGGCGAATTCACCGTGAAGGACCTGTCCTGGTGCGGGGAGGCCCCGGCGGGGGACCTGGATTGCCGGGTGCGCATCCGCTCCCGGGGGGCCGAGGCGGAGGCCCGGGTGCGGCCCCTGGGAGGGGGGCGGGCCCGGGTCCACCTCCGGGAACCCCAGCGGGCCATCGCCCCGGGGCAGGCCGCGGTCTTCTACCGGGGCGAGGAAGTGGCGGGGGGAGGCTGGATCGAGGCCCCGGCCATGGGATAATGGTCCCCATGGCGGGGTGAGCGTGGGAATTCGGGAAGGCCTGGTGGCCTGGGTGTTCTGCATGGTGGCGACCGCCGGACCCCCGGAGCCGGGCCGGCTGCCCTTCGTCATGCTGGGCACGGACCAGGGCCTGTCCTCGGGGGCCGTGGTGTGCATGGCCCAGGACCGGGACGGGTTCCTGTGGATGGGCTCCGAGAACGGCCTGCTGCGCTACGAGGGCGGGCAGAGCCGCCAGTGGACCGCCGAGGACGGACTGCCCTCCGCCTCGGTGGGCAAACTGGCGGCCTGCCCCGACGGCGGGGTGTGGGTGGCCACCGGCCGGGGCCTGGTGCGGTTCCGGGAGGGGCGCTTCGAGACGATCACGGTGGACGGCCGGCCCTACGTCCATTCCGCCTCCGACCTGGCCCTGGACCGCCGGGGCCGGCTCTGGGCCTACACCTTCGACGGGCTCATCCGGCAGAAGGAGGGCCTGGCCTTCGAATCCCTGGACTGGACGACCCCGGGCACCGTGTACGGCATCATGGCGGGCCCCCGTTCCGGGTCGGTGTACGTGGCCGGCCAGCACGGGATCCAGGTGTTCCGGGAGGACGGCGGCCGGGTTTCCTGGGGCGCGGCCCAGGGGCTTCCGCCCCGGGGTCCCCTGGTGGTGGCCGAGGACGGCAGGGGCCGGGTGTGGGCCGGCGCCGGGTCCCTCCTCCTGATGAAGGGGCCGGAGAGCCCCCGGTTCCAGGACGAATCCGGGCGCCTGAAGGCCGCCGTCTCCCCCAACGGGCAGCCCTACCTGGACCGGGACGGCTCGGTGTGGATCCCCACCCAGGACGGCGTCCAGCAGATGGATGGCGAGAGGCTGGACACCGCGCGGGGACTGCCCTTCCGGTGGGTGAGGAGCGTCTTCCGGGACCGGGAGGGGGCCCTCTGGGTGATGGGACCGGGGCTGGCCCACATGCTGGGCCGGGGGCGGGTGCTCAACCACCCCCTCACCGTCGGCGAATCCGGGGAGGTGGTGTGGTACCTCACCCGCGACGCCCGGGGGCGCATGATCGCCGCCACGGACAACGGGGCCGTCCGCATGGAGGCCCAGGGGCCGGTGCGGATCCCGGGAACGGAGGGCACGCGCATCAAGGGCATGGCCGTGGACCGGGCGGGCACCCTCTGGATGGTCAACACGCGCGGACCCACCCTCTGGCTCCGGCCCGGGCGGCCCCGGGCGGAGGTGGCGCCCCTGGGGGGCCTGGGCTTCGGCGCCAACAGCGTGTTCGTGGACGCCGGGGGGACCGTCTGGATCGGGGGCACGCGCCAGGGCCTCCTGCGTTTCGAGGCCCGTGCCGGCAGGCTGGTGGTGGAGGTGCCTCCGGCCTTCCGGGGCACCGGTCAGCTCGGGGTCTACGAGATCCACGGGGACGCCCAGGGCGGGCTGTGGGCCGGCTGTGACGGGGGCCTGCTGCTGCGCCCCCGGGGTGGCGCCTGGTCCTTTTTCGCCGCGGCCCCGGGCACCCGGGTGCGGGGCCTGGCGCTGCTGCCCGACGGCACGGCCTGGATCCACTTCGAGGAGCCCCTGGGGCTCGCCCATGTGAGGCCCGCGGAGGGCGCCCTGCAGGTGCTGGAGCGGCGCACGAAGGGCTGGGGGCTGGGCAGCAACATGGTCTATGCGGTGCGCCTGGACGAACGGGGGCGCCTCTGGGCGTCCACGGACAAGGGTCTGGACCGGGTGGAGCCGGCCCTCCACCTGGGGCGGCGGGACGGGATGGTGAACGAGGACTGCTCCATCAGCGCCCTCCGGGTGGAAGGGGACATCGTCTGGGTGGGCACCTCCGGCGGACTGGTGCGCTTCGACAGCGCCGGGGCCGCGGCCCCCGCCGAGGCGCCCCGGGCCTTCGTCATGGCCCTGGAAGGCTCAAGCCGCACCCTGGAGCCCCCCTTCGCCGCCCTGGATCCCCTGCCCCACGGCAAGGCCACGGTGGAATTCCGCGTGGCCGCGCCGAGCTACCTCCAGGAGCAGGATCTGCGGTTCCAGGTGCGCCTGCGGGGCCTGGAGGACACCTGGCGGGAGGTGGAGGGGCGGCGGGTGCTCTTTCCCGCCCTGCGGGGCGGCCGCTACCGGTTCGAGGTGCGGGCGGCCCAGGGCCAGGGTCCCTTCGGCCCCGTGGCGGGCGTGGATTTCCGGGTGACCCGGCCCTGGTGGCGGACGGGCTGGGCCTACACCCTCGCCGCCCTGGCGGGGGCCCTGGCCGTGGCGGCCCTCGTGCGCCTGCGCAACGCCGCCCTGCGCCGGCGGAGCGAGGCCCTGGAGGCCCTGGTGGCCACCCGCACCCGGGAACTCAGCCAGCGCAACACCGAGCTCAGCGAGGCCCTGGGCAAGGTGAAGCAGCTCTCCGGCCTCCTGCCCATCTGCGCGCACTGCAAGAAGATCCGGGATGACCAGGGCTACTGGAACCAGCTGGAGCAGTACCTCTCCCGGCACGCGGAAGTGGGGTTTTCCCATGGCATCTGCCCGGACTGCGCGGCCCAGATGTTTCCGGACCTCGTGAAAAGGCGCGCGGAGCGGGGGGGCTGATAGACTGTAGTTCCACGACCCTTTGCGGAGCTTCACGTGTCCCACCACAAGATCATCGTCATCGGCACCGGCCCCGCCGGCTACACCGCGGCCATCTATGCCTCCCGGGCCAATCTGGCCCCCCTGGTCTTCGAGGGCGCGCAGCCCGGGGGCCAGCTCACCATCACCACGGAGGTGGAGAACTATCCGGGCTTCCGCGAAGGCATCATGGGCCCGGCCCTCATGGACGAAATGCGCGCCCAGGCCGAGCGGTTCGGCACGGTGATCAAGGCCGAGACGGTGCTCAAGGCGGACCTGGCCTCGTCCCCCAGGACGATCACCACCGACCAGGGCACCTACACCTGCGACGCCCTGATCATCGCCACCGGCGCCTCGGCCAAGTGGATGGGGATCCGCAAGGACGAGGAGCTGAGCCGCACCGGCGGCGGGGTTTCCGCCTGCGCCACCTGCGACGGGTTCTTCTTCCGCGGCAAGGAGATCGCCGTGGTGGGCGGCGGCGACACCGCCCTGGAAGAGGCCACCTTCCTCACCAAGTTCGCCTCCAAGGTCACGCTCATCCACCGCCGCGACCGGCTGCGGGCCTCCAAGGCCATGCAGGAGCGGGCCATGCGCAACGAGAAGATCGCCTTCAAGTGGAACGCCGTGGTGGAGGACATCCTCACCCGGGACCACGACCTGCCCACCGGCGGCACCGTCGCCAAGGTCGCCACCCTCAAGCTCAAGGACACCGTCACCGGCGCCTCCGAGGACCTGCCCGTGGAAGGCCTGTTCGTGGCCATCGGCCACCAGCCCAACACCAGCCTCTTCACCGGGCAGCTGCCCATGAACGAGGCGGGCTACCTGGACGTGGAGCCCGGTTCCACCCGCACGCCCGTGGCGGGCGTCTTCGCCTGCGGCGACGTGCAGGACCACCAGTACCGGCAGGCCATCACGGCCGCGGGTTCGGGCTGCATGGCGGCCATCGACGCGGAACGCTGGCTGTCGGAGCACGGCCTGGCCGAGTGAAAGGAATTCACCAAAGCCGCCCATGGACCTCCTAGCGATCACACGACACCCGGGACTGGTTGAAGCGCTTCGCACCGCCTTCGGCGGGGCCGGGTTCACCGTGGAGCGCATCGCCGATCCCCTGGAGGCCCTGGCCCGGGAGGCCTGGAACGGGGCCCGCATGGTCCTGGTGGACGCCGTGGCCGACCCCATGGACGGGTATCGCCTCTGCCGCCTCCTGCGGGGGGAATCCGGCGCCCTGTTCCGCCACGTTCCGGTCTTCCTGGTGCTGGACCACCTGCCCACGGAGGCCGACCGCGCCGCGCTGGCGGCGGCGGAGGGGGACGGGTTCGTGGAGGCCGACAGCGGCGCGCACCGGCTCCAGCACACCCTCGGCCCGCTCCTGGACGGCACCGCCGCCCGGGACGGAGGCGGGCCTCTTCCGGCCCTGGCCGTGGGGCTCCCCCCGGAAACGGCCGCCCGCATCCAGGAGGCCGTGGCCCCCTGCGGATTCGCCCTCCGCGCCTGGGATGCCGGGGACCTGGCCGCCGGCCTGGAACGCTTCCGCCCGCCCATCCTGTTCCTGGGGGTGGACGACACGGGCGAGAAGGCCCGGGAGGTCCTGGAAGGCTGCCGCGGGTCGGAGCCGGCCCCCTACGTCATCCTGGTGGGCGGGGACGTGTCCGAGGCCACCCAGCGCAGGCTCCTGGAATCCGGCGCCCGGGACTGGATCCCCCTGCCCCTGGCCGGCCCCCTCCTGCTCCACGGCTGCCGCCGGGCGCTGGAGTGGGTGCACGTGAAGCGCCTGAAACAGGAGTACCAGCACCAGCTCCGGGACATGGCCGAGCGCCGCTCCGCCCTGGAACGGGAGGCCACCAGCCTGCGCAGCGAGGTCCTCACCGATCCCCTCACCGAACTCCTCAACCGCCGGGCCTTCACCCAGCACCTGGAGCACGCCGTGAACCGGTGGGAGCGCAACCGGCGGCCCTTCGTGCTCATCCTGGGGGACCTGGACTACTTCAAGCTCACCAACGACCGCTTCGGCCACCTGGTGGGGGACGCCGTCCTGCGGGCCGTGGGCCAGCGCATCCGGTCCAGCCTGCGCCGCAGCGACCTGGCCTTCCGCATCGGCGGCGAGGAGTTCGCCATCCTGCTCCTGGAGACCAGCCTTAAGGCCGGCACCGAGGTGGCCGAGAAGATCCGCGAGCGCATCGAGGCCGCGCCCCTGAAGGTGGAATCCGGCCAGACGGTGTTCCCCACCATGAGTTTCGGGGTTGGCGCGCCGGACGCCGAGGACGCCGGCAACCTTTTCCTGCGGGTGGACGAAGCGCTGTATCTGGCCAAGCACAAGGGCCGAAATCGCGTCGAAGTAATGACTATGGGCTAGTTGCAATTTCGGCATGCGGCACGGCCGGTCCGGGTTTATGGTGTTTTCCAAAGGACAGGTGACCCCATGCGGAACCGCTGCTTGATCGCCCTGGCGGGCCTGACCTGCCTGGCCTCCCACGCCCAGGGCCACACGGCGGCCCAGGCCGAGAACGTCGTGCGCCGCGCCATCGTCTATGCCCAGAAGAACGGCCTGGACAAGCTGATCCAACAGACCAACCAGCCCAACGGCATCTTCCACGTGGGTTCGGGAAGCGATCTCTACCTCCTGGTCATCGACCGGAAGGGCATCGCCCGGGCCAACGGCTTCAAGGCCGATATCGTCGGCACCAACCGCATGGCCATCAAGGACGTGGACGGAAAGTTCTACATGCGGGACCTCCTCGAACTCGCCAAGACGAAGCCCAGCGGCTGGGTCGACTACAAGTTCGCCAACCCCATCTCCGGAAAAATCGAACGAAAGAGCACCTACTTCGAAGTCTACGAAGACGTCGCGGTGTGCTGCGGAATCTACAAACCCTAGGAGCGGGCGAACGGGTTCCGGACGGGCGGCCAGGGTCGTCGTCGCCGGACAAGCAGGCGATGACGGAGGGTGGTGAGGGGGCGAAGGGGCTGTGCTGCGCTTATTCACTCCGTTGAGCGGGGTGGAGGGGGGGGCGCGACGGCAGTCCGGGGGGGGCGCCGACGCTGTTCTGTTGTATTACCTGAATCATCTATTTGTAGGAACAGTATATGTTCGTCCCGGGAATGCCAGGAATGTCCTGGGTTCGGCGCTTCATCCCCTTCATCCTGATCATCCGATTCATCCCTGTTCCCGCAGGGCCATAGCCGGGATGGGTCGGGGCATGCAGAGCAACCACGCGCCGCCCCACCCCGGCGCTGGCCCTGCGGGAACAGGGATGAATCAGATGGACTGGATGAAGGGGATAGAAACCGGACGCGAACCGGGGCGCAGTTCCGGAACCCGGCCCCCCACTCCGCCACCCGCTAGAAGGTGTACTTCCCGAGGTCGCCGAGGCTGCGGAGGGTGACGACCACGTCCAGGCGGTCCTCCTTGGTGAGGGAGCCGGGGACGGTGATGCCGATGTGGGAGAAGCGGAGGGAGTAGGCGACGCAGGGGGTGACGTAGGCCAGGGCCACCTGGCTGCCGGCGAAGGCGCGGCGCTTGAAATCGTAGTTGGCCTGGAATTCCAGGCGCACGTCGTCGTTCCAGAGGCGCTTGAGGCCGCCCAGCTGGATGCCTTTCTGGCGAACCAGGAGGCGGTTGATGCCGGTGGAGTAGTAGGCCAGGTTGAAGCGGGTTCCGTCGCCGGCCTTGTAGTCGGCGGACAGGGACTGGTCCGCGTCGCTGTCGGACACGTCGCTGCTGCGGCGGAAGCTGATGCGCAGGTTCTCGTCGGGCTCCACGTCCAGGTCGTTGTCCAGGGTGGCCCAGCCCTTCTTCACCTGGCCGTCGTTGAGGAGGATGGGCGCCATGTGGAACTTGGAGGAGATGCGCCAGCGCACCAGGTCCAGGAAGGGCACGTTGAGGCCGGGGCGGCCCAGGAAGTGCTGCTTCACGCCCAGTTCCAGGCTCCGTTCGCCCGCGGCGCTGTTGCCCACGCCGGGCTGGGAGTCCACGTCGTCGAAGTGGGGGATGCGGCCCTCGGCGGAGGCCTTGCTGGTGCTGAGGACGGCGAAGTAGGGGTTCATGACGTGCTTGATCTCGCCCTTGTACCCGAAGAGGTTCACATCCGTGTAGGACCGGCCGATGGGGGGGGCGGAGAGTTGCAGGCGTGCGGAGCCCAGGATCCGGTCCAGGGCCGGGGCGTCCACCTGGAAGGGGCTGGTGGTGATGTTCAGGTTTCCGTTGGTGACGTTGGCCGTGTCGAACAGGGACATCCCCAGGGAGCGGGAATAGCGGGTGTAGCGGCCCAGGGTCTCCAGGTCCGCCCGCAGGGGGCCCCACTGCCCCACCCGGCCCTGGAGGCGCAGGAAGCCGTCGTCCCGGCGCCAGGCGTAGGTGTCGTTGGGGACCGTGCCGTCGCTGGCGGGGAGGATGTCGAGCTTGTAGGTCATGCGCCCCATGCGCACGCCGGCGTCCAGGTAGAAGGAGCCCAGGGGCACGGGGTACAGCGAGCCCTGGACGCTGGGCAGCACCTGGCGGCGGAGGGAATTGGGAAAGTTGGCGTTGTAGAGGGGGGAGGAGGAATCGGAGGTGAAGTAGGTGAGCTGCTCGGATGAATTGAAGGAGAAGCTGGCCCAGGGGAAATTCCGCCCCAGGTACAGGGCGCTGTCGAAGGGGGTGCCCCCCAGGCGCGCCAGGCCCTGGCCGTAGTCGGTCTCCAGGAGGGCGTCCGAGGCCCGGTTGATGTCCGCCGCGAACTGCCAGCCGTCCTCCCGCTGCCAGATGTCCTTCAGGGAGAACCGGTACCGGCGCATGTCATCGGTGCGCTGCTTGATGAACTGCCCCGCCAGGGAGCCCTGGTGGGTGGGCTCGGGGTTCCACCGGGCCTCCCCGCCCCAGAGGGTGCCCTGGCGGGTGAAGTATTCCGGGGACACCGTCACGTCCGCGGTGTCCCCCAGCACCTGGTAGTAGGGCACGGTGGTCGAGGCGCCCATGGGGCCGGAGAAGGAGAGCGAGATGGGCAGCAGCCCCGAGGTGCGCTCGGCCTTGGCGGGGTAGACGGCCCAGGGCAGGTAGTAGAAGGTGGGAACCTTGCCCACCCAGATCCAGAGGTTCCGGATGGTGGCGTACTTGTCCAGGTCCACGGTGAGCCGCGAAACCAGGGCCTTCCAGCCGGGCTGCTCCTGGGGGCAGGGACTCAGTTCCACCTTCTCGAAGTCCCAGTGCTTGAGGGTGGTGAAGGCCACCTTGTCGGATTTCAGGTACCAGCTGGGGGGCAGCTCCATGTCCAGGGCCCAGGCTTCGCCCACCTGGCGCTTCCAGTCCATGTGGAGCCGGCCGCAGCGCAGGCGAAGTCCCGGGCCCTCCATGCGGATGTGGCCCTCGGCCTCGATCTCGCCGGTGAGGGTGCTGTACTTGATGTGGTCGGCCAGCAGGAGCAGGTCGGGGCTGGCCACGGCGCCGTCGTCCATCTCCCAGCCGCCGCGGGTCTCCTTCACGTCCTTGCCCCAGTAGCGCAGGGGCACCGCCCCCTCCCGGGACTCCCCGGGGCCCTGGGGGCGCAGGGGAAGCAGTTCGCCGGGGGTGGGGGCCTGCCAGTCGGGCCCCAGGGGCGGAAGGGGCGGCAGCTGCGCGGCCAGGGGCCCCAGCCCCGCCAGGGCCGTGGCGAGACCTATGCGGGTCCGCCGCTCATGCGCCATGGTGCTGATGGGGCGCCAGGCTCAGGATGGCGATGAAGATGAGGATCCCCACCAGGAGGCTGGCGGTGCTCTTCCAGCCCTTCTCCTTCTGGGCCTCCGGCAGCAGGTCCGAGCAGGCCACGTAGAGGCCGAGGCCTCCCGTGAGGCCCAGGACGGGCCCCAGCTTGATGTTCATGTACTCCTGGCTCATGGAGCCCAGGAGGGCGGCCAGGGCCAGGATGCCGGCGGCGATGATGGATTTCCGGTTGC
This sequence comes from Mesoterricola silvestris, assembly GCF_030295405.1. Taxonomy (GTDB): domain Bacteria; phylum Acidobacteriota; class Holophagae; order Holophagales; family Holophagaceae; genus Mesoterricola; species Mesoterricola silvestris. The sequence goes on along the minus strand of NZ_AP027080.1, from coordinate 2,552,564 downwards.
CGAAGCCCCGCACCAGGAAGATGGACGAGATGGTCGCCCCTTCGGGGATGCGGTGCAGGAGCACGCCCGCGAACACCATGAGGCCCAGGCCGCTGTGGGTGCGCATGGCGGCGGTGATGGACATGCCGTCCATGAAGCTGTGGAGGCTCAGGCCCACCAGGGCGATGACCCCGGTGATGGCCGAACCCGAGTGGGTGTGGGATTCCTCGCCGTAGTGGAAGTGCGGGCTGATGCCGTGCTCCAGCAGGTGGATGAGGAAGAACCCCGCCACGGCCCACAGGGCCATGCGCTCGCCGCCCTGTTCCACGGCCTCGGGCAGGACGCGCACCAGGGTGACGGACATGAGGTAGCCGGCCGCCACGCCGGACATGTGGCGCATGAGGCCCGCCCGCCCCTGGAGGAAACGCACCACCAGCCACCCCCCGAGGAGGGTGGCCAGGGCGGCGATGGGAGCAAGCCAGTAGAGATGGTCGAAGGGGGCCAGGGGATTACCTCACGATCATTTCTTGCGGGCCCGCGGCTTGGGTGCGGCGGGGGCCTCGGCTTCGGGGGCGGGCTTGGGCTTGGAAGCCCGTTTGGCAGGTTTGGGGTCCGCCTTGATGACGACGGCAGGCTCCTCGGCCTTGGGCTCGGCCTTCGGCTCGCCCTTGGCGGCCTTGGGGGCCTTGGCCTTGGCGGGGCGTCCCTTCTTCGCGGGGGCCTCGGGCTCGGGTTCCGCCTTGGACTGGAACTTCACCCGGGGGGCCGGGGTGAGCAGGTCGGCCAGGAGGTCGGCGGTCAGCAGCAGGGGCGCGGGCTCCGGCTCCGGGGCGGCCACGGGTTCCGGCTCGGGGGCGGCCACGGGCTCCGGTTCGGGAGCGGGCTCCGCCACGGGCGCCTGGGGGGCTTCCACGGGGGCGGCGGCGGCGGGCTTGCGGCCTCCCCGGGAGCGACGGCGGCCGGAGGGGGCCTTCTCCTCCTCCACGGGTTCGGCGGCGGGGGCGCCGTCCACTTCGTCCAGGGGCTTGGCGCTTTCAAAGAGGGCGCGCAGGCGCTCCCGCTCCTCCAGGGCGGCCCGCTGGGCGTCGCGGCGGTCGTACTTGATCTCCGCGTGGGTGGGGGCGGCCGCCGGGGCGGGGGCCGCTTCGGGTTCGCGGCGGGACTCGGTGCGGGGGGAGCGGCCGGGCTTGCGGGTCTCCTCGCCCAGGGCCTTGTCGAAGGAAATGGGGCTGTCGCCGCCCAGGACGACGGTCTCCTCGTCCAGGTCCCGGGGGCGCTCGGGACGGGCGGCCACCTTCTCGGCGGGCTCCTCCTCGGCGCGCTCGATCTCCGCGGCCATTTCGCCGAAGGGGATCTCCGGGTCGGCCACGATGACGATGCGGGAATCGTGCATGTCCTCCAGGGCGCACAGGTCCTTGCGCTTCTGGTTCAGCACGGCCAGGGCGATGGCGGGCATGAGCTTGACGCGGATCTCGGCGATGGCGTCCCGGCTGAGGATCGCCTTGATGCGCCGCACCACGGACAGCACCAGGGCCTCGATGCTCTTGACCTTGCCGGTGCCCTGGCAGGTGGGGCAGGCTTCGTGGGTGACGTGCTGCAGGGAGGGCCGCAGGCGCTGGCGGGTCATGACCAGCACGCCGAAGCGGTTGATCTTGCCCACCTCCATGCGGGCCTTGTCCTCCTCCAGGCACTCCACCAGGCGCTCCATGACGGCGCGGTTGTTGCCCTCGCGCTTCATGTCGATGAAATCGATCACCACCAGGCCGGCCAGGTCCCGCAGGCGAAGCTGGCGAGCGGCTTCCTCGGCGGCCTCCATGTTGGTCTTGAAGGCCATGTCCTCGACGTTGTCGCCGGTGGTCTTGCCGGAGTTCACATCGATGGCCACCAGGGCTTCAGTCTGGTCGATGGCCAGGGCGCCGCCCGAAGGCAGGGGCACCTTGCGCCCGTAGACGCGGTCGATCTGCTCCTCGGTGGAGAACTTGCTGAACAGCGGCTTCTTGCCGATGTAGTGCTTCAGGACCCCCAGGTGCTGGGGCATGGTGCGCTTGAAGAAGCCCTGGGCGGCGTGGAAGGTCTCCAGGTCGTCGATGTGCACTTCCTCGATGTCCTTGGTGAAGGCGTCGCGGAGGGTGCGGGTGACGACGTCGTCCTCCTGCCACACGAGGCCCGCGCCCTGGCGGTGTTTGTAGCGGTTCTGCACCTCCTTGTAGGTGTCCAGGAGGTAGTCCAGGTCCCGCTGGAAGTCCTCCTTGGTCACGCCCAGGCTGGCGGTGCGCACGATGACGCCGAAGCTGCGGGGGATCTCCAGCTCGTCGATGAGGCGCTTGAAGTGCTCCCGCTCCTCGCGGCTCTCGATCTTGCGGCTGATGCCGTTGGTGGGATTGCCCGGCGTGAGCACCAGGTAGCGGCCCGGCAGGGAGATCTGGGCGGTCATCATGGCGCCCTTGGACCCCAGCTCCTCGCGCACGGCCTGGACCATGATCTCCTGGTCGCGGTTGAGCAGGTCCTGGATGCGGCCCCGGCGGCCGTCGGGGCTCACCAGGTCCTTGGGCAGCTCGCCGATGGGCAGGAAGCCGTTCTTCTGGCCGCCGTAGTGGATGAACGCGGCCTGGAGGCTCTGGTCCACCCGCACCACCTTGGCCTTGTAGATATTGCCTTTAATCTTCTCGTTGTGGACGAACTCGATATCGAAGTCCGAAAGGACGCCGTCCACGAGGGTCGCCACACGGATCTCCTCCGAGTCCGTGGCATTGATAAGCATTGTTTTTCTGGGCAAAACGATCTCCTTGGAATAGACCCTCGGCCGTTCAAAGGCGGTCGGGCTAAACGATCGGGTTGGGGATGGGGGTCTGAGAATGGATGGATTGGGATGGGATTGGGGGGGTCTCGATTCCCTGGGACCGCCCCGGATGGGGATTGGCCAAAGTGACGCGCTGGCTCCGGCCCGCTTTGGCTAGGGGCATTCTCCCATCGCCGGGGCGCAAGGGCAAGGGGGCATCAGCTAAATTCCCCAAAATATTCGCTTTGGACGGCGAAGTTAAAAAACGTCCGGGGTTACACCGAATTAACGTGTGTGTCTCAACATGTTTGAAGGCGCGTCCGATGCTGGTTTCTGTTGCTTAAGGAGCATCCATGAAGAAGATCCTGAGTCTGGCGGCCATCCTCGCGATCGGCTGCACCCTGTCGGCCCAGGGGGTCGTGAAGGTGGATCCCAAGCTGCAGTCCTACAAGAAGGTGGCCGGGGTCACCGGAACCCTCAATTCCGTGGGCAGCGACAGCCTGAACAACTGCATGACCTTCTGGGTCGAGGCCTTCAAGGCCAGCTACCCCGGCGTCAAGATCCAGGTGGAAGGCAAGGGTTCGGGCACCGCCCCCCCGGCCCTCATTTCCGGCACCGCCCAGATCGGCCCCATGAGCCGCGAAATGAAGGCGGGGGAGATCGACCAGTTCGAGAAGAAGTTCGGCTACAAGCCCACCCGCATCTCGGTGGCCCTGGACACCCTGGGCGTCTTCGTGCACAAGGACAACAAGATCAAGGCCCTCTCCGTCAAGGACCTGGACGGCATCTTCTCCAAGACCCGCAAGTCCGGCGTGGCCGATATCGCGGCCTGGAAGCAGCTGGGCCTCACCGGCGAGTGGGCCTCCAAGCCCATCTCCATCTACGGCCGCAACAGCGCCTCGGGCACCTACGGCTTCTTCAAGGAGCACGTGCTGGGCAACGGCGACTACAAGGACACCGTCAAGGAGCAGCCCGGTTCCAGTTCCGTGGTGCAGAGCGTGGGCACCGACAAGTTCGCCATCGGCTACTCGGGCATCGGCTACAAGACCTCCGAAGTGCGCGCCGTGCCCCTGTCCAACCCCGCCAAGAACGGCGGCAAGGCCTTCGAGGCCACCTACGCCAACGCCCTCAACGGCACCTATCCCCTGGCCCGGGCCCTCTACATCTATGTGAACATGGATCCCAAGAAGGGCCTGGATCCCCTGGTCAGGCAGTTCATCACCTTCATCCTCAGCAAGCAGGGCCAGGAAGTGGTCATCAAGGACGGCTACTACCCCCTGCCCAAGAAGATGGTCGACGAGCAGCTCAAGAACCTCAAGTAGCCGAAGGGAAAAGCCCAGCATGCGCAGCGCTTCCACCATCCAGAACAGGGCCAGGCGCCTGGACCGGGTCATGGACTGGGTCATCACCCTGGGGGGGATGACCATCATCGCTGCCGTGCTGGGCATTCTCGTCTTCATCGGCAAGGAGGCCTACCCCATCTTCCGGGGGCCCCGGGTGCGGGAGCGCGCGGCGGAACGGGTGCCGGCCTTCGCGTCCATGGCCGCCGACGAAAGCGGCAAGGCGTTCTTCACCGCGGATCCCGCGGCGGGGCTCCGGGCCTTCGCCGGGGGCCGGGAGCTGCCGGTGCCCCCGGGCGGCCCCGCCCTGCCCTGGCGCTCCCTCACCGCCGTCAACGCCCAGGGGGCCTTCGCCGCCCTGGGCGCCGACGGGCGCATCGCCTTCGCCACCCTGGGCTGGGACAAGCCCGCGGAGGAGAAGGACCCGGCGAAATGGACCCCCAACCCGGACTGGAAGGGGATCCAGCCCGCCCCGGGCGTGGCGGGCCTGCTCCACGCCCGCGCCATGCCCGCCTCGGGCATCGCCCCTTCGGCCACCTGGCGCATCGCGGCCCGGGACGGCCAGGGCCGCCCGGTGTGGGCGGAGACCGCCGAGGACGCCACGGCGCCCCCCGTGTGGAACCCGGTGCCCCTGGAGGGCACCGTTTCGTGCGCCCGGTGGAGCGCCGACGGTTCCATGCTGTTCCTGGGGACCTCCCAGGGCGGCGTGCTCGCCTACAGCGCCGGGGAATCCACGGCCCTGGCGGCCTCGGGCTCCCTGGGCGAGCCGGTCACGGCCCTGGGCTTCGATCTGGGGCACGCCGCCCTCCTGGTGGGCGGGGCCAAGGGATCCCTGGCCGCCTTCCAGCTCTTCAACCGGGACGGGGCCTTCTCCCTGCAGGAATTCCACCGCTTCCAGCCCATGGCCGGGGCCGTGGGGGGCTTCATGGCGGGCCAGCGGGACAAGCGGTTCCTGGTGTGGTCCGAGGGCATGGTGGCCGTGGACCACCTCACCACCGAAAAGCGCCTGCTCCAGGCCCGGGGCCAGGGCATCCGCTCCGGCGCCATCACGGCCCGGGGGGACGTGATCCTGGCCGCGGACGCCTCCGGGGCCCTGCGCTCCTGGACCCTGGACGCCCCCCACGCGGAGATCAGCCTGCGCACCCTGTGGGGCAAGGTCCACTACGAGAGCTACGAGAAGCCCGAGTACGTGTGGCAGAGCAGCGGGGGCTCGGATGATTCCGAGCCCAAGCTGAGCCTCATGCCCCTGCTCTTCGGCACCCTCAAGGGCACCCTCTACGCCATGATCTTCGCCCTGCCCCTGGCCATCCTCGGGGCCCTCTACACCAGCCAGTTCGCCTCTCCCCGGCTCCGGGACGCCATCAAGCCCCTCATCGAGATCATGGCCGCCCTGCCCTCCGTGGTGCTGGGCTTCCTGGCCGGGCTCGTGCTGGCGCCCCTCTTCGAGCGCTCCGCGGCCAGCATCCTGGTGCTGCCCGCGGTGATCCTGGTCCTGGCCCTGGCGGTCTTCCCCCTGTGGAGCCGGCTGCCCCGGCGCATCCGCCTGGGCTGGGGCACGGGCTGGGAGGTGCTGTGGATCGTCCCGCTCCTCCTGGCGGGGCTGGGCCTGGCCACCTGGGTGGGGCCGCGCTTCGAGCGGGCCTTCCTGGGCGGCGACTACCGCAACTGGCTCCTGGCGGCCCACGGGATCACCTACGACGTGCGCAACAGCCTGGTGGTGGGCTTCGCCATGGGCTTCGCGGTGATCCCCATCATCTTCACCATCAGCGAGGACGCCCTGAGCGCGGTGCCCAAGTCCCTCACCTCGGCCAGCCTGGCCTGCGGGGCGAGCCCCTGGCAGACGGCCTGGCGCGTGGTCCTGCCCACGGCCAGCCCGGGCATCTTCTCCGCGGTCATGGTGGGCCTGGGCCGGGCCATCGGGGAGACGATGATCGTGCTCATGGCCACCGGCAACACCCCCGTGATGGAGTGGAGCCCCTTCAACGGCATGCGCACCCTGGCCGCCAACATCGCCGTGGAGACCCCGGAGGCGCCGGTGCACGGCAGCCTCTACCGGCTGCTCTTCTTCACCGCCGCCCTCCTCTTCTGCCTCACCTTCCTCCTCAACACCGCCGCCGAGCTGGTCCGCCAGCACCTGCGCAAGCGCTACGAGTCCTTCTGATGATGAACCTTCGCGAATGGTGGCGGCGGGGCAGCGCCCTGATCTGGTTCTCCGGGGCCACCCTGGCCTTCTGCCTGCTCATGATCTTCGGGCTGGTGGGGTACATCGGGGCCAAGGGGCTGGGGTTCTTCTGGCCGGCGCCCCTGGTGGCGGCCCAGACGGCCCAGGGCCCCATCCTGGGGGAGATCACCGGCCAGGAGCCGGACAAGGTCCAGTTCCACACCGGCAACCGGGATCTCTTCGGCCAGGACTACCGGTGGGTGCCCCGCGGGGAGCTGGGGCCCCTTTCCACCCCCCCGGACGTGGTGGTGGTGGAGCGGCTGGAGTACGGCATCTTTGTGGGCCGGGTGAAGAGCCTGGAGAAGGACGGCCAGCCCCTGCCCGGGGACCCCCTGGCGGCCATCGCGCGGCTCCGGCCCGCGGCGCTGGCCATGAGCCGGCATATCCGGAGCCTGGACAAGAACGAGATCGGCGGGCTCAACCGCCAGATGGAGGACCTCCGGCTGGAGATGAAGGGAAGGCCCGGGCTGGAAGCCAAGATGCAGGCCCTGCAGGCGAAGTACGACGCCGCCGAGGCCCGCCTGGAGCTCCTCCGGGCCCAGTCCGCCGCGGTGACCGTGACCCTGGAGGCCGTGGACGGCCAGACCAAGACCATTCCCCTGACCTCGGTGGTGCGCCTGGTGCCCTCCAACCGCCTGGGCTTCCCGGGCAAGACCGGGGTCTACCTCTCGCGCCTGTGGGAGTTCGTGGCCGACGATCCCCGGGAGTCCAACACCGAGGGGGGCATCTTCCCGGCCATCTTCGGCACCGTGATGATGGTGCTCCTCATGTCCGTCCTGGTGGTGCCCCTGGGGGTCATGGCCGCGCTCTACATGCGGGAGTACGCCCGGCAGGGCTGGATCCTTCGCACCCTGCGCATCGCCGTGAACAACCTTGCGGGCGTGCCCTCCATCGTCTTCGGCGTGTTCGGGCTGGGGTTCTTCGTCTACTTCGTGGGCGGGGGCATCGACAGGCTCTTCTTCGCGGACAGGCTGCCCGCGCCCACCTTCGGCACCGGCGGCATCCTCTGGGCGGCCCTCACCCTGGCCCTGCTCACGGTGCCGGTGGTCATCGTGGCCACGGAGGAGGCCCTGGCGGCCGTGCCCCGCAGCCAGCGGGAGGCCAGCCTCGCCCTGGGGGCGACGCGCTGGCAGACCCTCTGGAACGTGGTCATTCCCGGGGCCATGCCCGGCATCCTCACGGGACTGATCCTGGCCATGGCCCGGGGCGCCGGGGAAGTGGCGCCGCTCATGCTCACCGGCGTGGTGAAGCTGGCGCCCTCCATGCCCCTGGACGGCACCTTCCCCTTCCTGCACCTGGACCGCAAATTCATGCACCTGGGCTTCCACATCTACGACGTGGGCTTCCAGAGCCCCAACAGCGAAGCCGCCAAGCCCATGGTGTTCATGACCGCTCTGCTGCTGCTCCTGGTGGTGGTGGTGCTCAATCTGTTCGCCCTGCGCCTTCGCAGCCGCCTGCGTGCGAAAATGGGCGGAGGTACCTTCTGATGCCAGCCGGAGAAGCCATGACGGAATTCGAATCCCACGCCGCCGTGCCGGAACCCGTGCCCGAGGGCCGGGCCCAGCCGCCCGGAGACGGGCCCGCCGCCAAGACCGCGCCCCGCATGACGGAGGTCCCCCTCACGGATTCCGCGGTGCTCAACGCCCGGCCCCTGCTGCGGGTGGAGGACGTGAGCCTCTTCTACGGCCCCAAGCAGGCCCTCTTCAACATCGACCTGGAGGTGCGCGAGCACTCGGTCATGAGCCTCATCGGACCTTCGGGCTGCGGCAAGAGCACCCTGCTGCGCTGCATCAACCGCATGAACGACCTCATCGGCAACGTCCGGATCACCGGCAGCGTCAAGGTGGGCGACGACGACATCTACGCCCCCGGGGTGGACGTCATCAGCCTGCGCAAGCGCATGGGCATGGTGTTCCAGAAGTCGAACCCCTTTCCCAAAAGCATTTATGAAAACGTCGCCTACGGCTTGCGCATCCAGGGCATCAAGGACCGGGCCGTGCTGGACGAGGCGGTGGAGCGCAGCCTCATCGGTTCGGGCCTTTGGGACGAAGTGAAGGACCGGCTCAAGGACAGCGGGTTGGGCCTGTCGGGCGGGCAGCAGCAGCGCCTGTGCATCGCCCGGGCCATGGCGGTGCAGCCGGAGGTGATCCTCATGGACGAGCCCTGCTCGGCCCTGGACCCCCTGGCCACCTCCCGCATCGAGGAACTGATCTTCGAGCTCAAGCGCGACTACACCATCGTGATCGTCACCCACAACATGCAGCAGGCCGCCCGGGTAAGTGACTTTACGGCGTTCTTCTGGATGGGTAAGCTCATCGAGACCGGGCTTACGGAGATGTTGTTCACCAATCCGAGGGTGCGGATGACCGAGGATTACATCAGCGGGAGATTCGGTTAATGGCGCGCCACTTCGACAACGAACTCAGGGATCTCAAGTTCAGCCTCCTGGCCATGGCCGGGCAGGTGGAGGAGATGATCCTCCTGACCCACACCTCCCTCCTGGACCGCAGCGACGCCGACGCCCGCCGGGTCAACGACCTGGACAAGGGCGTGGACGAGCTGGAGTTGCGCCTGGACCAGGCCTGCATCGACCTGCTGGCCCTGCGGGCGCCCTTCGCCTCGGATCTGCGGCTCATCGCCTCCACCCTCAAGATCGTCCCCGAACTGGAGCGCATCGGCGACCACTGCACCAACATCGCCCGGCGGGCCCTCATCCTCAACCCCATGCCCCCCCTGGAGCTGGGCGACGCCCTGCGGCGCATCGGCGAGGAGACCCTCTCCATGGTGCGCCGGGCCGTGGACGCCTTCGTGAACGGGGACGCGGAGCTGGCCCGGTCCGTCATCGCCTCGGACGACTCGGTGGACGCGCTCTACGTGCTCATCAACCGGGAATTGCTGCGGCTCATGCTGGCCGACCCCATGACCATCGAGCGGGCCAGCCACCTCATCATCGTCATCAAGAACTGGGAGCGCATCGCCGACCAGGCCACCAACATCGCCGAGGAGGTCCTTTTCATCATCGGCGGCGTCAGCGTGAAGCACCCCTATCTGCAGACCCCTCCCGAAGGCTGACCGGAGTCCCGATGCCCCACCTCCTCCTCCTCGAAGACGATGCCGACATCCGCCTTGGGCTGGAACAGCATCTCAAACGGGAGGGCTTCTCCCTGACCGCCTTCGGCACCGGCCGCGAGGCCCTGCGGTTCATCTCCCAATCCTCCTCGGGCCAGGCCTCCCGCCTGGACGTGGCCCTCCTGGACCTCACCCTCCCCGACGTGGACGGCCTGGACGTGCTGAGGGCCATCCGCGCCGACGCCAGCTACCGGGCCCTGCCCGTGGTGCTGGTCACGGCCCGCAACGAGGAGATCGACCGGGTCCTGGGCCTGGAGCTGGGGGCCGACGACTACATCTCCAAGCCCTACTCCAGCCGGGAACTGGTGGCCCGCATCCGCGCCATCCTCCGCCGCGCCTCCTTCATCGACACCGGGGCCCGGAACCAGCAGCTGGCCTTCGGTCCCATCTCCGTGGACCTGGACATGCACATCGCGCGGGTCAACGGGGAGACCCTGGAACTGACCCGCCGGGAGTTCGAGCTCCTGGCCTATTTCCTGCAGAATCCCCGGCGGGTGCTCAGCCGGGAGAAGATCCTGCAGCAAGTGTGGGGATTGGAATACCTTGGCGAAAGCAGGACCATCGACGCCCATGTGCGGCGGGTGCGCTCCAAACTGGGCGACGCCGCCGCCCTGATCGAGACCGTCGTCGGCGTCGGCTACCGCATGGGCAGCGTGGACGCTTAGGCGAGGGGCCGTGCCCCGGACCTTCGCCCGTGGTACTCGGCCGGGTGGGCCCTGGGGCCTCCCGTGGGGGCCTAGCCAACTTTCCGACCCACCCCACCTCATAAAACCGTAAGTCCAATCGCACGGATTTTCGGTCGGGGCAACTCGCCCGGAATCACGATCCGCATTGGAGCCACCAGGTCCAATCTGGCACTTCCGGTTTCTATCCCCTTCATCCAGTCCATCCAATTCATCCCTGTTCCCGCAGGGCCAGCGCCGAGGTGGGGCGGCGCGCAGTTGCTCTGCATGCCCCGACCCATCCCGGCTATGGCCCTGCTGGAACAGGGATGAATCGGATGATCAGGATGAAGGGGATGAAGCGCTGAACCCAGGTCATTCCTGGCTGAGGGGGAATGCTGTAGTTTTCATGGGATGACTATATGCTGGGTTCGGTAGTGATAGCTGGAGTGAGACGGGAAATTGGGCTAGGGCCCCAGGGACGCGCTGCGAAGGGTGGTCCGGGCCAAACCGCCCGCGCCGACGTTGATTTGCCAAGCGGCGCCCCTCCAGGTTCAGAGCCCCCCGAACCAATCATCGTCGGCGCCCGCCGGCGCCGACCCATCCCACGCGCAGCGACCCCATCCCCCATGGAAGCCGCGCTCCATCCCACCCCCTTCCCGGGAGGCCCCCCCCGATCCGGCCTCCCACCCGCCCAACGGAGCCCCTGGGCGAAGCACAGCCCCATCCCTCTCCCCCTCCCCCCGTCATCGCCGGCTTGTCCGGCGATGACGAAACGGGGCGAAAGTCCGGAACCCGTACCTTTACGTCGGGAGGACCCTTGTAAAATACACGGGAGGCTTCGGGATTCGTGGCATTCCGGCTAGGTTTCCAGGGCTCTCCGAGGCACAATGGATGCAGGTCTGCCTGGAGCCGCGATGTCCCTGAATTCCATCATCAGCTGGTTGAAACCCCACGAAATGGTCTTTTTCGACCTGCTGGAGAGCTCCGCCTCCAACCTCGTGGACGCCGCCAAGCACTTCGAGGCCGAATTCAAGTCCCGGCAGACTCCGGGGGAATGGGCCGGAATGCGCCGGAAGATGAAGGACCTGGAGCACGCGGGGGACGAGATCACCCACGAGATCGTGGACCGGCTGAACCGCACCTTCATCACCCCCATCGAGCGGGAGGACATCCTCCACCTGGCCCACTGCCTCGACGACGTGGTGGACTGCCTGGACGGGGTCTGCGAGCGGCTCGTCCTCTACAAGATCACCAACGTCATGCCCACCGCCGTGGAACTGGGCCGGCTCATCGTGGCCGGCGCCGAGGAGGTCAAGCCCCTCATCGGCCACCTGCGCAACATGTCCAACGGTAAGGATATCAACAAGAGAATCCAGTACTGCAACGAGCTGGAAAACCAGGCCGACGCCGTCTACCACGCGGCCCTGGCCGAGATCTTCGAGAACCCCAAGGATCCCATCGAGCTCATCAAGTGGAAGGAGATCCTCAGCCTCCTGGAGGACGCCACCGACCGCATCGAGCTGGTCTCGAAGGTGGTGAGCTCAACCGTCATGCGCAACGCCTGACCGGACCGGCCGCCCCATGATCCCCATGCTCGTCCTCATCATCCTCATGTCCTGGGCCATCGATTACATCAATGGCTTCCACGACACGGCCAACGCCATCGCCACCGTGGTGTCCACGGGCGTCATGTCGGCCCGCAACGCCATCGTCATGGCGGCGTGCCTGAATTTCGGAGGGGCCCTCCTGGGCACCCACGTGGCCACCACCATCGCCAAGGGCATCGCGGATTCCCAGTTCGTGGTGCCCGAAGTGCTCGTCGCCGCCCTCACCGCGGCCATCCTCTGGGACCTGGGCACCTGGTACTTCGGCATCCCCTCCAGCACCAGCCACACCCTCATGGGGGGCCTGGCCGGCGCGGTGGTGGCCCACGCGGGCTTCCACGCCCTCCACATGACCAAGCTGGAGGAGATCACCCTCTTCATCTTCGTCTCCCCCATGCTGGGCTTCCTCACGGGGGCGCTGCTGATCCTGGGCATCCAATGGATCTGCCGGCGGGTTTCCAGCAACCGGGTCAATGTCGTCTTCCGGAAGATGCAACTGCTTTCGGCCAGCGCCATGGCCTTCACCCACGGGCAGAACGACGCGCAGAAGGCCATGGGCGTCATCTGCCTGGCCCTCATCATCTACGGCAAGATGACTGTCGCCCCCGGGCACCTGGTCTCCGTGCCCCTGTGGGTGAAGCTGGGCTGCGCGGGCATGATGGCCGCCGGCACCGCCAGCGGCGGCCTGCGCATCATCAAGACCATGGGCAGCCGCATCGTCAAGCTCCGGCCCATCCACGGCTTCGCCGCCGAGACCGCCGCGGCCATGGTGCTGTTCACCACGGCCCACTTCGGCATCCCGGTCTCCACCACCCACTCCATCACCGGCGCCATCATGGGCGTGGGGGCCACCATGAACGCCAACGTCGTGCGCTGGGGCGTGGCGGGGAACATCTTCGTGGCCTGGGTGCTGACGATCCCCTGCAGCTTCGCCATCGCCTACGGGACGCTCCGCCTGATCCACCCGCTGTTCGTTCGTTAGCCTAGGGCATACAGAATTTACGGCCCGTAGGATCCGCCGGTACGCCGGCCGGGAATGATCGTCATGAGGTGCCAACCATGACGATCTTCCCCGCCGCGCTCATCCTCGTTTATGTGGCCATCGCCACCCCGCCCCGCATCGCCCCTCCGGATCTGATGCCCTTCCTCAAGGTCGTCTCCGCCAGCGCCGGCGCGCCCGGCCGCATCGCCTGCCGGGACCTGGACCTGGCCATGCGGATGAAGCAGCTCGGCCTTTCCCCGGACGCCAAGGCGCCGGTGGCCTGGGCCGCCACGGCGGACCAGCTCCGGGACTACCTGGCCGAGGGCAAGCTGGTGGTGGCCGGCGACGCGGCCCTGCTAGAGGCCGGGGCCGGGGTGGCCATCGTCCTGGAGAAGGGCAAGCCCACGATCCTCGTCAACACCCGCAACGTCCAGGCCTCCGGCATCGTGCTTTCCGACGCCTTCCTCAAGATCGCCCGGGTCCGCTAGGGTAGGCCGCCAGAAGAACCTGTAACCATTCGTCCCACCCCCTCGTAACCGAATGTTCACAGGCATTTCGCAGCCGCGCCACGCCCCCGGAACACCCCGGCCTGACCGTGGGGTCATGGTTCCCCTCGCCTCCCTCTCCCTCACCACCGGCCGGGCCCGTCTGGGCCTGGAAGCGGAAGCGCCCGTGCATCCCCAGGGCACCGGCGAAGGCCTCTCCGGCCTGGGGGACACGCTGCGGGCCATCCTCGCCGAGGACCGGCTCAAGCCCCACTTCCAGCCCATCGTGGACCTGGAGACCGGCGTCGTGCTGGCCTTCGAGGGGCTGATCCGGGGCCCCTCGGACACCCTGCTCCATTCCCCGGCGAGCCTGTTCAAGGTGGCCGCGCTCACGAACCAGCTCTACGAACTGGAGTGCGCCTGCTGCGCCACCCTGGTGCGGGCCTACGCCGCCAGCGGCGCCACCCAGAAGCTCTTCCTCAACATGAGCCCCGGCAGCCTGGCCACGGCGGCCCGCAGCTCCCTGCAGCCCATCCAGGGGCTGGAGGAGCTGGGGGTGCCCCCGGGGCGCATCGTCATCGAGCTCACCGAGGCCCTGCCCATCACGGACCTGGGCGTGCTGGCCAAGGCCATCGCGCTGTTCCGGAAGCTGGGCTTCGCCGTGGCCCTGGACGACCTGGGCGAGGGCTTCTCCAGCCTGCGCCTCTGGTCCGAGCTGCGTCCCGAGTTCGTGAAGGTGGACATGCACTTCATCCAGGGCGTGAGCCGGGACCCCGTCAAGCTCCAGTTCCTGAAGTCCCTCTGCGACATCGCCGCCAAGACCGGGGCGAAGGTGGTGGGGGAGGGCCTCGAGCTGGAGGCGGACCTGGCGGTGGTGCGGGACCTGGGCCTGGACTACGGCCAGGGCTACCTCCTGGGCCGCCCAGCCCCCCTGCCCCACGCCGCGACGGCCCCCGGACTCTTCCGCCGCCGGGAGCCGGACGGATCCGGCTGGATCCGGGACACCCGGTCCACCGCGGCCCGGCTCATGGTGGAGGTGCCCGCACTCTCCCCGGACACGCCCAACGGAACGGTGGAAAAGCTCTTCCAGGCCGACGCCGACCTGCAGTCCATCCCCGTCGTGCGGGACGGGATCCCGGTGGGGCTCATCAACCGCCACGTGTTCATGGACATGATGTTCAAGCCCTTTTCCCGGGAGGTGTACGGCAAGAAGCCGGTGGAGGCCATCATGGACCGGAACATCCTGGTGCTGGACCACCACACCAGCCTCCACGAGCTCAGCCGCCTCATCGTGGAATCCGATCCCCGCCACATCCTCCACGGCTACATCCTGACCCGGGAGGGCGCCTACGCGGGCATGGGCAGCGGCCACGACCTCATGCGCGAGATCACCCAGATGCAGATCAAGGCCGCGCGCTACGCCAACCCCCTCACGGGCCTCCCCGGCAACGTCCCCATCAACGAGCACCTGGACGACCTCCTCCACCAGAACCTTCCCTTCGTGGCCTGCTACTGCGACCTGGACCACTTCAAGCCCTACAACGACGTCCACGGCTACCGCCGGGGCGACGACGTCATCCAGTGGACCGGGGACCTGCTCCGCTCCGCCTGCGACCCGGACCTGGACTTCGTCGGCCACATCGGCGGGGACGATTTCATGCTGGTCTTCCGCAGCCCCGACTGGGAGCGCCGCTGCAACGCCCTCCTGGAGGCCTTCGACGCCGGCCTGGACCGTTTCTTCAGCCCCGAGGTCCTGGACCTCCGCGGCTACGCCGGCGAGGACCGCTCCCGCCGCCAGGTGCTCCACCCCCTCCTGAGCCTCTCCATGGGCGCCGTGAAGGCCCACCCCGGCCACTACGCCAACCACCACGAAATCTCCGCCAGCGCCGCCGTCGCCAAGAAGGAAGCCAAGGGCCGCGAAGGCTCCATCCTCTTCGTGGAGCGCCGCCAGCCGAGACGGGTCGGCAGGTAGGCGCACGTGTCCCGGACGTGCGTCAGGGATTCGCTGACGCAGGCAAGCTGCGTCAGCGCAGGACTCACACCGAAAGGTTAAGCGGAAGTGTTGGCACGCCCCGGCTTCGATGAGCGACGCGCCCAACCCGGAACCAGAGGCTCCCCTGATGGCCCTATGCCCAGTCGACCCGCTTCAAGTTTCCCGGATTGACCCCCCTTCCGCGCCGACGCTGATCACCCCATTGGCTCTCGCCCAATCCATGAGATTGTGAGCCCCCCAACCGATCAACGTCGGCGCACCCCCACCCCCACCACCCCCACTCGAAGCGTGCCTTAACACCCTAGGCCCACCCGGAGAACCCCAGTCCCCCACCCACCCCCAACGATCATCGAAGCCGGAGCGTGCCAACACTTCCGCCTAACCTCTAGACGTGAGTCCTCCGCTGACGCAGCTTGCCTGCGTCAGCGAATCCCTGACGCAGGGTTGGGACACATGCCTCCCCCGGCGTTAACAGGAATTTGGCAGGAATGATCCGGTACGTATCACAGGGACCGTCAGGGTGTTACGGACGGAACTCATTCTTGGTGCAGGAGGTGATCCGATGGCGATCCCGCTCATGGAGAATACGCAGCCGCGCTACGAGATCCGGCCCATGACGCCGGAGGACTTCCCGAACCTGCGCCGCCTTGAGCGCGAGATCTGGGAGCAGGACGAGGTGGGCGAGCTGTGCCCCTACTACCAGAGGCTCTGCACGGACTTCTTCGCCCCGTGGTGCTTCATCGCCCTGGACGGGGACCGGCCCGTGGGGTATGTGCTGAACTTCCCCAACGGCAAGGACGTGTACTGCGCGACCCTGGCGGTGCACCCGGACTACCGCAAGACCCGCGTGAACTACCTGCTCATCCGCGCCATGGTGAAGAAGCTCCTGGCCGAGGACATGGAATCCTGCCGCTTCCTGGTGGAGCCGGAGAACCACGACGCCCGGTCCATCCACGCGTCCCTGGGCGCGCGGGTGGTGGCCGAGGCCCGGGACTACTACCGCGAGGGCGATGTGCGGCTCTGGTCGGTCATCGAGAAGCAGGACATCGACCGCCTCCGGGCCCGGTACTCCCGCCTCAAGCTGGTTTCCTGAGCGGAGCGCGCGTGAATCCGGAAGCGATGCTCATGTCCCTGCGCACGGGCCTGACCCCTTTCCTGGGCCTGCCCCTCCAGCTCACCCCCGCCCCGGTGCCGGGCGTCGTGCTGGGGGCCCCCTTCGACGGCGGCGTGCTGAACCGGCCCGGGGCGCGCCTCGGGCCCTGGGCGCTGCGGGCCGCCACCCTGGGCCTGGGGCGCGCGGCCATGCCCTTCCGCCTCCAGGGCCACGACCTGGGGGGGCGCACCCTGGCGGCCCTGGACTGGGTGGACGGGGGCAACATCCCCACGCGGCCCTTCAGCATCACCGAAGCCCTGGGGGCCGTGGAACAGACGGTGCACGGGTGGCTCGAACAGGGGGCCCGGACCCTCCTCCTGGGCGGCGACCACCTCATGACCCTGGGCGCCCTGCGCGCCCACGCCCGCAAGTACGGGCCCCTGGGCCTCCTGCACCTGGACGCCCATCCCGACGCCGGCAGCGGCGAGGCCTGGGGCACGGAGCACCACCACGGCACCTGGCTGAAGAGCGCCATCCAGGAGGGCCTGGTGGACCCCCGGCACACGGTGCAGCTGGGGGTGCGCGCCCCCCGCTTCGACAGCGAGGAGATCGTCTTCCTCCTGAACGCGGGGGTGCGCATGTGGACCCCCATGGACCTCAAGGACCCGCGCCTCCTCTCCCAGCTCCAGGGCGACATCGCCCGGGTGGGCCAGATCCCGGCCTACGTCACCGTGGACCTGGACGTGTTGGACCCCGCCTTCTGCCCCGCCGTGGCCGAGCCCGTCCCCGGCGGCCTTTCGGTGCTGGACGTCTTCACCCTGCTGGCCTGCCTCCGGAACGTGGCCTGGGTGGGCGCCGACATCATGGAACTGGCCCCCACCCTCCCCGGCGCGGAGGACAGCGCCCGGGTGGCGGCCCACATTGCCCTTCAATTGCTCAGCTAGAGGAGACGGACATGTGGCTTTCACTGCTGGAACGCCAGGGCACCCGGGTGGGCTGGGACGAGCTCGTGACCGGCCATGATTTCGGCCTCCTGACCCGGGAGGAGATCCAGGACTGGCTCCTGGCCCACGGCCCCCTGGGCCCCCTGGGCCTGGCGGCTCTGGAGGCCGGGGACCGCTTCGAGGCCGCCCTGTGGGAGGCCAGCCGGGAGGCCACGGGCAAGGTCCCGCGCCCCGGCGGGCGGCGCTGGGCCGCGGCCCAGGACCGGTGGCGCCTGGCCCTGCTGAAGGACGCCATGGACGCCCCCCTCGGCGCCGAGGCCCTCGCCCTGGCGGTGGAGGCCATCTACGAGAAGGTGGGCTGCCCCGAGGACATGCTGGGCCTCTGGAAGCGCGGCTGCCCCTGGGAAAGGAAGGTCCCCGTGGCCGACCGGAGCGCCATCGAGCGGTTCATGCAGGACCGCAACGGCGTCGGGATCCCTTCGTGAGGCACCCCGCGCCCGCGCTGCGCCTCCTGGCCGCCCTGGGAGGCTCGGCCCTCGCCAGCGCCACCATGGGCTGGCGCAGGCGCCCCCAGTGGGTCCTCCACCGCTGGGCCCGGCGCATCCTGCACCGCCTGGGGGTGGAGGCCCGGCTGGCCTCGCCCGTGCCCGAAGGCGGGCAGCTCTGGGTCTCCAACCACCTCAGCTGGCTGGACCCCGTGGTGTTCCTCAGCCTGCGCCCCAGCGGAGCCCTGGCCAAGGCGGAAGTGGCCGCCTACCCCCTCATCGGCACCGGGGCCCGCAAGGCCGGCCTGCGCTTCGTGGTGCGGGACGATCCCTTCAGCCGCGCCGCCGCCCTGAAGACCCTGCGCCGGGACCTGCGGGGCGGCCTGCCCTTCCTCCTCTTCCCCGAAGGCACCACCACCACCGGGGAGGCCCTGGCTCCCCTGCGGGAAGGGGGCATCCGCATGGCCTATCGCCTGGGCATTCCGGTGCTCCCCTTCCACCTGGGCGGGGCGGACGCCCAGTATCCCTGGGTGGGGGACGCCAGCCTCCTGCCCCACCTCCGGGGCCTGGCCCGGGCCCGCCGCACGCGGGTTTCCGTGTACCCGGGCCCCGTGCTGGATCCGGCCGCCTTTCCCGACGAGGCCCGGTTCGTGGCGGCCATCCGGAGCCACCTGACCCGCCCCCCGGAGGGGGCGGTCATCAATCCGGAGAAAGGCTCCTAGGCTCGGCCCCTCAGAAGGTGTACCCGGCCACCACGGAAAGGGAGGGCATGGTGTACCGGAACGTCCCGGTCTGGCCCTTGACGTCGATGTCCTTGTTGAAGGTGGAAGCCCGGTACACCAGCTCCATGCTCCATCGGGGCGAGAACTGGTATCCGGCGTAGAAGCCGTAGCCCAGGCCGCCGGAGTTGTACGAGGTGTTGTTCGTGCCGCCCGAGGCCACCGGCAGGGAGAGATCCACCCGGTTGGAGGCGTACGAGAGGCCGGTTCCGAAGTAGGCCCCGCGCGCCGGGCTGCCTTCCAGGTACCAGAGGTAGTCCGCGCCCAGGCCGGTGGTGGCGGCCGTGATCTGGACGCCGTCGGCATTGGTCAAGGTCCCGAAGGGGGAGTTGAGGTACTTCGGGGTGCCCTTGGCGCTGGTGCCTTCCAGCCGCGCCCGGACCATGCTGCCGGCGCCCAGGTCCCAGCGGCCGAAAAAGACCAGCTGGGCACCGACGGAACGGTTGGCCAGGTCCCGCATATCCCCCAGGGGAAACGCGGGACCGAGCTGGATACCCCCGGTGAAATCGGCCGCCGCCAGGGAAGCGGCGGAAACCAGGAACAGCGTTGAAAGAGCTAGGCGTTTCATCGAAGATCTCCTCAATCGGCGGGGGTGAACGGAACGGGACCGCCTGACGCCTTACAGATTAATTAATAAATTATTTCCGTCAACCTCGAATCCACCTGGATTCCCAGTCAAGCAGGCCGATATGACTTAGGCGCGCGAAGGATTTCAATTGATTCTTTATTTAATGCCGGAACCAGGGCGGGCCTCGCCCGCGGGCGGTGGGATCCGGCCGACCGTCCATTGGTCAGTTAATGGAACCGAGGTCCTTCAGGGGCTTGAGTTGGGGATCCATGCGCGCCACCCCCGCCAGGAGCTTCCGGGCCGCGGCCCGCAGCGCCGGGGCCCGGGCCGGCAGGTATTCGGCGGCCAGCAGCTGCCCCCGGGCCAGGGCCAGTTCCGTTTCCCAGCTGGGGATGAGGTTCAGGGTCCGGGCCTGCTCCAGTTTCGCCAGGGCCAGGGTGAGGGCCGCTTCCGGAGATGCGTGCTGGGACGCGAGCCACTGGGCCTCCACCAGGCCCAGGAGCCCCGCCTGGAGGGGATTGTCGTAGAACCTGGGATCCTGGGCCTCCCCCTTCTGGGTGGCGGCCAGCCCCTCCCGCAGGGTGGCCATGGGGTTCCGGCCCGCCCTCCGCTCGGCCTCGGCCATGGCCCGCGCCGCCAGGGCGAAGGTTCCGTAGCCCAGGGTGGACTTGGGGTCCAGGACGATGCCGCGGCGGGCGTAGTCCAGGGCCCGGGCCAGGGTCGAGGCCGCGGGCCGGCCGGATTCCAGATCCCACTGCCCTCGCCGGGCGGTGTAGTAGGCCAGGTTGTTCATGAGGGCCTGGTCCCGGGCATTGATGGCCAGGGCCTTCTCGAAGGCGTCGTTGGCCCGCTGGAACCAGGGGCCGGGGTCCAGGCCGTGGTCCAGGAGGTACTCGGCCTCGGCTCCCGCCAGGCCGCCCACCCAGTCGTGATTGCTGGCCAGGCCCGGCTGGAGCTTGACCAGACGCTCGCCCAGGGCCAGGCCCTCCTCCACCACGGCCCGGGGATCCCTGCCCCTGCGGCGGTCCGTGTCGGCGGCCACGAAGCACAGGAGGATATGGCCGCGCAGGGCCGCGGTGTTCCCGGGCTCCAATTGCGCCGCGCGCCGGAAGTGATCGGCGGCTTCGGCGATCCAGGGATCCGGAAGGCCCCCGTGGTACCGGATGTACTCGGCGTTGGACCGCTGGAGGTTCGCCATCACGAGCAGCGGGCCCGCGCCCGGATCGGTCAGCGCCGCCTTCCGCCCGGCCTCCAGGGCCTTCCCGTTGGCTTCCATGGGCGATTGGCCCCGGTGCCGCAGCTCCTCCGCCCAGGTGCTCCAGACCTGCGCCAGCACCAGTTGGGTGTCCGAAGCGCCGGGGTCGCACACCAGGGCCTGGTCCACCCGGCCCAGGGCCTCGTCCAGGCGGGCCCGGTCCATGGCGCCGTTGCGCTGGAAGGAGAGGCGCAGGGCCAGCATGCACCGGCGGGCCTCGGCGAGGTAGAGCCCCGGCTGGCTGCGCGCGATGGTCAGGGCGGTGCGGAAGGCCTGGGCGGCCCGGTCCGCGGCCTCCGCCGCGTCCTGGGCCAGCCCCTGCTGGAAGGCCTGCTCCGCCTCGTCCAGGGCGGCGTCGCCCATGAGCTTGTGCGCCTCGAAGAGGGCGGGATCGGCCGCCAGGGCTTCGCGGGCCAGCCGCGCGGCATCCCCGTCCCGCCCTTCGTAGTAGGCGAGCAGGCCCTTGAGGTAGGGTTCGTCCCCGGCCAGGCGGATGAAGTCCAGGGCCGGGTTCCGGTAGTTCCGTTCCAGCTCCTGGCGGATGGCTGTGCGGGCATCCCCGATGGGTTCCCGTTCGGCCTCCTCCAGCCCCCGCCGGTACAGTTCGCCCAGGGCGTAACCCAGGGCCTGGGCCACCTGGGGCCCCCGGGCCCCCAGTTCCCACGCCCTCATGAGTTGCCGGCGGGCCTCCTGGTACTCGCCCAGCACCAGGTGTCCCCGCCCCAGGGCGTAGGCCCCCGGGGCATCCGCCAGCCCCGGCTGGGCGGCCATCTCCGCCCGGATGGCCGCCATGGCCTGCCGCACCCGGGCCTGGTCCCGCTGGAGGTCATGGCAGGGAAGGAGGTGGGCCAGCCGGAGGGACCATTCCAGATCCTTCACCTGCTCCCCGAAGCGCCGGGCCAGCTCCGCCTGGGCCCGGGCCCGCAGGTTGGTGCGCACCGTGAGCACCGTCGCCGTTGTGCCCAGCAGGGTCGCCAGGGCCAGCACCAGGGTGGTCGCCTTGTGCTTGCGGGCCTTCTTCCCCACCAGGTAGAAGAGGGAGGGCGGACGGGCCTGGATGGGCTCCCCGGCGCTGAAGCGCTCCAGGTCCTCGGCCAGCAACCGGGCGCTGGCGTAGCGCCGGTCCGGTTCCTTCTCCAGGCATTTGTGCACGATGACGGCCAGGTCCGGCGGCAGGTCCGGGACCAGCGCGAGCAGGTCGGGGACCTCGGTCCCCGAAAGGGCCACCAGGGTCTGGGCGGCGTTGGGTTCCCGGAAGGGCGGACGGTTCGCCAGGAGGAAGTAGAAGGTGGCGCCCAGGGCGTACACGTCGGCCCGGGCATCGATGCGTCCGGTGGCGCCCAGGGCCTGTTCGGGCGCCATGTAGGCCGGCGTGCCCAGCACCTGTTCGTCCACCGTGAGGGAACTGCCCGCCTCCTCCCGGGCCAGGCCGAAGTCCATGAGGAAGGGCGTGACCCCTTCGGCCCGGTCCTCCAGCATGATATTGGAGGGCTTGATATCCCGGTGGATGAGGCCGGCCTGGTGGGCCGCCTCCAGCGCTCCGGCGGCCAGGGTGATGATGCGGACCTTGTCCGCCAGCCCCAGCCCCGGCCGGCGCTGGGCCAGGTTGCCCCCTTCCACGTACTGCATGGCGATGAAGGGAACGCCCTCCAGGTTGCCCACTTCGTAGACCTTGCAGATGTTCGGGTGATCCACCCGGGCCTGGGCGCGGGCCTCCTGCTCGAAGCGTGCGAGCAATTGGGGATCCTGGTTCCGGACGAGCTTCAGGGCCACGATGCGGTGGAGGGAGGGGTCGTAGGCCTGGTACACCCGTCCCATCCCCCCTTCGCCCACCAGGGGCCCCAGGACGAAGCGCCCCACCTGCCGCCCCGGCTGGTGCGGGGCCTGCCCCAGCCATTCCGGCAGCGTCAGGGGCCGTTCCCCCCCCGCCTCCAGCCGCGTGGCATCCTCCTCCCCCGATGCCCCCCCCGTCCAGGCCAGGGTCGGTTCAAGCCCCGGCTCCGTCCCAATCTTATCCCCCCCCGTACCTTCCATTCCCCCAGTCTACCAAGCCCCCCGCCCGCGCGGCGTACGGGGCCTCGGGGGGGTGGGCTGGTTTTTGGGGCGGGTCCCTCCATTTCGCCCCGTTCGCTGACGCAGACAAGCTGCGTCAGCGGAAAGCCCACGGAGGGGGGGATCGGTGGGTGTTGGCACGCCTCGGCTTCGATGGGGGGGACCCGGTGGAGAGACTGCGGCTCTCCGGGGGGGCCTATGCCCGATCGAATCGCTTCGAGTGGTTCCGGTCGGCCTACGGATCGCGCCGACGCTAGCATCCAACGTCGGCGCTCTTCCGGACCGACCCGGCACCACTCGCAGCGTGTCCTCGGAGCCCTAGGCCATTCCGGGCGGCCCCGCGCCCCCCTGTCCACGCGGCCCCCTCGAAGCCGGAGCGTGCAAACACCCACCGATCCCCCATGCCCGTGAGCTTTCCGTTGACGCAGCTTGCCTGCGTCAACGAACGGGGCGCAATGGGGGAACCCGCACCCCCCCCCCGCCTAGTCCACCGCGAAGGACCCCAGGAAGGTCGTAAGGTTTGGATCGTCCGCGCGGTCCACGGTGGCCTGGGCGTGGTGGAGGCGGCCGCGCTTGAGGACGACGATGCCTTCCACCCAGGACTTGGCGCCGGTGCGGATGCGGTAGCTGAAGCCGGGGCCCCGGGCGGGGGGCAGATCGGTGCGCTCCAGGGTTCCGCCCAGGCGCTTGGCCAGGAAACCCTGGAACGTGGCCAGGGCGGCGGGGGTCGTGTCCCCGCCCCGGGTGCCGGGGGGGAGGTTGCCCACGTCCACCCGGTAGTTCAGGTCCATGCGGCCGGGCGGCGTGTAGGCGAAGCTGTACCACAGGATGGGGCCGAAGGGCGTGTCCTCCGGGTACTGGGCCTGCCGGGGCTCGCCGGGGAAGGTGGCGCGCACCTGGAGATTGGGCTGGTCGAAGGCGTACGGCTTGTCCCGCACGCAGCCCAGCACCAGGACCGCGCACACCGGGGGCAGGACCTTGCGGAGGTTCATCCTCCCGGCCCTCAGCGGCTGTAGCGCCGGAGCATGCGCATGTTCCGGCGGTAGGCGGCGCCCCGGGTGAAATTGATGGCCACGGGCTTGGGGAAGCGGGTGATGGAGCTGGCGAGGCTGATGAAGGTGCGCACGGTCTGGGCGGCCACGCGTCCCTGGCGGGCGGCGTTGTCGTAGTAGACCATCAAGGCGCTCCGCATGATGGACTTGGGGAGGTTGAAGAGGCCGTAGGATTCCAGGACATCGTGGTTGATGCGGCGGGTGCCGTCGTTCTCGGTGACGATCAGGTCTTCCGGCTTGATCTCCTGTCGCATCGGTGGTTCTCCTACCCTGGTATCGGCTGGGCCTGGGTCCAACCTAAGCGTAATTCGGCCGAGCTTCAACAGGAATTAATACCTACTGGGGATGGTCCAGGAAGGTCAGGTCCGGGTTCTTCTCCTGGGTCGTGCGGCGCTGCCAGTCGTTCTCGAAGAGGATGGCGGGGTTGCCCTCGGAATCCTCCACCAGCTCCCCCCAGAACCGGCTGGGTTCGGGCCAGCCCCCCTGGAGCCACCGGGCCATCTGGAACCCGCGGGGCTCCATGATCACCGGGCAGGCGTACTCGGTCTTGAGGCGATGCTGGAGCACATCGAACTGCAGGCGGCCCACGGCCCCCAGGATGGGCAGGGGCGCGCCGCCCCTGGGCCAGAAGACCTGCACCACGCCCTCCTCGGCGATCTGCTGGACGCCCTTGAGGAAGCCCTTGCGGGCCCCGGGATCCGCCAGGCGCACGGAGACGAACTGCTCGGGGGAGAAGCGCGGCACGGCGTGGAATTCCAGGGGGCCCGCGGCGCTGAGCACGTCCCCGATGCGGAACATGCCGGGGTTGATCAGGCCCAGGATATCGCCGGGGAAGGCCTCGTCCACGATGACCCGGTCCCGGCCGAAGAACATGTGGGGGTAGTTGAGCTTGATGCTCTTGGCGCCGCGCACGTGGAGGGCGTCCATGCCCCGCTCGAAGCGGCCCGAGACGATGCGCGCGAAGGCCACCCGGTCCCGGTGGGCCTTGTTCATGTTGGCCTGCACCTTGAAGACGAAGGCCGTGAAGGGGGCGTCCACCGCCACCTCGCCGCCGTCCTTGAGGGGCCGGGAATGGGGGGCGGGGGCCATGGCCAGGAACTCCTCCAGGAATTCCGCCACGCCGAAATTGTTCAGGGCGCTGCCGAAAAAGAGGGGGGATTGGCGTCCCGCCAGGAATTCCTCCAGATCGAAGGGGGGCAGCACGTGGTCCATGAGTTCCACGTCGTCCCGCAGCTGCTGCAGCTCCGCGGGGGTGAGCAGGGCCTTGATCTCGGGGTCGTCCAGGCCCCCTTCCCCGGCCACCCGGGCCTTGCGCCCGGCCTTGGTGCGCTCGAACACCTGGATCTGGCCCGTGGCGCGCACGTAGACGCCCTTGAAGTCCGTGCCCGACCCGATGGGCCAGGTCATGGGCACGGCGTGCAGCCCGAAGAGCTCCTCCACCTCGTCGATGAGTTCCACCGGTTCCCGGCCGGGCCGGTCCAGCTTGTTCACGAAGGTGAAGATGGGCAGGGCCCGCTCCCGGGCCACCCGGAAGAGCTTCTTGGTCTGCTCCTCCACGCCCTTGGCGCAGTCCAGGAGCATCACCACGCTGTCGGCGGCCGTGAGGGCCCGGTAGGTGTCCTCGCTGAAGTCCTGGTGGCCCGGGGTGTCCAGGAGGTTGATGACGTGGTCCTGGTACTCGAACTGCATGGCCGCCGAGGTGACCGAGATGCCGCGCTCCTGCTCGATCTCCATCCAGTCGCTCTGGGCATGGCCCGCCCCTTCTCGGCCCTTGACGCTGCCGGCGCGGTCGATGGCGCCGCTGTACAGGAGCAGCTTCTCCGTGAGGGTTGTCTTGCCCGCGTCCGGGTGGCTGATGATGGCGAAAGTGCGCCGGCGCTGGATTTCTTCGTTCAGTTGCATGGGTTCCGTCACAAAAAGGGAGCGGCGCCGGGTTGGCGGCCACCGCTCCCCTTCATTCTAACCGGGATGGAGAGCTCCTTGCGGCGGCGAAAGGTATTTGCCAAGATCTAGGTTCACCAGCATTTAGAGGTTCCCATGGAAATCCGGCGCGCCGTGAAGGCGGATCAGGCATCCTTGACGTCCCTGGCCTCCGGCTTCCGGGACCACCTGGGCCGCAGCGCCCCCACGGACGCCCAGTTCGCCGGGAGCATCGAGCGCCTCCTGGCCTCCCCGGACGCGGAGTTCGCCTTGGCCACCGATGGCAGCGTCCCCCTGGGCTACGTCCTGTTGCGGTACCGCCACTCCATGTGGGCCTGCGGCACGGAGGCCACTCTGGAGGATCTGTATGTGGACCCCGCCGCCCGCAAGGCCGGCACCGGCCGGGCCCTGGTGGAATTCGCATTGGGCCTGGCCCGGGCCCGTTCCTGTACTACCGTGTGCCTGGACACCAACGAGAACAACGCCGCCTCTCTGGCCATCTACCGCAGCCTGGGCTTCAACGCATTTTCGAAAAGATGGGATGGAAGGCAGATCTTCCACAGGCTCGCGCTGTAGACCGGCCTTCCGCCCCGCCTTGCCTCCGTCCCGGCCTATCACCTGGGAGCCAGAGGGTGATCCCCTCTTTCATCCCCTTCATCCTGTTAATCCTTTATTCATCCCTGTTCCCGCAGGGCCAAAGCAGGGATGGGTCGGCGCATGCAGATCAACTGCGCGCCGCCCCACTCCATCACTGGCCCTGCGGAAACAGGGATAAAAACTGGATGAACAGGATGAAGGGGATCACCCGTTGAAATTAGTCCGTCCCCGGCCTAGGAGCCTGACTTTACGTTTCATCGGTCAGCAATCCCCTGGCATCGCTAGTTATAGCCAGGTTGGGTCGGATCCTTAAGCTAGTATTCGGTCGCGTAGTCCCCGGCCTTCACGTTGCGCTGGAAGGGCAGGAAGGGCGCCGCCCCGCAGGTCTGGGCGATCCATTCGGCCACCCGGATGCCGTCCACGGCGGCGGAGGTGATGCCTCCCGCGAAGCCGGCGCCCTCGCCGCAGGGGTAGAGGCCGCGGTGGCTCACGCTCTGGCCGTCCTCGCCCCGGATCATCTGCACGGGGCTGCTGGTGCGGCTCTCGATGGCCAGGAGGAGGGCCTGGCGGCTGGCGAAGCCGTGGATCTTCCGGTCGAAGTCGGGGATGGCGCCCCGCAGCTGCTCCTGGACGAAGTCCGGCAGGCAGGTGCCCACGTCGGCGGGGACGGCGAAGGGACGGAAGCTGGTGGCGGGGAGGTTCCCGGAGGCCCGGCCCCGGAGGAAGTCCTGGACGCTGGTGGCCGGGGCCCCGTAGGTTTCGCCCGCGGCGCGGAAGGCGGCCTGCTCCCATTTCCTCTGGAAGTACATGCCGGCCAGCAGGTGGTCCGAGCCGAAATCGGCGGTGTTCACCTTGGCCACCAGGCCCGAATTGGCGAAGCCCGAATCGCGCCGGGCGTTGCTCATGCCGTTGACCACCACGCCGCCGGGTTCCGAGGCGCACTGGATCACCTCGCCGCCGGGGCACATGCAGAACGAGTACGCGGCCCGGGCGGGGCCGAAGTTGCAGACGACCTTGTAGTCGGCGGGGGCGAGGCTCGGGTGGCCCTTGGAGGGGCCGTACTGGGACTGGTCGATGAGCGCCTGGGGGTGCTCGATGCGCACCCCCATGGCGAAGGCCTTCTGGCGCATGGCCACGCCGTGGCCGTGGAGCATCTCGAAGGTGTCCCGGGCGCTGTGGCCGGGGGCCAGGACGATGGCCTCGCAGGCGATCTCCTCGCCGGTGTCCAGCACGGCCGCGGCCACGGCCCCGTCCCGGAAGCGGATGTCGGCCAGGCGCGCCCGGAACCGGTACCGGGCCCCCCGGGCCTCGGCCTCTTTCCGGATGAGCACGGAGCACTTGCGGATGACGTCGGTGCCCACGTGGGGCCTGGCCAGGTAGAGCACCTTGGGATCGGCCCCGAACTTCACGAAGGTCTCGATGACGAAGCGGATGGCGGGGTGGCCGATGCGGGTGGTGAGCTTGCCGTCGGAGAAGGTGCCGGCGCCGCCCTCCCCGAACTGCGCGTTGGCGCCGGGATCCAGCACGGCCTCGTTCCAGAGCCCGGCCACCGCCCGCACCCGCTCGGACATGGGCGCGCCGCGCTCGAGCACCACGGGCTCGATGCCGTAGTCCAGGAGCCGCAGGGCGCAGAAGGTGCCGGCGGGGCCGCTGCCCACCACCACGACCCGGGGCTTGCGCGCCACGGGGGGCACCGCCCAGGCCACGGGCCGGGGCGCGGTGTCCAGCTGGGCCCCCTTGGGCAGGGGCAGGTCCGCGATGTCCCGGTCCGTGTCGAAGGCCAGGGTGGCCAGGAAGCGGATGGAGCCCTTGTGGCGCGCGTCCAGGCTCAGGCGCTCCAGCACGGGATCCCGGAAGTCCGCGGCCCGGCCCCCGAGGAGGGCGGCCAGGGTGTCCGGGAGGGGCTTCTTCTCCTCGCCGAGCGCCAGGGGGAGGTTCGAGATCAGGTATCGCATGGCGCTCCTCGGCGAAGGGATTCATCGGAATCAAGGCCGGAACCAGGATTATACGTTCCGGGGCCCCGGCGGCATAATGGAGTTCCACCCGTTCCCCGGCGAGGCCCATGATCCGCTCCTTCGATCCCTATGCCCTGCTCCGGCCCCTGATCTTCAGGATGAACCCGGAAATGGCCCACCACGCGGCCTTCACCCTGGGCGGCGTCGCCCAGCGGGTGCCCGGCGTCCTGGGGCTCACCCGGTCCCTGTGCGGGCAGCCGGATCCGGGCCTGGCCCGGGAGGTGCTCGGGCTGCGCTTCCCGTCCCCCGTGGGGCTGGCGGCGGGCCTGGACAAGGGGGCCGAACTGCTGCCCCTGTGGAAGGCCCTGGGCTTCGGGTTCGTGGAGATCGGCACCGTGACCCCCCGGCCCCAGGCCGGCAATCCCAAGCCCCGGGTCTTCCGGTTCCCCGAGGAGAACCTCATCCTCAACCGCATGGGCTTCAATTCCGAAGGGGCGGAGGTGGTGGCCCGCCGGCTCAAGCGCCGGCCCGCGGGCCTGGTGGTGGGCGGCAACATCGGCAAGAACAAGGAGACCCCCGAGGAGGAGGCGCTGAAGGACTACGAGGCCGCCTTCCGGGCCATCGCGCCCCTGGTGGACTACGTGGCCCTGAACATCTCCTCCCCCAATACCCCGGGCCTGCGCCGCCTGCAGGCCCCCGAGCAGCTCAAGCCCCTCCTGGAGGGCGTGCTGGCCCTGCGCAAGGACCTGGCGCTGGAACGCCAGCCCCTGCTGGTGAAGCTGGCCCCCGACCTGGACGCCCGGGAACTGGACGCCACCGTGGACGTCATCGTGGCCAGCGGCGTCACCGGCCTCATCGCCACCAACACCACCCTGGACCGGAACATCGTTTCGGAGATGAACCGCGCCAAGGTGGACGCCCTGGGCATGGGCGGGCTGTCCGGCCGCGGCCTCAAGATCAAGGCGCGGGAGATCCACCGCCAGGTGCTGAGCCGCATCCCGCCCCACATCAAGCTCATGGCCTGCGGCGGCATCGGCAGCGGCGAGGACGCGGCCGTGGCCCTGCAGGACGGGGCGGCCCTGGTGCAGATCTACTCGTCGTTGATCTTCGAAGGGCCCATGCTGGTGGGGCGCATGAACCGGGACCTCGCTGAGCGCACGTACTACTCGGGGTGAGAGGAGGACCGCCATGAAGGCCTACGAATATTCCGCGCTGGGACTGGAGAACCTGACCCTGGTGGAGCGGGCCGAGCCCCGGCCGGGCCCCCGGGAGGTGCAGGTGCGCTTCCACGCCGCCAGCCTGAACTACCGGGACCTGCTTTTCGGCCTGGGCTCCTACAACCCCAATCCGCGCCTGCCGGCCATTCCGGGCTCGGACGGGGCCGGGGAGGTCACTGCCGTGGGCGAGGGGGTCACCCGCTGGAAGGTGGGCGACCGGGTGTGCCCCAGCTTCATGCAGGCCTGGGTGGACGGAACCCTGACGCCCGCCCTGCAGCGCTCGGCCCTGGGGGCCGGGGACCGGGACGGCGTCCTGCGGGAATTCGGCGTCTTCTCCGAGGAGGGGCTTTCGGCCATTCCGGAGCACCTGTCCTACGAGGAGGCCGCCACCCTGCCCTGCGCGGCCCTCACCGCCTGGAACGCCCTGGTGGAGGTGGGCGGCATCAAGGCCGGGGACACGATCCTCACCCTGGGCACGGGCGGGGTCTCCCTCTTCGCGCTGCAGTTGGCCAAGCTGCACGGGGCGCGGGTCATCGCCACCTCCAGCAGCGACGCCAAGCTGGAACGGGCCCGGCAGCTGGGGGCCGACGCCACCATCAACTACGCGGCCACCCCGGACTGGGACAAGGAGGTCCTGCGCCTCACGGGAAAGCGCGGCGTGGACCACGTGGTGGAAGTGGGCGGCGCGGGCACCCTGCCCCGTTCCATCAACGCGGCGCGCTTCGGCGGGCTCGTGACGGTCATCGGCGTGCTGGCCCAGGGCGGCGGCCTGGACCCCATGCGGATCCTCATGCGGGGCCTGCGGCTCCAGGGGGTCTTCGTGGGCTCCCGGCGCATGTTCGAGGACATGGCCCGGGCCGTGGCCCTGGCGGGGCTCAGGCCGGTGGTGGACCAGGTCTTCGCCTTCGGGGAGGTGCCGGAGGCCCTGGCCCGGCTGCGCTCGGGCTCCCATTTCGGGAAGATCGTGATCCGTGTGGACGCCTGAGGGTCAGGCCGGGGGGAAATGCTTGCGCAGGATCCCCTGGATGAGCCGGGGCAGCAGGCCCGAGGAGGTGGGGCCCAGGGCGTAGACGCTGACGGCCTTGAGTTCGCTGCCCAGTTCGAAGAGCGCGCCGTTGTCCACGCCGGTGCCCAGGAGCACGAAGGGCACCCGTCCCCCCAGGGCCTCCAGGAGGATGCGGACGCGCTTGCGGTCATCCATGCCCAGGCCCGCCACGTGGAAGAGGACGAGGCCCCGGGGGGAGGCCGCCAGGTCCTTCATGGCCTGGGTGCCGGGGGCCACCCGCTCCAGGGCAGGCAGGTCCTTGAGGATCTCCTTCAGGCGGGCTTCCAGGCCCGCGTCGCCGGAGACCAGGGTCAGCGCGGGCGGGCCTTCCGCGCGCACCGCGGCGCCCTGGCGCTCCTCCTCGGCCTCGCCCCGGCCGCCCTGGAGGATGAGCTCCTCCTCCTGCTTCTGGAAGACCCACCGGGCGAAGGCGTCCAGCAGGGCCCCCTCGGGCCGGGGGCGGAACTCCAGGCCCAGGATCCGGTCCTTGGCGTAGCGGACCTTGGCCTTGGAATTGATGACGATCTCCGGGCTGACGGTGAGGGCGATGTGGACGGTGTCGTCCACCATCACTTCGCCTTCCTCGAAGTCCCGCTGGGCGAAGATGCGCACCCCGCTGGTGCTCAGGTTCACCACGTTGGCCACCAGCAGGTCGTACTTCCGGGAACTGAAGGTGGCCACGAGCCGCCCGACCCGGTCCACCCGGTGGGCGCCGCGGTAGTCGTCCTTGTTCATGACGGTGGGGAGGGCCAGGGCCAGGGACTGGCGGCCCCGGGTCATGCCCACGCCCTTGGCGCGGGTGGGCGCCTCGAAGAACTGGTGTCCGTAGGGGAACCGCATGCGCAGGTCCGGGGAGCGCAGGCCGAAGGTGGCCTCCTCCCGGCTCATGAGCGCCGTGACGTGCACGGCGTCCTGGTCCAGGCGGAGGAAATTGGATTCCAGGCGGAGGTAGGGCGTCACCAGCAGGAGGAGCTCGCCCTTCTCGCAAACATTACGCATTGCCTCACGAATGACGTCAGGATTGCGGATGGTGGAATCGATGGCGTTTTCCATGGGCTCCGTTGTGTTTATCCGATCATAGTGCAGGGATCGGCCGGAGGCACCTGGAATATCAGCTGTGGCCGCCCATCTGCCGGCGGATGATGGGGCTGACCAGGACCCACAGGATCAGGGAGGCCGCCAGGGCCACCGTGGCGCAGAACCCGAAAAGCACCGCCAGGGGGATGGTGCCCATGAGCCCGGCCGCTTTGCCCGCCAGGTACGAGCCCAGGCCCGTGGCGAAGAACCAGGCCCCCATGAGTTGGCTGCTCATGTGCTTGGGGGCCAGCTTGGAAACGTAGCTGAGCCCCACCGGGGACAGGCACAGTTCGCCGATGGTGTGCATGAGGTAGACGCCGCCCAGCCAGCCCATGCCCACCTTGGTGACCTGGCCGGGAACCGCCTGGGCGATGAGGGAGGCGGGCACCAGCAGGTAGAAGCCCAGGGCCGCGAAGAGCAGGGCCAGGGCGAACTTCACGGGGCTGCTGGGCCACTTGCCGGCCCTCCGGGTCCACAGCCAGGCGAAGACCGAGCCCAGGAGCACGATGCCCACGGCGTTCACGGACTGGAACCAGGAGGCGGGGATCTCGAAGCCGAAGACCACCCGCTGGGTGAACTCCTTGGCGAAGAGGTTCAGGCTCGAACCGGCCTGCTGGAACACCGCCCAGAACGTCATGCTGAAGCAGAGCATCATGCCCACCACGCCCAGGCGCTTGAAGTCCTCGGGGGTCAGGCTGGGCGTGGCCACGGCTTCGCCCGTGGCGGTGGTGGCCGCGGCCCGGCCCTGGACGATGCCCTTCCGGAGCAGCCAGGACACGGCCGCCATGGTGCCCACGGAGGCCGCCGCCCCGCCCAGGAGCTGGATGGGCCAGTTGCGGCCGCCGATGACCATCCAGGCCGAGGCCAGGAGCACCAGCAGGAGGATCACCAGGAAGCCCAGGCCGCGGGGTTCGGCCTCCTTCTGGCCCTCGGGCAGGTTCACGTCCACGATGAGGTTGCGGCGCAGGACGAAGTTCACCAGGCCCAGGAGCATGCCGAAGCCGGAGAGCCCGAAGGCCCAGGACCAGCCCGAGGGGGAATGCAGGCCCAGGCGGGTGAGGAAGGCGATGAAGGTCGGCTGCTCGGCCATGTAGCCGCAGAAGATGGGGGCGATCATGGCGCCCAGGTTGATGCCCATGTACTCGAAGGTGAAGGCGCCGTCCCGCCGGGGGTCCTCCTTGGTGTAGAGCCGGCCCACGGAGGCGCTCACATTGGGCTTCAGGAGGCAGGTGCCGATGGAGATGAGCACGAGGCTCGCCACCAGCCCGTTGAGGCTGCGTACCTGCAGCAGGAGCTGGCCCGAGGCGATGAGGAGCCCGCCGAGGACGATGGTTCGCTTGGCGCCCAGGAAGCGGTCCGCGATCTGGCCGCCGGAGAGGGCGAACAGGTAGATGGCCAGCAGGTACCCCCCGAAGATGCCCGCCGCCTGGGGCTTGTCCATGCCCAGGCCGCCCAGGGCCACCGGGGCGGTGAGGTAGAGGATGAGGATCGCCCGCATGCCGTAGTGGCTCCACCGCTCCCAGGCCTCCGTGAAGATGAGGACCCATAGGCCCGCGGGCTGGCCCTTGGGGGGCGCAGGGGCATCCGTGCGAAGGTCTCCGCTCATGGCAAGGCTCCAAGTGATTGTCATCTTCTTTATACCTTCTTTTTATCCAAACCCTTGTCACAACTGCCCCCGGTTGAATTCAGGTATGCTGGCCGGAGCCCAACTGGAATATCCGAGGTGCCCCCATGCCCAGCAGTCTCCTTGACCACCTGAAGGACATGCACGACCACATGGCCTGGGCGGACGCCGTGTGGTTCTCCACCTGGGGACAGTCGGGCTTCCAGGACGACGAGGACCTGCGCCAGCGCGTGCGCCACATGGCCGAGACGGAATCGGCCTTCCTGATGGTGCTGCGGGGGGAGCCTCTGGCCTTCGAGCCCCCCGCGCCCTTGCCCTCGTACGAGGCCCTGCGCGCCCACACCCGGAGCAACCACGAGGCCTTCCGGGCGCTCTTCCGGGACCTGCCGCCCGAGGGCCTGGGCCGGGACCTGGTGATCCCCTGGTTCCCCGGCCCGCCCTGCCACATCACCGTGGACGAGGCCCTCACCCAGGTGGCCATGCACACCCAGCACCACCGGGGCCAGCTCATGACGAAGCTGAAGGCCCTGGGGGGCAAGCCCCTCAACGTGGACTACATCATCTGGGCCTGGAAGAAGCGGCCCGAGGGGAAATGGGCCTGACCCCGACTGGGGCCCTCAGGCCGGGCGGCGCAGGTACTCCGAAAAGCGCCGGTCCGCGTTGCCCAGGTGCTCCGTGAGCCAGTAATTGAAGAAGGCGATGACCTCGGTCAGGAGGCCGGAATCCCCCTCCCGCCACTTGGCGAGCATGTCCTCGATGCGCCGGGAACACTCCCGATGCTGGGCCACGTGCACGGACAGCTCCGGGTAGCCGCAGGCCTCCATGGCCGCCTCCTCCTCCCGGAAGTGCAGTTCCGCGTAGATCATGAGGAAGGTGATGGACCGGTTCACCCCCTCCCGGGGCCGGCCCTCCTGGAGGCGGGTGGCCAGGAGGTTGATGGCCCGGACCATGGCCCTGTGCTGGCCGTCCAGCCGGGTTTCGCCCATTTCCCAGTTCCCCTGCCAGACCATCGGTTCCATGCGCCACTCCGGGATCCCAGATCATCCCAGGAGGTCTGATCTCATTTGAATACGGTAGTTTACCTAGGCTATGTAATCGCACGTGTCCCGGACGTTCGCCCCGGTTCGTTGCTGCGGGCCAAGCCCGCAGCAACGGAAGGCTCTCATCCCATGGTTGGGCCTGTGTTTCACCCATTGGCCCCGGCCCACCTCAGGGCCTCTCTTCGAGTGCTGCGAGGAGGGTATTGGACGGCGCCAACGCTAATTGGCAAAGCGACCTCGTCTCGAACCGGGCCTTGGGCAGGTCTGGGCTCGAGCTGACTTCAATAGATTGTGGGCGGCGCAAACCATTCAGCGTCGGCGCCCACCGGCACCGAGAGGGTCATCGCGAAGCAGACCCACGAACCCTTGGGAGCCGCTCTCCTCGCCTGGGCCTTCCAGGAGAGCCATTTCCTTCCGAAATCCCTTCTGCTCAACGAAGTGAGTTGGGCGGAGCCCAGCCCCGACGTCCCTTCCGCACCCCCCCGTCATCGCCGGCTTGGCCGGCGAGGACGAAACAGGGCGAACGTCTGGGACACGAACGATTACGTCGCCGGGCTCCTAGGACTTGCGGCGGGGACGGTACGGGGTCATGCTTGCCCCCGCCATTCATGGTTTCCATCATGTGACGAACGCACTTCCACGGCCTGACCGGTCCCGGATCCCGGGAAAGGAGGAGCGCATGGAGGCAGGGCAAGAACTGAAACACGCGAGGCCCCGGCGAGGCGCCCGGGCGCGTCCCTTGCGGAATGAGAGCATCATGGAAGCCCGGCTCCGGCTCCTGGAATTCGCGGGCACCCACACCATGGACGCGTTCCTGACCGCGGCCCTGGACGAAATGGAAGCCCTTTCCGGAAGCACGATCGGCTTCTACCACTTCCTGGAACCCGACCAGCGCACCCTCACCCTGCAGAACTGGTCCACCCACACCCTCAAGGACATGTGCCGGGCCGAAGGAAAGGGCAGCCACTACAGCATCGACCAGGCGGGAGTCTGGTGCGACTGCGTCCGGGAGCGGCGACCGGTCATCCACAACGACTTCGCCGCCCTGCCCCACCGCAAGGGACTGCCGGAAAACCACGCGCCGGTCCTCCGGGAGATGGTCGTTCCGGTGTTCCGGGGGAACCTCATCACGGCGATCATCGGCGTGGGGAACAAGCCCACGGATTACGACGAGCACGATGTCCAGATCCTGTCCCGCCTGGGGGACCTCTCCTGGGACATCGTCGAACGCAAGCGGACCGAAGAACAGTTGCAGGTGTCGGAGAACCGCCTGCGGCTCACCCTGGAGGGTTCGCACATCGGCATCTGGGACTGGGATATCCGGACCGGCCAGTGGTACGCCTCGCCCACCTTCTACACCATGCTCGGCTATGAACCGCACCGGGGATTTTCCGGCCATGGGGAATTGACGGAGCGGGTGCACCCGGAGGACCTGCCCCTGGTGGCCCGGAAAATGGAAAAGGTCCTCACGGGGGGATTCGACGAATACACCTGCGAGGTGCGCATGAGGCACGCGGACGGCAGCTACCGCTGGCAGCGGGTGACCGGGATCGGCGTCGACCACGACCGGGACGGGAAGACGACCCGGATGCTGGGCATCCGGGTGGACATCACGGACCGGAGGGAGGCGGAGGAGGCCCTGGCCCAGCGCGAGCGGGATTTCCGGACCCTGGCCGAGAATTCGCCCGACAATGTCATCCGCTACGACCGGGATTGCCGGGTCCTCTACACCAACCACCAGGCCCGGTCCACCCTGGGCGGCCATGGCGAGCACGCCCTGGGCAGGACGCCCCTGGAGATGTCGCCGGAAGGGCTCATCCCCGGATACCTCCACGAGGTGGAAGCCTACCAGAGCGCCCTCCAGGGGGTCATCGCCAAGGGCGGCATGGGGGAAGTGGAAATGCACGTCATGGCCGCTTCCGGCGAGATGCAGACCCACAGCGTCCGGTTCACGGAAGAACGGGACGCCGAGGGGCGGATCGTGGGGGCCCTGGCCATCGGCCGGGACGTCACGGAACGCAAAAAACTGATGGAACAACTCAATCAGTCCCAGAAAATGGAAGCAATAGGTCAACTGGCTGGCGGCGTTGCCCACGACTTCAACAATATCCTCACGGCCATCATCGGCTTCGGCAATCTCGCGAAGATGCGCATGAAGGCGGAGGATCCGCAGATGACCTTGATCGACCAGATCCTCGCCGCCTCGGACCGCGCGGCCAACCTGACGCGAAGCCTCCTGGCCTTCAGCCGCAAGCAGGTGATCATTCCCCGGCCCGTGGATGTGAACGGGATCCTGGGGACCGTGGAGAAGCTCCTCGCGCGGCTCATCGGGGAGGACATCGAGCTCGTCACCCGGCCGGGAAAGCAGAGCCTCATCGTCATGGCCGACGAGGGACAGATCGAGCAGGTGCTCCTGAATCTGGCCACCAATGCCCGGGATGCCATGCCCAAGGGGGGCACCCTCTCCATCTCCACGGAGGCCCGGCGGCTCGGAAAGGATTTCCCGGCCCTGCACGGGTTCGGCAGGCAGGGACGCTTCGCCCTCATCACCGTCTCCGACACGGGCGTCGGCATGGACGCCCGGACCCGCATGCGGATCTTCGAACCCTTCTTCACCACCAAGGAACTGGGCAAGGGGACCGGGCTCGGACTCTCGATGGTGTACGGCATCCTCCAGCAGCACGAAGGTTTCATCAATGTCTACAGCGAACCGGGCAAGGGAACCACCTTCCGCATCTACCTCCCCCTCGCGGATATGGCGGCGGCCGACGCCCTTCCGGAAACCGAAGCCCGGCCGCCCGGAGGCACGGAGACGCTCCTGCTCGCCGAGGACGACGAGGTGGTCCGGACCATGACCAGCGGCATCCTCCGGGAATTCGGGTACCGGGTCCTGGAGGCGGCGGACGGCAAGGAGGCCCTGGAGAAGGCCCTGGCGCCCGGCATGGGCATCGACCTGATGATCCTGGATGTGGTGATGCCGAAAATGAGCGGCAAGGAGGTCTACGAGGCCGTCCGGCGGGAGGGCCTGGAATACAGGACGCTGTTCATCAGCGGGTACACCGCGGACCTGCTCAACCGGAAGGGGTTCTTCGAGGATGGGGCCCACTACCTGTCGAAACCGGCCAGCCCCTTCGACCTGCTCATGAAGATCCGGAAGATCCTGGATGAAAGGGGCTGAGCGAGGTTGAGCAGATCCCAGTTCATCCCATCCATCGGCGTTCATCCCGGTTTCCGCAGGGCTGGCGCAGGGATGGGTCGGAGCGCATGTTACTCGCCGTCCTTGACCCAAAGGTTGCGACAACTTCAAGCGTAGTTCAAACGGGGATAAACAGGATCCAGGGGAAAAGGCAGGATAAAAAAGGCCAAGTCAAAGCTGGAGCCAGATCACCGAGAACAATCTAGGGATTCAGGACCTAGGTGCTTGCCGAAACACCCTAGTCCAGCTCCACCTCGTGGCGCGCTTCCGCGTGGAAGCCCTTGGCCGCGGTTTCCGCGCCGCGGTAGAGCACCCACCCCGGCAGCCCCCTCTGGAAGGCGTGGGTCATGTGCCACAGTTCCAGGCGGCTGTTGGCGGTGTAGAGGTAGAGGGTGCGCTTGGGGTTGTAGGGGTTGGGCAGGGCCAGGGCCAGGCCGTCCCAGGAGCTGCCGTAGGTCCTGCCCTGGAACCGGAAGAAGCCACGGCCGAAGGTGACGGGCAGCTTGTGCTCACCGGCCATGCGCGCCAGGAGGCTGTTCTCCTCGGGGCCGCCGAAGACCACCAGGTCCCGGGAGGCCAGTTCCCCGTCGGTCACTTCGGCGTCCGGCTTGACGGGGGGGAGGATCTCCGTGAACGCGTCGGCCATGAGGTCCCGGAAGTTCAGGGCCAGGGAGCGGTTGGCCTCCACTTCCCGGGAGGTGCCGAAGACGTACAGGGTGTGGTCGAAATCGTCCAGGAGGTTGGGGAGGGTGTAGGGGTTCTCCTGGCGCACCGGCAGGTCCCGGCCGGCGTTGAAGATCACCCGGGTGGGCTTGTCGGGCACGTGGTAGGTGGTCGAGCCCATGGCCTCGTCCGACTCCAGGCGCAGGAAGCGGGAGCCCTTGGCCGTGCGCAGCTCCACGAAGGTGACGAAGTGCCAGGGCTTGCCGGGCTGGGTCACCTTGACCGTCACATCGAAGCCTTCCGCGGCCGGGGCCACGGTGGCGGTGATGACCGGATCGGGCAGGTCCTCCCGGCCCACCCACTGCTGGATGAAGGGCGACAGGTCCCGTCCCAGCGACTTGGAGAAGGTCCGGGTGAAATCCTCGGTGGTCATGGGGCGGTTGCTGAACCCGTCGTGCACCGCGGCCATGGCCTTGGCGAAGAGGGCGTTGCCCACCAGGAGGCGCAGCTGGTGCAGCAGGAAGGTGCCCTTGATCCGGGGGATCTGGTAGGCGCCGTAGCGGTCGTAGGCGGTGCGGGCCTTGGCGGGGGCCAGGGAACCCTCCTTGGAGACCACGTAAGCGTAGCGCGCGTTGAGCTCGGCGAGGCTGTCGCGCAGGGAGGCCGCGGCCTTGTCCTGGGCCTCGGGAAGCCGCTTGAGGAGGGCGTGGTAGGCCGCGGAACCGCTCACGAACCAGTTCTCGCCGTCCGTGGCGGGGAGCACCGTATTGGACCAGAGCAGGCGCTTGGGGAAGGCGTAGACGTCCTTGGCGGCCGCCAGATCGGCCCTGGGGGCCGGGGCGGGCTCCGGGGCGGCGGCGCGGGCCTGCTTGAGTTTGTCGGCGACGTAGAGGGGGCTGAAGGTGGTGAAGCCCAGGGTCAGGTGGGGGGTCGCCCCGGGGAGATCGGCCATGAAGCGCCCGCCCACCCATTTCTCGCGCAGGGTGGTCTTGCCGAAGTGGGCGATGAACATGAGCTTCTCGGCCATCTCGGAGGTGGTGAGCTTGCCGTCGCAGGCGTGGGGGCGGTTGATGGGGCTGGAGGCGTTGAGGGCCACGCCCGCCTGCAGGTCGAACTTGCCCTGGCCGTACTGCCGGTAGAACTCCTGGAAGGCGATGTCCCGGTTCCAGGTGTTGAAGGCCAGGTCCACGGGCTCGTTCTCGGCGTTGGGGATGCGCTCCTTGCGAACCCCCAGGTCCCGGTTGTTGTTGTCGGCCCACACGAAGTCCTTGAGGCCCCCGGGGGTGTCCGCGGGGTGGCCCTTGCTTCCGGTGCGCCAGAGCCGCGTCTCCTTGGTGCCCAGGAGGAACACGGCGCCCTCGTCGGTCTTGGTGTCGGCGATGGTCCAGTCGTTGGTGTAGAGGCCGTTGTTGCGGGTCTTGAGGATCTCCGCCACCTGGTCGATGCTGGTGGCGTACTGCGCGGCCTGGCGGATGCGGTTGGCCTCGGGGGTGCCGTCGGGGTTGAAGGGGGTCTGCTGCACCGTGGTCTCGCCGATGACGATGCCGGCGTCGTTGATGTACCAGTCCGTGCCCGAGCTGATCCCGCCCGGGAAGGTCTGCATCACGAAGCGGTGGCCCTTCGCGGGCTGCACGTCCACCATGACGTTCCAGTCCACGCCGGTGTATCCGGGAGGCCACATGAAGATCTGGCCCATGACCACGCGGCCGTCGGCGGAGGCCGACTTGGTGGCGATGAAGGAGGAGCACCGGTCCCCCTTCCCTCCCGTGGCGGCCTCGTCCTCGGCCTTCAGGAAGCTGCGGCCCGTGAGGGGCGAGGCGGTGACCTTGGTGGCCGAGGCGATCTCGCCCAGGTCGATGTCGGAATTGGCGGTGACCACGTCCAGCACGTCCAGGGCCCTGCCCCGGAACTTCGCGCCGGCCCTGGCCGCGCCGTCGGCGATGCCCTTCATCTCCTCCAGGAATTCGGGCTCGTACTTGCGCAGCATCAGGGCGTCGGCCAGGGTCCGCTGGCGCTCCCAGCCCCGGACGGGATCGCCCTTGTCCTGGAGGTTGGCCAGCTTCTCCACGAACAGCGCCAGCTCCTGGGCCACCAGCTGGCCGTACTGGACGCCCCGGTCGTAGGGCTCGCCTTCGATGTGCAGCACGATCCAGCCCCCGTCGTCGTAGCGGAAGCCCTTGCCGGCCCAGCGCACCGTCTCCATGGGGATGATCGCGCCGATGTCGTCCACCAGCTCCAGCTTCAGGTCGTCGAACCAGGCCGCCCCCTCCGTCTTCCCGTTGCGCCCCAGGTGCAGCTGCACCCGGTCCTGGGCCGTGGTGGCGAAGAAGGCCACCGACACCCGCTGGGAGCCGTCGCCCGCCACCGTGGGCGAGGCGTTGGTGAAGGGGAAGCTCTTCATGGAAACGCAGGCCCCCAGGGCCGTGGGGTAGCGGGCCGTGGGATCCGGGTGCACCCCCTTGGTGCGGATGAAGGCGCTGAGCCGGTACAGCCGCCCCACCTCCAGCTTCACGGGTTCCGAGACCACGGTGGATTCGGCGCCCCCCGCGGGGTTCTCCAGGCGCAGGCTCCGGAACCCGGCCTTGTGCCCGAGCCCGATGGCCACCGTCGCCCCGGTGGCCTTCGCCAGGGTCCACCCCACCACCTGCGCGTCCTTCTGCTCCTCGAACCCCGCGTTCACCAGGGGCAGCGCCGCCGGATCGGACGCCACCAGCGCCATGGCCGAAAAACAGACCCCCAGAACCCCCCACGCACGCCGCATCCTCGACTCCCCATATACCTCACACGATGATGCAACACTCCGCCTCAATCCGGAAACGGGAAAAGCGTCCGGGGGGGTATCGAGTAACTCGCGCTCGGACCCACCTCGGCGTCAGCCCTGCGGAAACAGGGATGAACGCCGATGGATGGGATGAACGGGGATCCGCTCAGCCAGGAAGGGCCCCTTCATCATGGAGCCAAGGCACCTGGGGTATGACGACGCACCCTAGAACTTGTAGCCCAGGGAGCCGACGATGGCGTTGGCCATGAAGGAGGGGTCGGTGGTGGCGGGGAGGGTGTAGGCGAGGCGGCCCATGTCCATGCCGAGGTACTTCACTTCGAAGGTGAAGTTCCGGGTGAAGGCGTAGCCGAGGCCGACGTTGAAGGCGAAGCCGGTGTGGGTGTGCCGCGCGCCGGTGACCAGGGGGCCGATGCCCCGGGTGGCGTCCAGGCGGGTGGAGTGGAGGCCCAGGCCGGCGAAGACGTAGCCGCCCTCGGCTTCGTCGGCCACGAAGCAGGTGTAGTCGGCCATGAGGAGCAGGGCGTCGGCCTTGTAGCGCTGGTCCCCGGCGCCGCGGCGGAAGGAGAGGTAGTCCAGCTTGGGGCGGAGACCTTGGCCGGCGCCGAAGTCCACGGGCACCATGAGGCCCAGGCCCCAGCCCAGGGTGTTGTCCAGGTGGCGGGCATCGGAGAAGGTGCCCAGGGGCTTGGCCAGATGGAGCTGGGCGCCGAAGCCCGCCTCGGCGGCGGCCAGGGGCGCCGCGGCCAGGAGCGGGGCGATCAGGAGCATACGCGTGCTTGGGGACATGGTGCCTCCAGGGTTGGGGTGGATTCGGGGCCGCCGCGCTCGGGTCCGGCCCCAGACCAGATGTGCCGGAACCCCGGGGCGGGTTCCGGCGCCCTGGGCGCGCCGGGCGGGCCTGATATCATCTCCCGCATGAACGTCACCGCGGCCGCCCGGAGCTTCCGGGACATGGAGGCACCCCGCCTCGCCCAGCTCCTGGACGCGGCCGCGGAACTGGGCCCCTGCAGGGATCTGGGCACCCTGGGGCCGGCCCTCTTCCGCGTGCTGCAGGCCTCCCTGCCGGTGCATCGCCTGGCGCTCTGGCTGGGGGATCCGGAGGAGATCCGGCCCGAGACGGTGTGGACGGCGGAGCTGGGCGAGGACGGCTTCCTGGTGCAGGTGGAGCCCCACCCGGGCCTCGTGGACCTCACGCGCAACCTCCAGACGGATCTGTGGATCCCCGGCGAGGCCTGCGCCGGGGAAGGATCGGGGCGGCTCCTGCGGGAAAGCGGGTACCGCTCCTGGGTGCTGCTGCCCCTGCGCACCCCCGAGCGGCTCGTGGGGGGCCTGGCCCTGGCCAGCCGCGAACCCGGCGCCTTCGGGGAGGCGGGGCCGGCCTACCTGGTCTTCCTGGCGAAATTCGTGGCCTCCTTCACCCTGAAGATCCTGCGACTGCGCCAGCTGGACGAGGCCAACGCGAACCTCACCCGGGAGCGGGACCAGCAGCGCGTCCTCCTCCAGATCACCAACGAGCTGGTGGAGCACCGGGATCCCCGGGACCTCTTCCAGGCCATCGCCTCCAGCCTGCGGGAGCGCTTCGCCTTCGACGGGATCGCCCTGGTGCTGGTGCAGGAGGAGGCAGACCCCCTCCTGCGGTTCCTGGACTACCCCACCAACCGCGGCCACATGCAGGAGAACCAGGCCTTCACCGTGAAGAACGGCCCCAGCCAGCAGGCCATGGACCTGCGCAGGGCCCTGGTGTTCACCCGGGCCGACCTGGACGCCTTCGAAGGCCCCATCCCCCAGGTCCTGGTCAAGGGCGAGGGCCTGGCGGCCATGTGCTGCGTGCCGCTGGTGTCCCGGAACCGGGTGATGGGGGTGCTCTCCTTCCTGAGCCGCAGGGCCGACGCCTTCCCCGCGACCACGGTGGACCTGCTGTCCCGGGTGGCGGCCCAGGTGGCCATCGCCCTGGACAACGCCTTCGCCTACGAGGAGATCCAGACGCTCCGGGACCAGCTGGCCCAGGAGAACCTCTACCTGCAGGAGGAGATGGACAAGGACTTCGGCATGGAGATCGTGGGCCGCAGCCCCTCCCTGCAGAAGGTGCTGCGCCAGGTGGAGACCGTGGCCCCGTCGGACGCCACCGTGCTGCTGCTGGGCGAGACCGGCACCGGCAAGGAGCTCATGGCCCGGGCCATCCACTCCCTGAGCCCCCGCGCCGAGCGCGGCTTCGTGCAGATCAACTGCGCGTCCATCCCCGCGGGCCTGGTGGAGAGCGAACTGTTCGGCCACGAGAAGGGGGCCTTCACCGGCGCCATCGCCCCGAAGACGGGCCGCCTGGAGCTGGCCCACCAGGGGACCCTCTTCCTGGACGAGATCGGCGACCTGCCCCTGGAGCTGCAGCCCAAGCTGCTGCGGGCCCTCCAGGAGCGGCAGTTCGAGCGCGTCGGCGGCACGCGTCCCCGCAAGGTGGACCTGCGGCTCATCGCCGCCACCAACCGCGACCTCACCGCCATGGTGGAAGCACGGGAGTTCCGCGCGGACCTCTTCTACCGCCTCAACGTCTTCCCCATCCGCGTCCCGCCCCTGCGGGAGCGCAAGGAGGACATCCCCACCCTGGTGCGCTACTTCACCCAGAAATTCGCCCACCGCATGCATCGCCCCATCGAATCCATCCCCACCCGGGCCATGGAGACCCTGGTGGCCTGGGACTGGCCCGGCAACATCCGCGAACTGGAGAACGTCATCGAGCGCTCCGTCATCCTCAGCCGCGGCCGCGACCTGGAGATCCCCTTCGCCGAACTCCAGGCCGAGCGCCCCGCCCCCGCCCCGGCCGAGACCTTGGAGGACGCGGACCGCGCCCACATCCTCAAAGCCCTCGCCGCCACCCACGGCAAGGTCGGGGGCGCGGATGGGGCGGCGGCGAGGCTGGGGATGAAGCGCACGACGCTGCAGAGCAGGATGAGGAAGCTTGGGATCTGAGGACGGGGACGGGCATGCCCTGCCGGGGGC
Organism: Mesoterricola silvestris; assembly: GCF_030295405.1. Taxonomy (GTDB): domain Bacteria; phylum Acidobacteriota; class Holophagae; order Holophagales; family Holophagaceae; genus Mesoterricola; species Mesoterricola silvestris. Next base: position 2,509,049 of record NZ_AP027080.1, on the reverse strand, counting down.
CGCGGGTTTGAGTGGCGTGGCCCCCCGGGATGGTTCGGCCCATGCGGTCCCGACCCGGCGCCCCGACCCACCGGTAGCGCTTGCGCAGCAGCGAGCTGCTGCTGGCGCTTGCCGTTGTCCAATGACGACAGGTGGCGTAGGAACTCGGCGCGGCATGTCCGCCCCTGAGACCGCTCCGGGGATGGACAACAGGTCATCCAGGTCGGAACGGCAACCGAGAAAGGTCAAAGCAGAAAAACAAATCTATGTTTAAACACATTTCGATCCCAAATTCACAAGATTCCCATCGACTCCTTCCCCCCCCCACTCCCTCACGCACCTGTCGTCACTGGACAACGGCAAGCGCCAGCAGCAGCTCGCTGCTGCGGAAGCGCTAACGATGGGTCGGCGCGCCAGGCCGGGACCCCATGGGCCGCCCCCTCCCCCAGGAACGTCGTCCCTCACCCCAGCAGCCCCCGGCGGGGCATGACGGTTCGGGCCCAACGAAGCAAACCGCCGATATTTCGGCACGTCGCCCAAATATCGGCAGGCGCCTTCGGCACACCCCATAGACGGAAACCATATTTATTGTTGACGGTGATAGTTATGTTTCGGCACGGATTCGGCATTACGGTGCGTGGAGGTTTCCATGCTTCGAATAACTCCCAGGGAACAGGACACGGGGCTCACCCTGGTTCTGGAAGGCAAGCTGGCGGGGGCCTGGGTGGCTGAGCTGGCCCAGGCCTGGAGCGGTTGGCAGGGGCGCACGGATCCCGCGAAGGCGGTGCTGGACCTGCGGGACGTGAGGTTCATCGACGAGGCGGGGCGCGAGCTGCTGGCGCGCATCCACGGGGAGGGGGCGGGGCTGGTGGGATCGGGGTGCTACGTGGGGCCCATCATCCAGTCCATCCTGAACGGCGGGGAGCTGGGGGCGGCGGGGCTGCGGTTCCTGTGGCTGCCCCTGCTGGGGCTGGCGGCGGCGGGCACCCTGGCCGCGGCGGAGCCCGCGGTGCGGCTGAGCATGGCCCAGGCCCTGGACCAGGCCCTCACCCGCAACCCCGAGATCCACAAGTCGCTCCTGAACATCGCCCAGAGCCAGGATGAACGGCGCCTGGCGGCGTCGGCCCTGATGCCCACGGTGGAAGGGGTGGCGGGCTACAACCGCACCAAGCAGAACCTGGATTCCTTCCTGGGCATCCCCAGCAAGGGGGGGCCCGAGGTGGTGGGGCCCTTCAATTCGGGCCAGGTGGGCATCCGCGCCGAGGCGCCGCTGTTCGACCTGAGCCTCTACCAGCGCTGGAAGGCCAGCCGCCATGGCGAGGCCTCGGCCCAGGCCCAGTCCCGGGTGGCGCGGGAGGGCATCGCGGCCCTGGTGGTGGGGCAGTACCTGCGCACCCAGCGGGCCACGGAATCCGTGAAGGCCGCCGAAAGCCGGGTGGAGCTGGCCGGCGCCCTGGAGAAGCTGGCCGAGGACCAGCAGAAGAACGGCCTGGGCACGAAGCTGGACACCCTGCGGGCCCAGGTGCAGGTGCAGAACGAGCGCCAGCGCCTCATCCAGGCCCGGACCCAGGTGAGCACGGCCCGCTTCGGCCTCGTCAAGCTCCTGGACCTGGATCCCTCCACGGACATCATCCTCACGGATCCCCTGACGGCGCCCGAGGCCGTGGCCTTCACCTTCCAGGAGGCCTACGGCAAGGGCCTGAGCCAGCGCCCCGAAGTGGCCGCGCTGGACGCCCGGGAGCAGGCCGCGCTGAGCCTGCGGGATTCCGCCCGCAGCCTGCGGCTGCCCAGCCTGGTGGTCACGGGGTCCTACGCCTCCATGGGGCTCTCCCCCAACCAGCCCTGGGTTCCCACCTACACCGTGGGCCTGGGGGTCAAGGTGCCGCTGTTCACCGGCGGCAGGATCTCCGCCCAGACCGCCAAGGCCAAGCTCGAGCTCGACCGGGTCGCGGAGGAGCGCAAGGAGATCAAGGCCCAGGTGGGCCTCGAGGTGCAGGTGGCCCAGGCCGAGATGGACGCCGCGCGCAGCGAGGTGGACGTGGCCACCCAGGCCGTGGCCCTGGCCGAGGAGGCCCTGGTCCAGGCCCGGCACCGGTTCGAGGCCGGCGTGAGCAACAACATCGAAGTCGTCAACGCCCAGGACGAGCTGGCCCGGGCCACCGACAACCGCATCAACGCCCTCTGGCGCCTCAACCAGTCCCGGGCGGACCTGGCCAAGGCCATGGGCCAGCTGGAACCCCTCTTCGCCGGAAAACGGAGCCGATAATGAGCGATATGACCGAACAGATCGAGACCCCCGCCAAGACGGGCCGCAAGCGCACCCTCCTCCTGGCCGTGGGCGCCGTGGCGGTGCTGGTGGCCGGCGGCATGTGGCTCCACTACAAGGACCGCGTCTCCACCGACGACGCCCAGGTGGACGGGCACCTCGTGCCCGTGTCCTGCAAAGTCGGCGGCAGCGTGGAGAAGGTCCTCGTGGAGGACAACCAGGCCGTGAAGGCGGGGGACGTGCTGGTGCAGCTGGACGCCCGGGACCTGCAGGCCCGGGTGGACCAGGCCCGGGCGGCCCTGGCCCAGGCCGAGGCCCAGGTGGCCTCCTCCCACGCCGACACCGACAAGGCCCGCTCCTCCTACGACCAGGCCCGCAGTTCCGACCTGCAGGTGGCCGAGGCCAACCTGGAGGCCGCCAGGTCCACCCTGGAGACCGCCAAGGCCGACCAGGAGCGCACCCGCCCCCTGGCCGAGCGCCAGGAGATCTCCGCCCAGGCCTTCGACGCCTACCGCAACCGCTTCGAGGTGGCCGACAGCCAGTACAAGGCCGCCCAGCGCCGCCTGGCCAGCGTCCGCCAGGAATCCGATATCCGCAAGGCCGGCCTGGGCGCGCAGGAGGCCCGCACGGTGCAGGCCAAGGCCGGCATCCTCGCCGCCAAGGCCAACCTGGAGGCCCTGGAGCTCCAGCTCTCCTACACCCGCATCACGGCCCCCGTGGACGGGGTGGTCACCCGCAAGTCCGTGGAACTGGGCCAGATCATCCAGCCGGGCCAGGGCCTGCTCACGCTGGTGCCCCTGCACCAGACCTGGATCACCGCCAACTTCAAGGAGACCCAGCTGCGCAAGGTGCACGTGGGCCAGGAGGCGGAAGTCACGGTGGACATGAACGGCCTGGTGCTGCGCGGCACGGTGGATTCCATCGCGGCCTCCACGGGCTCGCGCCTGTCCCTGCTGCCCCCCGAGAACGCCGTGGGCAACTTCGTCAAGGTCGTCCAGCGCATCCCCGTGAAGATCAAGCTGGACCCCAGGGACGCCGACCGCGTGGTCCTGCGCCCCGGCATGAACGTCGACGCCACCATCCTCACCCGCTGAGGCCCCGTCCATGACGACCGAAACACGGCATCGCGCCGTAAACCCGTGGATCATCGCCCTGGTGGTGATGATCGCCACCTTCATGGAAGTGCTGGACACCTCCGTGGCCAACGTGGCCCTGCCCCACATCGCGGGCAACCTCTCGGCCACGGTGGACGAGGCCACCTGGGTGCTCACCTCGTACCTGGTGGCCAACGCCGTGGTGCTTCCCCTGGGCGGGTACCTGGGGGGGCTCTTCGGGCGCAAGCGGTTCTACATGACCTGCGTGGGGATCTTCACGGTCTCCAGCATGCTGTGCGGCCTCGCCCCCAGCCTGCCCTGGCTGATCTTCTTCCGCATCATGCAGGGGCTGGGCGGCGGCGCCCTGCAGCCCACCTCCCAGGCCATCCTGGTGGAGAACTTCCCCCCGGAAAAGCGGGGCGCGGCCATGGCCCTCTACGGCATGGGCGTCGTGCTGGCCCCCATCGTGGGCCCCGTGCTGGGCGGATGGATCACGGACAACTACAGCTGGCACTGGATCTTCCTCATCAACATCCCGGTGGGCATCCTGTCGCTGTTCCTCACCTACCGCATGGTGCACGATCCCCCGACCCTCAAGCGCATGTCCGTCAAGGACGGCTTCAAGGTGGACTACCTGGGCATCGGCGTCCTCACCCTGGGCCTGGCGGCCCTGGAGATCGTCCTGGACGAGGGCCAGCGCCGGGACTGGTTCGCCTCCAACCTCATCCTGGTGTGCGCCGTGCTGGCCGTGGTGTGCCTGGTGGGCGTGGTGTTCTACCTGCTGCGCAAGGACCACCCCATCCTGGACCTGCGCCTGCTCAAGGACCGGAACTTCGCCGTGTCCACGGTAATGCTCTTCGTGCTGGGCTTCGTGCTCTATGGAAGCCTGGCGCTCCTGCCCATCTTCCTGCAGACGCTCCTGGGCTACACGGCCAGCCTCAGCGGCTGGATCCTCAGCCCCGGCGGCGTGGTGATCCTGCTCATGATGCCGGTGGTGGCCATGCTGCTGCGGAAGTTCGACACCCGCATCCTCATCGCCGCCGGGTTCGCCACCTGCGGCGCGGGCCTGCTGTGGATGTCCCGGTTCAATCTGCAGGTGCCCTTCGACACCGCCATGTATTCCCGGTGCCTGCAGAGCTTCGGGCTGGCGTTCCTCTTCGTGCCCATGAACGTCACGGCCTTCCAGAACGTGCCCATGGACAAGACCAGCTACGCCACGGGCATGATGAACCTGGTGCGCAACATCGGCGGGTCCACGGGCATCGCCCTGGTGAGCACCATCCTCGCCCGGCGCAGCCAGGTGCACCAGGCCAGCCTGGTGGCCAACCTCCATCCGGCGAGCCTCGCCTACCAGGGCTTCCTGGACAAGGCCTCCCACGTGCTGGTGGCCAAGGGCGCCTCGGCCCCCGACGCCGCGCACCAGGCCCAGGGCATGGCCTACGGCCTGCTCCAGAGGCAGGCCACGATGATGGCCTTCTCGGACACGTTCTGGGTCATGGGCGTCCTGTGCTTCGCCCTGCTGCCCCTGATCCTCCTCATGCGAAAGACCATGGCCGGCAGGAAGCCGGTGGTCATGGACCACTGAGCCCTACCTGGCGCGGACCTGGGCGGGGGGCGCCCCCACCTGGAGGGCATGCCAGCCCCACCCCAGGCCCGCCGCCAGCAGGAGCCATCCGATGGGGGAGCGCGCCGCGATCCGCACGTCCTGCCAGGACGGAAGGGCCGCGTACACCAGGTTCGCGATGAGGTACACCGCCAGGGCCTCCCGCCACCCGAAGACCGGCACCCCCCGCAGCCTCCACACCACCAGGCCGTAGGCCGCGGGCAGCAGGAGGAGGGGGGCCATGCCGATGAAGAAGGCGTTGTACCACCGCAGGTGGTTGAAGCTGACCGAACCCATGGCCCAGCCCGTCCCCTCCCGCCGGGGCAGGAGGTTGAAGCTCACGGGCCCGCCGTTGAGCAGGAGGCCCGAAAGGAAGTGCAGGGCCTCGTGGGCGAAGGTCCCCGGCAGCACCAGCAGCGAGAAGGCCCAGAAGACCCGGCGCAGGCCGTGGAGGCCGAAGAGGGCGGCCACGACCAGGCCGATGTAGATCCATTCGCGCGGGTGGCTAGTCATCCAGGGGCTCCAGGAGGGTGGGGTCGTCGTTGCGGGCGTTGCCCACCCGGGGGCCCACCGGATGCACCTGGAGCCAGGCGTCGGGGCAGGGTCGCAGCAGGTCGGTCCCCCCCTCGTCCAGCCAGCGCCCATAGTCCTCCCGCGCCAGGATCACGGGCATGCGGTCGTGGATGGGGGCCATGGCCCCGTTGGCGGAGGTGGTGAGGATCGTGCAGGTCTCCAGGACCCCCTCCGGCCCCTCCCACCGGTCCCAGAGGCCCGCGAAGGCCAGCGGGCCGCCCCCGGCGGGGCGGATGGCGAAGGGTTGTTTGGGGGTGCCGGCCCGCCACTCGTAGAAGGCGTCCGCGGGGAGGATGCAGCGGTTCCGGCGGAAGGGCCCGCGGAAGCTGGGTTTCTCCGCCACGGTCTCGGCCCGGGCGTTGGCCATGCGGGCCCCCATGGAGGCGTCCCTGGACCAGGAGGGGACGAGCCCCCAACGCTGGAGGACGATGACGCGGCCGGCTGCGCCGTTGCGCACCACGAGCACCGGGGTGGTGGGGGCGATGTTGTACCGGGGCGTCCACAACGCCTGGGCCTCCGCCTCGAACTGGGCTTCCAGGGACTCGAGGGGGGAGGAGAGGGCGTAGCGGCCGCACATGCCCCCGATTCTACCCCACGGGAACCTCCGGGCCCCCGGGGCCATCGGTGAGGCCTGAGTCCGAGCCCCCCCATGCCCTCCGTCAACGTCCTAACCCTGCTCCTCCGGTTCGCCAATATCTTCTTCGTGGCGACGGCCCCCCTGCTCTGGCGCAGCAACGCCTCCCTCCTGAAGAGCACGCCCCTCCTGGGCCTGGGCGCCATCCTGGTGGTGGCCTGGGTCATCTACCGCCCCGCGGAAGTGCCCCGGGTGCTCACCCTGGCCTGGGTGTCGGACGCCGCCAGCGGGGTGCTCCTGCTGGGACTCTTCGGGCTGCGCCTGGGCGCGCCCCCCTGGGTCTACGCGGCCTTCGCCCTGGCCCTGGGCGTGGGCATGGCGGGCACCGAAGTGGCCGCCATGCGCATGGCGGTGCGCTCCAGCCATCCCCCCGAACTGAGGAGCCGCCTTTCCTGGTTCAGCTTCACCAAGGCCCTGGGGGTGGGCTCGGGCTTCCTCCTGGGCGGGGCGGTGGCCGGCAGCCCCCGGGCGGCGGTGCCCGCGAGGGTGCTGGTGGCCCTGGCCGGCGCGGCCATCGTCGCCCTGGCCGGGGCGCTGGCCCTGCGGGACCTGGACCCCGCCGAGCCCGCCCCGGCCGGGGAGGAGGGCCCGCCCCTGGCGGCCCTGGCCGGCATGGTCCTCATCGCCCTCAACTTCGTGGTCATCAACCTGGCCAACGCCCTGGTCCCCTACCGCCTGGCCCAGGCCTGCGCCCTGCCCCGGGAGTGGATCGGGGTGCTGCTGGCCGTGGAGGCCTACGCCCACGCCTTCGGCACCCTCCTGTTCCGCAACGGCCTGGGCCCCCTGGGGGACCGCATCTCGTACGCGGTGGGCCTGGCGGGAAGCCTCGCGCTCCTGGCCCTGCTCCTGGCCTTCCCCCGCTGCGGGCCCCTGCCCCGCGTCACCCTGCTGGCGGGCCTGGGGCTCACCTCGGCCCTGTCGTACATGGCCAGCACGATCCGCTTCTACGCCTGCGGTTTTCCCCGGGCCATCTTCCCGCGGGTGGCGGTGCAGAAGCTGGCCTCCAGCTCCGGCAGGGCCGTGGGGAGCTGGCTGGCGTACCGGGCCGTGGCGTGGCTGGATCCCGGGCGGTCCTGAGGGCCCGGTTTTTCCCACCGGCCTTCGCGTCTGGACAGGGCGCGCCCGGGGGAGGACAATGCCACACCTTCCGGAGTCCCCCATGCCGCTGCTCACCCGCGCCGAAGCCACCCGCTACGAGGAGACCTCGCGCCACGCCGATGTCATGGCCTTCATCGCGGGGCTGGAGGCCCGGGGGGACCGGCGCCTCCACGTCTCCAGCTTCGGCTCCAGCCCCCAGGGCCGGGAGCTGCCGCTGCTGGTGCTCTCGGCCCATTCCGTCACGACGCCCATGGAGGCCCGGGCCCTGGGGCTGCCGGTGGTGCTGGTCATCAGCGGGATCCACGCCGGGGAGGTGGAGGGCAAGGAGGGCTGCCTGATGCTGGTCCGGGACCTGCTGGAGGGCAGCCACGGCGGGGACCTGCTGGCCGAGCTCACCCTCGTCGTGGCCCCGCTCTTCAACCCCGACGGCAACGACGCCATCGACCCCGGCAATCGCCGCCTGCACCTGCCCAAGCTCACGGGCCAGCTGGGCCCGGACAGCGGCGTGGGCACCCGGGTCAACGGCTCGGGCGTCAACCTCAACCGCGACTACATGCGCCAGGAGACCCTGGAGATGCGCCTGCTCCAGACCCGCGTGTGCCAGGAGTGGGAGCCGGACCTCACCATCGACAACCACGCCACCAACGGCTCCGTGCACCGCTTCTCCATGACCTACGACATCCCCCACACCATCGAGAGCGGACGCCGGGAACCCATCGACTTCATGCGGGAGCGCCTCCTGCCGCCGGTCACCGCCGCCCTCAAGGCCAACCACGGCCTGGACGCGGGCTGGTACGGGAACTTCGTGGAGGACGAGCGGGTCCTGGACGCCGACGGGGACGCCGATCCCCGCTCCCCGGTGCGGGAGGGCTGGATGACCTACCCCCACCACCCCCGCTTCGGCAGCAACTACCGGGGCCTCACCAGCCGCATGGACCTGCTCCTGGAGTGCTACGCCTACATCCCCTTCGAGGAGCGGGTGCGCACCGCCTACGCCTTCATGCTGGAGACCCTGCGCTTCGTGGCCGCCCACCGGGACAGCGTCGTGCACACCGTGGCCTCCTGCCGCACACCCCGGGAGCGCATCGCCGTGCGCTACCGCCTGGAGCGCGCCCCGGACCCCGTCACCATCCTCACCCGCACCCCCCGCACCCTGGAGGGCGCGCCCAGCAGCCTCACCCTGCCCCACCTGGCCCGGTTCGTGGGGAGCCTGGTGGTGCCCCGGCCCCGGGCCTACCTGGTGCCGGCCCGGGTGGGGGAGGCCCTCAAGGGCCACGGCCTGGCCGTCGAGACCCCTTCGGGCACCTACGACACGGACGTTCCCACCGTGGAAGCCCTGGGCGCCCAGGCGGGCCGCGCCATCCTGGAGGCCGCCAAGGTGGGCGAACTCACGGTGTCCTGGCGCCGTTCGGCCCGCATCGCCCCGGCGGGCTCCGTGCTGGTGCGCACGGACCAGCCCATGGGGGCCATCGCGGTGTACCTGTGCGAGCCGGAAAGCGACGACGGCGCCTTCGAGAACGGCCTGCTCCCCGCCCCCGCCCCGGGGATGGAGCTGCCCATCTGGCGGGTGGAGGGCGACCTGCCCTGAACCCGCCGGGGAACGTGGGGGGAATCCGGCGCAGGTGAGGGTGTGTGGGAGGGCCGTGCCCTGCCCGAGGACGTCGTCATGCCCGTCTTTCCCCTTCGCATCCTCCTGGCCCTGGCCCTGTGCGCCGGGCACCTGATGGCCATGGACCCTCCGCCGTGCGGGTCCTCCGCCTCTTCTCCCGCCCTGGATCCCGCCGGGGGGGCCCGCAGGGCCCTGGACCGGTACCGCACCCCGCTGTATGCCCAGCTGGCCGATTCCCCCCACTGCCGGGAGGCGATCCGCGCCCTCGCCGAGCCGCTCCAGTCCCTGGAAGCCGCCTGGAAACGCATGGCGGCCAACTATGATCTGCAGATCAAGTACCTGGAGCGACTGGCCATCCTGCCGGAGGGGGACCCGGCCCGGGCGCGGCTCGTTTCCCTGCTTGAACAGACCGAGGCCGCCCTGGCCACCCAGACCCGCATGGAATGCACCGTCCACATCGGCCTGGTGCAGAGCGAGAGCCTGGCCCTGGCCCAGCGGGCCCTGGCGGCCGTGACGTCCCGTCCCGGCTCCGGCCGGGACGCGGCTGCCCCCATGGCGAAGATCGCCGCGGAGGCCCGGCTGTTCAGCCTGGGCCTGGGCGACGGCTGGGACCGGTGCGTGGCCACGGCGCCGTGGACCCTGTGGAGGCGGGCCCTGGGCCCCTTCACGCCCGACCCCCTGGGGGAGCTCCTCAAGGGGTGGGAGCCCCTTCCCGGCGTGGGCCTGCCCTGCTTCCTGGCCCGGGGACCGGGGCCCTACCGGCTGGAGAAGGCCGCGGCCCGCGAATGGGCCGCGGAGGCCCTGGCCCGGGGCCTGCGCCCGACAGCCTGTAGCCCCGCCGTGGCCCCCCGGGCCTCCGAAGCCCGGAACACCCGGGCCTGGCACGAAGCCAACCTGGAACGGAAGCGGCGGCGCCAGGAAACCAAGCGCCAGGCCGCCCGGGAGGCGGCGGAACGGGAGGCGGAGGGCCGGCGGACCCGCGAGGCCCAGGCGGCCCTGGAGGCCCGGCGGGACCAGGACCATGCCGAAGCCCAGCGGCAGCGCACCCGGGAGGCGCGGGAGGCCCGCCTCGCCCGGCTCGAGGCCCAGTTGGAGGAGCGCCGGCGGGTGCGGGCCGGCGCCCGGGAGGAGGAAGAGGCGGCCCTCATGGCCGCCGCCGACCTCCCCCCCCTGGAACCCGCACCGGTTTCCGGGGCCCCCGCCCCACCCCCCCGGCCCCCCACCCGGGACGAGCTGGAGGATGAGCGCAGTTCCCCCGCGTACGTGGCCCGGTTCTGCGAACTGGCCTGCACCGACCCGGAAGCCTTCGCCGCCTGGCAGCGGGAGCTCCTGCTCAGGGCCACCGCCCCGCTCCGGGCGCGCTGAGCCGGACCTGAGCCACGGATCCCGGCGGAGTCGATGGCCCGAAACGCCTTGGCGCCTTCCCTGGGAGCACGTTCATCCCCTTCATCCTATTCATCCGATTTCATCCCTGTTCCCGCAGGGCCAGCGATGAGATGGGGTGGCGCGTCGTTGACCCGCATGCGCCGACCCATCGCTGCTCTGGCCCTGCGGGAACAGGGATGAAATCGGATGAACAGGATGAAGGGGATGAGCCATCGAGCTCAGTCCGTTCTCGGCTGAGGAGCCGGACCGAAGTTATCAGGAAATTGTTATCTGCGGCTTCGGCAGGGATCCTTGGGGTGCGTCGGAAACCTGGTCTAGGCCCGGTTCGATGCTTCCGCCAACCCCTCCAGTTTCCTCAGGAAGCGGAGCCAGGGTAGGGCCTCCCCGCCCTCCCAGCCCAGGACCCGGTGGGAGGGCACCAGGATCGCCACGGGGTTGGCGGCCAGGGCGGCGGCGACGGCCTCCGGGTGGTCGCCGGAATTCAGGCGCCGGGCCAGGGTGGCAAGGTCCACCGTCTGGCCGTACCCCACCCCGAGGGTCTCCGCCCACACCCGCTGCCGCCAGGCGTCCCCCTCCAGGTGCATGGGCAGGTTGAAGGTGCGCAGGGTCCGGCGGAAGTAGCCGTCCAGCTGGGTCTTGAGGAAGTCCATGACCCGGGGTTCCCGGCGGTTCCGGGGGGTGAGGATGAGGGTGTCCTCGGTTTCGGGAAGGATCTCCAGATGGCTGATCTTGCCGCCCTCCGCCAGGCCCACGCCGATCCAGCCCGCCGGGCTGTGCAGGTAGTGGTGGAACGCTAGGACGGGAACGGACATGGTTCACATCTCCAACAAGATCATATGCACCGGGCGAACCCGCGCACGGTGAATATCCGGTGCCTTGGCCGGATCAGCGGGTGAGCTTCCGGTAGTGGATGCGGTGCGGGCCCGCGTCCAGGCCCAGCTGCTCGCGACGATAAGCCTCGTACTGGGAATAGTTTCCGTCGAAGAATTCAACCCGGCTATCACCCTCGAAGGCCAGGATGTGGGTGGCCAGGCGATCCAGGAACCAGCGGTCGTGGCTGATGATCACGGCCGATCCGGCGAAGGCCTCCACCGCCTCCTCCAGGGCCCGCATGGTGTTCACGTCGAGGTCGTTGGTGGGTTCGTCGAAGAACAGCACGTTGGCGCCGCTCTTGAGGGTCAGGGCCAGGTTCAGGCGGTTCTGCTGGCCGCCGGAGAGCTCCCGCACCTTCTTGGTCTGGGATTCGCCGGAAAACCCGAACTTGGACATCCAGGCCCGGCCATTGACCAGCTTGCCGCCCATTTCGATCAGGTCCGAGCCGCCGGTGACGGCTTCATAGACGCTCTTGTCGGGGTCCAGGCCCTCCCGCAGCTGGTCCACCACGGCCATCTTCACGGTTTCGCCGATGCGGATGGTGCCGGCGTCGGGGGCCTCCTCCCCCGCGAGCATGCGGAAGAGGGTGGTCTTTCCGGCGCCGTTGGCGCCGATGACCCCCAGGATCCCGCCCCGGGGGATGGCGAAGGTGAGGTCCTCGAAGAGCACCTTGTCGCCGTAGGCCTTGGAGACCCCCTGCACCTCGGCCACCAGGTCCCCCAGGCGGGGGCCGGCGGGGATGTAGATCTCCAGCTCCTTCTCCCGCTGGACGCTCTCCTCGCTCAGGAGATTCTCGAAGCTGGAGATGCGGGCCTTGCTCTTGGCGTGCTGGCCCTTGGGGGACATGCGGATCCACTCCAGCTCCCGCTCCAGGGTCTTCTGCCGGGCCTTGTCGGATTTCTCCTCCTGGGCCAGGCGGGCCTGCTTCTGCTCCAGCCAGCTGGAATAGTTGCCCTTCCAGGGGATGCCCCGTCCGCCGTCCAGTTCCAGGATCCACTCCGCCACGTGGTCCAGGAAGTACCGGTCGTGGGTGATGGCGATGACCGTGCCCTCGTAGCGCTGGAGGTGCAGCTCCAGCCAGGCCACGCTTTCCGCGTCCAGGTGATTGGTGGGCTCGTCCAGCAGCAGGATGTCGGGCTGCTGGATGAGGAGCCGGCACAGGGCCACCCGGCGGCGCTCGCCCCCGGACAGGACGCTCACCGGGGTTTCGGGATCCGGGCAGCGCAGGGCGTCCATGGCCTGCTCCAGCTGGGTGTCCAGGTCCCAGCAGTCCAGGGTGTCGATCTGGTCCTGCAGCTCGCCCTGGCGCGCCAGGAGGGCGTCCATGTCCGCGTCGGGCTCCCCGAAGAGCTCGCTGATCTCGTTGTATTCCTTCAGGAGGGCCACCTTGAACGCGGCCCCCTCCTCCACGATCTCCCGCACGGTCTTGGTGTCGTCGAGCTTGGGTTCCTGCTCCAGGAGCCCGGTGGTGTAGCCCTTGCTGAGCACCGCCTCGCCGTTGAAGTCCTGGTCCACGCCGGCCATGATGCGCAGCACCGTGGACTTGCCCGAACCGTTGAGGCCCAGGACGCCGATCTTGGCGCCGTAGAAGTAGGACAGGGAAATATCCTTGATGACGGGCTTGTTGTTGTAGAACTTGCTCACCCGCATCATGGAATAGATGATTTCGGGCTGGTCGGGGGTCTTCTTGGCCATGAATGGTCTCCAGGCACCATCATAAGGCAGGGGGCGGGGATTCCCCCCCGGGCGATTTCCGGCCGGTTCTTGATGCAGATCAAGGCGCGGTCCGCGTGCGTCCGCCATCCTGGAACCTCGGGAGACGCCATGGAACGCCAGATCATCCGCATCGACGAGGAGCTGTGTGACGGCTGCGGCCTTTGCGCAGAGGGCTGCCCCGAAGGGGCCCTGCAGATCATCGACGGCAAGGCCCGCCTGGTGAGCGAGATCACCTGCGACGGGCTGGGAGCCTGCATCGGCGAGTGCCCCCAGGGGGCCATCGCCGTGGAGACGCGCGAAGCCGCCCCCTACGACGAGCGCCGCACCCTCGACAACATCCTTCCCATGGGCCCCAACACCCTCAAGGCCCACCTCAAGCACCTCCACCACCACGCCCAGACCGCGTACCTCCGGGAGGCCGAAGCCTACCTGGCCGAGCTCAAGGTCGCCATTCCCGCCTACAAGGAGAAACCCATGGGCTGTCCCGGTTCCGCCCCCCGCACCCTCGAACGCGCCGCGGCCCCCGTGGCCGCCGAGGGCCTCCAGAGCCAGCTCACCCACTGGCCCGTGCAGATGCACCTCATCTCCCCCCTGAACCCGGTCTTCCACAAGGCCGATCTGCTCCTGGCCGCCGATTGCGTGGCCTTCGCCCTGCCCGACTTCAACCAGAAGTGGCTGCCCGGCAAGAAGGTGGCCATCGCCTGCCCCAAGCTGGATTCCAACCAGGAATCCTACGTGGCCAAGCTCACCGCCCTCATCGACGAGGCCCAGGTGAACACCATCACTGTGATGATCATGGAGGTGCCCTGCTGCGGCGGCCTCCTGCGCTGCGCCCAGGTGGCCTCCCAGGCCGCCCAGCGCCGGGTGCCCCTGAAGGTCGTGGTGGTCGGCGTGGACGGCGAGGTGCGCAAGGAGGAATGGGTCGCCTGAGGCGGCACGTCCGGGCGGGAAACCAATCGGTAAAAATCGGCATCCCCTGTTTCGAACGACCCGAGGGAGTGCCCATGACCGTCCGACTGATCCCCCGTTACGTCTGCCTGCGCGGCGTAACCCTTGTGCTCCTGGCCGGGACCCTGGCCCAGGCCGGGCCCCCGGCCCGGCGGAAGGCGCCGGCCCCTTCGGGGCGCCCGGGATTCTGTTGCATGCTCCTGCTGGGCCTGGGCGCCCTGATGGATCCCGCCGCGCTGCCGGCCCAGGCCCGGTCCAACCCGTTCCTGGAGGATCCGGCCCTGAACGGGTTCCAGGCGCTGGGCCCCCTTTGCGGGCCGGCCGCCATGATGGGCCATGCCCTGGGCCCCTGCGATCCCCACTACCGGACCGGAATCCAGGCCCAGGCCCTGCGCGTGTTCGCGGATGCGCGGCACCTGTTCCAGAACCCGGAGGTCCTGGGCCCCGGATGGTGCCTGGAGGGAGAGGCGGCCGATGAGGCCAAGGAGCGCCTCGCGTTGACCCAGAGCAATCAATTGGCGGATTTCGATCGCCTGTCGGCCCAGGGCGGGGCCCTCATGTACCAGCTCAACCGGGACGCCTACGCGCTCCAGTCCGCCGGGGCGGGCCTGCGCCTGGGTCAGGCCGCCCTGCAGGCCAACGGAAACCATTCCGCCGCGGCCGCCGTCCTGGGCCTGGTGGGCGACAGCCTGATCGCCGTCAGCCTCGAATTGGAGGCGGACGGGGATATCTTCGGGGAGGTGGCGGCCCTGTCGGGGGCGAGCCGGGCCGTCTACCAGCGGTATGCCAACAGCCAGGAGAATGCCTGGCTGAACTGCACCGGGGCGCCGCCCGGGACGCCCGACTCCGGCGATACCGCCCTGGAACCCCCCATGCCGGCCATGGCGACGGCCCTGGCCGGGTTGACCGAAGGATGCACCTTGGCCGCCCGGCACCACCTGATTCTTCCGGTGTGCGAGCGGGGCGTGGCGGAGGGGTTCAGGGCCCGGAACGTCACCATTTCCCACCTCTACCGCCATGGCATCGCCTGCCTGACCGCGGGCATCCTCAGGGGCCGCCAGGCACCCTGCCCCACCTCCCCTCTGGCCGATTCCCGCACCCGCAGCGATACCTTCGCCACCTTCGACGAATTCGCGGCGCTGGTGACGGCGGCGGGGACCCGGGCCCTGGGCCTGGGCAACAGCCTGTTCGCCGGTTCCCGCCTCCTCCTCATCGCCAGCACCGCCGCGAACCAGGCCGGCTCCGCCGCTTCGGCCGCGGACCTGGCCGCCGCGTCCGACGGGGTGGCCCTGGCCGGCACCAGCGTTTTCACCCAGGCCTTCGATCTGCTGCGGATCTCCGCCCTGTCCCGCGTCTGGCTGGCGGACCTCATCCAGGCCTTCAACGCGGAGAGCCTGGATCAGTTGGATGACCGCGAATCCGAGGCGGCCGGAGCACCGACCCTCGCCAGCTCCTCCACCGCCCTCGCCAACCTTTCCGCTTCCCCGGCCGACCCGTCCACCGGCACCTCCTCCTCCTCGTCCTCCTCCTCCACCGCGCCCCCCATTCCTTTCGTTCTGGCGGTGTCCGGCACCGAGGCCCCCGCCCCCGGCGAGGAGCCCTCGGTGATCCTCGTGACCGGCCTCCTGGAAGCCCCCGCCAGTTCCGGCCCGGCCCAGGCCGTCCCCAACGGCGCCGGCAGAACCCAGGCCAGCGGCCTATGGACCCTGCTCCGGCGTCTTGTCCCTTGCCCCACCCGCCCCTAGAGTTCGGTTCTTCATCCCTTTCATCCCCTCCATCACCTTCATCCCCGTTCCCGCAGGGCCAGCCGCGGGGTGGGTCGGCGCGCCCGGATGAAGGGTATCCAGCCGATTCCAGTTGAAATTCCCAACGCCCCCATCCAAAATTCGAGTCGCAATCTCAAGGAGGACGACCATGGGCAATCCGGTGGGCTGGTTCGAAATCTACGTTCAGGACATGGCCAGGGCCAAGGCCTTCTACCAGAAGGTGTTCCAGACCGAGCTGGCGTCCCTCAGCGCCGCCGAGCCGGAGATGTGGGCCTTCAACGGCGACATGACCAGCTACGGCACCCCCGGGGCCCTGGTGAAGATGGCGGGCTGCCCTTCCGGGGGCAACAGCACCCTGGTCTACTTCAGCTGCCAGGACTGCGCCGTGGAGGCCGACCGCGTCCTCAAGGCCGGCGGCAAGATCCTGAAGACCAAGACCTCCATCGGCGAGTACGGCTTCATCGTCCTGGCCTACGACACCGAGGACAACCTTTTCGGGCTGCATTCCATGGCCTGACGCGGGGCCCTTGACCGCCGTCAAGTCGCCCCGGGCGCCGGAGGTTCATGGTGGAGGTGGAGGCCGCCCTCCCCCTGAAAGGCACGACCATGAACCTCGACCGCTACCAGGAACACCACGCCGAAATCCACGGGCTCCTGGAGGACCTGAACCGCCGCCTCCAGCCCGGGGCCTTCGATGCCCTGGGGGCGCGGCAGCTGATGGTGACCCTGGGCGCGCGGCTCAACATCCACCTGGCCTTCGAGGACCGGGCCCTGTATCCCACCCTCCTCGGGAGCCCCGACGCCGCCGTGCGGGAGAAGACCACCGCCTACATGAACGAGGTGGGCGGCCTCAAGGAGGCCCTCACCGCCCACCTCAAGCGCTGGCTCTCCACCACCGAGGTGCTGGCCGCACCCGAGCCCTTCCGGGTGCAGACCCTGGACTTCCTGCGGGCCCTGGAGCGCCGCTTGCGGGCCGAGGACCAGGACTTCTACCCCTTCATCGCGACCCGGGCGTAGCCGCCAGGTCCGGCACCGACGCCGCCGCGTTGAGCAGCACCACGAGGGTTCCGTACGGCGCCAGATCCACCTCCGTGCCTTCGGGCAGGTTGCCCCGCACCTCCCAGTCCGTGATGGCCCAGGAACCGGGGCGGGCCCGGGCGGTGAAGGGGCCGCAGCGGTAGACGGTGCCGCCGGGCCCGGATTCCAGGCGGTGTTCCCGGCCCTGGAGGCGGGCCTCCAGCACCAGGTCCGCGCCGCGGCGCTCCATGCGGAAGGCGTCGTCCGCCGCCTCCCGGAAGCCGTCCCGGTCGATCCAGAACCGGGGCTTGTCGCGGTAGGGGGCGCCCGCGGTGGGGCAGAAGGAGGTGCAGTTGCCGCACTCGTTGCAGAAGTCGGCGACGTTGAAGGTCTGCACGGCCTGGGTCACGTCCAGGGTGCGGGTGCCCTGGAATTCCAGGCGGCCCTGGCGCTGCACCAGCACCGGCAGGGCCAGGCGCAGGGGGTCCATGGGGAAGGCCAGCATGGCCCGGTTGGGGCACACCGTGACGCAGAGGCTGCAGAGATCGTCGCAGTCCAGGCAGCGGGAGGCCTCCTTCGCGGCGGCCTCGGGGGTGATGGAGTGGAGCACCTCCTCGAAGCCGGCGCGCTCCGCCACGGGGAGCACGGGCACCTGCAGGGCGGGGACCACCCGGGCCTTGCGCTCCAGCAGGGCCGCGTGCGGCTCGCCCTTGGCCAGGAAGGGTTCCTCCGGCACGGATACGCCGTGGCGCCGGGCGATGGTCTCGGCCACGGCGCGGCCGTCGGCGATGGCCTCGATGATGGAGGAGGGGCCGTGCACCACGTCCCCCCCGGCGAAGAGCCCGGGCACGGAGGTCTCCCGGGTGGCGGGATCCACCCGGAAGGTGCCGTCGGGGCGCCGCGCCACCTCGAGCCCGTCCAGGAAGTCCAGCACCGGCTCCTGGCTGATGGCGGGGATGATGGTGTCGGCGGGGAGGAATTCCTCGCCGCCCTCCACGGGCACGGGGCGGGCCCGGCCCGAGGCGTCCCGCTCCCCCAGGGCCATGCGGGCGCAGGCCAGGCCCGTCACCCTGCCGCCGGCGGTCACCACGGAGGCCGGGGCCAGGAGGTCCCGCAGGCCCACCCCCTCCTCCAGGCAGTCCACCACCTCGGCGGGGTCCGCGGGCATCTGGGCCCGGGTGCGCCGGTAGACGATGGTCACGTCCCCGTCCTTCACCAGGCGCCGGGAGCAGCGCGCCGCGTCCATGGCGGTGTTGCCCGCGCCGATGATGATCACCCGCCTGCCCAGGTCCATGGGGGTGCCGGCCCGCACCCGGTCCAGGAAGTCCAGGGCGTCCACCACGCCCTCGGCCTCCTCCCCCGGGATGCCCAGGCGCTTTCCCTTCTGGGCCCCCACCCCCAGGAAGACGCAGGCGAAGTCCCGGCGCAGCTCGCCCAGGGTGCGCTCCCGCCCCAGGGCCTCGCCCAGGTGGAAGGTGACGCCCAGGTCCGCCAGGCGGTCCAGGTCGGCGCCCAGGGCCTCCCCCGTGAGGCGGAAGCCCGGGATGACGCCCGACACCATGCCGCCCAGCTCCCGCTTGGCCTCGAACACGTGGGCCTCGAAGCCGGCCTTGGCCAGGTAATAGGCGGCGGAGAGCCCCGCGGGCCCGGCGCCCACGATGGCCACCCTGAGGTTGCGCCGGGGACCGGGCCGCTCGGGGAAGGCCCCGCCCCGTTCGAAGGCGAAGCGCTTGATTTCCCGGATGGCCACGGGCGCGTCGTAGAACATGCGCACGCACTTCTCCGTGCAGGGGTGGTCGCAGACGCTTCCCGTGATGCCGGGCTGGGGGTTGGTGCGCAGGATCACCTCCATGGCCTCCCGGGGCCGGCCGTGGGCCACGAGCCAGAGGTAGTCGGGGATGTTCTGGTTGGTGGGGCAGCCGTCCACGCAGGGCGCGAAGATGCAGTCGAAATGGCCCAGGGCCCGGGGCCCCTTGAACCGCAGGGGCCGGGGGCGCCGGACGTAGGCGTCGTCCCCCGCGGCCTTCACCGCGTGGCGGGCCAGGTTGACGCGCGCGCCGTGGCCCCCGGAGGCCGCCAGGATGTAGGCGTCCAGGGTCGGGGCGCCGGCCATGGCCGCGTCCAGGTTGACCAGGTACTGCTGGAGCCGGGCGTAGCCCCCGGGCTTGAGCAGGTCCGTGCACACCGTGACCGGGCCCAGGCCGTCGGCCACCAGGGCCGGGAAGCTCCCCGCGTCGGCGCCGCCGCAGAAGCTCATGGGCACCTGGCCATCCAGCTCCTCCGAAAGGAGGTGGGCCAGGTTGAGGGTCAGGGGGTGCAGGGCCCGGCCGGAGAGGTACATCATCTTCTCGGCGGGGGGGAATACCGCGCGGTGGTTGCGCACCTCCAGGGTGTTGGTGAGCTTGAGGCCGAACTGCAGGGGCAGGTCCCGGGCCGTGGCGGCGAGGCCGCGGATCATGGCCACGGCCTCGTCGAACTTGGGATCGTGCTCGAAGGCGCTGTCGGGCACCTCGATGTCGAAGCCCTGGGTGGCGTTGAGCATCCCCCGCAGCCGGGGGGCCCCCAGGAGCGTGGGGTTGAGCTTGATCCAGGTGTGGACGCCCACCTCCGTAAGGAGGAAGGTGGCGATGCGCCCGATCTCGTCGGGGGGGCACCCGTGCATGGTGGAGAGGGTGACGTGGTTGGAGAGCTCGTCGGGGATGTCCAGGTCCCGCACGGCGGGGTAGACCCGCGCGACCCGGTCGACGGCGTCGGCCAGGGCCGCGCCCCCGTGGCGCATGGACGCGATGAAGCCCTGCACCCGGGGCGTGCGGATGCCCTGGAGGTCGTAGCCCACGCTCATGGCGAAATGGGTGCCCGGGCCCGGAAGGCCCAGCCGGTGGGCCAGGGCGTGCAGGAGCACCCAGGCGTTGAGGTACTCCGTGAAGGATTCCTCCAGCTTGAGCTCCTGGCTCCATTCGCAGTTGTAGCCTTCGTCCTCCACGTCGATGCAGGGGCGGGCCACCTCGATCTCGTCCAGGATCTGCACGGTCTTGAGCTCGATGAAGCGCGCGCCGCAGAGCCAGCTGGAGACGATGTTCTGGGCCAGCTGGCTGTGGGGGCCCGCGGCCACGCCCAGGGGCGCGGCGACGGTGTGGCCGAAGAGGGTGCGGGCCATGGCGGGGGTGGGCACCTGGAAATTGGCCTTGGGGATCCCCATGACCGTGTCGCGGGCGTCCAGCTCCCGGAAGATCCATCCGGCGAGCATCTCGAGGGGGGCGGGGCGGAAGGGCTTGCCCATGGCGCTCACTTCCCCCGGCCCAGGAGCCGCAGCTCCCTCAGGGGCAGGGCCGTGCGCCTCACGCCGTCGAACTGCCGCAGGGCGTTGGCCACCGCCGGGGCCGTGGGCACCAGGCCGATCTCCCCCACGCCCTTGGCCCCGTAGGGGCCGTGGGCATCCGGCACCTCCACCCCGATCACGTCCAGTTCCGGCATATCCCGGGTGCGCAGGATCCCCAGATCCGCCATCTTCCAGGACACGGGCCAGCCGTCACGGTAGGGGAAATCCTCCGTGATGGCGTAGCCCAGCCCCATGTGCAGGGAGCCCTCGATCTGCCCCTCGAAGAGCGTGGGGTTCATGATCCTGCCGGCGTCGTGGGCGGCGGTGACCCGGGTGATGCGCCCGGCTCCGTCCAGCTCCACCAGCTGGGCGGCGTAGCCGTACGAGTAGTGGGTGACGATCTCCCGGCCCTCGGGGGGCTCCTGGCCCACCTTGGTGGTCCAGTCGCAGACCCACTCGCCCCGGTACGTCCGCCCCGCCAGATCGGCCAGGGTGAGCCCCGCGGCCAGGTCCGCCTTCAGGCCCCGGGCGGCCTCGCGCACGGAGTTTCCCACCAGGGACGTGCCCCGGCTGGCGGTGGTCATGCCGCACCGGGTCTCGGCGTCCGTCTCCACCCGCACCTCGATGACGGCGGGGTCGATGCCGGTCTCGGTGACCAGGGTCTGCAGGGCCATGTTGTGGGCCCCCTGCCCCATTTCGCACCACCCGTGGTGCAGGACGACCTTCTGCGGGCCCAGGATCTCGATCTTGGCCATGCCGGAATCGGGCATGCCGCAGCCGATGCCGGTGTTCTTGATGCCCGCGGCCAGGCCCGCGTATTTCGCGGCCCGGAAGCGGCCCTCCAGGGCCTCCAGGCAGGCCCGCACGCCCACGCCGCTGCGCAGCACCTGGCCGGTGGCCGTGGCCTTGCCTTCGGTGAGGGCGTTGTCCCAGCGGAACTGCCAGCGGTCGAAGCCCCCCAGGGCGCACAGTTCGTCCACGCTGGATTCGATGCCGAAGGCGGCCTGGTTGGCCCCGAAGCCCCGCATGGCGCCGCAGGGGGCGTTGTTGGTGATGACGGCGGTGCCCTTCACGTGGACGTTGGGGATGGCGTAGGCCCCGGCGGAGTGGGCCACGGCCCGCTCGATGACCTTCATGCCCACGCTGGCGTAGGCGCCGGAATCCGAGTGCATGCGGGCCACCAGGGCCACCAGCCGGCCCTCCGCGTCGCAGCCCAGCTCGTAGTCCATGACGATGGGGTGGCGTTTGGCGTGGGTGCGCAGGGAGGTCTTGCGGTCGAAGCGGAGCATGACGGGGCGCCCCGTGGCCAGGCAGAGCATGGCGGCGTGGTGCTGGCCCATGAGGTCCTCCTTGCCGCCGAAGGCGCCGCCGTTCTGCACCAGCACCACGTTCACCAGGCGCTCGGGAAGGTCCAGGAGCTCGGCGATCTGCCGGCGGTCCTCGTAGCCGCCCTGGCCCCCGTCGAAGATCTTCACGCCGGCCTCGCCGTCCTTGGTCCAGGGCACGGCCAGGGCCGCCTCGGGCTCCAGGAAGGCGTGCTCGATGCGCTGGGTGGTGTAGCGCTGGCGGGTGACGTGGGCGGCGGTGCGCAGGGCCCCCTCCGCGTCGCCCAGGCGCACCTCGGTGACGGAAAGGACGTTGCCGTGGTCCGTGAGCTGGGGCGCCCCGGGTTCGAGCGCCTCGAAGATGTCCGTGACCGGCGGCAGCACCTCGTACTCCACCCGCACCAGGCCCGCCGCGGCCCGGGCGGCCTCCTCCGTGGAAGCCGCCACCGAGGCCAGCACGTCGCCGATGCACCGGGTCTCCTCCCCCTCCAGCACCATCACGGGCCAGTCCCGGTAGATCATGCCGTTGACCCGCCGGCCCTTGATATCCCGGGCGGTGAGCACCGCCAGCACCCCTTCCACCTGCAGGGCCTCGGTGGTGTCCACCCTCAGCACCCGGGCCCGGGGGTGGTCCGAGAAGCGCAGGGCCCCGTAGACCATGCCCGGCTCCACCATGTCCCCCACGAAGACCCGCTCCCCCAGCACCGCCTCCCGCGCCGTGTACTTGGGGTGCCGGGTGCCCACCGCGCCGGTGCCCCCGGGGAAGGCCACGGGCCTGCCCTCCCGCAGGGCCTCGGCCGCGCACGCCACCGAATCGATGACCTTCTTGTAGCCGGTGCAGCGGCAGAGGTTCCCGTTCAGGCCGTCCCGGATCTCCTCCCGGGTGGGGCCGGGGTTCTTCCGGAGGAGGGAGGCCGCCTTCATGACGATGCCGGGGGTGCAGAAGCCGCACTGCACGCCGCCTTTGAGGACGAAGGCATCCGCGAAGGCGTCCCGCTCCTCCGGGGAGAGCCCCTCCACCGTGGTGACCGTCCGGCCCGCCACGTCCTTCACGGCCATGCGGCAGCTGAGCCGGGCCTTGCCGTCCACCAGCACCGTGCAGCACCCGCAGATCCCCTCGCCGGAGCACCCGTCCTTGGGGCTCTTGAGCCCGGCCACGTCCCGGAGGTAGGCCAGGAGCTCCTGCCCGGGATCCCCGTCGAAGGTCCTGTCCTGGCCGTTGAGCGTGAACTCCATGGGATCCCCTTCCAGATATGTGTCCTTGGACTCCACCTGGGGGGATTTGGTGACAGGTTCAATGAATCATTGCCGGTCACTCGGCTCCGGGCATGCCCTCCACGATCACGGGGTCGCTCTGCTCCTGCAGGTGGGGGGTGCCGGAGAAATCGATGTAGTGGCCCGAGCGCCGGGCCTTGGTCTCCAGGTAGAAGCGGTTGTGGACGTTGGGGGGCAGGAGGTGCGGCAGGCGCCGGCTGACGTTCACGCCGTAGCGGGTGAGCTGCTCGATCTTGGTGGGGTTGTTGGTCATGAGGTGGATGGAGCCGATGCCCAGGCTGTGGAGCATGTGGGCCGCCACGGCGTAGTCCCGCTCGTCGTCCCGGAAGCCCAGGGCGAGGTTGGCCTCCACGGTGTCCAGGCCCTGGTCCTGGAGGGCGTAGGCGCGGATCTTGTTGGCCAGGCCGATGCCCCGGCCCTCCTGGCGCATGTAGAGCACCACGCCCCGCTCCAGCTGGCCGATGCGGGAAAGGGCCGTCTCCAGCTGGTCCCGGCAATCGCAGCGCAGGGAGCCCACCACGTCCCCGGTGAGGCATTCGGAGTGCATGCGCGTGGGCACGTCCTCCGCCCCCACCACGTCGCCGTGGATGATGGCGATGTGGTCCTTCTGGTCGCGGTTGTTCCAGAAGGCCGCGATGCGGAAATCCCCGAAGCGGCTGGGGAGCTTGGCCACGGCCACGATGCGCACGCACACCTGGTCGGGTCCGAAGCCCTTGCATTCGTGGTCCCGGTCCCGCTCGACCAGTTCGTTCAGCTTGGAATCCATGCTCATGAAGGCTCCTGCAGGAAGCGATCCGCCAGGCGGATCCCGGAAAGCCAGGCGGCCTGGAGGCCCCCTCCCGGCGAAAACACATCCCCGGCCAGCCCCAGGCGGGCGCCCCCCGGGAATTCGATGCGCAGCGGCTCCGCGAGCTCGCTGGTGGGTCCCAGCCGGGCGTAGCGCCAGCGGTGGGGGTAGGTCCAGAGGGGCGTGGCGGCCCAGGGCCCTAGGTGCCCGGCGGCCTCGTCCAGCAGCTCCCGGCCCCACTGCTCCGTGGGGGCGTCCAGGTGCTGCCGGGACCACTTCGGCCGGGCCTGGGCCACGAAGGTGCGGAACCGGGGCGCCGCGCGCTTGGTGGAATCCTGGGCCACCAGCTGCAGCGCGTCGGAGGCCTCCGGGTACAGCACGTCCCAGGCGGGCACCGGCGCGTCCAGGGCATAGCCCGCCATCACCGTGAGGCAGGGCACGCTGCCGAAGAGGCCCAGGAGGGCCCGGAGGCCCGCGGCCTGGGGAAAGGGCTCCAGGGTGTCCAGGAGCCGGCGGGTCTGCTCCAGGGCCAGGGCCAGGACCAGGTCCCGGCACCGCAGGGGCGGGCCGTCGCCGGCCACCACCTCGAAGCCGCCCGGGACGGCCCGGATGCCCGTCACCCGGGTCTCCAGGCGGATCTCCAGTCCCCGGGCCAGGTGCCGGGGAAAGGCCTTCATGCCCTCGGCGAAGGCCACCCGCCGCACGGTGGGTTCCAGGGCGCCGGGCTGGCAGGGGGGACCCCCACCCTCCACCCGCCGGGGCCAGTCCCGCAGGGGTTCCGCCTCCACCTCCCGCAGGGCCTTGAGAAAGGCCGGATGGTGCCCGTGGGCGAAGAGGGGCCCGAAGTCCACCCCCTGCCCGTCGAAGCGCCGGGTGGCGCAGCGCCCCCCGATGCCGTGGGCCCGCTCCAGGACCACCACCTGGCGCCCGGCGCTACGCAGGGCCCCCGCGCAGGTGAGCCCCGCCACGCCCGCACCCACCACCAGGGTCTCCAGGAGGGGGGACGGCGCCCGGGTGGGGGAGGAATCGACCATGCGGAAGTCTAACATCAGGGCCTGACGCCCATGGTGGGCAGGAGTAGAATCCCGTCATGCGAATCCTCCTGCCCTGCCTCGCCACCCTGATCCTCAACGCCCAGGCCCCCGTGCCCCTTGGTCGCATGACCGTTCAACCCCTGGTGGACGGCACGCTCTCCCTGGAGGCCTCCCTCCTCAAGGACATCCCCCCGGCGGAGGCCGTGGGCCTCCTGGGCGGCCGCAAGGCCGCCAGCACCCCCGTGAACGCCTTCCTGGTGCGCATGCCCGGCCGGACCCTCCTCGTGGACACCGGCATGGGCAAGGACCCGGACGTGGATTCCGGCCACCTGCTCACCCAGCTGGCAGCCGCCGGCCTGAAGCCGGACCAGGTGGACATGGTGCTCATCACCCACTTCCACTTCGACCATGTGGGCGGCCTCCTCCGTCCCGACGGCACCCGGGCCTTCCCCCGGGCCAAGCTCTGCGTTTCCAGGACCGAGCACGACCAGTGGACGACGAAGGCGGGCCTGCCCGAGCGCCTTTGGGACCGCATCCCCAAGGTGAAGGCCATCTTCGCCGCCTACGGCAAGGATGTGACGCTCCTCGGGGACGGGGCCACCCCCGCCGAAGGGGTCACCGCCCTGGCCGCCCCCGGCCACACCGCGGGCCACATGGTCTTCGCGTTCCGCTCGGAGGGCAAGGAACTGTGGTGCATCGGGGATCTCATCCACTTCGGGGCCGTGCAGTTCGCCCGGCCCAAAACGGGGATCGTGTACGACCTGGATGGGGAGCGGGCCGTGGCTTCGCGCCTGGACTTCTTCCGCCGGGCGGCGGCGGCCCAGGCGGTCCTGGCCGGCGCGCATCTGCCGAAGCTGGTGCGCATCGTGCCCGAGGGCGAAGGCTACCGGACCGTCAACGTCGACTGACCGTTCTTTATCCTGGTTTTCCCCTGGATCCTGTTTATCCCCGTTTGAACTTCGCTGGGTTTTGTCGCCACCTTTGGGTCAAGGCCGTCGAGTAACGTGCGCTCCGACCCACCTCCGCGCCAGCCCTGCGGAAACCGGGATGAACGCCGATGCATGGGATGAATGGGGATCCGCGCAACCTGGAACAGCCCCCTCATCGCGATTTCTAGGCACCTAGGGTTTGCCGACCCACGCCTAGGAACGGGCCTTGGTCTTCTTCCGGGGCGCCTCCAGCCCGTCCGCCGTGACCCGGGCCAGGGCCGCCAGACGCTCCCGGTCGTCCCAGTCCTCCTCCGGGATGAGCAGGCACGGCTTCGCGCCTGGATAGGGCGGCGCCTCCGTCACCGCGCCCAGCAGCTCCCGGCCCGCGGGTGTGGGTTTGAGGAACAGCCGGTCATCGCAAATCAGGGCGAACATCTTGCCGTCCAGGAAGACCCCGTACTCCCCGAACATCCGCTTGGCCGACACGGCCCCCGCGTCCCCCATCTGGTCCAGGATGAAATCGACGGTGCGCTGCTGGGTGGCCATGGGGTACCTCGGAGGGGTGCAAGCATTATCCCAGCCCCCGCGGCCAAGGCCAGCCCGCCGTTGGGGACCCCGGGGCAGCTCGCCCGGTCCGGCAGGGCCGACTACCCTGGCCTCAGTCGCGAAAAGCGAGCGCCCCACCCGGGGCGATCGAATGCACGCCAACCGCGCCACCTGGGTTTGGCCAGCGTATCCGGAACCGATCGAATGCACCCCCCCCGCGTCCCTGCGCGCCGGGTGGTCGCCACGACAGGAGCGCGCCCATCCGGGGGGTCAGTTTCTGATGGCCTATGACAATGGGCGATCTCAAGCGACCCATGAGCCTACCCGCCATCAAGCTACGCTTTAACGCACGCCTGCCGAAAGGACACAATGTTTTCCATCAGACTGTTCAGATTCGAATATTTCGCAGCAAGTTCACTCGACGTTCTTCAGCTTCTCGCTCTTGCCGCTGCTTTGTCTTTCGTTCGGCTTCTGCTCGCTGGTTAGCATCTTCCAATTTTTGTCTAAGGCGTTGAGTTGCCATCGGAAGCCAAGGTTTGAACAGATCGATGATTTGTTGGACTTGATATTCCTGGGCAGCAACCGTTGCCCTATTACCCTTAAAGAAAAATGTTTCTGGACCCTTCCCCATAACCGATGAATAACTGCCCCGTAGGTCTTTTACCGCTGCGATCCATTCATAGGAAACCGGGCGATCAAGGATCAGCGTTAGATTCTCCCCATCCCAATCAAAGTTCACTAGCTTTGGTGGCTCGAATGCTAATGGATCGTCCACCTTGCCTTCTGGAATTACTGTGTTGTCGATTTTGCTCAATCGCTGAAGAGATACAGCTTTAGATTGGTAGCGCTGGATTAAAGCCTTGATTTCTGCGATGGATCCGGGTCTATCTTGTGGTTGTTGTTTCAGCATCTTCGTGACGATCTCATCCAGGAACCCCATCTCAGGGAAGACACTGGCTATGGTCTTGTAGTCCGTTCCATGCGGCACGGCACCGGTATACATCTCATTCAGCATCAGCCCCAGGGCATAGAGGTCAGAACCAACGCCCGCCTCCTTCCCAGGGGTTCTCTGCTCTGGGGCGGCGTATTGGAAGTTGGCGAGCCTCTGAGCCGGTGAGGTTTCGACCAGCGTGGCGATGACGTCCTCATTGAACTTGGCGATCCCGAAATCGGCAATCGCGGGAGTCTTACCGCCTGCGTCCAGTAGGATGTTCTCCGGCTTGAGGTCACGATGCACCACCTTCTGAAGATGCGCTGCCTCAACGCCGTCTAGAAACTGAGCAAACAAAGGAAGAACGTCACCCGGTTTCATCCCGTCCTTCATCAACTGACGGAGGCTTCTGCTGTATCGCGGCATCACGTAGAACGGTCCCTTGATACTGCCACTTGTCGCGATCCCGTGGTCCAGGACCGTGACGATGTTTGGGTGATTGTTCCGGGCGAGGAAGGCTATCTCGTTTTTGAACCGCCCCCGCTTCTCCTTGGATGCTCTCTCCTCAGACAGGACCTTCAGTGCGATGGGTCTCCCATCTAGTCCGGTCCCGCCATAGACCCGACCAGCCCCGCCCTCGCCAATTAGCTCGGTGACTTCATAGCTACCGAATGTCGTCTCGAATGTGGCTGGAGTCTTTAGCTTCGACATTTGAACAGGAACCTTCCTTCAGTGCTGTGGGCCTGCTGTTGCTTGCTACTGGGGTTGGAGGTGAGGTCAGTTGGGGGAAGAAGTGCTTGATGGGGCTGGCTGCACACTTCTCAAATACAAGGTGGTCGCATAGTCGAAGATTTTTTTCTTGTCGGATTCCGAAAACCTTCGCTTCCCCGGTGTCACTCCGTCAGCCTTGTAGTAGCCCATGTTTTGTAGTGTCTTCAGAAGCTCTGTGTGATGCTGCTTCCCATACCATGGCTTCAGAAACGGATAGTCAGTAGAGGCAATTCCTGAAACACGAACGTAGAGAGACATGGTGGAATCCCAATTCGGTTCAGACTTCATCTGCTCCCAGATAAAGGGTCCCTTTTCATTCATTTCTAGGGTTAACTTAAGAACAATGCGAAATTTCTCAAAATCAGGGAGTCTCGCGTCCTTTGCTGCTCCCCATGCAAGGGCAATTCGGTCCTTGTCGGATTTCAATTGGGCAACCTTCTGATATTCGACTGGTAAAGGGATTTTATCGAGGTTCTGGGCGCTCGCTGTCATTGTAATCACCCCAATAATTAATGAACGAATTCGGATAAGCATATTCACCCTCCCTCAATTTGCAGGCTTTCGCTTCTCTTCTTCCTTTTTCCTCAGATCTTCGACCTTCTTGTTGACCCTACCATCTACTGCCTTTACGCGCTTTGCAGCTTCTTCGAGCCGTTTCTTGGAAATGAACAATTCTTTCCCAACATGCGCGGCACCCTTCACGGCAGTAACCACATCCTGAACCCCTGCCCACTTTTGGAATCCCTCATGTGATGGGCTCGTCTCGTCGGCTACTGGATGTTGCGCAATCCCGACTAGCTCCAGAGCTTGGTTTTCAAGATTCGTCTTCTCATCCCCGGTTGCATTCTCTGAGGCGAATCGAAGCTGTGCTGCTTGATCGATTGTCTGTTCCACAAACGCATCACGGCTAGCTTTGGCATCGGAAGGGTCACCACCTCCGGGTGTCATGCTATGCCAGGGCGAGTTTGCGGGATCCTGACTGTTTGGGTAACGCGTACTAATCGCCCCCTTTCCGAGGTCGAAATCTCTACTCGCATTTTGAATGATCTTAATTTGCTCAGAGCTATACCTGCCCTCGAATGCTTTGGAAATTATTTTGTTATGAATTCCAGTTCTCCACTGCCCATTGGGATCGATGTTCATCGTCGGGTTGTTCTGAACATAGCTATAAATATTCCAGCTCTGCGTTTCCTCGAAGTGCTGGTCCCGCGCCGGGTCGGGGCTGAGGAACCTGCCATACCACGGGGCGTAGAAGCGAGCCTGCATGTAGATAAGTCCCGACGGATCGGTCTGCTCGTGGTTCGTGAACCCCTTGGCAAACTTCCCGGAAGTCGCGGAGTCAGCCAGAGCTTCGCCATATGGCAAAAACTTCTGTTGGGTTGGAGATGAAATGCCGTCCCAAACATAACGGGGACTCCCCAGGTGATCACAAATCGAAATTTGGGAACTGCCATCTGACGATATTTCACCGATTTCCTTGCTGCCAAGGTAGGCGATGTCCTTCTTCCAAACTGGCCTCGTAGGATCTGCAGAGTTCCCGCGCCAGAAAGCCAATCCCTCGAAAACCCCCTGAGCCCCTGGGTTGCATGGACCAACATTAATAAAGACATATGCCACCGTCGCACCGCTGGGCGCCGCCCCATTAGTTACAAGGGGAACCATGGTCGATCCATTTGTAGCTGCCCAAGACGCCCAACCGATTCCAGTTTGCGAACCAGAGTCGAATCTGACGCCTATAATTGCGTTTCCGGGTGGCATTCCGAGAGTCTTGGCGTTACAGGCTCCGGAAAAATAATGGTTGTGTATAAAAGCTTCTGTAAGTTAGCCCCCGCGCCATTCCAGGTGTCCGGGTAGCAAAGGGGCCACTGGCTCCAGTAGGTTTGAAGTTGCGAGCAAGCAAGCCTACGAAAGGAAGCCAATGGCCGAGTTGAAGTTTGAGGTCCCCGAGGGGACTGTGGAAGGACTGTTTTCGCAGCCAGGAGGCGAGGGCTTCCGAGTGCTGGTGGAAGCCGTGGCCCAGGCCCTGATCAACAGCCAGGCCGACGCCCATTTCGAGGCGCCCTGGAACGCCCGGGGCATGGAACGGCCTAACGGCTATCGCAATGGCTACAAGGATCGTGGCTTCCAGACCGTGGCCGGCGCCCTGGAGCTATCTGTACCGCAGGCCCGGAACGGCTCCTTCCGGCCGGCCCTATTCGAGCGCTGGCAGAGATCCGAGCGCGCCCTGCTGGCCGCTTGCGGCCAGATGGTGCTGGCCGGGGTGTCCAACCGGAACGTGAGCAGGCTGGCGGAGGAGGCCTTCGGGGCAGAGGTCAGTCCCAGCCTGGTATCCCAGATCCTAAAGGACATCGAGCCGGCCGTGGAAGCGTTTCGGACCCGGCCCTTGGGTGCCTTTCCGTATCTCCTCGTTGACGCCCGGTTCGACAAAGTCCGGGAAGGCCACCGCGTCCGCAGCCGGGCCTTCCTATGGGCTGCTGGGGTCAACGAGAAGGGGGAGCGAGAGGTCCTGGGCTGGCTGGATTGGGGCGGAGAGACCGAGGTGGCCTGGGAGGGCCTGTTCAAGGACCTGAAGGGTCGTGGCCTGCATGGGGTCGACCTGCTGGTCTCGGACGCCCACGAGGGCCTCTGCCAGGCCGCGACGAAGGCGTTTCCCGGATCGAGCTGGCAGGAGTGCCAGGCGCACTTCCTCCGCAGGTCGATCGAGCAGGTCAAGGCGGCGGACCAGAAGGCCTTCCGGGAAGACGTGAGGGCCGTGCTCCACGCCGTGGACTACGTCCGGTCGCAGGAGTTGCTCGGTCTGCTGAGGGCGCGCTGGGAGGAGAAATCGCCCAAGGCAGTGGACTACGTGGAGGAGCACCTGGACAGCCTCCAGGCCGTCCTGGCGCTACCCGAGGGCCATCATAAGCGGCTGCGGACGACCAATATGGTCGAGCGATTCAACCAGGAGCTGAAGCGAAAGAGCCGACTGGTGCGGGTTTGGCCCAATGCGGAAAGCCGGGAACGCGTCTACGGGGCGCTTCTCATGGAACAGAACGAGGCCTGGACCGGCCAGGCATGGGTGCACATGGGGGGACCGGCGTGATCTTGTTCCTATGGTCGCTCCATGCCCTGATGGCGCCGACCCATGCTCTGTGGAGCGTGCTCAGGCATGGAAAGCCTGTGGACTGCGCTTCGCGCACCGGCCCTGCGGGCCTGCCCGCACCCTTTCCACACCCTCGGGCTGCGCCTGGAGACCGCTGCGCGTTCTCCAAATGCCCCACAGCGGATGGTCATCAGCAGGAATCTGATCGGTTTCGCCGGGCCGGGCGGGGTCCGCCTGCGGCTGCCCGCCCTAGACTGAGGAAATCCCTACTGGAGCGGACTTACAGAAAATTCTGGACACAACTCAGCATATGTCAAGGAAATCGTCTGGTCAGAAATGTTATCGACAACCGAATCGACGGCACGGCTAATGAATCCATCAATCCCAAACCCCGGCTTCGTCCCAGCGGTATCTTCGCCTGCACTTCCGTAAGGTGCGACTCGATGAACACCACCAACGGTATAGGAAGGCTGATTCCCATTGCCTTGGTAGTTAACGCTAAATGAATTGCTCTCAGAGGTTCCAAAAGGAGTGGTGCCTGTTACGAGAATCGCCTGACCAGTGTCCGTGCTCCAGTCGCCAAGGTACCATTTTGCTAGGAAGGTGTCATTGGTCAGGTCATTTGTAAACTTAATCGCATCGCCTTGCCTGTTCCTGATGGAAGCTAGGCCAAAAGTGGCCCATCGGAAGGCCTGTACCTTCGGCGAATTCCTGTCCGTCTCATCCAGGGGAATCAGGCCGGTCTTCTTGGTGGCGCGGTATACAAATTCATACGCAATGTCGCCTTTAACAACAAGAATACGCCCGGGATACCGCGGGCAGGTGTTGTCGGAACTTTGCCCATTTCCAAGCTGGCCCGTAAGGGGAACACAGATCCGCGTATCTGCTTCCCCTGGCTTATACAAGCCAATAACCACCTCACCACTCTGTCCAAGCCTGACGTAGGGACCAGGATTTACATTGGTCGGAACGGCAATGTCGGT
This sequence comes from Mesoterricola silvestris, assembly GCF_030295405.1. Taxonomy (GTDB): domain Bacteria; phylum Acidobacteriota; class Holophagae; order Holophagales; family Holophagaceae; genus Mesoterricola; species Mesoterricola silvestris. The sequence goes on along the minus strand of NZ_AP027080.1, from coordinate 2,477,505 downwards.
AGCCACCGACCAGCCTGCCGATGCCTCAAAGCCAAATGCCGCAATCGTAGCAACAGGATCCAATCCGGTAGACAATGCATTTGGCCCAGTGAAATCAATGGCGCCAAAATAGGATCCGCTAGTTCCGTCCGGAAGGCTATAATAAGTGAAGAGATCTGAATCCTCACGGGGGCCATTAGAACCGGCATTTGGGTTCGTTATCTCTGATGCATAGTCACAGATCGTCAGCTTAAGGTGCCCGGGGCTAAAATCCAAGCTGCCATTATGCGTTGTTTGGGTCCAACTACCCTCTGCAATACCTCCTGCGCTATTAACAGTTGTAGAGGACATCCCAGCAATTTGGGGCGCCCAGCGTCCACGAATAGTTGGGATCCATTTCGCTCCGCGGGCGCCAATCCCGGGTCCCATAGGGATATTGATGCTAAGCGCTCCCGTGGAAGACTCAACATCTGAAATACCATGCCAAGTTGCTGGGCTCTTGTTGCGATCGAACTTGATATCACCGAAATTTGATTGATAGGATTGGGCAATAAGATAAGAGCCTCCTGCGGCAAGCAATGTAAATGCCTGGAGGAAGAGCCGCATAGTCAATTTCCACATATGAGACTCCATTGAATGGAATTGAGCCACGAATTGTGATCAGGCCAACAGGAGGGATGGATCGTCGGAATGGACTCGGGACTTCTCGAGTCACAACCTTGACCATGGGCCCTGAAAAGAGGTGGCCGAAGAACTGCCGTTGATTGGTGATTTGAATGATGACACAAGCTGATTTCAGCGCAACCGCTCTTCATTAACGTCTTCAAGATTTCCATCCCTTTGTTGGCCGGTATCCCTTCAAGCAGGCCCCGAACGTCGCATCGCGGATTCGCTGGGTCCGCTGGGTCCGCTGGATGCGAACCCAGCGGAGCTTGCGAGGATCTGAGTCAGACGGGATGCAGGAGGGGCGGACTCTCGCCTTGGGAAACAGGTCGCATGAGAGATTTCAGTCAGAGTGGTCACGATCGTTGCCGCGAAATGGCAACCCGCATTGCGGGCGCCCTAGCTGATCGTGCGCCCGACGACGGCGGGGCGGAGGGAGCATTCTTCCGCAATGTTGGTGGGCGCCATCGAGGCATGCATAGGCGGGCCACTGCCGCGTGTTTTGTTTTAAGCACGTCCCCAGGTTCGCCAGGCACTCCCATTTCCAGGGGACCGCGGCAGCCCCCCCGGATATGAATACCCCGGAAAGCCCAAGTTCTACGGGCTATTCCGGACCTCCTCGGACTTCATCGGAGGGTTACTTGGTGGCCCCACAGGGATTCGAACCCTGGACCAAGCGGTTATGAGCCACTTTGTAGTTCCAACAACCTGTTATAAAACTTCATTTGTGGAATGTTGACTCTTAGGCGGGGACTATTTGGGGATTCGTGAACCCCATCCGCTCGGCCGCCTTGGCTTGATTTACGGTCTGGCCCTTGGGGCGCCGTCGGATGTAGTGCTTGAGGGTGATCTCGGGGTCGTCGTGCCCAAGCATCGCCGCGATCTCATCCAGGGTCGCCCCGATCTCCCATTGGGTGGTGGCGAAGGTCGCACGCAGAAGATGCGGATGGAGGCCGACGATTCCCAGTTCGGCTGCGCCCTTCTCTATGGCCCGCTTGGAGATTCCCTCCCTGTGGGCTCCGCCATGGCGAGACACCATCACCAGGCCCTTGGATGGGCGCTCACAGAATTCCCACCACTGGAGGAGGTAGGTTCGAAGCCAGGCGGGCATTTCGATCTCGCGCACTTCGCGGTCCTTCGGCCTCCAGTCGGTAGCCCGTGCATCGGCTATCACGATGACATTCTGCCGCCAGTTGACCCGCTCCCATTCCAGGTTGATGGCCTCTCCCTCGCGCAGGCCGACACCGAGCATGAGCCGGATGTAGATTCCCGGGTGACAGAATCGATCCCCCTTGCAGTTCTTCCGCATCGTATCGATTGGCGCGAGGAATTTTTGAACCTGCTCGGGCCAGAGAAACCCAGGAGCCTTGCTGGCGGGCTTGAGCCAGTTCCCCTTGGCCGAGAACGTCCGGTCCTGGATCATGCCCTCCGATTGTGCGAATCCCACCAGGGCCCGTAGCTGGACGAGGACCTTGTTCCATCCCCCGCCGCTGTGGGTCCGAACGGTGTGCCCCTCCCCCTTCTTGAACCCCTTCCCCGTCCCGCTCATGTATCGGTCCTTGAGCGTGCTGATCGCTGCTCCTTCGAGTTCAGTGATGGGCAGATCTTTCCACTCGTGGGTGTGATGGACCACCACCCCCTTCATCCATCGAACATGGCTCTTCGATACGCTGCTCGTTTTCTTCTTCTCCCATTCCTCCCAAACTTCGAAAAGCGTGTAGACCTTGGGTTTGACGGGCTCTGGAGGCGTTCGCCCGTAGAAGGCATCCGTGATCTGCCTCTTGAGTTGCGCGACGTGGGCTCGTGCCAGATCCTCGATCGGCGTTCCGGTGCTGCCCTTCTTGTGCTGGCCGCAGCACCTGAAGTCGAAGAGAAAATCACCACCTGGCGTGTTCTTATATATCCCATCGTGCATGATGGGCCGGCCGTCTTCGGTGAACCAAGCCTTCGCCCGACGAGCCATGGCCTAGCCCTTGATCAGGCCGAATAGAGCCTGCTCAACATCAACCTCATTCGGGTTCCGTTTCTCGCTCAGGGCCTTCATCGCCACCTGGAATACAACACGGGCGAGTGGATCGTTCTCCAGCTTTATCCCGCGGTCCAGGAGGGCCGCTTGCACCAGATCATGTGCGGGAACGAGGTATTGGTCGACCAGCAGATCGACCCCTTCGGTCGAGGTCAGCGAAAACGATTGGTCATCCCGCAATTCGCGCGGGCCGGATCCGGTCCTCAGCCACTCCTGATCGCATCCGAGGGCATTGGCAATTTTAATGCGAGTGCTGCCCCGCGGGACCGTCTCGTCGCGCTCCCACGCCGAGATGAGAGTCCGAGAGGTCCGGAGGATGCCTGCAAGGTCTTCTTGGGTGAAGCCTCGTGACTCCCGCGCCTCTTTGATCCGTTCGCCCACTGTTGACATCGGCCACCCCAAGAAAAAATTCAAGATCGATACTTGACCAATCGGTTGGTTCGGCCTAAATTCAATTCAGTTCGGAACGATACGAAATCAGTTCGTCGTCGAGGCCAAACTTACCGTTCTCTTCGAGGCCGGGCGGATTCGGTTCACCCATCCCTAAAAATAGCATGTCAACAGTCCAAGTCAATACTTGGTCAGTTCTTTTTCTGGCTACAGGTAAATGTTTCCAAGGCTCTGACGGAGCCCACCCGGCCGCAAAGGCGGCGAGGAGCTTACATGTCAACAACTTCAGGGGAGTTGATTCGCCGCGCTCGGACCGAAGCCGACATGAGCCAAGGGGAACTGGCTAGGCGCCTTGGTGTCACGAGGAGCCTCATTTGCCACTGGGAGGCGGGCCGGAAGACGCCCAAGGACCTCCGGCTCGTACTCCAAACCCTCGGAGTCCCGGAGGCGGAGCTCCCACCCCTGGAGGCCAGTGACCACCGTGCACCCAACTCACATCCCCCCATCCCGGCCAATCTCCCCCCGGCTGGGACTGCGGATGGGGATGATGAGCGCCTCGTGAGCCTTCGCACAATCGTCGCCTTCATCCATACGTTCTATGAGCCAAGAATCAACAATTCTCGTATTTACGAATGGCTTGCAGACGAAACCCTTCCCCCCTTCCCGGCGTATTTGAACCTGCTCCGGAAGAACAACAAGGGCGAGCCCACCCTGGCCTTCAAAAAATCGCAGGTCCGGGCCTGGTTCGAGACCGTTATCCGACCCGTGAAGGCCAGTTGAACCCCAAAAGAAAGGGGCCGTTCGCGCGGCCCCCGGATTTCCCTCTCTCGAAAGGAGAATCGATGGACCAAGAATCGCCCAAGCCCGCCACCGTGTCAATCCCGCAGGGGATGGCCGCACGGATTGAGCGCGCCGGAGTCTACCTGCAGGCCATGGGGTGGCTCGCCCTGCACGGCAAACTGACTGAGGAAAACCTCGCCACGATCGATCTGACCCTCAAGGACCTGCAGCGCCGGCTGTTCATCGCGCGGGTGGGCAGCCGCATCAAGGTCAACGTCCTGCTGTTCAAGGGGGCCCGCGAAGCGTCCCCCCGCACGCTCACCCCTGCGGGACCCGTGTGCCCCGCCATCAAGGAGGCCTAGATGGCCCAGAATCCTACCGAAATCACACTGGCCAATCTGGCCGGTGGCGCCCTCATGGAGTGCGCGACCCTGGAGTTCCGCAAGATCTGCGCGAACATCCAGGATCCCAACACCTCCGCTGAGGCCAAGCGCAAGTTGACCATCGTGGTCCTCATCGAACCGGACGCGAAGCGCTGCTCCGGACGGATCACCTACGAGGTCAAGTCCTCCATCCCCGGCCCCGACGCAGGCAAAACGGAGGCCTACATCGCGTTCGACCCCGGGTCCGAGTCCTACGGCCTCTTCGAGGTTGAGCGCCATCCTCCGCTCTTCAAACCCGAAGAGCCCCTCCCCAACGTCTCCGAACTCCCCGCCAAGCGCGCCTAAGAAAGGAACACCGCATGCTCAACGACGTCACCTCCGAGACCATCCAGAAGATCCTGGACATCTCCACCCCCAAGACCTACAACCTGAAGGATGTGCACGGCACCGAGACCGTCTTCTCCACCGAGGCGCTCCACCAGGTCCTGGCCGCTGCGCCGCCCCAGCCCAAACTCGTGGCTGTGAATACCCTCGCCGGGTTCTCGGAACTCATCCGCGCCAAGCTGGAAAACAAGGCCTTCTCCACCGAGTTCCTCATCCACGTGGAGTCGGAAACAACTGTGACCCTCAAGGCCAAGGAGACCGACGAATACGGTCGGCGTGTGGTGCTCATCCAGGCCCAGCCGGTGTCCTTCGACAAGTTCAAGTTCGGCCAGTGGATCGACCAGGAGTCCTTTTCTATCGCCATCGCCTCGCTCTTCGCGGAGAGCGAGGACAAGGACTACGTGCTCAACCTGGCATCCAGCATCACCAACGAGGCCACGAGCACGAGCGATGACAACGGGTTCACCCAGAAAGCCACTATCAAGGCCGGGCTCAGCCACAAGGCCCAGGTGACCATCAAGCCGCGAGTGGCCCTGGCGCCCTTCAGGACCTTCCCCGAGGTGGCCCAACCGGTATCCGAGTTCGTGTTCCGCGCCCGGATCACAGACAACGGCCCCGCCCTCATGCTCATCGAGGCGGACGGCGGCCGGTGGAAGGTGGACGCCATGAAGACCATCCGGGAGGCCATGGAGGGCTTCGGCCTGGAGATCCCCGTCATCGCGTAATCCGGGGCCTCGCGCCGGGGCACGGGCCCCGGCGCTTTCAGGCTGGCCGAGACCACGATGGATGACCCCTCCCCTGATTTCCCCCGCTGTCGGATGTGCCGGCGGCGCCTGAAGACCCCTGAGGCCAGAGCCCGAGGTTTCGGCTCGACGTGCTGGCCCCGGCGAGTCGCCTACCTCAAATCGCTCGATCAGCAGGATCCGAGAGCGGTTCGAGCCGGGATCCCTACCCCCCTTTTCCCCGAGGAACTCAAATGAATCTCCAGCAGATGCGAGAAACCAGGGTGCTGGATGCCGTCCAGCAGCTGGGATCGCCTACGGTCCAGGAGGTGGCATACCGGACCGGCCTCACCACCCGCGATACGCGCGCGATCCTCAGCAACCTCGCCCTCCAGGGCCTGGCCCGTAGGGTGCCTGGCTGGCGGTGGACGGTCCCCTCCAAGGCCCTCGTGAATTTCAAGGAGGAGGCCGCCCAGATTCAGGATGCCACCGCGGATGAGAACCCGGAGGCGGGGTGCCCTGGGCCCAAGCAGGGGTGCGGTTGGCTCTCGATCCTTCTGGTCGCATCCTGCGCCGTCATGCTCATCGCCATCAGGTCATGTTGCTTCCGTGTCTTTGGGTGGTGGCGATGAAGATCATGACCGCTCAAACCGCCATGGGCCTCCAGGAAGTCAAGCGCTGGCACACCCGCCGGGTGGACCGGGAGCAGACGGTAGCCTCGCATACCGCCTCCCTCATCGGCATCGCCCTCATCCTGGCCAAGCCCTACAACCTCAACCCGAATGACCGGTGCGACCTGGTCGAACTGGCCCTGATCCACGATGCCCACGAGACCGAATATGGCGACATCCCGTACCCGACCCGTATGAAGTTCCTGGAGCTGGGATTCGACCTGGATCTCATCGCCAGGAAGGCCTTCTGGGGCGGAATCGATCCGTACGACATGGTTATGCCCCACGTGGCGGTCCTCGTGGACGTGGCGGATGCCGTGGAAGCTGCCATGTGGTCACAGGACAACGCCCCCAAGGTGGCTCCATCTGCAGTCGCAAGGGCATTGGAGCTATCCCAGGCCCTGAACAACGAAGTCCAAGCCCTGGTGCTGGAAATGCTCGGAATTCGCCCGGAGGTTGACCAATGAACGCCATCCACACCGAGGAATTCAACCTGCATGCCATCCGTGGGATCAGCCGGGATGGCCGGCCCTGGGTCGTGGCGCATGACGCCGCCACCATCCTGAATTTTCCCAATCCCATGGAGGCCGTTGAGGTCCTGTGCCCCGAGCGTGTTGTGGTCACCATCCCCACATCCAATGGCGGTCAGAACCTCACGATCATCCACATGCGCGATCTGTTCAGGCTCACGGAGAAGAGCCTCCTTCGAAACGTGGATGTTTTCATCTACTGGGTGGAGGGATTCGCGCAGCGCGTGGTGCAGCACCCAGCGCAACCCCCCGAACCCAAACCCTGGATCGTGGAGGATCCCACTTCCGCGCCCAGGGACGTGGAGCTGATCCCGATCACGGCGTCCGTGATCGCCGGTGTCCAGGTGAACGCCGTCAACGCCCGGGACCTGCACCGGTTCCTGGAAGTGGGCAAGGACTTCTCCAACTGGATCAAAGACCGCATCGAAGCCTATGGATTCCAGGAACATCGGGACTATGAGGTTTTCGCCAATTTCGGCGATAACCCCCAAGGCGGTCGGCCGGCGAGGGAATACGCCCTGACCCTGGACATGGCCAAGGAACTCTCCATGGTCGAGCGCAACGCCCGGGGCAAACAGGCGCGTGCCTACTTCATCGAGTGCGAGCGCCGGGCCCTGGCGCCGGCGCCCGAAGACCCCAGGATCCCGAAGACCCTCCCGGATGCCTTGCGCCTCGCCGCACAGCTGGAAGAGAGCCGCGCCGCCCTGGAGACCCGCGTCCAGGTTCTGGAACCCAAGGCCGCCTTCGCCGACGCCGTCGCGATCTCCACCAACCACCAGGACCTGGACGAGACCGCACGCGCCCTGGGTTGGGGCGTGTTGGGATTCTATGCACAACTCCGTGATGACCGGATCCTTATGAAAAAGGACCACCGGGAACACCTGCCCTACCAGGAATGGATCGACGCCGGGTATTTCGTGGTGAAGGAAGGGACCTACCAGATCAAGCACACCGATGGCCGTAAGGAAGTGAAGAACTACCTCCGGACGATGGTCACCGGCAAGGGCCAGCAGTGGCTCCAGGCCAAATACACCCGCAGGCTGGTGAACGGATGACCGCCACCACCGTATCCCTCTTCTGTGGAGCCGGGGGCGAGTCCTTGGGCAAGCAGTCCGCACTTCGAGGCCTGGGCCTCTCCGATTCGGACCTGATAAGCCACGCCGTCAACCACTGGGACCTGGCGGTCAAGGCCCACGGCCTCAACCTGCCCAACGTCCTGGTGCATCAGGAAGACATCACCCGGATCACCGCGGCAACCTACGGCCTCAAGCACATCCAGTTCCTATGGGCCAGCCCGAGCTGTGTTCACCACTCCCGGGCCCGTGGCGGGAAACCGCGGGAAGACCAGCAGCGCTCCCATGCCTGGGAGGTTACCGATCGCTGGCTCCGGGTGGCCCAGGTGGACGTGGTCCTCATCGAGAACGTGCCCGAGTTTCAGGAATGGGGGCCCCTGGATGACCTGGGCCAGCCCATCAAGGAGCGCAAGGGCGAGTTCTTCCATGCCTGGGTCAAGGGGCTCAAAGACCTGGGATACGAGGTGGACTGGCGTGTCCTGTGCGCCGCCGACCATGGGGTACCCACCACGCGCCGGAGGTTCTTCCTCCAGGCTGTGAAGGATGGGAAGGGTATTCACTGGCCTGAGCCGACGCACCGAGACCCCCGCAAGCCGGCAGGCCTGTTCGACGCAGCCCTCCCCGCCTGGCGCACGGCTGCCGAGTGCATTGACTGGACCATCCCCTGTCCGTCGATTTTCGACCGAAAAAAGCCTTTGGCTCCGGCCACCTTGCGGCGGATATTCGCGGGCATCGACCGGTTTGTCCTTCGCGGACGCCCATTCATCGTCAATCTTTCCCACGGGGGCCGCCTGAAGGACCTGGACGATCCTCTGCGCACTGTCACGGCCGAACCAAAAGGCGGGGATCGGGCCCTGGTGTCCGCCTCCATCGTGGGCGTCGGGGGCCGGGCCGGCCAGTCCGCGCCCCGAGGGCTGGAAGAGCCGATGCACACCGGGACCACCAAGGCCGACAGCGCCCTGGTCTCCGCCAGCATGATCAGCCTGCGCGGGACTTCTCCGGAGCAACTCCAGGCCACGGCCGGGAGCGTCGAGGCCCCCATTCCGACCGTGAGTGCTGGGGGCGTCCACGCCGCCCTGGTGGCCGCATTCATATCGACCTACCACGGAGACCCGAAGGAGGCCCGGGGGGCATCCCTGGAGGCCCCGGTGCCAACCCAGGACACCAGCAACCGGCACGCCCTTGTGGCCGCCAGCCTCATCCAGACGGGGTATGGGGAGCGCCCGGGGCAGGCCCCGCGCGCCCTGGACATCCAGACCCCTCTGGGGACCGTAGTGGCCGAGGGCCAGAAGCACGGCCTGGTCGCGGTCAACCTCATGACCAACACCACCTGCCATGCCCCGACCCCCGCCGACGCCCCGGTCCCGGCCCTGACCACTGGCAACCACCAGGCCCTGGTGGCGGCCTTCATCTCCCACTACTACGGCCAGGGCACCACCGCCCAGGACCCGGGCGACCCCCTCCACACCGTCACCACCCTGGCCCGGCATGGGCTTGTCACCGTAGACATCGACGGCGAGACGTATGTCATTACCGATATCGGGATGCGCATGCTGGCCCCGAAGGAACTAGGCCGAGCCATGGGGCTCCCGGAGTGGTACGACCTCTCCGGGTTCACCAAACGCGACCAGGTGAAGATGATCGGGAACATGGTTCCCCCGGGCCTGGCCCAGGCCCTGGTGGATGCCGTTCTCCGGCCGCGCCCCGAACTGTTTGGGAGGCTCGAATGGACGGCATGAACCGAATGAGCATCCTCCCCATCCCGGGGTCTCTGCAGGCATACGAGGTGAGCAATGCGTGAATACGGCATCATTTCGCCGGCCTACTGGAAAGGGCAAACGGGGCGTCAGATCCGGGCCATGGGCCCAATGGCCCAGCTCGTGGGCTGCTACCTGATGACCGCCCCGACCTCCAATCTCATCGGGCTTTACTACCTCCCCCTGGTCCTGGTGGCAGGCGAGACCAACACCACGGTCGAGGAGGTGACCCAGATCATGCAGGCCCTGGCCGCCATTGATTGGGCCTACTACGACCAGGACACGGAGACGGTCTGGGTTCGCAACATGGCGTTCTACCAGGTGGCCGAGAGGGTTGAAAGGGCCGATAACCGATGGGCAGCCATCTACCGGGAATTGACGGATTACGACAAGAGCCCTTTTTTCAGTCGTTTCCTTGAAGTTTACGGAGAGCCCTTCAACCTCACGACAGCCTTTGATAGCCCCTCTGGAGCCCCTCCAAAGGGCCTCTCAAGGACCACCCGCAAGATTCGCCAAGCCCCTCCCAAGCCCCTTGGGAGCACCTCTGGAGCCCCCACGAAGGGATCCGATGGAGCCACGACCCAGCCCGAGCAAGCCCCTTTGGAGCCCCTCAGGAGCCCCTCCCAAGCCAAGAGCATAGAGCATAGAGCAGAAGCAAAGAACAAGGAGCAGGAGCAGGGAGCATCAGCGAGCGCGCCGGATGCCCCCGCGCCCGCCCCTGAACCCAGGGATGCCGCCGCCGCCACTTTCATCCCCGGATTCCTGGAAAGGAGCCTGGGAGAACTGGGAATATCCGGCCGCCCCTACGAGCAACTGGTTCGGGATCTGGGTGCGAAGGGTCTCCAATGCGCGATCTACAAGATCCGGAACAAACAAGGTGGGAGGAATCCCGTGGGGCTCCTGCTGAAGCGGGGGGCTGATCTGGCCGAGGAAGGGCGAGCCCTCCTCCAGGAATCCCTCAAGGCGGCCCAGAAGGGGGCGCCAGAGGCGTTCAAGGACCCCCGGTGGGTGAAGATGCCCCCGGAACTCCGGGATGACCCTGAGGCGATGCTGGCCTGGGCAGCGTGGATCCCGATCGAAACGGCCATGTTCGACGCCCAAGGCGGATCCGGTGAGGACGAGGCCCGGGCGCGGGAGCGCGATGCCAGGAAGGCGGCGCTCCAGGTCCTGAAAGAGCATCACCCCGACCCCGAGGGGCTGGATCGCCAGGTCCAGGGCGCCATGGCCTCCCTTCCGTCCTCGATGCCGGCGCAATCCGCTCAACTGATGGCCCTGACCAAGGTCCTGGGCCTGGGAGGTAAGCCATGATCGAAGTTGTCGCAAGACGCCGCGAGGTGAAGGACCTCATCGTCCAAAAGATGCTCGGCAAGGGCATCGCCCAGACGATGGCCGAAATCCTCGCCGCCCTCGCAGTGGAATGCCTGTGGGCCATCTTCGTGGGCCAGCAGGTGTATTTTCCCAAGGGCCGGAACGTCAAGGCGGACCCGGACGCCATCTGGGAAGGGTTCACCGGCCGGAACCACCAGGAGCTGGCCACGAAATTCGGTGTTTCTGTCCGGAGGATCGAACAGATCATCGCGGAGCGCACGGCGGCGCTCAAGGGGGCCAAGCCATGAGCACCCCTGCTGCCCGCCTCCGTACCCTTCGCGAAAACGCCGGCCTCCCCGGGTGGTGGACCGATGCCGAGCTCGAGACGTTCCTCCAGGGCCAAAGCATCCCGAAGTGCAAGGCAGAGCGCGACCGCCTCGAGGCCGTGGCTGACCTCGGATGTTGCATCTGCCGGGTCAAGGGGAGGGGCTACAGGCCCGCGGAGGTGCACCACCTCCGGACTCGCCCGGACGGCCAGAAATATGGGGCCGCCGAGCGCGCAAGCCACCTGGAGACGATCCCCCTCTGCCCCACCCACCACCGTCTGGGGCCCCTCGGCATCGCCTTCCACTCGGGAGAGCGCACCTGGGAAGCCCAGTTCTTCCCGGAGCTCTACCTCCTGGAATTCACGAATTCCTGGCTGGAAATCGTCAGCGAGCGGACCGACCCGATCCCTGACGGGGGCCGCACATGAGCCGCAACCCGCCCGAATTCAGGCCCTGGGAGATTTGGACTGTGGCCGCCATCGCCGCCATCTTCCTGGTCGCCCACCTCCTGATCCATCTCGCACAACGGGGTGCCAAGTGACCACCTTTCACCCCTTCCAGAAGCCCAAGACCCGCCTCGGGGAGATCCTTCCGCCCGATAAGCTCGCCCAGGCCATCGCCCAGGGAGAGCGCCTCATCAGGGAACATAAGGCCGTTCGCCCCTCCAACCTGGACATTCCGGCCATCACGGCCTGGGCCCAGCACAAGGCCATTCTCGACGCCTCCCTGTCGGCCCTCAGGCACCAGGCGGCCGCCACTCCGAGGGATGTCCCCTTCCCAGCGGGCCCACTGCCCAGGGCTGCGCCCCAGGCCCAGGAACCCCGCTCCATTCCCCCGCCCACCAAGCCGGCGTCCTCCGCCCAACCCCAGAAGGAACCCATGGTTCGCCCCACCCTCAACCCCGAAAAGCGCCTCAGGGAGCGCATCGACAAGATCTTGGCACTCACATCCGAAGCGAAGGCCGCGACCACCTCCGAGGAATTCGTAAAAGTCCGCCAGCGTATTCACTGCGTGCGCTACGAGGTTCCCGGTATCTGCCGGGAGAACGGCATCCCCATTCCCGAACTCCCCCCCATCCCGGAGAATCCGTTTCCCAAGGCGGCTCCCGGGGTGAAGCCGAAGGCCCCCGGCCCCACCTCCCGAGAAGCGCCCATCTGGGTCGCCCAGGTCCTGGCTGAACTCGCCCGTGCCCGGACCAAGTTCCCCGGCGCGGACCACAGCACCCTGGCCCTGGCCGAGGAAGCCGGGGAAGTGGTCAAGGCGGTTCTGGACATTCGGAATGGGAAGCCCGGAGCGACTAAGGATGCCCTGCACATGGAGATCATCCAGACGATGGCCATGTGTGTGCGGCTCATGGAGGAGGGGGACCCGACCGTGCTGGGTCAGGTGGTGGCCAATGGCTGACCAGCGAAACGGCGGAATCGTCTGGACCGACGCAACCTGGAACCTCATCCGGGGATGCTCCAGGGTCTCCGAAGGGTGCAGGAACTGCTACGCCGAACGGATGGCGGCCCGGTTCTGCTCCCAGCCGGGCATGCCCTACCACGGCCTGGTGGAAAGCTCCACTGGGCGCTGGACTGGCCACGTCCGCCTGGTGCCCGAGCAGCTGGAGACCCCCCTCACCTGGCGCCGGCCCCGGCGGGTCTTCGTGAACTCCATGAGCGACCTCTTCCACGAGGATCTCCCATTCGACCGGATCGACCAGGTCTTTGGGATCATGGCCGCCTGCCCCCAGCACACGTTCCAGATCCTGACCAAGCGCCCGGAGCGGATGCGGGACTACCTCGCGCAGGACCGCCGGGAGGAATGGGCCTACGCCGGGTCCTATGGGAATGACCTCCTTTTCGACCAGATCGACCTGGGGCCCCGGGCCCTGCCCAACGTCTGGGTGGGGGTGAGCGTGGAGAACCAGGAAACCGCCGACAAGCGGATTCCCTTCCTCCTCGAGACACTGGCCGCGGTGCGCTGGCTTTCCTGCGAACCCCTCCTGGGCCCAGTGGACCTGTCCCGCGAGATCCTCTCCGACCGGTGCGGGGGGAGTTATCCCTTCCCCTTCCTGCCCGAGGACTGCCGAACCCACCGGATTGACCAGCTGGATTGGGTGGTCGTGGGCGGAGAGTCCGGCCCCGGAGCCCGTCCGATGCACCCCGACTGGGCCCGGGGCCTGCGTGACCAGTGCTCCGCCGCCGGCGTCCCTTTCCTGTTCAAGCAGTGGGGGGAGTGGGCCCCGGCGATGGGAGACCTTTGGTGGCACCCCCTTGAGGGCGGGCCACAGTTCCGGACCCGCGCCGGGAGCATGGGTACCCATGCCTTCGGAGATGGCTACGGCGCCGTTCGAATTGGGAAAAAGGCCGCGGGCCGGTCCCTGGACGGCCAGGTCCACGACGGATATCCCGTGGTGACCCCGTGAATTTCAAGCCCTACCAGGAGACCCTCCACCGGGACTGGACGATCCAGCACACCTGGAAGACCAGCCAGGACCGCCCGGGCCCTGATGGGTTCGACCGGGTGGCGGTGAAGGGTCCCCACCGGATCCACCAGGGTGAGATGGCCTGGGCGGCCTTCATGGCCACCCTCGACGCCCTGGATGGGGTGGGCCGCCCCGAGGCCAGCACCACACCCCTCCGGTCGCATCGACGCCGTGAGGATGCCCCCAGGCCCCAGGAACCCCCCCGACCGCGCCGGCGCCGCGGGACGGATTCCTCCCTCCAATCCCTCTTCGATGGCCTCTCTTGAAAGGAAACGCCATGAACGATCGTCGCAAGGTCCCCTATGCCTGGCTCCCCAGGGTCATCGGCAAGGAGCGCCGTACCCGCCGGTTGGAGCGCCGGCAGCACACCGGCCGCCTGCGGATCCTCTGGATCGACCTGGCCGAGTTCGTCGCTCTCATCTTCCGCAACCCCGCCACGCCCGAAAGGACCAAATGAAAGACCGCCCTGTCTACCCCACCGCCCCCAGGCCCACCCCGGCCGCTCCCCGCCGGCCCCCTCTGCGCCGCCTGGGCCTAACCGGCCTGTCTCTCCGGATCATCGCGGGCGAGCAGATCCGCGCGCCCCGCACCCCGATCAGCCGCAAGGGCCGGGGCTAGGTTCGGCGGATCTTCCGGTAGCCGGAACCAACGGACCCCGGGCGGCGCGGCCCCGCGCCTCCTGTCCAGGAGCATGACCGCCATGCCGACCCTCAACCCCAAGGAAGCTCCGGACGGCTACGTTGCCGTGCTCAAGGACATCGTCAAGCCCGACGATGGGTCCAACATCTGCCGCGCTTGCGATTGGCGTTCCACCTGCCAGCAGCCCGACACCGATTTCCAGCGCCACAACCACCGCTGCATGGGCTACCCCATCACCTCGTTTCAGACCGGCCTTACCATCGCCCGCGAGGATGGTTGCAGCGTGGTTTTCAAGCGCCTTCCCCCAACCCACCCCAGCCTTTTCTGAGGCTGTCCATCTGCACTCCCATCCCCACGGAGGAACCTTGAATGAGCTGGCACTTTTTGCAGGGGCAGGAGGAGGCATCCTGGGAGGCAAACTCCTTGGATGGCGCACCGTCTGCGCTGTTGAGATTGATGCCTACGCCAGGCGAGTGCTCCTTGCCCGCCAACGGGACGGAATCCTTGAACCCTTCCCGATCTGGGATGACGTTCGATCCTTCCGCGGGGAACCCTGGCGCGGCCAGGTCGATGTCATCTCCGGGGGTTTCCCTTGCCAGGACATCAGCATCGCCGGCCAGGGAGCAGGGATTGACGGAGCCAGATCTGGCCTCTGGTCGGAGTTTGCTCGGATCATTGGCGAGGTGGGACCAGAGTTCGTCCTTGTGGAGAACTCCCCAATGCTCGTTGGTCGAGGGCTTGGACGAGTTCTCGGAGACCTGGCCGACCTGGGGTACGCTGCGGAATGGGGTGTGCTGGGGGCGGACGATGCCGGAGCTCCACACATCCGAAAACGAATCTGGATTCTGGCCCACGCCCAACGTCCCGAACGGAGGGCGCAGGGTTTCGAAGGACGCCGAGATCCGGGGAGGGAAGACCCCGACTGCCTACCTTCCCAATGGGAAGAAACAACAGGTAGGGCTGGAACAAGCGGTTCTGTGGTGGCCTACGTCGAGGGCCTGCGACGGGGAGAAATCCTCCGGGATGTCGATCCGTCGGAAGGAAGCCGGGAGGAAACCCGACACGCTCCCTCTTGCAGCGAAGATGTGGCCCACCCCAACAGCTGTGACCAACACGGGGGGGGCGGCCCTGTGCAAGTGGGGCGGCAGCCGATCCCGCGCCAAGCTCCGCACGATGGTCAGCCCGGAAGAATTGAATGGCTCCCTGAACCCCCAGTGGGTCGCCTGGCTCATGGGGTGGCCCATCGGGTGGACCAGCTTAGAGCACTTGGAAACGGACAAGTTCCAAGTGTGGTTGCTCTGGCATTCGCCACGCTCTATCGCCGCTTAACCGAAAACCGCTGATGTCCAGCCTCGCCCCCTCCGGAGCCCCCTTGAACCTCATCCGTGTCTTTCCCCGCAGGACCAGCTTGACCCCCACGGATCCCATGGCCTTCGTGGGCAACCCTCCCCTGGACGGGCTGCGCCCGGAGGCTGATGAGGTTCATGTGAGCGTGGCCTTCACCTGGGACATCCCCGAGGCCCAGCGCCTCGCCCGGGAGTGGGGACGGTTCTACCCGGTGGTCAAGCTGGGAGGCCCGGCCATGGGATCCCCCTTGGAGTCCTTCGTCCCTGGCCGCTACCTCCGGAAGGGCGTGACGTTCACCACCCGGGGATGCAACAAGAAATGCCCCTGGTGCCTGGTCCCCGGGCGCGAGGGCCGCTTGGCCGAGGTCCAGGACTTCCCGGACGGATGGATGGTCCAGGACAACAACCTGCTCCAGGCCGGGCGGGACCACATCCTCAAGGTCATTGCCATGCTCAACCGCCAGCGCCGGGCCGCCTACTTCTCCGGGGGCATTCAAGCGGACCTGGTTGACGAGTGGTTCGCGGACCAGTTGCGCGGGATCCGCGTGGGGGCCGTGTTCCTTGCCGCTGACACCGCCGGGGCGTTGCGCCCACTGGAGAAGGCCCTGGGCCTCCTCTCTTACCTGGGCCGGAAGAAGCTCCGGTGTTTCACCCTCATCGGGTTCGGCGGGGAAACCATCCCCCAGGCCGAGGCCCGGTTGGAAAAGGTCTGGTCCCTTGGCGGGATGCCGTTCGCCCAGCTCTACCAGCCCGCCGACCGCTACATCGACTACCCCCGCGAATGGCGGGCGTTGAGCAAGAAGTGGATGCGGCCCGCCGCCATGGTGGCCTCGCACCGAGATCCGAAACCCATCGACCCTGGCCCCGAAGCCTGGATCGCGTAATGTCCAGGATCACCTGGACCCCAACCATCGAAAGGATTCCCATGTTCAAGGAAGGTCAAAAAGTCGCCTGGACCAGCCAGTCAGGGGGCTACGTGAAGGACAAGGTCGGCGTTGTGGCCCAGGTGGTTCCCGCGAAGGGATACCCCGACCGCGACCGATTCCTCCATCTCTACAAGAGCGCCGGCGTGGGCCTGTGCCGCGACCACGAGAGCTACGTAGTCCTTGTTGGCAAGCGCCCCTACTGGCCTCGCGTTTCCCACCTCAAGGCCGTGAAGTAGTGCGTGTCCAGGAGCCACGATGTCAGTTTCTTGGGGTGAGCCGGATGAACCTACCGTTTACGCTTCCATCGAATCCAACGAACCATCCTGCCCAGATGAAGATTTTGTCCATGAGTGAACGCCTGCTCCGAGTGACCGCCCCGCATTTCGTTGCGGGTGCTGTGTGGACCTTCAAGGGCAATGCCTGGGTCTGCACCTTCACCACGGCCTACATCCGCCTCTTCATGAAACTCCCTGGCGCCAAGATCGCCGTCAAACAGACGCTAGGCGTGCCCTCCTGGATCAAGTTCGACGGTGGAGACGGCCTTGTGATGCCCATCGTCTTCGCCGGGAACACCCTCAAAGACCCCGCAGCCTCGATTTGAGGCGACTGCTCAGTCAACCTTCGGGAAAACATTGAGAATGCAATTACAAAACGGGCAAGTCGCCGCGCTGTATTCATATTCATTACTTTCATACATGTAAGAAGCCTTTACTAATCTCAAACAAATCAATTCGATACTTTTGTTGCACTTCGGGCACGTCATTTCGGGAATCATATTTCCCCTCCAATTAATAAGTTGCGTGCCATGGATGCATTTGTCAAGACGTTGAGCCGCTGGGTATTTTTGATCGTTTAAACGCAAATAAACACGCTTTGAATGCCTAGGCTCACTAGAAGCCAGAAAGGAGCCCAAATGGGCTGGAGCATTGGATTCGACACCCGCTGGAACCGCGACATCGGCTACGGTGTCCCGGCCACCTGTGATTTCCCCGGCTGCAAGGCCGAGATCGACCGTGGCCTGTCCTACGTCTGCGGGAGCGACCCCCACGGGGGGGACCACGGATGCGGGCTCTACTTCTGCCCCAAGCACCTCGGCTATTACACCCGCAGGCAGGCGGGGGAGCCTGGAGGTGTCCGGGATGTCCAACTTTGCCTCCGCTGCGGGAAGCGTAGCAAGCGCGGCCCGTTCAGCCCTTCCCTGGATGTCCCCGAATGGATCAACCACAAGCTGACCGACGAATCCTGGGCCGCATGGCGCCGGGAGAACCCGGAGCAAGTCACCCGCCTTGCCGCCCAGATCGCTGGGTGATGGCCAACCCCGCCGGCCGCCCACGAAAAAGCCCCCTCGCGGCGGCAGCGGCACAGCCCACGACGCATCCAAAGGAAGGTTCAAGTGTCAGAAAGCATTAGAGTTTTCAAAGTCCGTGGGGTCTACCACTACCGCTACCGCCTAGACGGGAGGCGGCGCCAGAGGACCACACGAGAGCGGGGGCTCCGCAAGGCCCAGAGCATCGCGGACGATGCCTACGCCCAGGCGGTGGCCAGATCCCGCGGCGAGGAGCCGGAGCCCACGCTAGGGGCCCTGGCGGCCCTGTGGATCGAGGTCCACTCCAGGACCATGAGCGAGGACCGCATCGGCACCATGGAGACGTTCGCGAGGCTCCACATCCAGACGCTGGCCGACCTGACCCTGCGAGAGCTCACCACCGAGCGGGTCGAGGAGGCCCGGGCGCTCTACCTCCAGGATCACGCCCGATCGAGCGCAAACACGTGGCTGGGGTGCCTGGGTGCCCTGGTGCGATGGGCGATCAGGCGCCGGATGATCCGCCAGGTCCCCTGGCAGGTGCGGGAGCTCAAGGTCCATCGCAAGGCGAAGCCGATCCTTCCGACCGGCAAGGCCTCGCTCTGGATGTGCACGGTGGGGGAGATGACCGAGGATGACCCGGGCCTTGGGTTCGCGATCCGCCTCATGATCGGCCTGGGCCTGCGCGTCTCCGAGGCGCTCTCCTCCAGGTGGGAATGGCTGGACCTGGAGCGCAAAACCTACACCCCGAGCCTGACCAAGGGATTCGAGGCCTGGCCCCGCCCGGTTCCAGATTGGCTCATGGACCGCCTGCGCCCCGCCGCGCAGCTCACCGGCCCCATGATCCCCATTCGCCCGGGGCACCCGATCACCGAGGCGCGGGTGGCCTACCTCATGGCCAAGGCCAACCGCGCAACGGGCGTGCTCCACATCACCCCCCACCGCCTCCGGGGCACCTACGCCACCTGGCTCTCGGAGATGGGCGTGCCGATCCAGGACATCCAGCGGGCCCTGGGCCACAAGGACCCGCGCACCACGATGCGCTACCTCGCGGTGGACATGCGCCGGGTGGCCATGGCCCAGATTGCCATCGGTGATTGGTTGCAGATGGCCGGGCGAGAAACGGGCGAACTAGCACCAGCAAACCCGCATGAATCCTAGTTTTCTTATTTTTAGCGACAAATCCACAAAACGCTCAAAGGCCCGCCGCCGGCGCCACCTCCAACCATCAGAATCCCACTTTCCACACCATTTACCGAAACGTTTCGCTAACTCCATGACAACCGGAATCAATAGATGCGATTTCATGCTGATTTTGCATGATTATTAAGTTCATTCGATAAAGGCATTTAGTCAGGTATTAATTTCCCGAAACGTTTCACCAAACCAAGAAATTCTTGCGCCTGATCCTGATGGGCATGAGCACAGAACCTCTCCAAATCCTCGTTCAACGCCGAAAGCCCATCGGGAGGAACACGCCCGGGGACCTTTACCTCAACGGCACCTGGGAGTGTTTCACGGTGGAGGATCTGGTCCGACCGAAGGGCGTGAAGATCTGGGGCGAAACCGCAATCCCCGCTGGCATCTACAAGGTGATCATCAACCTCAGCGCGCGGTTCAAGAAGCTGATGATGCGCCTCCTGGAGGTGCCCGATTTCACCGGGATCCTCATCCACGGCGGCAACACGAACGAGGATACCCACGGGTGCATCCTCGTTGGCCAGAAGCTGACGGCCGCCGGAACGATCCCGGGAGGATATTCCACGGGCGCCATCACCGCCCTGTTCGCCAAGGTCCAGGCGGCCATCGCTGCGGGACGTGAAGTGTGGATCGAGGTGAAGGATGTCGAGGGGGGAGCCTGATGTGCCCCCCGATCCCGGAGATCCCTTCGCAGAGCGCCCTTACGACTGGCCTTACTGGCCTTTTCCAGCGATTGGTGAGGACGGATCAGCCCGAGAGCACGAAGCGTGCCCTGGCGATTCTGGCCGCGATGACCCTGTGCTCCTGCCTGACCCTCCTGACCCTGGCGATCTGGTACCAGGCTCTGGTGTTCCAGAGGGTTGACGGGAATCTCGTCGCGGCCTTGCTCGGGATCTCGACCTCGGTGGCCACGCTCGCCTGTGCGGCCTATTTCAAGAAAGAGTCCTCCACCCCATCTCCACAGGAGCCCGCATGACCCTCAACGGGATTTCATGGAAGATCCGCCTCGTCGCGCTCGGTGCCCTTGCCCTGGAATGCCTGGCCATTGGATTCAGCGCCCAGAGTTGCAAGCGCCGGGAGTCTCAGGCCGGCCACATCCAGCAGGCAGACCAGCACCAAGCGGCGCAGACCGAGGCGGGCGCATCCGCCGGGGTCCATGAACAGGGAGCCCAGGATCATGAGGCGGCCGCGCACGACCTGAATCCGACCGTTCACGACGCCGATGCCCTGGTGGATGAGGCCCAGGGCACCGTGGACCATTTGGCCAACCTCGGGGAATCCCCCGGGCCAGGGCAGCAGGCCGGCCCACCCATTCAAGATCCGGTGGAGCACGCTGCCCTGGATGTGGCCAAGGACCACCTCATCGACGTGCTCAAGCAGGACGTGGCCGCGATACGAGCGCAGAACCTGCACCTGATCCAGGCCGACTTGGAACGCCAAGCCCAGGCCGGGGACCTCAAGATCCAGGTGGGTGAACTCCAGGCCGAGAACAGGGAGTTGCGAGCCGCGCTTGCCTCCCAGCCGCGGGAGCGTGTTTGGGCGGCTTCGGCCATCTACGG
The DNA here is from genome assembly GCF_030295405.1 of Mesoterricola silvestris. Lineage (GTDB taxonomy): Bacteria > Acidobacteriota > Holophagae > Holophagales > Holophagaceae > Mesoterricola > Mesoterricola silvestris. The sequence continues at coordinate 2,457,070 of NZ_AP027080.1, read as the reverse complement.
GACCAACGGCACGGCCGGCGCCGGCGTGACGCGCAGTTTCGGCCCCCTTCAGGCGGGCATCGACGTGGTTCGGCGCAAGCTGGACAACGGCCAATCCACCCTCGAGGCCCTGGGCCGCGTCAGCTGGAGTTTTTGATGAACGATGTAACCATGACGGGCATCATCCTCGCATCATGTGGGGCGCTTATCCTGGGCATGGCCGGTCTCCTCCAGAAAATGGTTGTGGGTCGGCTCGACGGCATCCAGAAATCCATCAAGGACCTCACCACCACGGCTCAGGATCATGGTGAGCAACTGGTGAGGCACGAGACGATCCTTGAGCTCAACGGCCTCACAGAACGGCGAAAGTTTAATCGCCCCTCCAACGGGGGGTGATCTATGGCCATTCTCAATGTCCAGGCCCAGGTGAAGGATGTCCTGGATGAGCTCGACGCTGGGGGCAAACGCCAGGTGCCATTCGCCCTGGCACTTGCCCTCACGCGCAATGCGCAGCGTGGACAGAAGGTCGTCATCAGGACCATGTCCCAGGTGTTCGACAACCCCACCCCCAGGACCCTGCAGGGCACGCGCGTTGTGCCTGCTCGAAAGAACGCGCTCACCGCGGCTGTTCTGATCAAGGACGAGGGGGCCAAGGGCACGGCCCCTGAGAAATACCTCAAGGCCGAAGTGGAGGGCGGGCAGCGCAACCTCAAGCGTTCGGAGCGCGCCCTGCAGTTCTTTGGGAAGCTGCCCGCGGGGATGCAGTGGGTCGTGGGTAGCGGCGCTCCCATCGATCAATACGGCAACCTGAGTGGAGGCTACATGACCCGCCTCCTGTCGATATTGCAATCTCATATCGACCCAACCAGCAACACGACCTCGAAGTCTGCCAGACGGAACGCCAAGAAGGAGCGTCCGATCTACTTCGTGGGGCGTCCAGGCGGTGGGCGCCTGCCCTTTGGCGTCTATCAACGCTTCCAATTCATGTGGGGATCAGCCATCAAGCCGATCCTGATCTTCACGCGCCCGACCCACTACAAGCAAAGACTCCGCTTTAAAGAACTGATCCAAATGACTGTGACAGAAGACTTTCACGAAGATTTTCGTCTGGCCTTGGCCGACGCGCTCAAGACTGCAAAGCCATGAAGCAAAGACCATGCCAAAAGTTACGGGTCCTCCCCCCACCCACCCCCCATTCAGGGGTAATTCGGACCCCGTTTTCACACACGTGTGAGCCCCAAAACCCCCTTTCCGCCTCTTCCGCAATGTGGACATAAACCATTTAACACAGAAGCAAGCTTGCGCCCTCCTTGGGGTCGAAGATCGAACCCTTCGGAACTGGGCAAAGGAGGATCCGCCGATCCCCAGCCACGGGACCGGGAAAGCCTTGTTTTACGTATGGTCTGAGGTGTTCGAGTGGTGGAGAAAGCGGGAGTTTCGTTCCCTTATTGCATCAACGAATAAAAAGGAAACTAAAACCCCCGATAAATTCTACTATGCGGCCCTCGAGCAGAAGGTAGACGCGGAAATCAAGGTCATAAAACTGGCGGAAGCGCGGCGCCAGGTTGCAAACCTCGGGGACGTGGAACGGAAAATGGCCGGGATCATGGCCAAGGTCCGCATCCAGTGCATGTCGATCTACGCCCGGGTGCTGCCCAAGCTGGGCCCGGAGCATGCCGAACTCGTGAATGCCGAGGTGGTCCGTGCCCTGACGCTCCTCTCCGGGAAGGGAGGGGATGCATGAACGAGGAATACGAGACCTCCCCTGAGGGATTCCAGGCGCTTGAGGAGATGGAGGCCCGCCTCCTGCGCCTCCTGGCCCCGCCCTCCAGCATCACCGTTTCCCAATGGGCCCGGGAAAACCTCTGGGTAACCATGGGAAGCCGCCAGGGGCTCCTGGTCCCCGACGCCTTCCAGATCGAGCCCATGGACGCGATCTGCGACCCAGAAGTCCGGGAGGTGATCTTCCTCAAGCCCACCCAGGTGGGTTGGTCCACCCTCTGCAATGCCGCCATGGGCTGGGCCGTGGCCGAGCACGGGATGGACGTGCTGATGGTCCAACCGGCCGTCGATGTGGGCGAGAAATATTCGAAGGACCGGCTGGACCCGATGATCCAGGCCTCCCCCGTGTTGTCCGAACTGCTCCTCCTTCCCACGGCCAAGTCCGCGGGATCCACGGTGCGGAACAAGTTCTTCAGAAACGGTGGCAGCATCTTCGTGGGATCCGGCCAGGCTCCCAAGGAACTCCGGTCCTTCAGCTCGCCGTTCGTCATCCTGGACGAACGCAGCGCGATGAAGGTGGACATCGACGGCGAGGGCGACCCGGGCAAGATCGCCCGGGCCCGGGGCGACGTTTTCCAGAACTTGAAGGTTATGGAAGGGTCCACGCCGGCGAAGAGCCCCGGGCTGGATCCCACGGAGAACAGCTACTTGCGCAGCAGCAAGGCTCTTTTCCACGTCCCATGCCCGCACTGCAATGCGACCTGGCCCTTCCTCTGGCGGCACCCCAACGACCAGAAGACCTACCTCCTCCGCTACGAGGTGGACCCACGCACTCGAAAGGTTTTCCCGGATTCCGTCCACTACGTCTGCATCAAGTGCGGCGCGGCCATCGAGGAGACGGTCTGGAAGCAAAAAATGGTGGACGCCGGCGCCTGGGTCCATGAGCATCCGGAGATCCGGGACATCCGAGGATTCCGCCTGAACAGCCTCTACGCGGTTTCCCAGAGCAACTGGTGGGTCAAGCTGGCCCAGCAATGGGTGGATGCCCAGGACAGCCCCACCGACCTGAAAACCTTCATCAACCTGCGCCTGGCCGAGACTTTTCAGGAGGATTTCGAGGCCATCGACACCAACATCCTCACGAAACGCGCCACCGGAACCTGGGCCAAGGGCCAGATCCCCCTTGGTGTGGGCGTGATCACCTGCTTTGTGGATGTTCAGAAGGACCGCTTGGAGGCCTTCATCTGGGGCACCGGTGCGGATGGGGAAATGTGGCTCATCGACTGGGAAGTTCTTTCCGCCGAGCGGGATACCACCGAGGATGAAGTATGGGAGGACCTGGACGAGTGGCTCCTCCGACCCCGGTACCACGTCAACGGGCGGATGATCCCCATTGACCTGGTGCTAGTGGACTCTGGCTTCCACAAGACCCCGGTCTACAAATTCGTCCGGCCACGGCAGACTCCGGCTCGACGGGTCTTTGCGTCCCGCGGTGAAGATCACATCACGAAACCCGGCATGGCCATGGAGAGCAGCTCGAAAAAGGCTACGGTGAAGCTGTTCATCGTGGACACCATGGAGAGTAAGAAGAAGGCGCTCTCGCGTTTAGGGCGGTCCATTCCGGGCCCGAACTACGTTCATCTCCCCTCCTGGTGCACCGAGGAATTCCTCAACCAGATGTCCTCGGAAAAACTTTCGAGCGAGGTGGACTCGAAGACACGGAAGGTGACCTATACGTGGGTCCAGACCCGAAAGCGCAACGAGGCATGGGACGGTTATGCCAATGCCATCGCGGCTGTCTGGATCTTGCAGAACATCCTGGGGCCGGTTCGCTACGCAGATGTGGCGAAACTCGCCGCCGCGGCCGCAATGCCTGGGTCGGGCCAAAATGCAGAGCCAGTGCGGCGCAAGCGCGGAACTGTATCCCCTGGGCGGTTCCCAAATCGGTAGCCCGAAATCATTTCCCGAAACGTTTCACCAAACCGAATAGTGCTCTTGAACCCAATCTCCTGGGCATGGCAGGAATCACTCTAGCAATCGCCCAAGAGAAGCTCGACCAGTGGCTGGCCGCTGATGAAGCTGTGGCCAAAGCCCAGGAGTACGAGATCGCCGGCCGGAAGATGACCAAGGCCAATGCCAAACAGATCCGCGAGAACATCGACTACTGGGCCGAGAAAGTCCGACAGCTCTCCGGTACCGGGCGGCGATTCTTCACGGGGGTGCGCAGGTGAAAACCTCCCCCCGCCCCATGTTCCATCCCGTTCTTTTCGGACCTGACGGCCAGAAGCTGGCCATCCAGGGCGCATGGAAGGCCGCGCGAAAAGACCGCAAGCAGACCTCCAACTGGAATCCCGGGAACGGAAGTGCGGACGATGATCTGCTCTGGGATCTTCCGACCCTCCGTAATCAAAGCCGATCCCTTCAGCGGGACAACCCGCTCGCGGCCGGAGCCGTCAATACGGCGACGACATCCGTAGTCGGGACCGGCCTCACCGTCCAATCGGAAATCGACCGCGAGATCCTGGGGCTCACCACGGAAGATGCCAGCGCTTGGCAGGCACAGGCCGAGCGCTATTTCAACCTGTGGGCCGGCAGCAAGGAGGCCGATGTCACTCTCACCCAGAATTTCTGGGAGATGCAGGACCTGGCGTTCCGTTCCACCCTCGAATCCGGAGATGCTCTGGCCCTGATCGCCAATATCCAGAGGCCCTCGTCCATCTGCGGGACCTCCATTCAGATCATCGAGGGCGACCGGATCGTCAACAAGGACAACATGAAGGATACCGAAACCCTCATCGCTGGCGTTGCCATCGACAAGGTTGGAGCCCCTTCGGCCTACCATGTGCTTCGCAACCATCCGGGATCGACCATCAGCACTCAGAAGGCCTGGGATATTCGACCAGCCTTCACCGCCAGCGGGCGCAGGGCTACCCTCCACCTCTTCACCCGGACCCGCCCGGGCCAGCACCGAGGAGTCCCCTACCTGGCCACGGTAATCGAGGCGTTCCGGGAACTCGGGGAATACACCGATGGCGAACTGCGTGCGGCGGTCATCTCTGGGCTATTCAGCGTGTTCATCGAGCCTCCCACCACCGGAGGAGGCGGCATGCTGGATGTCCCGGAGGGTGAAGGCGGCCCAAACAAGGAAGGCGAACTCGCCATCGACTATGGCACCGTGGTCAATCTGGCCCCCGGGGAAAAGCCCCACAACATCACGCCGGGCCGTCCCAACACAGCCTTCGATCCCTTCGTCCTGGCCATCCTTCGACAGATCGGCGTGGGGCTGGAGATCCCCTACGAGATCCTGATCAAGCATTTCACCGCCAGTTATTCCGCAGCTCGAGCCGCCCTCCTGGAGTTGGGGAAGTTCGTTCGCCGCCGGCGGTTCTGGCTGGCCTGCAATTTCTGCCAGCCGATCTACGAGGCTGTGATCGAGGAATTCATCGCGATGGGCATTCTTGATGCCCCCGGATTTTTCGACAACGTCCTAGTCCGGAAGGCCTATCTGGGGACCACTTGGATCGGGGACAGCCTGGGCCAGATCGATCCCCTGAAGGAAGCCGATTCCTGGCAGAAGCTGGTCGAAAACCGCTTCGCCACCAAGACCGAGGCCACCGCGGCCCTCACGGGCGGCGACTACGAGCGCAACGTCGAGCGCCTCGCCTACGAGGAGAAGCGGGAGCGCGACCTGGGTCTGAAAGACATGACCGCTACGGCCCCCGCGGCCCCTGCCGTCTATCCATCCGACGCCGGGGCGGCCGTTTCCGCTGATACCACTGATCTGGAGACTCCATGAAGATCCTGGATATCATCCTCGCCCCCTGGGCTATCCGGCCCGCCAGCCTCCTGGAAATCAGGGATCTCTACCAGGCCCACACCCGGCGGGAGAAGCTGGACTTCAAGGCCTGGGAGGCGGCCACGGGGCGGCCCCTGGGCAGCGAATCCCAGCCCTACCAGGTGGACCAGGGCGTCGCGATCGTGGACGTGGTCGGGGTGCTGACCAAGTCCCCCTCCATGTGGAACCGCCTCTGCGGTATGAGCTCGATGTCCGAGATCGGGCAGGTGTTCCAGATGGCCCTGGCCGATCCCGGCGTGCATTCCATCCTCCTCCACGTCGATTCTCCCGGCGGGACGGTGGATGGCACCCAGGAACTGGCCGATCAGATCTTCGCAGCGCGCGGCATCAAGCCGGTCGTGGCCCTGGCCGATGGCACGATGTGCAGCGCCGCCTACTGGGTCGGTTCGGCCGCGGACAAGGTTTATTCCGGGAGCAACACCACGGCCGTGGGATCCATCGGTGTTGTGGCCACCCATGTGGACGTTTCGGGCCAGCAGGCCAAAGACGGCGTGACGACCACCGAGATTACCGCCGGCAAATACAAGCGCATCGCGACCAACTACGCCCCCCTCAGCCAGGAGGGCCGGGCCACGATTCAGGCTGAAGTGGATTACATCTACAGCGTTTTCGTTGATTCAATTGCGACCTTCCGGGGCGTGTCGGTGGACACGGTCCTGAAGGACATGGCCGATGGTCGTGTGTTCCTGGGGCAGCAGGCGGTGGATGCGGGTCTCGTGGACGGTGTTTCCACGATGGGCGTGCTCATCGATGAACTGAACCAGCAGCAGATGGACCAGAAGGCCGGGGCCGGTGCCGCCCTCGACCAACCTCAACCGAAGTCCCGTTCCCAGGAGGAACCCATGAAGATCACCCGCGAGGAGCTCGAGGCCCAGGCCCCGGAGCTCATCGAGGCCCTCAAGGCCGAGGGTCACAAGGAAGGCGTGGAGGCCGGAGCCTCCGCCGAACGCAGCCGCATCCAGGGCGTGCAGGACCAGGCGCTCCCGGGCCACGAGGCCCTCATCGCCACCCTCGCCTTCGACGGCAAGACCACCCCGGGCGAGGCCGCCATGGCCGTGAACGCCGCGGAGAAGGCCAAGCGCACCACCAACCTGGAGAAGATCCGGTCGGAGGCCCCCAAGCCCGTCGATGACGGCGGGGACCGCGGCGCCGGCAACGAGGCCAAGACCAACCAGGAGAAGTGGGACGCCGACGAGAACCTCCGCAGCGAATTCAACGGCAACTTCGCAGCCTTCGAGTCCTTCCAGAAGGGTATGGCTCGGGGAAACATCCGCATCAAGACCGGGAATTAAGGAGCCCATCACATGACGACCCTCGCGAAAGACTCCCCCCGCAAGTACGGCCTCGGCGACAAGAACGGCTTCGGCATCGTCGCCGCGACCACCATCTATGAAGGCTCCGCGATCGGCCTCTCCGCCGGCTACGCCAGGCCCCTGCAGGCCGGCGACCGGTTCGTCGGGTTCGCCGACCACTACGTCGAGAACCCCGGCGGCGCGGGCGCCGTGAACGTCACCGTCTCCAAGCGCGGCGAAATCCAGCTCCCCATCGCCAACCTCGCCATCACCGACGTGGGCTTCCCGGTCTACGCCAGCGACGATGACACCTTCACCCTAACGGCCACCGGCAACAGTTACATCGGGAAGGTCATCCGCTTCGAGTCCGCCGGCGTGGGCATGGTCGCCTTCGACACCACGAACCTCGGCACCCTCACCGCCCTCACCGACAACTCCGGCGGCGCCGCCAATACCACCCTGGAGGCCTGCGGTACCGCGGTCACGGGTGTGGACGGCGTCGGAAGCAATGCCGCCTCCAAGGCCGACGTTGACGCCCGTCTGACGTCCATCAAGAACAACTTCGCGGACCTCGCCGCCGCGGTCAACGCGCTCATCGCGTTGGCCAAGTAAGGAGCCGACATGCATAAGATCACTTCCCGCGCCATCATCGGAATGATCCTGAACGCCCTGGATCAGCCCTCCAACACCTGGGTGGACGAGATCTCCATGTTCTTCAATAGCACCCAGGAGCTCGAGGAATACGCCTGGCTGGGCACCTCCCCCGTCATGCGCGAGTGGGTCGGCGAGCGCATCGCCAAGGGCCTCGCCGAGGAAGGCTTCAAGATCCGGAACAAGACCTTCGAGGCCACCCTCCCCGTCAGCGTGGACGACCTCCGCCGGGACAAGACCGGCCAGCTCATGGCCCGCATCGCCCAGCTGGCCGAGCGCGCCAAGGACCACGACGCCAAGCTCCTGACCACCCTCATCATGGCCGCCGAGAACGCCCTCTGCTACGACGGCCAGTTCTTCTTCGATACGGACCACGTGTCCGGCGACTCCGGCGTCCAGGACAACGACCTCACCCTCAACGTCGGCACCCCCTCCGCCCCCACCTCGGCGGATATGGAGTCGGCCATCCTGCAGGCCACCGAGAAGATGCTGGGCTACAAGGACGACCAGGGCGAGCCGATCAACGGCAGCGCCAGCAAGTTCCTGGTCATGGCCCCCGTCAACCACCTCCGCGCCGTGGCCGGCGCCCTGGGCACCACCGTGATCTTGGAGGGCGGCCAGTCCCGCACCAACATGATCCAGGCGGTGGGCAGCCTGGGCGGCTTCACGTACGGCATGTCCATCAACCCCCGCCTCACCAACGCGGACCGGCTCTACCTCTTCCGTGCGGACGGGGCCACCAAGCCCTTCATCCGGCAGTTGGAGGAGGACACCACTGTCTCCGCCATCGCGGAGGGCTCGGAGGAGGAGTTCAAGAACAACCGGCACCTCTACGGCGTCAAGCGGATCGGCAACGTGGGCTACGGCCTGTGGACCGGCTCCGTGCTGACCACCCTCACCTAAACCACGTTCAATCCCGGCGGGGGGACGGTCCCCTCGCCGGTTGGAGGCAGCATGAAAAAGATCGTGGTCATTGGCGCGTTCATCTCCCTGCACTCGGGGACGGTGGTCCTTTCGGTCGACCAGGCCCGTTCCAGGCGGTATGCTCTGGACCCCCTCGGCGATGGCATCTACGCCATCACGGCGCCCATCGGGTTCAAGCGTGGGGAGGTTTTCGCCTATGACGGGCCCCTCCCCAAGAATCTTCTCCTGGAACTCGAAGTGAAGGACACCGCCAACGAGGACTCCAACCTCAAGGACATGGATATCGCCCAGCTCCTGGTGCTGGCAGGTTCCGCTCATGGCCTCTCCTTCCATCCCCGAACCGGCAAGAAGAAGGTCATCGAGGCCATCGAGGAGGCCCGGGCCAAGGAACGGGAAGCGGAGTACGCCAAGTCCAAATCGGAACGGATCACCTTCCTCGAAAGTCTGGGGGAGGATGCCTCGCTGGATGAGCTCGCCGAACTCGAACTCCTGAAGAAGTCCTGACGTGTCCTACTCCTCCGACCTGGATTTCATGCTCTCCGACGCCCCCAATTCCGTCCCGGTGGTGTTGGGGAGCACGTCAGGGACCGGCATCCTCCTCGAGGAGAGCCAGACCTTCGAAGGGGCCACGGGCCAGATGCAGGTGGGCGGGATCGATCGCCATGTGGTGGTCAACCCCGCCACCTTCCCGGGCCTCGTGAAGGGGGTCCAGTTCACCGTTGACGGCACCACCTATGAGGCCGGAACCGTGCAGATCGAGAAGGATGGGACCCTCAAAGTCCAGTTGGTGGACGCATGAACACGACCTCCGACGACATCGCCCAGAAGGTTTTCGACCTCCTCACCCAGGCCCCGGACAAGCCCGCCGGCATGGACCGGGACCACGCGATCCTGGACCACCCCGAACTGCCCATGGACACCATCGACCTTCCGGTCGTCGGGACCTACCTCACCGATGGTGAATCGCCCGTCGAGGAGACCACGAACCTGATCACCCGCAGAACTTGCGAGGTGGTCGTGGAGGTTCGAGCCTCGGTCAAGCACCCGATCCAGGGCACCCGGGCCTTCCGGGAGTGGATCATCCGCACCCTCACCAAGGACCCGAGGATGGGCGGCCTCGCCGTCAAGATCGAGTACCTCGGGTTCAAGCCCTACGGCGGGGTCCTCAACAAGTGGATCGCCGGGGCCCTGCTCACTTTCCGGATCACCTACCTCTGGAACACCCAGACCGGCGCCTGATCCCCCCACCTCAACCATCCCCTGAAGGAGATTCTCAATGCAAGGAGCACAAGACGTTACGTTCATGAGGGTCGGCCCGGGCGAACTCTACCTGGTCCCCGCCCCCACCGCTGATCCCGGGACCGACACCGCGAGCCGCGTCGATGGCTATTACGCCCTGTTCTACGGGTCCGCGGGCAAGGCCTCCAAGAAGGTCCTCACTAACGGCCTCGTCCCCTGGGCGAACCTCACCAGTGGCGGGCTCAACCTCAAGATCACCAGCTCGACGGTGGAATTCAAGCCCAATACGTCCCCGAAGAAGAAACTCAAGACCGGTATCGAGGAGGCGACCGCCGAATTCGAGTACTACGACGTGGACCCGGCCCACCTGGTGGACACCTACGGATCCAACGTCCTCGACCTGATCACCGTCGAAGCGGCCTCCGGCATCGCCGCCCGCAAGATCGCCCTCATCGGTTCCGACGTGAGCAACAAGGAATACGTCGCCCTCTTCCGGGTTCCGCACCCTGAACTCGACGGTGAGTTCTGGCACCACCTCATGCCCTCCGTTACGACCATCGGTGATCTCGACCTCAAAAACGGGAAGGACGATCCCATCCAGGCCAAGTTCAGCCTTCAGCTCGGGTCGAGCCGCTGGCTCAAGAACGCCGCCAACCGCGGTGTCGTCCTTATCAGCGACGATCCCACCGCCCCCGCGACGGCCTGAGGGCGACGATGGAGAGCCAGAGCACCCGCCGCTACGAAATGGCCCTGCCGCTCTTTTCCGGCCTGGACCTGAGCCTCCTCCTGGAGGCCCAGGCCCAGATCAAGAGCCAGGATGTCAAGGGCCTCACCAAGCTCATCACCACCCTCGGGCCCGCCGGCACCTCGAAGACGGTCCGGAAGCTGGTAGCGATCTACCGCGCCACCGACCTGGAACTCAAGAAGGCCGAGGCCGACCCGGAAATGCGCAAGGAAATGGAGGAACGCGTCTCCGAAGTCCCCTTCAAGGAAGCTTTCACGGACGCGATGACTTTTCTTACAGCGCTGTTCGAATCCTTGGGGCTCACCCTCGGCTCTTCCGAGGGGGAGGGAGCAGCGACCGAAACCGCCAAGGGCAAAAAGGGAAAGGGTCCAAAGCGCCCGAACCCTACCTCATCCGGAAGCTGATCACGGCCCTGGCCGGGGGCTGGGAAGCGGCCGCGGAGATGCCCTTCGACGCCGCCCTCAATCTGGCCGAATCCAGGCTCAAGGAGGAGAACAAGGCCGCCATCCGGCACCTGCAGCAGTGCTACTTCTCCTCCCTTGGCCTCTACTCCAATAGCACCAAGGTCCCCCCGCCACCGAAAGTTGACGCGGAGGACACCTAGAACCCCAGGGGACCCCCATGGCAAGCGGAAGCGGCGAGATGAAGATCCTGATCACCGGGGATGCCTCGTCGGCCATGGGGGTTCTTTCGTCCCTGGGGAGGGCCGTCAAGAGCACCGCCGACCAGGTGGAGGGCCATTTCAACGGAATGACCGGGGCCCTCGACGGGATGCTGGCCCCGATCGTCAAGGTGGCCGCCCTCCTCGGGGGCGGCGCCATGTTCAAGGGAGCCGTCTCCGATACGGTCGCATTCTCCAAGGAAGTGGGTGGGCTCCAGCGCCTGATGGGAGGGACCAGCCAGCAGGCCACGATCCTCAGCATTGCCATCGGCGACATCTTCGGGACCACCGATGACTTCGAGGCCGCGGCCCAAAAGATGGTGCGCACCCTGAACAAGAACGAGGTGGCCATCACCCGCATGGGCATCCAGACCCGTGATTCCGCCGGCCGGTTCCGGGACATGAACGAGCTCCTCCCGGAGGTGGTCCGGGGATTGAGTCAGTACACCGCCGGCGCAGACCGGGATGCCGCGGCCCAGGTGATCTTCGGGCGGGGGTTCAAGGAGGTACTCCGCTTCGCGGCCCTGACGCCGGAAGTGATGGAGGCCGCCCGTAAGAAAACCGAGGACCTGGGCCTCGTGCTCGATGACCAGGCCAAGGGCACGATCAAGAAGTACCGGGACATGCTCAACGACACCGATGACGCCTTCACGGCGCTGAAGGTGCGGGTAGGCCTCGAGGTGATGCCCGCGCTCACGGACCTGGGGAACTGGTTCGCATCGGTGGCCCCCCAAGGGATCAATACCGTCGTGGGAGGAATGAGAACTCTCCATGACCTCCTGGGCATGACCAGCGTGAAGCTCGGGATCCTGGTTGGAGTAATGCCCACCATTGCAGGACTGGTGTTGAAAATCCCCGCCCTGACGATGGTGGTGCAAAGTTTCCAGCTACAAATGGCCCTGGCCGCGCGGGAGGGCGTCACTGGCTTCGGGGCCATCGCCGGAGCCGCCCGGGGGACGGGATCCGTCATCCTCGGAATGATATCTCCGTGGACTCTGGCCGCCGGCGCGATCATCGGCGGGGCCTTCGCCTTGGAATACTTCTCGAAGGCCCATGAACGGGCAATGAGGAAGATCACGGATGCGAATTCCGCCGCAACCAAGTCAGCCGAGGATTGGGTTTCATCGTCACGTCGCGTAGTCGAACTCGAAAGGGAACTCGCCACTTCCAAGGGAAGTGAAGCCCATGCCCGGGCCCAGGAGCGTCTGGATATCGCGGTGAAGAGCCTCCTCGCGAAGTACCCCACGCTGGCCGAGAGCCTGGTCAAAGAGGGGAATAACCATCGCACAATTTCCGAAGCCATCGAAATCGAGAATCAAAAGAAGCTGGAAAACCTTCGTCTGAACCTTGCCCTGGCCGAAACCGCCGAACGCGACCTCCAGGCAGGGATGGCCACCCGCAAGCAGTGGAACGATTCCGTGGCGGGTCAGACCGAGGCATTCAATACCGGAGAAGGCTACGAGATCCAGGTTCAGGCCCACCAGGCCGAAATCGATTTCAACAACAAGCAGATCGCAGGAGCCGAAAAGGCGCTCCAGCTCCAAAGAGAGAAGACAAAGGGTCTTCGCGACACCCTGACGGTCCTCACGTCCGTGAATGAAGAGACCAAGAAGGGCAAGGGTTTCGAAGGAACGGACTCAGAATCGGCCCTTCAGAAGCTCAAGGCGGCCTTGGAGGAGCGGAAATACCTCTACGAGAAGGACGCCGCAAGCCATGGGCAGCTCCTGGAGTTCACGAAGACTCAGGAGGTGGCGTGGCTGAAGGACAACATTTCCAGGTATAGCCTCAACGCCAAGGAGCGGGCCCAGGCGTCCAAGATGCTCTTCGAGGCCGAGCGCGCGGTCCTGCGGGAGACCCAGGACGCGAAGATTGCCGAAATGAAGGCCAGCATGGAAGCCTTCAAGCACGATAAGGCCGAGCAGCTTCGAATCGCCGTCGAGATGGAGAAGGCCGCTGCCAACCCGAAGGAGGCCCAGGCCGCCCGGGCCGAACAGGCCCGGATCCGAGCCGAGATCAAGGATCAGAACACCAAGATCCTCGAAACGGAGATGGAAGCCGAGAGGGCTCACAAGGTGGCCTTGCTCGACCTGGATGCCCAGTTCCTGGAGGCCCAGAAGAGTGCCGGGATCATCTCCGACATGGAGGCTCTGACCCGTCTTGAGGCCATCAACCAGAAGAAATACGAGATCGAGCGAAAGGGCCTGGAGGATCGCCTGGCACTGGCGAACCTGGAACCCACCGAGCGCGCCAAGATCAACGCGCAGATCCAGGCCCTGGACGATAAGCGCAGCCTGGGAGCGGCTCAGTTCGGGACCCAGAAGCGCCAGGAGGACCTGAAGGGAAACGGCCAGGCCGGCGCACTCTCGGGGATCAGCGAATACCTCCGTTCCAGCCAGGATAGTTTCTCCCAGTGGAAGGGGATGGCGCTCCAGACCCTCTCCGGCGTCGAGAATGCCTTCGCGAGCGGGTTCAAGGGAATTCTGACGGGACAAATGACGTTCGCCGATGGCATGCGCAGCATCTGGAGCGGCATCACCGACACCGTCATCGGGTCTCTGGCCCAGATGGCCGCAAGGTGGGTCACTGCCGCCATCGCCAGCGCCATCTTCGGCGATTCCGTGGCAAAGACCGCCAAGACCGAGGCCGTAGCGCAACAGGCATCCGCGGCCGCGGGAATCTTCGCCGCGCACAGTTGGATTCCCTTCGTAGGCCCTGCCATCGCCGCGGGCCTCGTGGCCTTCATGAATGTCACCCTGGCGGCCAACATCGCAAGCGCCAAGGGGATGACGGCATTCGCCCTGGGCGGAATCGTGGACGGCCCCACGGTCGGGCTTCTGGGCGAGGCCGGGCAGCGCGAACTGGTGGTCCCGGAAGTGACGTTCACGAACTGGGCTGAGAACCTCGTGTCGAACATCACGGCCCATGACCAGAAGCTACGCGGGTATCAGGATCAAGCCTCCTCCTACAGCGTTTCGGCATCGAGGCAGACCGGATTGGGGATGAGGCCCGTCACAATGGTCAACGACTTCCGTGGGGCCCAGATCCTGGACCCATCCCAGCGCGGCCTACGGAAACTCGGAAGCGCCGTGTTCGACGCGGCCCGCGCGAAGGCCCGCGAGGTGGGCGTGGTTCTAGTCCCCGGCCAACTCCTCGAGGGGGTTTGATGTCCACCTGGCATGTCACCGCCGTCGAGCGCCTGGGTGCTCCGTCCCCCCAATGGCCCACGATTTATGGCCCCGCTTCCGGCTCGGATCCGATTTCTGCCAACGGCCTTCATACCCTGGACTTGACCCCGTTCCTGGTGCCAATGGAAGACCTTACTTCCCAGATGGAGCGGGACCTCGCAAGTTCCGGCTTTTCGAGTATCTCCCTGGACCTTGAGGATGCCACCGGAGTCCTGGCCGACATGCTGGGTCCCGAATCGGAGACGATGGCGGCTCCTGGCCGGTACTTCGGGCCCTGGATCCAGGTGTGGGAGCACTGGGGGGAAAGCAATGCCGAACTTCGGTTCCTCGGGGTCATGGACGAATCTTCCATCCAGTGGTCGGAGGAAGACGCCGAGACCCAGGCAACCGTGATCCATGCCTCTGAGCTCCTGCGCGAGCGTCTGATCACCGATTTTCCAGAGATGCTCCGGCCCTGGCCCTCGGTCCCGACCAATTCGAGCCAGGATTGGGTGCAGTCCACCGCGGACGCGCTCCTGGAGTCCGCAGCTCCGGATTTCACGCCCAGGGGAACGGCCGCCACCATTGAAGCGGGTCTTTGGGCCCTGGGACAGCTGTCATGGATCGCGAGCATCAACCACGTGCAGGTTCAGCGTGCGGTTTTCCACGTTGACCAGGACCCCACCCTCAGCACCTGGTCGACCAATTACTCCGTTCCCGCACCGCCGGCGTCCTCGGTCATCATCGATGGCACCGCCTATGCCGTGGATCACCTGGAGTGGGATACATCCATCGGGGGATCCGTGGTCGAAGGCGACCCTGCGACCAACTTCACGGAATCCTCATATCGGCCCGTCCGCATCATCCTGCAGGGGGCCCCCGATCTCACCGGGCACCTCCACCTAGGTGACACCGTCGTTTGGGGGATCCCCGAGAGCCAGCGGACGCACTACCTTCTCACTCAGGGCATCACCTCTCCGGCCTCCGGGAGTGATGGCCAGCGTTATGTCGACCTCAACACCGTCGAGCAGTTGGCCGTGGGTGATGTGCTGACCCTCACTTTCCTGGATACGAGCAACAGCACCCCTCGGAAGGTCACCGCAGACCTTCCGGCCATCATCGATCTCGACGGGGAGATCGGAAGAGCCTGGCTAGCAAAGCCGCTTAATCAGGGATACGCCGGCGTTTCGAAGGTCCGAAGGAATTCTCAGGATCCGGTGCTGTTCGACGGTCTCGCTTTCGCCCGGGCCTTGGCGGCCCCATTCGCGGTCGATGCCACGGCCTTCGCTCCGGCTCCCACGGATGTGCCTGTCTTGGCCTTCCGCCCCTACGATGTCGCATCCCCCAGCATGTATGGGGTGCACTGCCTTCAGACCATCGACCTCCAGGGGACTCTCATGGCGGCCAGGAGGGGATCCGATAACGGTTCTGGGTCCTACACGGTCGCTGGGATCTGGACGGGGTCATGGGCCTCTGGGTGGGCATGGAAGGGCCTTCCCCAGGCAGACGCCACCCACCGAATCTATGGAGATGTCCTCCAGTGGCCTGGTAGTGCAAACTCCTACGCTGCCCCGGTGATCTACACCGAGGGCGACCTCTCTGGAAGCGCGGCCACCCCGCCCAACGGGTGGCGCCAGGCGTGGAGGTCATGGAAGTCCTTGGAACACATCACCCAGGACCCAGAGAGCACCTGGAACGGCACGGACGTGATCTGGGACACTCACACCTCCAGCGGAGATATCCCGGCCAGGGTGGTGCACTTCTCGGCCAGCACGCCCACACCCGGGCGCTACGAGAGGACCTCGGAGGGCACCTGGACGTTCCAGGCCCACACCGCCGATGCCACCCTGGGCGGCTCGAGCACGCCCACCGTCACCGGCACCTACCCGGCTGGGAACACCCTGGCCCTGGGCATGGGCATTCGGTCGAACGGCGACGAGGAGGAGGCCTTGCTCGCCCTGGTGGTCACTGGGGCCGCCTACCCGTTCTCGGCCGTCTCGGCCTGCCTCCTGTCCCAGGCCTCCGGGGGCGCGCTCACCGTGCGTCAGACCGCGGCCCTATGGTCCACCGGGAGCATCCCCGCGGGCCCCTGGGCCCTGGGCGGGGGGCTCGTAGTGCAGACCTGGAAGCAAACCATCGGTGGGCTGGACTACCCTCACACGGTGCTCCACAAGCTCAACGGGACCACGGTTATCACCTCCGACCTCAAGACCATGGAGGTGATCCCCCAGACTATCCAGCCCCTCATGCTGCGCGGGGACGCTGGCTCCCGAATCATTGGAGGATGGTATGCGCTCGCCATCGAAACCTTCATGGACGAGGACTATGCGGCGGCGCGCCGGCTGCGTTTCCTGCACCTGGACTCCGACCTGCAGGTGATCAACGGAGAGCCTGAGTCCGACCCCAGCACGCCCACCGACAACGGGACCAATTTCAGCCGCGGCGAGCTCATCGCCAGCATCCTCCCGGATGGCGCCATCATCGCCAAGATGGTGCGCACCTCGGCCACCGCGGATGAGATGGCGGGGATCGTAGGCGGGCGCCTGTTCTCGATCGGAAACACCCTTCCGACAACCGTGGAGCGGCTCAAACTCGGGGCCTCCGACCCCAAGGGAAACACCCTTTCCGTGGCCTACAGCGGGGATGGGATGTCGGTCGGAGACTACATGGCCAAATTCGCTGCGGCCCAGCTCGCAAGTGCCATCGCTTCACCAGATGGGAGCCTGTCCCTGGTATCCCAATCGGCCGGCCCAATCCGCTTGCGCACCCTGGGATCCCAGCAGGTGTCGGTACAAGCCAGTGAGCGGGGCGAGAAAAGCAAGTCCCAGGTATGGCAGGGCTACCTGCGCAAGGTGCGGATAACCTACAACGACATCCTGGCCAAGGGCTCCGCATCGGTCGAAATCTACGGATCCTATGAGGGCGGGAAAATTTTGGAAATGGACGTGTCCGACCTGGTGTGTGGACCGACGATGGGCGTTGCCATTGGCAGGGCCATCATGACCCAGTATGGGCGCCCATTGTCCATCCTCCAGGAGACCTGGGTCGATAGGACGGCGGGCGCTTCAGGTGACCTTGCGCCCACGTGGTGGTCCACCTGGAGGGTCGGCGACAGGGTGGTCATGGATCCGTTCACCGCCCCCGCCACTGTCAACGCATACAAGATTCTCACCCTCAAGCCAGGGTTGGAGGATCGAAGCGTCAAGGTGGAGCTCCGCAAACAACCGTTCCCCATTCGCGTGGAGGCATGATGGCCACGATCTACGGCAGCGACCGAACCCGGATCACCATTTACGCACCTGGCAGTTCCACACCTTTGGCGCGAATCACCCTCCAGGAGGAGGATTCCGAGGGGCTGGTACTCTCCTGGAGGCCTGAAGGCGTGAAGCACTCCTTGGGTGGCGGCGCGGCCTGGGCGAATCACTGGACGCATCGTGGCCACCGGCCACAACTCCAAATTTCATGGGCCGCCGGCATGACCAGCAGCATTGAGACCTGGGATGGGTCTGCGTGGGGAGCGCCCGTGGTGATCTTGACGCCCTTGGCGATCGCGAAAATCCTATCCTCGGCCTTTCTGGCCCCTTGCATGGTGGAGCCTCACCTGGACAAGGCCTACAGTTTCCTCGCCCAGCCCGATCCCGAGAGGCCGTTTGAGCTCAAGGACGTGGGGGCGGCCGTCCACACGGACCTCGGTATTTCGCTCCTTGGGCAGACTGTGGGCCCCATCCCCGATTGGGCGGCCCTATGACCTACACGGCCATCGATACCACCCCACCCACCCGCGTCACGCTCTTCGACGCCGGGGGTGCGCCTGTGGCACGGTGGACCTTGCAAGACCCAGAGCGTGAGGCCCGGGTTGTTAGGTGGCGGGCCGAGGGGAAGTTGAGCGAGCTCGGAAGCGGAGCGGGATTCCGGAGGAATTGGAACCACCGGGGATTTCGCATGGAAATTGGGTTGAACTGGACGGCCGGGATGACCAGTAGCAGGGAGGCGTATGTCACCGGAGCCTGGGGCCCCTCTGAGGACCTTCCAACCGCCCAGGCCCACTGCGAGATCCTGGATTTGGCGGCAACGCATGCTGTCCGGGTGGAACCTTTCATTGGGCAGCCGACACCAGCCTTCCTCGCCCTTGCCTCAGAGGATGGCCCTAGCCTGCAGGACACTGGCGGGGTGGTGCACACGGATCTGGTGCTCAACCTGCTCGGGCGCCACCTGGTTCGATCCGTAACGCTTGTCCGGGCCATCAACGGAGGCTGGGGAATCGGGCCCTGGGGCCTCATGCCGTGGGGGTATTGATGAGCGAACGGACGCCCAAAAAGAGCCTCTACCTCCCCGCCCCGGGGGACGGTGAGGAGAACGGGAATTACTGGTTTGACCAGGTGAACGAGAATTTCCGAAAGCTGGACAACGATCTGGACGACCTTCCCATCGCAACCTCGGAGGTTCTTGGGGGGGTGAAAATCGGCGATGGGATTTCCGTCGATGCGGAGGGCCGGATATCGGTCGCTGGAGGCAGTGGGCCCGGAACGGGCGGGAACGATTTCTACGACATCACCTGTTCCTGCCCGGGGTATCCGGCCGAGGGCCAGATGCTTCTGGTGCTGGTGGCCGTGAGGGCGTTCACGCTGGCGGCCGCCGGGCACCGGGCTTCCGCCCTCACTCTCCCATCCCTGGCGGCTCCCTTCATTTGCCGGAAGAACGGAACGGCCATCGGGACGATCACCCTGGGAACGTCCGGTGCCGTGACGCTCACCGGATGGTCCGCCACCGCGTTCGCGGTCGGGGACGTGCTGACGGTCGAGTCCCCGGCCACCCTCGACCTGACCCTCCAGGACGTGGGAATCACCCTGCTCGGGAGCGCGTGATGGGCATCATTTGCAACCATGGCAGGCCCGATCTCCCTGGCTGGGGCCTGGGGCAGTGGGGCCTGATCCCATGGGACTCCGACAAACTGCCCGGGAACGTGGATTCCAACCTGGTCGCCTACAACCTGCGGCTGGAGAACCTGGGCGCGTACCCTGGGGCCGGATGGACCGCCGAGATCCAGACCCGGGACCTGAAGGACCGGATCAACCACACGTTCCAGCGGCACGCCCGGCTCGACCAGATCCTGGCCGATGGCAACCTGACCACGCTGGCGGGTATTTTCCTTCTCCGCGACGTGGTCTACCTGTCCTGCATCGTCTCCTCCTGCGTCCCGGGCTATTCCAGCCTAACCGAGTATCGCCGGAGCCCCACCAAGGTTGTTCTATATCGCCTGGACAGCGTTTCCGATGGGGTTGGGTTGTTCACACAAGTTGGTAACAAAGTTCTAAATACTGCTATGGGCCCTCTTTTTGGGAGCAATAACGATTATGCTCCGGGCCCGTTTTCCATCTATTCCGGGGGTGCCGAATCTCGCATTGGTGGGTTATTTAATGCCATATTAACCTATGATTATGTTGACGTATATGATTATAACGGTGCACATCACCTAATCCAGTCGTGGAACATTCAAGCAGATATGCTTATGTGCCCATACACCCCAGATCTAAATGCTTTGACAGTAGGCATGATCCAATGGGAACAAAGCCGTGTTGTAACGGCTGGAACTTACGTTAACGATCCAAGAATGGCTGCTGATCCCGGATCTTACCTGACGGTTATAACCAAGGCCAAGCGTTCTTTCGTTTATATCGGGATATCAGGGGCAGGTGATACGGCGCACGAAGCGAACGAGGTTCCCATGTGGGATTCCTCAATGCAGGGCAACGCAATCCTTTATCGAACGGGATCCTACCTTCAGCTTTCAAGTTCCGAAAACGCATATGCCGAAATGCCCGTATTAGCCCATCCCGCATCATTTTCTGTGGACTGCAATTTCGCGCTGTTCTGGGGGCTGCGAACCAATCTGATCGGTTGGCAGATCAATGGTGGAACCTCTGGAACGCGATGGGTCACCAACTACTTGGTTGATCAGAACACGCGCACTGCCACGGACTACACCCCGATCGCCAATACGCTCGGTGCGTCTGAATCGGTTGTAGGCCTTTGGGGCATCGGGGCCGGTGCTGTTTTCGTCAAGAAGAACACCACCGTTATCAACCATGACCAGTTCTATGTCGTTAAACCATCCGATTTAAGTTGTGCCCACAAATACAGCATTTTCTCTGCTCTCCAGGATGACGGGACGGTGATCCATATTGAGGGCCTGGAGGATCCGACACCAACGTTCTGGGAGGACGAGACCTTCTTGAGCGATCTGAACTAGGAGCGGAAATGGCAACCACGACATTTTATGGCCTTTTTAAGCCTGGGATTGGTGATGGAGTTAAAAATGGACGTGTTTGGGGAGGAAAGATAAGTCGTAATTTTGACGATATCGACGACCTAATCCACGACCTAGCGACCAATAAAATGGACGTGATTTCGGGTGGAGTGGATGGCGATATCGTGGGGCGAGTCGATGGAGCGCCCGCATGGGTTTCCAAACCCCATGGCATGCCGCCAGGAGGGACCATACACCAGTTTCTGAGGAAGGTGGACCCGACCGACTACAACGCGGAGTGGGTCGATCTCCCGGCTGGGAGTGGAGGCACCGGGACAATCTGGACCCATTGGGATCCCGACAGGCCACCCACGACCCCCAGCGCGCAGAATGATGAATTTAACGGTACCACGCTCGATTCCAAGTGGACTACGGTCAACTGGGCCACCGCTAGCATCAAAAACGTGAATACTACTGTGCCAGATTCCCTTTACCTGAAATGCACCAATTCGGGAGCAGTCCTTCCATCCGCCATGCAGCCAATCCCTGCCGGCGACTTTACCATTTATATGAAAGGCCAGGCTCAGTCGGAGGCCGCAAGCGGATCCAACAGCGGATTCTGCCTCCTGCTCGCGAATGGGACAACGGCAGGTGCTGGGAACCAGGCCGTCCTGGGGAGCCTGACCTATAACGCAGGTTCAACCTGGATCTATGTTTGGACGGGCTACAACACCTTCAGCACCAACCTGTGGGTGCGGACCGAACGCGCCAACTACCTGCGCATCCGCAGGGCCGGGACCAACTACTACTGGGGGACGAGCCAGGACGGGAAGACCTGGACCGACTATGCCTACAATCCCACTTTCACACCCACCCATTTCGGAGTCGCTGCGATCGCAAACCAATCGGCTGCGGCCCACATGTCGGTCGAGTTCTTCCGGTACTACCCCAGCGCCACGGCAACCCTTGGCGGGCTGTTTGAGACCATCACCGCATGACCAAAGCTGCCGAGAAACCCACTCGCGCCCAGCTGCGCGACGCGGAGCGGATGGCCGCCCGGATCCGGGAGTCCCGGCGCCTGGAGGCCTAGTTCGAGGAAACCCTGGATGAGCGGCAGAGGCCCGCCTGGAGGATGCCTATGGAGTGAAACTACAACCGATTGGGAACCAGTTCGGGCGCCCTTGCGGCGCCCGCCCTAATTTCGGAGATCGTTGAACGGGCTAGGAGGGCGATCCAGCTGTCCAGCGGTTCCCACATTTGATGCAGGTGACCTGGACCTTCCGACTTCCAACGAATCCTCCCAGGAGGCCCACAGGCCCAAGGCCGAGGGCCCCGACGCCGGCCTTCCCTAGCCCGAAGCCCTTCTTCTCGGCCGTGATATGGGGCGACTGGCACCGCGGACAGCGAAGGGTATCATCGACCGTCGTTGGGATGTATCCAGGTTTATGGGCCCACGAATAAGCGGTTGACCTGGGCTCTGAATTCTGGCGCTGGAGCTCGGCCGTGGATGGCCTCATCGAATCCATCAGGTCTTGGTCCGGATTAGGCACCACACGCTCTTGAGCCTGAACTGCTTTGAACACGATCCCCACGACACAAACGACTAGAAAAATAATTGCGATAGTTGTCATATGCCCTCCAACCACGATCCAAATAACACACACGAACGGCAGGGGTCAAATAATATCCACGAACGGTCGAAAACGAGGGTTGAACGGTTTAGATGTGAAATTCAACCGATCGAAGAATTCGCCCCCGTTGAGGATTGCTTTAGGTATGAATTGACTAGATCAACGTTTGTATGAAGACATCAACTGTCGATTCTCGAGATGGTATATTCCTCCAAGGGCTTCAGACCCCTGCAACGCCGGACCCGCCCGTGGCGGGACATCCCTCTCGGGATTCCGGCGGAATACAAAACCCACAATGGAAATACGCCGGGCCGTTGCGTTGCACGGTCTGAAGATCCCGAGCCAGGGCTGCTGCTCGCAGTCCACCTATTCCATTTGCCCCGGTAACTGGGGCCTGGAGACGTTATGCCTATTCCCCTTCCCTTCTGGGTTCTCGCCCTCCTCGCAGCCATCAAGGCCAGGGATCGCACCGGCGTCCAGAGAGTTGCGCGTTCAGATGACCTGGCGGCGCGCGAGGCCGCATATGACGCCGCCGACCTCATTTCCAGGGAATGGACGCCAGAGGAATTGAAGGGGGTCCGTGGGGACTGAATGGGGATTCCTTTCCAAGTTGACTCTATTTTTCAGCATTTACATGCTGTTGACATAGCACGAAAAGTCAACATGGCTGAGATTCACCCAAAAATGAAGACCCTCGAAACCTAATGGTGACGAGGGTCTTGGTGGTGGCCCCACAGGGATTCGAACCCTGGACCAAGCGGTTATGAGCCGCCAGCTCTGACCGCTGAGCTATAGGGCCGTTCCGATTCTAGCCCGACATGCGCGGAATCCCCAAACGCCGGGCTCCCGGGACCCGGGAACAACGTCTGGGATCGGGGCATTCGAGGGCCATGGCCATCCGACGCCTCCTCCTCGCCTCCGCCGCGGTTTCGCTCCTCGCCCTCGGGTGCCGGGGCGACGGGGATTTCCCTTCCAACCCGTCGAGCCTCGCCACGCCGCAACCCGCGGGCGCACCCATCATCACCGGGATCGAACCGGCCGAAGGGCGGTCCGGGGATGCGGTCACCCTCGTGGGGACCCGTCTGGAGGGGGCCACCCGGGTGGACTTCGATGGGGTGGAGGCCAGGGGCCTGAAGGAGGCGAATGGCGCGCTCAGCGTCCTTGTGCCGGCCGGGGCCAGGACCGGGAAGGTCACAGTGCATTGCAGGGCCGGGAAGGCCGTATCCGGTACTGCGTTCCAGGTGTTGCCCAGGGTGTTCGACGCCGCGGTGGACGTGGTGCCCTTCCGCCTGCGTGAGGTCAAGAACTGGCCGGGGCTGAGGAATGCCGGGGCCAGTTGCTTCCTCAATACGGCGGTGAAGCTCCTGGCCAGCCTGCCCGAAGTGGACGCCGGCCTCCTCGACCACGCCGCCGACGACGCCGCCACGGCGGGGGTGCGGCGGCAGTTGCGGTTCACGGTCAACCACATCCGCCTGGGCACCCAGCGTCCCGCGGGTGCCCGGGACCCCATGGGTGCGCTGATCGAGGCCTTCCAGCACCACCCCGGCCTCAGGCGTTTCGTGGCCGAGACCAAGGGACCCGGGGGGTTCGAGACCACGGTCCTGGAGGCGATGCTCGACCTGCTGGGGCTGAAGGGCCAGTTCGACCTGGTCTGCCGCGAAAAGACCCTGGTGGACGGCAAGGCCCCCGCCTACCAGGACTGGACCTTCGGAATGGTGTTCTCCGGCTCGAGGGCCGTCACGGGCTACGATTTCACGGGCATCAGGGACCTGCGCCAGTACCTGGCCCACGTCACATCGGAGGAGGGTTCCACGGGGGACGGAGCCCGCTGGTTTCGGCATCCCGTGAAGATCCCCTCCACCTCCATCATCAAGGTGGAGCACCTGGACCCGCCCCTGGCCCTGGAATTCAGCAACCAGGTCCTGGTGCCCGTCTACACCCTGGATGAGGCGCACCACATCGCCACGATCAACGGACGCGTGGCCCTGGCCGCGTCCGCGTTCTCCCTCTGGCGCCGCGGCCACGTGATCGCCGCCATCAAAGGCCTGGAAGGCTGGTACCTCAACGACGACGCCCAGGATCCCCGCTTGGACCCCAGTCTGGGCCTCGCGGATGGCCCGGCCCAGGCCCCCAGTCCGGTCGGATCCATGGGCGTCCTTTTCTACCGCCGGCAACTATTGGATCCGGAAACAATGCGGGCAAAGTGAAAACAGGTTCCGGAGGATGCCCTGGGGATCGCACGTGTCCCGGACCTGCGTCAGGGATCCGCTGACGCAGGCAAGCTGCGTCAGCGAAAAGCTCCTGGTACGAGGCCAGGCTGGGGTGTTGGCACACTCCGGCTTCGATGGGCCCGGGGGCCGATGGGGAGACGGGGGCTCTCCGGTCGGGCCTATGCACCTTCGATCCGCTTCGAGTTTCCTGCGGTGGAAACCGGTCCGCGCCGACGCTGATTGCAGGCGACTCAAACCGATCAACGTCGACGCGACCGCACTGCCATCCCGGAGCACTTGAAGCGCGTCCCCCGGACATAGGCCCATCCGGGGAGCCCAACTCCCCCCAGGCCCACCATACCCAACGAAGCCGGCGTGTGCCAACACTCCAGCCACCCCCCCTGGCGAGCCCCCTCCGCTGACGCAGCTTGCCTGCGTCAGCGAATCCCTGACGCAGGTCCGGGACACGTACGATCCTTATGGCTCGCTAGCATTTCAGCCGGTACCCGATTCCCGGTTCCGTGAGCAGGAGCCGGGGGCGGGCCGGGTCGGGTTCGAGTTTTTTGCGGAGATTGGCCATGTAGACGCGCAGGTAGGTGGGCTGGGCGGAGGCCACGCCGCCCCAGACCTCGTGCAGGAGCTGGCGGTGGGTGAGGACCTTTCCGGCATGGCGGACCAGGATGCCCAGCAGCGCGAATTCGTTGGGGGAGAGGTGCACCTCGGCGCCGTCCACGGTCACTTCGCGGCTGGCGAAGTCGACCCTCAGGGGGCCGATCTCGGCCACGGCCTCGGGGGCGGCGCCGGCCACGGCGGCGGCGTGGCGCAGGGCGACGCGGATGCGGGCCAGGAGCTCGCCGGAGCCGAAGGGCTTGGTGAGGTAGTCGTCGGCGCCCACGTCCAGGGCGCGGATCTTGTCCTCCTCCTTGCCCCGGGCGCTCACGATGATGATGGGGACGGCGCTCCAGCCGCGCAGCTCCCGGGCCAGGTCCAGGCCGTCCATGTCCGGCAGGCCCAGGTCCAGGAGCACCACGTCGGGGGCGACGCGGGCGGCCATCCCCTTCCCTTCCTCGCCGGTGGCGGCCTCCTCCACCCGGTACCCGAAGGACTGGAGCGTGGCCCGCAGGTAGCGCCGGAGGGGGGGTTCGTCTTCGATGACGAGGATGAGGGGGTGTTCCTGGGTCATGGGCAATCGTCGAGGCGGGGAGGGACGCCCTCCAGGGGCAGGGTGATGATGACACGGGTGCCGCCCAGGGGCGCGCTCCGGGCGGTGATGGAGCCGCCGTGGGCCTGGATGATGCCCCGGCAGATGGCCAGGCCCAGCCCGGCCCCGGGGGCCGAGGCGGAACGGCTTCCCCGGTACAGCTTCTCGAAGATCCGCTCCTCCTCGCCGGGCTCCAGGCCGGGGCCGTGGTCGGTGATGGTGAGTACGGCGCTGTCCCCCTCGGCCCTGCAGGCGATGTCCAGGCCGGATCCCGGCGGGCTGAACTTCAGGGCGTTGTCCAGGAGGTTCTGGAGCACCTGCTCCATGAGGACCGGGTCCAGGGGGATCCAGGCGTCACGAAGGTCCAGGGCCACGGGGCGGTCCTCGATCTGGCCCTCCAGGCGGTTCAGTGCCGAGCCCACGATCTCCTCCACCGGCACCCATTCCTTCTTCACCTGCACCTGGCCGGATTCCAGCCGCGTGAGGTCCAGGAGGTTGTCCACCAGCCTTTCCAGGCGGCGGGATTCCTGGTGGATGGTGGCCAGGAGCATGCGCCGGTCCTCGGCCGTGGCCTCGGGGCCGGGGTCCAGCAGGGTGCTGGTGGCGCCCGTGATGGTGCCCAGGGGCGTGCGCAGGTCGTGGGAGATGGAGCTGAGGAGGATGCTGCGCAGGTGCTCCTGCTCGGCCCGGATGCGGGCATCGGCCCTTTCGGAGGCCAGGCGGGCCCGCCCCAGGGCCAGGGAGACCTGGGCCGCCATGCCCTCCAGGAGGTCCCGGGCGGCGCGGGTGGGGGGGAACACGGCCAGGACGCCCTCCGCGCGCCGGGGGCTGCCCATGGGCAGGAACAGGGCCCGGGTGCCGGGGAGGTTCGGGGTGCCCGCGCCGGAGGCCTCGCGGTTGGCCAGGGTCCACTGGGCCACGCCCCGCTCGTCGGGGTTCAGCCCCTCCCGCGCCTGGAGCTCCCCGCCGGGCCCCGGCAGCAGGATGAGCACGGGGCCCCCCAGCTCCCGGCCCAGGTAGGCCTCCACCCGCTCCTGGATGGCCGCGGCGTCGCCCCCCTCGGCCAGGATGCCCCCCAGCCGGTACAGGGCGGTGGTGTGCCGCTCCCGCTCCTGGGCCTCCCGGGCCTGGGTCCGGATGCGCCCGGCCAGGTGGCCCACGATCCAGCCCACGCCCATCATCATGCCGAAGGTGCCCAGGTAGCGCGTGTCGTGCACCGAGAAGGTGAGGTAGGGCTTGATGAAGAAGTAGTCCAGGCACGCCACGCTGAGGGCCGCGGCCAGGAAGGCCGGGCCCTTCTCGAAGCGGGTGGCCACCACGGTGATGCAGAGCATGTAGAGCACCACCAGGTCCGCCAGTTGCAGGTAGCGGTCCGCCAGGAAGCAGCAGGCCGTGGTGGCCGCCACCGCGCCCGCGGCGGCGAACCACGTCCATCGGGGGGTTCCGGGTGGGGTCATTTCAGTCCTGGGGGATGAACCGGCTCAGGATCCAGCATACGAGGGGGAGCCACGCCAGCACAGGGAGAAGCCAGGGGGCCCGGTCCCGGGCGGCGCGCAGGGCGTGGCGCACCTGCATCCAGGTCCGCGTCCCCGCGATCCCGATGGCCAGGCCCAGCGGAAGGAACCAGAGGCCGTGCGTCACCGGGGCGCCCCCAGGCTCAGGTTCAGGGCCAGGACGTCCACCCGGGGCTCCCCGAACAGCCCCAGGAGGCGCCCGGAGGTGGCCCGCGCCACCCGGGCCCGCACCTCGGCCTCGGGCAGGCCCCGCGCCCGGGCCACGCGGCGCACCTGGTAGTCGGCGGCGGCGGGGGTGATGTGGGGATCGAGGCCGCTGGCGGAGGCCGTCACCAGGTCCACGGGCACCGGGAGGGGGTTCCCGGGATCCGCGAGGCGCAGGGCCCGGATGCGGCCCTGGGCGGCGGCCGCCAGGGCCGGGTTGGACGGGGCCAGGTTGGAGCCGGAGGAATGGGCCGCGTCCGTGGGGAAGGCCGCCGCGGAAAGCCGGCCCCAGAAATAGGCGGGGTCCTCGGTGTGCTGGCCGATGAGGCGGCTGCCCACGATGCGGCCGTCCCGGTACAGGAGGCTGCCCTGGGCCTGGCGGGGGAAGAGGATCCGGCCGGCCCCGGTGAGGGCCAGGGGGTAGGCGAGGCCCGTGATGAGGACCAGGGAGCCGGTGACGGCGAGGGCGGGCCGGAGCAGGGACATGGCGTACCTCACACCAGGTGGGCCGCGACGAGCGCGACGTCGATGAGCTTGATGCCCAGGAAGGGCACGGCGATGCCCCCGGCGCCGTATACCAGGAGGTTGCGCCGCAGCACCGCCGCCGCGCCCAGGGGCCGGTAGGCCACGCCCCGCAGCGCCAGCGGGATGAGGAAGACGATGACCAGGGCGTTGAAGATCACCGCCGACAGGATGGCGCTGCCGGGGCTGTGGAGGCCCATGACGTTGAGGATCCGCAGCTGGGGGTAGGTGACGGCGAAGGCGGCGGGGATGATGGCGAAGTACTTGGCCACGTCGTTGGCGATGCTGAAGGTGGTGAGGGATCCGCGGGTCATGAGCATCTGCTTGCCGATCCGCACGATCTCGATGAGCTTGGTGGGGTTGGAATCCAGGTCCACCATGTTCCCGGCCTCCTTGGCGGCCTGGGTCCCGGTGTTCATGGCCACGGCCACGTCGGCCTGGGCCAGGGCCGGCGCGTCGTTGGTGCCGTCGCCGGTCATGGCCACCAGGCGGCCCCCGGCCTGGTAGTCCCGGATGAGCTTGAGCTTGGCCTCGGGGGTGGCCTGGGCCAGGAAATCGTCCACCCCGGCCTCGGCGGCGATGGCCGCGGCGGTGAGGGGATTGTCGCCGGTGATCATGACGGTGCGGATGCCCATTTCCCGCAGTTCGGCGAAGCGCTCCCGGATGCCGCCCTTGACGATGTCCTTGAGGTTGACCACGCCCAGGGCCCGGGTCTCGGGCCCGTGGGTCTCGGCCACCACCAGGGGCGTGCCGCCGCCGCGGGCGATGCGGTCCACCTCCAGCCGCAGGGATTCGGGGAATTCGCTGCCCGCGGCCTTCACCCAGGCCTCGATGGCGCTCACGGCCCCCTTGCGGATCTCGCGGCCGTCCAGGGCCACGCCGCTCATGCGGGTCTGGGCGGTGAAGGGGATGAACTTCGCGCCCAGGGCGTTGATGTCCCGTTCGCGCAGGCCGTACTCCTCCTTGGCCAGCACCACGATGCTGCGGCCCTCGGGGGTCTCGTCGGCGAGGCTGCTGAGCTGCGCGGCGTCCGCCAGGCGCGCGATGGCCACGCCCTCGGCGGGCACGAAGGCCACGGCCTGGCGGTTGCCCAGGGTGATGGTGCCGGTCTTGTCCAGGAGCAGCACGTCCACGTCCCCCGCGGCCTCCACGGCCCGGCCCGAGGTGGCGATGACGTTGGCCTGCACCATGCGGTCCATGCCGGCGATGCCGATGGCGCTGAGGAGCCCGCCGATGGTGGTGGGGATCAGGCACACCAGGAGGGCCACCAGCACGGTGAGGGAGACGGGGCTGCCCTGCCCCGCGGCCTTGACGCTGTAGACCGAATAGGGGAGGAGCGTGGCGGTGGCCAGCAGGAAGATGAGGGTCAGGGCGGCCAGGAGGATATCCAGGGCGATCTCGTTGGGGGTCTTCTTGCGCTTGGCGCCTTCCACCATGGCGATCATGCGGTCCAGGAAGGTTTCGCCGGGGTTGGAGGCGATGCGCACCACCAGCCAGTCCGAAAGGACCTGGGTGCCCCCGGTGACCGCGGAGCGGTCCCCGCCGGATTCGCGGATGACGGGGGCCGATTCGCCGGTGATGGCCGCCTCGTTCACGGAGGCCACGCCCTCGATCACCTCGCCGTCGCCAGGGATGGTGTCCCCCGCCTCCACCAGCACGGCCATGCCCATGCGCAGGCAGGAGGCGCCCACGCTCTCCCAGGCGGCGCCGTACTTGGGTTCCTTGAGGAGCTTGGCGGTGACGTCGCGCTTGGCCCTGCGCAGGCTGTCGGCCTGGGCCTTGCCGCGGCCCTCGGCCATGGCCTCGGCGAAATTGGCGAAGACCAGCGTGAACCAGAGCCACAGGGAGATGGCCAGGATGAAGCCCGCGGGGGCGTCGCCCCGGCCCCCCAGGGCCTGGAGCCACAGCACGAGGGTCAGGGCGCTGCCCACCCACACGGTGAACATCACGGGGTTCTTGAGCTGGTGGACGGGGTTGAGCTTGGCGAAGGCGGCCAGGGCCGCGCGGCGGACGATGGCCGCTTCGAACAGGGGCCTGGGCTGGATCTCCCCGAAGGAGGTGGAGGTGCGCATGGGTTTCTCCGGTTCCTAGAGCAGGGACAGGTGCTCGGCGATGGGGCCGAGGGCCAGGGCGGGAATGAAGGTCAGGGCGCCCACCAGGAGCACCACGGCCACCAGCAGGGCCACGAAGAGCGGCGTGTGGGTGGGCAGGGTTCCGGCCCCCGGCGGCGTGCGCTTCTTCCGGGCCAGGGAGCCCGCCACGGCCAGCACGGGCAGGATGGTGCCGAAGCGCCCCAGGAGCATGGCGACGCCGGTGGCGAGGTTGTAGAAGGTCGTGTTGGCGTTGAGGCCCGCGAAGGCGCTGCCGTTGTTGTTGGAGGCGCTGCTGAAGGCGTAGAGGGCCTGGCTGAACCCGTGGGCGCCGGGGTTCGAGAGGCTGGCCACGGCCGAGGGGAGGGTGACGGCCAGGGCGGTGCACACCAGCACGGAGGC
Organism: Mesoterricola silvestris; assembly: GCF_030295405.1. Classification (GTDB taxonomy): domain Bacteria; phylum Acidobacteriota; class Holophagae; order Holophagales; family Holophagaceae; genus Mesoterricola; species Mesoterricola silvestris. The sequence goes on along the minus strand of NZ_AP027080.1, from coordinate 2,426,816 downwards.
CGCGGGGATGAGGATGACCAGGGAGGCCATCTTCGTCTCGAAGGCCTCGATCTTCTTGCCCAGGTACTCGGGGGTCCGGCCCACCATGAGCCCGGCGATGAAGACGGCGATGATGGCGAAGATCAGCATGGTGTAGAGGCCCGAGCCCACGCCCCCGAAGACCACTTCGCCCAGGTCCATGAGGAGGATGGGCACCATGCCCCCCAGGGGTGTGAAGGAATCGTGCATGCCGTTGACGGCGCCGGTGGAGGTGGCGGTGGAGGCGGTGGCGAAGAGCGTGGTGCCGGCGATGCCGAAGCGCACCTCCTTGCCTTCCATGTTCCCGCCGCTCTGCTCCAGGCCCGGGGTGGACACCGCGGCCTGGGCCACCGGCAGGGACCGGAAGGCGGGGTTCCCCTTCTGTTCGGCCACGTGCAGGACGCCCAGGGCCAGCACGAAGATCACCGCCATGGCCGAAAGGATGGCCCAGCCCTGGCGCCGGTCCCGCACCATGCGCCCGAAGGCGTGGCAGAGGCCCGCGGGGATCAGGAGGATGCCCAGGGCCTGGGCCAGGCTCGCCAGGGCCGTGGGGTTCTCGAAGGGGTGGGCGGAATTGGCGTTGAAGAAGCCCCCGCCGTTGGTGCCCAGGATCTTGATGGCCTCCTGGGAGGCCACCGGGCCCACCGCGATGACCTGGTCCAGCACGGGCTTGCCGTCGGCGCCGGCCACGGGCGTCAGGAAGTGCGCCACGGGGTTGGGCCCCAGGGTCTGCACCACGCCCTGGCTCAGGAGGAACAGGGCGAAGAGGGTGGCCAGGGGCAGAAGGATGTAGAGGGTGATCCGGGTCAGGTCCACCCAGAAATTGCCCAGGAAGGTGGCCTTGCGCCGCCGGATGCCCCGGGCCAGGGCCGCCAGCACCGCGATGCCCTTGGCGGCGGAGAGGAAGTTCTGGACCGTGAGCCCCAGCATCTGGGTGAGGTGGCTCAGGGTGGATTCGCCGGCATAGGCCTGCCAGTTGGTGTTGGTGACGAAGCTCACGGCCGTGTTCAGGGCCACGCCCCAGGGCACCGCCGGCTGGCGCTGGGGGTTGAGGGGCAGCCGGTGCTGCGCCAGCTGGAGCCCGAAAAGGAAGAGGAGCCCCAGGGCGCTGAAGGCCAGCAGGGCCCCGGCGTACTGCTTCCAGTCCATGCGCTCGTCCGGGGCGATGCCCGCCAGCCGGTAGATCCCCCGTTCCAGGGGCCCGGCCACGGGATCCAGGAAGGTCCGCTCCTGGTCCAGCACGCGCCCCATATACTCCCCCAGGGGCTTGGAGACCAGCAGGAGGAACCCCAGGAACAGGACGAACTGGAGGAGGCTGTTGGCCGTCATTGGAAGCGCTCCGGAAGGAGAAGGGCGATGCAGAGGTAGACGAGGAGCCCCAAAGTAAGGGCCGCCGCGAGGATCTGGATGGCTGTCATGGATGCCTCCCAGGAAAGGGTGGACGAACGGCCGTCAAGAGATCGTTAACGTTGAATCGGGAAACATTAAGATTTCGTAAATGAAGTACGGGCCGCCCCTCGCCGGGAAGGCTCCGTTCATCCCCTCCATCCCCTGCATCCGATTCATCCCTGTTCCCGCAGGGCCAAGGCAGGCATGGGTCGGGGCCCTGCGACCCGCCCGCCCCATCGCTGGCCCTGCCCAACAGGGATGAATCCGATGAACAGGATGCAGGGGATCAAGAAGGGAAATCGGCTAGAATTGCACAGGCACAGTGTTATCCCCGCCTCCCCCCACGTCCCGGAGCCCCATGTTCAAGGTCACCCTAAGAGGCAGGCAAACGGTCGAAGTCGATCTGGAGCGCGAGCTCTCCATCCTGGCCGCCGCGGCCCGGGGCGAGGTGCCCCTGACCCACACCTGCGGCGGTCACGCCCGCTGCGGGACCTGCCTGGTCACCGTGGAGGAGGGCGCCGACCACCTGTCCCCCGTGGGCGCCAGCGAGGCCCGCATCCTGAAGGTCCTCAAGGCCGCCCCCGGCCAGCGACTGGGCTGCCAGGCCTGGGCCAATGGGGACGTCACCTGCAAGGTGGACTGATCGATATTCAGTGGATCCCCGTTAATCCCATTTATCGTTTTCCATCCCCGTTCCCGGAGGGCTGGCATGGGCCGCCACCATGGCCTCAGGGAGGCGGCAACTCCCGGCGCGGTTCTAACGGGGATGAAAGGGATTCAGGGGAAAGAGCAGGATAAAGAAAGCCGGGTTAAGGAATTAGGCAGATCACCGCGCGAGCGATCGCCATCCTGGCTGCGCAGTTCTGGGTCGGCGAGGGGTACCTCGTCGCCAGGCTGCATGAAAATCCTCAATCGAGCTTGAAGCCCACGCCCTGCCACACCCGCACGTGGGTGGTGCCGTCGGGGCCGCGGGCGGGGTCGAAGACGATGCGCTTGGCGGCCTCCAGGCAGGCCTCGTGGGCCTTCTGCACCCACTCGCCCTCCCCGGGGAGACCCTGCAGGAGGCGGGTGTCCAGGACCTCGCCGTTCTCGCTCACCAGGACGTTGACCACCACCACGCCGCTGACCTTGCGGGGGGAGGGGGTCACCTTGTTGAGGTTCATGGGCTTGGCGGGGGTGATGTCGGGGGTGATGGGCACCACGGCCTTTTCGGCGTCGGCGGCCTTGCGCTCGTTGGCCTTGGCCTGCTCCTCCTTGAGGGAGGCGAGGGCGGCCTGGGCCGCGGCGGCCTCGTCCTTGGCCTTCTGGAGCTCCTTCAGGATCGTGTCCGAGCTGCCCTGGTTCTCGGCCAGGGCGCCCTTGATCTGGTCCAGCTGGCGGCGCACGGTCTCGGTCTCCTGGCGGGCCAGGTCGCGGCTCTTCTGGGCGGCGGCGAGGTCCTCCTGGAGGCTCTCGGTGGCCGCGAGGCGCTCCTTGAGCTCGTCCCTTTCCTGGGTGAGTTTCTTGATCTGGGCCTGGGCCGGGGTGGCCTTGGGCTTGGCGGCGCCCAGGGGCGCGGCCAGGGCCAGGGCCAGGATGGCGTTGATCCAGGGGGTGGGCATTCGCACAGGGCCTCCGGGGTTCGGGGGACCTAGCGCCGGTATCCGGGCTGGGCGCCCCCAGGTGATTTCTGCACCTTCAGGATCCCACGCTTGAGCAGCTTGGAGAAGATGGCCAGGCACTCATCGTGGGGAAAGGGGGAGATGGAGATGATGTCGTGGATGCTCCACACGGCGTTCACCCGCGTGGCCAGGAAGGCCTCGTTGGGCCCCAGCTGGGCCTGCATGAGCTCCTCGATGCTCACGGCCAGTTCGGGCACCAGGGTCTCGTCGATGGTGTTCTCCTCCATCATGTGCTCGACCACCTGCAGCATGCGGGAGGCCTCCTGGAGCTTGGGCTGTTCGGCGAGCAGGTTGCGAAGTTCAACCTGGGCCTCCTGCAGCTTCTGGCGCTCCACCAGCTGCCGCGCCCGCTGGAGCTGCAGGCTGGACTGGTCCCCCAGCTTGCCCCCGGGGTGGAGGATGCGCACCATGCCCTTCTCGTGGAGGTCGAAGAGCAGCTTGTTGGCCTTGAACTCCGGCACCCGCATCTCGATGACCAGCTGGTCGATGGTCTTCAGGCCATCCAGGCGCGTGAGGATATCGGCGTCCTCGGGGGCCAGGGGGAGCATCTCGGCGATGGCTTCGGAAACCCCCACCACCACGGCGTCCCCGCCCTTGATGGACTTGCGGATGCGCTTCCATTCGTCGGTCCTTCGGGCGCCCTCGAGGACGATGCCCGTGACCTCCAGGCTGAGCAGCATGGATTTCTGCAGCGGGGGCTGGCCGTCGTGGAATTCGAAGGTGCCGGTGTCCCACAGGAAGGTGTCGTAGACGGACTCCTCCACCTTCAGCTGGACGATGCGGCGGATCTCCGCCTCGGTGACCAGCTGGCGGTTCACCAGGATGCGGCCCAGGAGCTGGTTCTCGTCCTCCTGGGTGGCCAGGGCCTCCCGCAGCTGCTCCTCGGTGATGCGGTTGTAGGCCAGGAGGTACTGGCCCAGGTACTCCCGGGGGTCCGAGGACCACACGCTGGTGATGCGGCCGTCGGAGAAGGCCACGCGCTTGGTGTGGAGGAAGCCCTTGAGCTCGAGGATGCCGGTCTTCTTGCCCACCGACAGCCACTGGAGGATGTCCTCCAGGCCCATCGTGGAAAGATCGCCTTTGATGCCCATGCCTCGACTCCGGTAACCCAATGGTATCTGTATTCGGGCCAGCGGCTACAAACTTGCGATGACGTCCCGCAGGGCCCGGTTCAGGAGGATGGGGTGATGGCGGACCATTTCGGCCTCCGGGTCCAGAAGCGCATAGGCGAAAACCGGCACGCCGCAGATGGTTTTCCCATCGGCCACCAGGGGGGTGCCCCCCTCCTGCCGGTAGCGCCGCATGAGGTTGGGGGGCAGGGGCGCGGTGTTGGCGATGACGGCGGACACCGCCAGGTGGGCGTGGGACTGGATGGCGGCGAGGTGGGCCTCCAGGTCCAGGCCGGAGCTCTCCCCGGGCTCGGTCATGAGGTTGGCCACGTAGATGACGGGGTGCCCCGTGCGGAACACCGCCTCCCGGAGTTCGGTGACCAGGAGGGAGGCGATGGTCGAAGTGTACAGGCTGCCCGGGGCCAGGAGGATGAGATCGGCCTGGAGGATGGCCAGGATGGCCTCGGGCAGGGGCTCGGCGTCCAGGGGCTCCGCCCAGAACCGCGCCAGGGGCGGCGTGCAGGAATTCACGTTGGTCTCGCCCGTGTAGCGGCGGCCCTCCATGTCCTCGGCCTTGAGCACCACCGGCACCACCGTGGACGGGTAGAGGCGCCCCACGGTCACCAGGACGTTGGAAAGGGCCCGGATGGCCCGCACCCAGTCGCCGGTGAGGTCGGCCATGGCGTGGAGCATCAGGTTGCCCAGGGAGTGCCCCGCCAGGGACCCCTCCCCGGAGAACCGGTAGTTCAGGAGATCGGAAAGCACCGATTCCTCGCGGGTGAGGGCCGACAGGCAATTGCGCAGGTCCCCCGGGGGGATGCCCCCCAGTTCGTCCCGCAGGCGCCCGCTGGAACCGCCGTCATCCGAAACCGTGACGATCCCCGTGAGCCGCCAGGGATCGCGGGTGCGGCCCGCCTCGGGCTTCAGGGCGCGGAGGAGCGCGGCCAGGCCCGTGCCGCCCCCGATGGCCACGACCTTCAGGGGCTGGTCGGCGTGGAGGCCCCTCCCGCCGTCCACGGGCGCGTCAGCCGCGGTTGAAGACGGCGAAGGGGGCGCTGTGGCGCAGGCCGTCGAAGTCCGCTTCCAGCCGGAACTGGTAGATGAGCCCGGGGTCCAGGCTGATGGCCTGGGAAAGGGCGTCGGCGGCGGGCTGGGCCTGGTCCAGCTGGGCCAGGGCGAGGGCCTTGAGGTAGTGGAGGCCGGCGTGCCCGGCGTGGGCCTTGATGCCCTCCTCGGCCAGGGTCAGGGCCGCTTCCGGCGCCCGGCGGTTCAGTTCCACCTGGACGGAGAGTTCGGCGGTCTGGGGGAGGACGGCTTCCTGGTTCTCAAGGCGGGACTGGATGGCCTTGACGTAGCCCAGGGCGGTGCGGCCGACCCGCAGGTCCTCACGCTTGGCGGCTTCTTCCTGGAGGGCCCCGAAGGCGGCCGCGGCCTCCTTCAACGCGCCCGCATTGAACTGTTTCAGCGCCTCGGCGAGCATCATCTCAAGCGATGCGTCCTTCGCGGGAGCCTGGCTTTCGGATGTCTTGGGCTTTGTGGACATGCTTTTTACCTCGGAATGGTCGACTGGAATCAACTATACCCTAAACCTTGAAGATAGCCGATTCGCGCTTCAGCAGCCGCGTGGAGAGCCAGGTCATGAGGCAGGCCAGCCCGATGGTCATGAGCAGCGCAACCGTGTATTCCCAGTAGTTGGCCTGCTGGCTGAACAGCTTGCGGATGGCCAGGCTCACGTTCACCACCGGGACGTACGGAAGGAAAACCATCTTTTCGATGCCCGGGGCCATGGAGAAGACGCCCAGGAAGATCACCACCACCATGCCCGGCATGATGGCCGTGCCCGCTTCCACGGTGTTCTTGGCCTGGATGCCGGCCAGGATGATGAAGTTGGCAAAGAAGAGCCCCAGGGGGACCATCAGGAGGAAGGTCAGGCCCAGGGTGCCCGGGGTCGCCAGGGCGCCCAGGCCCGGCATCCCCTGCCCCGCATGCCCCGCGGACGCGGCCTCGGAGGCGGCCAGCCGGGTCACGGCGAAGGCCATGCTGAGGAGGTTGATCATGGCCACGATGATGCCGATGGAGAACACGTACAGCAGCTTGCCGATGATGATCTGGCTGCGGGGGATGCTGGTGGACAGGAGGCTGAGCAGGGTGCCCCGCTCCTTCTCCCCCGCCGTGGCGTAGATGCCGTGCTGCATGGCCCCGGCGAACATCATCATCATGACCATGTAGGGCAGGAAGGAGCCCAGGGCCTTGCCCAGGGTGCGGTTCATGCCGCCGGCGTCGTCGGGTTCGACCCGGGTGGGCGCCGCCAGCTGGGCGGAGGCCCCCATGGCCTTGAGGCGCTCCTGCACCACCACCTTGTCCCGGGAGGCCATGGCCTTCTTCAGGCGGTCCAGGGCGAGGGTGGAGGATTCGTCGGAGCGGTCGTACACGGCCTTCAGGACCCAGGTCTCCTGGCTGCGCTGCTTGGCGGCGGCCTGGGGATCGGCCTCCAGGGACATCTCCAGCTTCTGGTCCCGGATGGCCTGCTTCAGGTCCCCCTCGGGCCGGGCCACCACTTGGAATTCCTTGGGGTTGGCGGCCAGGACCGCGGCCACGGCGCCGGATTCGTCGACCACGCAGACCCGGCTGGGACGGCCGGTGCGCTCCGCCTTGTCGTTGCGGCCGAGGCGGCCGATCATCCCGAACAGCAGCGGGAAGAGCACCAGCGGCATGACGAAGGTGAAGAACATGGTCTTGCGGTCCTTGGACAGCTCCATGAACTCCTTTTTCACGATCAGCAGCGCCCCCTTCATGCCACGCCCCTTTCCTTTTCGGCCACAAGCTGGAAGAACACCTCGTCCAGGGTCCGCACCCCCCGGCGGTCCAGGATCTCCCGGGGGGAGGCGTCCCCGTGCAGGGTGCCCTCGAAGATGATGCCGACGCGGTCGCAGATGGCTTCCACCATGGGCATGACGTGGGTGGAGACGATGACCGAGCGTCCCTCGGCCTTCATGATGCCCAGGAGGTCCAGCACGGTCTTGGCGGTGAGCACGTCCAGGCCCGTGGTGGGCTCGTCGAAGATCACCACCTTGGGATCGTGGAGCAGGGCCCGGGCGATGGACACCTTCTGCTTCTGGCCCCCGGAGAAGCCCTCCATCTTCACATCGGCGAATTCGGCCATGTGGAGGCGCTCCAGGAGGTGGAGGCCGCGGCGCTCGGCCACGGCCGCGTCCACGCCCTGGAACTCCCCGAAGAGCTTGAGCAGTTCCCGGGGGGTGAAGCGGTTGTAGACGCTCAGGTCCGTGGAGAGGTAGCCGATGGTGGCCCGGGCCCTCTCGGGCTCCCGGGTGGAATCGATGCCGCAGACCTCGATGGTGCCGGCGTCGGGCACCATGAGGCCCGCGATCATGCGAAGGGTGGTGGACTTGCCCGCGCCGTTGGGACCCAGGAGGCCGTAGATCTCCCCTGGTTTCACCGTGAGGGAGATGCCCCGCACCGCTTCGATGCGCATCTTCGAGCGCGTCTTCTTATCCTTGACATGGAAGGATTTATAGATGTCCGTTATCTGGATCAAACCATCTCCTTTTTTCTTTTCCGCGGTGTGTTGGGGCCATTCTAGCAGGGGCCCTAGTCCCTGAGGCGGAAGTACACGAGGGCTGCGATCTTGGTGACGGCCATGGCGCAGAGGATGGCGAAGAGGTCCTTCCGCAGGCCCTCGCCCCGGTAGAGGGCGCGCAGGCTGAGGAAGCCCGCCACCAGGGCCCCGGCCATGGCGGCGTGGCTCGTGGCCTTGTACCGGTGCAGGATCATGCGCTCGTCGAACATCTTCACCGCTCCTTCAGTTCGAACAGGGCGTCCGTGGACAGGCCGAAGACCCGGGCCAGGTGCAGGGCCAGGGGCAGGCTCGGAATGTACTTGCCCTGTTCGATGGAATTGATGCTCTGCCGGGAGACGCCCACGGCGTCGGCCAGGTCCTGCTGCGTCAGGCCGTGGTTCTGCCTGGATTCGCGGACTCGGTTGTGCACGACGAAACGTGCCATGGGGCTCCCGGGGGTGTCAAATCAACTTGACATCACGATGGGGCCCCCGGGACGGGTTGTCAAGTGGACTTGACTAATTTTTCAGGGGAGGGATACGCCCTGGGCGAAGAAGAACCCCTTGGCCCCCACCGTGCCCAGGATGATCATCGCCACGCCCGCGCAGAGGCAGTAGAAGGCGAAGGGATTGAGCCGGGGCTTGCGGGTGAAGCGGTCCAGGAGCCCGATGGCGAAGTAGCCCGAGACGGCCGAGACCGCCACGCCCACGACGCAGGCCAGGGCGGGGCTGATGGAGCCGGCGGGGAAGGCCAGTTCCGCGGGAAGGGGCTGGTGGCGCAGCAGGGGCTTGAGGATGTGGGAGCCTTCCAGCACGGCGGCGCCCAGGATGGTGGGCATGCCCAGCAGGAAGCTGAAGCGGGTGGCGGAGGGCAGCTTGAGGCCCTTGAACACGCCCATGGCGATGGTCGATCCGCTGCGGGAGAGCCCGAAGCCGCCCCCCAGGCCCTGGATGGTGCCCACGGCCAGGGCGTCCCAGGGGCCCATCTCGTCCAGCCCGCGGGCCTCCTGGTTCCTGGCGCTGAGGTTGTTGGCCGTGAAGAGCAGGACCGCCGTGAGGAGGAGGCAGGCGCCGTAGATCCACACGTGCTCCTTGGCGGTCTCCTTCAGGTGGCGGGTGGCGAAGCCGAAGATCACGGTGGGCACCATGGCCAGGAGGACCCAACCCGCCAGCCGCAGGCCCTCGGCGTCCCTGCCCAGGATGCCGCGGAGCATCTGGAGGATCTCCGCCCGGAAGTACACGATCAGCGCCAGCAGGGTCCCCACGTGGAGCAGCACGTCGAAGGCCAGGGGCATGCTCTGCCTGAGGAGCAGGTTCTCGGCCAGGGTGAGGTGGGCCGTGGAGGACACGGGCAGGAATTCGGTGACGCCCTGGATGAGGCCGAGCAGAATCGCGATGAGAAGGGTCATGGAGGCTCCGTGGCTCCAGGGTAGCAAGAATCGGTCTACAATCCTTGCCATGAGACCGCTGGATTTCCGCTCCGACACCGTGACCCGGCCCACCGCCGGGATGAGGAAGGCCATGGCCGAAGCGGAGGTGGGCGACGACGTCCTGGACCGCGACCCCACCATGGACCGCCTGGAGCGGCGCGTGGCCGGGCTCCTGGGCAAGGAGGCCGGCCTCTGGACCCCCTCGGGCTGCATGGCCAACGGGATCGCCCTCATGCTCCACCTCAAGCGCGGCGAGCGGTTCCTGGCCCCCGCCCAGGCCCACGTGCTGGGCTCCGAACTGGGCACCGCCGCCTGGCTCGCCCAGGGCATGCCCGAGGCCCTGCCCTGGGAGGCCGGCCCCGGCCGGATCACCCCCATGCAGGTGTGGCGCGCCGCGGGGGCCCCCGGCCCCTACTACACCCTGCGCACCACCCTGCTCTGCCTGGAGAACACCCACAACTTCGCCGGCGGCACCTGCCTGTCGGCCGCCGAGCACCGCGAACTGGTGGAGCAGGCCCAGGGCCGGAACCTGAAGGTCCACCTGGACGGGGCCCGCCTCTGGCACGCCGCCGCCGCCCAGGGCGCCTCCCTGGACGCCATGGCCTGGGGCGCCGACACCGTCAGCGTCTGCCTCAGCAAGGGCCTGGGCGCCCCCATGGGCTCCGTGCTCTGCGGCGGCCGCGACCTCATCGAGGACGCCCGGCGCATCCGCAAGATGCTGGGCGGCGGCGTGCGCCAGGGCGGGGTCATGGCCGCCGCGGGCCTGGAGGCCCTGGACTACCTCCCCCGCATCCCCGAGGACCACGAGAAGGCCCGGCGCCTCGCCGACGGATTGCGCTCCATGGGCTTCAAGGCCCCCGTGCCCGAGACCAACATCCTCCTTGTCCCCGTCCCCGACGCCCCCTCCGCCCTGGCCATCCTCGAGGAGGCCCGGGTGCGGGTCCTCCCCGTGGGCAGCGCCCTGCGCTTCATCACCCACCGCGACCTCACCCTCGCTGACGTGGACGAAGCCGTGGAGCGGATCCGGGGCATCTCGGACCGCCTCGTTACCACCTGGGAAGGTGTAAGGCCTATGATCTGAAGGTCCGTGCCCCGGACTGGCGCCAGGGATTCGCTGACGCCAGTCCGGAACCCGTACGCCGAATGGCCCAGGCGCCGGTTATTCCTTGCGGCCCATCTTGCGGAGCATCTCCTCCTTGAGCGCCAAGGCGGCGGGGTCGCGGGGCGCGGTGGGGGCCACGCCGACGATTTCGCCGACCTTGTCGGAGAGGAGGACGCCCAGGAGGCTCTCGATGAGGTTGCCGCCGCCGGTGGAGCCGGCCATGTTGATCTTGGGGACCACGTCCACCTGGGAGGACTGGATGGCCTCGGCGAAGCGGTTCATGACCTGCTGGACCAGCTGGAACTGGGGGCCGCCGTAGGCGCGGACCTGCTCCTCGATGGCCATGGCCTGGGCGATGCCCACCCGGGCGGCCTTCTCGGCCTCGGCCTCGGCCAGGGACTTGATGCGCTTGGCTTCGCCGTCGCCCATGAGGCGCAGCTTCTCGGCCTCGGCGGAGGCCAGGGTCTGGATCTGGGCGGCCTGCTGCTGGGCGCGGGCGTAGTCGGCCTTGCCGGCGTTGCTCTGGACGTTGATGGCGATCTCGGATTCGGTGAGGAGGGTCTGCTGCTTGGCCTTGGCTTCGGCTTCCCGCAGTTCCCGTTCCTTGACGGCCGCGGTCTCCTGGCGTTCGTAGGTCTCCACCTGCTCGTTGGCGATCTGGCGGCTGCGGAGCTGGGTGAGGATCTGCTCGATCTGGCCGCCCACGGCGCCGCTGGTGGGGGTGCCGATGAGGACCTCCTGCAGCTCGAGGTTGTACTGCACGAACTTCTCCTTCATCTGGATGCCGCTCTGGTCCTGGATGGCCGAGCGGTCCTGGATGAGCTGGATGAGCGTGCGGGTCTGGCCGATGTTCTTGAAGTAGGCGCTGACCATGGGATCCAGGGTCTGCTCCACGAGCTTCTTCACGTCGCCGAAGCGCTGGATGACCAGGGGGGCCTTGCGGTAGTCGATGTGCACCACCACCGACAGGGGCAGGCTGGGCTCGAAGGCGTCCTTGGTGATCAGGCTCACCTCGGTGAGGTTCTCGTCGTACTTGTGGGAGCCCACCTCGGACCGGTTCCACTTGAGGATGAAGTTGGTGGTGGGCACCACCAGGACCTTGCCGGCGTAGGTGTTGAAGGCGTACTTGCCCGGCAGGAGCGGCTCGCTCCACACGCCCCGCTGGCCCGGCGTGACCAGCTCGCCGTGGCGGTACTCCGCGCCGCTGATGTCCAGGCCCGCTTCGCCCGTGTACGACACCACCACGCCCACGTTGCCCACTTCCACGACCGTCTTGGGGATGAGCTCCACCGTGGCGAAGAGGCGGTTGATGTAGTAGGTGCCTTCCACCAGCACCTGGTACTGCCGGCCCCGGAAGCCGCCGGCCTTGAGGAACTTGTCCGCGTCCTGGAAGTTGTTGTGGTAGCTGGAGGCGTTGGCCAGGTCCTGGCCCACGGTGGGGGCGATGATCTCGCCCGAGGGGAGCGAAGGGCCGTCGTGCACCGTGGCGATGCCCACGGCGTCGTCCGTGCCGCGGATGATGACGGGGCGGTAGCCGCCGCGCTCGGCGATGACGGCGGACATCTTGGTGAAGGAGTCCAGCTCGCTGCGGTCCATGGGCAGGTAGTACATCTGGTCCTCGGTGAGGACCACGAACTGGGCCAGGTTGATGGCGTACGTGCCCTCCCGCAGCAGCCCGCGCTGGGGACCCTTCTGGCCGCCGGCGCCCAGGAAGGCCCGCACGTCCTGGAACCCGTCGGTCATGGCGTTGGAGGCCAGGGTCTGGGTGGGGGGCAGGTCCCGGCCGTCCCGGGCGAAGACGTAGCCGATCTTGCTCTGGGGAATGGTCACCAGGGGCACCCGGTGGATGCGGTACATGAACGGCATGAACAGGTGCCAGCCGCCGCGCAGCACCTCCGGCTGGAACCCGGCCTCCCCCGAAAGGGCGATGAACCCGGTCTTCACCGAGCCCCGGCCGCTGATGAGCTTCTCCACGATGCCCACGCGCGTGTTGGGGATGTAGCGGACGGTCTTGGAGAGCAGGAGGAGGAGGATCAGCCCCGCCACCCCCCACCCCAGGATCTGGAAAACGGGCAACCCTGACGCCAACTCCATGGAGGCTCCTTGAGATTTGGATGCCCCAGTGTAGCAGCCTGGAAAAACCAGGGGGGGGGTCAGGCCCCCAGGTACCGCTCCCGCAGCTCCCCCCGGGCCGCGGGTCCCAGTCCCAGCCGGCCTTCCAGGTAGGCGTCCACGTCGCCCATGGCGTCCAGGGCGGATTCCAGGTAGCTCCTGCGCACCTCGAACATGGGGCGCACCCCCTCGCGGGTCATGGGGGGCTTCAGGAGGTGGGGCGCCACGGCCAGCACGGTGTCCATTTCCGCGTCCACGTCCAGGAACCGGGAGGTGAGGAGGTAGTCCTCCATGACGTCCTCCCGGGCCACGCCCAAGGCCAGGAGCAGGAGGGCGCTGCCGAAACCGGTGCGGTCCTTGCCCGCCGCGCAGTGGAGCAGGACGCGGGCGCCGGGCACGTCCAGGATGTGGCCGAACATGGCGCGGTAGACCTCCGCGTGCTCCAGGGCGAGGACCCGGTAGAGGGCCTCCATGAACGAAGCGGTGCGGGCGTTGCCGTCCGGGTCGAAGAACCCGTCGAGGCTGCCGGGGACGATCTCCAGGTTCTCGGTGCGGGGCGCCGTTCCCGGGGCCCAGGCCGAGGGCTCCAGCGCGCACTCCGAGCGCTGGCGGAAATCCAGCACCAGGTCCAGCCCCAGGGCGCCCACCCGCCGCCGGTCCCCGTCGGTGAGCCCCGAGAGCCGTCCGGACCGGAAGAGCCGGCCCCAGGCCACGGACCTTCCGCCATGGCCGCGGTAGCCGCCCAGGTCGCGGAAGTTGCGCACGCCCTCCAGGGGCAGGTGGCGATCGGGGGTCTTGGTCTGGCCGTCCAGGGGCATGCCTCATCCTGTCATTCGTGGGCATCCATCATACACCCCTTCCCGTTTTTTTCAGCCCGGGGTCCCGTCCTCAGCAGATCCGCGGCAGTTGCTCCCCGGACAGCAGGTCCAGGATCCGCCTCGTGCCCAGCCGCGTGCGCAGGATCACGGTGCCCGGGCCCTTCTCCGTGACCGTGCCGATGCGCGAGGCCCCTTCCCCGCCGGGAGTCGCGTGCAGGACGGCCAGGGCCCGCTCCGCGGCGTCCCCGGGCACGAAGGCCACCATCCGCCCTTCGCAGGCCACGTAGTAGGGGTCCAGGCCCAGCAGCTCGCAGGCGCCCTCCACGCCTGCGATCACGGGGATGTCGGCCTCGTGGACCTCCACGCCCACGGCGGCGTCGGTGGCGATCTCGTTGAGCACGGCGGCCAGGCCCCCCCGGGTGGCGTCCCGGAGGCAGGAGGGCACGACGCCGCCCCCCAGCAGGGCCCCAACGAGGCCGTGCAGCGGGCCGCAGTCGCTTTCCACGGGGGTCGTGAAGGCGATGCCCTCCCGCACGGACATGACGGCCACGCCGTGGCGGCCCACGTCCCCGCTGACGAGCACGGCGTCCCCGGGCCGCACGTGCCTGGGCCCCACCGAAAGGCCCGCGGGCACCGCGCCGATGCCGGCGGTGTTGATGTAGAGCCCGTCGCCCTTGCCCCGGTCCACCACCTTGGTGTCGCCCGTCACGATGGAAACGCCGCAGCGGTCGGCGGCGGCCTTCATGGAGGCCGCCACCCGGCGGAGCTCCTCGATGGGATAGCCCTCCTCCAGCACCATCCCCACGCTCAGGTACAGGGGGCGCGCGCCGGCCATGGCCAGGTCGTTGACGGTGCCGTAGACGGCCAGCTCGCCGATATCGCCCCCGGGGAAGAACCGGGGCCGGACCACGTAGGTGTCGGTGGTGAAGGCCAGGCGGGAGCCCTCCAGGGCCAGCACCGCGGCGTCGTGCCGGGTGTCCAGGGCCTCGCTGCGGAAGGCGGGGAGCAGGACCGATTCCAGGAGCTCGCGCATCATGCGCCCGCCGCCGCCGTGGGCCATCTGGATGGTGTCGTGGCGCAGGGGCACGGGGCAGTTCAGCTGGATGTCCATGGGGGGTCCGTCCTCAGGCCGGGGTGTGCCGGCGGTACCGGTAGTAGGCGGCGCAGGCCCCCTCGTTGCTCACCATGGTGGCCCCCAGGGGATGGTCGGGGGTGCACGGGGAACCGAAGGCGGGGCACTCCTGGGGCCGGATGATCCCCTGGAGCACGAGGCCGCTGCGGCAGTCCGGGGACTCCGGCCCGCCCACGCCCTCCACGTCGAAGATCCGCTCGGCGTCGAAGGCGGCGTAGGCCTCCCGGAGGCCCAGGCCGCTCATGGGGATGACGCCGATGCCGCGCCAGGCGCGGTCCTTCACCTGGAAGACCTCGCGGATCAGCTCCCGGGCGGGCAGGTTCCCCTCGGGGCGCACGAGCCGGTCGTACTGGTTCTCCACCTCGTGCCGGCCCTCCTCCAGCTGCTTGACGACCATGTGGATGCCCTGGAGCAGGTCCAGGGGCTCGAAGGCGGTGACGACGATGGGCACCCGGTGGCGCCGGGCCAGGGGCGCGTATTCCCCGGTGCCCATGATGGCGCACACGTGGCCCGCGGCCAGGAGCCCGTCCACCTGCCTTTGCGGGGAGGACAGCACCGCTTCCAGGGCCGGCGGCACCAGCACGTGGGACACCAGGACGGAGAAGTTCCCCAGCCCGCGGCGGCGGGCCTCCGCCACGGCCATGGCGTTGGCGGGGGCCGTGGTCTCGAAGCCCACGGCGAAGAACACGACCTTCCTGCCGGGGTTGTCCCCGGCCACCTTCAGGGCGTCCAGGGGGGAGTACACGATGCGCACGTCCCCGCCCCGGGACTTGACCTCCAGCAGGTCCGAAGCGCTTCCGGGCACCCGGAGCATGTCCCCGAAGCTGCAGAAGATCACCTCCGGCCGCGACGCGATGGCCACGGCCTTGTCCACCAGTTCCACGGGGGTGACGCACACCGGGCAGCCCGGGCCGTGGATGAGGCGGATCTCCGGGGGCAGCAGTTCGTCGATGCCGAAGCGCACGATGCTGTGGGTCTGGCCCCCGCAGACCTCCATGATGGCCCAGGGGCGGGTCACCAGGGCCCGGATGGCCTCGATCCAGGGCCGGGCCGCGGCCGCGTTCCGGTACTCGTCCACGAACCTCAAGGGCCCTCCATGATCCTGAAGGCCTCGAAGACCCGCAGGGCCTTCTCCTCGTCGATGACCTCGATGGCCGAGCCCGCGTGGACCACCACATAGTCCCCCGGGCGCGCCGCGGGCACGAAGGCCAGGCAGACCTCCTTGACCACGTCGCCGAAGGCCACGCGCCCCAGGCGCAGGGGCCCCTCTTCCACGTCCACGACCTTCCCCGGGATGCCCAGGCACATGAAGCGTTCCCTCCCACCGGCTAGTGCCAGCATATCCGTGCCCTGGGGTGATTAGAAATCTTGAATATAACTACTTGTATTTTATGAAGAAAAGACCGTTTTCCTCCTGGCACGGACCCCCGCGCGGGGGCATCACACCAGGAACTCACCCGAACCAAGGCAGGTCGCCTTGTCCCCCCCGGGTCAGCAGGAGTGTGCATGCGCAGGATCTTTGCGATTCTTTTCATCAACCTTGCCCTCGCGGCGGCGCCGCCCGACGAGGCCGTTTCCCGGGGCGCCATCGCCCAGCTGCGGGAGGCCAGGGCCGGCCTGGGCCTCGAGGCCGCCGACGATTTCGTCCCCAGGGACGTGGTGCGCGACGGGCTGGGCCAGGTCCACGTGCGGCTCCAGCAGACCTACCGGGGACTCCCCGTGTGGGGAGGCCAGGCCATCGTCCACGTGGTCCCCTCGGGGGAGGCGCCGCCCATGACCGACGCCCTGGTGCGGGGCGTGCGGGTGGAGCCCACGCCGAACCTCGGGCCGCGGGAGGCGCTGGCCGTGGCCCAGGACCGCATCGCCCCCCGGGGTCCCTACGCGGACCCGCCCCGGGCGGAACTGGTGGTCTGGCCCGAAACCGCCTTCCCCGGGACCCCGGCGGCCGGCCAGGCCCCGGACGCCACGGACCCCGCGGCGGCGCCGGTGGTGGTGGCCCACCGCCTGGCCTACCACCTCCACGCGGCCCTGGAGAACGGCCCCGGCGAGACCCGCCACGAGGATCTCCTGCTGGACGCCCACACCGGGGCCGTGCTCAAGGCCTGGTCCACCCTGTTCACCGCCCGGCGGAAATCCCGGGCCATCCCTGCCGGAAGGCCCGAGCGGGGCGTGGGGCTTTCCCAGTACAGCGGCAAGGTGCCCCTGCACACCATGCGCGCCAAGGGGGGCTTCGAATTGACCGATCCCACCCGGGGGGGCCTGGCCACCCGCAACCTCGCGGGGGCCACCTCCGGCTCCGGCGAACCCTACGTCAACGCCAGCCGCACCTGGGGCGACGGCCAGAACTACGACCCCGGCCGGGGCCCCGGCTCCCCCAACGGCCAGACCGCGGCCGTGGACGCGCACTACGGCCTGCAGACCGCCTGGGACTTCTACCACCGGATCCTGGGCCGGGACGGCCTCGACGGCAAGGGCACGGCCCCCGTCAACTACGTCCACTACGCCGAGGGCTTCGACAACGCCTTCTGGTCCGACGCGTGCTTCTGCATGACCTACGGCGACGGGCTGCGAATGGGGACCCTCACGTCCCTGGACGTGGTGGGCCACGAGGTGTCCCACGGCCTGTGCACCGCCACCGCGGGGCTGGCCTACGAAGGCGAATCCGGCGGGCTCAACGAGGCCAATTCCGATATCTTCGGGGTGATGATCCGCTTCTACGCCCGGGAGGCGGGGGGCCTGGGCTCCCGGGTCCCCGAGGGGGCCGGGCCCTGGACCGTGGGCGGCGACCTTGCGGACGAGCCCTTCCGCCACCTGGACCGCCCCAGCCTGGACGGCCACAGCCCCGACGAATGGAGCCCCGCCCTCAAGGACCTGGACCCCCACCTCAGTTCGGGCCCCATGAACCGGGCCTTCTACTTCCTGGCCCAGGGGGCCAGCGCCGACCCCACCAGCCCCGCCCACAGCCGGTGGCTGCCCGAAGGCATGGAGGGCATCGGCAACGACAAGGCCCTGCGCATCTGGTGGAGGACCCTCAGCACCCGCCTCACCCCCACCAGCGGGTACCGCCAGGCCCGGGCCGGCGCCCTCCAGAGCGCCCGCGAGCTCTACGGGGACGGCGGCCCGGAGATGCAGGCCGTGGGCAAGGCCTTCCGCGCCATCCACGTGGGGAGGCGCAAGCACTAGGAGACTCCCCGGGGAACACCCGCCTGGGTCCCGGCATACAGGTAGGATTGTTCCATCGGGGAGTTCCATGGATGCGGTGGTCGTACGGCAGGTTTCCAAGTCCTTCGGCGGGGGGCGCAGGGCCCTTTCCCGGGTGGACCTGACCATCCGCGAGGGGGCCATCCACGGGCTGCTGGGGCCCAACGGGGCCGGCAAGACCACCCTCATCGCGACGATGGTGGGGCTCACCGCCCCGGACGAGGGCAGGGTGGAGGTGTGCGGCCTGGACGTGGGCAGCCACCTCCACCGGGTGCAGATGCTCGTGAACATGGTCCGGGGCTTCAGCGGCGTGCTGGAGAAGGTCACGGCCCGGGAGCTGCTGGTCTACTACGCCCACCTCTACGACGCGCCCCTTTCCCGGGTGGAGGAGGTGCTGTGCCGCACGGGCCTGTGGGAGAGGCGCGACCAGCAGGTGGCCCTCTTCTCCAGCGGGTGGCGGCAGCGGTTCTTCATCGCCAAGGGGCTCATCAACCGGCCCCGGGTGCTCTTCCTGGACGAGCCCACCGTGGGCCTGGACGTGGACGCGGCCCTCGCGGTGCGCGACCTGGTGCGGGAGATCAACCGCGAAGGGTGCACCATCCTCCTCACCACGCACTACATGCGGGAGGCCGAGGACCTCTGCTCCACCATCGCCCTCATCGCCGAGGGGCGCATCGTCGCGGAGGGATCCGCGGCCGAGCTCAAGGACCTGGTGCGGGACCCCGGCCAGCCGGAGCCCACCCTGGAGGACGTGTTCCTGAGGCTGACCCGCCAGTCCCTGGAGGTGGCCGATGCCTGAACTCAGGGCCCCCTTCCGGCGGGTCTACGCCCACGCCTACCACATTGCCCTGGGCATGCGCCGGGACGCCTTCCGCCTGCTGGACGTCACCCTGTGGCCCCTGGTGCTCTTCCTGAGCATGGGGCTCTTCGCCCAGTCCTTCACCCGGGATCCCCGGGTCATCGGCCTGGTGGTGCTGGGGGCCCTGGGGTGGCGGGTCATCTACCACTTCCAGATGGAGGCGGTGCAGCTCTACATGGACAACTACTGGAACGGCATGATCGAGCACGTGATGATCACCCCCCTGAAGTGGTGGGAGTTCATCCTGGGCGGGGCCGTGAGCGCCGTGGGGAAGATCCTCTTCATCGCCCTGTCCTTCCTGTTCCTGGGCCGGGTGCTGTTCGGCTTCACGGTCACGGCCCCGCTGCGCACCATGGGCGGGTTCCTTGCCTGTGCGGCCTGCGGCCTGGTCCTGGCCATCTTCAGCATGGGGGTCGCCTTCCTGAAGCGGGGGGACGCCTTCGCCTTCATCTTCGCCTTCCCGGACGTCATCGCGGTGCTCAGCGGGGTCTTCTACCCCGTCACGGTCTTTCCCCGCCCGGTCCAGGCCTTCGCCCAGGGGCTGCCCACCACCCACGCCTTCAACCTCCTCAAGGCCACGCTGGGCCAGTCCCAGGGCCAGCCCTGGCTCTTCCTCGCCACCCTGCTTCCATGGCTGGCGGCCGGGGTCCTTTTCACCCAATGGGCCCTGGCGAAGGCCAGGCGGGAGGGCAAGCTGGTCAAGATGAAGTAGGCCGGAACCTTGAACTTTGGAAAATTCCCGTATAAGAAAGGGATTATTCCGCTAAGAAGTTCTTGCATCCAAATGAGGACGCTCCCATCGTTTATGTCAGGCGTTTTCGCCTCCTTCCCGGGATCCCAACTTGCACCCACTTTCCCAGTCCGCCGGTTACGCCATTCTCGCCCTCAGCTGCCTCGACGACCCCGGGGGCGAGCCCATCATGGTCCAGGATGTCGCCCAGTGGATCGGCGCCCCCGGGCCCTACCTCTCCAAGGTCTTCCACGCCCTGGGCAAGGCCCGCCTCGTGGACACCAAGCGCGGCCGCAAGGGCGGCGTGATCCTGGTGCGCCCGGCCCGGGAGATCACCCTGGAGCAGATCGCCAACGCCATGGACGGCGACGAGTGGAGGACCAGCTGCCTCCTGGGCCTGACCGTGTGCTCCGACGAGCGCGCCTGCCCCGTGCACGCCTTCTGGACCGAGGAGCGCACCCGCATCTACAACGAACTGCAGAAGGCCACCCTTTCGGACGTGGCCCGCTTCGAGCGCACCCACCGCCTGGCCCACCCGCCCGAACCGGTTCCCCAGGACTGATGCCCGAGCCGTTCGACCTCGAAAGCGCCGGCCTGGACCTGCATCCGGAAATCGGCGAACTGCTCGCCCGCACCCCGGGCATCGAAGCGCGCATCTACCGGGACGGGGAGTTCCTGGTGCGGGAGGACGAGGAATCCCAGGAGATCTTCATCCTGCTCACGGGTGGCCTGGTGGTGGAAAGGGCCCCCGCCCTGCCCGGCGCGGCGTCCACGGTCCTGGCCTGCCTCACGGCGGACGAGGGCGTGGCCATCGTGGGCGAGATGGCCTACCTGGGCGCGCTGCGCCGCACCGCCTCGGTGCGCAGTGCCGGCATGAGCCGGGTGCTCCGCCTGGAGCCCGCCCACATCGACCGCATCATCGACGGTTTCCCCATGCTCACCCGGGTCATCTGCATGCAGTTCTCCCGGCGCCTGCAGGAGACCTCCCAGTCCCTGTCGCGCCTCCAGGCCCGGTTCGCCCTGAACCCGGGGCGGCGGGTGGCCCAGGACGGCGACGTGCTCTTCCGCCGGGGCGAGGCCGCCGGGGAGCTGCACCAGCTCCTGGCCGGGGCCCTGCGCCTGGAGCGGGACGGCACGGTGACCACCGCCACCCCGGAAAGCCTTCCCCAGGGCTTCGTGGACCTGGACCCCTACCTGCGGGCCGGCGCCCACGGCGCCACCGCCACCGTGGACGGCATGGCCTTCCTGGCCGTGATCGGCCCCGGGGACCGGGAGACGGTGGTCCGGTGCTTCCCCGACCTGGCCCTCAAGGCCCTGCGCACGCCCCCCGAATCTTAACGGAATCTTAACGCCCGATCCAACGGGGACGCGGTTCCGGGGCGGCAGGGTATGGAATACCTGCGGGGGGCCGGATAGTCTGATGGACTACCTCTGCCAAGGATCCGCCCCATGCAGCCATTCCGAAGACTCATCCTTGGGCGCCGACTGGCCAGTGACGAGACGCAGCACACCAAGGTGAGCAACTTCGTCGGGCTTTCGGTGTTCAGCTCCGACGCGCTCTCCTCCGTGGCCTACGCCACCCAGGAGATCATGGCCAGCCTCTCCAGCAACCTCCACGGCGTGGCCGGGGTGAGCCTGGCCGCGGCCGCTGCGGCGCTCTACGGCATGTCCATCCCCGTGGCCCTGGGCATCGCGGGGCTCCTGGTCATCCTGGGCATCGGGTACCGCCAGACCGTCATGGCCTACCCCGGCGGCGGCGGGGCCTACATCGTGGCCAAGGAGAACCTGGGCGAGCTCGCGGCCCAGACCGCCGGGGCCGCCCTGCTCACGGACTACATCCTCACGGTGGCCGCCAGCGTCTCCTCGGGCGTGGCCGCCATCACCTCGGCCCTGCCCTCCCTGGGCGAGCACAACGTCCTCATCACCATCCTCGCCATCTGCTTCATCGCCGTGCTGAACCTCCGGGGCGTCAAGGAATCCGGCGCCTTCTTCGCGGTGCCCACCTACGGCTTCGTCTTCCTCATCATGGTGATGCTGGCCACGGGCGTCGTGCGGGCCGTCCTCATGGGAGGGCCGACCCCGGTCATGGTGCACGATTCCGTGCGCCACGCCACGCACCTGGGCAGCTTCGCCATGGTGTGGATCTTCATGCGGGCCTTCAGCGCCGGGTGCACGGCCCTGACGGGCGTCGAGGCCATCTCCAACGGCGTGACCGCCTTCCGGGAGCCCGCCGCCAGGAACGCCGCCAAGACCATGGTGTGGATGATCGCCCTGCTGGGCGTGATGTTCCTGGGGATCACCTTCCTGGCCTCCAAGCTGGGCGTGGTCTACATGCACAGCGCCGACGCGAGCCAGGTGGCCGAGACCCTCCTTTCCAAGCTGAGCAAGGCCATCTACGGGGACGTCACCCACGGGCTGCCCAAGCTCATGTACTACCTGACCCAGGGCTTCACCTTCGCCGTCCTGGTGGTGGCCGCCAACACGGCCTACGCCGACTTCCCGCGCCTCGCGGCCCTGCACGCCACCGACGGCTTCCTTCCCAAGCAGCTCACGAGCCAGGGCGACCGCCTCGTCTTCAGCAACGGCATCCTGATCCTCACCTTCGTGAGCTGCCTGCTGGTGTGGGTCTGCCACGCCAACACGGACCTGCTGCTGCCGCTCTACGCCCTGGGCGTGTTCATCGGCTTCACCGTAAGCCAGACCGGCATGGTCATGCACTGGGTGAACCGCAAGGCCACGGAACCCAACTGGCTGTTCAAGGCCATCCTCAACGGCATCGGGGCGACCGCCGCGGGCATCGTGATGATCGACATCGGCGTCACCAAGTTCGTCCATGGGGCCTGGATCATCGTCGTCCTGGTGCCCACCCTGGTGATCATCTTCTTCCGCATCCACCGCCACTACATCCGCATCCGCTCCCTGCTGGCCTCCAGCCGCACGGAGGAGGTCTATCCCCGCAAGAACCGCGTGGTGGTGCTGGTCTCCCGCATCCACCGGGGCACCCTCGAGGCCATCCGCTACGCCAAGGCCATCGCCGACCGCGGCCAGGTGGAGGCCCTCACCATCGATTTCCCCGACGCCCACGGCCACCCCAGCGCCGAATGGGAGCGCCTGAACGCCGACTGGCACCGGTACTGCGAGGGCATCCCCCTTCGCGTGGTCATGAGCGAGTTCCGCAAGACCGTGGAGCCCATCCTCGCCGAGGTGGACCGCATGGCCAAGGCCGAACCGGAGATCACCATCACGGTGATCCTCCCCGAGTTCGTCACCGACAACTGGTGGGGCCACCTGCTCCACAACCAGACCGCCCTGCGCCTCAAGGCCTACCTCTACACCCGGCCCAAGGTGGTGGTGATCTCCATCCCCTACCACCTGGACCCGCACGTGATCTAGGTTTGATCGTCCGTGTCCCGGACGTTCGCCCTGGTTCGTTGGCGCAGGCAAGCTGCGCCAACGGGAAGGCAACGGCCCTGGGGCTAGGGGGGGTGCTGCCGCATTCGTTCTCCGATGGGCGGTTGGGCGGGTGGGGGTATTGGGGCTCCCCTGGTGGGCCTAGTTCTTGGGTGCACGCTTCGAGTGCTCTGGGAGGAGGTTGGGTGGCGCCGACGTTGAGTGCCACGAGGCGGGCCCATTCGAGCTAACTAGCTCGATGTTTACTTGACCATTCCAGAAGTGCGGAACGCATTGCCGCGTGGAGCGATAGGCCGGCAGCCTCCGCCTGGGATTCGAAACTATCCCAGAATTCTGCCGGCATCTTCACGGCCTTGACCTGAACTGGAGCCTCTTGGCCTTTGGGTGGACGGCCAGGCTTGATGCGAATTCTTACCGCCCCTTCCATCGGCAAATCTTTGTGGTGCTCGGCCCAAGCCACGTCTTCGGCGTGGCGCTTTTGAAGAACTTCGAGCGGCTCGCCCGGGTTTTCTTTGAAAAACTCATCCCAGGTCATTTCTTGAGTGACGCTTTTCCGCTTGGTCATGTTCGCCTCCGCTTGCGAGAAACCCGGAAGGCCGTCGTAATCCGGATTCCATCGGGGAAAACATTCGAAAATGGGACACGGTAGAACCTTGAATCCACTGTGCCTTCAGCTAAAAAGCGGTTGTACGAACGATGCTCTTTGATTATTTCGCGATCCTCGGCAGAAAAGACGGCTTCGGCGGTTGCCTCATCAATTCCATGGGCCGCGATCTCTTGGCTGTTGACCTCGTCCCAGTGGAACCTCAAAATTGTCCCCGGTGTTAAAGGTAATACCATTACAATGACTGTCAAGGACGATGCGCCTGCATGGGGTCAGACGCTTAACGGATGCGGGCTGGGAGATGCTTACCGGACGGCTTGACCGGCCCCAAAGTAGCGGCGTGGCCGGCGGAGAAGAATGCTGGGGTTCGAGGGGCCTCGGTAGGATGAAGGCACTTTGGGGTCCGGGTCGAAGCGAGGGTTAGGCTCCGCCTCCCCGTACCGGCCCAGCTCGGCCAGGGCCTCCCGTTACCTGCCCAGGCGGGACAGCGCGACTCCCTTCAACCGCGTCACGTACCCCGTGGTTCCCTTCCCGGTGCGGATCATCTCATCGGTCACCGACAGGAGTCAGGATCACGGTTTGTTCCCATCAGGTTGCGACAAGAATAGCATTCCTTCGCCCGTCAACCCGAGGTCGCCAGGAGGATGTGTCCGCCCCGCTCCAGGGGCGCCCCGCCCCGCCCCGCGAAGAACCGGTTCCGGATGCCCGCGGGCCCCAGGTCCTCGATGGCGCGGAAGCCCAGGTCCCGCAGCCGGGCATGGAGATCCTCCGTCTCGAACCGGCTGCGGAGGTGCTCCCCCACGGAGGCCACCCGCCGCTCCAGGGTGTCCATGACGGCGGAGGGGGTCGCTCCCGGAGGGTTCCCGTAGTCGAAGACCACCTGGGCGCCCCCGGGCAGGGACGCGATGAAGGCCAGGGTGGAGAAGACCGTCTCCTCGGCCAGGTAGGGCACCACCCCCAGCCAGGTGAAGAAGGTGCGCTTGCCGGGGTCGAAGCCCTCCAGGGTCAGGCCGTCCTCCAGCGTCTCGCATTCGAAGTCCACGGGCACGTAGGTGAGGTTGTCCGGCACGGGGATGGCGGCCTCGGCCAGGAGGCGGCGCTTCCACTGCTGGGTGTCGGGGTGGTCCACCTCGTAGATGTCCAGGTCCTGGCCCAGGGGGTTGCGGTAGGCGTAGGTGTCCAGCCCCGCCCCCAGCACCACCAGCTGGCGGGCTCCCCGGGCGAAGGCGGTGCGCAGGGCGTCCTCGGCGAAGCGGGTGCGCACGGCGATGAAGAGCCTCAGCTGGCGCTGGGTGGCGTCCCCTTCAGCCCGTCTGGCCGCCAGGGCCGCCTCCGGCCCCAGGATCCGCCCCGCCAGCGGGTCGGTGAAGATGCGCCCTTGCTCCAGCACCTGATGCACGGCCCGGTGGGTCGCGGCTCCCAGGGCTGTTCGGCTCGGCTCTCCAGGCTGCATGGGGGCTAGCCTAGTTGGAGCCCGGGCCGGAATCAAGGCGGTATTCGGCTCCCTTTGCGCTCCGGCGCGAGAATCCGTTGAGAAGCATCGAATATCGGGCCGGAACGAATATGGGCGCCCCGGCCCGGCCATAATGGCTTCACGGCCCGGCTCCCCCGGCCGCCCTGGAGGACGTTTGGACACACAGCAGGAAAACCCCCGGCGCTGGGCCCTCCTGGCCCTCACCTCCGTCGGGGCGTTCATGGCCCCCCTGGACGGCTCCATCGTTTCCGTGGCCCTGCCCCGCATGGGCCCGGCCCTGCGCCTGAGCTTCGCGGCCTCCATGTGGGTGCAGGCCTCGTACCTCCTGGCCATGGCCGTGACCCTCATCCCCCTGGGGCGCCTCGCCGACCAGTGGGGGAAGGTGCGGTTCTACCAGGCCGGACTCGTGATCTTCACCGGGGGGTCCCTGGCGGCGGCCCTCTCCGTCGACGGCGCCACCCTCGTGGCCAGCCGGGTGCTGCAGGGGGTGGGCGGGGCCCTGCTGAGCGCCACCTCCGCGGCCATCGTCACCAGCGCCTTCCCGGCCCGGGAGCGGGGGCGGGCCCTGGGCATCAACGTCATGGCCGTCTACGCGGGCCTCAGCGTGGGACCGCCCCTGGGCGGGTACCTGGTGGATCACCTGGGCTGGCCCTGGATCTTCCTCATCAACCTGCCCATCGGCATCTTCACGCTGCTCTGGGGCCTCAGGCTCCTGCCCGCGGCCGAGGCCCGGCCCGGACCCGGCGCCCGCATGGACCTGGGCGGCGCGGCCCTCATGGCCGTCCTGCTCGTGAGCCTCATCGTGCCCCTCACCTTCTCCTCGGCCTGGGGCCTCGGATCCGGCCGGACCCTGGGAATGCTGGCCATCGCCCCCTTCGCCCTGGGGGCCTTCCTGGCGGTGGAATCCCGGGTGGCCTCGCCCCTCATGGACCTGGACCTGCTCCGGCGGAACCGGCTCTTCGCCGCGGCCAACCTCGCCGCGCTCCTGAACTACATGGCCCTCTACGCCGTGAGCGTGCTCACCGCGGT
This sequence comes from Mesoterricola silvestris, assembly GCF_030295405.1. GTDB lineage: Bacteria > Acidobacteriota > Holophagae > Holophagales > Holophagaceae > Mesoterricola > Mesoterricola silvestris. Next base: position 2,401,161 of record NZ_AP027080.1, on the reverse strand, counting down.
CCAGCTGCAGCTGGTCATGGGCCACCCGGCCCGGGTCGCGGGCTGGGTCCTCATGGGCCAGCCCGTGATGATGACGGTCCTGAGCCCCTTCGCGGGCCGCCTCAGCGACCGCATGGGCTCGCGCACCCTTGCCACCTCCGGCATGGTCCTGGTGGCCACGGGCATGGTCCTCCTGGGCTCCCTGGGGCGGGAGGCGGGCCTGGGCGCCGTGGTGGGCTCCCTGGCGGTGGTGGGCCTGGGCATGGCGGCCTTCAGCGCCCCCAACACCAGCGCGATCATGGGCAGCGTGGAACGCACCCAGCTGGGCGTGGCCAGCGCCTTCCTGGCCACCATGCGGGTCACGGGCCAGGCCCTGAGCGTGGCCTTCCTGGGCGGCATCGCCGCCAGCCGCCTGGGCAGCGGCGGCTGGCGCCTGCTCCTTGCCAAGGCCTCGGGGCCCGCCGCGGGCGCCTTCGCCTGGGGCTACAGCGCCGCCATGTTCACCGGCGCCGCCCTCGCCCTGCTGGGCGCCATGGCCAGCCTCACGCGCCACGGCCGGGAGGCCTAGGGATGTTCGAACGCATCGTCATCGACGGCAGGACCTTCGCCCCCGCCCTCTTCCTGGCGCCCATGGAGGGCATCACCAACTCCGCCTTCCGCCGCCTCCTCTCGGACTACGGGGGCTACGGCGCCCTCTTCACCGAGATGCTTTCCGCCGGGGCCTTCCTCCAGGAGAAGACCCGGGAATCCTCCTTCACCCGGCGCCGGGACTGCGAAGGGCCCGTCATCTACCAGTTCGGCGCCTCGGGCCGGGAGGACCTGGAGGCCGTCATCCGCAAGCTCCCGGAACTGGGGGCGGCCGCCGTGGACCTGAACCTGGGCTGCCCCGCCCCCAAGGTCAAGGCCAACGGCTGGGGCGTGGCCCTCTGCGCCGACTTCCCCCGGCTCCGGGAGGTCCTGGAGCGCATCCGCCGCAGCTACGCCGGCACCCTCACCGTCAAGTGCCGCCTGGGGGACGATCCGGACCATTGGCGGGAGGGCTTCCTGGAGCGGGTGAGGCTCTTCGAGGACGTGGGCGTCAACGCCCTCACGGTGCACGTGCGGTTCTCGGGGGAGAAGCTCAAGCGCCGGCCCCGGTGGGAGGAGTTCCCCTGGATCGCGGCCCGCACGAAACTGCCCCTCATCGGCAACGGGGACATCTGCTCACCCCGGGACCTGGAGGCGAACCGCGCCTTCTTCGAGCCGCTGTCGGGGCTCATGCTGGGGCGGATCGCCGCGGTGAAGCCCTGGATCTTCCGGGAATTCGCCGGCCTGGAGGTGGGGGAGATCGACTACGCCGAGGTGTGGGACCGGCTCTACCGGTACACCCTGGAGGACATGCCCCCGGAGCGAGCCTTCGGGAGGCTCCTGGACTTCTCCTACTACTTCGCCAAGAACTTCATGTTCGGGCACGTCTTCTACTCCAGCCTCCAGAAGGCCGCCACCCCCGGGGAGATCCGGGCCGCCGCCCTGCGCTTCCTGGAGGCCCGGCCGGGCCTCAACCCCGGCAAGGGACTGTCCTTCACCTGAGGAACCGGTTGAAATTTTCATCCAACCCCTTGACGGATCCCTCCGGATTCCTCATGGTCAGGCAACGTTCAACGCAAGGAGGCAGCATGAAAATCCAGGAACGGGATGTCAATGGCGTCCACATCCTCGCCCCCCAGGGCAAGGTCACCCTGGGCGACGGCGACCAGGAGCTGGGCGAAGCCGTGCGGCAGTGCCTGGAAAAGGGGAACCGCAAGATCCTCATCGACTTCACCAAGGTCTCCGTCCTGGATTCCTCGGGCCTGGGCGAACTGGTGGGCTGCTACACCTCCATCAAGAACCGCCAGGGCAGCCTCCGCATCTGCGGCCTCAATTCCAGGATCTTCAACCTTATGCAGATGACCAGCCTCCACTCCGTCTTCGAGGTCAAGGACACCGAGGCCGAGGCGCTGGCGGGGTTCTAGGAAGGTCACCAAGGAATCGTCCGAGTCCCGGACCTTCGCCCCCGTTCAATGGCGCAGGAAAGCTGCGCCGACGGAAAGCCACCCTCCTTGGGCCTGGGGGGTCTGCTGCGGCATGCCTTCTCTGCTGGGCGGTGGGCGGCGTGACGATCATGGGGCTCCCCGGGAAAACGCATGTTCACTCGGTTCGTTTGAATCCAGGCCAGCCCCGTTGTTGCATCAAAATGCAAGGCACTGGTTGTTTGCGACACGAAATACTAGGCATGCCGACCCTTTTGACGAATTGCCCAAACAAGAATGGCAATAAACAAGAAGCCAATACCTATGCTTGTTCCTAGCCATCCATAGGCAGATTTCCTCCAGGCTCCATGGTCAACCATTGGATAGGCAGTCATCCACAGAGCAAAAAGCAACCGATACAGAGCATACATTTCACTAAAACCCAAAAAAATAAGAGAAAAAATGGCGACGGTAGTTTTCGACATGGCTATTCCCCCGGTTTATGAGTGGACCCATTAGCATAAACGACAACATTATGGAGTGTTATGCTACTAAATATCGGACTGGCTCACGCTGACGAGGCGGTTCGAGGCGTCGTAGCCGTAGGCGGCCACCTGGCCCAGGGCGTCCGTGACCGCCTTCAGGCGGCCCGCGGCGTCATGGAGGAACTGCGTCGTGCGGGTGCCGGCAACGGTCACCACCTTCTTGAATCCGGCCGATGCCGGGTAGGCGGTCACGGTGGTCAGGCCGGCCGGATCGATGGACGTGTCGGCCCTTCCCCGGGAATCGTAGGTGAGCGAAGAACCCCGGTACAGCGCCACGGTCACGGTGGTCGTCGGCGGGCTGGTCTGCCACTGGAGGCAGGCCCTTTCGCCGGTATCGGGATTGATGGCGCCCCACTTCTTACAGACGGATTCCCCGGGGACCGTCACGGTCGTTTGGCGGGTCAGGTTCGGGAGCATCCGCTGGGTCTCGTGGTCGGCTCCGTCCCCGGACAACCAGACCGTTTCACCCGTGGGGCGGCCCGCGCCGTCGTAGCCGTGGATCCTGTCAGGGCACCATCCCGTTCCCGGGCCACCTTGGGTGGGGGATTCGCGGTGCTGCCGTTCTGGGTCGCGTCGGTTCCCCGGGAGGTGGTCTCGGTGACCACCCGGCCGAGGAGCCACTGGGGGATCCGCGAATCGAGGGTTCGGACCACCAGGTCCTCCGTGCCCGACGCTGCCCCCGGCGAGCTCCAGCCGGCGCCCTGGCTGGCCAGATTCCACACGTCGAACCCGAGGGAGGGGGAGGCGGATAGCGCCGTGGTGCTGTGGACCTGGGTCCACCCCAGGCCGGACGCGTCCCAGTTCGTCGTCTCCTCCGCGGTGAAGGTCTGGGCATCCTTGTCCCAGGTGCGGGTGCGGGTCGCATAGGGCACCGGGTAGTCCGTCAGCACCCCCCGGGTGTAGCCGGTGGCGCGTTCCGAGCCGGATAACTACCTATTTTTGAGGCCTTGCACGATCCGCCGCGAGCTTCTTTAATACATCAAGCAAATCGCGATTTTTTTGATAATTAAAATTACTGAATTGAAATTTCCCTTCTAATGCGGTTACTTCTGCAATTACGTCAGGTCTTTCCTTCATTTTTCCGGGCTGGACTCCAAAAATTTCAATTAAATACTTGTCACCGTCCTGAACGACCTTGCCAACTACGTAACGTTTTACGGGGTCTTGGCTGCTTAAGAACGGATCGAAGTCAATCCCTACGATTTCTCCCGGCGTTTTCGCTTGCGCATCTGAATCAGCTTTCAGCGCTTTGAGAAGCTGCGGAGTAAATAGACTTCCCTTTTTCTTGATCGCGACTTCCCAGGCTGATTGGTCACCACCACCTCGAATTGCCATGGGTGCATACCAGTTGTAAAAATTTTGCACGAAGCTCTCGATATTGGATGTTGCCGCAACTGGTCGCGCGGGTTGCGCTGAAAGTGAGATGGGCAAAGCAATCCCCATCCCATAAGCTAGGGCAATTCGACCAAACACTGCAGATCTGAACATAGGCACCTTTTTATTCTTCTATAGAGAGCACTTGCTGACCCCGGGACTCCTTCGGGAAGGAATATACTATCAGGTATCGGGAAACCTGAAAATTTGACTTGGGGTAGGATCTGTTCGATAAGGATTGAAATTATTTTGTTTGAAATCAGAAACCCATCCACTCCCATTGAAAGTCTCAATTTGGCCATGCGGATGTGAATCATTTCCACCGAAAACCGCGATATCACCTGTCTGTGGAGGGCTTCCGCTAGCGCCAACCGCCGAGGCTCCGAGGCGCTCTAAGAATGGGCCGTAATCCTTCGCGTCTCCCGGGCGACCATTTGTGCTTAGTCCCCCTGCTTCTAGCCCCTTCCGGATAGCCATTGCACAACGTCCTTGTGATTTAGCTTTAGCATTTGCAGTAGCAAACCTGACGAATTTCTCCTTATCTAGCTTGCCTCCGCCTTTCGTGGAGGGTACCGAGCCGGTGACTGTTGGTCCCACCTAAATGCCTTCGAAACGCTTGGTCTCTGGATCGAAGACAACAGGCAAGGATTTCTGGTCTGCTTGCGACAAAGATTATCAAAGAGCCAGTTCTTACAACCCCAAGATGACTAATTCCATTTTAGGTATACATCACCTCCAATGATATGGATAAACGAATTCCACTCTTCCACAAAGAAACCAATACCGCCCGAATCCGCCGGCAGTCGTTTCAATATGGCATTGTAGCCCTTAAGGGTACCCTCCGATGGCTGGCAACTGGTGATGGTTAATGGATCCCCATTGGGAATGAAGGGATAGCCTTGATCAGGGGGGTCAATGGAAAATACCGAAAAATTTATTACATCCAGTTCACCCATCCGATACATTTCTTGATTTGATCCACCGAGATTCCCAATCCAAAAATTTATCAACATCTTGATGGATTTCGCCTTGAAATCCACATTGAGGGAATACAGTTCGGCATCGTGAATACCATTAGGTAAATGTTGGTCAAGTTCTTGGATTTTCATCTCACACCCGAATCATTAATGGCTAGGGAACAGGCACCAAGTTCCTCGCAGGGATGATTCTCGACCCTTCACTTACAATGATGTATGTGATGACCGCAGCTGTCCCCGCTTCGGCAATTGGCTTGGGAGGAATGGACCTCAGGAAGTCCATGATGCGTGAAGTTCGCGACTTAGCGTCGGAAGGTTTGGCATCAGGCTTGATCACATCGCCAGGCTGATAATGCTCCTTCCCTTTCTTGTCCTGCCCTGGTGGGGTGTAGTGCCAGTGATCATTTTCTTTTTCTCCACCTTTGCCAGGCTGGGCTCGGTCGAAATCAAGCTTCTCACCGGTTTTGTCATCAACCCACTTTTCTCCATTTGGGTTCTTGTGCCCCTTATCTTGTTGCCAATCGGGTCCAAGCCCGCTTGGGTCCTTAGGGAGTGGTTGATTAGGACTCCACGATGTCGTCCCTGCCGTTCCTGCTTGCGACCGCTTTTCCTCATCCTGCCGCCGTCTTCCAGCATTCTCATTTTCGCTGGCCCCCGCCCCTGCGGTGGGAACCCCACTATCCGCCTTCGTAGCAGAGGTCGTTTTGTTCTTATCCTTTTCCTCCTCCCTCGCCAGTCCCGTGGGGTCCGTGGTCATGACCGGATTGTTCTGCACGTAGCTGTTGATGTTCCAGCTCTGCGTGAACTCGAAGTGCTGGTCCCTGGCCGGATCGGGGCTCGCGAACCGTCCGTATTGCGGCAGGTAGAACCGCGCCTGCATGTAGATCAGCCCCGATGCATCCGTCTGCTCGTGCCCCGTGAACCCCTTCGCTGTCCGGAAGGTCCCCGACTGCTCGAGGAGTTCACCGAAGGGCAGGTATTTCTGCCGCGATTCAACCGTCCCCGCGGGGCCCGTGACCACCCGGGGGCTTCCCAGGTGGTCCACCTGGGTGACGTGGAGGCCTGCGGAATCCCGTTCCGCCGTGCCCTGGGTGCCCACGTAGAAGACGTCACGCGTCCATGTCAAGGATCCGCTGGGACTGACCTCCCACTGGCTCACCAGCTGCCGGGCATCATTGTAGAGCTGAATCCGGGATTTCTGGTAGGTCCCCCCGAGATAGTCCTGGATGACGGTGCGCAGGCCGTCGGCACGGTATTGGTACCGCTCCTGGACCCCGCGGGAGGAATGCTCCACCGAGGTCACCCGGCCCAGGGCATCGTAGCCCAGGGTGATCACCTTGCCCGACTCCCCGGGGCGCTCAAAGACCTGGGTGAGGTTTCCCTGGGCATCGTACTGGGCGCCGGTGTAGGCGCCGTTGGCCATCTGAACGGGCAGACGGTTGTGGCCCCACAGCGCGGCATCGTTGGGATCGAAACTCACGTAGGCCGTGGAGGGGCAAACGGTTCCCGGGCTGGTGGTCGCTCCGCTGATCCGGTTCCCGAAGGCGTCGTAGGTGAAGGTCTGGCTCTGCGGGCCGTAACTCGGACTCTGGAGGGTGGCGGAGACGAGGCGATTGAGCGCGTCATAGCCGAACACGTCCGTCTCCAGGGTCCTGAGATCCAGGACCTGGGCCAGGTTCCCGGCGGGATCGTACGCGTAGCCCCAGCGCTCCAGGGCGGCGTTTCCCGCACCGAAGTGCTCCAGGGTCCCCAGCCGCATCTGGTCCGGGCCGTAGGAGAAGTGGCTGGATGCCCCGTTTCCGTAGGCCACGGCCCGGGGAAGCCAGCTCACCGGCTCGAAGCTGGTCGACCAGTCGCTGCTGTCCGCGATGGTCTGGCCTCCGCTCGAGAGGAGCCTGGGGAGGCCGGCGGCTTCGAAATAGCTTTGGGTCCAGTCCGCGTGCCCCGTGGAACCCGAGGTCCGGTTGCCATACGCGTCGTAGCCCAGCGTCTGGGTGAGACTCTGGCCCGCGGCCAGGGTCGTCAAGGTGCTGAGCCGCCCGGTGGTGCCGTCGTACCCGTACGTGGCCTGGATCTGCCCATCCTGGCTCCAGGCGGGCTTGCCTCTGCCGCCGGGCGCCGTGTCATAGGTGAAGCTCTGGTTCACGGTGCCGTCGCTGGAAACGACGGAAAGCACCCGGCCCAGCCCGTCGGGGGTGGCCGTCACGGACCTGCCGTTGTAGTCCGTGACCTGGGGCCGGCCCGCGACCGTGAATCCGGAATAGGTGGTGGTGCCGCTTTCCGGCTGCTCCAGCGAGGTGAGCCAGCCCAGCGCGTTGTAGGTCCAGGACCGGGCCTGGCTGTGGGAACCGCTGGACTGGCTCACGCTGACGAGGCGGTTCGAGGCGTCGTAGCCGTAGGCGGCCACCTGGCCCAGGGCGTCCGTGACCGCCTTCAGGCGGCCCGCGGCGTCATGGAGGAACTGCGTCGTGCGGGTGCCGGCAACGGTCACCACCTTCTTGAATCCGGCCGATGCCGGGTAGGCGGTCACGGTGGTCAGGCCGGCCGGATCGATGGACGTGTCGGCCCTTCCCCGGGAATCGTAGGTGAGCGAAGAACCCCGGTACAGCGCCGCGGTCACGGTGGTCGTGGGCGGGCTGGTCTGCCACTGGAGGCAGGCCCTTTCGCCGGTATCGGGATTGATGGCGCCCCACTTCTTACAGACGGATTCCCCGGGGACCGTCACGGTCGTTTGGCGGGTCAGGTTCGGGAGCATCCACTGGGTCTCGTGGTCGGCTCCGTCCCCGGACAACCAGACCGTTTCACCCGTGGGGCGGCCCGCGCCGTCGTAGCCGTGGATCCGGTGGGACCACCCGCCGTTGGGGTCGAGGCGACGCTCCAGGACGAGTTCTCCGTACCCGTTATAGCGGAGCGCCTGGACCTGGGCGCCGCGGGTGACGGTCAGGCCCCGGTGGGAAACGTCGTCGTAGGCGATCTCCGTGGCCTGCATGCCGGGCGGCGTGATGCGGGTGAGGCGTCCGGCCCCGTCCCACTCGAACGTGGTCGTCCGGTTGTCGGCGTCACGCTGGGCCGTTGGCCGGCCCACTTCGTCCTGGTCCTGGCCCGAGGTCAGGAGGAGGCCGGCGTTGGGCCGGACGCCGATGCTCGACAGATAGCCGTTGCCGTCGTACCCGTAGGCGGCGACGCCCATGCTCCCGCTGAAGGCGAGGCCGTTGGGACTGGAAAGGGTCGCCTTCAGCATTTCGGCGGCGGCAAGGCCCGAGGCTCCCTGGTAATCCAGGGTGGTGACCACGGCAAGGCTCGCCGGGTCCCCCGTGGTCACGGACCTGAGGGTATTCAGGGCACCATCCCGTTCCCGGGCCACCTTGGGTGGAGGATTCGCGGTGCTGCCGTTCTGGGTCGCGTCGGTTCCCCGGGAGGTGGTCTCGGTGGCCACCCGGCCGAGGAGCCACTGGGGGATCCGCGAATCGAGGGTTCGGACCACCAGGTCCTCCGTGCCCGACGCCGCCCCCGGCGAGCTCCAGCCGGCGCCCTGGCTGGCCAGATTCCACACGTCGAACCCGAGGGAGGGGGAGGCGGATAGCGCCGTGGTGCGGTGGACCTGGGTCCACCCCAGGCCGGAGGCCTCCCAGTTCGTCGTCTCCTCCGCGGTGAAGGTCTGGGCATCCTTGTCCCAGGTGCGGGTGCGGGTCGCATAGGGCACCGGGTAGTCCGTCAGCACCCCCCGGGCGTTGCCCGGGGCGTGCACGCTGAGGCGGTCCTTCACCACCCACTTGTAGGCCGAGCTGGCGCCGGGATCGGGGGTCGGCAGGTCCGCCTCCCAACCCACTCCGGCCGCGTAGTAGCGGGTCTCGCGCTCCACGTGCTTGAGGTAGGCCAGGAATTGCATCCCGTTCGCGGGGTCGGGCTCCACGAACCGGTGGACGGCCACCTGCCCGTCGGGGGTCGTGACGGCCGTGTAGAACGCGGTGGAAACCCAGGACTCGGTCAGATCGGTGCCGACGGGCGGCACCGCGGTGAGCCAGTTGAGCTGCGGCACGACCCGGGTGTAGCCGGTGGCGCGTTCCGAGCCGGATATCAGGTCCGCATCCGTCAGGCCCGACACGCCGAAGGCCCAGGAAGGACGCCGCTGGCTGGACGGGGCGATGCCCCAGGCGTTGGGGGAGCTGTTGGCCTGGTAGGTGTACGGCTTCCAGTCAAGGGTGACGATCCGGTTGGGCAGGGTCACGCTCCTCAGGACGGTCGGCGAAACGGTCACGCCATCCCAGGTCGCGCCGGTCCCGGCCACGGCGTACGCGAACTGGACGGATTCGCCCGTATCCGTTTGCTGGACCTTCACGGGCTGGAGGCAGTGGGCGGCCTCGCCCCAGACCACGTTCATTTTCCGCTGGCCGTGGAGCTGCTTCGTGACGGCGCTGTCCGGTTCGCCTCCGGTTTCCAGGGTCAACGCCTCCATGGGTTTCGGGCAGCCCAGATCCAGCAGGAAGCTGGAAACGGGGTGGCTGATGCCTTGGTAGGAGACCCGGACCCGCGTCAGGGCGCCCATGCCATAGGCGCTGGAGACCAGGCTCGGCATGCCCGGCGCCCCCACGGATCCCTCCACGGCGACCTGGATCCGGACCGATGGGTTCGTGCTCCACGTGGCGGTGTAGCCGATCCCATCCGGAGCGTAGGTGAAGTCGACGCGTTCCCCGAAGCGGTTCCGGATGTGGGTGAGGGCATAGTTGGCGCTGAAGAGGGAGGTGCGGGACGTGTTGACGAGGTAGGGACGGAGCTGGGTCCGGAATCGGTGGCTCACATAGGTGAACTCGTAGGCCACATCCCCCTCCACCACCAGGATCCGCCTGGGCCAGCGGCACTGGATGGCATTCGTGTCGATGCTCTCCTGGTAGTGCCAGTCCTGCACGTCCCCGGCGGCGTCCAGGATCCCCAGAATCAAGGCGCCCGTGGATCCCACCTGGATGAAGGGCGCCGCCGGATACCCCACATCGCCGGCGAGGGTCCCCAGGCTTCCGGACACGCCGAATTGCGCGAGGAGCTGCCCGGCCGCGGCGGCCGTCATGGAAGGCGGTACCGTGCCCACGAGGGTCCCGCCTCCGCCGGGAAGCCTGTACGCGCTCTGGGTTTCATCCGTTGAACCCAGCGCCAGATCGAAGGAGCCTGGCGAGAAGCTCGAGGTTCCGTATCCGCGCTGGTAGATCGTGTCCACGGTGGTCGTGTTGTAGTACAGGGTTCCGCGGCTGCTGACCTGGGCCACGTAGGTCTCGAAAATGGAACTGACCGCCACCTGGGGAGCGATCCGGAGGCTCAGGGTCGGCCGGAAGGTGAGCCCGCGCTGCCCGATGCCCGGGCCGAACGGGATCTCCAGGCTCGCCGCACCCGAGGCGACGTCCACCTGGACGCCCGCATTCAGGGTGGCCGGTCCTTTCGCCCGATCGAATTTCACTTCGGAAAAGCTGGATTGGAAGGACTGAGCCCGGAGAACCCCGGGCATTCCCACCAGGGCGAGGGTGATGAACAGCAGATTAATGGATGTGCTCAAAAGCCGGTAACGCCATTTACGCACAAAACTCCCCCTCGGCATTGCGAGTTAATAACTAAATCAATTATGTTTAAGTAGGTGTTCAGCCAGCATTTATGCCATGGGATCTGAATTCAATCCGAGGGCATGGGTTGGGTTGGAGACAGGCTACACCCGATCCTGGCCCAAACCGAAAAATTTCCCTGAACGGTCGAAAACGGGGGATGAACGGGTCGAAGCGGAGGTAAGTTCCCGGGCGCCGGTTCCGGATTCCCGGGCTTTTCCCTGTTCTCCCCCCCTGGATTTTCCTGGCCGCTGCGCTAACGGCCGGGGCATTTTTGCCGATGAGGGGGGATAAGGATGGGGGAACATGGATGTTTCGGCCATTACAAGCACCAGCCTTCCGCTGACCCAGACGGTCAGCCAGGTGGTCACCACGCCGGATCCGGGGGCCACGGCGGTCACCGGGCAAGTGAGCACGCCGGCGTTTGACGTGGCCCTCACGGCGCTCACCACCAGCACCGCGGCGGTGGTGGATCTCACCGGCACGGCGGCGGGGGTGGATCTCAATGCCGAGGACATCGCGGCCCAGGTGGAACAGGCGGCCGTCGCCCAGCAGACGGTGCTTTCGGCCATGCGCTCGGGGGCGGACGTCTCGACCCTGCTCAGCGGGCTTCCGCCGGGGGCCACGGCGACGCTCCTGGGCGGGGGCTTCGTGCGGACCCCGGCGGGGGTCAATCCTTCGGAACTGGATGCGCTGTGGGCCTTCCATTTCCCCTTCCACAGGCTGGACGTGCCGGCGGTGACCTCCTCCACCCACGCCGAACCCACCCGGGACAAGGACAAGCACGGCGCGGGCAGCTCGCCCCTCACGGGCTACGGGCCCCATGGGGAAAAGGAGCCGGTGCCGGGGGAACCCCCGCCCTCGACCCTGGATATCATGGACTGACGGGCCCGGGACCCGTCTTCATGATCCTTTCAAGCGCGCGCACCCTCCTTCCCACCCGCACCACCCGGCTGAGGTTCCTGGCCCACACCCGCCACATCGTGGGGGTGATGCTTCCCCTGGGCGCGGCGGTGGGGCTGCTGGTGGCCCTGGCGCTGTACTGCCTGGCCCATTTCGAGCCGTGGGTGCAGAGCGTCGGATGGCGCACCCGGCTCACGCTGCTCCTTCCCGCCGTTGGGCTCTTCCTCACCACGATCTGGCTGCGGTTCACGGGGCTGGGGGAGGTGTCCCTGGGCGCGGACCTGGACCTGGCCCGCACGGATCCCTACGGGGCCTTCCCCTTCCTGCGGTCCCTGGGCAAGGTGGTGGGGTGCGCCCTCACCATCGGGTTCGGCGGCAGCGCGGGCACGGAAGGGCCCGGGAAGTGGTTCGGGGCGGCCATGGGCCTCCAGTACCACCGGGTGCTTCGCACCTCGGCCAACTACCTGGGCATCGTGAGGCGCCTGGCCCGGCCCCCCCTGGTCATGGCCCGGGCCGGGGCGGCCTCGGCCCTGGCGGCGGTGTTCCGGGCGCCCCTTTCCGGGGCCCTCATGGCCGCGGAGAACCACGGCCACCTGGCGGCGGAATCCCTCATCCCGTGCCTGGTGTCGGCGGCCTCCGGCTACGTGGTCTTCTCCGGCCTCATGGGCTACGAGCCCCTCCTGCCCCTGCCCCGGGGCATCCCCACCCTCCGGGCCCGGGAGCTGTTCTGGGCCCTGGGGCTGGGCCTCCTGTGCGGCCTGGCCTCGACGGCCTACCTGCGGGCGAAGAGGGCCCTGGACGGGCTGCTGCGGAAGTCGCCCCTGGTGTGGCGAGGGCTGGCCGCGGGGGTGGGGCTCAGCCTCCTGGCCGTGCCGGGGCACTTCCTCTTCAGCGACCTGCCCATCACCGAAGGCGGGGGCCTGGACCTGGTGAAGGTCCTCCTCCAGGGCGGCACCCTGCCGGGCCACGCCATGGCCTTCCTGGGCCTCAAGCTGGCCGCCACGGCCCTCACCTTCGCGGGGGGCGGCATCGGCGGCCTGTGGCTGCCCTCCCTGACCATGGGCTGCGCCCTGGGCACCGCCTTCGACGGCTTCGCCCACCTGGGCACCCACGGCTACCTGACCCTGGTGGGCGGCGCCGCCATGGCCGGGGCCACCAACGAAAGCCTCCTGGTGCCCGTGGTCTTCCTGGCCGAGACCACGGGCCAGGCGGCCCTGGTGGTGCCCGCCCTGGTGGCCACCACCGTCTCCTACGTGGTGGTGCGCGAAGGGGGCTGACGGGGCGTGGGCGGGGCCAATCTGGTCTATCATGGGGAATCCAACACCCAACGCCACTGGGTTTCGAGACGAGGTGATATGAGCGCGGAAACGGGAAAGATCATCTGGACGGGCATCGACGAGGCTCCCGCCCTGGCCACATACTCGCTGCTTCCCATCGTCAACGCCTTCACCCGGGCGGCGGGCGTGGTCGTGGAAACCCGCGACATCTCCGTGGCCGGCCGGATCCTGGCGGCCTTCCCGGAGCGCCTCGACGAGTCCCAGCGGGTGCGGGACGAGCTCACCTACCTGGGCGAGCTCACCCAGCTGCCCCACGCCAACATCATCAAGCTGCCCAACATCAGCGCCTCCATCCCCCAGCTCAAGGCCGCCATCAAGGAGCTCCAGGGCCAGGGCTACCCGGTGCCCGACTACCCCGAGGCCCCCGCCGACGAGGCCGAGAAGGCCATCCAGGCCCGCTATGCGAAGATCCTGGGCAGCGCCGTCAATCCGGTGCTCCGGGAGGGCAACTCGGACCGCCGCGTGGCCCTCTCCGTCAAGCGCCACGCCCAGAAGCACCCCCACCGCATGGGCGCCTGGACCCCGGACTCCGGGACCCACGTGGCCCACATGGATTCGGGCGACTTCTACGGCAGCGAGAAATCCGTCACGGTCGCGGCCGCCGGCAACGCGCGCATCGAGTTCGTGGGCGCCGACGGCGCCGTGAAGGTCCTCAAGGACAAGCTCTTCCTGCAGGAGGGCGAGGTCGTGGACGGCTCCTTCCTGAGCGTCAAGGCCCTGCGCGCCTTCATCGCCGGGCAGATCGAGGCCGCGAAGAAGGAAGGGGTGCTCTTCTCCGTGCACCTCAAGGCCACCATGATGAAGATCTCCGACCCGGTCATCTTCGGGCACTTCGTTTCCGTCTTCTTCAAGGACGTCTTCGAGAAGAACGCGGCCCTCTTCGCCGAGCTGGGCATCAACCCCGACCTGGGCCTGGGCGACCTCTACGCCAAGCTCGCCAAGCTCCCCGCGGACCGGCGCGCCGCCGTGGAGGCCGATATCCAGGCCGCCTACGCCTCCCGCCCGGCCCTGGCCATGGTGGATTCCGAAAAGGGCATCACCAACCTCCACGCCAGCAACGACATCATCATCGACGCCTCCATGCCGGTGGTGATCCGGGATTCCGGCCGCATGTGGGGCCCCGACGGCAAGCTCCACGACGTGAAGTGCGTCATCCCGGACCGCTGCTACTCCACCTTCTACCAGGAGGCCATGGACGACTGCCGCCGCCACGGCCAGTTCGACCCGGCCACCATGGGCAGCGTCTCCAACGTCGGCCTCATGGCCCAGAAGGCCGAGGAGTACGGCTCCCACGACAAGACCTTCAAGGCCCCCGGGGACGGCGTCATCCGCCTGGTGGACGCCTCCGGGGCCGTGCTGCTCCAGCACGCCGTGGAGAAGGGCGACATCTGGCGCGGCTGCCAGACCAAGGACCTGCCCATCCGCGACTGGGTGCGCCTGGCCGTGAGCCGCGCCCGGGCCACCGGGGCCCCCGCGGTCTTCTGGCTGGACCGGAACCGGGCCCACGACGCCCAGATCATCGCCAAGGTGGAGCGCTACCTCCCCGACCACGACACCACCGGCCTGGAGATCCACATCCTGAGCCCCGTGGAGGCCATGCGCTTCACCCTGCCCCGCACCCGCGCCGGCAAGGACACCATCTCCGTCACCGGCAACGCGCTCCGCGACTACCTCACGGACCTGTTCCCCATCCTGGAGCTGGGCACCAGCTCGAAGATGCTCTCCATCGTGCCCCTGCTGGCGGGCGGCGGCCTCTTCGAGACGGGCGCCGGCGGATCGGCCCCCAAGCACGTCCAGCAGTTCCAGCAGGAGGGCTACCTGCGCTGGGATTCCCTGGGCGAGTTCCTGGCCATCGGGGTCTCCCTGGAGCACCTGGGCACCACCTTCAACAACCCCAAGGCCCTCCTCCTGGCCGAGACCCTGGACCAGGCCAACGCCAAGTTCCTGGACAACAACCGCAACCCCGCCCGCAAGGTGGGCCAGATCGACAACCGCGGCAGCCACTTCTACCTCGCCCTCTACTGGGCCGAGGCCCTGGCCGCCCAGACCCGGGATGCCGACCTCCAGGCCCGCTTCGCCAAGGTCGCCGCGCAGCTGGGCGCCAACGAGGCGAAGATCAACGCGGAACTCATCGCGGCCCAGGGCCGCCCCGTGGACATGGGCGGCTACTACCACCCCGATTTCGAGAAGACGTCCCGGGCCATGCGCCCCAGCCCCACCCTCAACGCGATCGTGGACGCCATCGCTTAAAAGATTTTTTTCACGGCGAACTCCCCGATGCCCGCAGCGCCCCGGCGTTAGGTTCTTTCCCTGGCATGGCCCGGCGCCCCGGGCGATGGAATACTATTTCCACCAAGGCAAGACATGAATCTAACGCCCAGGCGCTGTGACTCGTTGGGGGATCCCGTGGCCCAGAATCGACGTTCCTTCCTGCGGTCGGCGCTCCTCGCGGCCGCCGCGGTGCCCCTGGCGCCCGGGCTCATGGCCTCCCAGGCCCCCGCGGGCTCCCGGGGGACCCTGAAGGCCCGCCGCCTTTCCCAGGGCCAGACGGTGGGCCTCATCAGCCCCGCCGGCGCCACGTGGCAGTCCGACGAGATCAAGATCATCCGCGAGGCCCTGGCGGCGCTGGGGCTGGAATCCAAGGTGGGCAGGCACGCCCTGGACCGGTACGGATACCTGGCCGG
The DNA here is from genome assembly GCF_030295405.1 of Mesoterricola silvestris. Taxonomy (GTDB): domain Bacteria; phylum Acidobacteriota; class Holophagae; order Holophagales; family Holophagaceae; genus Mesoterricola; species Mesoterricola silvestris. The sequence continues at coordinate 2,385,789 of NZ_AP027080.1, read as the reverse complement.
CACCGACGCGGACCGCGCCGCCGACGTCAACGCCATGTTCGCCGACGACTCCGTGGACGCGGTGCTGTGCGTGCGCGGAGGCTGGGGCTGCAACCGCATCCTGCCCCTCGTGGACTTCCGGGCCATCGCCGCCCATCCCAAGATCCTCCTGGGCTACAGCGACATCACCAGCCTGCTCAACGCCGTCCAGGCCCGGACGGGGCTCGTCACCTTCCACGGCCCCGTGGGGACCTCCGTGTGGAACGCCTATTCCGTGGACTGGCTCCGCCGGGTGCTCTTCAAGGGCGAGGCCGTCATCATGGAGAACCCCCACGTGATCGGGGACAGCCTCGTGCAGATCAACGACCGGGTCCGCACCATCCGCCCCGGCACCGCCCGGGGGCGCCTCCTGGGCGGCAACCTCACGGTGCTCGCGGCCATGGCGGGCTCGCCCTACCTCCCGGACTTCAACGGCGCGATCCTCTTCCTGGAGGACACCAACGAGCACATCTACCGCATCGACCGCATGCTCACCCAGCTCAAGCTGGCGGGGATCCTGGACCGCATCGCGGGCTTCGTCTTCGGGAACTGCACCAAGTGCGATCCCGGCGACGGGCACGGGTCCCTCTCCCTGGAGCAGGTGCTCGACGACCACATCCTGCCCCTGAAGATCCCCGCCTGGGCCGGGGCGATGATCGGGCACATCGAGAACAAGTTCATGGTCCCCGTGGGCATCCCCGCCGAGATCGACGCGGCGCTGGGGACCATCACCATGCTCGAACCCGCGGTGCGGTGATGCGGCCCCTCCTGGTCCCCCTCACCCTGGCCTGTTCCCTGGCGGCCGCGGCGCCCTGGCCGGCCCAGGCCCTCTGGGACCAGTGGCCCACGGCCCACGTGTCCCCCGCGGATCCCTGGGTCATCCGCCATGCCGGGCTCCAGGCCGCCCTGGCCGCGCTCCAGTCCCGGCACCCGGGCCTGTTCACGGTGGTGGAGGAGGGCCTCTCCTCCGAAGGGCGCCGCATCCAGGTGCTCCGGGCGGGCACCGGACCCCGGGGCGTGCTCCTGTGGTCGCAGATGCACGGGGACGAGCCCACCGCCACGGCCGCGCTCCTGGACCTCATGAACTGGCTGGGCCTGAACCGCGACGACCCGGAGGTGAAGCAGTTCCTGTCCCGCGTCTCCCTCTGGATCATCCCCATGCTGAACCCCGACGGCGCCGAGCGGGGCCAGCGCCGCAACGCCCAGGAGATCGACATCAACCGGGACGCCCTGCGGCTCTCCTCGCCCGAAGGGCGCCTCCTCAAGGCCGTGCGGGACCGGGTGCGCCCGATGCTCGGTTACAACCTCCACAACCAGAACCCCCTGGTCAAGGCCGGCCCCGGAGGCCGCCAGGTGGCCCTTTCGCTCCTCTCCGTGCCCGGGGACGAAGCCTGCTCCGAGACCCCGGGCACGCGCCTCACCCGGCGCCTGGCCGTGAAGGTCCAGCAGCTCGTCGCGCCCTTCGCGCCCAACCGCGTGGGGCGCTACGACATGGACTACACGCCCCGGGCCTTCGGCGATTCCATGACCCGCTGGGGCACCGCCACCCTCCTCGTGGAGGCCGGCGGCTGGTCCGGGCCCAACGAGGCCGAGCGCCTCGTAAGGCTCAATTTCGTGGCGCTCCTGGGGTCGCTTTCCGCCTTCGCCGACGGGTCCCTGGACGATATCGACCTCGCCGACTACGCCAAGATCCCCCTGAACACCCGGGACGCCATGGCCACCCTGGTGGTGCGCAACGCCCGGGTCCTGGAGGGCCGCGGCCTGGCGCCCTTCACGGCGGACTTCTCCTTCGTGGTCCAGGGCCCCTTCCGGGGCGACGCGCCCAGGCGCGAGCCCCTCGTGCAGGACCTGGGCGACCTCTCCTACGCCACGGGCCTCACGGAACTGGACGCCAGCGGCCTGGTGGCGGTGCCCTGGCCCCTGGCCCACGGGGACTGGGCCTCCCTGCACTCCGACCTCCACGCCCGGGGCCTCGCCGACGCCACCGAGGCGCACCTGGCCGCCGCGGTCCACGCCCTGGGGGACGCCGCCGTGGCTCGCCCCGGCTTCCGGGGCGCCGTGCTCCTCTACCGCCCCGGCCCCGCCGGGATCCTGAGCCTGGCCGGCGCCGTCCTCCACGGAAAGGTCGAAGGCCCCGTGGCGGCGCAGGTGAATTAGCCTTCGGAAAAGGGATCGCCCGGGTTCCTGACGTACGCCCCGGTTCGTTGACGCAGGCAAGCTGCGTCAACGGCAAGCTCACGCCCTTGGGACGAGGGAGGGGTGCTGGCGCGTTCCGGCTTCGTTGAGTGGGGAGGCGAGGGTGGGCCTGGGGCTCTCCGCGAGGGCCTAGGGTGTCGAGGGCGCGCTGCGAGTGATCCGGGAGCGTGGCCGATGGCGCCGACGTTGATTTGTGGGCAGGCCAAGCATTCAGCGTCGGCGCGAACCCAGGAACCGCCCCGCGGGACTCAACGCGAGCCCAAGCCCAATCGGGGCCAGAGCGTGCAACCCGGCCCCCCCACCCCCGAGGCGAGCCCTTCGGTGGCGCCGGCCCCGCCGGCGACACCGGACCGGGGCGCAGGTCCGGGACCCGTGCGATGGAGGCCCCGGTTGCGAGGGAGGTTTCGCCCGAGTTGGTGTGGATGGCTTGATGGGGGTTGTTAAAAGGCGTTCTGACGGCCGTTGGGGGAGCCGTGACAAAAAGGTGACGAAAGGGCTAATTGCAGTAGCCATTAATGACCAGATGGGTATACTCCAGGTCAGAACACCTAAAAACCATCCCGTATCACCCGGGGGCCCCTGCCCTCCAAGCCGTGGAGAATCCCATGAAACTTCGGCATCTTGGTGCATTTGCGATGGTAATCGTCGCCCTACCGGCCTCCGCCCAGCAGGCGGGCGCCATTTTCGGCAGGGTCACCGCGAAGGACGGGAAGCCGCTGGCGGGCATCCACGTGGATGCCAGCGGCAACGTCCTGCCCCAGGGCCGCCTGGTGGTCACCAACGAGACCGGCGAATACCGCCTGCCGTTCCTGCCCCCGGGCGAATACACCCTCGTCTTCACCCACCCGAACCGCGCCACCGAAAAGCGGAAGGTCGTGGTGGCCCTCCAGCAGACCACCACCCTCCACGTGACCCTCAACGAAGCCGCGATGCAGTCCACCGTTGTGGAAGTGGTGGGCCAGGCCTCCATGGTCGACGCCTCATCGGCCGAACTCAAGACGCTCATCGCCTCCGACGTCCTCACCGCCATGCCCGTGGGCGTGGGATACCGGGACATGATGAAACTCATTCCGGGCGTCGCGTACACCTCCCAGGGCACCCGCGATCCCAATGCCGGCGGCAGCGGCCAGGACAACGTCCACCTCATGGACGGGGTCAACGTCAACCTGCCCATGTATGGAACGATCGGCATCGGCGGGGGCACGGCCTCCTACGACATCGACCAGATCGCCGTCACCAAGGGCGGGGCCTCGGCCACCGACTTCAACCGGTCCGCCGGTTTCACCATGAATTCCATCAGCAAGTCGGGCACCAACGTCTACACGGGCGAGCTCTCCTACACCGCCATCCCGGCGAATCTGGTGGCACGCCGCCCCGCCGGCAGCACCACCTCCTTCGAGACCGATTCCACCTATGCGGTGGCCAATGTGGGCGGCCCCATCGTCAAGGAGAGGCTGTTCTTCTTCGCCTCCATGTACAGCCCCAAGGACACCCGAAAGAACGGGTCCAACCTCTACGGGCCCGTGCCCGAATTGAGCACCAGCCACACCGAGTACTTCGGCAAGCTGACCTACTCCCCCACCACCAACCTCCTCCTCCACGGCAGCTACCGCCGCGCAAAGCATACGGACTACAACGTCAGTGTCGGATCCAGTTCGCCGGCCTCCGTGGCCAACGGTGCGGAGTCCACCACCACCATCACGACCCTCGAAGCCTCCTGGTCCATCACGCCCAACAACTTCCTGAATTTCAAGTACACGAATTTCGCCATCTACCAGGGTGACCATCCGAACACCTACGCCAGCGCCACGGCGGCCCTGGACGGCAGCTCCGTCCTGGACGTGAACAACCTGGCCACCCAGGGCAACCTCTCGATTCCCACCGTGGCCCAGGCCGGGAGCAACGCGACTCTCATCGCCCTCATCAATCGCTACGGGTACGCCGGCACCGGCACCAACGCCACCCCGGCGGGCTTCGTCGGCGGCGGCAGCGTGGGCGTCTATCCTTCCATCAACACCGACAACTTCTTCCGCCGGAACTACCAGCTGGCCTGGGACGGCACCTACGGATCCACGGTGAGCCACGAGGTGCACGTCGGTTTCCAGTACTGGAAGGAGATGGAGGACCTCTACCGCATCTCCAACGGCTGGGGAAGCATCGCCGCCAACTTCAACAACCAGAAGATCCCCACCACCGCCCTCAGCGGCGTGGGCCTGGTGTACGCGTACGTGGCCTCGCCCTACCAGCAGGGCCTCGGCCACGCCCCGCAGATCCACTCGGAACTCGAATCCCAGAACTTCGAAGTGAACGACCGGATCCGCTGGAACGCCTTCACCTTCAACGTGGGCGTGCTGGTGAGCAACGACAAGCTCTACGGCATGGGCATCCGCACGGATTCCACCACCGCCGGCGGCTACGCCCTGGCCCCCGGCCAGAAGTACCTGGAGCACGAGATCAAGTGGGCCGACACGCTCCAGCCCCGCCTGGGCGTGACCTGGAACTACCACAAGGACGACACGATCTACGCCAACTTCGCGCGCTACGTGCCCTCCACCTCCTCGCTGCCCCGCGCCTCCTCCTGGGCCCGCAATCTGGTGGGCACCATCAACGTCTACTTCGACGCCACGGGCCACATGATCGGCCAGGGCGCGGACGCCGTCTCCCAGGGCAAGCTCTACGTGGACGGCATCAAGCCCCGCCACACCGATGAATTCATGGTCGGCACCACCCGCGACTTCGGCCAGGGCTTCACGGGCCGGCTCTACGGTCGCTACCGAAAGAGCATCAATTTCTGGGAGGACACGCCCAACAATTCCCGGGTCGTGTACAACGCGCCCAGCGACGTCCCCCACACCCTGTACATCCCCGACCTCGCCACAAAGCTGAGCAATCTGGGCGCCAACGGCGGGCCCATGAACGGCAACACCTCCGCCGTCATCGCCCAGTTGGACGGCGCGTTCACCAAGTTCTACGAAGTCTGCGCCGAGACCGAGTGGCGCCGGGGCGACGCCTACGCCAGCTTCTCCTACACCTGGAGCCACTACTACGGCAACTTCGACCAGGACAACACCGCCAACGGCTCCGCCAACGACCTGAACCTCTTCATCGGTTCCTCGAACATCGCCGACAGCGCCGGCACCCAGATCTGGGACAACAAGTACGGCAACCTCGCCGGGGACCAGCGCCACAAGATCAAGCTCTTCGGCAGCTACGCCTTCCCCTGGAACGGCAAGCTGGGCGTCTACGCCGTCTACCAGACCGGCATGCACTGGCAGAAGACCGATTACAAGGTCTACCAGGCCTTGATCACGGCCACCGGTTCCACCAGCACCAGCGACACCGCCCGCTATGCCGAACCCGCCGGCTCCCGCGTCAACCCCGCCCACTACCAGATGGATCTCAGCTACACCCAGACCTTCTGGCAGTCCAAGACCATGGGCCTCTCGGGAACCGTGGATCTGTTCAACGTGTTCAACCGCCAGACCGTCACCGCCTACAACCAGAGCGCCAACGGGGGCCTCTTCGCCTCCCCGCAAACCTACATGCCGCCCCGCCGCACCCAGTTCGGGCTCAGGTTCTGGTTCTGATCCGGAGATCAGGCTGAAGAAGGAAGGGAGCGGCGTTGCCGCTCCTTTCCATGTCGGCGCGGGCCCAGGGTCTGTTCGGAATCTGTGGACAAGGATGCCTTATACCCGATCCCCTCGGGGCATGGTGCCTGCAAGGTAAGTGTCCTGGCAACGTACGAACCTGTTGCGCCGGAGAATCCAGGCGAAAAGATGAAATGCTGGGGCGCTGGGGGTTCAAGCCCGGGTGTGAACGACCCGGCGGACTGGACATGGGACCTAACTATTCATAGCCTTGGATTTGTCGATAACCCCACGTGGATCAGGAACCGGCCGGAACCATTCCCGCCCGACCCTGCACCCATTTCCCACCAGGATCGTCACCGCGCTTCCGATGAGGGTGTGCCAGGTGTAGTCGATGCGGGTGAAGGCCAGCACCGCCACCATCGCCAGGAGGCCGGATACGAAGCCGGCGAGGGCGTCGGCCTGGGTCGTCCTGCGGAAGAAGAGGCCCAGGAAGAAGGTGCCCAGGAGTCCGCCGTACGTGACGGAGGCGATCTTGAGGCCCAGTTCCACGACGGGGTTCTTCGTGTCGGTGAAGAGCATGGCGCCGCCGATGAGGAGGACGCCCCACACCAGGGTGAAGATCCGCGACCAGCGCACCTCGCCCTTGGCGTCCAGGCCCCGGGCCAGCGGGGTGAGCTGGAAGAGGTCCAGGTACGTGGCGGAGGCCAGGGAGCTGATGGAGGAGGAGAGCGTTCCCATGGCCGAGGCCAGGACGCCGGCCACCACCAGGCCCGCCACGCCCGTGGGCAGGTTCTCCACGATGAACTTCGGGAAGACCTCGTCGGAGGTGGCCAGGCCCAGCTGCTGGAAGGTGACGCCGCCGTAGAAGGCGTAGAGGCAGAGCCCCAGCACCAGGAAGAAGCCGAACTGAAGGAGGATGAAGGAGGCGTCCAGCATCAGGGCCTTCTGGGAGTCCCACCGGGTGCGGCAGCCCAGGAGGCGCTGCACCAGGAGCTGGTCCGTGCCGTGGGAGGCCATGGTCAGGAAGGTGCCGCCCAGGACGCCGCCCAGGAGCGTGTAGGGCGCGGCCAGGAAGGCCCGCAGGGAGCCCCCGGTGGCGGTGTTGAGGAAGGCGAACTTGTCCTGGCCGTGGGAGGTGGCGAAGGCGGTCACATCCGCCCATCCGTGGGGAAGCCGGTGGAGGATGAGGACCATGGCCGCCACGGCGCCGCCCAGGTAGATGAAGAGCTGCACCACGTCCATGGCCACCACGGCCTTGAGGCCGCCCAGGTACGTGTACAGCAGCGTGAAGCCCCCGATGAGCAGGATGCTGGAGGGGTAGTCCAGGCCGGTGATCAGGTGCACCGGGATGGCCGTGGCGAAGAGCCGCACCCCGGAGGCCAGCACCCGGGTCACGATGAAAACGCTGGAGGTGAACTTGCGCAAGGGCAGGCCGAAACGCTTGCCCAGGAAGTCGTAGGCGGTCTCCAGGTCGCCGCGGTAGTAGGCGGGGATGAACACCGCGCTCACGATGAGCCTGCCGATGAAGTAGCCCGCCACCAGCTGCAGGAAGTGCATGTTCCCCTTGAAGGCCAGGCCGGGGATGCTGATGAAGGTGAGGGTGCTGGTCTCGCTGGCGACGATGGAGAAGCCCACGGACCACCAGGACATCTCCTTGCCCCCGAGGAAGTACTCCCGGGAGGACCGCTGCCGGCCCGAGATGAGGATGCCCGCGGCGGTCACCCCCAGCAGGTAGACGATGACGATGGCGTAATCCAGGACCCGGAACCCCATCAGAGCGCGGCCTGGCGCACCCGGGCCACCCAGGCGTCCCAGGCGGGCCGATCGAAGGGGGCCGGGTCCATGGGCGCGAGGGTGCGGCGGTAGGCGCGGCCCGCGAGCACCGCGGCCTCCACGGCCGCGGCGGGCAGGGTCTCCAGGGCCGCCAGCGACGCGTCCAGGGCCTCCTGGGACTGGCACACCAGCAGGGCCAGGTGTCCAGCCTCGATGGCCAGGCGCACCCGCTCGGGCCAGGGGAAGCCCCCCACCCCGCCCATTTCCATATCGTCCGTGATCCAGGCCCCGGGGATCCCCCAGGGATTGCCCGCCACGTGGCCGCGGTGGAGGCTCGCGGGCAGGTCCCCGCTCCAGGGGGTGCGCACGTGGCCCACCATGACGAGCCGGCCGGGATCGGCCAGGGCGCGGAACGGCTCCAGGGCGCGCAGGATGGCCGCGGGATCCGTGAGCTCGGGCAGGGCGCGGTGGCTGTCCACCTTCGTGCCGCCCAGGCCCGGGAAGTGCTTGAGGCAGCCCTTCACGCCCCGGGACTCCAGCCCCTCCAGGAAGGCGCCGGCGGCCTCCGCGGCCTGGACGGGGTCGCCCGAAGCGCGCCGGTCCCCCAGTCCCGTGCCGGGGATGCCGTCGTGCAGGTCCGCCAGGGGCGCGAAGTCGATATTGAAGCCCAGGAGCGCCAGGCCCTCGCCCCAGAGGCGGCCCCAGGCCCTGGCGCCCTCGGCGCCGGAGGTGAGCCAGATGTGGCGGAAGGAGGGCGTCTCCCCCACCCAGCACAGGAGCCGGGATACGGGGCCCCCTTCCTGGTCGATGGCCATGGCCAGGGGCACTTCGCGGCCCCAGCGCACCTGCAGGTCCCGGATGAGGGCGTGGCAGCGGGCCGGGCCCGTGGCGGGATCGGGGTCGAGGTTGCGGGCGAACATCACCACGCCCCCGGGAACCGGCACCGCCGGGACCTCCGCGGCATCGCGGGCGTGGATGCCCATCCAGATCGTTTCGGCGCACGAAGGGCTCAAAGGATCTCCCAGGAAATGGACGTGTCGGGGTTGGATTACTGTAACATTTTTATAAACATTCACTAAGCCGGGAGTTCTCACCGAAATGGCCCTGCCCCGCACCGAACAGACCTCCCCTGGCCACGCGCACCTGGACGAGTACGGCACCCTGGACCTTGTGGGCGCCTTCATCGACGATCAGGCCGCGGCCGCCCTGGCGGTGCGGGCCGCGGCCGGGGAGCTCGCCCGGGCCGTGGACGCCGCCGCCGGGCGCCTGGAGCAGGGCGGGCGGATCATCTACGTGGGCGCGGGCACCTCGGGCCGCCTGGGGCTCCTGGACAGCGTGGAACTGCACCCCACCTTCTCCTGGCCCCCGGAGCGGGCCCTGGCGCTCCTGGCGGGCGGTCCCACCGCGGTGCACCTGGCCGTGGAGGGCGCCGAGGACGACCGGGACCGGGGTGCCCAGGACCTCGCCGCCCTGGGGCCCGGCCCCTCCGACGTGGTGGTGGTGCTGGCCGCCTCGGGGGCCACGCCCTTCGCCCTGGGGGCCCTGGAGGCCGCCCGGAGCGCGGGAGCCCTCACCATCGGCATCGCCAACAACCCGGACTCCCCCCTGGCCGCGGGGGCGGAGGTGGGCATCACCCTGGACACCGGGCCCGAGGTCATCTCCGGCAGCACGCGCCTCAAGGCCGGCACCGCCCAGAAGATCGCCCTCAACACCTTCTCCTCGGCCGTGATGGTGCGCCTCAACAAGGTCTACGGGAACCTCATGGTGGACGTCAGGGCCACCAACGCCAAGCTGGTGCGCCGCGCCATCCGCCTCGTGGGCGCGGCCACGGGCGCCGGGGAGGACCGGGCCCGGGAGGCCTTCGAGGCCTGCGGCGGCCAGGTCAAGACCGCCATCGTCGCCCTGGGCCTCGGCCTGGGCCCCGACCAGGCCCGGGAGCGCCTCGCCGCGGTGAAGGGGAGCGTGCGCGCCGCCCTGAAGGAACGCGCGTGAAGGAGCGGTCCCCCTGGGCCTGGGTGCCCACGCTGTACTTCGCCCAGGGCCTCCCCTACGTCGCCGTGATGTTCCTGTCCGTGGTGTTCTACAAGAACCTGGGCGTGCGCAACACCGACATCGCGCTGTACACCTCCTGGCTCTACCTGCCCTGGGTGGTCAAGCCCCTGTGGTCGCCCATGGTGGACCTGCTGGGCACCAAGCGCGGCTGGGTGGTGTGGCTCCAGGGGGCCCTGGCCGCGGCCTTCGCCCTCCTGGCCTTCCTGGTGCCGGCCCCGGGTTTCTTCCGGCTCACCCTGGCCATGTTCTGGATCGTGGCCTTCGCCTCGGCCACCCACGACATCGCCGCCGACGGCTTCTACCTGCTGGGCCTCACGGAGAAGCGCCAGGCGGCCTACGTGGGGCTGCGCAGCGCCTTCTACCGCGCGGCCATGATCACGGCCCAGGGCGGCCTGGTGCTCGCCGCCGGCAAGCTCACCGAGCGCACCGGGGATCCCCGCCACGCGTGGGCGGCGGTCTTCGCGATGCTGGGGGCGGCCTTCCTGGGCTTCTTCGCCTGGCACCGCTGGGCCCTGCCCCGCCCCGGGGCCGACGGGCCTTCCCGCGCCAAGGCCGGACTTCTGGCGGAGTCCCTGGAGACCTTCACGTCCTTCTTCGCCCGAAGGGACATCGCCCTGGTGCTGGGCTTCCTCCTCACCTTCCGCCTGGGCGAGGCCCAGGCCATCAAGATGGTGACCCCCTTCCTGCTGGATCCGGCGGCCCGCGGGGGCCTGGGCCTCACCACCGCCCAGGTGGGCCTGGCCTACGGCACCGTGGGCATGATCGCCCTCACCGCCGGGGGCATCGCCGGGGGGTGGATGATCTCCCGCCACGGCCTCAGGCGCTGGATCTGGCCCATGACCCTGTGCGTGCACCTGCCCAACCTGGCCTTCGTGTACCTCGCGGCCCTGCGGCCCTCGGGCCTGGGCACCGTCGCGGCCGCCGTGGCCATCGAGCAGTTCGGCTACGGCTTCGGGTTCACCGCCTACATCATGTTCATGGTGATGATCTCCGCCGGCAGGCACCGCACCGCCCACTACGCCATCGCCACGGGCTTCATGGCCATGGGCATGATGTTCCCGGGCATGGCCAGCGGGTGGATCCAGGAGCACCTGGGCTACCTGCGCTTCTTCCTGTGGGTGTGCCTATCCACGGTGCCCTCCATGATCCTGACGGCCTTCCTGCGCATCGACGGGGCCTTCGGGCGCAGGGAAGCGCCATGAGGGAGCGCCTGGCGTCCCTGGACGTCTTCCGCGGCTTCGCCATCGCCGCCATGGTGCTGGTGAACAATCCCGGCAGCTGGAAGCACGTGTACGGGCCCCTGGACCACGCGGCCTGGAACGGGTGCACCTTCACGGACCTGATCTTCCCCTTCTTCCTGTTCGCCGCGGGCCTGGCCATGACCATCACCCTGGGCACCCGGGCCGGAGGGCCCGCCGCGCTCTACCGCATCCTCCTGCGGCGCGCCGCGCTCATCTTCCTCATCGGCCTGGGCCTGAACCTCATCCCCGCCTTCCAGCCCTCCACCGTGCGGGTCCTGGGCGTCCTCCAGCGCATCGCCCTCACCCTGGCCCTGGGCGGGCCCATCGTCCTCTGGGGCCGGGAGCGGGCCGCGGCGGCCGCCATCCTGGGCCTCTGCGGCCTCTGGCTGGTGCTGGAGCTGGCGGTGCCCGTGGCCGGGGCCGACGGGGTGGTGGCCGCGGGCCGCCTCCTGCCCGGCATGGATTTCGGGGCCTGGCTGGACCGGCTCGCCCTTCCCGGCCACCTGTGGGCCCACGCCCGCACCTGGGATCCCGAGGGCCTGCTGGGCACCCTCCCGGCCACCGCCACCCTGCTCCTGGGATCCCTGGCGGGCCGGCACCTGGCCGCCCCCGCGGGACCCCGCCCCAAGTGGCGGGGGCTGGTCCTTTCGGGCGCGGCCCTCCTGGCCCTGGGCTGGGTCCTGGGGCGGGCCCTGCCCATCAACAAGAGCCTCTGGACCCCCTCCTTCGTGGCCTTCACCGGGGGCTGGGCCTTCCTGGCCCTCGGCGCCTGCCACGCGGCCCTGGACGAATCCCCCCGGCGGGACCTGGCCCGCCGGCTCTGCCTGCCCCTGACCATCTACGGCATGAACGCGCTCTTCCTCTTCGTGCTTTCCGGCGTGGCCGCCCGGGCCATCCAGACCCTCCGCGCCGGCGGCGTCCCCCTCAAGGAGCGGGCCTACCTGGCCCTCGCGACCCTGCCCCTTTCCGCGGAGAACGCCTCGCTGCTCTTCGCGGTCCTGTTCAACCTCGTGATGTTCGCCGTGGCCTGCGCCATGTGGAGGAAGAAGTGGTTCGTGAAGGTCTGAAGCGCCTGGCGGCCCTCGCCGCGGCCGCGGCCTTCCTGGGCTGCGTCCCCCTGCGCCGCACGCCCCCGCCGGCCCCCCGGGAATTCCGCGGCGCCTGGGTGGCCTCCGTGGCCAACATCGACTGGCCCAGCCGCCCGGGCCTCGGCGCCGAAGCCCAGCGCCAGGAGGCCCGGGACCTGGTGGCCCTGGCCCGGGCCCGGGGCCTGAACGCCCTCATCCTCCAGGTGCGCCCCGGCGCGGACGCGCTGTACCCCTCCGCCCTGGAGCCCTGGTCCGAGTACCTCACCGGGGAGCAGGGCCGCCCGCCCTCGCCCTGCTACGACCCGCTGGCCTTCTGGATCCGGGAGGCCCACGCCGCCGGCCTCGAGCTCCACGCCTGGTTCAACCCCTACCGGGCGCGGCCCTCCTCGGCCCATTCGCCCCTGGCCCCCGGGCACGTGGCCCGGGCCCGGCCCGGGCTGGTGCGCGCCTACGGCGACCAGCTCTGGCTGGACCCCGGGGAGCCGGAGGCCCTGGAGCGGGCCCTGGCCGTCATCCTGGACGTGGTGCGCCGCTACGACGTGGACGGCGTGCACATCGACGACTACTTCTACCCCTACCCCGTCAAGGACGCCGCGGGCCAGCCCGTGGACTTCCCCGACGAGGCCCCCTGGCGGGCCTACCTGGCCGCGGGGGGGACCCTCTCGCGCCCCGACTGGCGCCGCCATAACGTGGATGCCCTGGTGGAGCGCATCTACGCGGAGGTCCACCGGGTCAGGCCCACCGTCCGGGTCGGCGTGAGCCCCTTCGGCGTCGGCCGGCCCGGGCCGGGCTTCAGCCAGTACGAGGAGCTCTACGCCGACGTGGAGACCTGGCTGGCCCGGGGCTGGGTGGACTACCTCGCGCCCCAGCTCTACTGGAAGCGCGATTCGCCGGGGCAGCCCTTCGGGCCCCTCCTGGACTACTGGCAGGGCCGGAACGTCCTGGGCCGCCACGTGTGGCCGGGCCTCTTCACCAGCCGGATCCTGGGGCCGGATCCCTGGCCCGCGGAGGAGATCATCGGCCAGATCCGGGAGGCCCGGGACCGCCGCAGCGGGGGCCACGTCCACTTCAGCCTGAAGGCCCTGCGGGGCGAGGCCGGCGCGGCCCTGGCCTACGACGGCCCCGCCCTGGTGCCCGCCTCGCCGTGGCTGGGGGCACCGGCGCCCCAGGCGCCCGTGGTGAGCGTGAAGCGCACCGCGGACGGCCTGCGCGTCCAGGCCGCGGACTGCCCCTGGCTCCTGGCCCTCTGGGCCCGGTACGGGAGCGCCTGGCGCTTCTTCACCCTTCCCGGCGGCGAGGGGACCCTCCCCGGCCGGTGGGAAGGGGCGCCGCTGGGGCCCGTGTGGGCCTCGTCCATCGGGCGCACCGGGGGCGAAAGCCCGCTGGTGGCCGTACTTCCGGAGGCACCCCATGGAACCCCATGATCACGAGCCGCCCCGATTCCTGGCCCTGGGCATCGACGCGGGGGGCACCGCCACCCGCTGGGCCCTGGCCACGCCCCCGGGGGATATCGTGGCGGAAGGCTCCGTGGCGGGCTTCAGCGCCATGGACCTCTACGGACCCGGCCAGGCCCGGGTGGAAACCGTCCTGGGGGAGCTGGCCCGGGCCGTGCTGGCCGCGGGGCGCCCCGTGCGGGTCCACGCGGGGCTCACGGGGTTCGGGGCCGCCGGGGACGTCCTGGCCCGGCTCGTGGCCGCGCCCCTGGGCCTGCCCGAGGACGCCGTGTCCCTGAGCAGCGACATCGAGACCACGTACCTGGACCTCTTCCCCCCGGGACAGGGCTACGTCGTGTACGCGGGCACCGGTTCCGTGGGCGTCTTCATCGACGCGGCCGGGGAGATGCACCGCGCCGGGGGCCGCGGCGTCCTCATCGACGACGGGGGCGGCGGGTTCTGGATCGCCCGGGAGGGCCTCCGCCACGTGTGGCGCAGGGAGGACGAGCGGCCCGGAGCCTGGCGGGAATCCCCCCTGGCCCAGGAACTCTTCGATCTGGTGGGCGGGGACGACTGGGCCCACACCCGCAGGACCGTCTACAGCGGAACCCGCGGCGACGTGGGGCGCCTGGCCCTGGCCGTGGCCCGGGCCGCGGACCGGGACCCCGCGGCCCGGCACATCCTCCGGGCCGCCGGAACCGAACTGGCCCGCCTCGCCGGGGCCCTCCTGGGCCGGTACGGCCCCCGCCCCGTGGCCCTCAGCGGCCGCGCCGCCACCCTCCACCCCCTCATCCCCGAAACCATGCGCGAAGCCCTGCCCCCCGGCACGCCCTTCGCCGTCCGCACCAGCCGGGGCGAACACGCCGCGGCCCGCCTGGCCCTGGCCGCCGCCGGCGTCCCCCCCGAGGAGCCCCTCCCATGAGATTCGCCCTTCCCTGCCTCCTCCTGCTCCTCGCGGCGGGCTGCGCCCGCCCCGCCATCGACGCCTCCCGCCACGCGAAAAGCCAGGACAGCCGGGTCCAGTTCCTCATCCTCCACTTCACCGGCGAACCCTGGGACCGCTCCATGAAGATCCTCACCGAGGACAACGTGAGCGCCCACTACCTGGTGCGGGACAGCCCCGTGGAGGTCTACCGCCTGGTGGACGAGGACCGGCGGGCCTGGCACGCCGGGGCCAGCTCCTGGAAGGGCCAGACCCAGCTCAACGCCGCCTCCATCGGCATCGAGATCCAGAACCTGGGCGACGTGGCGGGCCCCGACGGCAAGGTCGTCTACCACGCCTACCCCCCGGAGCAGATCGACGCCGTCGTCGCCCTGGTGAAGCAGATCGTCGCGCGCCACGGGATCCGCCCCGACCGCGTCCTGGGCCACAGCGACATCGCGCCCATGCGCAAGGTGGACCCGGGCCCCACCTTCCCCTGGAAGCGCCTGGCCGACGAGGGCCTGATCACCTGGCCCGACCCCGCCAAGGTGGCCGCGCGCAAACCGGCCTTCGAGGCCGCCCCGCCCGACGCCGCGTGGTTCCAGGAGCGCCTCGCCCGCCACGGCTTCGAGATCCCGGCCACGGGCCGCTTCGACGCCGTCACCACCCGGATCCTGGGCAACTTCCAGATGAAGTACCGCCCCGCCGTCTACGACGGCAGGCCCGACGCCGAAACCGCCGCCATCCTGGACGTGCTCACCGCTCCCTGAGGGCCTTGCCCAGCCAGGCCCACACCGCCTTGTGGAATTCCAGGCTCCGGGGCGTCCCCGCCAGGTTCGCGCCGCAGCTCCCGGGGACATCCTCCGGGCGCTGGCGGTAGCCCGGCCCCGTCTCCCAGAGATGGAGGTGCTCCGGGTGGAACTGGACCCCCAGCACGTTGGGAAAGCGCCGGTGCTCCATGGCCTCCACGAGCCTCCCGTCCCGGGAGGTGGCCAGCACGCGCCATCCTTCCGCCACCTGGGTCACCGCCTGATGGTGGGCGCTGAGGACGCGGGGATGGTCCCCCGGGCCGAAGCCGGCCCCCTTGAGGAAGCGGCCCTCCCCCAGTTGGAGCGTGTGGAAGGTGAAGGACATGAGCTTTTCCTGGGGGAAGAGGCGCCTGTAGGGGTTGCTGTGCCACTGCTCGGGCCCCAGCGCGATGGCGTCCTCCACGCTGGCGGCGCCGTAGACGCCGGTCCAGATGTCCTGCGCGAGGGTCCCGCCGGTGCCCACGTTCAGGCTCTGGAAGCCCAGGCAGATGCCCAGGACCGGGAAGGCCGGGCGGGACGCCAGCAGGGGCGTGGCGCGGGGGTCCTGGGTTCCCCCCAGCAGGTGGAAGATGGCCGAGAGCTCCAGGCGGTTCCGGTGGGGGTCGTCCACTTCGGAGAGGAAATTCGTCTTCTGGTGGAGGAGGGCCGCGGGGATATCCGGCCCGCCGAAGAACACGACCCCGTCGGAGCGGGACGCCACGGCCTCGAAGTCCGGGGTGCAGGCGTTGCGGGCATAGAGCTCGGCCTCGGCCAGGGGCGCGGTGACGGCGTGGAAGCGGATCCACCCGTGGCCGGGCTCCGCGGCGAAGCGCCTGGAGGCCTCGAAGTCCTCCTTCTGGCGCACGCCGTAGACCCCGATGACCGTGAGGCCGGGAACCTCCAGGATGCCCCGCTCCCGCAGCGCGGCCAGGCACCGGAGGTTCCACACCGTGGGGTTGAACACCACCAGCCGGGGGCCGTCGTGGGCGGGCCGGGGCGCGTCCAGGAAGCGCTCCTGGGCCCCCAGGCCCAGGCCGAAGGCCAGGAACAGGGCCAGGAGCCTCATCGCACCAGCCGCACGCCGAGGCCCGGAGCGCCGGGCAGGATGAGCTTGCCCTTCTTCGCCGTCACGCCCACGTAGGGGTCGTTGGCGATGAGCAGGAACCCGTCCAGGTCCGCGTAGTCCGCCAGGGGGGAGAGGTGGGCCGCGGCGGTGATGGAGCAGGAGCTGGACACCATGCACCCGATCATGGTCTTCATGCCCAGGGCCTTGGCCACGGTGAGCTGGCGGTAGGCCTCCAGGAGCCCCCCCGCCTTGTCCAGCTTCACCACGATGCCGTCGAAGGATTCCCGCAGCCTGGGGATGTCCTGGGCGGAGTGGCAGGCCTCGTCCGCGAAGATGGGGATGTGCACGTGGTTCCGGATCCACCGGTGCTCCTCCACCATGTGCGCGGGCAGGGGCTGCTCGATGAGCTGCACCCCCTGGGATTCCAGCCAGTTGATCTTGCGGGCCGCCTCCTCCTTGCTGGTCCAGCCCTCGTTGGCGTCCACCCGCAGGGGCTTTTTCGTGACGCTGCGCACCGCCTCGAGGGTGGCCTCGTCCGTGGCCAGGCCCACCTTGATCTTGAGGACGGGGAAGTCCTCGGCCTCGCGCACCTTCTGGCGGGTGATCTCCGGGGTGTCGATGCCGATGGACATGTTGGTGACGGCGGCGTCGGCGGGGTCCAGGCCGAAGTGGCGGTACACGGGCACCCCCAGCTTCTTGCCCATCCAGTCGAAGAGGGCCAGGTCCACGGCGGCCAGGGCCGCGCGCTGCCCGGGCAGGCGCCGGTCCAGCTCCGCCAGGAGCTTGTCGAAGGTCCAGGGGTCGCCGCCGGTGATGAGGGAGGCCACGGCCTCCAGGGCCTGCTGCCCGCCCAGGGCGCTCTGCTGGTAGCGCACGATGCCGGCGCCCTCCCCGTAGCCCGTGATCCCGTCCCGGGTGAACTCGGCGTGCAGGGTGTCCCGGTAGGCGCTGGAGGACATGGTGGTGGTCCAGGTGTGCCGGAGCTCCAGGCGCCGGATCCGGGTGGTGAAGCCCGGGGCCCGGGGGGCCGCGGCCGGGGCCGGGGGCGCGTCCAGCAGGTCCCGCCCGAGGAGCGCCGAACCCGCGGTCGCCGCGGCCAGTGCCTGGAAGAGTTCGCGTCGTTTCACTTGAGCCTCCGCATCGCCACGAGGATGGCGGACCATTCGGGGCTGCCGAGGTCCGAGATCTGCACCATGGGGCGAATCCTGGGTGTGTCGTGGATGAAGGCGCCCTTGCCGAGGTACATCCCGGTGTGGGTGATGTGGTCCTTGTCCTTGCCGAAGAAGAGCAGATCGCCGGGTTCCAGGTCGGCGCGGTCCTTCACGGGCGCCAGGCCCGGCCATTCCGCCTGGACGTTGGCGTCCCGGGGGAGGATGGCGCCCCGCCGGCGGAGGATGGCCTGGGTGAAGCCCGAGCAGTCGAACCCGAAGGAGGAGCAGCCCCCCCAGGTGTAGTTCACGCCCAGGAAGCGCCGGGCCAGGTCCAGGGAGGCCTCGATGCCGATGGGCCTGAAGTCCGTGCGCACGTCGCCGCTCTGGATCCATGCGGCGCGGCCATCCGGAAGCCTCACCCCCAGCCAGCGCGCGCTGTCCTGGGGGCCCGGGGCCCGCTCCAGGACCGCGCCGAAGGGCGCGGTGAGCACCGGGGCGTGGCGGGTCACATCCGGTTCCCGGTAGACGTTGGCGCCCAGCACGTCCACTTCGACCTTGGCGCCGGCGGGGTACCCTTCGCCGGCCTTCAGGGCCCGCAGGGCCGAGGCTTCGGCCCAGCCCGCGTAGCCGTCGTCGCCCTGGATCCGCACCCAGCCGTCCCTGCGTTCCAGCTCCGCCACCCGGGCCCCCAGGAGGGCCTGGGAAACCACGTCCGCGTCCGCCCCGGGCCCCGAGAAGAGGTTCGCCACGGGCCGGACCACCACGTGGGCGGGAGGGTCCGCGGCCCAGGCGCAAAGGGCCGCCAGGAGGGGGGCGATGAGGCCGCGGAGGAAGGCAGGGCGCATGGAGGACCTCGGACCGAAGGGGGAAGTTGCTACATCATGTCACAAGGCTACCGGACCTGGAGCGTACCGTTCACCCTGCCCTCCGCCGAGGCGGCCCCCGCCAGTTCCATCCACGCCGCGGCGCTCCGGGCGATGCGGCCGATGACGGCCTCCCCTTCCCGGTCGTCCCGGAGGTGGGAGGCCATCACGGCGACGACGAAGGGGCGGTTCTTCACGAAGACGATGCCCACGTCGTTGCGCACGCCCGGGAGGGAGCCGGTCTTGTCGGCGACGGCCAGGCCATCGGGCAGGAGGCGGGCGAGGTAGCTGTCCTTGGGGATGGCCAGGAGCTTCATGAGATCGCACCGGGATTCCGGGGCGAGGGTCCGGCCCCGGTGGATCTCCAGGAGGAGCCCGGCCAGCTCCCGGGGGGTGGCCAGGTTCTCCCGGCCCTCGCGGGCGGCCTGGGCGTCCATCATCTTCCGGCGCAGCCGGGTGCGGCGGAGGCCCAGGGCGTCCAGGCCCGCGTTGACCCGGTCCATGCCCACCCGGTCCATGAGGATGTTGGTGGCGCTGTTGTCGCTCACCACCACCGTGAACAGGGCCAGGTCCCGCAGGGTCAGGCGGGTCCCGGGGGCCAGGTTCCCCAGGATGGCGCTGTCCTCGGCCAGGTCCCGGGGGTCCAGGAGGTAGGGGTCCGTGAGGCGGGGGCCGGGCCTTTCGCACTGGCGGTACAGTTCCAGGAGGAGGGCCAGCTTGATGGTGCTGGCGGCGGGGAAGACCTCGTCCGCCCTCAGGGCGAAGCTCTCCCCCGTGTCCAGGCTCTGGATGAACACCCCCACCCGGCCCTCCACGGCGTCGGCGAGGCGGGTCACCTCCCCCTCCATGCGGGTCCAGGTCCAGGAGGGCCCCCCCTGGGCCTGGAGGCAGCCCAGGGCCGCGAGGAAAAGTGTCCACGCACGGAACGATTTGAGCATTTCCTCTCCTTGGACAATTCCATTATGCTCACCTTATGTCCAACCCCAGCACCCGTGGAACCCACCCGGCCCCAGGCAAGGGGAGGCGCGCCCCGATCCTCCTGGCGTTCCTGGCCGCCCTGGCCCTGGGCGCGCAGGCCCCGGCGGTCCCCCCCGGGGCCCTGCGGGACCGCTCCGCCGAATTCGCCGCCTCGGGCCAGGTGCTCCTGGTCACCGCCCCGGGCTGGAACGCCAGCAGGGGCTTCCTGCAGCGCTTCGAGCGCGCCGGGGGGGCCCTGGTGAAGGTCGGCGCGCCCCTTCCCGTGTGGCTCGGGAAATCGGGCCTGGCCTGGCGCAGCGACGACGGCGCGCCGGTGCCCCCCGCCCCGGGCCCCGCCAAGCGCGAGGGCGACGGGCGTTCCCCCGCGGGGGTCCTCACCTTCGGCGGCATGTGGGGCTACGCGCCCCAGGCGCCCCCGGGGGTCAAGCTGCCCTACCGCGCCTCCACCGAGTGCGACCGCTGCGTGGACGACCCCGACCACGCCGACTACGGGCGCATCGTGCGCGCCGGCCCGGCCCCCACCTGGCGCTCCGCGGAGCGCCTGCGCCTGGGCACGGACCACTACCGCTGGCTGGCGGTGATCCACTACAACGACCAGCGCCCCATCAAGGGCGCCGGAAGCTGCATCTTCCTTCACGTGGCCCCCGCCCCCGGCGAGGCCACCTCGGGCTGCACGGCCCTGGCCCCCGACGACCTCCTCCTCGTCCTGGAATGGCTGGACCCGGCCCTGAACCCGCTCCTCGTGCAGCTCCCCGGGGAGCTGCTGGAATCCGCCAGGACCGCCTGGAACCTGCCCGCCGCCCTCCACCCCTAAGGGAGTCCCCGTGTCCTTGCGCCCCCTCAGCCTCGCCCTGCTTCTGCTCGCCCCGGCCCTGCTGCGGGCCGCGGACCCCACCCTCCACGAGGCCCTGGTGGCCGTCAGGGCGGACAAGGCCGGCGATCCGGCCGTGGCCAGGGTCCTCCAGGGCCTGGCCTCCGCCCACGGCACGCCGCTCTACGTCTACGACCAGGCCCACATCCGCGGCCAGGTGGCCTCCCTCAAGGCCGCCTTCGCGCCCCGGTTTCCGAAACTCCGGGTGCTCTACGCCCTCAAGGCCAACACCAACCCGTCCATCATCGGCCTCCTGAAGGGCGAGGGCCTCGGCGCCGAGGTGGTCTCCCTGGGCGAGATCGAGTGGGCGCTGCGGACGGGGTACAAGGGCTCCGAGATCATGTTCACCTCCTCCTCCAAGAACCCCGCCGAACTGCGCCGCGCCATCGCCCTGGGCGCCGTGCTCAACGTGGATTCCCTGGACGAGCTGGGCCAGGTGCGGGACGAGGCCCGCCGCCAGAAGAAGCAGGCCCGCATCAGCTTCCGGGTGAACCCGGGGGTGGACCCCCACACCATCCACCAGATCAACACCGGCATCACCGAATCCAAGTTCGGCCTCCACCTCCAGGACGGCATCGCCCTGCGCGCCTACGAGCAGGCCAAGGCCATGCCCGAGATCCGCATCGAGGGCCTGCACTGCCACATCGGCTCCCAGATCACCGAAACCGAGGGCTACACCCTCACCGCGAAGAAGATGCTGGCGTTCGTCAAGGAGCTCAAGGACAAGCTGGGCCTGCGCCTGGCCTTCGTGGACCTGGGCGGCGGACTGGGCATCCCCTACAAGGACGGCCAGGCGGTCATGTCCCCCGAGGACCTGGCCAGGGCCCTGGAGCCCATCTGGAAGGAGGGCGTGGCCGCCGCGGGCTACGAGCCCACCCTGTGGCTGGAGCCGGGGCGTTTCTTCGTGGGGGGCTCGGGCTTCGTCCTGGTGCGCGTCAACACCGTCAAGCAGACCCCGGTCAAGACCTTCGTGAACGTGGACGCGGGCTTCAACACCCTCATGCGCCCCATCCTCTACCAGGCCTACCACCGCGTGCGCGTCCTGGGCAAGTCCGCCGATCCGGTCACCGTGGACATCGCCGGCGACGTGTGCGAGACCGGCGACATCCTCGCCGAGGCCCGCACCCTGCCCCGCGCCGCCGCGGGCGATCTCCTGGCCATCCTCGACGCGGGCGCCTACGGGTTCTCCATGGCCAGCGAATACAATTCCCGTCCCATGCCCGCCGAACTGCTGGTGGACGGCAACCGGGTACGGGTCATCCGCCGCCGCGGGGGCTTCGGCGACATCTTCCGCAACACCGGCAAATGAAGGCCGCCCTTCCCGCCCTCGCCGCCGTGCTCCTCCTGGGCGCCGCCTGCCACCAGGCGCCCCGCAACCCCATGGCGCAGTGGTCCCCCTCGCCCAACTTCAACGCCCGCCGGCCCCAGATGATCATCATCCACCACACGGCCTGCACCACCTTCGACGAGGCCCTGCGGATCCTCAAGACCGAGAATTCCGGCGGGCCCGTGAGCAGCCACTACCTCATCGGCCGGGACGGGAAACTGGCCCAGCTGGTCTCCGACGACCACCGGGCCTGGCACGCCGGGGGCGGCGGCGCCTGGGGGGCCTCCCGGGACATCAATTCCCTCTCCATCGGCATCGAACTGGACAACAACGGCTTCGAGCCCTTCGCCCAGCCCCAGATCGACAAGCTCCTGGCGCTCCTGGACGACCTGGTGCGCCGCTACGACATCCCCCGCTCCCAGATCCTCGCCCACGCCGACGTGGACCCCGTTCGCAAGCACGACCCCAACGCCTCCTTCCCCTGGAAGCTCCTGGCCGAGAAGGGCTTCGGCCTCTGGCCCGACGCCGACCTCCCGGAGCCGCCGGCGGGCTTCGACCCCTGGGCCGCCCTGCGCATCCTGGGCTATTCCATGAAGAGCCCCGCCGCCACCCTGGGGGCCTTCCACCTCCACTACCGCGCCACGGAGGCGGGGGAGCTGGACGCCCTGGACCGCAGGATCCTCTTCAACCTGCAGTCAAGGCAGCTTGGGACCGCGGGTCTTCCGCATCAGGATCTCGGACTGCCCGGCGATCAGGTAATCCGTTAGCTCCCCCACCGCGGCGTAGCCCAGGCGCGCGTAGAAGCGCCGCGCGCCGTGGTTGAAGGCGGACACGCACAGGAAGACGTTGGGGTGGTCCCGGAAGATGCGCGCCTCCGCGAAGGCGATGAGCTCGGCCCCCAGGCCCAGGTTCCGGAACCCCGGCGCCACGCAGATGGTCTGGACGTACCCCACGAAGGCGCCCTGGAGGGTCAGGGCCAGGTACCCCGCGAGGCGGTCCCCCATGCGCGCCACGTAGCGCTCCCGGCCCGGGTCCTGGATCTGCGCCAGGAGCGCGGCCTGGCCCAGGCCCAGGGTCCTCCAGGGCTCGGAGGAGGCCAGCAGGGCCGCGCAGGCCTCCGCGTCGGCCCCGGCCTGGAGCGGGAGGATGGAAAGGCCGCCCGTCATGGGTAGAGGAGGAAGGCCGCGCGCCGCCGCAGGAAGTCGGCGCGGGCCTCGTCCCAACCCTGGACGACGGCCTGGAAGGGCTTGTCCGCCGCCAGCAGGGCGATGGAGGCGTCGTCCTGCAGGAGGCGGTTGACCTTCGCCAGATCGAAGGCCGAGCCGTACAGGTGGCGCAGGGTGTGGGCGATGGCCACCCCCAGCTCCACGGGGCGCAGGGCGTCCCGGTCCGTGAGGAGGATGCGCACGCCCCCGCACTCCTGGTCCTTGAAGACGCTGGCCGTGGGCCGGAAGCGGTCGGGAACGAAGCTCACCCCGGGCAGGCCCAGCTTGTTGAGCTCGTGGGCCAGGACCCGGTCGTTGACGTAGGGGGCGCCCAGCACCTGGAAGGGCGTTCCCGTGCCCCGCCCGACGCTGATGGCCGTCTCCAGCAGGCCCACCCCCGGGTACAGGGCCGCGGCGTTGAGGTTGCGCATGTTGGGCGAAGGGTCCTTCCACGGCAGGGCCGTGGCGTCGTACCACTGGTCCCGCCGCCAGCCCTGCACCCGCACCACCTGCAGCTTGGCGCCCAGCTTGAGCTCCGCGTTGAACATCCCCGCCAGCTCCCCCACCGTCATGCCGTGGCGGATGGCGATGGGATGGCAGGCCGTGAAGCCCGGGGCGGCGGGGACCACGGGCCCCTCCACCCGGTCCCCGCGCACGGGATTGACCCGGTCCAGGACGATAAGGGGCTTGCCCGCGGCCGCCGCGGCCTCGAGGCAGCCCTTCAGGGTGGCGATGTAGGTGTAGAAGCGGCAGCCGATGTCCTGGATGTCGAAGACCAGGGCGTCCAGGTCCGCCAGGTCCCCGGGCGACGGCGCGCGCTGGCCGGTCTTGTAGAGGCTGATCACCGGCAGGCCGGAGAGGGCGTCCTCGGAATCGGGAATGCCCTCCTGGTCCAGCTGCCCGCGGATCCCGTGCTCGGGGCTGAAGAGCCGCACCAGGGTCACCCCCGGCGCGGCCTTGAGCACGTCCACCGTGGCCCGGCGCTCGTTGTCGATGCCCGTGTGGTTCGTGACCAGGCCGATGCGCAGGCCCTTGAGGACCCCGAACCCGGAGCGCTCCAGCACGTCGATGCCGTTGAGGACGGTGGGCACCTCCTCCCGGGTGCGGGGGAAGATCGCCGTGTCCCGCCGCTCCGTGATCCCCGCCGCCCGGGCGGCGAGGGTGCCCACCTCGTAGTAGAGATCCCGCGTGACGCCCTTGCCGTCGGGGTGGAGGCGGGTGGTGAGCAGGACGTAGAAGGTGTCCGAGGCCGGATCGATCCAGAGGGCGGTGCCCGTGAACCCCGTGTGCCCGTACGAGCCCAGCCCGAAGAGGGCGCCCCGGGGGCGGCTGAAGGAGGAATCCAGGTCCCAGCCCAGCCCCCTGCGCTCGTACACCGACGCCGGGGTCTGGACGCTGCGCATGAGGGCCAGGGTCGCGGGCCGGAGGACGGACCCGCCCTTGAGCAGGAACCGCGCGTACCTCGCGAGGTCGCCCGCGGTGGAGAAGAGCCCCGCGTGCCCCGCGCAGCCGCCCATGCGGCGCGCCGTGGGATCGTGCACCACGCCCCGGAGCATGACGCCGTGCTCGTCCCGCTCCGTGGGGGCCACCCGGGCCGGGTCGGGCCGGAAGGTGGTGGAGGCCATGCCCAGGGGCCCGAACACCTCCCGGGCCGCGAAGGCGTCCAGGGGCATGCCCGACACCCGTCGCACGATCTCCCCCAGGAGGATGAAGTTCACGTCGCTGTACCGGAATTCCCGCCCCGGAGGCGGGTCCGGCACGCAGGCGCAGGCGCGCCGGATGCCCTCCCCGTAGCCGCTCCAGGCCTCCGTGAGCGCCAGGTCCGGAATCAGCCCCGAGGTGTGGGTGAGCAGGTGCCGCACCGTCACCCCCGCGCCCGCGAACTCCGGAAGGTAGGCCCGCACCGGAGCCTCCAGATCGATCTTCCCCCGCTCCACCAGCACCATCACGCACGGAAGGGTGGCCACGACCTTGGTGAGCGAAGCCACATCGAAGACGGTGTCCTCGGTCATGGGCTCCCGCCGGGGCACCAGCGCCCGGTCCCCCTGCGCCCAGTGCGCGTCCGCGCCCCCCCTGCCCACCCACACCACCGCCCCCGGCGTCACCTTCCGCCCGATGGCCCCCGCCAGGGCCCCCCGCAGCTCCGCGAGCCCCTTGGCGTCAAACCCCTGCGCATTCAGCACCAGGGCGGAAAGCAGTACGAGGATGAATCGCATGCCCCAGCCTACTCCGTTCCCGCCGCTTTTTCACTTCACCATCGATGCACGTGCCCGGGTCCCGGACCTCCGCGCCGGTTACTCGGCCGGACAAGCCGGCCTCGTGGGATTCCGGAGGGGACGATGGGACGGGGTTTCACGTACCTGCTTCGCTCGGTGGTCCGGCAAGGCCGGCCCAAGGGCCTTCCGGAGCGGCCTATGGCGGGGAGGGACCCGCTGCGAGTGGGAGGTCCCCGATGCCCCACGCGCGCCGCCGCTGATCAGCGGCGGCGCCTGCCGGAACCGGCCTGAGCCACGCGAAGCGGATCCTTCAGGCCTTCGGAAGCCGCCCACCATGACTGGGACTTCCCGGAGGGCCCGTGCGGTCCGCCCTCCCGAACGCCCAACGGAGGAAATGGGCGCAGCACAGCCCCATCGCCCCGTCCCACCCCCCCGTCATCGCCGGCTTGTCCGGCGATGACGAACCGGCGCGAAGGTCCGGAACACGTACGACTCAGGCCTTGGCCGTCTCCAGGTCGGCCGCCCGGGGGAAGAGGATGTGGCTTTCGAGGTAGATGTGGAGGTGGAGGTCCTGCTCGAGGGTCTGGAGGCCCATGTAGAGGGAGCGGAAGCTGCCGCAGGCGTCGTCGGGGAGGGTGTAGTCGCGGGTGAGCTCGCGGATCTCGCGGAGCACGTCGCCGGCGGCCTCGTGCTCGCTCTGCATGACGCTGATGGGGCCGCGGACGCTGCCGAAGCAGGTGTCGCAGGCGGGGGCGCCGGATTCCAGGCCGCGGATGAAGGGGAAGAGGATCTGCTCCTCCTTCTGGAGGTGGGGCATGAGGTCGTCGTACAGCGCCGTGAAGAGCACCGCCACCCGGGCCAGTTCGGGGTGGTTGGGGCCGTGGACCCGGGCCACCTTCTCCATGAGGGGGGCCACGCGGTTCAGTTCCTCCCGGGTGAAGGCGTGGTGGGTGGACTCGATGTGGGCGATGAGGGCGGTGAGGCTGCCCTCGGCCAGGACCTTGGGGTCCAGGGGCTCGGGGGCGGGGGCATCCAGGCCCTGGAGGGCCGGCAGGATGTCCGAGGCCTGACGGCCGGCGTGGGCACAGGCCTCGGCGAGGGTGCGGTGGCCGCCGCAGCAGTAGTCGATGTTGTGGCGTTCGAAGAGGCGCATGGTCGCGGGATGCTCGAGGACGATGTCGCCGATGCGGGTGTGGGCGGTGATGGTGCTGGACATGGGGGTCCCTCCGGCAACCAATATCCGACCGTTCCGGTCAACCAACCTTGACGCCGGTCAAGGATTCGTCAAAAAAGGGGCCGCGGCGCGCCGCCGGTTCCCGGGGTCACCAGGGACCCGGCCCGCACCCCCAGGAGGCGCAGGCGGCGGTCGAAGGTCACCCGGCGCAGGCAGTCCCGGGCCGCGTCCCTGAGGGCGTCAGGCGACGCCACGGCCCAGCCCAGGGTCACGTCCCGGGAGAGGATGGAGAAATCGTCGAAGCGGAGCTTGATGCCCACGGTCCGGGCGGCGAGGCCCTTGCGCTCCAGGTCCTGGGCCAGGCGCCCGCACAGGTCCAGGAGGATGGCGGTGAGGCGCTCCCGGTCCTCCCGGGGGTGCAGGTCCCGGTCGAAGGTGGTCTCCCGGCTCATGGACTTGGCCTCCCGGACAATGGTGAGGGGGCGCTGGTCCCGGCCGTGGGCCGCGTCCGAAAGCCAGGCCCCGTAGCTCTGCCCGAACCGCTGCAGGAGCAGCGCCGGATCCGCCGCAGCCAGGTCCCCGATGGTGCGGATGCCCAGGGCCTCCAGCTTCGCGGCGGCCTTGGGCCCGATGCCGTTGACGGCCGAGGCCGGCAGGGGCCAGACGCGGGCCGGGATGTCCTCCAGGCCCAGGAGGGTCACCCCGTCGGGCTTCTGCATTTCCGAGGCGATCTTGGACAGAAGCTTGTTGGGCGTGATCCCCACCGAGCAGGTGAGGCCCGTGGCGGCCTTCACCGCCTCCTTCAGGCGCCGGGCCAGTTCCGCCGAGGTCCCCTCCACCTCCGTGAGGTCGATGTAGATCTCGTCGATGCCCCGGTCCTCGATGGCCGGCGCCACCTCGGCCACGGCGGCCTTGAAGGCCCGGGACACCCGGGCGTAGGTTTCGTAGTCCCCCGGCAGGAGGATGGCGTCCGGGGCCAGGGCGGCGGCCTTCATGAGCCCCATGCCCGAGCGCACCCCGAAGGCCCGGGCCGGGTAGGTGCAGGTGGTGACCACCCCCCGCCCCCGGTAGTCCCGCAGGCGCTGGAAGCCCTCCCCCGGAACGGACCGGCGCCCCCCGATGACCACCGGGAGGCCCTTGAGCTCCGGGTACCGCAGCAGTTCCACCGAGGCGAAGTACGCGTCCATGTCCAGGTGGGCGATGCGCCTGGAAGGGCCGGAATCCATGGAATCAGTCGGCAGCATAGGCCTCGCCCCGGGTGGGATGACGAAATTATAGCGAACCTGCGCCTTCCCCGCGAGGGAAGGATTGAACCTGCCCGCCCTTGGCTGCATCTTGGGAACGGAACTCAACCCCCCCCGGCCCGCGGGGGTCCAACATCACGAAAGGAGCGGACCATGGCCATCACCCGCAGGTTCCCCAACGTCCTCCGTTTCGCGGCCCTCTCCCTCATCGCCTGCTCCGCCTTCGCCAGCCAGCCCTGGTTCCGCGGCGGCGGCTCGGCCGGACGAGGAGGCGGCTTCCACCCCGGCGGGGGCTACCACTCCGGCGGGGGCTTCCGGGTCAACCCCGGCGGCTTCCACGGCGGCACCGGCTTCCGGGTCTACGGCAGCGTGGGCGTCCTGCCCCGGGGCTACGCCACCTACCGGTGGGGCGGCTCCCCCTGGTACATGCACGGCGGCCACTGGTACCGCCCCTGGCGGGGCGCCTACGTGGGCTGCTACCCCCCCGTGGGCCTCTTCGTGGACGTGCTGCCCTTCGGCTTTACGGCCGCCTACTACGGCGGCGTGAGGTACTACAGCTACGACGATGTCTACTACCTTGACGCCCCCTCGGGCGGCTACACGGTGGCCGATCCCCCCGACCGGGACGAATTCCCCCGGGAGGCCCCCCCGGCCCCCGAGCACGACGCCCTCCTGGTGAGCCCCCGGGAAGGCCAGAGCGCCGAGCGCATGAAGGCGGACCGCGCCGACGCCCAGCGCTACGCCCGCAAGGTCAGCGGCTACGACCCGGCCTACAGCGATCCCTCCGACCCCGGCACCCCCAGGGCCCGCCGGGCCTACCACAAGGCCCTGAGGTCCTACCTGGAGCAGCGCGGCTACTCGGTGGATTGATCAGGCCTGCCTGAAGAACAGGCGCGCCACGAGCCCCCCGTCCTCCCCGTTCCGGAGGTGGAAGCCCGCGCGGTGCGCCTTCAGGATCCCCACCGCCGCCGCCAGCCCCAGGCCCCGGCCGGGTTCGCGGGTGGTGTAGAAGGGGTCGCACACCAGGCTCAGGCGCTCCGGGGGCACGCCGGGGCCGTCGTCCCGCACCCGCAGGCACACCGCGCCGGCGCCGTGGAACCGGGACAGGGCCCAGAAGCCCTGGTCTGCGGCCGATTCCGCGCCGGTGTGGGTGCGGAGCTGCAGCTGCACCCGGGAGGCGCCGGCCTCCCGGGCATTCTCCAGGAGGGCCGTCACCACCTGCTCGAGCTTGCCCGCATCGCCCAGGACCTGGGGCACGGGCAGGAAGTCCCGCTGGACCTCCAGGCCCGGCACCGCGGGGATGCGCTCCAGCAGGGCCGCCAGGTCCAGGGGCACGGGGCGCACGATGCCGCGCCCCGAGAAGTCGAGCATCTTGCGGGCCAGGACCACGGCCCGGCCCAGGGCGAGGCGGGCCTGGTCCAGCACCTGGGTGAGGTCGTCCTTGCCCCGGGTGAGGAATCCGGCGATCTCGAGGTTGGACTGCACGGCCTGGAACACGTTGTTGAAGTCGTGGGCGATGCCGCCGGCCATGAGCACGAGGCTTTCGGCCTTGCGGGCCCGCGCCTCGCTCTGGGCGGCCAGGTCCACGGCGCTGAGGTCCCGCACCATGGAGAGGATCTGCCGCGGCTCCCCGGGCTCCAGGAGGCCGATGCGCACCTCCACCGGGAAGGTGGTGCCGTCCTTGCGCCGGGTGAGCCCCTCGAAGCGCCGGGATTCGCCGAAATCCAGGCCGTTCCAGATGCGGGCGTACTCCTCCATGGGCATCTCCGGAGACAGGTCCTGCACCCGCATCTCCGCGAATTCCTCCCGGGAGTATCCGGTGAGCCTGGAGGCTTCCCCGTTGGCGAGGAGGATACGGCCCTCCGCATCGAAGAGGACGATGGGGTCCACGGCGTTCTCCACCAGGTTCCGGAAGCGGGCCTCGTCCCTGCGCAGGCTCTCCATGACCTGGATGCGGTCCGTGATGTCCTCCACCAGCGCCAGGTGGCGCGGATCCGCCCCCTCCTCCCGGGGAAGCCGGGCCACCCGCACCCGGCCCCAGACCACGTGGCCGTCCCGGTGGAGGTAGCGCTTCTCCTTGGCGTACTCCTCCACGGCCCCGGAGATCAGCTCCGCCATGGAGACCAGGTCGGAGGCCACGTGGTCGGGGTGGGTCATGGCCAGGAAGGTGCGCTCCTTCAGCTCGGCGGAGGAGTACCCGAGGATCTGCTCCAGGCGCGGGTTCACGGTCAGGAAGCGCCCGGTGGCGGTGTCCACGATGGCCATGCCCACCGGGGCCTTGCGGAAGACGGTCTGGAACCGCGCCTCCGTGTCCCGCAGTTCCCGGGCCATGGCTTCGGCCCTGCGCCGCGCGCGGTCCTCCGCGCCCTGGTACAGGGCCAGCACGGCGCCCAGCCCCAGGCTCAGCACCAGGCCCGCAGCCAGGATCTCCCAATGGTTCCGGTGGCCCGTGGCCGCGAAGAAGGCCGGGCCCGAACGCACCCGCAGGGTCCATTCCCGGTCGCCCACCCTGACCCGGCCCCCCAGCCCCATTCCGCCGGCGCCGGGACGGGATTCGTAGAGCAGCTGCCCGGGCCCGCCCGCGCCGGCGTCGGTGAGGGAGAAGTCGCCCAGCGCCAGGTCCCGGGCCAGGGCCGCCCGGGCCAGGTCCCCCATGCGGAAGGGGATGGAGGTCCACCCCCGGAAGGCGGCCCTGCGCTGGGCCAGGGTCTCCCGGGGCAGGCGGCGGTCGTACACCGGCGCGTAGAGAACGGTTCCGGTCTGCACGTCGGTGCCCGTCTCCTGGTAGAGCACCACCGGCGCCGACAGGGCCAGGATCCCCTGGTCCCGGGCCTTGACCATGGCCTGGCGCCGCACCGGATCGGTCAGCATCTCCCGGCCCAGGGCCCGCAGGTTCCGGTCATCCGCGGGCTCCAGGTAGAGGATGGCGCTGCGGCCCTCCGGGCCCGGCTCCGGATTCCACGCCACGAACCCCAGCCCCTGGACGCCCGGGTAGAGCACCGGAAGGCGCAACCCCTCCACGTAGTCCCGGAACTCCTCCCGGGTCGGCAGGGGCCCCCGCCCCAGGAACCCGCTGGTTCCCAGCAGCACCTCCTCCAGGCTCTTCATGCGGCTCTGCAACTGGCCCGTCATGTCCCGGGCCTGGGCCGCCTGGAGATCCGCCATGCGCCGTTCCTCGGTGCGCTGGGTCAGGGACCACACCCCCGCCGTGATCGCCACCCCGCAAAGGAATCCCGCCAGGGGCCGGAAGAACCTGGGGGGGCGCGCGGGGGGATGGGGTTCGGCCGGAACCATGGTTGTTCACGCTCGGGCGGAGTGGACCGGGTGAAGGGATTTCATCCAATCGATTGAAGAATTATAGGCACGATCCACCGGAAGCACCGGAACGAGTGGAATATTTGGCAATTTCCAATTGTGTGTTCAGACATATTTATTCCCCCGCCCCCCAAACCCCCGCGGGGCGGAATTTGCCAACTCGTCCGTTACGGGGTAAGGTCCGTGAATCCACGATGGGAGCCGCCATGCCACGCACCGCCCTGCCCCTCCTCCTCGTCTCCCTGTCCCTGGCCGCCGCCGAGCCCCCCGCCCAGCCCTGGACCGACAAGGCCAGCCTCTCCATGGTGTCCCTGTCCGGCAACGCCCAGGGCCAGACCCTGGGGCTTTCCAACGAGTTCAAGTACACCGGGCCGGTCTCCTCCTTCGCCTTCAACGCCGGGGCCGTGCGGGTGTCCACCACGACGATCGCCTACTCGGCCGTTGGCACCTCGCCCACCCAGTACGACGTGAAGGAGACCCGCACCACCGTCACCACCGCCGAAAGCTACCTCGCCAACGGGCGGTACGACCACACCATCGACACGGCCTTCTTCGCCTTCGGGGCCCTGGGCTGGGACCGCAACGTCCCCTCCGGCATCTCCAGCCGCACCGTCACCTCGGCGGGCATGGGCTACGCGTGGGTGAAGACCGAAGCCCTGCGCTTCCGCACGGACCTGGGGGGCGGCTACACCCGCATCAAGCCGGTCTTCGAGACCCCGGGTTTCCAGGACAGCTTCGGCACCTGGAACCTCACGGTGGATTTCGCCCGGAAGGCCGGCGCGGCGGGGCTGGTCACCTCCAACCTGGAGGTGTCCACCAGCATGAAGGACACCTCCGCCTACCTCGCCGTGTGGAAGAACGCCTTCACCACGAACCTGGGCAAGCGCCTGGCCCTGAAGGTGGGCTACGACTGCACGTACAACAATGCCCCGGCCTATCTGGCGGTGGACATCCTCCAGGCCGGAGCCGTCCCGCCGGTGGTTTTGGGGAAGGCGCCCGTGAGGTTGAGGAAACTGGACACGGTGCTGACGACGTCGCTGGTGATCAGCTTGTAGCCAGAACCGGGCACTCCAACCCACCCTGGCAATTGACTGCCAGTCATTCTTTTCCCCAGCGCCCCAGCGAGCTCTCTGCGTCCCAGCGTTTGATCTTTTTCTAAAATTTGGCGGGCGATTGTTACAATCGCGCCGAAGGAAAACGGGAAAAAATCAAACGCTGGGGCGCAGAGGGCTCGCTGGGGCGCTGGGAAAAGAAGGATCTGATGGATCTCCGTATTAATCCAAGGCATCACGCAAGCGGATTCCCCCGCCTAGTGGTACCCTCTTGGTAATCCCTCCAACTCACTTTGAATCACCCCTTCCACCGGGCCAGCAAGTCGGATGGCCTTCCTTCTTCGGTCTTCGCGAGGCGGAACATGGACAACGATATAACCCGCTGGGTGGTCATCGCCTTTCTAAACATTCCCCTGTACTTCGGACTTGGCTGGGTGATTTTTCGAACCTGGAGCGACTTCTGGGAATGTGTCCGCTTCTACTTCACTCCCGATTGGTTCTCCATGATCCGGGGTGAACTCATGGAGGACTGGTGGGGGACGATGAAGATCTTTGTCTTTGTCCTGCTCTGCATTGGAGCCGTCTACGGCGAACACTCGTTTTTCTTCGGCGCCAAACACCCCATACGGGAGACACTAGAAACAATGCCATCATAGCAATGGCTGCAAAAGGCAATGAGAAATCATTAAAGGAACAGGTCAAACGCACAGTGAAAATTTGCCAAAAGGTGCTACATGCATTATATCACCATTGATTTAAATAATTGGTTCAAAAAAATGCATAGCATCATGAAATCAACACAGCTATTCTCAGATAGACTCCCATGCACATTCTACCCCAACTATTTCCGGGGTATATCTTATGGATTAATGTTAATTGTTTGTTGCAAATGCAATTATTTTGAAAATCCTCAATCCGCTAACTTCCACAAACAGGAAAAACTAGCAATAAGTGGTGACCCAGATGCTCAAAATTGGATTGGAAATAGATATTCAAATGGAGACTTTGGAATTACCCAAAACCTACCACTAGCTTACGAGTGGTGCAAAAAAGCGGCAGAGCACAATATGCCTGATGCACAATACTCGCTAGCCGTCATGTACCTATATGGGAGTGGCATCAATAAAGACTTTTCGATGGCCGTAAATTGGTTTAAGCGTTGTGCAAATAATGGATATGGGAAGTGGCAGACGGATGCCCAGGCGCAATTGGCACTCATATATTTAAAAGGCGTTGACGTTAAAAAGGATATGCCTGAATCCCTGAAATGGAGTACAAAGGCTGCGATCCAAGGCCATCCAGAAGCATGCTATGCATTGGCAATGTGGCATCTACGCCCAAGACACACTGCCGAGGATCAGTACATTGCAAAATCGCTTTTGGAGTACGCAGCCTCCAAAGGCATTCCTGAAGCGCAATACACGTTGGCCATATATCTTTGGAGGGGAAAATACATAGAGCATGACCTCAACGCGGCCAAGGGCTGGGCAGAGAAAGCCGCAGCTCAGAACTATTCGAAGGCAATTTCATTGCTTGAAACGATGCCGCGAAATTGATTGGCGACTTTCACGGACAGCCTGCGTTTCAGGGCTGCAAAGCGACACCAGAATCCACTTGGGCCAATGCTCGAGGCGCCAGAGGACAGCCTCTTCCAGCGGCGCGGGAGCCTGCTCGACCTGATTTCCAGGCTTCAGGCAGCACACTCCAAGGCGCACTCCGGACTGAATGCCGGAAACCACGCAATTTCCCACGACCCTCACTCCCAACCGGTCCATCTGGCGGTGTACCCAGTAACAAAAGGGCCACCCGCTAGGATGGCCCTGATTCTTGCCTTTGCTGGAGGCGCCGATCGGAATCGAACCGATGAATGGCAGATTTGCAGTCTGCGGCCTTACCACTTGGCTACGGCGCCGGAGAGGCTATGTTACCACAGGCGGAGCGATTCGCCTCCCCCAATCTCGCGGGCGGGCATGTCCCGACGGGCTGGTGGCGGGGCTTGGGGGGCGGGAACGGGCGGAGGGACGTATATTGGGGCATCCCCCCGTGATCCGGAGGTCCCCGTGGCCGTCCTGGATGTGTGCAACCTCTGCGGAGGGCAAGGGTTTCTGCACTATCACCTGGAGGAGGGGGTGAAGGCGGGAGGCTGCCCGGCCTGCCATGGGGCGGGGTTCGTGGAGGGGTGGAGGCAGGGGATGGCCGATGGGCCGGAGCACAGACGGTGCCTGCGGGGGCCCATGCGGCGGCTGGACGAGGAGGGCATCCGGCTCACCCTGCGGGTGCGGGCGGAACGGGAATTCCGGGCGGACGGTAGCTGAGCGGCGCGGGGCCGGGAATTCTTCCCGCCCCCCTCGCGTAAGCCCTCGATTTGCCTAAATTGGGGGAACACCGCAGGTCTGGTAGGGGGAGGCGTCATGTCGCGTACCTCGCAGCAAACCGTCCAATGCAAGGGCTGTCGAAGAATCTACGTGAACGCGCTCTGGATGCGGGAGCGCAGGGAGTACCACGTCACGTACCGCGTCAGCGTCTGCCCCCAGTGCATCGATCTGGGCGGGCACCGGCCGCTGCCGCGGGAATACACGCCGCCCCCCAGGAACCCCGGGCGGATCTGACCCCAATGCGATCAGGGCCTCCGAGGAGGCCCTGATTTTTTGGAGCGGGTGAAGGGATTTGAACCCTCGACTTCAACCTTGGCAAGGTTGCACTCTACCACTGAGTTACACCCGCGGTGGAAATTCAATACTACCACGTCCCGGGGGAACGTCAACCCTCATTTGCTCGGCGGCAGGCGGGACAGATTCCGAAAAGGTTGAGCTGATGGCGAGTTATGCGGTAGCCGCTGAGCTTTTCCATGCCGGCGAGGCTGGTCTCGATGCCGCAGGCGTCCACCTCCACCATCCGGCCGCAGGTTTCGCAGGAGAGGTGGTGGTGGTGGCTGGAGGAGCGGCACAGCACGAAGCGCATCACCTGGTCCGCGCCCATGAGGCTTTCGGCCCAGCCTTCGTTCACGAAGCGCTCCAGGTTGCGGTACACGGTGGGGATCCCGGAGCGGCCCTTCTCCAGGCGCTCCCAGATCTCCTCCACCCGCAGGGGGCGGTCCGCGGCCTGCAGGACCTTGAGGATGGCCTCCCGCTGGGGGGTCTGGCGCATGCCTGCGGCCCTTAGCGACGGGGTCTGGGGGTGGGCATGGTCGGCGTGGGACATGGTCCCAGCATGCCAAAAAAGGCGCTCCCTGAGACAAATTTCTCGGGAATTCGGGCATCCTTACCCCATGACGCTCCAGGATACGGCCCCCAAAGCCGCGCGGGATTCCGGCCCTCCCTTCCTTCCGCTGGCCTTCAGGCTGGCGGCCTCCTTCGGGCTGGCCGTGCTGCACCTGGCCCTGCCCGGGGAAGGGCCGGCGCCGGCGGCGGAGGGCCTCTACCTGGCCCTGCTGGGCGCGCTCTTCCTGGAAAGCGTCTGGGAGGCCGCCCGGAGCCGAACCCTGGGCGGCGCCCCCTTCGCCACCCCCTCCCCCGTGTGGGTGCGCGTGAACCTCATCCTGGACCTGGCCCTGGTGACCCTCATCATCGCCTTCCAAGGCGTGGACCAGGAGCGCCTGGCCACCATCTACATCTTCCCGGTGCTGGCCTCGGCGTTCTACCTGCACCTCGCCGAGATCGTCGCGGTGGGCCTGCTCAGCTCCGTGTCCCACATCGCCTGCGTCCTGCTCTTCACCTCCGGGACCCTGCCGCATTTCGGCCACTCCGGCCCCCTGGGGGTGGAGCCCTACCAGCTGGCCTACATCCTCGGCTTCGCGTCCCTGCAGATCTTCGGGGCGACCCTGGTGGTGGTGGTGATCCGCAGCCACATGGAGGGGCTGCGCACGGACCTGACCCGCAGCGAGGCCGTGGTGGACGAGCTGAGCGCGCTGTACCGGCGGGTCTTCGAGTCCATGTTCTCGGGCCTCATCACCGCCGACCTGCAGGGGCGCATCACGTCGGCCAATCCGGCCGCGGAGAAGATCCTCCATGCCAGCCTGGTGCCGGGCTCGCCCATCGGGCCCTTCGGGTTCGGGAACCTGCGGGACCTGGGGCACCAGGTCAAGGAGCAGCGCTTCGAGATCAGCTTCCAGGCCGCGGACGGAGGCCGGCGCATCGTGGGCGGAAACCTGGCCCCGCTGCTGGGCGGCGAGGGCGAACCCACGGGGCACCTGCTGGTCTTCCAGGACCTCACCGACCTGAAGGCCCTGGAGGAGCGCACCCGCATCTCGGAGCGCATGGCCACCGTGGGCGAGCTCAGCAGCGAGATGGCCCACGAGCTGCGCAACCCCCTGGCCTCCATCCTGGGCTGCGTGCAGCTCCTCAAGCAGGGCGAACAGCCCCGGGCCATGCGGGACCGGGTCCTCACCATCCTCCTGCGGGAATCCGAGCGCGTGAGTTCCATCGTGACCGACTTCCTGGACTTCACCCGCCCCCGGCCCGTGCGGATCCAGCCCATCGGCCTGGACGCGGTGACCGACGAGCTGAAGGCCAGCTGGGAAACCGACCCCCGCACCGCGGGCCTCGCCCTGGAGGTGGAGGACCCCCCCGGCGCCGCGGTGCTGGGCGACCCGGCCTGGGCCCACCAGGTCTTCACCAACCTCCTGAGCAACGCCCGCAAGGCGGTGCGGGGCGTGCCGGAGCCCGCCATCCGGGTGGGCTTCCGCCTCCAGGGCGCCTTCGTGGAGGCCACGGTGGCCGACAACGGGTGCGGCATGACGGAGGATCGCCTCCGCACGATCTTCATGCCTTTCTCAAGCGGCTTCGAGGAGGGCACCGGGCTGGGCATGAGCCTGGTATTCCAGTTCACCCAGCAGATGGATTGGACCATCCAGGTGAAAAGCACCCCGGGCGCGGGCACCACCGTGACCCTGAAAATTCCGCTGGCTCCGGGAACTTTTTCGCCGGTCGCAAAATACCAATAATGATTTGTGCGAAGGGGCCGGAAAACCTTGCCAATTCCCCTGGAAGGTGGGACATTGCCATTACTTTTTGACCTCGGGCCCAGGGTAGGGGAATTCCCAAAGAGGATTAACCAACCCTTGTCTTTTTAGTGTTTTCAGGATCCACGATGAACCGCAAGCTCATTCGCCCCAATCTGACCGCCATCAAGGAAAAAATCGGGCGCACCCCCAAGGCCCAGGCCCCGGCCGACGCGCCCACCGTCGTCAAGCCGCCGGCGGAAGCGGTCATCGCGGGCAACGGCGCCGCCAGCCCTGACGCGGCGAGCCTGCCCCAGGGCACCGGCAGCCCCCGCCGGAAGATCGCCCCCCCCGAGCAGACCAACGCCGAGAGCTTCTACTACCTCAAGCAGATGCAGTCCAAGACCCCCATGGTGATCGTGCTCCAGGACGACGAGAAGCTCCGGGGCGTCATCGAGTGGTACGACAAGCACTGCCTGAAGATCAACCGCGTCAAGGAACCCAACGTGCTCGTCCCCAAGCACAACATCAAGTACATCTACAAGGCCGACGAGGAGCCCCGCATCCGCCGCAGCCGCGGGGGCAAGAAGGACGAGGCGTCCTCCCCCGACGTGGAACTGCCCCTCTACGACTGATCATGACCCTGCCCCGCATCGTCGTCACGCTGGGCGATCCCTGTGGGATCGGGCCCGAGCTCCTGCTGCGCACCCTGCCCCGGCTGGCCTCCCGGGCCGACCTGGTGGTGGCCGGGGCCCGGGCCGGCGTGGACCTGCTGGCCGGGGGCCCCGTGCCCTTCGCCTGGGAGGGGGACCGCCTCGCCACGGGCGGATGCAGCGTCCCCTGGATCGATCCCACCCCGCACATCACCCCCCGGGACCTGGTGCTGGGCCAGGGCGGCGCGGCCTCGGGCCTGGCGGCGGTGGAAGGGGTGCGGGCCGGGGCCCTGCGGGTGCAGGGGGGTCTGGGCGACGCCCTGGTGACCCTGCCCCTGTCCAAGGCCGCCGCCCACGCCGCGGGCTTCCCCATTCCCGGGCACACGGAATTCCTCCAGGGCCTGGCGGGCTCCCCCCTGACGCGCATGGCCTTCGCCAGCCCCGGACTGTGCGTGGTGCTCCACACCGTGCACCAGAGCCTGCGTTCGGTGGTGGAGGGCCTGGACGAGGCCGCCGTGGCCGAGACCCTCTCCTTCGCCGCGGACCGCTTCGCCCAGTTCGCGGGGCGCCCCGGCCTGCGGGTGGCCCTGTGCGCCCTCAACCCCCACGCCGGGGAGGGCGGCGCCTTCGGCCACGAGGAGGCCATCCTGGAGCGCGCCCTGGACCGGGCCCGGGCGGCCTGCGCGGAGGGCGCCTGGGCCCATGTGCCCTCCCCCTTCCCCCCGGGCCCGGCCCCCGCGGGCTGGGAGCTGTACCCGGGCCGTCCCGCCCGGGGGGGCGGCGTTCCGGAATTCTCCGGCCCCCACCCCGCCGACACCGTCTTCCTGCGGGCCTGGCGCGGCGAATTCGACCTGGTGGTGGCCCTGTACCACGACCAGGGCCTGATCCCCGTCAAGGTCCTCGAACCCGAGACGGCCGTGAACCTCACCCTGGGCCTGCCCTACGTGCGCACCTCCCCGGACCACGGCACCGCCTTCGCCATCGCCGGAAGGTGGCAGGCGGACCCCGCCAATTTCCTGCAGGCCGCGGACCTGGCCATCAGGCTTGCCGCACGGGCCAGGGGGGGCGCGTGAGGAGCCAGGATCTGCTGCTGGCCCTCCTCCTGGCGGTGCCGCCCTGGGTGGGCTTCCTCACCTACCGGTGGAAGGGGCGCGTGGGGATCAGCTACGGCTACTTCCTGGGCGGCATCCTGGCCATTCTCGCCATCCCCTGGCCCGCCCTGGGCACCCGGGGGCTGCCCTCGGCCCACCTGGGCGGGGCCCTGCTGGGGTTCACCCTCTTCCTCCAGGCCAACCGGGACGGCCGCAACGGCGTGCGGCGGCTGGCGGTGGGCGTGGGCGGATCCACCCTGTTCGCATGGGTGCTGGGCAACCTGCTGGGCATGGACATGCGGAGCGTCCTGGCCTTCTGGGGCACCGCCATCCTGGAGGGCAGCCTCTGGCTGCTCCTGTCGGACCTGGGCTACCGCCTCACCAAGGGCCGGTGGCTCTCCATCCGCATGCCCGCGGCGGGGGGTGCGGCCTTCCTCACGGCCACGGCCATCTACCACCTGTTCACCCTGGGGGTCCCGCCCCTGTCCTGGGCCGCCTCGCTCCTGGCCGGCATCCTCCTGGGGCTGGTCGCCCTCCACCAGCTGGTGTGGCTCCGGGACCAGGGCATCTGGGTGGAGGGGCGCGGGGACGGCTTCCGCACCGCCCTTTCGGCCCTGGAAGGCGACCGGCCTCCCGAGGGCCCCACCCTCGCCTACGCCATCGAGGCCCGCCAGCCCATGTTCCTGGTGAACGAGAAGGGCATGCTCCTGGAGACCAACACGGCCTTCAGCCGCCTGGTGGGACTGCCCCGCCACCAGATGAAGGGCTTCCTGGTCCAGGACCTCTTCCAGGGGACCGAGATCCCCACCTGGGACAGCCTGCGCGCCGACCTCCTCCAGGACTCCCGGGCCCAGGCCACGGCCACCCTGGTCCGCCGGAACTCCAGTTTCCAGACGGTGCGCCTGGAGGCGGTGGCCTTCGACCGGAACATCGCCCTGGTGTGGATCGCCGACACCGGCCCCGGAAGCCTCGCCCTGCGCGGGGAGGGCGTGGTGCCGCGCTATTCCCCGGCCCTCCCGGCCCGCAACGGGGCGCCGCACCGGCTTCCCGCCGTCCCCGCCCTGGAGGCCATGCTGCCCAGGATCCAGCGGATGCTGCCCGAAGGCATCACCGCCGCCCTGCGCCTGGAGCCCGTGACCCTCCTCCTGGAGGAGGAACCCCTGCGCAGGGCCGCCACCCAGATGCTGCTCCACGGACGCCAGGGCCTCCGGGAGGGCACCCTGACCCTGACCCTGTCGGCCACGGCCCTCGCCGGGCGGCCCTGGGCGCAGCTGGGCCTGGAACGCTCGGGACCGGCCGCGGGCGGGGAGGGGGACTTCCTGGGCCTGGGCTGGCTCCACAAGACCGTCCAGGAGTGCTCGGGGATCCTGGAGCTGGACCAGGACGACCGCGGCTTCCTCACGCCCCGGGCCCTGCTGCCCTGCCTTCCCGCGGAAGCGGAAGCCGCGCCGGGACTCCTGTCGGGACGGAACCTCTGGATCCTGCACCGGGATCCCGCCATCCGGGCCGACCTGGCCGCGGCGGTGTCCGAGGCCGGCGGCGCCCCGGTGGCCCTGGGCCAGCTGCGGGACCTCCTGAAGGCCTCCCGTCGCGGGACGCTGCCCGACGTGCTGGTGCTGGAGCGCACGCCCGCCCTGGAGCGCTGGCAGGGCCGCCTTTGCGCGCTGGCCGGCCGGAACATCCCCGCCCTCCTCCTGGACGACGGGCGCCCCCTGCCCCAGGGGGAACGCGCCCCCCGGCGCCTGGTGCTGCTGGAAAGGCCCTTCCCGGGCCCCGATTTCATTGCCTGTATCCTTGCCTTGTTGCAGTAGGAGCCACCCATGCCCACCCTCGCCCTCATCCTCGCCGCCGGCCTCGGCAAGCGCATGAAGTCCTCCCTGCCCAAGGTGCTGCACCCCATCCTGGGCGATCCCTCCCTCCTGTGGGTGCTCCGGGCCCTGCCGCCGGAGGTGGGCCACGCGGTGGTGGTGGTGCACCACGGCAAGGAGCAGGTGGAGGCGGCCCTGGCCTCCTGGGCCAAGGCGGGCCTCCTGCCCTGCCCGGCCACCACCGTGGACCAGGGCGAGCCCCTGGGCACCGGCCACGCCGTGGCCCGGGCCATCCCGGAACTGGACCGCCTGGGCGCGGAGCGCGTGGTGATCCTCTGCGGGGACGTGCCCCTCATCCGCCGCGAGACCGTGGCGGCCCTGGCCCGGTCCGAAGGGTCGATCCTGGCCATGGACCTGGACGACCCCGCCGGCTACGGCCGGGTCCTGGAGGAGGACGGCGCCCTGCGGTCCCTGGTGGAGCACAAGGACGCCCCGGAGGCCGTGCGCGCCATCCGCCGGGTCAACGGCGGCGCCTACGCGCTGCCCTGGGCCCCCCTGCGGGAGGCCCTGGGAAGGCTCACCAACGCCAACGCCCAGGGCGAGTACTACCTCACCGACGCCGTCATGGACGTGGCCTCCAAGGTGCGGGTGGCCGTGGACCTCTGCGAGCCCTCCGAGATGATGGGCATGAACTCCCGGGTGGACCAGGCCACGCTCCAGCGCTTCGCCCAGGAGCGGGTGAACCGCGCCTGGATGGAGGCGGGGGTGACCTTCCTGGATCCGGCGGCGACCCTGGTGGGCCCCCGGGTGGAGCTGGGCCAGGACGTGGTCCTGGCCCCCGGCGCGCGCCTGGAGGGCGAGGTGACGGTGGGCGCCTCCACCCAGGTGGGCCAGGGCGTCGTCATCACCGACAGCGCCCTCGCCGAGGGCGTGGAGGTGCGCCCCTACTGCGTCATCAACCGGTCCAAGGTGGGCCCGGGGGCCATGGTGGGCCCCTTCGCGCACCTGCGGGAAGGCACGGTGCTGGACGCGGGCGTGCACATGGGCAATTTTGTGGAAACCAAGAAATCCCACCTGCACGCGGGCGCCAAGGCCAACCACCTGAGCTACCTGGGCGACTGCGAAGTGGGCGAGCGCACCAATATCGGCGCGGGCCTCATCACCTGCAATTATGACGGTTTCAACAAGCACCGCACCCACATCGGGAAGGACGTGTTCGTGGGCTCGGATTGCCAACTGGTGGCTCCAATCACCCTTGGCGACGGCTGCCTCATCGGGGCCGGATCCACGCTCACCCAGGACGTGCCCGCGGACGCCATCGCCCTCACCCGGGCGCCGCTCACCGTGCGGGATGGCGGGGCCAGCCGCCTGCGGACCCGGCTGAAGGCAATCAAGCAGGGAACGAAGCGATAGGGTAGAGTGGTACCGTGGTTCCTTCACCCGCCCCCTCCCAGGAAGCGAATGATCAACAGGCTCCTTGAACAGATCGGCGCCAAGATCCTCGAGATCCTCGAGGAAGTGGGCGACCTCGTGACCCTGGGGTTCCGCACCTTCGGGGGCTTCTTCCGCAAGCCCTTCGACGGGCCGAATTTCCTCTACCAGCTCCAGGCCGTGGGAGTCAATTCCGTGCCGGTGGTGGTGCTCACGTCCATCGCGGTGAGCATGGTGTTCGCGGTGCAGCTCTCCTTCGGGTTCAAGCAGTTCCAGGCCGAGGGCCTGGCCGGCCAGGTGGAGGGCCTCGCGGTGGTGCGGGAACTGGCCCCGGTGATCACGGGGCTCATGATGGCCGGCCGCGTGGGTTCGGCCATGGCCGCCGAACTGGGCACCATGCAGGTCACGGAGCAGATCGACGCCCTGGAATGCCTGGCCACGGACCCCGTGCACTACCTCTTCGTTCCCCGGGTGCTGGCGAGCCTCGTGATGCTTCCGCTGCTCACGGGCCTGGCCATCTACGTGGGGTACCTGGGCGGCTACGTCCTGCTGGTGTGGGTGCAGGGCCAGAGCGCCTTCGTCTACAGCCAGGACTTCTTCAAGCTCATCAAGGGGCGGGACCTCATCATCGCCCTCATCAAGGGGCTGTCGTTCGGCCTGATCATCTCCATGGTGGGGTGCTGGCGGGGCTACCGCACCCGGGGCGGCGCCGAGGGCGTGGGCAACGCGCCCACCTCCAGCGTCGTGACCTCCAGCCTCTGGATCCTGGTCACCGACTTCTTCCTCACCAAGCTCCTCCTCGTCTGAGCCGCCCGTGCCTGTCATCGACGTCGTCAATCTCTCCAAGTCCTTCGGGAAGCTCACCGTCCTCTCCGACGTCAACCTGGCGGTGGAGGAGGGCGAGAGCCTGGTGATCCTGGGCGGCAGCGGCACCGGCAAGACGGTGCTCCTGCGCTGCATCATGGGGCTCCTGCGGCCCGATTCCGGCCACGTGGCCATGGACGGCCGGGTCATCCAGACCATGACCCGCGACCAGCTGTTCGAGGCGCGCAAGGAGATCGGCATGTGCTTCCAGATGGCCGCGCTCTTCGATTCCATGACCGTGGAGCAGAACGTGGGCTTCGCCCTGAAGCGCCACACGTCCATGACCAGGGCCGAGATCCTGGACCGGGTGGACGAGTGCCTGAACCTCGTGGGGCTCAAGGGCACCAACCGCCTGCGGCCCTCGGAGCTCTCGGGCGGCATGAAGCGGCGCGTGGGGTTCGCCCGGGCCATCGCCCTCAAGCCCAAGATCCTCCTCTTCGACGAGCCCACCACCGGCCTGGACCCCGTGATGACCGACGTCATCGGCCGGATCATCATGGACCTCAAGCAGGAGCTGGGCGTCACCAGCATCACCATCACCCACGATCTCAAGAGCGCCTTCGCCATCGCCGACCGCATCGCCCTGCTGTTCCGGGGCAAGTGCCTGGCGGTGCAGAAGCCCGACGACTTCCGGGTGAACCCCCACGAGGTCATCCAGCAGTTCCTCCGGGGCGACGCCGACGGTCCCTTCCTGCAGGACCCGCCGCCGCCCTCCAAGAAGCCTTCCCAGCCCGAGGCCCGCCCATGAGCATGAAACTGGAAACGAAAGTCGGAGCGTTCTTCGTCGCGAGCATCGGCGTGCTGGGCATCCTCATCCTGCGCATGGAGAAGCTCGAGCTCTTCGGCGGCAACGGCCAGAACCACGTGTCCACCTCCTTCGCCCAGGTGGCGGGCCTGAGCCTCCAGAGCAAGGTGCGGGTCGCGGGCGTGCCCGTGGGCGCCGTGACCACCATCGAGCTCCAGGGCAAAACGGCCCGGGTCGTGCTCTCCCTGCCCCAGGAGTTCCACATCTACAAGGACGCCGCGGCCTCCCTGAGCTCCATCGGCATCCTGGGCGAGAAGTACATCGAGCTGGACCCCGGCCACCCCGAGGCCGGGCCCCTGCCCAACGACGGCACCATCCCCAGCAGGGCCGGCATGGGCATGGACACGATCATGGAATCGCTCGGCTCCATCAGCCAGGACGTCAAGAGCATCACCGGCGCCCTGAACAAGAGCATCGGCGGCGAGGAGGGCCGGGCCAAGCTGGACGAGATCGTGGACAACATCCGCGTGCTCACCGGCGAATTCCGGGCCATGAGCCAGGAGAACCACGGCGCCATCAACGCCACCATGGCCAACGTCCAGCAGATGAGCGGCGAGCTCCGGGAACGCCTGCCCCGGCTGGCCCAGCAGTTCGAGGACCTGGGCAAGAACCTCAACGCCATGGTGAACGACGGGCGGCCCGAGCTCAACGGCATCCTCAAGGACGTCCGCAAGCTCTCCGCCGACCTCCACGTGACGGTGGACAACGTCAACCAGATCACCGGGAAGATGAACCGCGGCGAAGGCACCATCGGCAAGCTGCTCAACGACGAGACCACCGTCCAGAAGATCAACCTGGCCGTGGACAACGTCAATTCCATGCTGGGCGGATGGAAAGCCATGGACCTCAACCTGGACCTGAACGGGGCCCGGTGGACCAAGCGCGGCGATTCCAAGGTGGGCATCGGCATCGATATCGTGCCCTCCCGCGATCATTGGTATTCCCTGGAGCTGGCCTCCACCCCCGACGGCAAGATCTCCGAATCCACGCACACCGCCACCGTCATCGATCCCAAGACCGGCCTCCCCACCCAGGTTTCGGTGGCCGAGCGTTCCATCAACGTCGACCAGACCTTCACCGTTTCGGCCCAGTTCGCCAAGCGCATCGCCGAGAACTACGTCTTCACCGCGGGCCTCGTGGAAGGCCGGGGCGGCGTGGGCGCCGAGTTCCGGGCCTTCAACGACCGCCTGCGCTTCGGCGGCCTCGCCTACGATTTCACAAAGCGGACCGACAAGCCCAACCCCCGCTACCGCCTCACCACCAGCTACCAGTTCTACAAGGGCTTCTACGCCATGGCCGGGCTCCAGGATATCGCCAACGCCGACCTGCGCACCTTCTTCGTGGGCGGCGGCATCCGGTGGAAGGACGAGGACCTCAAAAAGCTTGTGGGCCTCGCCAGCATCGGGAAATAATGGGCGCATGACGCAGCACCCCCTGCCCCTGGAGCGCCCGCGGCTGTTCATCGCCGTGCGCCGGGGCGTGCCCCTGACCCTGGCCGCGGCGCTCATGGTCCTGGCGGTGATGG
Organism: Mesoterricola silvestris; assembly: GCF_030295405.1. GTDB lineage: Bacteria > Acidobacteriota > Holophagae > Holophagales > Holophagaceae > Mesoterricola > Mesoterricola silvestris. The sequence continues at coordinate 2,341,110 of NZ_AP027080.1, read as the reverse complement.
AGCCGGCGGGCCTGGGCTGGCCCCGGGGCTGGCTGGTCCTGGGCGCCATGGCCTGCCTGGGCGAAGTGTGGCCCACCTTCAAGACCGGCCGGACCTACGCCCGGGCCCGCACCGCCATCCAGCGCTGGGACGCGGGCTGGGTGTGGGCGCTGCGCCCCCTTTTCCGGCGCATCGGCATGGAGGAGGCCTGGATCCTCTCCTTCTGCGCCTGGAACAACCAGAAGGTGCGCGGCCTCTTCCGGGACGCCAAGGCCCGCCGGGCCCTGGTGCTGCTCCCCCACTGCATCCAGATGGCCCGCTGCAAGGCCGACGTGCTCACCGACCTGTCCAGCTGCTACGAGTGCGGCCTGTGCCCCGTGGGGGACTTCCTGCCCCTGCATCTGAACCGCACCTGGGACACCCGCATCTCCAACCGCAGCCACAAGGCCTACCGGGAGGCCCGGGCCTTCCGCCCCGACCTCATCGTGGCCGTGAGCTGCACGGACCGGCTCTTCAAGGGGCTGGTGAAGCTCCCCGAGGTGCCCTGCTACGTCATCCCCCTGCAGCTGCCCCACCGCATGTGCGTGGACACCACCTTCTCCGTCCCCCACCTCCTGGCCGCCATGGAAACCCTCGTGGAGCCCCGGGAGGCCGAGCGGGTCGTCCCCTTGCGCCGGGAGGGCATCGCCTAGTGGCCTACCGCCTCCGCAGCGCCTGCGAGCGGATCGCGGGCCCCGAACTGACGGCCTACCTCCTCCACCTGCGCCCCATGGAATGGCCCATCATGTCGGCCCACTTCCTCCTGGGGGCCCTGCTGGCCGCCGGCTGGCGCACCCCCCCCGGGGCCGCCCTCCTGGGCTGGGTGGTGTTCGTGGCCCTGCTCAACGGCGGCACCCTGGCCATCAACAGCGCCTTCGACCAGGACGAGGGGGATATCGGCTACCTGAAGGCCCCGCCCCGGCCGCCCAAGTACCTCCTGCACCTGTCCGCCGCGATGCTGGCCCTTTCCCTGGTGCTGGGCTTCCTGCTGCCGCCGGTCTTCGCCTGGAGCAACGCCGCCTGCGTGGCCATGTCCGTCCTCTACTCCGTCCCCCCCGTCCGCCTCAAGGCCCGGGCCGGATGGGACCTGCTCATCAATTGCGTCGGCTTCGGCGCCCTGGCCCCCCTGGCCGGGTGGGGCCTCACGGGCCTGCCCGTCACCCCCGGCATGCGCAGCGTGGCCATCGGCTTCGGCTTCCTCTTCGGGGCGCTGTACCCCGCCACCCAGCTGTACCAGATCGACGAGGACCGGGCCCGGGGCGACCGAACCCTGGCCATCGTCCTGGGGGAGGGACCGAGCCTGGGCTTCGCCGCCGGGCTGGCCGTGGCGGCGCACCTGTGGTTCGCCTGGGGGGCCCTGCAGACCGGCCGGAACCCCCTTCCCTTGCTCATCTCGGGGGTCGCATGGCTCGGGGTGTTGCTCCCCTGGTGGGCGCAGTGGCGGACGTACACCCAGGCCCGCCACGAGGCGGGCATGTACCGCTGTCTCACCGCCTGGGCCATCACCGATGTGAGCGTCCTGCTCCTGCTGTGGCCCCGCTGAAGCGGTTATTTTCGGATATGGGTATCCAGAATAATGTAACCTTGGGGTAACGATTACTCCGCAGGTCCCGTTTGCCCGCAGGTAACCCCGAAAGGACGCCCATGGCCGTGAAGCCCTCTGCCCGTGCAGCCCTGCGCCGTTTCACCATCCGCCGGAAGCTGGCGGTCCTGCTGGTGCCCATCCTGACGCTCCTGGCGGCCCTGGCCGTCTTCGGGGCGGGCACCCTGTGGAACCGCGCCCGCGCCGCGTCCGGGACCCGGGCCCTGGCCCTGCGGTGCGTGGCCACGGGCGACCTGGTGCATGCCCTGCAGGGGGAGCGGGGGCGCACTTCCGGCTTCCTTTCCGGGTCCACGAGCCCGGCCGAGCTGGCCGCGGCCCGGGGGGAAACGGACCGGGCGCTCCGGGCGCTGGGGGACGGGGCGGCGGACCTGTCCGCGCGGCTAGCCCCCCTGCGCACCCAGGTGGATGCCCATGCCCTGGCCGTCCCCGACGCCCTCGCCGCCCTGGGCCGGGAAATCGCATCCCTGCTTGATGGGCTGGATCTTCTCCACGCGGGACCCGAGGCCCAGGCCCTCCAAAGGCTCCAGTGGGCCAAGGAAGCCGCCGGACAGGAGCGGGCCACGGGCATGGCGGCGGTTTCCGCCGGTTCCCTGGGCCCCGCCGCCCAGGGAAGGCTGGCGGCCCTTGCCGCCCTGCAGGAGGACCGCCTGGACCACGCCGCTTCCCTGCTCCCGGACCGCAAGGACCTGGAGGAGGTCCTGGCGGGCAATCCCCTCCGGGCCCTGCGGACGGCCCTGCTGGAACGCCCCGCCGGGCCCTGGCCCTTCACGGCCGCGGACTGGTTCCGGACGGCCACCGAGCGCATGGACAAGCTGCGCGCCGCGGAGGTGGCCATGGCCGGCCGCCTCGAGCGCCAGGTGAAGGACGAGGCCGCCTCCGCCCAGGTGGCCCTGGGGGTGTTCCTGGCCGTGGTGGGGGCGGTCCTGGCCCTCACCGGGGTGCTGATCCGCACGGTGGCCGCGGGCCTCACCCTTCCCCTGGTGGAACTGGCCGACGCCATCCACCGCAAGGACCTGAACCAGCGCCTGGACGCGGACGGCCAGGACGAGATCGCCGGCCTGGCCCGGGCCTTCAACGGCTTCCAGGACCACCTGGGAGGCATCATCCGCTCCATCCAGGGCGCCTCGGCCCAGGTGGCGACCCTGGCGGGGCAGCTGGTGGCGGGGGCCGGGGAAACCCAGCGCGCCACCGATCAGGTGGCCTCCGGCAGCGAACAGCAGCGGGGGGCCATGGACCAGGCCTCCGCGGCGATCCACCAGCTTTCCGCCTCGGTGGAGCAGGTGGCGAGGACCGTGGAGGAGGCCCTGGTGAGGGCGGCCTCCGCCCAGTCGGAAGCGGCCCTGGGCACGGGCTACGGCCGGGAAACGGCCGACGCCATGGAGGGCATCCAGCAGGCCATGGAGCGCATCGTTTCGGCGGTGCGGGTCATCCAGGAAATCGCCAACCAGACCAACCTCCTGAGCCTGAACGCCGCCATCGAGGCGGCCAAGGCGGGCGAACTGGGCAAGGGCTTCGCGGTGGTGGCCGAGGAAGTGCGCAAGCTGGCCGAGCGCAGCGCCGGTTCCGCCCGGGAAATCGAGGCCCTCATCGCCCACACCCGGGAAATCGTGGGCACCGGGGCCGCGAAGGTCGCCGGCACCTCCGCCGCGCTGGAGCGCATCCTGGTGGAAGTGTCCACCCTGGCCCGGCAGATGGAGGAGATCGATCTGGCGTCCCGGGAGCAGGCCAAGGCGGGCAACGATATCGCCCACCAGACGGAGGGCGTCCGCGCCACCAGCGAGCAGAACGCCGCGGGCGCGGTGGAACTGGCCGCCACGGTCCAGGAGACCATCTCCCACCTTTCGGACCTGGCCAAGGTCTCGGACCGCCTGGCCCAGGAGGCTTCCGTGTTCAACCAGGAATCCCGGGACGGCACCCTGGACGTGCTGGGGGCCGTCTCGGCCCACCAGGCCTGGTCCGGGCGGCTCCGGAACGTTCTGGACGGGCGCAGCGACGAGAACCTGGACCCGGAGGTGGTGGGCTGCGACGACCGCTGCAGCCTGGGGAAATGGATCCACGGCCCCGGCAAGGCCTGCTGCTCCCACCTCCCCGACTTCCCGGTCCTGCGGGGCCGGCACGCGGAGTTCCACACCCTGGCGGCCCGGGTGCTCACCACCCATGCCCAGGGCCAGCGGGACCTGGCGAAAGCCCTTCTGGATAAGGATTTCACGGTGGCATCCCGGGAGGTGATCGCCCTCCTGACCCGGATGGATTTCAGCAAAAGGGCATAATTTTGCATAAGTCGATGTATTCCAGATTCAACGCGGGAAAATTCAAATCGCCTCCATCAATTCGCTGGCATTGAGTCTCCTTCGCAGCATACTGGGGTAATGATAAGCTCATCAGGCCTTCCATGCCCCCCCCTGCCCTGAACCTGCAGCCCATGTGGCTGGATGCCCAGTGCCCGCGCCTGGGCCGGTACGTCCTGGGCCCCCTGCTGGGCAAGGGCGGCATGGGCGAGGTCATGGAGGGGTGGGACCTGGTGCTCCACCGGGTGGTGGCCCTCAAGGTCCTGCGCAACATGGAGCCCACCGCGGTCATCCGGTTCATGCACGAGGCCCAGGTGCACGCCCGGGTGGCCCATCCCAACATCTGCCGGGTGTACGACGTGGAGGTCTCCGACGGCACGGTCATGATCTCCATGCAGCTGGTGCGGGGGCTGAACCTGGAGCAGGCGCGGGGGGAACTGGCCACGGAGGAGGCGGTGACCCTCCTGGCCCAGGTGGCCGAGGGCGTCCACGCCGCCCACCGCCTCAAGCTGATCCACCGGGACCTCAAGCCCTCCAACATCCTCCTGGAGCGGGGCGACGACGGCCGGTGGGTGCCCTACATCTGCGATTTCGGCCTGGCCCTGGCCCTGGACGAGCCGGCCTTCACCGCCGGCAACGGCATCATCGGGACCCCCGCCTACATGGCCCCGGAGCAGTTCCGGGGGGACCGCTCCCGCATCGGCCCGGCCACGGACGTGTACTGCCTGGGCGGAACCCTGCACTACCTCCTGTACGGCCGGCCCCCGGGGGGTTCCGTGGCCACCTCCGGCGGGCCGGTGCCCAAAAAGCGCGCCATCGAGCTGCCCCAGAACCGGGAGGTGCCCCGGGATCTGCGGAGCATCCTCGTCAAGTGCCTCCAGCCCGACGCCGGACTCCGGTACGGCACGGCCGCCGGACTGGCCGAGGACCTGTGGGCCTTCCGGAACGGAGAGAAGGTGGACGCGTCCCTCCCGGGGCCCCTGGGCCGGCTTTGGCGGCGGTGGCGATCCCGCGCGGCCGCCGTCCTGCCCTATGCCCTCGGCGCCGGCGGCCTTCTCTGCGGCAGCGCGGCCACGGCCCTCGGCCTGGGCCTGGCCCAGTCCCGGGCGGCCACCCTGGCCCACCGCTTCCAGGTGGAAACCCGCCAGATGGAGCTGGATCTGCGCCTGGAGCGGGCCCAGCCCCCCCATGACCTCCGGCCCGCCCTGGCCCGGGTGCGCTCCCGCATGGACGCCCTCCGGGCCGAAATGAAGGCCCTGGGACCGGCCGCTTCCGGCCCCGGCCACCTGGCCCTGGCCCAGGCCTGCCTGGTGCTGCGGGACTTCGGCCGGGCCCGCGCCGAGGCCGAGCAGGCCTGGGAGGCCGGCGACCGGGGCCCCGCCAGCGCCCGGGTCCTGGCCTGCGCACTGGGCACCGAGGCGGCCCTGGGTGAAGGCGGGGGCCCGCCCCCGGAGCCCGGGCGCCTGGAGGCCCTCTTTCACCGGGGCCGGGGCCTCGCCAGCGAGGGCGAAACCTACGGCCAGGCCCTCATGGCCCGGGTGCGCCGGGACGATCTCAAGGCGGCCGCGGAAGGCCTGGCCGAGGCCAAGGCGAACCCCTGGCGGGTGGAGGCTTCCGCCCTGGCCTGCGCCAGCCTCGGAACCCTGGGCCAGGCGGCCATGGAAGGCGGGGACTTCCCCGGGGCCCAGGCCCGGTTCGACGAGGCCCTGGACGTGGCCCGGCGGGCCCTGGCCCTGGCTCCCAGCGATGGGCTGGCCCACCACGCCACCCTGGTTTCGGCGCGCAACCTGGCCGCCCTGCAGCTGGACCAGGGCCGCCTCGGCCTGGGGACCCTGGCCCCGTGGGAGGCCCAGTGCCGGCAGGCCCTGGAACGGGACCCCGGCGACCCCCGGCTGCAGGACGACTGGCTGGGCCTGCGCATCCTCAAGGTCCTGCGGCTCCGGGACCTGGGCCAGGACGGGCGCCGGGACCTGGACGAGGCCATGATCTTCCAGGGCACGCGGCTGAAGGAGCCCCTCACCCGGGCCCTGGCCACCGACCGCATGGCGGTGCTCTGGCTGCAGGCCCAGGCCGCCTTCCAGCGGGGCGAGGAACCGGGGCCGGCCCTGGGGGAGGCCCTGAGGTCCCCCGATCCCGCGCCCCTCCTGTTCCTGGACCTGCGGCGGGAGGCCCTGATCCTCAAGGCCCGCGCCGAGGCCGCAAGGAACCTGGATCCCCGGCCCTCCCTGGACGAGGCCCTGGCCCGGGTGCCCCTCACGGACCACCCCGCCTGGACGGCCTCCCAGAGCGCCTGCGAAGCCTGGCTGGTGCGGGCCGCATGGGAGGCCGCCCACGGGCAGGATGCCGCCGCCAGCCTGCGCAGGGCGCGGACCCATCTCAACGCGGCCCTGCAGCTCAACCCCGGATCCGTGCGGGGCCGGGCCCTGGAGGCGCGGCTCCGGGGCCGGCCATGAGGGCCCGCGTCCTCCACCTGACGCCCCGGGAGGAGGCGGCGAAGGAGGCGGCAGCCCTCCTGGAGGGGGCGTACCTTCCCTGCGAATCCACCTGGGTGGCCAACGCCGCGGCCCTGGGGAGCGCCCTCCGGGGGGGGATCCCCTTCGATCTGATCCTCCTGGGGTTCGAGACGCGCGAGGACCTCGCCCCCCTCCGGGAGGCCCTGGGGCTGCACCCGGGGGTGCCGGTGCTCCTGCTGGGCGGCGCCGGGGAGGACCTGGCCCTGGAGGCCCTGCGCGCGGGCGCCACCGAGGTCCTGCCCGGGGACCGCCTGGGCCGGCTGCCCTTCCAGGTGCGCCGCGCCCTGGCGGAGGCCCGCCGCGCCGCGGCCCTCCAGGAGGCGGAGGGCGCCCGGGGGCGCCTGGGTTCGCTCCTGCGGGCCGTCCTGGACGCCACCTCCGAAGGGATCCTCGTGGAGGACCTGGCGGGCCGCATCACGGCCTACAACCGCAAGTTCATGAGCCTCTGCGGCATCCCCGAGCACCTCCTGGCCACCCTGGAAATGGACAAGGTGATCCAGTTCCTGGTGGACCACTTCCAGGACCCGGGCGCCTTCCTGGACGAGGTGCGGCACCTGGGCGCCCTGTCCGGCCGGGAGCCCCTGGGGCTCCTGAAATCCCTGGAGGACCGCCAGATCGAAGGCACGGGCCGCCCCTGCCGCCTGGGGGGCGAGACCGTGGGAAGGGTCTTCAGCTTCCGGGACGTCACGGACCGGGAGCGCAGCGCCGAACGCATGAAACAGGTGATCCAGGCCCAGCGCCCCTTCCTGGAGGCCGCCGCGGACGCGGGCCTGGTGCTCCTTCACGGGACCGGGGAGGAGGTGGCGCTTTCGGAAACCGCCCAGGGGCTGCTGGGCCTGGGGGCCCGGAACCTGCCCCGCAGCCTGGACGCCCTGTTGGCCCTGGTCCACCCGGAGGACGCCCCGGCCCTGCGCGCGGCCCTGGACGCGCCCCGGGCCTCCCTGGAAGCCCGCCTGCGCACCGCCGCCGGGGCCTGGATCCGCACCGCCTGGACCCTGGGCCGGGACGCCGGGGGCCGTCGCCTCGGCGCCTTCCGGGACATCACCGGGGACCTCCGCGGGCGCCGGGAGGCGGAAGCCCGGGCCCGGGAGGACTGGACGGCCGCCCTGGCCACCGCCTTTGCCCGGGCCCTGCGCACGCCCCTGGAGAACCTGCGCGCCCACCTGGACGCCATCCCCCCCGGGGATGCCCGCCTGCGGGAAGCCCAGGCCTGCGCAGGCCTCCTCTCCGGCCTTCTGGACCAGGCCGCCCGGGCCGCCCTCCGGGAACCCGCCCCCGATCTTCTGCTGGACCTGAACACCGTGGCCGAGCGGATCCGCCCCTGGGCCGAGGAACTGGCCGGCCCCCGCATCACCCTGCGCTGGGACCTCCAGCCGGGCCTGCCCACCCTGCCCCTCAGTCCCGGCCACCTGGAACCCGTGCTCATGAACCTCCTGCGCAACGCCCGGGAGGCCCTGCCCAGCCAGGGCGAGATCCTCGTGCGCACCGCCCTGGCCCCCGGCGACCCGCCCCACCTGGTGCTGGAAGTGGGCGACACCGGCCCCGGCATCCCCCCCCACGTGCGGGAGCGGATGTTCGACGCCACCTTCACCACCCGCCCCCCCGCCCGGGGCCTCGGCCTGACGGTGGCACGCCACCTGGTGGAAGCCGCCGGAGGCAGCATCCAGGTGGAAACCGGGCCCCTGCGGGGAACCACGGTGAAGGTGAACCTGCCGGTGGGAGGACCACCCGGCTAGTCCGGGACCCCCCCCAGCTCCCTGCGGATCCGGGCGTCCCAAAGGGCGCTGCGGCGGGCCTGGGAGATCCGCAGGCGCCGGCTCCAGGCCTCGTCCCGGGCGGAGCGCCGGATGTGGTCGGGCGCGTCGGTGCGCGGCCCCCGGGGGGCCTGGGCCGAGGCGATGGTCATGCAGGCGGCGAGGACCATGGCGATACGCGAGATCGGCGGGGGCATGGTCATGGGTTCCTCCCTGTTGCCCCTGAGAGGGGGGGAAGCGGGCGGTGGTTTAGGGGATTTCCGGCGGGATTCCATGGTATAAAATCCCCCTCAGGTGATGGTGTCCACCCTCTAACCGCCCTTTCCGGCTGATGGCGCCTACGTTGCAAGGCCCGGGGGGAACATGGTCGGACTGAGGTGGAGGGCGGAGCGGATCGCCTGGGATCTGGGGATGGGCACGGCGGTGGGCCTGCTGGCCGGCACGGCGAGCTTCGCCTTCCTGTGGCTCCTGGAGGGGACCCTGCGGCTGCGGGCGGGGCACCTGTGGCTGGTGGGGCTCCTGCCGGCCTTCGGCATCGCCAGCGCCTGGCTGTACCGCCGCTGGGGCGGGGAATCCGAACGGGGCAGCGGCCTCATCCTGGACGAGGTGCTGGAATTCCACGGCCGGGTGCCCTCCCGCATGGCGCCCCTGGTGCTGGCGGGCACCCTGCTCACGCACCTGGGCGGCGGCTCCGCGGGCCGGGAAGGCACGGCGGTGCAGATGGGCGCGAGCCTGGCCCGCACCATCGGCAAGCTCCCCTGGCCCTGGCTCCGGCTCACCCGCAGCCGCCAGCGCCTCCTGCTCATGGCCGGCGTGTCCGCGGGCTTCGGGTCCCTGTTCGGGACGCCGGTGGCCGGGGCCCTGTTCGGCATGGAGGTCATCGCCATCGGCAAGATCCACTACGAGGGCCTCCTGGTGTGCACCATGGCCAGCCTCGCCGGGGACGGCATCTGCCGCCTGCTGGGGGCGGCCCACCCGCACGTCCACCCCGCGGCGCTGGGCCTCACGCCGGCCCTGGGGGTGAAGCTGGCGCTCTTCGCGGTGCCGGTGGCCCTGGTGGCCGGCGGCTTTTCCGAGCTGACCCACCGCCTGGCGGCCCGCACCCGGGCCCTCCACCCCTACCTACGGGCGGGCCTGGGGGGCTGCGCCGTCATCGCCCTGGCCCTGGCCTTCCGCACCACCGACTTCCTGAACCTGGGCACGGTGTGGCTCCCCCGGGTCTTCCAGGGGACCGGGCCGGTGCCCCCCTGGGCCTTCGCCGCCAAGTTCCTCTTCACGGTGGTGACCCTGGGCTTCGGCTTCAAGGGGGGCGAGGTCACCCCCCTGTTCGTCATGGGGGCCCTGCTGGGCACCGCCCTGGCGCCGGCCCTGGGGCTGCCCGGGCCCTTCCTGGCGGCCGTGGGGTTCATCGCCGTGTTCGCCGCCGCGAGCAACACGCCCATCGCCTCCACCCTCATGGGGATCGAGCTGTTCGGAGGGGGATTCGCCGGGCCCCTGGTGATCACCTCCTTCCTGGCCTACATCCTGGTGGGCCATCGGGGCATCTATGGCGGGACGCGCATCCAGACCCGGAAAAACTGACGACGGTTGGGCCCGGGTTCCTGGGACATAATGGTTCATGTTTCCCGGGCCCGGGAGGGCCCGCGGCCCTTCGAGGTTTTGTTTGCCCGCATCGCGCACGCCCAGCCGCCCAGTGGCTCCCCTGATCCCCAGGCTGGCCCTGGCGGGCTTTTGGGCGGCCGCGGTCCTGGCCCACCTGGCCTCGGGGCCGGATCTGCGGGAGCGGGCCTGGCCCATGGCCTACGGGCTCCTGGAGGCCCTGGCCTGCTTGAGCCTCCTGCTGCGGGCCTGGAAGACCTCCGGGGCCGAGCGCACCGCCTGGGGCTTCCTGGGGGCCTCGGCCCTGGCGGACACGGCCAATCTCGCGCTCGCCGCCCTGGCGGCCCTGGGCCTGCCCCCTCCCCTGGAAGGCCTCACCTCGGCGCTGAACCTGGCCACGGGGGCCCTGGTGGTGGTGGGCGTCCTCAGCTTTCCCAGGCCCCGGGAGCGCCGGGGAAGGGGCAAGCGCCAGTTCCTGGACAGCCTCATCTTCGCCACCTCGCTCCTCCTGCTTCTGTGGGTCATGGGGGTGCAGACCTCCCTGCGTTCGGCGGGCACGGGCATGGGGTTCCGGGTGTTCCTGGCCTACCTGAACGCCGCGCTGCTGGGTGGGGGCGTGGTGTACATCACCTCGGGCCACCTGGGCCGGGCCCGGGGGGCCTTCGGCTGGCTCGCCGCCTCCGCCCTGGCCTGGCTGGCCTCCCTGACCCTCTGGACCCTGTGGGGCCTGCCGCCCCGGGTGAACCGGGAGGGGTGGATCGTCATCGCCGGGCTGATTCCCCTGTGCCAGGGCCTGGCGGCATGGACGCCCCATTCCGTGGACGGGGGGGATCCCCGGACGGAGGGGCCCTGGCGGTTCTTCCGGTCCCTGCCCTACCTGCCCATGGCCGCCGGCATCGCGGCCCTGTCCTGGATCCTGGCCTGGCGGCCGGAGGCCGTGACCCGGGAGACCTTCGGCATCTTCCTGATCCTGGTCGTGTTCCTGGTGCTGCGCATGCTCCAGGCCATCCGGGACCTGCAGGCCTCCAACACCCACCTGGAGCAGCGGGTGGCCCAGCGCACCCAGGCCCTGGAACGGGCCCAGGAGACCCTCCTGCGCACCGAGCGCATGAACACCCTGGCCACCCTCGGGGCCGGCCTGACCCACGACCTGAACAACCTCCTGGGGGCCCTGCGGGGCTCCGCCGAACTGCTGCACGCCCACCTGGAACAGGGGCAGGAACCCAGCCGCCGGGACGTGCAACGGATCATCGATATTTCCGAAAAGGCCAGCCAGACCACCCAGCGACTCATGAATTTCGGCCGGCGGGGCGAGACGCCCCGGGGCAGCACGGCCCGGGATATCGCCGAGGCCCTGGCCGCGAGCCGGGAGATCATGCGCATGCTCCTCCCCGACACCATCACCCTGTCCCTGGGCATCGATCCGGCCACCTGCCCCGCCCTGGTGGAGACCGCCACCCTGGAACAGGTGCTGGTGAACCTGGTGAGCAACGCCAAGGACGCCATGCCCCAGGGCGGCGCGGTGGCCATCCGCCTCTTCTCCGGGACCACGGCCGAGGGCGCCTCCGCCGCCATCCTGGAAGTGAGCGACACCGGCCACGGCATCTCCCCCGAGGTGCAGGAATCCATCTTCGACCCCTTCTTCACCACCAAGCCCGAAGGCAAGGGCACCGGCCTCGGGCTGGCCTCGGTGCGCGCCCTCATGCGGGCCCAGAACGGCACCGTGGACGTGGTGAGCTTCCCCGGCAAGGGGACCACCTTCCGCCTGGCGTTTCCCGCGCTGCCCTGAAGGGGCGTTCAAGCGCCTGCATTGCCGTTGGCGGGGCCTTGATCCGGGAAGGCATCCACCCCGGGAACCCGGTGCGCAGTCGGGACAGATTCAGTGCATCGACGGCTGACCCCCATCCGCTCCCCACGGCCGGATGGCGAGGCCATTCGCGGATCCTGAACCCATCCCTGGAGCGCATCATGAACCTCACCCAGACCCGCCTTCGCGCCTGGACCTTCGTCGCCCTTTCCTGGGCCGGCATGGGACTCCAGGCCACCACGCGCCAGGAATGCCTGGACCAGTGCCGTTCGGAATACCTCAGCGCCGTCCGGGATTGCCGCGACCTCTATCCCGGGGATGCCAATTCCGCGAACCAGTGCGTCATGGTGGCCATCCTCAATCACACCCGCTGCGTTGACCGCTGCCCCGAGGATTGAGAAGCCATGCCCAAAGGATCCGTTTTCCCGAGCCCCGCGTTGTGGGCCATTCCGGCGCTGCCGGTTGCCATGGTGTGCCAGGCGGCGCCGCGGGACCTCGTCGCGGCTCCCCATCCCCAGGTGCTTTGGGATGGGGACCGCCTGGTGCAGTCGGCCTTTCCCGGCTCACGGATGAAAGTCAGCCAGGGGGGGAACACTGTGACCATCGAGGCCCCTCCAGGCTCCATCGGCGTCTCCATGCGCAAGGGCGTGGCCTCGGCGTTGCGCCTGGATGGTCAACGGATCCTCCTGGCGCGGCGGCTTCCCGATGGCACCTGGACGGACCACTCCACCGTTCTGGACCGTCCATGGGCCGAGGGCGATCTGAAAGGCCTTCCGCTGACCCTGAACGAGACGGGTCCGGACCTGGGGTTTTTCGCGACCAACTTCATCCTGGGGTTCCAGCATCATGGCGATGTCTCACCCTGTTCCCTGTGGAAGCTTGACGAAGCAACCTCGCTCAAGCCCCAGGGCCTTGTGCCCCTGGAACTGGACGGCCCCGTCTTCCTGCCCCGGAAGGGCGTCCGCAAGGGCGCGGTCATGGACCTTGCCCCAAGGTTGGCCGGCCTCGCGCCATTCCTGGACCACCCCGTCCGGGTGGAGGGGGCGTCCATCATCGTTTCCCTCGGTGCGGGGGTGCTCTGGGTGGTCAAGGATGGCTCGAAACGCGCGGATCCGGTGATCAGGCTTTCACCCCCGGGGCCCGGCGGCCTGGAGGGGCGCGATATCCGCCCCCCGGCCATCCATGGTCTGCTGCCGCTCCCGGGAGGCCACGTGATCATCGCCCTTCGGCCCTCGGGCCCCGCCCAGGGGAAACCCCGTTCCATGGAGCCTGTAATATGGAAGGTCGTGAATCCCATGACGGGGACCGTGGCGAATCCCAGCGCAGACCTGATTCGGGACGCACCCAGGACCCTCGCCTCCGGGCACCGGCTCCGCTTCACCGTCGATTCCGGCGGGAGGCTCCGGTTCCGGCGCTAACCCACCGTTCCCCACCCGCCGGGGTGCGGCCAAAGGCTGCCCGATCCCCGGGTAAGCCTCCCATTAACCCTGCAACTCCAAAGGAGTGGCCATGAAATTCTTGAAACGACTCGCCCTCTCTTCCCTCGTATCCGTCGGCGCGGGCGCCGGCGCATTGCAGGCCTGCGAAGGCCACGGAGGCGAGGGCGCATCCGTGGACGGACCCACCCTTCTCCGGGGCCTGGACCCATCCAGGACGCTCGCCGAGGAAGTGTCCGGGCACCAGAAGAAGTTCTATCTCCGGTGCAAGGAGCCTGGATGCGGGTACGGCATGACCCTGACACCCTGGGCCAGGTACGAGGACGCCCTGAAGACGGCCGAGGTCCACCGGGACATGGCCCATGGCGGCCGGCCGATCAATGTCTTGATCACCTATCAGTGATGGGGGCTTGACGTCCACCCACGAATCCATCGCCCTTTGAAGGCCAAGACGATACGTGGAAACGGGAGCGTGTGGGAGGGGGCAACTCCTCCCATGCTCTCCCCTTGGATTTTTCCATCCCTTCAGGTTTTCGACCGGGCTCTCCACCGCCTCGCGCCCGGAGAGCCCGGGTAAACTATGGGAATCCACGTCTTCGCCCCGGGTTCCCCGGGGCCCGTCAACCGCCGGCCCGGTCCGGCGCGGGAGTCCCGCCATGACCCTCTGGAAACTCGACCCCTCCGAAAAGCAGGACCTCCTGGACCGATTCCTCCGCTACGTGGCGGTGGACACCCAGAGCGACGACAACGCCACCTGCTTTCCCTCCACCGAAAAGCAGAAGGACCTCGCGCGGATCCTGGTGGAGGAGCTGAGGGCCCTGGGCTGCGCGGACGCGGCCATGGACGAATGGGGCTACGTCACGGCCCGGGTCCCGGCCAACCTCCCCGCGGGCCACGCCCGGGTCCCGGTGGTGGGTTTCATCGCCCACCTGGACACCTACCACGCCACCCCCGGCGCCGGCGTGAAGCCCCGGATCATCCGGGACTACCCGGGGGGCGACATCGTCCTGGGGGCCGGCGAGGTCCTCCGGGCCGGCGCCAACCCCACCCTGGCCCAGTGCGTCGGCCACACCCTGGTGACCACGGACGGCACCACCCTCCTGGGCGCCGACGACAAGGCCGGCATCGCCGAGATCCTGACGCTCCTGGCCTGGCTCCGGCGGAACCAAGAGTTCCGCCACGGGGAGCTGCGCATCGGCTTCACCCCCGACGAGGAGGTGGGCCGGGGCACCGAGCACTTCGACGTGGCGGGCTTCGGGGCCCAGTACGCCTACACCCTGGACGGCTCCGTGCTGGGCGAGGTGGAGGACGAGACCTTCTGCGCGGATACGGCCATCCTCACCATCACCGGCCACGACGTGCACCCCGGGTACGCCAAGGGCGTCATGGTCAACGCCCTGCGGGTGGCCGGCAAGGTGATGGAGCTCCTGCCCCCCGACGCCCTTCCGGAGACCACCGAGGACCGCCAGCCCTACCTGCACCCCTTCGCCCTCACGGGCGACGTGACCCGGGCCGAGCTCAAGCTCCTGGTGCGGGCCTTCACCGAGGAGGAGCTCACGGCCCGGGAGGACGTCCTCCGCAGGGTGGCCCGGGACGCCGAAGGCTGCTTCCCCGGCGCCGCCGTGGATCTGGAGATCCGCGAATCGTACCGCAACATGATCTACAAGATCGCCGAGGATCCCAAGGTGCTGGACTACGCCCTGGAGGCCGTCACCCGCCAGGGCATCACCCCCATCCGCCGGGCCATCCGCGGCGGCACGGACGGGGCCCGGCTCTCCTACATGGGGCTGCCGACCCCCAACATCTTCGCGGGGGGCCAGAGCTTCCACTCCGTGCAGGAGTGGGTGTCGCTGGAATGGATGGCCGCGGCCGTGGAAGTGTGCGTGCAGCTCCTGGGCGTGTGGGTGGAGAAGGCAGACTAATTCTTGTTGACCACTTCAAGATACACGAGGGTCTGGTTCAGCAGCTGGTACCCGATCTCGCCGAAGGTCACCGGCCCGGTGAGGTCCCCGGTTCTCCGGCCCTCCAGCTTGCCGTACAGGTAGTTCAGGATGCAGTTGCAGGAGAAGCGCGGGGCCACGTGGAGGTCCGCGGCGAGGGCCTCCAGTTCGTGGACGTAGTCGCCCACGGGGGCGGCGTGGCGGTACTCCACGCCGGTGAAGACGGGGGCGTAGAAGCGCACCTTGCCGCCCTCCACGGCCTGGAAGGAGGTGTTGATGCGGGCGCCGTTGTAGTCGGCCACCAGGGGGCGGGCCAGGTCCAGGCGGTTGGCCTCCACGTACTCGGCGAACCGGGCGGGCTTTCCGTTCACGAAGCAATCCGTGACCGTGAAGCCGCCTTCGGGGAAGGTCAGCACATCCCCGTCCCCGGGGTGGAAGAGGTTCAGGATGCGCACCATGGCCAGCTGGCGGGGCGGAAGGGGCACGTGCATGGCCACGGCCATGGCGTCGGAGATCTTGCCGGTGAGGCCGTTGATCACCTTGGGGCTGACCTTGCCCAGATCGTCCAGGTGCACCCCGGCGATCCAGCCCACCAGGGGGGTCATGAACATGCCGGGGTACTCGTCGGCGCCCGAGGCGTAGGCCTGGTGCAGGGCGCTGAGGGCCGGGATGATGACGAAGGTGAACCCGTTGTCGGGGCCGTCCCCGGCGATGCCGGTCAGGCCCGCCAGGTCGTAGTCCACGAGGGTTGCGGCGGTGCCGGCCTCGGCCAGTTCGGCCACGTGCACCCGTTCCCGGGACATGAGGCCGCCCTCGTCCCCCACGAAGTAGGGGGTGGTGCCGCCGACCCAGTTGCCCCGGGGCAGGGCCCGGAGCACGGCCTCGTCGGCGGCCAGGGCCAGGAAGCGCCCCGTCCGGATCAGCGCCGCGGTTTCCTCGGGGGTGAGCAGGGACTTCTTCATGGGAGCCTCCTAGAGGTGGCGGAGTTCGTTGGCGAGGGAGCCTTCGTATTTGAGGAAGAAGCCGTGGACCTCTTCCGCCGCGGCGGTGACGTCCGCGTCGGTGTGGGGCCCCACCAGCCGCCGCTGCATGCGCTTGAGCAGCATCTGCAGGCCCAGCATCTCGGTCTGGAGCGGGTTCTTGCCGGTCACCAGGTGGCGCCAGCAGGGATTGGCTTTGTCAGGGATCACGGGGGACCTCCTTTAGGTTGAGATTTTCAATCGACGTCCAGGTACTTTACGCGCGTTTCCTTGCCTGCGATGACCTTCAGGGCGTCGGTGCCGCAGGCGGGGCAGCCGCCCCAGGTGCCGCGCACGGGCACCGTGTGGCCGCAGGCCCCGCATTGCGCCCGCCCCTCCGTCTCTTCGATCTCCAGCTCCGCCCCCTCCGCCACGGTGCCGCGGGCGCTCACATCGAAGGCGAAGCGCAGGGCCTCGGGTTCGACGCCGGACAGGGCGCCGATCTCCAGCACGATGCGGGACACCCGGGTGAAGCCCTGGCCCCGGGCCTCGCCGGCGATGATCCCCAGCATCCCGGCCATCAGGGAGAGCTCGTGCATGCTACCGGTCCGTGCAGGAGTAGCAGGGGTCGATGGACCCCTGGATGAGGGGGACGTCCGCCAGGGCCGCCCCCGTGAGCATGGGCACCACGGTGGGGATGTTGAGGAAGGTGGGGGTGCGCACCTTCACCCGCGCGGGGAGGTCCGTGCCGTCGGAGGCCACGTAGTAGAACACCTCGCCCCGGGGGGCCTCGATGCGCATGACGGCTTCCCCGGGGGCCACCGCGTACAGGTCCCCCTGGTGGATGGGTCCGGCGGGCATGCGCTCGATGGCCTGCTCCACCAGCGAGCAGCTGGCCAGGAGCTCCTGGGCCCGCACCACCACCCGGTCGAACACATCCCCGTTGGCCCCCACGGGCACGGGGAAGTCCAGCTGGCCGTACACCAGGTACGGGGCGTCCCGGCGCAGGTCCTGGTCCACCCCCGAGGCCCGGGCCACGGGACCCACGGCGCCGTAGGCCAGGGCGTCCTCCCGGGTGAGGCGGCCCACCCCGGCGCACCGGGCGGCCAAGGTGCGGTCCGTGGTGAAGATGGGGATCAGGGTCTCCAGGAGCCCGGCGCGGATCTCCCGGATGCCGGCCAGGACCTCCCCTTCGCACACCAGGTCCCGGTTCACGCCCCCGATGCGGTTCATGGAATAGTTCACCCGGTTGCCGGAGATGCGCTCCAGCAGGTCCATCACCCGCTCCCGCAGGTGGAAGCAGGTCATGAACAGGCTGTGGAACCCCGTGAGCTCCGCGGCCACCCCGGCCCACAGGATGTGGGAATGGATCCGTTCCAGTTCGGCCATGACCACCCGGATGTGCTGGGCCCGGGCCGGGACCTCCAGGGCGCCGATGCGCTCCAGGGCCAGGCAGAAGGTCATGGAGTGGACATTGGAGCAGATGCCGCACACCCGCTCCATGAGGGCGATGCTCTGGGTGATGTTCTTGTGCTCGGCCAGCCACTCGATGCCCCGGAAGTTGTAGCCCACGGTGAGCCGGGCCCCGGTGACGTTCTCGCCTTCGCACGCCACTTCGATCTTGTAGGGCTCCTCCAGGGCCAGGTGGTAGGGGCCGATGGGCACACGGTACGTCATGCGTTCCTCCCGGGGAGCAGCACGCCGGGGGCGTCCCCCTCCCGCAGCATCAGGGGCGGGGTGGTCTCCCGGCCGGAAAAGCTCACCGCGTAGTAGTCCCGGGCCTCCCGCTCCGCCCAGTCGGTGCAGGGCCAGAGGTCCCCCAGGCTGGGGAGGACGGCGTCCCCCGCCACGGTGGCGCGCAGGGACAGCAGGGTGCCCCCCAGGTCCCAGTGCCAGGACACCTGGAGCCCCCCGTCCACCGGGCGCACCAGGAGCGTGGCGAAGCGGGCGCCGCCCTCCTTCAGGGCCCGGGCCGCGGGCACCACCTCCTCCAGGGCCAGGCAGCGCCACCAGCCGTCAAGGCGGCGGACCCATTCCCCGCCGCAGCGTTCCCGCAGGATTTCGGTCATCATGGCTGGCCTCCGTGGGGCTGCTTCATGCCCTGGGCGATGCGCCGGCGGCGGCAGCGCACGCACAGGCGGAGTAGTTCGCGGGTCTCCCCGTTGGGCGCCCCGAAGGCCTTGCCGATCCATTCCTCGGTGACGTGGGGGTTGGGTTCGCCGCAGACGGGACAGGCCGGGAAGGCCACCGTGGCGGTGCGGGCCAGTTCCCCGGGGGTCGTGTAGCTGGGGGGCGCCTGGGGGTCCATGGACAGCGCGCTTCCGGGGCAGTGGTCCTCGCAGCGGCCGCAGAAGGTGCAGCGGCCCGGTTCGTAGGCCCAGGCGTAGGCGCCCTGGCTCTCGGCGCCGGTGATGGCGTTGCTCACGCACACGTAGGAGCAGATGCCGCAGGCCAGGCAGCGGCCGGGATCGATGCGAACGAGGCCGCGCAGGCCCGCCGGGGGCGGCACCTCCGCGGGGAAGCGAAGGGAGACGGGGCCCTGGGCGAGGTTGCCGGCCAGCCGGCGTAGGATGTGGAACATCAGAGGCTCCCGTGGCGGACGGCCATGGCCGCGAAGAAGGCCAGGACCGCGGCCAGGACGGCCCAGATCCAGAGGAAGCGGGCGGCCTGGTCGATCTTGAAGCGGGCGGTGGCGGCGGCCAGGGTGCCCAGCAGGGGCACCACCGCGAAGGACACCAGGACGAAGGCCCCGCCCCGGCCCGGGACCACCAGCACGGCCACCAGGCCGGCCAGCACCACCCATTCCAGGGCGTGGGCCAGTTCCCACAGGGCCAGGCGGGGTCCGTCCATTTCCGTGAGGGGCCCGGCGAGGATCTCCTGCTCGGCGTTGGCCACGGAGAAGGGGTTCATGCGCAGCTTCACGGGGAGGCAGGCCAGCAGGGCCAGGAGGGCGGGACCCCGCACCACCCAGGGGGCGCCCCCGGCCACGGCGGCCAGCTGGAGGCTGCCCGCGGCGGAGGCCAGGGCCAGGAGGGCCGCCAGGAAGGGCACGTTCCCGCTGATGCCCAGGACGGCTTCCCGGGTGGCGCCCACTTCGCCGTACACGGACCGGGAGGCGAAGCCCGCCAGCACCGAACACAGGGGCGCCATCTCCAGCAGCCCCACGAAGACGATGAGGTCCCCCGTGAAGCCCCCGGCCCCCACCGGCAGCAGGGCCAGGGCCCCCAGGGTGGAGGCCACCGCCAGGATGGGCAGCAGGGTCAGGAGGAAGGTCTCGGCCCGGGGCACGGGGGCCTTGGCCAGGAGCTTGACGAAATCGTAGAACCCCTGGGTGAGCGGGGGCCCCACGCGCCCCTGGAGGCGGGCCACCACCTTGCGTTCGCTGCCCAGCATGAGCCAGCCCATGGGCACGGCGTAGAGCAGCCCGGGAAAGACCAGGAGGGCCAGGAAAAGGCGGGTCATTGGGCCACCCCCTTGGCCACCAGGAGCTCGATGGCCTCCGCGATGCCCTGGACGACGGCGTTGGGCCGGGGGGGGCAGCCGGGGATGAAGAGATCCACGGGGATGATGCGGTCCACCGGTCCGTCGATGACGGGGCTGCCGGCGAAGACGTTGGCCGTGGCCGGGCAGCTGCCGATGGCCACCACCACCTTGGGATCCGGGAGCTGGGCGTGTATGGTCCTCAGGGCCTCCCGGGTGGTGCGGGTGACCGGGCCCGTGACGCAGAGGATATCCGCGTGGCGGGGGCTGCCTTCCAGGCGGATGCCCAGCTGCTCCACGTCATAGCGGGGCGTGAGGCAGGCCACCAGCTCGATGTCGCAGCCGTTGCAGGCGCCGGCGTTGAAGTGGAAGAGCCAGGCCGATTTGCGCCGGGCCCGGTCCACCAGGCGGAGCAGAATGGGTTCTAGAACGCCCATGGCATCCTCCCGCAGAGGCCCAGGACGAGCAGGAGGCCCGCCAGGACGAGGATCACGATTCGGGGCACCGGAGGGCAGGCCATGGAGGGTTCCGTGGCCTCCCCGCCCCACCAGAAGCGGGTGACGGCCCGGGCGTACACCGCCACGGAAAGCATGGTCACCCCCAGGAGAACGGCCAGCAGCCAGGGATGCCCCGCCGCCGCCCCGAAGAGCCGCCAGTGGGCCCCGAAGCCCAGGGTGGGCGGCACCCCCACCACCGACAGGGCGCCCACCAGGAAGCCCGCCGCGGCCAGGGGATGCCGGGCCGCCAGCCCCCGGGGCCCCGCCAGGGAGGCGCCCGCGGCCTCGGGCACGGAGGCCGCCACGAACAGCAGCGCCTTGGCCAGGGCGTGCACCGCCGCCCCCAGCACCACCCCGGGCAGCGCCCCCGCCCCCAGGGCGACGCCCAGGGTGAGCAGGCCCATGTCCACGACGGTGGAGTAGGCGAGGAAGCGCTTGAGGTTGTCCGTGCCCAGGGCCAGCACCGCCCCGGCCACGGCCGACAGGAGGCCGAAGGCCACCCAGGCCGGGCCGGCGAAGCGCCCGGGTTCGGCCAGCAGTTCCGTGAGCGCGGCCACGTCCACCACGGCGATGATGAGGCCCGTGACCAGGACGGGGGCCCGTTCCGCCACCCGGGTCAGCCACAGGGAGAGGGGCACCAGGCCGATCTTGATGCCCAGGCCCGGCAGCAGGAGGGCCATGGCCAGCCGGGGCAGCCCGTGCTCCGCGGCCAGGGCGCCGCCCAGGGTGCCCACGGCGGAAAGCAGCACCGCCGCCAGGTAGGCCCGGGAACCCTGGTCCCGGGTGAGGGCCAGGAGGGCGGCCACCGCCGCGGCCTCCAGCAGCACCCCCCGGACCAGTCCGTGGGCCAGCACCATGCCCGCCAGGGCCAGGAAACCCGCCAGCAGGAACGGCACCCGGCCCCGCCCCGCGGCGGCCAGCCCCAGCCAGGCCACGGCCACGGCCGCCGCCAGGAAGGGGGGCACCGGCAGTTCCCGCACCGGCCCGCTGGGCACGAAGCCCCCGGCCAGGCCCAGGGCCACGCAGAAGGCCGCCAGGAGGACCGGGGCCCGCCCCTCGGCGCCCCGGGACAGGGCGTCCAGCCCCGCGCCCACCCGGTTCAGGGCGCGCCAGAGCAGCAGGTAGAAGCGGTCCACGTCCACCCCGCGGTAGAAGGGCCCCAGGGCGTCCGCCAGGATGCGGGCGAAGTCCCCCGCCCCCAGGCGCCCATCGGTGGGCTCCCCGCCGGTGAAGACGCCGGAGGCTCCCGCGGCCACGACGCCCCGGGCGGGGCGGGCCAGGCTGAACACAAGCAGCCCGAAGGCCATGGCCACCAGGCCCAGCAGGAAGCCGGCGGAGGCGTACCAGCTCCCCTGCCCCGTGGCCAGCCCGAACCAGCCCACGCCCGTGAGGGGCGCGAAGCCCAGGGCCGGCAGCAGGGGATTGATGAGGAACCGCATGGCCAGCTGGGGCGCGGTGCCCAGCACCACGCACCCCGCGGCCAGGACGCCGATGCCTGCCAGCATGCCGCCCGAGGCTTCGTGGGCGTGGGCCGCGTCGGGGGTTTCGGGCCCCAGGAAGACGCCCGTGGTGGCCTTCAGGAACATGAACACGGTGAGGATGCTGCCCACCCAGGGCACCAGGGCCAGCAGGGGCTGCCCCGCCTCCAGGGCGGCGTTGTAGATGAGCCACTTGCTCACGAACCCGTTGAGCAGCGGCACGCCGGCGATGCTGCCGGCCACCACCAGCCACAGGGCCAGGGTCCGGGGCATGCGCTTGCCCAGGCCGCCCAGGCGCTCCATGTCCCGGGTGCCCGTGGCGTGCTGCACGGCCCCCGCGCACAGGAACAGGCCGCCCTTGAAGAGGCCGTGGTTCAGGCAGTGCAGGAGTCCGGCGGCCACGGCCAGGGGCGTGCCCAGGCCCAGCCCCAGCATCATGTAGCCGATCTGGCTCACCGTGGAGTAGGCCAGCAGGCGCTTCAGGTCCCGCTGGGACAGCGCCAGGAGGGCGCCAACCACGATGGTGGCGGCCCCCAGCCAGGCCAGTACCGCGCCCCAGGCCACCGGCCAGGGCCCGAAGGCGTGGAGCCGGGCGATGAGGTACACGCCCGCCTTCACGTAGCAGGCGGCGTGGAGCAGCGCGCTCACCGGCGTGGGCGCGGCCATGGCGTCGGGGATCCAGGTGTGCAGGGGGAACTGCACGGACTTGGCCAGGCAGGCCCCCAGCACCAGCAGGAAGAGCCCCGTGGTGAAGGCCCCCTGCACCCGGGGGTCCGTCCAGAGGGTGGACCCGGTGCGGGCGAAGAGCAGGATCACCGCCGCCAGCAGGCCGTAGCCGGCCAGGTGGGTCATGGTGAGCACCTTGCGCGCCCCGTACGCGGCCTCCTCCTTGCGGTACCAGAAGCCCACCAGGAGGAAGGAGCAGAGGCCCACCACCTCCCAGCTCACGTACAGCAGGAAGAGGTCGGCGGTGTACACCAGGTGCACCAGCCCCGCGATGAAGAGCAGCACCAGGCTGTAGAACCGGGTGTTGGCCCGCTCCTCCTCCATGTAGGACACGGCGTACAGCAGCACCGCGGCGCCGATCCCCGTGCCCATGAGGGCGAAGAGGAGCGAGAGGCCGTCCACGTGGTAGGCCAGGCGGATGGGCCCGTCCCAGGCGCCGAAGGAGGCCTCCAGCACCCGCCCCCGGCCCAGGGCCAGCCCCACCCCGGCCAGGGCCGCCAGCACGGCCGTGAAGGCCAGCCGTCCCTTCCCCCGGGGGGAGAGGACGCCGGCCAACAGGCCCTGCAGGAGGATGCCGCCCAGGAGCGCGGCCAGGGGGAAGAGGATCAGGAGCGAATCGTTCAAGGCGCGTTCTCCGGGCGAGGGGCGGTCAGCCGCCGGCGACCATGGGGAAAAAGGCGACGGTGTCCCCGGGGTCGAGGCGGGTGGCCAGGCCATCCAGGTGCACGATGTTCTGGCCGTTGACCAGGACGATGATGGTGCTGCTGAGCTTGCCTTCGGGCTG
This sequence comes from Mesoterricola silvestris, assembly GCF_030295405.1. Taxonomy (GTDB): domain Bacteria; phylum Acidobacteriota; class Holophagae; order Holophagales; family Holophagaceae; genus Mesoterricola; species Mesoterricola silvestris. The sequence continues at coordinate 2,318,228 of NZ_AP027080.1, read as the reverse complement.
GACCCGCTCCCCGAAGGCCTGGCCGTGCAGCCCGGCGAGCCCATTCACGAGCTCGCCGAGCGTTGCGGCGGGAAGGGTCCAGGTCTCCTCGAAACACCCCGAGAGGCGCCGGACGTCGGCGAAGTACTTGATGTGCATCAGACGAGCGACAGTTCCTGGAGCTTGGCCTGGGTGGGCACCCCCTGGTCATCCCAGCCCCTCAGCTTGTAGTACTCGGGCAGCATTTCGCCCAGGCGGTTCACTTCGCCCTTGGCGGGACCGGTCTTGATGGGGGATTTGAGGAGGCGTTCCGGCAGGTTGTCGTCCGAATGGGTGAAGCCCGCCTTGAGGTTCCACTGGCGCTCCAGGTTCCAGACCCGCTCGCCGGCGCGGAGGTAGTCCTCCGTGGTGTAGGGCACGCCGGTGATGGTGGAGAGCATGGCCGCGAAATCGTCGCCGCCCATGCCGAAGGTCCCGAAAAGGCAGGCCCCCGAGGAATCGATGGCCGCCGTGAGGTCCTGGAAGAGCTTGACCCAGAAGGGCTTCTCCGCGGTGACCCGGGGATCCAGCTTGGCGCCGTTGCCCAGCACCTCCACCGCGATGGTGTAGCCCCGCACGTGGCAGCCGCCCCGGTTGTTGGTGGCGTAGTTGAGGCCGATGCCCTGGATGCCCCGGGGATCGTAGGCGGGCATCTCCTGCTTCTTCACGGTCATGGAGAATTCGGGGTGGCCGAAGGCCTCCGCGAAGCGGTACGAGCCCAGGGCCAGCTTGTCGCCGATGCCCTCCCGCTCGCCCATCATGCGGGTGAGTTCCACCATCATGGCCCCGTTGCCGAAGCTCAGATCCAGGCCCCCGGTGTCCTTGAGGGTCAGGTGGCCCGCCTTGAAGAGGTCCATGGCGCAGGCGATGGTGGCGCCCACGGTGATGGAATCCATGCCGTACTCGTTGCACAGGAAATTGGCCTTGGTGACGGCCTCCATGTCATCGATGCCGCAGTCCGGGCCGAAGCCCCAGGCCGCCTCGTACTCGGGGCCTTCCCCCTCGCCCCGGTACTTGGGGTTGGAGACCTTGGTGACCCGTCCGCAGCTGATGACGCAGGAATAGCAGCCCTTGGCCCGCACCAGCACCGAATCGCTGAGGGTCTCGCCGCCCACCTTATTGGCGGTGGGGAAGTGGCCGTCGTCGAAGTTGCGGGTGGGCAGCGCGCCGGTCTCGTTGAGGATGTTCACCAGCACGTCGGTGCCGTAGGCCTTGAGGCCCGCGCCGCCCACCGGGTGCAGGCGCACGCCTTCCCGGGCCTTGTCCACGGCGGCCATGAAGCCCTTGGGATCGGCCACCTTCACGGCGCCCATGCCCACCACCACCACGGCCTTGAGGTTCTTGGAGCCCATGACCGCCCCGACGCCGGTGCGGCCCGCGGCCCGGTGCATCTCGTTCATGATCGCCGCGAAGAGCACCAGCTTTTCCCCGGCGGGGCCGATGCAGGCGACCTTCGCCTCCTCGTCCGTCTCCGCCCGCAGGGCCTCGGTGGTTTCGGGCACCTGCTTGCCCCACAGGTGGGTGGCGTCCCGCAGCTCCACCACGTCATCCTTGATCCACAGGTAGACGGGCTTGGGGGCCCGGCCTTCGAAGATGACCAGATCGTAGCCCGCGTACTTCAGCTCGGGGCCGAAGGAGCCGCCGGAATTGGAGGCGGCGATGGTCCCGGTGAGGGGGCCCTTGGTGACGACGTTGTAGCGCCCGCCCGAAGGCGCGAAGGTGCCCGAGAAGGGCCCCGGCGCGAAGATGAGCTTGTTCTCCGGGGAAAGGGGATCCACCTTGGGATCCACCTCGTCCGTCATGATCTTCGTGCCCAGGCCCCGGGCGCCGATGAAGAGCGCGGCGTCCTTGGGGTTGGTGGCTTCCCGGGTGATTGCGCCCGTCGTGAGGTTCACGCGTAGCACCGTGCCGACCCATCCGTACATGTTCAGCCCTCCTGGATGGCCGCTTTGAACTTGGCGGCGAATGACTTCTTGCGGGATCGCGTGGAGATGTTGTCGTCGATGTATTCCAGGGCGCCGCTGGGGCACATGCGCACGCACTCCGGCTTGCCGCCGCAGGTGTCGCACTTGAGGATGGCGCCGGTGGCCCCGTCGTACACCGCGTTCCCGAAGGGGCACGCCATGGTGCACATGCGGCAGCCGATGCACTTGTCCTTCTCGTACACCACCAGGTCGCCCCCCTGGGGCCGGTGCAGGGCGCCGGTGGGACACACCTTCATGCAGGAGGCGTCGTCGCACTGCTGGCACATCATGGGAACGGAGAAGCCCTCGCGCTCCCAGGTGTACACGTGGACCCGCGTGCCGGCGGGGCGGAACTGGCCCTCATGCCCGAACACACAGGCAAGCGAGCAGTTCTTGCAACCGGTGCATTTGTCCGGATGGATCATGAGCAGTTTTGTCATGAGTCACTCCCGTTTTCTGACCAGACGAGGTCCGCCTGGCGCGTTGGCAGGTTGGTCGTACGGAACCCGGTTCGGGTTCTATTCCATTTCCTTTTCATACAGCACTAACTGTGCCAAGACCCGCGCCCAGGCCCCCTTCGGCGAATAGAAGATCCAAGTGTCATGTTATTAAGGGATACCCGCCGTCCCCCGAACCCGGAAATCCCCGCGCCTCTGTATCCATCTAAATATACCGTCGCACAACGGTTTAGCCCGGCGCGCGGGACTGTCGCAAAGGGCGACACTCCGGGCGACACCCCTGCGACACCGGTGAAATACAGGGATACCCCCCCCGGGCCTTTCGCCTATAAGATGGTCCAGCCAGTCATGTTCCTTTCAGGTTCCGAGCCGCCCTCCTTCAAGGCCGCAGACCCGACATGCCCACCTCTGGATCCACCGACAGCGCCGCCATCCGCAGGGCCCGCTTCCTCTTCCTGGAGCGCGGGGAGGTACCGCCCTGGCTGCCGGGACCGCTGGTGAGTTCCTGGCAGCGCTGCGCGGTCCTGGGCGTTCCCCACGAGCGGCCCGAGATCTCGGAACCGGTGATGCAGCGGGAGTTCCGCCTGGCCCGGGAACGCAGCGAAACGCTGCTGGGCCTGGCCGCCACCGAACTGGACGCCCTGGGCGAATGCATGGAGGACACGCCGGGCCTGGTGCTCCTCACCGACGCCGACGGCATGGTGCTGGAGCGGCGGGGCAATCTGGATTTCCTCCAGAAGGCCGAGCAGGTCGCCCTCCAGCCCGGCGTGAACTGGAGCGAGCAGGCCCGCGGCACCAACGCCATCGGCACGGCCCTCACGGAGCACCGCTCGGTGCTGGTGCGCGGCTGCCAGCATTTCTGCCAATCCAACGAGATCCTCACCTGCAGCGCGGTGCCCGTGCTCACCCCCACGGGCGAGATGGCCGGGGTGCTGGACATCTCCAGCGATCCGCGCCTGGCGCCGGGCTACGCCCGGGGCCTCATCCAGATGGCCGTGGCCCAGATCGAGCACCGCTGGTTCTCCCTGGACCTGCGCGGCCGCCGCATGGTCACCCTCCACGCCAACCCCGCCCTGCTGGGCACCTGGCAGGAAGCCATCCTCCTGTTCGAAGAGGACGTCCTGGTGGCCGCCAACCGCGTCGCCATCACGCTCCTGGGCCTGGAGTGGGGATCGCTGCGGCACGTGCGCTACGCGCACCTCTTCGCGGGGGCCATGCCCGAGGGCCTCGTGGTGGCGGTGGTCATGCGCGACGGCCGGAAGGTCTTCGCCCGCAGCTTCAGCCAGAAGCCCCCCGCCGTCGCCGTGCCCGAACCGGACCGCGGGCGGGCCGTCCCCGGCGATTCCGCCCGGAGGGTCCCGCGGGGCCGGAGCGCCGCCGACCCCGATCCGGAGCGCCGGCGTGGCCCCGCGGGGATCTACTGGGACGCCGCCAGCCGCGAGCAGCTCAACCTCGCGGTGCGGGCCGTGAACGCCGGCGTGCCCGTGATGATCCTGGGCGAGACCGGCACGGGCAAGGAACTGTTCACCCGGGCCCTCCACGCCGCCAGCAAGCGGGGCCACCGGAACCTGGTGATGCTCAACTGTGCGGCCATTCCCGAAGGCCTCATCGAATCCGAACTGTTCGGCTACGAGGACGGCGCCTTCACGGGCGCCCGCCAGAAGGGCAGCCCCGGCAAGATCAAGGACGCCGACGGCGGCATCCTCTTCCTGGACGAGATCGGCGATATGCCCCTGTCCATGCAGGCCCGGCTGCTGCGGGTGCTGCAGAGCAAGGAAGTGGCGCCCCTGGGGGGAAGCCGGGCCGCCGTGGTGGACTTCGTGCCCGTGTGCGCCACCCACCGGAACCTGGAGGCCGAAGTGGCCGCCGGACGCATGCGCCAGGACCTGTTCTACCGGCTCCACCACTTCTGCGTGCGCCTCACCCCCCTGCGGGAACGCCCGGATTTCCCGGTGCTGCTGGACACCCTGCTGCAGGGCAGCGGCGCCGGCGAGCGCGGCATCGACCTCGCCCCCGAGGCCCGGGCGGTGCTGCAGGCCCACACCTGGCCGGGCAACCTGCGGGAGCTGGCGAACCTCCTGCGCACCCTCGTGGCCCTGGCCGATGACGGCACCCTCCTCGGCGTGGAGGACCTGCCGCCCGAGTACCGCCGCCCGCCCTCAGCCCCCGCGCCGGCCCCGCCCCCTCCCGCCGTGGGCCCCCTGCACCTGGACGCCCTGACACGCCAGGCCGTTGAGCAGGCCATCGCCGCCAACAAGGGCAACATGACCGCCGCCGCCAAGGCCCTGGGGCTGCACCGGAGCACGCTCTACCGGATGCTGGGGAGGCCGAAGGTCCCGGGACGGTAGCGCCGACCCACCCCAGCGGTCCCGATCGAAGCCGACAGAACAGGCTGAGGTCGACGCCTTATCCCCTGCATCCCTTCCATCCATTCCATCCCCGTTTCCGCAGGGCAAGCGCAGGGATGGGTCGGCGCATGCGAATCAATGAAGCGCCGACCCACCCCATCGCTGGCCCTGCTGGAACAGGGATGGAATGGATGAAAGGGATGCAGGGGATGAAAGAGGGGATCACCCTCAGAAGGTGTAGTGCATGCTCACCACGAACCCGCCGCCGAATCCCAGCTTGTCGCCGGATTCGCCGCCGTTCCAGGTGTTCTTTCCGGCATTCGTGTAGGCCCCGGCGAAGGACAGCTGCTTGCTGGCGAAGTACGCCGCGTGGATGTTGTAGTAGCTCGCGTCCTTGTAGTTCCCGCCGGCCTTGCCGTAGTCCGGGCCCGTGCGGTATTCCACGCCCACGCAGAGCCAGCTGGCGAGAATCACATCCACATTGCCGTACACGATCGTCGCCCGCTCCTTGTTGAAACCGATGAGGCCGGTCACCTGCTCCTGGGTGGACTGGACCCCGGCGGAGAGCAGCACGGGCTTGGGCAGCTGGGTGACGAGCTTGGTGGCCACCAGGTAGTAGTCCATGCCGTCGGACTTGGTGTCGCCGCTCACGTGGAAGGTGGTGTTCTTGTGCTTGGCGCCCACGGAGATGGCGGGGACCCAGGCGCCGCCGGTGTTCTCGGGCAGGAGGAGGACCTTGGCGGCGAAGGTGTTCTTGTGGATGCCCTCCAGCTTCTCCACGGCGGCGGCCTCGAAGCCGTACGAGACCTCCACGCGCTTGCCCAGGGAGGTGGCCACGCCGAAGGTGGTCCAGTCGATGGCGGCCTTGCCGAGGCTGATGTACCACATGCCCACCACGGGCTTGCCCACGAAGGAACCGGGATCCGGCGTCCCGGCCACGTACGCCAGGGGATTGAAGGCGATGCCGCCGACGCCGTCCAGGCCCACCAGGGGCGCGCCCGCTTGGGCGGAATGGCCGACCAGGAGGGCGGCGGCGAGCCAAAGCGGGCGACGGAGGGCCTTGCCGGGGGAAAGGATGTTCATGGAATTCTCCTTGGGAGGGGGGTTGTTGAGGAGGCACGGCAAGAAAAGAGTCATTTAAGACCCTTATCTACTAAATTTTAAAAAAATGTTTGTACTTCCTGTTCACCAATGATTTTGTGACATTTTGGCGCGTCTTTACACGCGTATTTGTTTACGCGCGAATCAGGGCCACGGGATCGACCGGCGTGTTGCAAGGGGGAGTTCAGGTCGCTTGATGCCGCTCTAATTGCAGCAACTATGCCAGAGTCCCGCACCCCCGCGGCTCCGCCCAACCATGTGATAACGATCTTAAAATCAACAATTGAATTTGGACAGCCCCCGGCTTCCCTGGCAGCCCCGCGAACCGTCGCAATCGGCAACAGTCCCGGCGACACCCGCGCGACACTGCGCGACACGCGACAGAGGCGCAGCTGGAGCCACTTCCGGACAGGTCGGACGCCGAAGAAAAGGCTTGGCCACGGTGTGTCCTTGTGGATATAACGTAACTATCCCGATCCCAACCGGCCACCTTTTCAGGCCATGACCCTAAGGAGTCGAAATGTCCATTTGTGCGCGTTCCCATTTGATGCTCGCCCTGGTGTGCCTGGGCGGGGCCCGCCTGGGGGCGGACGCCCCGCCCCCCAAGGAGGCCCCCAAGCCCGCGCCCGAAACCAGTCCCTTCAAGCTCGGGGAGGTCACCGTGGTGGTCACCGACAAGCAGGAGGCCCTGGAGACCGTCAACACCCGCCTGGACGCCGAGCAGATCCGCGCCCTCAACCGCGACACCGTGGGCGCGGCCCTCACGGCCCTGCCGGGCGTGGCCCTCACCGTGAATTCCCGCAACGAGCAGATGCTCTACGTGCGCGGCAACGATTCCCGGCAGGTGCCCGTGTTCGTGGACGGCATCCCGGTGTACGTGCCCTACGACGGCGAAATGGACTACGGGCGCTTCACCACCTTCGACCTCGCGGAGATCCAGGTGGCCAAGGGCTACAGCTCGATCCTCTACGGGCCCAACACCCTGGGCGGGGCCATCAACCTGGTGACCCGGCGTCCCACCCAGGCCTTCGAGGGGGACCTGGTGGGCGGCCTCGCCCAGGGCGGCGGACAGCGGGCAGCCTTCAACGCCGGCACCCGCCAGGCGGCCTTCTACGTGCAGGCGGGCGCCTCGTACCTCAGCAGCGACCACTGGCGCCTCCCCTCCAGCTTCGTGCCCACGGTGCGGGAGGACGGCGGCTGGCGGGACAATTCCTACACCCGCGACAAGAAGGCCTCCCTGAAGGTGGGCTGGACCCCCAACGCCACGGACGAGTACGTGGTGGGCTACGTGAACCAGCGGGGCGTCAAGGGCAACCCCGTGGGCACCAACCCCACCATCACGGCCAACTACTGGCAGTGGCCCGTGTGGAACAAGGAGAGCGCCTTCCTCTCCTCCCGCACCGCCCTGGGGAGCCAGAGCGACCTGAAGCTGCGGGCCTACTACGACACCTACGAGAACACCCTCACGGCGTACACCGACGGCACCTACACCACCGTCGCCACCACCGGCAGCCTCAAGCCCACCGGCAAAAGCTACTACCGGGACTTCACCCACGGCGCCCTGGCGGAATTCCAGACCACCCTCATCCCCTCCCACAGCCTCCGGGCGGTGCTGCAGACCAAGACGGACGTGCACCGGGACGGGAATTCGGACCTCACCCCCACCGCGGCCTGGACCCACTACGAGGACCACTACGTCTCCGCCGGCCTGGAGGACAGCATCTCCCTGGCCCCGGCCTGGGATCTGTCCCTGGGGGCGGGCTGGGACCAGCTCCGCCCGGTGGCCTCCGGCGCCTGGACGCGGCCCCGGCCCCGGGCCTACGGCCACGGCCAGGCCGGCCTCTTCTGGCGGGCGGCGCCCGGGCTGCAGGTGTACGCCACCCTGGCCCAGAAGGAGCACTTCCCCACCCTCAAGGACCGCTACTCCCTGCGCCTGGGCACCTACATCGACAATCCGGACCTGGCGCCCGAGCGTTCCCTCAACCTTGAGACCGGCGCCAAGCTGGCCCTGGGCACCTGGTTCCAGGTGGAGGGGGCGGTGTTCAGCAGCGTCATCCGGGATCTCATCCAGGGCATGCCCCTGCCCAGCGGCAAGATGCAGATGCAGAACATCGGCGAGGTGCGGCATTCGGGGGCCGAGCTTTCCGTGGCCTACAAGCCCTCCGGCATCCTGCAGGCGGGCCTGGGCTACACCTACCTGGACCGGCGCAACGTCACCAACCCCGACGTCAAGCTCACCGGCACGCCCCGCAACCACCTTTCGGGCTACGTGAAGGTGCAGGCCCTGGCCACCCTCCACGTGCTGGCCTCCGTGCAGAGCCAGGACGCCCTGTGGGACAGCTACGCCAACCTGGCCAAGCAGTCCGTGACCGCGCGCCTGGGCGGCTTCACCACCGCCAACCTGAGCCTGGGCTGGAAGCCCCTGGCCGCCCTGCAGCTGGACGCCGGCTTCACCAATATCCTCGACCACACCTACCAGCTTTCCACCGGCTACCCCCTCCCGGGCCGCATGTGGTTCGCCAATGTCCGCTACCACTTCTGAGGAGGCCCCATGTTCAAGCCCCTGCTCCCCCTGCTCTGCGCCGCCCTGGGCGCCGCCGCCCCCCACCCCGTCCAGATCCACGGCTGCGTGGGCCGGGAGGGCCTGCTGCGCGCCGCCGCCACCCGGAACCTGCCCCGGTACCGGCGCCTGGTGAAGATCGCGAACGCCGACGGCACCTACCGCTGCTCCCTGGAGATCGACGGCTGGTCCCTGAAGGATGTGCTGGCGGCCTTCAAGCCCGCCAAGAAGACCGACGACGGCTACGACCGGCCCCTGGACACCTTCATCGTCGTCACGGGCCGGGACGGCCGCAAGGCCCTCTTCGCCTGGAGCGAGCTCTTCCTGGCGGGGGACGGCGGTCCCCTCCTGGCGGAAAAGGCCCGCTTCCTCCTGCCCCACCACCACGATCCCCTGGGCCGGGCGGCCGTTGATCCCATCGCCCTGCAGCCCCCCGCGGGCCGGGACGCCCTGAAGCTGGAGAGCTGCGCCTCCTGCCACGGGCAGGGCAAGCTCCTGGCCCTGTCCATGCCCAAGGGGCTCTGCCTGGTCTTCCCCCAGGACGGCTTCGGCGGCCGCTTCGTGGAGGACGTGGCGGAGGTGGAGATCCGTCAGGTGGGTGTGCAAGTGACCGCCAACAAGGCCGCCGGCAAGAAGGCCCTGGTGGAAACCCCCGAGCTGGTGGGCCCCGACGGCGCCCGGGTCCCCCTGGACGCCCCGCGCTTCCAGGCCGCGGCCCGGGCCGCCTACCGGGACGCCGCCTTCGGGGAGGGCATGGGCTTCCACGGCCTGCGCGTCTCCACCGGTGCCGACCTGGGCGCCCTCCTGAAGCCCCTGCTCCCCCCGGGCCTGGACCCCCGCTCCACCTGCGTCCTCGTCACCGCCGCCGACGGCTACCGCTCCGTCTACTCCGGCACGGAAGTCTTCGACGGCCGCGGCGCCGTCCTGGCCGATCGCATCAACGGCGAGGAACTGCCCGCCGGCTCCGGCCGCTACCACGTGGTCCCCCGCGGCGATTTCTACATCGACCGCGACGTCCGCATCGTGAAGGAAATCCGAATCCTGACGCCTCTTCGCTGAACGGGGGTACGGGTTCCGGATGATCGCCCCGTTTCGTCATCGCCGGCCCAGCCGGCGATGACGGGGGGGGAGGAAGGGACGGTGGGGCTGTGCTACGCCCATTGGCTTCGTTGGGCGGGTGGGTAGACGGAACGGGGCGGCTCTCCTGGGGGGCCCTGGCGAGTGGGCGGCGCCAAGGGGTTGAGGGGGTCGCTTCGCGTTGAGCCAAACGGCGCCGGTGGGCGCCGACGCTGAATGGCCGATCAGCTTTGGCGCGATCCATGGGGCCACGCCAATCCACGCGAAGCGAGGCCCAGGGGTGGGTCGGGGCCAATGGGTGAAACACAGGCCCTGGGAGGAGGGGGGAGCTTTTCGTTGACGCGGGCCGTGCCCGCGGCAACGGACGGGGCCTACGTCCGGGACACGGGTGAATCGGGGATTACCGGCCCAGAATCCGCTCCAGGGTCTTTTCCAGCTTCTCGCCGTGCAGGTCCCCGCCGGTGGCGACGATGCGGCCGTCGGGGCCGACCAGGACGGGCTTGGGGATGCTGCGCACGCCGTAGGCTTCGCTGATGGGGTTCTTGAAGCCCTGGGGGAGGAAGGCGTGGGTCCAGGGCATGGAGGTGGCGGGGTTGGCGCGGTAGGGGGCGATGTGCTCCACCTTGCGGTCGAAGGAGAGGCTCAGGACCTTCAGGCCCTTGTCCTTGAAGCGGGCCTGGGCGCGCATGAGGTAGGGCATGCCGGCGCGGCAGTCGGGGCACCAGGTGGCCCAGAAATCGATGAGGACGAACTGGCCCTTGAAGGTGTCCAGGGACAGGGGGGCGCCCTCCAGGGACGTGAGGCTGAAGGGGGGGGCCTGCACGCCCACGGCGGTCTTCAGCTCGGCCTTGAGGCGGTCCTGGGCCTTGAGGGCCTCGGTGGAACCGGGGAAGTCCTTCTGGAGGGCCTCGAAGGAGGGCTTCCAGTCCGCCTCGGTGCCGGTGTCCACCCCCACGGTGAAGTGCTCGAAGAGGAGGTTCCGGCGGGTGGGGCCGTCGGGCTGGTGGGCCCGGGCCTCGGCCAGGTAGGACGCGGCCTCCCGGGGGGCCCAGTCCCCCAGGGCCGGCAGGAGGCCCTTGTCCAGGGCCCAGGCGGCCGAGGTGGGGGGCACCTCCTTGAGGGCGAGGGCCACCTGCTCGGCCGTGGGGGTCTGGCGGGCCAGGCGCAGGTAGTACAGCTGGGTGACCCGGAGGGCCTGGCGGACGGCGGGATCGGTCTCGGTGGCCAGGCGGGCGGTGACCCCGGCCAGTTCCTTGGCCACGTCGGCCTTGAAATCCATGGAGTTCCGGCCCGCCTCCACGTGGGCGGCCCGGGCCTTGGCCACGGCCTGGCCCTTCGCCTGGGCGGCGGCCAGCACGGCCTCCGCATCGGAGGCCGCCAGGGGCAGGCAGAGCAGGAAAGCCAGAGAGCACAGGTTCATGGGGGGGCTCCTCAGCCGCAGTGCAGGTGGAGGTTCACGAGGTCCTTGAGGGAATCCGCGTGTCCGAAGATCTTCTCACTCATATTGAGATCGTCGAAGGCCTTGAGGTTGCGGATCTGGGAATCGATGAGGCCGGCGGGGAAGACGCCGCCGTCCTCGTACCGGGCCCGGTCCCGGGCCAGGCAGTCCGCGGACTCGAAGCAGGAGGCGGGCAGCTGCTTCAGGCCCTCCACCTTGGTGGCGTCGGCGCGCACGTAGAGGTCCTGGGCCACCTGCAGGGCGTCGGGGTGCTCCAGGCCAAAGCGGCCGGCCACGGCCATGCCGGCCAGGAGGTGGTGGGCGTTGGCGCTTCCGTCGGGGCTGCGCAGTTCCACGGTCTGGTTGTTCTCGAAGGCCCGCACGCCGTTGGCGGGTTCCTGGGGGTTGGCGGAAAGGAGCATGCGGTCGCCCACCCCCTGCCAGCCCAGGGGCACGCGCACCAGCACCGAGCGGTTGCGGTCCCCCCAGCAGATGCTGGTGGGGGCCTCCTGGTGGGGCACCAGGCGCAGGAAGGAGGTGGGCACCGTGTTGCCGAAGGCGGTGAGGGACTCGGCGCTCATGAGGTAGCCGGCGATGACCTTGCGGGCGGTTTCCGTGAGGCCCTGGTCGTCGGCCATGGCGTTCTGGCCGTCCTTCATGAAGCGGGTGTGGATGTGGAGGCCGCTGCCGGCCTGGCCCGCGATGATCTTGGGGGCGAAGCTCACTTCCAGGTTGTGCTTGTAGGCCACTTCCCGGATGGCCCACTTGGCCATGACGATCTGGTCCGCGGCCTGCTCGATGGGCACGGGCAGGAACTCGATCTCGTGCTGCACCATCTCCATGCCGTTGGCGATGATATTGCCCACTTCGGCGTGGCCGTACTTGATGTTGCCGCCCATTTCGCTGATGACCTGCATGGCCTCCCGGCGCACCAGGCCCCACTTGGAGAAGGGGTGGGATTCGTGGTAGCCCTTCTGCTCCACGATGGGATAGATGGAATCTATCTCCGAGAAGAGGTAGTACTCCAGTTCGCCCAGGGCCTCCATGGTCAGGCCGGTGCGCTCCTTGAGGGTGCGCTGGGCCTTGTGGAGGATGTACTCCGGGGCGCTCTCCAGGGGATCCCCGTGGTTGTCGAAGAAGCTGCACAGCAGGTCGATGGTGGGCACTTCGGTGAAGGGATTCACGTAGGCCGTGCGGAAGCGGGGCACCACGTACAGATCGCTGGAATCCGCCGACACGAAGGGGAAGAGGCTGGAGCCGTCCACCCGCTCACCCATGCAGAGGATCTTTTCCAGGTGGGACTTGCTGTTGATGACGAAGTTCAGCTTCTTGAGACGCCCGTCCCCCGCCACGTACCGGAAGTTCAGCATGCGGATGTCGTTCTGCTCGATGTAGCGGACGATGTCCTGCTTGGTGAAATCCACCGCCGGCTTCTGCAGGGCCTTGACGATCTTGTTGGGGTTCAGGGCGAGCTGGTCGTTCATTTCCATGAGCCTTGAAGGGGTTGGCGGGATTGCCGGACCGGAAGGCCAGGATAGGCGAGGAAACGTTGGGCCGCGCGGTGCTTCCTGTGATACCCATCACGACCGCCGGTGGGCCTTGCGGTGATTAGAGCATATGATCATAATTGCCCCCAAGGAGTCCCCCATGCGCATCGCCATCCCCTCCAGCTTTCCCGGCGGCCTCGAGGCCGGGGTCCACGGCCACTTCGGCCACTGCGACGTCTATACGGTCGTGGACGTGGAAGGCGGCGCCATCACCCGGGTGGGCACCCTGCCCCCGGTGCCCCACGAGCAGGGCGGATGCCTGGCGGCCGTGGCCTTCCTGGCGGAAGCGGGCGTGACGGCCCTGGTCGCCGGCGGCCTGGGCAAGCGGCCCCTCATGGGTTTCAACCAGGCGGGCATCGCGGTGTACCGGGGGGCCGGCGTGCCCACCGTGGGCGCGGCCGTGGGGGCCCTCCTGGGGGGCAGCCTGGAGGTCTTTTCCGGCGAATTCACCTGCGGCGGCGGACACCACCACTGAGGTAGGCTGGAGGCCCGCAAAGGAGCCCCCGTGCCCGAGCCCGCCTTCCAGGACTACTACCCCGAGAACGTCTCCCACTGCTACGGCTGCGGCAGCCTCAACGCCCTGGGCCTGCGCATCCGCACCCGGTGGGAAGGCGACGAGTCCGTCACCCGCTTCACCCCCCGGCCCGAGCACACCGCCATCCCGGGCTTCGTGTACGGGGGCCTCCTGGCCTCCCTGGTGGATTGCCATTCCACGGGCACGGCGGCCGCCGCCATGTACCGGCAGGAAGGCCGGGCCATGGACACCCTCCCCGCCTATCGCTTCGTCACCGCCTCCCTGCACGTGGACTACCTGGCCCCCACGCCCCTGGGGGTGGAACTGGAGGTGCGGGGGCGGGTCAAGCGCATCGAAGGGCGGAAAGTGGTGGTGGAAGCCACCGTGTCCGCCCTGGGCAAGGTCACGGCCCGGGGCGAGGTGGTGGCCGCCCAGATGCGGGAGGGCTTCGGGCAGGTATAGTGGAGGGTGGAGCTGGGAGGCGGCATGCCGGGCACCGGACATTTCGACAAGGCGGCCAAGGATTGGGACCAGGAGGACCGGCGGGTGGCCCTCGCCCGGGCGGTGGCCGCCGCGATGCGGAGCCAGGCCTCCCTCACCCGGTCGGATTCGGTGCTGGACTTCGGCTGCGGCACGGGCCTCGTGACCCTGGAGCTGGCGCCCCTGGCGGGCTCCATCACGGGGGCGGACACGTCCCCGGGCATGCTCGCGGCCCTGGCCGCCAAGGCCCCCATCCCCCGGATCCAGCTGGAACCCGACGGGGACGGCGACCTGGGCGGCCCCTACGACCTCATCGTAAGCAGCATGACCCTCCACCACGTCTTCGACGTGCCCGACCTGTTCCTGAGGCTCGGGAGGCACCTGAAGCCGGGCGGAAGGGTCGCCCTGGCGGACCTGGACGTGGAGGACGGCAGCTTCCACGGCGGGGCCGACGGGGTGTTCCACCTGGGATTCCAGCGGGACCGGGTGGCCGCCTGGCTTCGCGAGGCGGGCTTCCGGGAGGTGCGGGTGGAGACCGCGTGCACGACCACCAAGGAGGGACGGGACTACTCCATCTTCCTCGCCCTCGGAATTAAGGACTGAGTGGAATGAGGACCTTGCAGACGCTGTTGATCGCCGCCCTCCTGGCGGCCCCGGCCCTGGGCGCGCCCCTGGTGGAGGCCTTCCAGAAGGGGCCCATCGCCATGACGGCCCGGGTCGTGCGGGGGAAGGGCACGCCCGAGGAGGCCGCCCTGCCCCTCTTCCGGGTGCCGGTGCTGCGCTTCGGGGACGACCTGGAGCTGGGCTTCGCCGGGGAGGCCTTCGACCAGCGGGTGACCCGGGCCGACTGGTCCCTCATCGTGGTCTTCCTGCCCCGCACCGTGGCCCCCACGGACCAGGGGGTGGTGGATTTCCGCCTGAAGCGCAAGGGCGAGCACATGTCGGCGCCCGCCATCCCGGTGCCCTACGATTCCATCCCCATGATCTTCCTCATCCCCGACAAGAACGGCCGGAAGAAGGTCCTCACGGACCTGAACGCCCACCTGGGGGCCTTCCGCACGCTCTGCGCCAAGATCTCCGACCTTTCCGGGGAGCGGGCCACGGCGGACGCCTTCCTGGAGGAACTGGGGGCCATCGACAAGAACCTTTCCGCGGCCCAGTACGACAACGCGGTGCTGAGCTTCCTGCACACCTACGGCGGCGCCGTGTCCGGCGACCTGCAGGCCTTCGTGGGTGGGAGCCGCACCAACCTGGACAAGTTCCAGTTCCTCACCCAGGAGTTCCGCAAGACCAATGTCCTCGTCCCCGAGGCGGTGACGGCCTCCCCCGTGGAGGCCCAGGTGGCCGTGGGCACCAAGCCCTCCTCGGCCTACGTTTCGATCTTTTTCGACCTGGCGGCCATCGTCAAGAACCTCTGGCCGGGCCACCAGTTCAACTACCTGCCCGCCCTGGCCCGCAACTTCCACGGGGACGGCGCCGAGCTGTACTACAGCGACTGGATCCACACCACGGGCGATACCCGGGGCGCCCTCCTGTGCTGCCCCGGCAAGTGGGAGGACCTGACCCCGCCCGCCTTCGGCCTGGAACTGGCCCCCGGCGAATCCATGCTCAAGGGCCAGGCCGCCCTGAAGGTGCTCCCCAAGGAGAAGGGCCGCACCCCCTTCGCCCTCTACGGCCAGGACTGGAAGCTCGTGGTGGCGGGGCTGCCCCCCCTGGCCCTGGCCTCCAGCCCCGCGAACATGACGTTCGTGGCCTCCTGCGCGCCGCTGCAGGAACCCCTGCGCAAGCTGGGCGCGCCCACCGTGAAGGTCAAGGTGGTGGGACGCTGGGGCTTCACCAGCATGGCCACGGATCCCGTGGAGGTGCCCGTGGCCGTCGACCCCGCCTGGGCGCCCACGCCCGTGGAGCGCCAGCGGTTCCAGGTGGGCGGGCCCTGCTCCCTGAAGCTGCCCGCGGCCTGGGCGGGGGTGGTGGAAAAGGTGGTGTTCCGGCCCGCCGGCGCGCCGCCCCTCACGGCCCAGCTCAAGGACGCCCCCGACGGGGGCCGGGAGGCCGTCTTCCAGACGGCCCCCGCCCAGGCGGGGGCCGGCGCCCTGGAAGTCACCGCCTTCGGCCAGCCCGCCCGGACCCTGCCCCTGGTGCTCCTGGAGGCCCCGCCCCAACCCGCGGGCCTGGAGGCCCGCCTGGGCGAGGTGCGGATCCTCCTCAAGGGCCGCCACCTGGAGGGGGTGAAGGCCCTGGAGCTGGCCGAGCGCCGCTTCCTGCCCGACGGGGAGGCCGCGGAGGGCCGCTGGTTCAAGGCGGAGGACACCAAGCCCCTGGAAGGGTCCGTGGGCCGGTCCCTGCCCGCCGCCCTGGTCCTCGCCACCGGAAAGACCCCCGCGGGCCCCGCCGTGCTGCTGCCCCCCAGGCCGCGCCTGGCGGACCTCCAGACCATCCCCATGGAGGGCAAGGGCACCGGCCTGCCCATGAGCTCCGCCCTGCCCATCGCCCCCACGGGCGGCCCCAGCCTCGTGACCCTGCTCACGGCCAAGGGCTACCGCTTCCCCCCGGACGGCGCCGTCCACGCCGCCCTGCGCAACGCCGAGGACCCCGGCGTCGTGCGGGTGGTCCCCGCCCCCAAGATCCGCCTGCTGGGCAACAACCAAAAGGCCACCTTCGTCCTGAACCCCGCCGAGCTCCTGGGCGGAAGGGCCGCGGGCCGGCTGGAGGTGCAGATCCAGGACGCCAGCGCCGGGGCCAGCGACTGGCTCCCCCTCCCCGTCACCTTCCTGGACCTCCCCACCATCACCGCCGTCCAGGCCGCCGCCCCCGGCCTTCGCCTGGTAGGTCCCTCCCTTGACCAGATCGAAGCCGTGGCCCCCACCGCCACCGGCCCCTGGGAAAAGGCCGCCGTCCTCATCCAGGACGGCCGGGAAACCCTGACCGTCCCTTCGCCTCCGGACGCCGGCGTCTGCTACCTCAAGGTCTTCGGATGGCCGGACCGGGTCCTCACCCTGAAGTTCCCCCCGGTGAAGCCGCCGGCAGAGCCGGGACCCAGCTAGGAGACGTCCGTGTCCCCGACCTTCGCCCCGTTTCGTCATCGCCGCACAAGCCGGCGATGACGGAGGGGTGGGGGGGGACGATGGGGCTGTGCTACGCCCATTTCCTCCGTTGAGCGAAGGGAAGTCCGAAGCGAGGAGGCTCTCCTGAGGGGCCCTGGCCAGGTGCGCGGCAATCAAAAGGTTGGTGGATCCGCTTCGCGTAACACCTCCCGGTGCCGACAGGCGCCGACACTGAATTGTCAAAAAGCGCGATGCTTCCGCCCATGAGGGCCAGCTATGGAAACCAGCGTCGGCGCCCTCCCCCGTCGACCCGACTCACGCGCAGCGAGCCCACCATCCCTTTGGCAGCCGCCCACCAGGCCAGGCCCCCCCGGAGAGCCCTTCGGCTCCGGACTCCCCTTCGCTCAACGGAGAAAATGGGCGTAGCACAGCCCCATCGTCCCCCCCCACCCCCCCGTCATCGCCGGCTTGTCCGGCGATGACGAACCAGGGCGAAGGTCCGGAACCCGGACGTCCACGCTACCCGAACCTAAAACACCACCGCCGGTACCGCCCAGCCTTTCGGATCTCCGTTTAGGTTGGACTTGTAATGGATGATCTCCAGGCGCTCAGGCACCACGTGGATCAGGACCAGGTCCTTGCCGCCGGGGAAGGCCTGGTCCCAGTAGGCCCGGTGGCGCTTCTTGATCTCGGCCGGGTCGGTGACCAGGAGGGCCCGGCCCCGCAGGGCCACGTAGCCCTCGGCCCGGGCCAGGTCGCCGTAGAAGAGCGTCACCCGGGGGTTCGCCCGCAACTCGGCCACCTTGCGGGTGGTGCCGTTGGTGGCCATCCACACGGACATGTCCGCCTCGGGGGGGAAGGGATTCATGGTCCGCACCTGGGGGCCGCCGTCGGCCGCCACGGTGGCCAGGGCCACATAGTGGCAGGAGGTCATGAGCTCCCGGGCGGCGGCCAGGGTCTCCTCCCGGGTCGGGGGCTTGGCCGGCGCTCCGGCCAGGGCCGGCAGGGCCAGGAGGAGGGCCGCGAGGGCGGCGCGAAGGGGGAAGCGGACATCGGTACGCATGGGCGGGGGTCTCCGGGAGGGATACGAATAGACGACTAGTAGGTCTAGTTAATAGTCGCACGGCCCGCGCGGGGGGGGCCGATCCTGGATGCCGGCCCCCCGGTCAATCCATGGAAAGCCGTGCCCGGAGCACCTTCGCCATGGTGCGGCTGACGATCAGTTCGGTGTGCTTGGCCAGGCGCACTTCCAGGCGCCCCCGCATCAGTTCCCTCACCCCGATGACGGCCTCGGGCCGCAGGAGGAGGTTGCGCTGGATGCGGACCATGCCGGCGGCGGGGAAGGTCTCCTCCACCTCCCGCAGGCTCCCCCAGGTGGTCTCGTGGCGCCGGGTGAGGGCGTGGGCCCACACCTTGTCGTCCGCGAATTCGAAGTGGGTGATGAACTTCAGGTCCAGCAGGATGGTGCCGAAGCCCGCCAGGACGGGCACCCGTTCCAGGGGGGGGAGCATGGCGTGCCATTCGGCGGTGGTGAGGCGGTGCACCTTGCGCTCCCGCACCCGCTGGAGGGTGCGGGCCAGGCGGTCCTCGTACACGGGCTTCAGGAGGTAGTCCACCGCGGCGGCTTCGAAGGCCTGGATGGCGTAGTCGGCGTGGGCGGTCACGAAGACGGTGAGAGGCGGGCGCTTGAGTTCGGCCAGAACCTCCAGCCCGTTGAGGCCGGGCATCTGGATGTCCAGGAAGAGCACATCCACCTTGGTGTCCCCGTTGGCGGCCACCCACTCCAGGAGCGAGGGTCCGTCCTCCAGGGAAGCGACCACCTGGCAGTCCGCCTCGTTCAGCAGGCGGGCCAAGCGCTCCAGGGCGAGCGGTTCATCATCCGCTATGACGACGTTCAGGCGGTCCATGCCCTCAGTGTAGCAAGACGCCCGGCAAGCGAATGGAGGCCAGGGTGCCGCCCTTGTCCGGCTGGATGCTGAAGGCCGTGTCCAGGCCGAAATGCAACGCCAGACGGGCTTCCAGGTTCCTCAGGCCGATGCCCGACCCCGGCCGGGCCTCGTACGCCGCGCCGGTGTTCCACACTTCCAGGATCAGGTCCCGGCCGTCCCGCCCCACCCGCACCAGCAGCTCGCCGCCGCCCCGGTTGGGGGCGATGCCGTGCTTGATGGCGTTCTCCACCAGGGGCTGGATGAGCAGGGGCGGAACCTGCTGGCCGTCCAGGCTGGCATCCCAGTCCCACTGGAGGCGCAGCCGAAGGCCCAGGCGCAGCCCTTCGATGAACAAGTAATCCTCCACCAGGGCCCGTTCCTCGCCCAGGGAGAAGGTCGGCGTTTCCGAGGCCCGGAGGATCCTGCGGAGCAGATCGGCCAGGTGCTTGACGCTCTGCTCGGCGGTGGGCGGATCCTTGTGGATGAGCTCCGCCAGGCCATTGAGGGCATTGAAAAGCACGTGGGGGTGGAGCTGGCTCTGGAGCAGCCGCGTCCGGGCGATGTTCGCTTCTGCGACCATGGCTTCCTTTTCATCCATTGCATTGGCTCTGGCGGCCACGAGGCCTCCCGCGGCCGTCATGGCCGGCGCCACGACGAAGAGATAGGACAGCATGACCCCCGCGGCGTTCGGGGTCTGCATTCCCGCCCTGCCCCGCACCCACAGGTCCAGGAGCACGATGAGGGCGCAGGCGGCCTCGGAGAGGGCGAGGGCCACCACCAGCCTCTGGGCGAAGACGAGGACGGGCCAGCCCCTCGCCCGGATCCGCCAGGCCATGGGCACCGCCAGGACGATGGTCGCCAGATGGAACGCGGGCAGCAACGCGGCCGATCCCAGGATCCAGGGATTGCCCGCCACGCCGAGCCGGTGGTAGGCCCGGAGGGCCACCGCCGTGAAGAGCAGGGAGACGCACAGGAGCACCCACCCCTTGAGGTGGAGCTCCCCCAGCTTTCCTTTCGGGGCGGGGTGGAACGGATCCCTCTCACCAAGGCGTGGTCCAGATGGTCGTGATGCTGGCGGCGGTGGCGTCATGGGCTCCAGTCTTGTTGCCGGGCGATCCGGCTAGCAACGCACCGTCCCTGCGCGATGGGGAGGCGAGAAGGTGAAGGGTTTCCTTGCGGAGGACAAGTCGGGGTTTCATGGCCATCTCCTGGGGCGTGCCCTGGGGCACGGCACCCGTTTTACGGCATGGCCTTGGTGAAGCTCCAGAATATCCCTGAACGCGCCGATTCCGGGTCCGAACCGTTCATCCCCCGAAAACGCCCGTTCAGGGAAATTTCCAGGCCGGAATCGCGCTCGATTCTAGGCTGGGGGAACCCCTCGCCCGCCGATCGGCGCGCTCGCCAACGGATTTTCCTACCATGCCTTCTCCCACCGTCCGCACAGCCCCCTTCTTCGTTCTCCGCACCCCCGGCCTGCCCGTGGACCCCACCCGGGCCTGGACCCGGGAACACCTGGCCGCGGCGGTGCGGCGCCCGGAAATCCGGGAAGCCCTCTTCCTCGCCTCCCCGGACCTGGATACCGCCCTGGATCCATGGCTGCGGGGCGATCTGCCGGAAGCCCGCGCCCAGCGGGTGGACCAGAGCCTCGTGCGGTACCTCACCCGCATGGGTTCCCGCTCGACGCCCTTCGGCCTCTTCGCCGGCTGTGGGGTGGGGGCCTGGGGCCCGGTCAGCGACCTGCGCGTGCCGCCCCTGGCCCAATGCGTCCGGCGCACCCGGCTTGACAACGACTACCTGGCGGCCCTGGTGGCCGATCTGGAACGCAACCCGGAGGTGCGCGGACTCCTCACCTGGAGGCCCAACACCAGCCTCCATCTGGCCGCGGGGCGCTGGCACTACGCCGAGCCCCGCCTTGGCGCCGGTGAGGGCCGGGAGTACCACCTGGTGGCCCTGGAGCCCACCGGCCATCTGGACAAAGCCCTGGCCTGCGCCGCGGGCGGGGCGGGCCTGGGCAGCCTGGCGGGGGTCCTCGCCCAGGCGGTGGAGGTGGAGCCCGGGGAGGCCTCGGGCTTCCTGGATGAACTGGTGGAGGGGCGGATCCTCACCAGCGACCTGGAACCGGCCGTCACCGGGGAGGAGCCCCTCCAGGCCCTGGCCGGCCACCTCAAGGCCCAGGGCGGGACCCGGCCCCTGGGGGAGCGGCTCGAACGGATCGTCACGGAGCTGGGGGAGCTGGACGAGGCCGGGGCGGGCGCCGCCCCCGGGAGGTACCGGGCCCTGGCCCGGGAACTGGAGGCCCTCGCCGTGCCCGCCGATCCCAGGCGCCTGTTCCAGGTGGATCTCCACAAGCCGTCGGAGGAGCTCCATCTGGGCCCGGAGGTGCGCCGGGCCCTGGAGGAAGCCGTGGAACGCCTGCGCCTCATCACGCCCCACCGGCGGGAAAGCCCCCTGGACCGTTTCCGGGACGCCTTCCGGGAGCGCTACGGCACCCGCGCCGTGCCCCTCCTGGAGGCCCTGGACGCCGAGGCGGGCATCGGCTTCGGCCCCAAGCCCCCGCCGGGCCTGGACGGATCCCCCCTCCTCCAGGGCCTTCCCTTCCAGGCCGCGGCACAAGCCGATCCGCCCTTCACCGCCCGGGACCGGCACATCCTCAAGCGCCTCCATTTCCTCGGGAACGCCCCCGAGTGGGCCCTGGACGACGCGGACCTGGCCATCCTGGGCGAGCCCGGGCCGAGGCCCTTCCCCGCCACCTTCTCGGCCCTGGCGGCCCTGGCCTCCCCTTCGCCGGAGGCCCTGGCGCGGGGGGACTTCCAGGTGCTCATGGAATCCTATTCCGGCCCATCGGGGGCCCAGCTCCTGGGGCGGTTCTGCCTGGGGGACCCGCGGCTGGCGTCCCGGGTGGAGGAGCTGCTGCGCGTGGAGGAGGCCCGGCGCCCCGAGGCGGTCTTCGCGGAGATCGTGCACCAGCCCGATGGCCGCATCGGCAACATCATCGCCCGCCCCCGCCTGCGGGCCTTCGAGATCCCCTTCCTGGGCTCCAGCGGCGCCCCCCTGGATCACCAGATCCCCCCCGCGGACCTGACCCTCGCCCTGGAGGGGGACCGGCTCGTGCTGCGCTCGATCCGGCTGGGCCGCGAAGTGGTCCCGCGCATGGCCACCGCCCACAACTATGCCCAGGGCCTTCCCGTCTTCCGGTTCCTGGCGCACCTGCAGGAGCAGGACGGCAGGGCCGGGGGATGGACCTGGGGCCCGCTGGAGGCCCTGCCCTTCCTGCCCCGGGTCACCCGCGGCCGCCACGTCCTGTGCCGGGCCCGCTGGCGCGTGGAGGCCCGGGAACTGGAGGCCGGAGGCCTCCAGGCCCTCCGGGCTCCGCGGCGCCTGCCCCGGCACGTGGTGCTGGAGGACGCCGACAGCACCCTCTGGGTGGATCTGGACGATCCGCTGCGCGCGGCCACCCTGGAGCACATCGTGGCCAGCCGGCCTTCCTTCACCCTTGTGGAGGCCTTCCCGGGCCCGGAGGAACTGGCCGCGGCCGGGCCCGAAGGCCGCTACTTCCACGAACTGGTGATCCCCTTCCAGCAGAAGGAACCCCCTCTCCCCGCGAGGCGGTCCCCGCGCCCCTCCAGCACGGCCGAGGCGGCCCGGTCCTATCCGCCAGGGTCCGAATGGCTCTACATCAAGGTCTACGCGGGCCCCGCGGCGTCGGACCGCATCCTCGCGGTGCTCCTGGACACCCTCCGGCGCATCACGGTCCAGGCCTGGGACCGCTGGTTCTTCGTGAGGTACGCGGACCCCGAGTCCCACCTCCGGCTGCGCTTCCACGGCACCCCGACCCAGCTCACCTCGAACCTGCTTCCCCTCATCCGCCGCATCCTGGCCCCGCACCTGAAATCGGGCGCCTGCTGGAAGGTCCAGGTGGACACGTACGAGCGCGAACTGGAGCGGTACGGGGGCCTGGAGGGCATGCTCCTCGCCGAGGCCTGGTTCGAGCAGGACAGCGAGAAGGCCCTGGATCTTCTCCATGAGTGCGACGGGGAGGAGGGCTCCGGGCTGCGTTGGCAGCGCGCCTTCAAGGCCATGGACGAGCTCCTTTCGGGCCTGGGGCTGAGCCTCACGGCCAAGCTCAGGATCGTGGACGCCATCCGGGGCGGGCTCGGCCGCGAGTTCAACCCGGAACTTGGCATCCAGCTCGGCGAGCGCTACCGGAGCCTGCGAAGGGACCTGGAGGCCTGGATCCCCGTCCCCGGACGCCCCGCCCCGCCCGCGCTCCCCGACCCCCGCCTCCACCGCCAGCGCACGTGCCTGCACCGCCTGGCCGAAGCCGCCTCCCATGGCCGCCTCTCCCTGCCCCTGGAGGACCTCGCGGCCAGCCTCGTGCACATGCAGGTGAACCGGTTCATGCGCGGGTCCCACCGCGCCCACGAACTGGTGCTCGCGGACTTCCTGGGGCGGGTGTACCGTTCCCAGCTGGCGCGGGTCGGGCGCGCACGGGATAAGATGGAAGGTTAGGAAAGGAACCGTCCATGCCCGCATCCGAAGCCCTGAACGCCTGGGAGGCCCTCACCGCCGTCCGCGCGCAATCCCCCGTCGTGCACAACATCACCAACTACGTCGTCATGAACACCACCGCCAACGCCCTGCTGGCCCTGGGCGCCTCCCCCGTGATGGCCCACGCGGAGGAGGAGATGGAGGACATGGTGGGCATCTCCGCCGCCCTGGTGCTCAATATCGGCACCCTCAGCCGGGAGTGGGTCAAGGCCATGTTCCTCGCGGCCGAGCACGCCACGCGGCGCGGCATCCCCATCGTCCTGGACCCCGTGGGGGCGGGCGCCACCCGCTACCGCACCGGCACCGTCCGGGACTTCCTGGCGGCCTTCAGGCCCGCCATCATCCGGGGCAACGCCTCCGAGATCATGGCCATTCGCGGCGCGGGGGCGGGCACCAAGGGGGTGGACAGCCTCGACGCCTCCCAGGACGCCGTCTCCGCGGCCCGGGCCATCTACGAGGCCCACGGATCGGTGGTGTGCATCAGCGGCGCCACCGACTACATCATCGGCGACCGGTCCCTGCGCATCCACAACGGGCACCCCCTCATGACCCGCGTCACGGGCCTGGGCTGCACGGCCTCGGCCCTGTGCGGCGCCTTCGCCGCCATCACCCCCGACCCGGTCCTGGCCGCGGCCCAGGCCATGGCCGTCATGGGCGTCTGCGGCGAGATCGCCGCGGCCAAGGCCGACGGCCCCGGCACCCTGCAGCTGCATTTCCTCGACGCCCTGCACCGGCTCTCCGAGGCCGACATCAAGGGGCGCCTGCGGGCGGAGGTCGCGTGAACGGCGTCCACCTGGTCACCGACCGCGGCCTCTGCCGCGGCCGGTCCCTGGAGGAGGTCGTCCTGGCCGCGGTGCGGGGCGGCGCCGCAAGCGTCCAGCTCCGGGAGAAGGACCTGGCCACGCGCCCCTTCGTGGAGGAGGCGGCGCGCCTCAAGGCCCTGCTGGCGCCCTGGAAGGTCCCGCTCATCATCAACGACCGCCTGGACGTGGCCCTGGCGGTGGGCGCCGAGGGCGTCCACGTGGGCCAGCAGGACATGCCCTGCGCCACCGTGCGCCGCCTCCTGCCGGGCGCGATCATCGGCCTTTCCGTGGAGACCTGGGAGGACGTGGTGCGGGCCCAGGACGAGCCCGTGGACTACCTGGGCGTGAGCCCGGTCTTCGCGACGCCCACCAAGACCGACACCCGCGGGGCCTGGGGGCTGGAAGGGCTGGCGCGCATCCGGGCCTATTCCCGCCATCCCCTGGTGGCCATCGGCGGGGTCAACCGGGAGACCATCGCCGCGGTGGCCCAGGCCGGCGCCCACGGCGCGGCGGTGGTGTCGGCGATCTGCTCGGCGGAGGACCCGGAGAAGGCGTGCGGGGAACTGGTGCGGTTGTTCAGGTCCTAGGGATATCCGGCCGCGAAGTACGACGCCTGCCTCTGCAAGAAGGGGCATGCCATCGAGATGGCATTCGCCCGGTTCTTGCAATCCGGTAGCCTCGAGACCCGCATCGGTAAGGCCGGTCGGAGCTATGCAGCGCATGTCGGAATGGTTTGCGTCCTGATGTGGATGAACCTCTGAACGGCTTGTACGCAGCGGGTGGGAAGACCCGTCGAAAAAATCAAACGCTGGGGCGCAGAGGTCTCGCTGGGGCGCTGGGAAAAGAAGGAGAACCTCGGGGGGCTTCGCGCCAGAACCTCCTGGACGGTTCCATGCCAAGCATTTGGTTCATACCCGGGTTTGAACTCCCAGCGCCCCAGCGAGACCTCTGCGCCCCAGCGTTTGATTTTTTGCCGGGGTTCAGCGGCGCAAAGGGTTCGTGCGATGCCACGACACCAACTTTTCATCCGCCACGCACGACGTGCCGATCAGATCGAGCATAAGCCATCCCTGCCCAGATATTACGAACAGGCTCTATTCCAGGGTGTAGGCGCCGCCCTCGATGCGGAGGGCGAGGCCGCCCACAAGGGCGCGGGTGATCTTGCGGTGGGCGGCGTCCAGGACCCGGCCGAAGGTGGCCCGGGATACGCCCATGCGCTCCGCGGCCTCCTGCTGGTAGAGGCCCTCCTGGTGGGCCAGGCGCAGGGCCTCCAGTTCCTCGAAGGCCAGGCTCACCTCCTCCAGGTCCGCGAGGGGCACGCCCCGGGGCTTGAAGTAGCGGACTCCGGGCAGTTCCTCGACTCGTTTGCAGCAGGGGCGGCGCGGCACGGGGCCTCCAGGGGATCAGCTCTGCGTCAGGGCCAGGTAGAGCTCCTCCACCTTGCGGCGGGCCCAGGGGGTCCTGCGCAGGAAGGCGAGGCTGGACTTGAGGCTCGGGTCGACGTTGAAGCAGCGGATCTCCACGGCCCGGCCCATGCCTTCCCACCCCACGCGCTCCACCAGGACCGTCAGGATCGCCTCCAGGGTCAGGCCGTGGAGGGGGTCCTTGGGGTGGGTCCGGGTCATGGGCGGCTCCGAAAACGAGGGCCGGACGCGGTGGTCGCGTCCGGCCCTCTCCCATCATTCACGGCCCGGGGCCGATTGTCACCTAGTGATGGTGTTCCCGGTGGTCGTCGCGGCGTTCCTCGCGGCGGTCCTCGCGGCGGTCCTGGCGGCGTTCCTCGCGGCGGTCCTCCCGGCGCTCCTCGCGGCGTTCCATCTGCTTGCGCTGGCCGGGGGGCATCCATACGCCCCGGTCATCGCCGCGGCGCCAGTTGCGGTAGTGGCCCCGGGGAACCTCCACGATGTAGCGGGGCACGCGGCGCGCCTCCACCCACTCGAAGCGGGCCCGGGGGCTGCGGGCGCGGTACCAGCCGTCGTCGCGGCGGCACCAGTACCAGCCGTTGTTGAAGAAGACTTCCTCGTCGAAGCCCGCCACCACCGAAACCCCGGGGGAGATGACCTCGAGGCGGGGCGCCACGGGCAGTCCGATCTGGATGCCGATGTGCACCTGGGCCTGGGCGGCGAAGGGGCTGAGGCCGAGGAGGAGGGTGAGGGGAAGCGCGTTGAGTCTCACGGGGTATCTCCTTTAAGGGCCGGGGGCCCACGAACCTGGGGACAGCATTTATCGTTCCAGTTTTACAGGTCCTTCATTTCCAAGGAAAACCGAACAAGGGCCCCGGAGGGCAACCTCAGCATGTTGCATTACTCCTTTTCCTTCAAGGCCCCCAAGGAGATTTGCAACACCCCGGGAGCCCCTGGCTACAATGAGTCCCAGTTCAAGGAGCTCCGCCATGATCAGCCCAAGGATGCAGGCAGCCCTCAACACCCAGATCAATCTGGAGCAGTACTCCGCCCAGCTCTACCTGGCCATGAGCGCCCATTGCGATGCCCAGAGCTTCAAGGGCTTCGCCCATTGGCTGCGAATCCAGGCCGGGGAGGAGACGGCTCACGCCATGAAGCTCATCCAGTTCGTCCTGGACCGGAACGGCAAGCTGGAGCTCCAGCCCATCGCCGCGCCCCCCACCGACTTCGGCGGGGTGATCCAGGTCTTCGAGAAGACCCTGGACCACGAGAAGGGGATCACCGCCAAGATCAATGCCCTGTTCGAGCTGGCCCGGTCCGAGAAGGACTACGCCAGCGAGATCACCCTCCAGTGGTACGTCACAGAGCAGGTAGAGGAGGAATCGAACGTGGGGCAGATCGTGGACCACCTCCGGGCGGTGGGCGATCAGGGGGGCGGGATCTGGTACCTGGATTCCCGCATGGGCAAACGTACGGCAAAGTAGGGGCATGACCCCCGCCCAAGCCCCCGAGGCCCCCCACTCCCATATTTTCGATCAAGGCAACCAGGCAGGTGAACGAGGCACCCGCCTCGTCATGGCCATCACGGCCCTCATGATGGCCGTGGAGGTGGTGGCCGGATGGCGCTTCAATTCCATGGCCCTTCTGGCCGACGGCTGGCACATGAGCTCCCACGCCGTGGCCATCGGCGTGAGCGCCTTCGCCTACGCCATGGCCCGCCGCCACGCCGGGGACCGCCGGTTCGCGTTCGGCACCTGGAAGATCGAGATCCTGGGCGGCTTCGCCAGCGCCCTGTTCCTGCTGGGCGTGGCGGCCTGGATGGTGCTGGGCTCCGCCCAGCGCCTCCTGGACCCCACGCCCATCCACTACCGGCAGGCCATCGCCGTGGCCGTGGTGGGACTCGCCGTCAACGTGGCCTGCGCCCTCATCCTGGGCCGGGCCCATGACCACGGGCACGGCCATGACCACGGCCACGGCCATGACCTGAACCTGCGCTCGGCCTACCTGCACGTCATCGCCGACGCGGCCACCTCCGTCCTGGCCATCCTGGCCCTGGCCGGGGGCATGGCGGCGGGCTGGGCCTGGCTGGACCCCGTCATGGGCTTCGCCGGCGCCATCCTGGTGGCCGTGTGGGCCGTGGGCCTCCTGCGGGACACGACCCGGGTCCTGCTGGACGCGGAAATGGATCACCCGGTCGTGGATGAGATCCGCGAGGTGGTGGCCGGCCACCCGGAGTGGGGCGGCGTCACCGACCTCCACGTGTGGCGCGTGGGCAAGGCCAGCTACGCCTGCATCCTCGCCCTGGAGGGGGGCGGGGGGGGCGTGACGCCAGCGGCCGTCCGGGAGGCCGTCGGGGTCCATGGGGAACTGGTGCACATCACCGTGGAACTGGGAGGGAACCGAGGCGGGGCTTGTACCGGATGAGGAAACGGCCCTTCTCGGCGGTATCCGAGAAGCTGCTGCCCGCGAGGAGAAGCCGCGTGCAGGCCCGGGCCCGGTCATTGGACCAGTGCTCGAATTCCATGCGGTAGACGGCCACGAACAGCTCGGTGCGGCCGATGCCGTGGTAGCAGTGGATGAGCGCGGGGCGGTTGGCGGGGTCGCGCATGATCTCCAGGAACCGGTCCACGGTGGCCTGGGTGGGCACCTGGGGCGTCGGCAGGTGGATGTGGCGCACGCCGATGCCTTCCAGGGCCTGGGCCTCCTGGGCGATGGTGGCCCTGTCCGTGGTGTTGGTGCTGTCCTCCCCGGGATTGAAGGTGCGCAGATCGATGACGGATTTCAGGCCCAGTTCCCGGGCCACCTTCAGGAGATCGGCGGGGGGCATGGCCCCGGACTGGTACACCTGGCCCCGGGTGACGGTTCCCAGGCGGTGAAGGACGCGGATGTGATAGAGGGACCAGGAGCCCAGCCCCACCAGGACGGTCAAGGCCGCGAGGCCCAGGGCCCGGAGGATTTTCGTGAAGGCGGACCCGGGCCCTTGCTTGTGCATTTCGTGCCGTCCCATGAGATTTCCAATCCAGTGTGACGGGGCCGGCCCTCATCCGGAACCTCTATTCACGGCGTTCGCAACATCCGGGGCTATTTTCCTACTGCCGCTCCACCCGGTCCACGTGTGCGATGATCACCACGTTGGCGGGGCAATCCTTCATTCCCGCCACGTCGTCCACGGCCCCCCCGTTGCGCGCCACCAGGACCCGGTCCCCGGGGCCCGCCTGCACCCCGTCCAGGGCCACCAGGGTCCGGTCGCCGGGGGTGCCGTCCTCGAGCACCTCGCGCACGAGCAGGAGCTTGCGGCCCTTGAAGAAGGCGATCTTCTCGGTGGCCACGACGGGGGCGATCACTTCGGCGATGAACATGGCGCCCTCCTCAGGTGGCCGAGTCCACGAGGCCCACGATGCAGGCGTCGATGGCCCCGTAGCCGCCGGGGAGGGCCTTGGGGGCCTCCCGGGCGTCGATGTACATGACCAGGTCCCCGTCCCGGGAGGCCACCAGGTCCACGGCCACCAGGGGCTCGCCCAGGGACCGGCCCCCGGCGTCCACGGCCTGGATCATGCGGAAGGTGTATCCCGCAAGGGACTCCAGCTTGCGGGAAGCCACCACCAGGCCCTTGACGCGCGCTAGAAGCATGAGCTCTCCAGGCCTTCCAGGACGAGGCCCTGGATGATGTCGTGGGGGCGGGCCAGGATCTCGCTGTGCACGAAGGCCGCCTCCTCCCGGAGCAGCTCCTCCGCCGAGGCCAGCGCCGCCTCCACTTCCGAGAGGTCGCCCGTGAAGGTGAAGTAGCCCTTGCCGCCCAGGTCCAGGTTGTAGGTCAGCTCCAGGAGCCGCACGGCGGTGGTCTTCACGGCGCGGTCCGCGGCCTGCACCAGGGCGGCCAGGGCCTGGCCCTCCACGATGCCCACGGCGTCGGTGTGGAGCTCGACGCTCTTCTCCTTCTGGAGGGCGGCGAGCACCTGGGGGTGCAGGTTGGGGATGTAGGTCCAGGACACCAGGAAGGGATCGGAGTGCAGGTGGCCCTCCTCCACGGCCTCCAGGAGATCGGCTTCCATGCCGGTGAGGTGGATCATGAACTTGCCGGCGCCCACGGGGCCCGCCTTGAGCAGGCGCACCTCCGCCTTCTTGAGCATGAGGTCGGCCACCTGCAGCCCCTTGGCGATGCTGGAGAGCTCGAGGATGCCGAGGGTGGGGACCAGATTCGGGTTCGCAGTGGCCATGGGGGGGTCCAGTCGCAGGTTCAGACGATGCGGAAGTGGTCCTTGAGGGTGCAGCGGCGGCGCCGGGCGAAGTGCGCGGCGTTGGTGAGGCCCTCCCCGGTGGGGGAGGCGATGGTGAAGGAGGTGGAGCCCGGCCCCTCGAAGCCCAGGCCGTTGAAGTTGGGCCCGTTCTTCACGAAGATCGAGCAGTCCACGGCCCGCGCCATGCGGTCCAGGTGATCGATGTTCTTGGAGTACATGCTGGCGGTGTGGCGGAAGCCGTGCTCGGCCTTCAGGGCCATGGCGATGGCCTCGTGCACGTCCCGGGCGCGGGTGAACCCGATGACCGGCATGAGCAGCTCGGCCTGGATGAAGGGGTGGTCGAAGGGCACGTCCGCGAAGATCAGCCTGGGCTCGCCGGAGAAGGCCACGCCCGCGGCCCGCAGGATGTGGCTGGCGTCCTTGCCCACGAAGTGCTTGTGGGGGTGGTGCCCGTCCACCACGGTGCGCTCCACCGCCGCGATGTCGGCGCCCCGCAGCTCGTGGGCGCCGGCGGCCACCATGCAGGCCTTGAGCCGGTCCGCGATGGCCTCCACGGCGATGACTTCCTTCTCGCAGATGCACACGACGTTGTTGTCGAAGGAGGCCCCGGCCACGATGCCGCGGCCGGCCTGCTCCAGGTCCGCGGTCTCGTCCACCACCACGGGGGGGTTGCCGGGACCGCCGGCGATGACCTTCTTGCCCGAGGCGAAGGCGGCCTTGACCACGGCGGGCCCGCCCGTGACCACCAGGAGGCGGATGCCGGGGGCCTTCATGAGCTCGGCGGCGGACTCCAGGGTGGGTTCGGTGACGCAGGCCAGGAGGTTGGCGGGGGCGCCCTCGGCCACCAGGAGCCGGTTCATGAGGTCGATGGTGAAGGCGTTGGTGCGCTTGGCGCCCGGATGGGCGTTGAAGACCACCGCGTTGCCCGCCGAGAGCATGCCGATGCCGTTGTTGATGACGGTCTCGGAAGGGTTGGTGGAGGGGGTGATGGAACCGATGACGCCCCAGGGGGCCAGCTCCTCCAGCGTCAGGCCGTGCTGGCCCGAGACGGCCTCGGCCCGGAGCACTTCGGGGCCGGGGGTCTTGTTGATGACCAGGAGGTTCTTCTTGATCTTGTCCTCCACGCGGCCCATGCCGGTCTCGTCCACGGCGAGCTCGGCCAGTTCCCGGGCGTGGCGCCGGAGCCCCACGCGCAGTTCCTGGATGATCTCCGCGCGCCGTTCCAGGCCGATGGCCCGGAACGCCTGGAAGGCGGCCTCGGCGGCGGCGATGGCCGACGGGATGTCTGGGAAGCAGCCCATCTGCGGTCCCGGCGCCGGGGCGCCCTCCAGTTCGCGGAGGACGCGTTCGGCGATCTTCGAGACCAGGGCGCGATCGATTTCCATAGGTCAGCCTCTGGGGGTCAGGATTTCTTGTAGACCTCGCCGCCCTCGAACTGGATGGCGTCCACGATGCCGATGACGACGGCGTCCACGGGCCGGCCTTCGCTCACGGGCGTCATGCGGGCCGAGGAGCCCTGGCACACGATGACCCATTCGCCGGAACCGGCGCCGACGCTGTCGGAGGCCACGATGGGGTTGCCCTTGGCCTGGCCCGCGGGGTCTACCGGCTGGATCAGGAGCAGCTTGTGGCCGGCGAGGGCGCCGACCTTCTGGCTGGCGACGACGTCGCCCACCACTTTGGCGATCAACATGGCCCGCCTCCGGGGTGCCTAGGCGTTGGCTTCGAGGCGGCCCAGGGGCAGGACGGAGTCCACGTTCTCGTGGGGGCGCGGGATGACGTGGACGGACACGATCTCGCCCACCTTCTGGGCGGCCAGGGATCCGGCTTCCACGGCGGCCTTCACCGCCGCGACGTCGCCGCGGATGATGGCGGTGACGAAGCCGCCGCCGATCTTCTCGTAGCCGACGAGCTGCACCCGGGCAGCCTTCAGCATCGCGTCGCTGGCTTCAACCATGGCGACGAAACCCTTGGTTTCGATCATGCCGAGCGCTTCACTCATGGGTCTCTCCCTGGAGTTGGGGTGGGTGGATCAGGCCTTGGTCCGGTACGGACGGCCGTGGATGGAATTGATCGCGTCGATTGCGGCCTTCATTGCACTGTCGATCTCGGATTCGCTGCCGGCCATCATCAGGCGCCCCACCGCCCCGTAGGGCTTGAGGTCGATGAGGGAGACGTCCGCGGCCTTCTCGGCCTCGTTGGCGGCCAACACCGCGTAGGCGGCGGGGTCGCACTCGAACAGGAACAGCGACTGCCCGGGCAGGATCATGTGCCCGTAGCGGTTGCGGTTGATGATCTGGGCGTGCATGGGCTCCACGGAGCGGATCACCTCGCAGGTGGCCACGTAGGGGGTGAGGCGGTCGGCCTCCACCAGCCCGAAGCTGCCGATGGCGGCTTCGCCCGCCACCCGCACTTCGCCCTTGTCGTAGGCGTGCACCTCGAGCATGCCGAAGGTGCGCTCCACCACCTGGGCCGCGGGCTGCACGTTGGCGGCCTTGAGGGCCACGTCGGTCATCTTGTTGATGGCGATGCCGGGGGCCACTTCGATGTAGACCGAGGCCTGCTCCTTGAGGGGCGGGAAGCCCCGGGAGCCCAGCCCCACGAAGGCCGCCAGCTGCGGCTGCAGGGAATCGATGAAGCAGTAGGCCCTGAGGGTCAGATCGCCGTCGGCCATGTCAGTACCCCTTCCCTTCGCCACCGGTGACGATGGCCACGCCTGAACTGGCCCCGATGCGCGTGGCGCCCGCGGCGATCATCTTCTTCGCGTCGGCCAGGCTGCGCACGCCGCCCGAGGCCTTCACGCCCATGCGCGGGCCCACCGTGCGCCGCATCAGCGCGATGTCGGCCTCGGTGGCGACGCTGCCCTTGGCGAAGCCCGTGGAGGTCTTCACGAAGGTCGCCCCGGCGTTCTTGCAGATGGTGCAGGCCGTGACCTTCTCCTCGTCGGTGAGGAGGCCGGTCTCCAGGATCACCTTGGTGGTCTTGTTGCGGGCGGCCTGGACCACGGCGCGCACGTCCTTCTCCACCAGGGCCAGGTCCCCGGACTTGAGGGCGCCGATATTGATGACCATGTCGATCTCGTCGGCGCCGTTGGCGATGGCTTCGCGGGTCTCGTAGGCCTTGGAGCGGGTGTCCATGGCGCCCAGGGGGAAGCCCACCACGCAGCACACCTTCACCTTGGAACCGCGGAGCAGGTCGCGGCAGCGGGACACCCAGGAGGTATTCACGCACACCGAGCAGAAGCCGTACTGGCGGGCCTCGGCGCAGAGGGTCTCCACTTCCGCGGCGGTGGCCTCGGGCTTGAGCAGGGTGTGGTCGATCATGGCCGCCAGGGCCGTGTCGATGGCGCCCGGGGCCTTGCCGGCCTCCGGAGCCGTGCCGTCCAGCGCCTTCAGGACTTCCTTGGTGATGATGTCTACCAGCTTCTTTTCATCCATCTCGACTCCACGTTCAGCTTTCGATCTTTTCCACCCGCTTCTGGTGCCGTCCGCCCTCGTAGGGGGTCGCCAACCAGGTCAGGACCATCTGCTCCACCACCTCGGGCGGATTGGCCCCCGCCCCAAGGGTGAGGACGTTGGCGTTGTTGTGCTGGCGGGAATTGAGGATGGTCTTCAGGTCGTAGCAGAGCGCGGCCCGGATGCCCGGGAAGCGGTTGCACGCCATGGAGGAGCCGATGCCCGCCCCGTCGATCATGATCCCCATTTCGCACGCGCCCCCCAGCACCGCCCGGGCCACGGCCTTGGCGAAATCCGGGTAGTCGCAGGCGGTCTTGTCCGGGCAGCCCACGTCCAGCACCCCGAAGCCCTTGGCCTCCAGCAGGCCGGCCAGGCGCTTCTTCAGGTCGAAGCCGCCGTGATCCGAGCCCAGGGCGACCCGGCGCTGGGCCCCGCGACGGGAGAGCACCTCCCGCACCACTTCAGAAACGAGCTGCTCGACCCGTTGGGGATCCATGGACGTCCATACGGAAGAATTCAGGTCAGCGGACCTGGTCAGTCCGCGGGGAACCCGGGGCAAGGAAAAATTTTTGCCTGTCGGGGGAAAAACAAGCCTAACACTACCTCCGGTGGGAGACAACCCGTAAACGGGGCCGCCGGTGGCGCCTGGCGCGCGCGGGACGCTCGCGGCGCTCCGGGGCGGGGCCCTCCATCCATTCCCGGATGCGGTTGGCGTCGTCGAAGCGGGAGTGCCGGCCCGTGGCGTCCAGGAGGACGATGAGGACGGGCCGCTGGGCCAGCTGGGCCTGCATCACCAGGCACTGTCCGGACTCGTCGATGAAGCCCGTCTTGGAAAGCCCGATGCTCCAGCGGGAGCTGGCCAGGAGCATGTTGCTGTTGTGGAACTCGATGGGGTGGTGCTTGAAGTCCACGGTGGTGCGGACGCGGGTGGAGAAGGCCCTCACCTGGGGGTGGCGGTGGGCCTGGTCCACGATGCGGGCCATGTCCCAGGCGGAGGCCACGTTGCCGGAGGAGAGTCCCGTGGGGTCCTCGAAGTGGGCCGTGGCAAGGCCCATGGCCCGGGCCTTGGCGTTCATCTCGGCCACGAAGGCCGCCACGCCCCCCGGGTAGGTGCGCGCCAGGGCGTGGGCGGCCCGGTTCTCCGAGGCCATGAGGGCCAGCTGGAGGGCCTGGGACCGCGTGAGCACGGTGCCCACGGGGAGCCGGGAGTGGCTGTGCCGGAGCAGGTCCTTGTCCTCCTCCAGGATGGTCAGGCGCTCCTCCATGTCCACCTTGCTGTCCAGGAGGACCATGGCGGTCATGAGCTTGGTGAGGGAGGCCACGGGCACCACCTCGTCGGAGTGCTTCTGGAGGATCGCCTCCCCCGTCTTCTGGTCCTGCACCAGCACCGAGGCGCTGTGCAGGGCGGGGCGCTGGATGGCCTTGGCCCCCAGGGAGATCCCGCCCAGGAACAGGAGGGCGAAGGTGGCCGCGGCGCGCCGGGCTCGGAAGGAAATCGAAGGGTCCCAGGGGTTCAAGGTCATGGCTGCTCGCGGAGTGGCGCTTCCGGATGAAGCTGGGAAAGGTCAGATCCGGGAACGGGCCCCGAAACTGGGAATTGACTGATGCCAACAAATATACCACCCCGTCCGGGGGCCGGGGGATTCGCGCGACTTTGGCATGGATTGATAAAAGTTATATGGATTGCCCCGGGGCTCCTCCATGTTTAACGATTTCAAGATTGGAGGCGAGCATGCCGGAAGCCATGGAACTGGGTACCCGGATCGCGGCCTTCCGGGAGCGGCTGGGGCTGAGCCGGGCCGAGCTGGCCGCCAACGCCGGCGTCGCGGCAGGCGTGGTGGAGGCGGTGGAGGAGGGCCGCGCCTACCCGCCCCTGGGCACCCTGCTCAAGCTGGCCCGGGCCCTGGGCCAGCGCCCGGGGACCTTCATGGACGACCACTACCGGGAGGATCCCCTCGTCGTCCGGGCAAGCGACCGCCAGCGGGAGGCGCCGGACGCCGTCACGGGTCCCTACCGCTACTTCTCCCTGGGCCGCGGCAAGACCGACCGGCACATGGAGCCCCTGTTCATCGAGGTGGCGCCGGACCCGGCGGAAGCCCCCTCCAGCCACGAAGGCGAGGAGTTCCTCATCGTCCTCGCCGGCGAGGTGGTGGTGCAGTACGGGGACGCCGTCCACACCCTCGGCCCCGGGGACACCATGTACTACAACTCCATCGTCCCCCACCTGGTGCGCGCCGGCGGGGGGCGCCCCGCCTCCCTCTGCGCGGTCATCTTCCAGCCCTTCTGAAAGCCGGAGGTCCCTTGAGCTTCTCCCTGGCCTCCCCGCGGGGCACCGCGCCCGTGTCGGGCCCCTTCACGTCGTCCGTGTCCATGGGCGCCACCCCCGAGGGGCTCCCCGTCACCCGGGACCTCACCATCGGCCAGGCCCTGGACGCCGCCGTGGCCGCCAACCCGGACGGGGACGCGGTGGTGTACGCCGACCGGGACTACCGCCTCACCTGGCGGCAGTTCTCCGACCAGGTGGACCTCATGGCCAAGGGCCTCATGGCCCTGGGCGTCGGGAAGGGGGAGAAGGTGGCGGTTTGGGCCACCAACGTCCCCCACTGGGTGACCCTCCAGTTCGCAACGGCCCGCATCGGCGCGGTGCTCCTCACGGTGAACACCAACTACAAGTCCACGGAGATCGACTACCTTCTCCGCCAATCCGACACGGAGAACCTCTTCATCATCGACGGCGTGCGGGACACCGACTACGTGGCCACCCTCTTCGAGCTGGTGCCCGAGCTCAGGGACCACCCCAGGGGCCAGCTGCGGTCCCCGCGCTTCCCCAGCCTCCGGCGCGTGGTCTTCCTGGGGGCCCAGAAGCACAGAGGCATGTACGCCGTGCCCGAGGTGCTGGCCCTGGCCCGCACCGTGCCGGACGAGGACTACCGGGCCCGCCAGGCCGGGCTGCGCAGCGGCGACGTGATCAACATGCAGTACACCTCCGGCACCACCGGCTTCCCCAAGGGCGTCCAGCTCACCCACCACAACATCCTCAACAACGGGTTCTGGATCGGCCACAACCAGAATCTCACCCGCCTGGACCGGGTGTGCATCCCGGTGCCGCTCTTCCACTGCTTCGGGTGCGTGCTGGGGGTCATGGCCTGCGTGAGCCACGGGTCCACCCTGGTGCTCCTGGAGAAGTACGACCCGGTGACGGTGATGATGAGCGTGGAGCGGGAGGCCTGCACGGCCCTCTACGGCGTGCCCACGATGTTCATCAACGTCCTGGAGCACCCGCTCTTCCCGAAATTCGACTTCAGCAGCCTGCGGACCGGGATCATGGCCGGCTCCCCCTGCCCCGTGAAGACCATGCGCGCCTGCGTGGACCGCATGCACATGTCCGAACTGACCATCTGCTACGGCCTCACGGAATCCAGCCCCGTGGTCACCCAGACCCGCTTCGACGAGCCCAGCCTGGAGGTGAAGTGCGCCACCGTGGGCCGGGCCATGCCCGGCATCGAGATGGCGGTGGTCACGGAATCCGGCGAGGTGGCCGCCCTGGGCGAGCAGGGGGAGCTCTGCAGCCGGGGCTACACCACCATGGCGGGCTACTACCGCATGCCCGACGAGACCCGCCAGTGCGTGGACGCCGACGGCTGGCTCCACTCGGGCGACATCGGCACCATGGACGCCGAAGGCTACTACCGCGTCACCGGACGCCTCAAGGACATGATCATCCGCGGCGGCGAGAACATCTACCCCAAGGAGCTGGAGGAGTACATCCACCACCTGGAGGGCGTCTCAGACGTGCAGGTGGTGGGCGTCCCCAGCGCCCGGTACGGCGAGCAGTGCGCCGCCTTCATCATCCTCCGCCCCGGCGCCGACCTCTCCGAAGCCGACGTCCAGGACTTCTGCCGCGGCCGCATCGCCTGGTACAAGATCCCCCGCTTCGTGGCCTTCGTGGAGGCCTACCCCATGACCGCCAGCGGCAAGATCCAGAAGTACCTCCTGCGCGAAGAGGCCGCGCGCCGGTGGCCCTCGGCGTAGCCGCGGCCCCGCCCGCCAGGGAAACCCGGTTATATTGGGCATTACAACCCCAAGACTCCGAAGGTTTCACGGAAGGACGAGGCACATGAAGGCAATCGCACTCCTGGCACTTCCCATGCTGCTGCTGGCCGGCTGGACCCCGGCCCAGGCCCAGGCCCGCCGCGGCCGGTACCCGGAGGCCACCCGCAATTTCGTGGACGCCGCCACCCTGGATCTGTCCGCCCTGCCCGCACCGCCCCTCCCGGGGACCCTGGCCGCCGAGGCCGACCTGGAGACGATCCTCCAGCTCCAGGCCTGGCGCACCGAGGCCGAGGTGGCCTGGGCCCGGGGACTGGACCACCTGGACATCTTCGCCGCCGGCGCCGCCGTGGGGCCCTGGTTCACCCGGGCCGCCCTGCCCCGCTGCGCCCAGTTCCTGGAGGAGGCCCTGGGGGACGGCGAGCACCTGAACAAGGTCGCCAAGCTCACGTTCCGCCGGCTCCGCCCCCCGTACTTCGACGCCCGGGTCAAGCCCTGCGTCCCCATCCTGCCCTGGCCCAAGGGCGAGCCCCCCGCGGGCTTCTACTCCTACCCCAGCGGGCATTCCACCTCCATCTTCATCCTGGTCGAACTCCTGGGCGAGCTCGTCCCCGACCGGCGCGAGGCCCTGACCAAATGGGCCCACAGGGCCGCCTGGAGCCGCATGCTCGCGGGCATGCACTTCCCCTCCGACGACATGGGCGGCAAGCACCTCGCCGCGATCGCCGTGAAGGCCATGAGGACCAACCCAGCCTTCCGGGAGTCCATGGCGGCCTGCGCCCAGGAGATCCAGGCCGCCCGGCCTGCCCAGGGCATCGCACGTGTCCCGGACCTTCGCCACTGATTCGCCGAAGCAGGTCCGGAGCCCGCGCGATCACCCCCCCAGGAGCCGGTCCGCCTCCTCCTGGAGCCGGGCCACGTAGGTGGGGAAGCATTCGGGGCAGAGGCCGTGGGAGAAATCGGCCTCGGAGTTGTCGCGCACGTACTTCTCCAGCACCTCCCAGTACCCTTGGTCGTTCTTGATCTTCTTGCAGCACATGCAGATGGGGAGGAGGCCCTGGAGGGTGCGGATCCGGGTGGCCTGGGCGGCGGCGAGGGCCTCCTGGGCCTCCACGCGGTCGGTGATATCGGTGCAGCTGCCGATGAAGCCCGCGAAGGCCCCGTCCGCGCCGAACATGGGCGTGCCCCGGTCGGAGATCCACCGCCAGGCGCCGTCGTGGCGCCGCAGGCGGTACTCCATCTCGAAGGGCGCGTGGCGGCCGAAGTGGTCCAGGTAAAGGTCCAGGCACCGCTGGAGATCCTCCGGGTGCACGCCCTCGGCCCAGCCGTTGCCCAGCTCCTGGGCCAGGGTGCGCCCGGTGAAGTCCAGCCACCGGGAATTGAAGTAGTCGCACAGGGCGTCGGTGCCCGCCCTCCAGATGAGGATCGGGGCCTGCTCGACCAGGACCGCGTATTCGCCGGGCTGGAGGATGGGTTCTGTGGAGGACATGGGGACACCTGCCGGGGATCAGCCATGGTAGCGGCCTCCGGGCGGGCCGGGGCATCAAGATTCCGTCAAGAAGAGGGTTCCAGGTCCTCCTCCTCCGTCCCGCCCTCCCCTTCCCGGAACACCCCCTCCCACCGGGCGACGACCGCGCTGGCCAGGCCGTTGCCCGTGACATTGACGGTGGTGCGGGCCATGTCCATGATCTCGTCCACCGCCAGGATCATGGCCACGCCGGCCTCCCCGGGCAGGCCGAAGCTGGCGCAGGTGGCGGCGATGATCACGAGGGTCGCCCGGGGCACCCCCGCCACCCCCTTGGAGGTGAGCATGAACATCACCATCATGGAGATCTGCTGGCCCAGGGTCATGGAAATGCCTGCCGCCTGGGCGATAGCCAGGCTGGCGAGCACCAGGTAGAGGGTGGACCCGTCCAGGTTGAAGCTGTAGCCCGTGGGGATGACGAAGCTCGCCACCCGCCGGGGAACGCCGAAGCGCACCATCTCCTCCAGGAGCTTGGGCAGGGCCGCTTCGCTGGAGGCGGTGGAGTAGGCGGTGAGGGCCGGGTCCTTGATGGCCCGGAAGAAGCCCAGGACCGGGATGCGGAAGGTCAGCATGACCGGGATGAAAACCAGCACCACCAGGAGGATCAGGGCCAGGTACAGGCTCCCCACCAGCTTGGCGTACTGCCCCAGCAGGTGGCCCACGGCGGCCCAACCCTGCACGAACACGCCGTTGACGGCCTGCCCCGCGGCCATGTGGCTGACGTTGTAGGCCATGGCGCCGAAGACGCCCAGCGGGGTGAGGGTCATGATCATATCGGTGTACTTGAACATCACCTGCGCCAGCCCCTCGAAGAAGGCCAGCACGGGCCGGCCCTTGTCGGGCACCCGGGTGAGGGCGATGCCGATGAGCGCCGAGAACACCACCACCGGAAGCACGTCGGCCTCGGCGGCGTGCTTGAAGAAATTCGTGGGGAAGGCGTGGAGGGCCACCTCCCACCCGGATTTCTGCACCGCCAGCGCCAGGTGCTCCGTGGCCTTCAGGGGCAGGCCCGCGCCGGGGCGGATCCAGTTGGCCACGAAGAGCCCGATGGCCAGGGCCAGGGTGGTGACGACCTCGAAATACAGCAGGGCCTTGCCGCCCATGCGCCCCACCGCCTTGATGTCCCCGGTCTGGGCGATGCCCGTGATGACCGTGGCCACCAGGATGGGGACGATGATGCTCTTGATGAGGCTGATGAAGGCCTTGGACAGGAACCGGAAGGATTCATAGGCGAAGGGGTGGCGATCCGCGGGCAGGAAGCCGCCCAGGACGACGCCCATGAGCAGGCCGAAGAAGATCCAGAAGGTGCTTGAGCGAAACCAGGGCTTGCGGATCACGGGGACTCCGGGGGCATGGATATGAAGGATGGGACAAGCATGACAGATCGGCCCGTCCCGGGGATTCAGGGATCGGCCCCGGGGTGTTCGGGAACCCGCTCCGTGGACAGGCCCCTGGCTGGCGTTGGGCGGGGCCATGTGCCAAGATTTCAGCGAAACCCATGCCCATCCTCCACCCCGATCCCCCCCGCATCCCCCCCGGCCTGCACAGCGAACAGGACGTGCTCCGCGCCCTGCGCACCCTGCCCGGGGAGGCCCATGTCTTCGCGCGTCTGCGCATCCTGGACGCGGAGGCCAACCGGGACCGGGAGATCGATTTCCTGGTGGTCCATCCGGAACTGGGGCTGGTCATCATCGAAGTCAAGGGCAGCGGCGTGGAGCCCCAGGGGGATCACTGGGTCCGGCGCCACGGGGGCCGCACGGAACGCCTGGACGAGAGCCCCGGCGAGCAGCTCCTGGCCCAGCAGTACGCCCTCCTCCATTTCCTCAAGGAGGCCGGCGCGGGCTTCGTGCCCCAGATCACCCGGGTGCTGGCCCTGCCCTCCCTGGCGCTGAGGCCGGGCCAGGCCCTGGGGCCGGACCTTCCCGCCAGCCGCATCCTCACCCGGGACAAGCTCTCGCAGCCCTTCCTGGCCCTGCGGGAGGCCGTGACCGGGGGCCTTCCCTGGGAAGAATGGCGCCGGGGACCCGACGCGAGGCATCACGAGGTGCGGCCCGACGCGCTCAAGCGCATCCTGGACGCCATGGTGCCCCAGCTGCTTCCCCCGCCCAGCCTGGCCGAGGTGATGCAGGCCGAAGGCCAGCACCAGGACCGGACGTCGGCCATGTTCCTGAACCACCTGGCCCAGAACTTCAGCCGCGGCCGCTACCACCTCCAGGGCGGACCGGGTTCGGGCAAGTCCCTCCTGGCGCGCCAGGTGACGCGCCTGTGGGCCTCGGAGGGGCGGCGGGTGCTGGTGGTGGCCTTCAACCGGGCCCTCACCTTCGCCACCCAGTGCGCCCTGGACGACCTCATCCGCGCCGACCGGGTCTTCGTGAGCACCTACCACGACCTGGCCGTGAACCTGCTCACCCAGGCCGAACGGCTTCCGGCCTTCGGCAGGGCCGAGGACTTCTTCAACCGGGACGTGCCGGAGGGCATGGAGGCCCTGCTGCGGGAGGGCGCATCCGGCGGCGAACCCGGCTGGGACGCCCTGGTGGTGGACGAGGCCCAGGACCTGGACCCCTCCTGGGTGCGCCCCCTGCTGGGCCTGCTGCGGGATCCGGAAAGGGACCCCACCCTCCTCCTGGAGGACCCGGCCCAGAGCCTCTACCGGGAGGCCCGCCACCACCTGGGCCGCGCGTGGAGGCTCGACCTCAGCCTGCGCCAGAACGCCGCCATCCGCCGCGCCGCCTGCCTCGCCTTCCCCGCCTGCGGGTGGGAACCGCCCCCGGCGGGCCCCGACGAAGGCGCCGTGCTCCTGCGCCGCAGCGCTCCCGCCACCTGGAAGGCCGACCTCGCCGCGCACCTGTCGGACCTGGCCAGGGAGGGGATCCAGAGCCGCCAGGTGCTGATCCTCGCCCCCCACCGCCCGGGCACCCTGGGCCTGAAGGACGGCCAGGAGCTGGGCCCCTGGCGCCTCAACACCGTCCCGGACTGGTGGGAGGGGGACGCCGCGGGCCGGGTCCACATGGGCACGGTGCATGCGTACAAGGGCCTGGAGTCCGACGTGGTGATCTACCTGGCCCCCGCCTACCGGCACCCCGATGGCCCCCGCCTGGCCTACACGGCCTATTCCCGCGCCCGGCACCGCCTCATCGTCCTGGAGGGCGCCCTGGCCGAGCCCGCGGCCCCCAAGGCCCCGCCCGAGGCCCGGGCCCCCGCGCCGCGCCCCGCGGCCCCCCGGGTGCGCACCTTCGCCGAACCCCAGAGGGCGGCGCTCCTGGGAGCCCTGACCGCGGCCAAGGCCTGGAAACCGGCCTCCACGACCGCGGAGGCGCCATGAGCCCCGCCCGGCCCGGCGCGATCCAGACCCAGGGGCTGGTGGGCTCCGACCGGCTCCGGGAGGCCCTCCTGCTGCTCCGGGAGGCCGGCGCCGAGGGCATCAGCCGCGAGAAGCTCCGGCTCCGCATGGGCGGCCTGAACCTGCGCACCGTGGACCGCGCCATCGGCGTGCTGGAGGCCCAGGGCGCCCAGTTCGACCGCCACCGCCGGGGCAGCCCCGCGGTCATCCACTTCGTCCTGCGCAAGGGCCCCACCTGGGACGAGCACGTGTCCAGCGAAGCCCGCATGGCCCTGCGCGTCGCGGGGCTCTCCCTGGCCCAGTGCGGCACCCTCCTCTGGCAGGACCAGTTGGAGGCCCTGGAAGCCTTCGCCAGCGAGCGCATGTCCACCCGGGACCGCCGCCTCTTCGAGAACCTCAAGAAGGCCATCCACGTCCAGGGCGGCGCCGACGACCCCATCGAGGCCCCCGATATCCTCGAGCCCCTCCTCAGGGCCCTGGAGGGCCGGAAGGAGACGGAGGTGGTCTACCAGGCCGCCGGGGCCCCCGCGGCCACCCTGCACCACGTCGTGCCCTACGCCCTCACCCACGATCTCTTCTCAGGCGGCACCTTCCTCCTGGTGTGGGACCCCGCCAAGGGCCTGCCCAAGCACCTGCGCCAGAACCGCATCGTGAGCGTGAAGGTCCTGTCGCGCACCGGGAGCTTCCCGGAGGAGCTCATGGCTCGGACGGCCCGGTACCAGATCGGGGGCTGGACCAGCGCCGGCGCCCCCTTCCGGGTGGAGGCCCTCGTGCGCGGCGCCCACTGGATCCAGGCCTTCCGGGAAGCCCCCCCCGCCCTGCCGGACTTCGAGACCTTCCCGGGCGGGGACGGTGAATCGGTGCGCGTGGCCTTCCGGGCCACCCACCCCAACGGGGCGGCCCGGTGGCTCATGCAGTTCGGCGCCGCGGCGGAGATCCTGGAGCCCGCGTTCCTGCGCGAGGAGGTCCTCGCCCAGTTCCGGAAGGCCGTGGCCGCGTACGAACGGGTCGACGGATCCCCGGAAGGGGCGTAACGTGGCGCCGGAGGTCGCCATGAAGATCCGCGAGAACCTGGACGCCATGATCGCCAAACACCCGGAGATCTACGAGGCCTACGAACGCTACGGCAGGGCCGTCCACGAGCAGGGGGGCCCCCTGGACGAGCGCACCCGCTGGCTCATCAAGCTCGCCGTCTCCGCCTCCCAGGGCCTCGCCAAGGCCCAGATCACCCACATGGCCAAGGCCCGGGCCGCGGGCTGCACGGGGGAGGAGATCGAGCACGCCATCCTCCTCATCGCCCCCACCGCCGGGTTCCCCCGCATGATGGAAGCCATGGAGCGCTTCCGGGAGACCGGCGACTAGGAGCCTGGCTACGCAATCGTACGTGTCCCGGGCTTTCGCCCTGTTTCGTCATCGCCGGCCTAGCCGGCGATGACGGGGGATGCGGAAGAGACGTTGGGGCTGTGCTACGCCCAACTCACTTCGTTGAGCAGAAGGGAATGCGGAAGGAAATGGCTCTCCTGGAAGGCCCAGGCCAGGTGAGCGGCTCCCATGAGTTTGTGGGTTTGCTTCGCGATGGCCCGCTCGGTGCCGGTGCGCGCCGACGCTGAATGCCCTCCTCGCAGCACTCGAAGAGAGGCCCTGAGGTGGGTCGGGGCTAATAGGTGAAAACACAGGCCCAACCATGGGATGAGAGCACTCCGTTGCTGCGGGCTTGGCCCGCAGCAACGAACCGGGGCGAACGTCCGGGACACGTGCGATTACGTAGCCGGGCTCCTGGTTCAGGGCCGGTGGGCAATCAAGCGAACACGCGTACGGGCCACCGCCCCGTGGTGCTCGTAGGTGAAGCCCGTGATGCCGATTCCCGGCGCGAACTCCACCGTCTGCTGGTCCGGATTGGTGCGGAAGTGGGCCGTGAAGGCGGGGAAGGCGGCCCCCCGGGCCACCCCCGGCGCCGAGAACGGCCGCGGCTCGCTGCCTTCCACCACCCAGCAGTACATGCCGTCGTCCCGGTCGGTGGTCCTCGCCCAGGTCTTTCCGGCCCTCAGGGGCAGGTCCAGGAA
Source organism: Mesoterricola silvestris (assembly GCF_030295405.1). Classification (GTDB taxonomy): domain Bacteria; phylum Acidobacteriota; class Holophagae; order Holophagales; family Holophagaceae; genus Mesoterricola; species Mesoterricola silvestris. The sequence continues at coordinate 2,274,326 of NZ_AP027080.1, read as the reverse complement.
GGGTTCCTCCCCGGGAGGGGGGTAGGCCCGGTCGGCGAGGAGCTGGTGGGCCTTGGCCGTGGCCCCTTTCAGGCTGCGGCTGGATTCCTGGAAGAGCCGGCCCTTCTTGCAGATGATCACCGAGAAGGAGTTGCCCTTGCCCGGTTCGTACCAGGCCAGATCCATGGGAAACCCCCGCACCACCGCCGCGAAGCCCCCTTCTCCCGGAATGAACTGCAGCACTTCCATCACGTTGCGGACCCGCCCCCCCCGCACCTTCTGGGTGACCGGGGTCGTCCATTCCGCCTCGCCCACGTAGGTCCAGTAGGCTCCCTTATGGAGGGGGAACTGCTGGAGCACGGCCGCCGTGTCCAGGGACGGGCCATCCGCCGCCTGGGGCGACCCGCTGAGGAGCATGGCAAGGAGCATGGGGAAAAGCATGGAAACCCGTATCGCCTTCCATAGTGCCAGAAAAGCCGCCGGGCCGCCCCTTCAGGGGAGGAATCGCGCCCGGGCGGAGGGCGGTACCCGGGGGCAGGGGGAACCGGGCCGCCCGAAAAGACGAATCCGCAGGCGGGCAACCAGGTCATAGGCCCCATCCCTGAACCGCCGGGGCACCCCGCGGGCCAGGAACGCCAGGCAGGCCCAGCCTCCCCCCAGCCCGCGCAGCAGGTGGAGCACCGCTTCGGACCGCACCAGGATCCGCTCCCCGTGGAGGACCACCAGGGTTTCGGGCGCCCGGGCCCCCGGAAAGGCCTCCCGGAAGGCCGCTCCCCCCAGCGGCGCGAAGCGGCAGGTCCCCTCGCGCAGGGCCAGGAAGCGGACCAGGCCGTGGCACAACCCGCAGCGCCCGTCATAGAACAGCAGATCCGGGGGTGCCGGGGCGTTGGCCATGCCCCGATTCTAGCCGGGTGTGACCGCCTGCGCATTTTCCCGCCGGGAGGTAGCCAGCGGCCCCCTCTTCCCTCAAGATCAGGGAAAGGCCGCCCCACGGCCGACCCGCCAGGAGCCCCCGTGAGACCCGAATCCGAAGCCTCCCTCGTCACCGAATCCGTCGCCGAGCTCATCGCCCTGGGCGCCGCCATGGCCGCCAACAATGAAGAGGCCTTCCAGCGCCACAATTTCCGCCTCCACAAGCTGGGCATCCCCCGGGAGGACCGCATCCAGGCCGTCAATATCGCCCTCCAGGTGAAGATGGCCCCCCACCGCAATCTGGTGGAGATGGCCGAGGCCTACCTCACCGGCGGCGCCGAGCCCGAGGGCGGCTGCTGCGGGGGCGAATGCGACTGCGCCGGGGAGGAGGCCGCGGGCTCCTGCTGCGGCGGCGACGAGGGCTGCGGCTGCGGGCACTGACCAGAGCGTGTCGGCGATCCCTAGGATCTGGCTCAAGCTTTGACCTGACGTTCTTTATCCTGCTCTTTCCCCTGGATCCGGTTCATCCCCTTTTGAACTTCGCTGGGATTTGGCGCCACCTTTGGGTCGGGGACGTCGAGTGACATGCGCTCCGACCCACCTCTGCGTCAGCCCTGCGGAAACAGGTCGAGTAGCGCGGGGGAACTGCCCCCCCGCGCCCTCACGGATCCGGACGTGAGACTCTCACCTCATCCGGCTCGTCCTGCCCAGCCTCCAGGTCGTATTCCCAGGGTCCAGTGGTAGAACAGCCCTTCTTGCCGCTGGTGGGCAATGTCGCCCAACCAACGAAAGGCTGCCGTCCAGTCCCGGTGGAACCGCTTGTATTTCCGTTTGGCCCAGCGGGCCAGGACCAGATTCAGGTAGTCGAGAAGTTCCAGGCACTCCGAGCGGTGGAACCGCCCATAGTAGTTGACCCATCCCCTGACGATGGGATTGATGAACGAGGCAAGCTCGCTCAGGGTCTTGGTGTTCATCTTCGTCGTCAGTTTCCACTCCCGGATGGCTTCCCGAGCGGCCTTCTTCGCCTTGTCGCTCATGGCCGGATTGAAGCCCACAAAGAGCTTTCCGTCCCGGGTCTTCACCGACCGCCCCCGAAAGGTGTAGCTCAGGAAGTCGAAGGCCGTGTGGTCATGGTCCCCCGGGCGCGAATCGTCCTTACAGTAGACGATCTTCGTTTTCTCCGGGTGGAGTTCCAGCCCCTTGTCCTTCAATCGCCTGCGCACCCCTTCCAGGACGTATTTGGCCTGGGCCAGGCTCACGCAATGGATCACCGCATCGTCGGCATACCGCTCGAACGGGACGTTCGGAAAGACCCGCCCCATCCAGGCATCGAACGCATAGTGCATGAACAGGTTGGCCAGCAATGGGCTGATCACCCCGCCCTGCGGCGTTCCCGCCGTCCGTTCCTGCAGGGTTCCGTCCTCCCGTTGGGCCGGGGCCTTGAGCCACCGTTCCACGTACAGGGGGATCCACTTCAGGGCCGAATCCGACTCGGTATGGTGCCGAACCGCCTTGAGGATCAGGTCATGCGGCAGGTTATCAAAGAATCCTTTGATATCCAGATCGATGACCCAGTCCAGGCGCCAGCAGCGCTCCCTTGCCTTTGCTACGGCATCCAGTGCCGAACGACCCGGCCGATAGCCGTAGGAGTCCTCGTGGAACATGGGTTCCACCAAAGGCTCCAATACCTGCTTGGCTACCATCTGGGCCACTCGGTCCGCCACGGTCGGAATGCCCAAGGGTCTCGTCCGGCCGTCCTTTTTGGGAATCTCCACCCGCTTCACCGGCGGCGGGAAGTAGCTGCCCGACGACATCCGATTCCAGATCTTGTAGAGGTTGCCCTCCAGATCCTTGTCAAACATCGACAGGGTTTCTCCATCCACGCCCCCTGCTCCCCGGTTGGCCCGGACCAGACGCCATGCCTCGGCGACCTGTTCCCTGGAAATGCTGTAAGGCTTCGCTTCAGACACGTGCTCTTCCCCCGGAGGGTTGACCCGCATTTGAAGCCGGACAGGCCGGTCCCTTGGCTCCACCCGCATTACCGGGCATCGTCGCTACTACGGACCGGTCCGCCCCGGCGCCCCGCTTCGGTACTCTCGCCCTACGGGGGACTACCCCTCGGACTTCTCCCTTGGCATCGGGACGCTCGGTTCCCACGTTCCACACAAGAGCCTGGACAGGGCTCGCGCCGCTTCTACGCCGGCCACCGCCCGGACCGTAAGCAGGTCCCTTCCGGGCTTGGTCCCAGGACTTCATCCGGAGCCTGGTTTCGATGGCTTTTGATCTCTTTCGACGCCTCATCAGCGGTTCACTTTTGTTCGCCTTCCCTGTCCCTACCTGACGGGGGTTCCCCCGCCTTTTCCGGGTCCGCTCACCACCTGGGGTGTCACCCCCACGCAGCGCCCGGTGGTTTGGGATCTGGCCCTGCAGCCCGACCCCGGGGGGCCTACCCCCATCTCTCATGCAGCACAGCTGCTATCTCTCAGGTTGTTTTATTTGGACCTCCTGGGAGATGAAGCGCCTTTCGTGGCGCACGGATGAACGCCGATGGATGGGATGAACGGGGATCCCCTCAACCTGCAACAGCCGCGTCATCACGGTTTCAAGGCAGCCAGCGTTTGCCGGCACACCTTAGGTTTCCGCCAGCACGGTCCTGATCTGCCCGAGGGTGAACGGCTTGGGGATGACCCGGGTGTGGGGATCGCCCTGCAGGGCCTCCTCCACGGCGGCGTCCACGTTGCCCGTGGCCAGCAGCACCGGCAGCCGGGGCTTGAACACCCGCAGGCGCTTCAGCGTCTCCACCCCGCCCATGTCGGGCATGGTCACGTCCAGGATCACCAGATCCGGTTCGGGGGAGGCTTCCAGCAGCGCCAGGGCTTTGGCGCCCCGGTCCACGGACTCCACCTGGTGGCCCAGCACGCTCAGGAGGCTGGGAACGGAGGCAAGGATGAGGTCATCGTCGTCCACGAGAAGGATGTTCACGCTTCACCTCAGGCAACGGGCATTGGGATGGCCCCCCAGCATACCCCGGAACCCGGCCCCCTGAAGCGCCTTTGAGCGCCATGCGGTATCCTGGTCCCTTCGCAAAGCGAACGATATCCCCAGGAGCCCCGAAAATGCGAATCCTTCCCGCCCTGCTCACATCCGGCGCCGTCGCCCTCTGCGGCCTGGGCTGCTCGAAATCCAAGCCGCAGGCCCCCACGGCCTCCGCCCCGGCGGCCAAGGGCGTCCTCCAGGGCACCGTGCTGGAGACCATCCCCGCCCCGCCCTACACCTACATCCGCATGAAGGCCGCCCAGGGCGAGGTGTGGGCCGCCGTGCCGGCCGCCACCGTGAAGGTGGGGGACGCCGTGGGCGTGAACGTCTCCATCACCATGGACAAGTTCGAGTCCCCCTCCCTGCACCGCACCTTCGAGCGGATCTTCATGGGCACCCTGGCCGGCGCCGAGGGCGCGGCCCCCATGGGCATGGCGCCCCATGCCGCCCCGGCCCCGGCCCCGGCCGGCCCCGACGAGAAGGTGGCCAAGGCCACCGGCGCCGACGCGCGCACCATCGCCGAGATCTGGGCCCACAAGGGCGAACTCAAGGAGAAGACCGTCACCGTCCAGGGCAAGGTCGTGAAGTTCAACCAGGGCATCATGGGCCGCAACTGGCTCCACCTGCGGGACGGCAGCGGCGCCGACGCCTCCAAGGACAACGATGTGACCGTGACCACCAAGGACGCCTCCCGGGTGGGCGAAGTGGTGACCGTCAAGGGCGTGGTGCGCCTGAGCAAGGACTTCGGGTCCGGCTACACCTATCCCGTCATCATCGAGGAGGCCAAGATCATTCGCTAGCCCACCGCGCCCCGGGGATCACCTTCCGGAGGGATCCGTCCGGCCCGGCCACGGCCAGCCCTCCTCCGTTGCCCACGCGCAGCCGCGCGGCGAGCGCGCCCATGGGCATCCGGGAACGGAAGCCCAGGGGGAGGGTGGCCTCCGCGGATACGGTTTCCACGGTGCCCCGGGACGGGTCGGCGGCCAGGATCCGCCCCCGGCGGCCCCGGTTCGCGCCCGGGGCCCCTTCGGCCTCCAGAAGTCCCACGAGGATCCGGCCCGAGCCGGGTTCCGGCAGAAGCCAGGCGTTCATCCCCGCCGTCCCCTCCAGGGTCCGGGACCAGGCCTCGGCGCCCGAGGGGTCCAGAACGCGCAGCCGATGCCCCCCGGGCCCTTCCTCCAGCCACGCGAGGCCTCCGTCCTCCAGGAAGCGCGGCGGGGACATGGGTTCGCCCGGAACCCGCCGGAGGATCTCCCCCGTGCGTCCTTCGCAGACCTCGTACCTGCCCTGGGATCCCACCAGGACCCACCGGCCCGAGGCGTCCGGAAACCGGGGCCCGGGGGGCATGCGCCCCGGTTCCGTCCAGGCGCCCGTGGCCAGGTCCAGTTCCCGGATGGCCACGGAACCGTCCCGGTCCCCGCCGTAGGCCCGGAGAAGGGTCTCCGACGGGAACACGAACCGCATTGCGAACAGGTCCTTGTTCCCGGTGGACTGGTGGAGCACCCTGCGGGCCTCCACATCGGCCACGGTGAGGCAGTCCCCGCAGAGGATGACCGCGATCCGGCCGTCCCGGGACAAGGCGCGGAGCTCGCCCACGCCCCTGCGTCCCGGAAGGGCGATGGACCAGGGCGGCAGGACCCGGGCCGGGGCCTGGCCCAGGTCGATGGACCTCACCCGGGACGCGCCCAGGTCGAATTCCACGTAGCGCCGTCCGTCGGGAGAGAAGCGGCCCCAGGTTCCGGCCTCCACGGCCGCGCCGGTGGCGGTGTCCAGGAGGAAGGCCTGCCGGTGGAACCGCCCTTCGCCGACGAGGGCGATCCAGTCGCCGCTGGGGGCGGCGTCCACCACCCGGAACGTCGAGAGGCTGGCGGGCCCGCCTCCCCGGACCCAGGCCGTGAAGCCCGCCCCGGCCAGGGCCGTGGCCCCCAGCCCCGCCGCCATGCAAAGCGAAAGGACCCGGTGCCCGGCCCGCAGATCCGCGCCGCCCAGGGTCACCTGGAGGTGCGCCGCCCCTCCCAGGACCGCCAGGACCAGCAGCCCCGCCCCGCCCAGGAACCACGGCAGCGCCAGGAAGGCGCCCCCTTCGGCGATGCGCCCGATCATCAGGTGCATCGACGCCCCGAAGGCCCCCAGCACCGCCAGGTCCAGCAGGATCCAGGCGCTCCTGGACCTGAACATCGTGCCCAGCACGTGCGCTCCCAGCAGCACGAAGACGGAGACCACGGCGGAGACCGCCGTTACGACCGCAAGGGCCACTGTGTTCCGGGGCGCCAGCAAGACCTGGGGCAGCGCCGCCACCAGGCCTCCGCCCACCGCCAGGAGCCACGCGCCCAGGAAACGCCCCAGGAGGACCGTGCCCGCCGCCACGGGCCGGGCGAAGTAGAACCCCATCCTCCCGCTCTGCAGGTCCCCGGGCACCATGGAGGCGCCCAGCACCGCCGACAGGGCCACCCCGAAGCCCAGGTCGAGCCCCGGGCCCAGGATGCCCCGGATATCGCCCATGGGCCGGATCCACGGCACCACGAGCCCCGCGAGGGCCACGTAGCCGGCCGCGGCCCACGCCAGCTTCTGCTCGGCCATTTCCCTTTTCGCGATGACGAGCGCCTTCATGCGTTCACCTCTCCAGCGACGGTTGCGAGGAAGATGTCTTCGAGGGAGGCCCCCACCGCGGCTTCGGGGGGCAGGCCCGCGGCGGCCAGGGCGGCCTCGCTGAACCGCGAGACGGTGGCCTCCAGGCCGAAGGGGCCCTGGGCCTGGGCGGCGGGACCCAGGGGACCCAGGTCGGGGCAGGCCTGGGGCCCGCACCGGATGCGCCGGTGGCGGCCCTTGAGGTCCTCCATGGGCTCGTCCAGGAGCAGGCGCCCTTGGTGGAGGATGCCGACCCGGTCGGCGATGCCCTCGATGCCCGCCAGGTCGTGGGTGGCCACCAGGACCGTGGCGCCCCGTTCCCCGAGGTCCTCCAGGATCTCCCGGTACAGATCCCGGCGGGCCACGGCATCCAGGCCCAGGGTCGGATCGTCCAGCACCAGGAGGTCCGGCCGGGAGCCCAGGGCCAGCGCCAGGGCCACCTGGGTCTGCTGGCCCCGGGACAGGCGCCCGAAGGGCTGGCGGGGATCGACGCCGAACCGTTCCAGCCGGGCCGCGACGCCCGCGGCGTCCCAGGCGGGCGCCAGGCTCCCGCAGAAGGCCGCGGCCTGGGCCGAGGTCATGCGGGGCGGCACCTGGGGCGTCTCGGGCACCACCCCGGTGCGCTCCATGGCCCGGGCCCGGGCCCCGAAGGCGTCGGCGCCGAAGAGCTCGGCCCGGCCGGAACGGGGCCGGCGGAGTCCCAGGAGGGCCTTCACGAGCGTGGACTTCCCGGCGCCGTTGCGGCCCAGGAGGGCGTACACAGACCCGGGCTCCACCGCCAGGTCCAGCCCCGACAGCGCCTCGCGGCGCCCGTAGGCCATGGTCAGGGCTTCACATCGCACCACCGTGGTCATCGGACCTCCCCTTCGCGTTCCAGTTCCGTCCAGGCGCGGTCCAGGGCCGCCCTGGCCTCCGGCAGGCCCACACCCAGACCCCGGGCCAACCCGGCGAATTCCAGGGCCCCCTCCGCCAGCAGCAGGCGCCGCTCCTGGCCCGGGGAGGCGGGGTCGCCGTGGACGAAGGTGCCCTCGCCCCGGCGCATGGCCAGGAGGCCCGCCTCCACCAGCCGCTGGTAGGCCTTGGCCACCGTGGCGGGATTCACCCGGAGGTCCCGGGCCAACTCCCGCACCGAAGGCACCGGCGACCCCGGGGCCAGGGCGCCCGCGGCCACGAGCCGGCGCACCCCCTCCTCGATCTGCTTCCAGATGGGCACCGCGCCGGCGGGGTCCACCTGCAGGATTCCTCTCATGGCCGTCCTCGCTCCCTTGGTGTGTTACTGTTGTAATACAGTAATCCCCCTGGGGGAACTGTCAACCCTGTTTTTTGGCATGCTTGGCACCGGCGCCCGGTGCGGTCATGCTTTCCGGCAGGTGATCCCATGAGGTTCCTTGAAGCGGTTTTTCCCCTCTGCCTGGCCCTCCTCGCGGGCTGTTCCATCAAGCGCATGGCCGTGGACCGCATCGGGAACGCCCTGGCCGGGACGGCGGGGGTGTACGCCTCCGACGACGACCCGGACCTGGTGCGGGACGCCAGCCCCTTCGCCCTCAAGACCATCGAGGGCCTCCTGCAGGAGAGCCCCGCCCACCCGGGCCTTCTGCTGTCGGCCTGCTCGGGATTCACCCAGTACGCCCACGCCTTCCTCCAGGACGAGGCGGACTACGCCGAGGCGAGCGATCCGGCCCGGGCCGCCGCCCTGCGGCTCCGGGCCCGGAAGCTCTACCTGCGGGCCCGGAACTATGGCCTGCGGGGCCTGGAGGCCGCCCTGCCCGGGTTCCGGGACCAGCTGCGCGCGGCCCCGGACGCCGCCCTGGCGCGGGCCGGCAGGGAGCAGGTGCCCCTGCTCTACTACACCGCCGCGGCCTGGGCTTCGGCCTTCGCCCTGGACGTGTCCGATTCCAGCCTCGCGGTGGACCAGACCCTCATGGAGAAGCTGGCCCGCCGCGCCCTGGCCCTGGACCCGGCCTGGGACGCCGGGGCCGCGCACGAATTCCTCGCGGCGTGGGAGGCCGGCCACGCCCAGGCGGGGGGCTCCGTGGCCCGGGCCCGGGCCCACTTCCAGGAGGCGGTGCGCCTTTCCGGGGGCCTGCGGGCCTCCGCGTACGTCACCTTCGCCGAGGCCGTCGCCCTCGAGGCCCAGGATCGCGCGGGCTTCGAGGCCCTGCTGAACGACGCCCTGCGGGTGGATCCCGACCGGGATCCCGGGCGGCGCACCGCCATCCTCGTGGCCCAGCGCAGGGCCCGGTGGCTGCTGGGCAGGAGCCGCGAACTCTTCAACGAACCCGAGGAGACCAAGCCATGAGACCCTTCCGCGCCGCGGCCCTCCTGCTGGCGTCCCTGCTGCCCCTGGGCGCCCAGGTGACCCTCAAGATGGCCACCCTCCTCCCGGAGAATTCCTCCTGGTTCCGCATCGTCAAGGACATGGGCGACACCTGGGCCCGGGTCTCGGGGGGCCGGGTCAAGGTCGTGTTCTACCCCGGGGGCCGCCAGGGCGACGAACCCGACGTGGTGCGCAAGATGCGCCTGGGCTCGCTCCAGGGCGCGGTGCTCACCTCCCAGGGCCTGGCGGAGATCGACCGGAGCGTGTACGCCCTGAGCATCCCCCTGGCCTTCGACAACGCCGACGAGGTCTACGCCACCCTGGAGGCCATGCGTCCCGGGCTGGAGGCCGCCATCCAGGCCCGGGGCTTCGTCCCCCTCAACTGGGCCGACGGCGGCTGGGTGCGCATCTTCTCCCGCAGGCCCGTGGCGGCCCCCGACGACCTGCGCCGCCAGAAGCTCTTCCAGTGGGCCGGCGATCCCAGGACCCTGGAGATCTGGAAGGCCGGAGGCTTCAACGCCATCCCCGCCCCGGCCACGGAACTGGCCACGGGCCTGCAGACGGGGCTCCTGGACGCCTTCCTCACCTCGCCCCAGGTGGTGCTGGTCACCCGGTACCACGAACAGGCCCCCCACATGACCGACCTGAAGTGGGGCATCATCCTGGCCGGCACCGTGGTCACCCGGGACGCCTGGAACCGCATTCCCGCGGACGTGAGGCCCGCCCTGCTCAAGGCCGCCCAGGACGCCGGGAACCGGCTGCGGTCCGACATGCGCGCCACGGAGGAACGGGACCTCAAGGCCCTGCGCGGCGCCGGGGTGAAGGTCGTGCCCGTGGACGCCCATGCCCGCCAGTTGTGGAACCAGATGGTGGCGGGGGCCGCCGGCAAGATCCGCGGCGAGTTCGTTCCGGCCCAGGCCTACGACGAGGCCCTGAAGGACCGGGACGCCTACCGCCGGCGCGGGAAATGAACCTGCTCAGGAAGCTGCTCCGGGCCGGGGAGGGCATCGTCCTGGTGGCCAGCTTCCTGGCGCTGTGCCTCCTGCCCCTGGTGGACACCGCGGGGCGGAGCCTGGGGGGCTTCCACGTGCCCGGCTCCGCGGACCTGGTGCAGAGCGTGACCCTGTGGCTCACGTTCGTGGGCGCCCTGGCCGCCACGGGCCAGGGCGCCCACCTCACCCTCTCCACCTCCCAGTGGCTGGGGGAGGGCCGCCTGGGCCGGGCGGCCCGCTGGGTGGCGGGCGCCGTGTCCGCGGCCGTGGCCGCCCTGCTGGCCTACGCCAGCGTCCAGGTGGTGCGGGCCAACCGGCTCGACCCGCGCATGCTGTCCATCGGCGTTCCTGAATGGGTGCCGGAGATGGTCATGCCCCTGGCCCTGGCGGCCATGGCGCTCACCTTCGCCCACCGGGCCCACGGCACCTGGCGGGGGCGCGCCGCGGCCCTCCTGGCCATCCCTGCGGCCTTCGCCGCGGGGCTCCTGCCCCCGCCCCTGGCCTCCAAGGCCTGGATCGCCGCGGCGGGCATCCTCGCCTCCCTCCTGGTGGGCACGCCGGTCTTCGTGGCCCTGGGCGGGGTGGCCATCTGCCTCTTCTTCGCCCAGGGGACCCCCGTGGCCGCGGTGTCGGCCGAGATCTACCGCCTCGTGGCCTCTCCCACCCTTCCCGCCATCCCGCTCCTGGCCGGGGCCGGCTACGTGCTGGCCGAAAGCGGGGCCTCGGACCGGCTGGTGCGGTTCTTCCGGGCGTGGCTGGGCTTCATGCCGGGGGGCCTGGCGGTGATGGTGGCCATGGTGTGCGCCCTTTTCACCACCTTCACCGGGGGCTCCGGCGTGACCATCATCGCGCTGGGGGGGCTGGTGTATCCGATGCTCCGCAAGGACGGCTACCCCGAAGGCTTCTCCCTGGGGCTGGTGACGGCCTCGGGCGCCCTGGGCCTGCTGCTGCCCCCGAGCCTGCCGGTGATCCTCTACAGCATCGTCGCCAGCGGCCGGGACGCGGTGGTGCCCGCGGACCGGCTCTACCTGGCGGGGCTCCTGCCCGGGCTGCTCCTCATCGGGCTCACGGCCGCCTACGGCATCCTCGTGGGGCGCAGGGCGGAGGGCCCGCGCTCCCCCTTCACCTGGGCCGAGGCCCTGGGGGCCACCTGGAAGGCCAAGTGGGAGCTGCTCCTGCCCCTGGTGATCGTTGGCCTCTTCGCCAGCGGCCGCGCCACGATGCTGGAGACCGCCGCCGGCGCCCTGGCCTACGCCATCCTCGCGGAGTGCTTCATCACCCGGGACCTGCATCCGGTGCGGGACCTGCCCCGGGTGCTGCTCCGGGCCTCGGCCCTCATGGGCGCGGTGCTGATACTGCTGAGCGTGGCCATGGGCCTCACCAGCTACCTGGTGGACGCCCAGCTCCCGGACGCGCTCCTGGCCTGGACCCGGGTCCACATCCATTCCAGGATCGTCTTCCTGCTGGCCCTGAACGTCCTCCTCCTGGCCCTGGGGAGCGTGCTGGAGATCTATTCGGCCATCATCGTCCTGGCCCCCATCATCGCCCCCATGGGCGCCCTGTACGGCATCCACCCGGTGCACCTGGGCATCATCTTCCTGGCCAACCTGGAGGTGGGGTTCCTCCTGCCGCCGGTGGGCCTCAACCTGTTCCTGGCCTCCAGCCGCTTCGGCACGCCCCTGCCCCGGCTCTACCGCACCGTGCTGCCCTTCCTGCTCATCCTGGGCATCGGCCTCCTCCTCATCACCTACGTCCCGGGATTGTCCATGGCCCTCCCGGGCTGGGCCGGCAAGGGGTAGAGTGAAGGATGCCCAGCGCCTTCCTTTTCGATCTCGACGGGACCCTGGTGGACTCCAGGGCCGACCTGGCCACGGGGGTCAACCTGACCCGGGTGGACCTGGGGCTGCCGCCCCTGGACCCGGCCCAGGTGGCCGGTTTCGTGGGCGACGGGGTCCGCAAGCTGCTGACCCGGTCCCTCCCCGAGTGCCCCGGGCGCCTGGAGGAGGCGCTGGAGCTGAACCGGGGCCACTACGGCCGCCACCTCCTGGACGCCACCCGCCTCTACCCCGGGGCCGGGGCCGCCCTCGAAGCCGTGCGCGCCAAGGGGTTCCGCCTCGCCGTGGTCACGAACAAGCCCCGGGAGTTCACCCTTCCCATCCTGGAGGGCCTGGGCATCCTGGACCTGTTCACCGCGGTGGTGGCGGGGGGGGACTGCCCGAGCCTCAAGCCCGACCCGGAGCCCCTCCTCCTGGCCCTGGAGCGCTGCGCCTGCGGCCCGGAGGGGTCCTGGATCGCCGGGGACCACCACACGGATCTCGAGGCCGGAAGGCGGGCCGGCCTCAAACGGTGCCTCTGCCGCTACGGCTTCGGCACCCCCGGCGCCGAGGCCTGGGACCTGGCCGTGGCGGACCCCGGGGAGCTGGCTTCCTTCGCATCGGCGCTGTAGACCGCACTAAGATGGAGGAACCATCCTCCCCAAGGCACCCATGAACCTGCGCAGATTCGTCCCAGCCGTCGCCTTCCTGATCCTTGCGGGAGCCGTGGGCACCGGCCTCTACCTCACCCGGGGCCCGGAAGCCCGCCCCGCCCCCAAGCCCTCGCCCAAGGCCGCCGAGACCCAGGTGGACCAGGAGCCCAACATCACCGCCAGGCGCCTGGCCGCGTTCGCCTACACCCAGGAGGAGAAGCAGTTCGCCCGGGACGCCGAGCGCCTCGCCGACCACGAGGTGGACCTGGCCTTCAACGACGCGCTGCGCCAGGCCGCCTACGCCACCCCCCCGCCCACCCCCGCCGTGCGGGAACTGCAGGGGGTCAAGGACAAGCAGCTCCTGGCCGTGGACGAGGGCCAGCGGACCGTGGCCCGCCTCACCAAGGCCGTGGCCGCCGCCCGGGAGCAGGACAAGGACGACCTGGAAGACCAGCTGGACGTGGCCAAGGCCCAGCTGGAACTGGACAAGGATGAACTGGACGCCACCGGCGCCATGCTGGAAAAGCTGGGCGCCGATCCCGTGGCCCGCATCCGCCGCCTCAAGACCGCCTTCACCGCCAAGGAGGAGGCCGCCGAGGACGAGGCCGCCAGCGCCGTCACGCGGTTCCAGCCCGGCAGCCTCCTGCAGCGCCTGGACACCTGGAACCGCCTGCGCCGCAAGGCGGCCCTCCTGGCCCAGGCCCGCGACAGCGCGCAGGCCAAGGCCGAGGAGCTCAGCGCCCGGCAGCAGGCCCTCACCAAGGACGTGGCCCAGGAGAAGGAGGACCGCGAATCCGCCCGGGAGCAGGCCAAGGGCTTCGCCCACGGCGACCGGGGCGCGGCCACGGCCGCCGGCACCTCCCGGGAGACGGCCCGGGCGACGCTGCTCACCCTGAAGTACTTCACCGAGAACCAGCGCACCCTGGCGGACCTGGGCAAGCGCTACCAGGACGAGAAGGAGCTCTCGCGCGTTTACCAGGACTGGGGCGCCCTGGTGCGCCTGGACCAGCGCGCCGCCCTCCACGCCGTCCTGCAGCACGGCGCCTGGATCGTCCTGATCCTGGCCCTCATCTGGTTCGCCGAGCGCATCTTCGAAGCGATCTTCGGCCGGATCACCGCGGGGCGCAAGCGCGTGAGCCGGAACCTGAAGGTGGTGAAGTTCTGCGCCCAGGTCCTGGGCGTCCTGGCCATCATCCTCGTCGTCCTGGGCACCCCCAGCCAGCTCACGACCCTCTTCGGGCTCGCGGGCGCCGGCCTCACGGTGGCCCTGAAGGACTTCATCATCTCCTTCTTCGGGTGGTTCATCCTGGTGGGACCCAAGGGCATCCACGTGGGCGACTGGGTGGAGATCCGGGGCGTCAGCGGCGAGGTCATCGAGATCGGCCTCCTGCGCACCCTGATCCTGGAGACCGGCAACTGGAGCGACGCCGGGCACCCCACGGGCCGCGTCGTGTCCTTCGTGAACAGCTTCGCCATGGAAGGCCACTACTTCAACTTCTCCTCCGCGGGCCAGTGGATGTGGGACGAACTGGACGTGAGCGTGCCCGCGGGCAAGGACCCCTACCCCCTGGTGGACGGCGTGCGCGCCCTGGTGGAGGCCCGCACCGGCGAGAACGCGGCCCAGGCCTTCAAGGAATGGGAGCGCGCCGACCGCGGGTACCGCATCCAGGGCCTCAAGGCCGAGCCCAGCATCAGCGTCGTGCCCGCGGGCAGCGGCGTGGAGGTCCGCGTGCGCTACATCACCCGGGCCAACGAACGCAACACCCTGCGCAAGGAACTGAACGAGGCCGTGGTGGAAATGCTGCACGGCCGCCGGGACGAACCCGCCCAGCCGGCGTAGATTTCCCGGCTTGCGCGGGGTCCCCCCGGGGCTCATTCTTGGTGGGTCAAGCACCCCACCTTTTCAAGCCCCTTTAGAGAGTTCCCATGCACATCGCCCCCTGGACCCTCCTTGCGGTCCTTCTCGGCCTTTGGCCCGCCTTCGGCCAGGCGCCCCTGCGCCTCGCCTTCGCCAACCGCACCCGGGGCGCCCTCGCGGCGCAGCCCGTCTACCTCACCGTCACGGCCCAGGACGACGCGGGGACCTTCCTGCGCATGGACGCCGGGGGCGCCTTCCATCCCTGCCTTCCCGCCGACAACCGGGTCCCCGCGGCCGGCAGGCTCTGGTGCGCCTATTCCTTTCCCCTCCCGGCGGCCGTGGACCTGGACACGGCCCGCGATCTGCGCGGGGGGCGGATCTACCTGAGCGTCGGCGCGCCCCTGCGCCTGCGGGTGGACCCCGCCACCGGCGGCCTCGTGCAGCCGGATCCGGCCAACGGGGAGGATCCCAACGGCCGCACCCTCTTCGACTGGGTGGAATTCGCCCTGGACCGCACCGGGCTCTATGCCAACACAACCTGCGTGGACCAGTTCGGCCTGCCCATCACCCTGGAGGCGCGGGACCGGGACGGCACCTCCGCCGGGCCCGTGGGCCTCGAGGCCCGCCGCTCGGACCTGGTGCGGGACTTCGCCGCCGCCGTCCCCGGGCCCTTCCGGGCCCTCGTGGGCGATCTGCGCATCACCGCCCCCGGCCACGCCCCGGAGGGCCCGCTGCGGCGGCACCTGGACGCCTACATCCGGGCGATGTGGGAACGCTACCGCCGCGAACCCCTCGTCCTCACCCCCGACGAGGGCACCTTCACGGGCCGCGTGGAACCCGGGGGCCTCTTCGTCTTCACCCGCCCCGGCGATCCGGAGCGCTACCTGATCCGCGCCATGCCCACCACCCCCGAAGCCTTCCGCTGCGACGGCCCCCTGGCCCAGGGCTGCACCCTGGAGCGGGTCCTGGGGGCCCAGATCGCCGCCATGCTCAACCGCCACATCCTGGAGACCCCTTCCGCGTGGCGCGACCCGTCACGCTATTACGCCGCGGAACCCGCCAACGCCTACGCCCGCTTTTGGCACCTCCGCAGCCTGGGCGGAAAGGCCTACGCCTTCCCCTACGACGACGTGAACGACCAGGCCCCCCTCATCCACGCCGCCCACCCCCAGGAACTCCGCATCGGCTTCCGGGTGGATTAGGGTGTGACTGCAAAGCCAAGGTCATGAATCGTTATGTTGTACTCGGTCATCTGCCCCCAGCTTTGACCTGACGTTCTTTATCCTGCCTTTTCCCCTGGATCCTGTTTATCCCCGTTTGAACGTCGCCGGGAGTTGTCGCCACCCTTGGGTCAAGGACATCGAGTTACTTTCGCTCCGACCCACCTCTGCGTCAGCCCTGCGGAAACAGGGATGAACGCCGATGGATGGGATGAACGGGGATCCCCTCAACCTGCAACAGCCCCTTCATCACGGTTTCAAGGCACCAGGGGTTTGCCGACACCCCTGGGGGCCGGGCTGCGGGATCGTGCGTGTCCCGGACCTTCGCCCCGATCGGTTCGCAACGCGGGAACAAGCGAGCGCAGCCTAACAAGATCATCTTCGGCGCGATTCACCGTTCTCCCCGAACGACGCGAAGCGAGTCCCCCCGGTGGGTCGGGGCCAATGGGTGACAACACAGCCCCAGGAACGAGGCGTGAGCTTGCCGTTGCTGCGTGCGGAGCACGCAGCAACGAACGGGGGCGAACGTATAAGGGGGCTAGAAGCTGTAAGTCACCCCGAGGTTGAGGGCCGCGAGCGTGACGCTGTCGACGTTGTGGGTGGTGTACCGGGCCTGGAGGCCCACGTGGCGGTCCAGGTCGTAGCCCACGCCCAGGTCCAGGCCGAGGGCGGTCTTGGAATCGGAATGGCCGTGGCCGGAGAGGCTGTAGCTCACCAGGGAGACGCCGCCCAGGAGGTAGACGCCCCGGCGGTTCCGGTCGGGGTGCCAGGTGTAGTCGGCGCCCAGGCCGTAGCTCGTGGTGTTGACCCCGTCCTTGGAGCCGAAGATGGTGATGTCCGCGCGGCCCATGAGGCCGTGGCCGCCCCCGAAGTCCCACCGGCCGTGGCCGCCCACCTGGAGTCCCAGGTTGGCGGCGTCGGTGAGGTCGTTCACCGGGAAGGCCAGGGCGCCCTGCACCCCGAAGACCGGTTCCGCCGCGGAGGCCCAGGAACCGCAGGCCAAGGTGAGAGCCGTTGCACAGAATAGACCGGAAATTTTCAAGGTATCGTCTCCTGGAAATGGCCGAGAAGCCCGGCGTGGAAACCATTGTATATTCCAAGCTGGCCCCCGCCCAGCCAGAAGTTGCACCACCCAATTCAACCCGATAAATCATTGAGGATATCAATGACCCAGCAGCAGATGCCCGACCCCCTCCCCCGTTGCGGCTGGTGCGGCGCCGACCCGGCCTACACGGCCTACCACGACGAGGAGTGGGGCGTGCCCTCCCGGGACGACCGGCACCTCTTCGAGATGCTCATCCTCGAAGGGGCCCAGGCCGGCCTCAGCTGGTCCACGATCCTGCGCAAGCGCGAGGCCTACCGCCTCGCCTACGACGGCTTCGATCCCCGGGCGGTGGCGGCGTACGGCCCGGAACGCCTGGAGGCCCAGATGCAAGACCCCGGCATCGTGCGAAACCGCCTGAAGGTGGCCGCGGCCGTGGCCAATGCCCGGGCCTTCCTGGAGGTCCAGCGGGAATTCGGCTCCTTCGCCACCTACCTCTGGGCCTTCGTGGGGGACCGGCCCCGGGTGGAGCGCCGCCGCACCCTCGCCGACGTGCCTTCCGTGAGCCCCGAGGCCCAGGCCCTCTCCCGGGATCTCCTGCGCCGCGGCTTCAAGTTCGTGGGCCCGACCATCATCTACGCCTTCATGCAGGCCGTGGGCATGGTGGACGACCACGTGGACACCTGCTGGCGGCGTATAATGGCCCCATGAGCACCGAAACCTTCAAGGCCAGCCGCTGGACCCGGGGAAACCGGCTCTTCCCCACCTGCATCGAGATCACGGACACCGCCGTGACCCGGTGGAAGCGCTCGTGGTTCACCCGCAACGAAATGACCATCCACCTCCTGCGGGTGGCCAGCGTGCGCATCAACACGGGTATCTTCTGGTCGGAGATCCTCATCGAATCCACGGGCGGCACCGATCCCCTCACCAGCGCCGGCCACCGGAAGAAGGACGCCCTGCGGATAAAGGAACTCATCGAACTCGCCCAGACCCGGCAGCTGGCGCCGCCGCAGAACTAGGCCCTGGATTCCGAACAGACCCATCCCTAATGGGATTTGTGCCCCTTGGCGGCCTTGGCTTCCGGCGCATCGGGTAGCCACGTCACGGTCCCCGAGGCCAGGTCGTACATCGCCGCCACCACCTTCACGCCCCCCTCGGCCACCTTCTCCCGGAGGATCTCGCTCCTGGCCACCATGGCCCTGGCCTGGCGCTGGGCGTTCACGGCCGCGAGGCGCTTCTGGTGGGTCTTCACGTCCTCCGAACCCCGGGGGGTGGATTCCAGGAGCCCGGCCATGGAGGCCTGGAAGGTCCAGAGGTTGCCGGGGAGCGGAACCCCGTTGGCCTCGGCCACGGCCTTGATGGCGCCGCAGCTGGTGTGGCCCATGACCACCACCAGGGGGCAGCCCAGGTGCTCCACGGCGTATTCCGCGGAGGCGATGCCCTGGGTGTCGGGGCTGTTGCCGGCCTCCCGGATGGTGAAGAGCCGGCCCAGTTCCTGGTCGAAGATCAGATTGTCCGCGAGGCGGCTGTCGGAGCAGGTGACGACCACGGCGAGGGGATGCTGGCCCCCGGCCAGGAGTTCGCGCACCCGCGGATCCTCGGCGCTGCGCAGGCTCCGGGTCCGCCGGCCTTCCACGAAGCGGAGGTTCCCGGCCTTCAGCTCGGCCAGGACGGCCTCCGGGGTCAGGGTCTCCGCCGCGGGGGGGTGCTGGGCGGGCATGGCGATGTAGATGCTGGCGGCCAGAAGGGAGGGAAGCATGGGCATCTCCTTGACGATTCCAACAATCTAGCCCATCGCCGCCCCAAAGGCACCCGGTTCCCGAGTACCCTTTCCTTCATACCCGACACTTGGAGGTGGCCCATGGCCCTCACGACCCGCTTCGGCACAGCGATGGACACCGATCGCATGATCACCCAGTTCATGGAGATGGTGCGGATCGACAGCGAGTCCGGCGAGGAGGCCGCGTTCATGGCCTGGCTCCTGCCCGTCCTGCGGGGCCTGGGCGCCACCGCGGACCTGGACGCCTACGGCAACCTCATCGCCAAGGTCCCCGCCAAGGGCAGCGCCGCCGAGCCCATCCTCCTCTCCTGCCACGGCGACACGGTCAAGCCCGGCAAGGGCATCCGCCCCGTGCTGCGCGACGGCGTGATCCGGTCGTCGGGGGACACCATCCTGGGCGCCGACGACAAGGCCGGCATCGCCGAACTGCTGGAGACCCTGCGGGTGGCCCCGGTGCACCCGCCCCTGGAGATCGCCATCAGCCGCCAGGAGGAGGTGGGCCTGCTGGGCGTGAAGAACCTGGACTACGGCCGCCTCACGGCCACCCGGGGCTTCCTCCTGGACAACGACACCCTGGACACCATCATCACCGGCGGCCCCTCCTACTTCGCCATCGACGTGAAGGTCATCGGAAAGTCCGCCCACGCGGGCATGGAACCCGAGAAGGGCGTCAACGCCATCGCGGCCGCCTCCCGCGCCATCGCCGCCCTGCGCCTGGGACGCCTGGACGCGGAGACCACCTCCAACGTGGGCGTCATCCAGGGCGGCCTCATCCGCAACGGCGTGCCCGACCTCTGCACCTTCCTGGCCGAATGCCGCAGCCTGGACCACGCCAAGGGCCAGGCCCTCGCCGACGAGCTGGTGGCCACCATCCGCCGGGAAGTTGAAGCCTTCGGCGCCTCCGCCGAAATCGCCGTGAACAACCTCTGCCGGGCCTCCCACATCGACCCCGCCACCGCCTGGACCGTGGACGTGGCCCGCAAGGCCCTGGCCCGCCTGGACATCGAAGCCAGGCCCGCCCTCATGTGCGGCTTCACCGACGCCTCCATCTACAACAACCACGCCATCGAAATGGCCGTAGTGGGCATCGGGGCGCGGCAGGAGCACTCCACGGACGAGCACATCCACGTGGAGGACATGGAACGCGCGGTCGCGATGATGGTGGAAATCCTCAGGCTGAGCGCGTAGGCGCACGTGTGCCGGACCAGCGTCAGGGATTCGCTGACGCAGACAAGCTGCGTCAGCGAAAAGCTCACGGCTCGGGGTTG
This sequence comes from Mesoterricola silvestris, assembly GCF_030295405.1. Taxonomy (GTDB): domain Bacteria; phylum Acidobacteriota; class Holophagae; order Holophagales; family Holophagaceae; genus Mesoterricola; species Mesoterricola silvestris. Next base: position 2,254,824 of record NZ_AP027080.1, on the reverse strand, counting down.
AGGTGGCGTGTTGGCACGCTCCGGCTTCGATGGGCATGGCGCAAGGTTGGGGGACGGGGCTGCCCGGATGGGCCTATTTTCCGGCGACGCGCTTCGAGTGTTGCGGAATGGGGGTGGGTCGGCGCCGACGTTGATCGGTGTGCGGGGCTTGGAATCTCATGGAATCGGCACGAACCCGTGCCGGGTCCTTGCGGGGATCGCTTGAGGTGACCAGCGTCGGCGCGAACGAATCGCCACTCCGGGACACTTGAAGCGCGTCGTTGGGGCATAGGTCCCACAGGAGAGCCTGCCCTTTCCCAGATGGGTGCAACGCCCATCGAAGCCGGAGCGTGGCAACACTGCGCCCCAACCCCGTGCCCTGAGCCGTGCGCTGACGCAGCTTGCCTGCGTCAGCGAATCCCTGGCGCAAGGTTGGGACCCGGGCGACGTCAGAGGTCCCGGGCCAGGGCCTGGAACTGGGACATGGTGTAGGGCTTGGGGAGGACCGAGACGCGCTCCAGGCCGGCCAGGGCGGCGGCGGTGGCCTCGTCCAGGAAGCCGGTGGCGAGGATCGCGGGGAGGGTGGGGCGCAGGGCGCGGATGTTGGCCAGGGTCTCGGCGCCTCCCATGACGGGCATGTTGAGGTCCAGCAGGACCAGGTCCACCTCCAGGCCCCCGGCGAAGCGCACCAGGGCCTGGGCGCCGCCGCCGGAGACCTCCACGGTGTGGCCCAGCTGGGTGAGCATCCCGGGGACGGAATCCCGGATGAGCGGATCGTCGTCCACCAGGAGGATCCGCAGGGGCCTGCAGGCGACCTCGGCCTCGGGCTCGGCCCCGGAGGCCTCCCCCGGGGCGGCGGGTAGGTGGATGAGGATGGTGGTGCCCGCGCCCACACGGCTGCTGATCTGTACGGTTCCCCCGTGGGCCTTCACGGTGTTGAAGACCATGGCAAGGCCCAGCCCCGTCCCCTTCCCGAAGGGCTTGGTGGTGAAGAAGGGCTCCATTGCCCGGCGCACCACGTCGGGCGGCATGCCCTGGCCCGAATCCACCACCTCCAGCTGGGCGCCCCCGTCGGGCGCGCGCCGGGTGACCAGGGTGAGGGTCCCCCCCCCGGGCATGGCGTCGCAGGCGTTCACGCACAGGTTCAGGATCGCGCTCCCCAGGGTGGAGGATTCGCCCTTCACCGGCGGGAGCGCGGGGTCCAGGTCCTCCAGCACCTGCACCTTCTGGAAGAGCGTCCGCCGGAGCATCACCGTCTGCTCCCCCACCAGTTCGTTCAGGTCCAGGACCCGGGCCTCCCGGAGCCCTTTGCGCGAGAAATTGGTGAGGGCCTGCACCAGGCCCCGGCCCCGGTCGCTGGCGCGGTCAATGGTGCCCAGCGGCCCGGCCAGGGCGGCATCCTTGCCGTGGACGAACAGGAGGGTCTGGGCCACCGCCTGGATGGAGGCCAGGACATTGTTCATGTCGTGGGCGACGCCGCTGGCCAGGCTCCCCAGACTCTCCAGGCGCTGGGTGTGCTCCAGTTCCTCCTGCATCTGGCGGTGCTCCGTGATGTCCAGGAGGGTGCCCAGCAGGCGGGTGGCGCGCCGGCCAGGTCCCCCTTCGGCCCGGGCCCTGCAGTGCAGCCACCGGAGTTCCCCGTCCGGCCGCTGGATGGGAAACTCCCGATCGAAGGGTTCGCAGGTGGCGAGGGTGTTCCGGAGGCCCGCCCCCACTTCGTCCCGGTGGCTGGGCACCACCCGCTCCACCCAGGTCTCGAAGCCGGCCCCTCCCTCCTCCTCCAGGCCCAGGATGCGCGCGAAGGTGGAACTGGTGCGCACCTCGCCCGTGGCGGGATCGTAGTCGTAGGTGCCGACCTGGGCCGCCTCCTGGGCCTCTCGCATGAGCCGTTCACTCTTGCCCAGGGCCAGCTCCGCGCGGGCCCGGCGCCGGTTGACCCGGAGCAGGGCCAGGATCAGGCCGCACAGGGCGGCGAAGACGGCCCCCGCGGCGATGACGTAGCGCCGGAACAACCCCCACAGGCTCGGAGGCCGATTGATGAAGATGGCATCCTCCGGCAGGAGGGAAACGTCGCAATGCCAGCGCTGCAGCTGGTTCCAGTCGTACATGGGCCGCACGTAGGCGCCGGGAAGCGTCCGGGGAAAGGCCCGCCCCTGCTGGACCTCCACCACCCCCTGGCCCAGGAGGGCTCCGGCGGTCTCGGGATCCGCCATCTCGCCGCCCACCACCCCCTCGCCCAGGAAGCTGGAAAGGATGCTGAACACCGGGGCGTTGGCCTCCTTCGCCAGGGCCCGCACCACATCCGTGGGCACGAACCGCTGGCCGGTGATATCCGAGGTGACGATGGAAAAGAGGATGAGGGTATCCGGGGCCAGATGCCGGGCCTCCTCCAGCACCGAGGGGACGCTCCGGCCACTGGTGAACTCGAAGGCGATGCGGTCCGCCCAGGGTGCCAGCTCCCGGCGGGCCTGGTCCTCCACCCGCAGGTTCGTCTCCGCGTTCCCCGACACGAAGAGCACGCGGCGGGTGCGGGGGAACAGGGCCAGGGCCCGCTCGAAGGTCCCCCTCACCTCGAAGCGCAGGGGAAGCGGGAATGTCGTCCGGCCCTCCACCTGTGCGCCATCCTTGCCGAAGAGCGCCACCACCGGCGTCCCGGGCGAGAGGTCCCGGGCCTCGTGCTCGAGGAAGTCCCGGGCCGGGTCGAAGACCGTGATGATCAGGCCGAATCTCATCCCCGCGTACTTGTCCAGCAGGAGCGCCCGCAGGTGCCCGCGCTGGCCGGGGGTGCGGGGCGGATTGATGTCCAGGTACTCCGGGTGGAAGGTGCCGAAGGCCAGCCCCCGGGCCGCCATGGCCCTCCCCAGGCCCGCGCTGATCCGCCCCTGGGCCGGGAGGTTCTGGTTGAAGGAGTAGAGGATCAGGACATCCTGGGGAGGAGGCGCTGAAGCGAACGCCCAAGCGCACACCAGCCCCGCCAGGAGGCTCGCGAACCTTCGATGCCACCCCGCCCTGGCTTCCCCCTGGCCCCCCATCGCCGAACGTCCCTCCGCATGCGCATGCGCCACCCTTGGATTCGGCACCGGCGCTCCGCGACTTCAATTTGGGACCGGAATCCCCTTGTTTATGGTGAATTTATCGTCAACCCCCGGCTTGAATGACCGATAAGGAAACCAGGAACGGGCCTCCAGCCCGCTCCGTCCCTGCAGCCAATCCGAGGTCAGCGTCCGGGACCGACATGGATTGAGAAACCAAGCCCCCGCAGGCTTCCCGAAGGAACCCATGCTCCCCCTCGCCCTCCTCCTTCCCCCGGCCCTGGTGGCGCCCGAGGCCCCCCGCCCCGTCCTGGTGGAACCCCGCCCCGGCCTCTACGTCCTCAACGGCGCGCCCACCGCCGAGATCTACCGGCTGGTGAAGCAGCGCCACATCACCCACGTCATCGATTTCCGCACCGACGCCGAGCTGGGCCCCGAGGGGGTCCTGGAGAACGAGCGCATCCAGGAGCTGGGGTCCGTGTACATGCGCTATGCCCTGGCGGAGGCGCCCCCCGCCCCGGATTTCGTCTCCATCCGCGCCCTCCTGCAAGGCCTGCCCGCCGGCTCCCGGGTCCTCGTGCACTGCGCCACGGGCAACCGGGCGGCCGCAGCCATCTGCCCCTGGCTGGTGCTGGACCGGGGCATGGCCCTGCCCGCGGCCCTGGAAACCTGCCGCCAGGCCGGCATGCGCGTGGCCCGCACGGACGAGGCCGTGCGAACGTACCTGGGTGGGATCTAGCGCAGGCCTTCCACGACCTTGCCGTCCGGCTGTTTTTCCCAGCGGATATCCAGCCAGGAAGCCACGGTGGGGGCGATGTCCCACAGGGGGATCGCCGGTAGAGCGGTCGTCTTGCCGGTACCCAGGGCCACCAGCCAGGTGTGCATGAGGGGCGTCCCGGCGTCGAAGCCATGGGCGCCCGCACGTCCGATCTTTTCCTTTTCCCCGGCCAGGACCGAGGTGGCGGAGGGGATCCAGGTGCCCGCGGGGGCCTCCACGATGAGATCCCCGATGCGCGGGTTGGAGGCCAGGTGGAAGTCCGCGGGCAGCTCCCCGGGCCGCCAGGCCTTCAGGCCCGCGGCGGCCAGGGCCCGCATGGCCTCCCCGGACACGGGGGCCTTCAGGTAGGCGTAGGCGCTGCCCCCATGGGCGATCACCGTGGCGGGCTGGCCCAGCAGGGGCCGGATGTCCACCCGCCGGCCCATGGCCCCCATGCCGTGGTCGGCCAGGAGGAGGACCCGCAGGCCCGGGTGGGCCGCCAGCATGCGCTCCACCCAGGGCGCGATCTCATCGTCGATGCGCTTGAGCTTCTGCCGCACCTCGGGGCTCGCGGGCCCATGGTAGTGGCCTTCGGCGTCGGTGCCGGACAGGTAGGTCATGACCAGCCGGGCCCCGTCCTGGAGGGCCTGGGCGCTGAAGGCCAGGGCGGCGGCGTCGGGCACCCCCTCCTTGAAGACCTGGAGGCGCCAGGGCGCCACCCCCTCCCAGGGCCCGGTGCCGCAGGGCCATCCGAAGACCGCGGTGCGCACGCCGCTGCGGGTGGCGGCCACCCACAGGGGCTCCCGCTGCAGGTATTCGGCCCGGGCGGAATGGCCCACGGGACCCAGGACCGGGTCGATGAAGCCGTTGGCCACGATGCCGTGGTGCTCCGGCCAGCAGCCCGTGGCCAGGGTGGCATGGCCGTTGAAGGTGGTCGCCGGGAAGGGGGGGCAGCCCTCGCCCCGCTGGCCCTTCTGGCTCAGGGCCCAGAACCTCGGCATGGTTTCGGCGGTGAACTGGGTGGACCCCAGCCCGTCGAAGCTCATGACCAGCACGGGACCGCCCGCGGAAAGGCCCAGGCAGGCCAAGAAGAGGAGAAAGATCAGCATTTTCATGGATACAACTATACCCGCGCCCCCCGGAATGTCCGCCCCTCAGGCGTGCTCCAAGGCCCCCAGGGCGCCGGCGCTCACGGTGCGGTTCCGGCCCTGCCCCTTGGCCTGGTAAAGGGCCTGGTCCGCCAGGGAGACGAGAACCTCCTGGCTGCGGGTGTGTTCCGGGAAGGAGGCCAGGCCGATGCTCATGGTGATGTGCCGGCCCGGGGGGAACACCTCCTCCGGAAGGGGGAGTTCCTGGACGGCCCGGCGCAGGCGTTCGGCCAGGGTCAGGGCGAAGGCCTCCCCGGCGTGGGGCAGGAGGACGGCGAATTCCTCGCCCCCGTACCGGGCCACCACGTCGCCGCCCCGGACCTTGGCCTGGAGGCACTGGGCGAAAAGGCGCAGCACCTGGTCCCCGCCCTCGTGCCCGAATTCGTCGTTGAAGGCCTTGAAGTGGTCGATGTCCATCATCAGCAACGAGAAGGGCAGGTCGTTCCGCTGGCACTGGTCGAGGGTCTTGGGCAGGACCTCGTCCAGGAACCGCCGGTTGAACACCCCGGTCAGACCGTCCCGCAGGGCCCGCTCCTTCGCCAGGTCCAGGGCGTGGATGCCTTGGAGGGCGGCGGTGGCCGCGGCCACCAGCGCCGCGGCGATGTGCCGCCGCTCCGGCGTCCAGTGCCCGGGGTTCCGGGACTGGAGGTTCACCAGGCCCAGGAGCCGGCCCGAGGCCACCATGGGCAGGCAGAGGTAGGCCCCCGCCTCGGGCACACCCAGGGGGCAGATGCAGGCGGTGGGGGCCCCGCTTTCCAGGCACACCCGCGCCCCCAGGTGGATGGCCCGGCACCGGTCGGGGTCCTCCAGCATCGGGTACGGGGCGGCCTCCCCCGCCGCCATGGGAGGAAGCGCGGAACGGAGCCCGCCCCCCGCCGCCGGGTGGAGGAGGATCCGCTGAGCGCTGGCCTGCACCTGCCGCGCCAGGGCCTGGTCCAGGGCGGCCAGCAGGTCCTCCTCCCGGTCCAGGTGCTGGGTGAGTTCCTCGAAGGCCCGGGTCGCCAGGGCCGCGTCGTGCTCCCGGCGCAGCAGGGCCTCCCGCTCCCGGTTGCGCACATCCAGTTCGTACAGGGCCCGGCCCAGGATTTCCACCTCCTTCACCGGCTGGTTCCCGGTGGGCTCCCCGTAGCCGTCGCCGGTCTTCGCCTGTTCCGCCAGGTCGGCCAGGGGGACCGACACCCGCATCAGCAGCCAGCGTGAATACAACAGGGCCGTGATGAAGAGCGCCGCTTCCGCGGAATAGCCCAGCCACCGGGCATAGGCCAGCGTGCCCTCGATGCTCTGGAGGCGCTCGTCGTCCCGGGCGTCCAGGAGCCGGGTGAGCCCCGCGCTGGCCGCCTTGACCTCGCCGAAGGCCCGGGTCTCCTGGGAGAGGGCGCCCTTCAGGTCCGCCAGGGGCCCTTGCAGGCGCAGGCGGATCAGGTGCACGGCCTCCTCGTCCTGCCAGTGGGACACCAGGTAGGTCAGGCGCTCCATCTGGGCATGGTCGGCCCCACCGGCGCCCTCGGGCAGGTTCTCCCGCAGGGCGCGCAGGGGTTCGGTCACCTGCCCCCGCTCCCGGGCGAAGGCCTCCAGGTGGGCCTTGTCCCCGGTCATGAGGAAACTGCGCAGATCGGCCTCCTGTTCCAGGAGCACCACCAGGAGTTCCTGCTGGGCCCGGTACCGCACCAGCGACCGCCCCTGGGCGTTCACCTCCTCCAGGAGCTGGGGGTGGACGAAATTCCGCAACTCCAAGGAAACCAGGATGAAAGCCAATCCCAGGGAACCCAGGCCCCACAGGAGGTAGGTGCGCAGGGAACGGGTCCTTCGGGCCAGCGGCAAGGTCGGCTCCAGGTGGTTCTGCTTTCGCTGACCCCTTTATCGGAGCCGGGGGGCCGGAGAATTAATTTCAGGCGGCGGGACCGTCGCAGCTCACCCGCAGGTCCCGGATCAGCCCGTCCTCCAGATCGTAGATCCAGCCGTGGAGGGTCACCTGGTGGCCCCGCTCCCAGGCGCCGAGCAGCACGGGCAGGCGGCGCAGGGTCGCCACCTGGGCGATGACATTGAGTTCGCACAGGCGCCGCTGGCGCGCGGCCCCATCGGGCAGCGCGGCCAGTTCGGCGGCGTGATGCCCCTTCAGGCGGCGCAGGTGGCCGATCCAGCCCTCCAGGGGCTCCCGGGCGGGGGGGCCGAAGGCGGCCTGCACGCCGCCGCACCCGTAGTGCCCGGTCACGATGACGTGGGAAACGCCCAGCTCCTCCACGGCGTACTGGATCACCGCCTGGCAGTTCGGATCCTCCGGCAGGACCAGGTTGGCGATGTTGCGGTGCACGAACAGCTCCCCCGGCGCCAACCCGACGATCTCGTTGGCCGGCACCCGGCTGTCCGCGCATCCGATCCACAGGTGCTCCGGCGCGTGGAGGGCACAGAGGCGGGAAAAGAAGTCCGGGTCCCGCGCCACCTGCCGGCGGGCCCACGCACGGTTGTTCTCGAAAAGGGCTGGGAGGAATCGCATGCACCGTCCTGCCCCCCACGGTAGGCCAGGGGGAGGCTCCGGGGCAAGCGTCAGTTGTCGCCGGCCCGCACGGGAATCCGCCCTCCCGTGAGCGTGTGCAGGAGGTGCCCCAGGGGCAGGAGGGTGACCCCGTAGACGAACCGGAACACGGGACCCCGCCGGCGGCGGTCGAACAGGGCCTTCCGCCGTTCCGGGGCGTTACCGCCAATGCGGGGGGTATGCCTTTGGCGACGACTCATGGAAGCTCCCGATGATGACTAATAGTAAATAGATTAACGGGTGGCCCGTGGGCCCGGCCAGGGATATGTGAGGCGGTTTTTGCCTTCCATGATCTTTCCGGTGGTAAATATCTTGTAATTCCAATCCTGACAGCCGCACAAACCGTCGCTATGCTGGGTGCAGGGCCCGACGTTTTGTCCGATGACGAACCGGTGGCCCTCGCTCACCAAAATGGATCTCGAACATGACGCTACCTGAGGGTTATCCAAGCCTTGGCGCCGAACTGCACTGTCCGTGCGTTCGTGGCCGGAAGGTCCTCATCATCGACGACAGCCGCATGGCCCGGCTGCAGCTCACGGCCCTGGTGAGCAAGCTGGGCCCGGCCCAGGTGACCGAGGCGGCGGACGGCATCGAGGCCCTGAGCATCCTGGCGGAGGAGCCTGAAATCCACCTCGTCCTCTGCGATCTCCAGATGCCCCGCATGGACGGCGTCGCCCTCATCGGCCGGATCGCCGGCCTGGGCCTCACCCCCCAGCTGGTGATCACAAGCGGCCTGGAGAGCGGCATTATCGAAACCGTGCGGCACATGGCCCTGAGCTACGGGTTCCCCTGCGTGGGCATCCTCCCCAAGCCCACCACCCTGCCCGAACTGGTGACCCTCCTCACGTCCCAGGAATTCTCCGAAGGGCTCGCCGCCACCGGTCCCCGACCCGGCGGCCATGAGGCCCTGCCCCTCCAGGACATCCGCGCCGGGATGCGCAACCAGGAATTCGATTGCTACTTCCAGCCCCAGGTGTCCATGCAGGACAACCGCCTCAAGGGCGTGGAGGCCCTGGTGCGCTGGCAGCATCCCGAACTGGGCCTGCTGCGCCCCGGGCGCTTCCTGCCCCAGCTGGAGGAGTCGCCGGACACCATGAGCGAGCTCACCCTCCAGATCCTCCAGAACATCGCCGACAAGCGGGCCCAGTGGCAGAAGGAGGGTCTGGATCCGGACGTCTCCGTGAACCTGTCCGCCTCCTCCCTGAGCACCGAGGGGTTCGCGGACCGCATCTTCGAGGCCGTCTCGGCCCATTCCCTCGAACCGGAAAAGATGGTCCTCGAAGTGACGGAATCCGCCAGCACGGCCAACCTGGGCCATTCCCTCTCGAACCTGGCCCGCCTGCGCATGCGGGGCTTCCGCCTGAGCATCGACGATTTCGGCACCGGCTACGCCACCTACGAGCAGCTGGAGCGCATCCCCTTCACCGAGCTCAAGATCGACATGTCCGTGACCCGCGAGCTGGGGAAATCCAAGAAGCACGCCATCCTGGCCAAGAGCCTCCTGCGCCTGGCCCGGGACCTTCGCCTGCACACCGTGGCCGAGGGCATCGAGACCCAGGAGGGCTGGAACGTCCTCAAGACCCTGGGCTGCAATTGCGGCCAGGGCTATTTCCTGGCCCGCCCCATGCCCGCGGGCCAGATGCCCGAATGGAGCCGCCAGGAACGCCCCCACCTGGACGCCTACCACCCCGGCAACGACCGGCGCGCGGTGCCCCGGGCCTGAGCGCTACCCGATGGAGCGGATCCGCACCCCCCGCATGTCCGTGGCGGGGACCACGCCGCCGAAGAAGAAGTTGACGCACCTCCGGCAGATCACGTTCTCGTAGGGGCTGGTGGCGCGCCGCCTCCGTTCGGCGATCCAGCCGCGGCCGGGGTTGATGAGGAAGCACCAGTTGCAGCGCACGGTCCGGGGTGAAACACGTTTTTCGTTCATGGCAGTTCCATGCGAAAAAGGAAGCCCCCTGGACGGGGGCTTCGTGGGCGGGCTGGTGCCCGCCAGGGGTGGAGCACGGGTAGTATCGGCCCCTGGAATGCGGTGTCAACCCGGCAGGATCAGCCCGTCACTTCGTCCAGCAGGTTGATGTCCACCTCCATCGCGCCGTCGGCCGCGAAGCGGGTCATGGGTGCGAAACGCTGGCCCCACACCACTTCCTCCGCCGTGAACGAGGTGCGCTGGAAGAGGGTCTGGGAGAAGGTGTCATCGAAGGCCTTCACCAAAACAATGAATTCCGCATGGCTGGCCCGCAGGGCCTCGGCGTCCAATCCAGCGAGAGGGCTGGCGTCATCGATGGGATGCACCACGGTCCAGTTGGCGGGGAACAGATTGATCCGGCTCCGCTCCAGGGCCAGGGCCCGGAAGGTCCGGGCGCCGGTTTCCGGATCCAGGCGCGAAAGCACGACGTTGGCCTCCACTTCGATGAGCTGGTTGCTGCGGCGGTTCACGAAGCGGAACATGAACCCGGTGCCGGCCCGGTAGGGCGCCACCACGGCGTGGCGGCTGAAGCGGATCTGGGCGTGGGGGCGGGAAAAGCGGCCGTAGAGCAGGCCCGTGGCCAGGGCGAAGGTCAGGAGGCCCAGCAGGGACTCCAGGGCCGCCACGGCGCTGGCCAGGTGGCTCAGGGGGCTGATATGGCCGTAGCCCACGGTGGTGAGGGTCTGGGCGCTGAAGAAGAAGGCGTCCAGAAACTTCTCCAGGAGGCCGCTCCCCCCGGGCCGGGCGAAGTGCTCCATGCCCACCCCCAGGTAGATGCCGGCGAACAGCAGATTGGCCAGCAGGTACCCCAGGAACAGGAGCCCCAGGAAGGGCGCCCCCCCCATGGTGATGAGCCGGTGATACATCTCGTAGGGGCGGAACCAGGGCAGCCCCACCCGCCGCACATTGAAGGTGCCGTCCTTGTTCACCCAGCGGGTGGCGGCGGACCGCAGGCCGAGGCCCAGGTCGTCGCCCGGCGGGATTCTGTCGAAGGGGAGCGGAGTGGCCATGGGGCCCCAGGCTAACACCCCCCGCCGGGGTCGCAGGGGCAAATGATACGGATCGGCTCATCAATGCGCCGCTGGGAGAAAGGCGACCGCAGCCCTCCGCACTGCTACCCTGGGATTCCGCATCACTCGTACCCTTGCAGGAAGGCGCCTTGGATGAACACTCCGAACGAGCTCAATGGGCCTGGGACCCGAGAGGAAGCGCTCCTGCGCCTGGAAGGGGCCCGGCGCCAGGCGCGCCTGGACCTGGAGGCCGATCCCGCCCGGTCCGCGGCCTTCGGTGAGCAGGTCCCCAAGCTGCGCCTCGCCGGCATGCCGGGCAGCAACCACAACCCCAAGGCCGCGGGCCGGATCATCGCCGCCGCGGGGGACGAGGGCCGGTGGTTCCTGGCCCTGCTGGGGCCCGAGGAGGGCCTCGCCAAGGTGATCACGGAGTTCCTGCCCCAGTTCGGCCTGGATCCGGAGCGGCGCTTCCTGGCGGCCCTGGCCTGCGCCGGCGTGGAACCGGCCAAGACCCTGGAACGCCTGGACCAGGCGGCCCTGGGCTCCCTGGACGCCAAGCTGGCGGTGGTCCTGGTGGCCCTGGCCAAACACCCCGCGCTGGATTTCGAGGAACAGAAGAAGATCGAGATCCTCTACCATTCCGGCGGCGACGAGGGCGCCCAGGACCTCCAGCGCCGCTTCGAACAGGCCCGGTCCCGGTCCCAGGCCCACGTGCGCCACCACCTCCTGAAGCTCGTCCCGGAAGCCGTGCGGCAGGATCCGGGGGCCTACCACCAGGTGCTCCTTTCCCTGCTGCGCACCGATCCCTACGGCACCCTGGAATGCATGCGGGATCCGGAACTGGCCCCACCGTTCCGGGACATTCCCCAGGCCACCCGCCTGGACCTCCTGGACACGGTGGCCTCCTTCGGCCTGGGCTTCGCATCCAACTACCTGGACCTCTTCGCCATCGAGGACACGCCCGAATCCCGGGGGCGCCTGCAGGCCGCCTTCGCCCAGGACCTCACCGCCGGTTCCAGCATCTACGGGGCCTACGCCCTGGAGGGCGTCCAGAACTACCCCTTCGGCCTGGGCAAGATCGAACCGGTTTTCCCCCGCCGCATCTCCAACCCCGAGGCCCTGGCCTACCTGCGCAAGGACGACGCCGTCAGCGTCATGCCCAGGACCTACAGCGCCGTGGAGGTGGGCAACGCGGTCAACCTTCTCCAGGAGCGCGAGGTGCTCCGGTTCCTGGAGATGCTCAAGGCCGATATCTTCCTTTCCTGGAAGTCGCAGTACTCCGAGAACAAGCGCGCGGTGGTCTTCGGCGACCTGGATCTCAAGATCCGCAACATCCTGTTCCTCCTCGCCCACGCCACCTTCCGGGACAACGCGTACTTCGACGATCTGCTGGCCTTCATCGCCGCCACCCACCCCAGCACCGCGGGCAACGAGGCCCAGCTGCACCTCCTGGCCAACCGCCACTTCTTCCTGGAGGTCCTGGGCATCAACCCGGGGCTCCTGTTCAACAGCCCCCAGCGCGGCGCCGCGGCCCTGCGGGCCCCCATCGAGGAGGTGAAGAACTTCCGCATCCTGTACCTGCTCCACCTGGCCATGTCCATCCATCTGCACGTGGGCGACACGCTCTTCCGCAACGTCCCCATCGCCTGGAACATCCTCCAGAAGCAGGGCGACGGCCTCCTGGACACGGCCATGCAGGAGGTGCTGGGCTTCTTCGACACCCTGGACACCCTGCTGGTGCTGGGCAAGCCCGTGGTGCCGGACCTGCGCGCCTGGCTCCCGGTCATCACCGACGCCCTCACCCAGGCCCTGCCGGAACTGCCCCTGGAGCCCGGCGAACCCGGCCGGATGCCCTCGCTGCGCCTGCTCACCCGGGACGCCGTGGCGCGCCACCGGGAGCTCCTCAACGCCTACTGCCTCCAGGTCCTCCGCGAAGGCGCCGCCCGGGCCGGGGTGGGCGTCACCAACGCCATCCAGAACCTCCGCCTCCCCCGCACGAAGACCGACAAACTCTTCGCGCTGCTGGAGGAGGACCGGAAGCGCTAGTAGTCGTACGGGTCCCAGACGTTCGCCCCGGATCGTTGCTGCGGGCGGGGCCCGCAGCAACGGAAAGCACTCAGCTCGGCCATGGGGCTGTGTTGTCACCCATTGGCCCCGCCCCACCGTGAGGGCTCGCTTCGCGTGGTTCTTTGAGCATGTCGGCTCGCGCCAATGCTGTCTTGTTCCTAACCACTTGCCGCCTACCTGGGAGGCCTGTTCATCCCCTTTATCCTTTTCATCCGATTCATCCCTGTTCCCGCAGGGCCAAGGCTGGGATGGGTCGGATGAACAGGATGAAGGGGATCAGCATTCGAACTCAGGCCGTTCCCGGCTGAGGGGCCAGACCGCGGGTTTCACGGAGTGACTATCGGCTGGCTTCGGGAGTGATTGCTGGGGAGGATCGGGAACCTGGGCTAGCGCAGGTCCAGGAGCAGCCGGCCCATGGTCTTCTTGACGGAGTCCCGGTGGATCGTGAAGACGGCGCTGATCAGGTAGTTCACTTCCACGTACGTGATCCCGGCGGCTTCCGGGTCCGGCTCGCCGTTGTGGGGGGTGCAGTGGGCGTCCGTGCCCTCGGCCAGCTGGGCGCGGCACACCAGGGGGCGCACGGGCCAGATCGCGCAGGCCCGGTCCGGGCCCAGGAAGGCACAGCGCCGGTCCGCGTCCGGCTGGTCATCCCAGGTGGTGGTTCCCGTGTGGTCGCCGGCGGCGTCCACGTCCACGTGGCGCAGTTGGCGCTGGAGCTTTCCGTAGTCGATGGCGATGGCCCGTTCCAGGCAGTGGGCGTGGATCGCGCGGGCCTCTTCGAGGGTGCAGTACACCAGTTGGTGGCAGCAGTTGGCGCAGCCCTTGTGGCAGAAGGGGGGGGCGTAGCCGAACCGGGCATCCCGGGCGAGCAGGGTCCGGATGAGGTCGTCCACCCGCGCCTGGGCGGCCCGGGCGCGATCCCGGCCCCCGGCCACGTACGGCGCGGCCGCGCGCTTGAGCTCCTCCCAGAAGACGCCGGCCCCGGCCTCCTCCAGTTCGTCGAAGAGGTTCCCGTAGCAGAGCAGATCGCCGTCCCCCATGACATGCTTCTCGACCCATTCCCGGGGACCCATCGCCGCTCCCGCAAAGGGCCAGGATAGCGGGTCCGCCGGGGACCGTGGCAATTCCCCGGCATGCGTGTTATTTCTGGATGGAGGCAAGATTCCATCGCCCCGCGGTGCGCCATGAACCCCAAAGAGCTGCTCCAGTGCGGTGACGAACACCGGAAGGCCCGGGATTACCAGGCCGCGGTGCCCTACTACGCGCGGGCCCTGGACATCGCCCCGGGCAACCGCCGGGCCCACCTGTCCCTGGCGGACGCCTACCGGGGCCTGGGCGAAACGGGAAAGGTCATCGAGATCCTGGAGCGCTACCTGGCCACCAGCCCCGTGGACGCGGAGGCCCACTGCCGCCTGGCCGATGCCCACAAGAAGGCCCGCAACCGGGACGCCGCGCTGGCGCACTACCGGAGTTCCCTGGCCCTGGACCCCCGGAACCGCTACGCCCTCATGGGCCTGGGGGACCTCCACCACAAGGCCGACGAACCCGCCGAGGCCCTGGCCTGCTGGGAGCCCCTCCTGGCGATGATCCCGACCCTCGTCAACGTCTGGACCCAGGTGGGCAACATCCACCGCAAGGCCCAGGCCTTCGACCGCGCCGAGGCCTGCTACCGCACGGCCCTGGACCTGGAGCCCGGCAACGGGTACGCCGTCTTCGGCATGGCCGACTGCCTGCGGGGCCTGGGCCGCTGGGAGGAGGCCCTCCCCCTCTGGGAGGACCTGCTCCGCCGGGATCCCGACCAGCAGGTGCTCACCCGGGCCGGGGACTGCTACCTGCGCCTGGGCCTCCTGGACCGGGCCCAGGAGATGTACGAACGCAGCCTCGTGCACGGCTTCGACAAGGCCACCCTCCTGGGCCTGGCCAAGGTCCAGCGCCTGGGCGGGGATTACGAAGTGGCCCACCAGATCTACCGCCAGATCCTGGAGCGCCACCCCGGCGATGCCCGCACCCTCGCCCTCCAGGCCGAAGCCGTGGCCGAGCAGACGGCAGCCTCCTAGGAGCCTGGCCGGGGAGATCAGGTTCTGCCTGCCTGACCCCATCCCAAAGGGAACCAAAGCCCCCCATAACTCATTCATTGCTTTGGACCCGGGCTGTGCGATGCGCGCCCAACGTTTGAAGGAATGCCATGCGCTTGCCCCGCATCCCCGTCGCCCTGTGCCTTGTCGCAGGGTCCGCCCTGCACGGCGCGGGGGGATACCTCACCATCGAAAACAGGACGGCCGCCCGCTGGATTCTCCAGGAACAGGAATCCAAGGGCCTCCGCGGCTCCTGGGCCCCGGCCAAGGCCGGGGACGCCGGCCCCGCGGGCACCATCGCCCCGGGTTCGGCCCTGACGGTGAGGATCGAGATCCCGGCGGGCGCCACGGCCCCGGACCTGCACCTGAGCCGGGAGGGCTCCGTGGAGCCCCCGCTGCCGCTGGCCCTGGGCACCCTGGACTGGGACGCCCCGTGCGGGGCCCGGTTCACCTTCCTCCTCAAGCCCGAAGGCACGCTGGTACGCAAGGCCGGCCCCGCCTTCGCCTCCCCCCTGCCGACCCCGGGGCGCGCCCAGGAGGAGTCCCCCCCGGTCCCCCTGGATATCCGGGAAGAACCCCGGATTCCGGAACCCCTGGCCGGGATCCCCGTGGCCTGGCAGGCATGCACCACCGGCATGCCGCGCATGGCCGTCATCAACGCGTCCCCAGCCGCCTGGGCCATCCTGCCCTGGGAATCCAACGGCCGGAGCTTCATGCTGAAGCAGGGCGGCGGCCTCGTGGAGATGGCCGCGGGCGCCCGGCACTGGGTCCCGCCCAACTGGACGTCCGTATTCGCGGCGGAAGGGCCCCACGCGGTCTTCGGCCTCATGGACACAGGCCGGGCCGCGCCCCAGGCCCTGGTGTGCCTGGATACCCAGGGCCTCCGGCTCGTGGCGCCGCCCTCGCAGGCCCCGGGGGGCCCGCCGCCGGGCGTCTTCCGCATCCGGGCCGAGGACAGCCAATCCTTCGTCATCGTGAAGGGGGCCTACCCTCCCCCCTCCCGCACCAAGGCCCGGGCCTTCCCCCCCCTGCCCGCGCATTCCCCCGTGCGCCAACCCTCCCCCGCCGGGGCGCAGGCCGATCCCCAGGCCTTCCTGGACCTGGAAGGCGAACTGGCCTGCGAGGTGGCCCTCATCCTGCTCAATGAGAGCGCATCCACCTGGCATCTGGATCCCCTGGAGGTCGCCGACGGCGGCATCAGCATCCGCGAACCGGATGGCGAATTCCTCATCCACCCGCGGGACGCGCGCATTCCCCTCCAGCCCGGCGAACGGACCATCCTCGCCCTGGGCGGAGAGACCGGCCGGTTCGCCGTGCAGGACGCCCTTTCCAGGACCGTGGCCGTGGCCTCCGTGGATGCCGATGGCGTGACCTTCGGCGCCGGGGGCGACCGCACCGCGCCGGGGGAACGGATCCGCCCCATCCCCGGCACGACCCGCTCCTTCGTCATCACCGGAACCCGCTGACCCCGCCCCTTCCCTCCGGATACCCGGCCCCTCCGGCCGGGTCCGTGCCCGGGGCCTGCTCCAGGCCCTTCCTTCACCCCAAAAGGACTCCCATGCAACGCCTAGGTACCCTCACCCGCATCGCCGCCTCCCTGACCCTCTTCGCCAGCTCCCTGGTGGCCGGCACGGTCACCCTCCAGCACCGGGGGCCCGAAGGCACCTGGAAGCTTTTCAAATCGGACGCCATCCTCGCCACCGACCGGGGCGCCGCTCCCGCCTGGTCGGCGGAGACGCTGGAACCCCGCGGCCAGGCGACGCTGGACGTGAGCCGCGCGGGGACGCTGGAATTCTACCTGCTGGACGAGAATCAGGTGGCCTGTCTCCTCACCGTGACCACCGGCGCGGACGGAAGGTCCACCCTGGAAGCGAGGTCCCTCACCTGGCCCACCTACCTGGGGACGGCCATCCAGCGTCCGGCCGAAGATGAAACCAGCACCCGCCTGGAGATCCGCGCCCGCACGTTCGGGACGTCCTATTTCGGCAGCGCCATGGTCCCCCTGGCCCTCCCCCGGCTGGGGGCCCCCGCGACACCGGTGGCCCCGCGCCCCGAGGCCGTGCCCGCCACCCTCCCCGCCCAGGCGGACGAATCGCCCCTTCCCGCCGTCCGGGTCGCGGCCCTGGACCCAGAACCGTTCAAGGAGGAGAGTAAACGATCCCCGGAGACCCTCCCGCACGTGCCCGAGGAGCCCGCCTCCCCGGCCACGGCCCCGCACATCGGCGGCTTCCGGCACCGGGACGAAAGCAAGGTCTCCACGGCCTGCGGGGGGACCGGGCACAAGGCAGGGGAGGCCGCCGCCACGGCCCCCCACGGCGACCAGCGGCTCCTGGAAACCCTGGACCATGTGGGAAGCGTGGCGCGGCGTCTCATGAAACGGGTGCGGGCCCACGACAGGACCTTCTTCATCATGAAGAACACCGGTGACCAGACCTTTGACCCCCATGCCAACAGCCAGAGGGAAGAACTGCGCATCCTCCATGCGATCGAGTACCACCTCCTGGAGGCCCTGGAGGTCTGCAACGGGCGGGTGGGCGAAGCGGCCTTCGACACCCTGGCCAAGGGCTTCCAGACCCAGCTCACCTCCCTGAAGCCCTACTTCAAGAAACTGGCCAGCGTGGATCGGTATGTGCAGAACCGCTAGGCTTGCCGCCGAAGGGGCCCTGGCGCTGGCCATGGCGCTGGGTCCCGCCCGGGCCCTCGCCATGGATCCTCCGCCCGGGAAAAAGAGCGCCCCCCCGCAAACCGTCCTCACCGTCGTCCCCACCGCCTCCGGCGGCGACCGGATCGTCCGGTGCCTGCCGGACGGCACCTCCGTCCCGGTGGCCGGCGCCACCGCGGCCGCGGACGATGCGGAGGCCTTCGCGGAGGATGTGCCGGCCCTGGAGGCCCGCCTGGTGGGGGTCTCCCAGGCGGTCCAGGCGGGGGAAACCCTCTTCTTCGCCGAACGGAACCGGGTGCGCCGCATCGGCCCGGACCAGCGGGTGGCCACGGCCGCCACCGCCGAAGGGTTCGTCACCGCCCTGGCGGTGTCCCCCCGGGATGGGACCGTCGTGTTCAGCTCCCAGTCGGCCAAGGGGGCCTGGCTGGTGCAGCGGATCAACCCCGCGGGCCAGGTGGAGGTGATCGTCGGCCCCGCGTCCTCCCGGGCCGCCTTCGCCCACCTTCCCCATCCCCTGCGCAACCGCGTCAACAGCCTCGCCTTCACTCCGGCCGGGGACCTGCTCGTCGCGGAGAACGGCACCCCGGGCAAGGCGGGCCAGGGCTCCATCCACAGGCTCCGGGCCGGCGGGCCGGGAGGCCCGGCCTGGCTCCCCCTCGTGCGCATCGCGGGGGGCGGCGCCCGGCCCCCCTCCGCAACCCCTTCCCTGGGCCACCAGGTGGATCTGGACGCGCCCGGAAGCCTCGCCGGGGCTCCGGACGGCGGATGCTATTTCGTCCACTGCATGCACCGGGAATCCAAGGGAGCCTCCCTTCTCCAGGCCTACGGGCAGCAGGTGTGCCGCCTGGAGGTTTCGGGGCGGATCACCGCCCTGGCCGGGGGCCTGGAGGAAACCAAGGGGGATCCCGGAACCTGGACGCCGCAAACCTGGTTGCCCCTGGCCAGCGGCTCGGACATAACCCAGTTGCGCGTGCTTCCGGATGGCAGTCTGATCGCCGTGCTGGAGACGGGCAAACAGGTTCCCGTCCCACCGGCGAAAACCTCCGGCTTGGCCCCGGCGGTGCCTTGGGTCTAGGGTAGAGGTATGAATACCGTCGGCCGAACCTTCGCCCTGTTCCTATGCACCGCAGCCCTCGCCGGGCAGGTCCCGCTGGACAGGATGGATCTGCCGAACCGGATCCTGGCCCAGGAGATCCTCCGCAAACCCCAATTCTCCTTCCAGACGACGACCCCGCCGGTGGACGTGCGGGTGGCCACCATGGAGAAGCTGTTCGACCACCCGCGACTGGCGGCGGCCATGTGGCGCGAGTGCCAGTTCGTGCCCCGGCTGTTCGCCTTTCCCCTGCCCTCCGAAGGCCTCATCGTCGATGACACCCGGGGCCTCAAGGGCACCCTGACCCTGGCGTACCGTGAACCCGGCAAGCGGGTCTACCTCATCGACGGCCGCGTGGAGAAATGGCGCATGGGCAACCCCTTCGCCGTGGGCGCCAAGATGGTGGTCATCTACACCTACTGGCGGGGCCCCAAGGGTTTCCAGAGCCACCTGCAGACCTGGACGACCCTGGACAGCGCGCTCCTGGGCACCCTCACCCGCCCCTTCAAACGGTACATCCAGCACCGCCAGGAGGAGTTCATGGCCTACATCCTGGGCAACATGTCCCACGGCGGGGAATTCGCGGAACACAGCTACGAGAATTTCCTGGGTCCCATCCGGCGGGAGGGGGACCCGGTGGCGGTGCGGGACTATCTGGAGGTCTTCGGGAAGCACCGTTGAATCGCCCCCATGCCCTGCTCCCAGTCCCACCCCTGACCAGGACGGCACCATGAAAACCAGGAAGCCAGACCCGGCATCATCCGCCCCCGACCTCATTTCCGCGAGGATCGCCGAACTGGCGGATTGGCGCGGCGAGACCCTCGCCCGCATGAGAGCCCTGATCCTGGAAGCGGACCCCCAGGCGGTGGAGGAATGGAAATGGATGGGTACCCCCGTGTGGTCCCATGCCGGCATCCTCTGCACGGGCGAGTCCTACCGCCACATCGTGAAGCTGACCTTCGCCAAGGGCGCCTCCCTGGAGGATCCGGACGGGCTCTTCAACGCGAGCCTGGAAGGGAACGCGCGCCGGGCCATCGATATCCGGGAGGGGGAGACCGTGGACGGGGAGGCCTTCAAGGCCCTGGTGCGCCGGGCGGTGGCCCTCAACCTCGCGTCCAAGGCCAAGGGGAGCCGCCCCGGATCCCGGAATCCCTGAGCACCGGGCCCGCCGCGGGCCGTCAATGCTCCGGCTGGACGGTTTGGGTCTGGCGGTCGACCTCCGCCTGCAGGGCCGCCGCGGCTTCCAGGAAGGATTTCTCGCCCGTCTCCTGGGCCGCCGCATGGAGCTGGTGCAGGAGCCGTTCCGCGAAGTCGAAGGAGATGTGCAATTGGGGCGTCGTCACGGTGGACATGGCACCTCCGGAAAACCGATCCCAAGGTTAGGTCGAAAATCAACAACCGCCACCAGATCGGGGCTCAGGAAAAACTGGTCGATCGACCAAACATGATGACGGAATGCCGCCCGTGCATTCAAAATCGGAACGTCTTCCAAACAAAATCAGAGCTATCCTTGAAGTTGCTCGATGTTAATCGAACGATTGAACATGTGATCGATCGACCAACAAGGCTCGTACCCATCCCCCCCCCGGAGAATCCATGCGCCGTGCCGCCGTGCTGCTTCTGGCCGCGCTTTCGGGCGCCGCCTTGGCCGCGCAGGAGATCTCCGCGGGGGCCGGGCGCCTGCACGGGATTGGCGGAAAGGCCGCCACCTACACCTGGCAGCTGCAGTACCTCCGGAAAGCCGCCGCCCCCTGGGGCTGGAGCCTCACCTGGATCAACGAAGGCCACCTGCCCGGCCACCACCAGGATGGGGTCGCCCTGCAGGTCTGGCGCCTCCACCGCATGGAGCACAACAATCTGAACCTCGGGCTCGGGCTGGGCGTCTATCGCACCTTCGACACCTTCCGGGACGCGGAACCCGACAGCTACGGCAACGGCCACGCCCTCAAGCCCATCCTCAGCCTCCGGGCCCGGTACCCCATCCGGGGCGGCCCCTGGGACGCCTTCGTGCAGGTGAACCGCACCCTGGGGCCGGAGCAGCGCCAGACCCAGGCGGCCCTGGTGGGACTGGGCACGCGGTTCGGCACACAGGCCCCGGCCGGCCCCGCCCTCCCGAAGCGCGAACGCGAAGCTCCCGCCAACGAGCTCTCCTTTCTCTTCGGCCGCACCATCCTCAACAGCTTCGAAAGCGAGGCCACGGAATTCCTCCAGTCCTTCGCGGTGGAGTACCGCCGCCGGCTGTCCCGGCACGTGGATCTCTCCTTCACCTACTGCGACGAGGGGGGCATCGACGCGGCCCGGCGGGACGGGGTGGCCGCCCAGGTGTGGCTTTCCACCCGCACGCCGGATCGGGCCTGGATGCTGGGTTTCGGGGCGGGCCCCTACGCCTGCCGCACCTTCCCTCCCCGGGAGGAGGGACCCGCCGCGGACACCGTGAACATCCGCACCAGCGGCCGCATCTCCATGCTGGTGGGCCGCACCCTGGGCGGGCACTGGGGCGCGCGATTGCAGTGGAACCGCACCGCCACGCGGAACCACCGGGATACGGATGCCCTTCTGGCGGGCCTGGCCTACGCCTGGTAGGGCCCGGAGGAAAATTTCCGGAGCCCCTTGGTGAATGCCGTAATCCTGGCAGACTTGACGCACCGACGGAAATTTGAACGGAGTGGCTGCGGATGTCCCGTAACAACAGCAGGGTTTTGTGGAAGGTGATCCTGCTCGCCTCCGTTTGCTGCGCCGGGATCCTGGGGCTCTGGTGGTGGGGGCTCGTGCAGGCCCCCCGGGCCCAGGCCCGGGTTCGGGCCGCGGATGCCCTCACCCAGATGGACCGGGCCGTGTCCCGGGAAATGAGCCGGGCGGAAACCACCGCCCTGGCCTTCGGCGCCTGGTGGTCCCGGGAGGAGGGCCGCCTGGATGATCCCGAGAAGCTGCAGAACGTCATTTCCTTCCTGGAGCAGGGGGCCATCGTCTCGAACCTCATCCTGAGCCGCCAGGACGGGGATTCCGCGTGCGTGGTGCGCAAGGACGGGGAATGGAACCTGGTGCTCTTCCCGGGGGGCCGGAACCCCAGGCGGTACCGCATGGACCACGGCAGGTGGGTGCCCGGCCCCACGGATCCCCACGAGGTCTACGACGCCCGCACCCGGTTCTGGTACCGCTTCGGGGCCGCCCAGGACCGGCCGGCCTGGACCCCGGAGGCCTACCGGTTCTACACCTCCAAGGTGGGGGGATTCACGTACACGGTCCCCGTGCGCAACCGCCGGGGCCTCCTGGAAGGCGTCATCGGCGTGGACGTCTCCCTGGAGGAACTGACCCATGTGATCTGGGACCAGCAACCCACCCCGGGGACCCGCATGGTCGTCACGGACCCGAGGGGCCTGCTGCTGGTCCCGCCCCGGACCCCGGAGATGCTCGACCGGGAAGCCCGGTTCGATTGCCAGCTGAAGCCCCTGGCGGCCCGGGTCCCCCCGGAGCCCCTCCTGCCCTTCGGCAGGGCCGTCATCGGTGCGGTCCGGACCCATGCCACCCCGGGGACGCCGGAAATGCGGCTCCAGGTGGCCATCCCGGAGGAGGATCTCTTCCCGGGCCTGGGGTACCGGAGGGCCGCGTCCTTCCTCCTGGCCCTGGGCGCCGCCCTGGGCGTGACCTGGAGCATCCTGGACCTGCACCGGCGGGTCGTGCGCCCCATGCGGGCCCTGACCCGCCAGGTGGAGCACAGCCAGCGGGTGGCTTCGGTGGGGATGATGGCCCCCGGCATCGTGCACGACGTGAACAACCAGCTGGGTGTGGTGCTGGGCCAGCTCGACCTCTGCCAGAGCCAGGCCAAGGACCACCCCGGCCTCCAGCCCCGGCTCAAGGCGGCGGAGGGCGCGGCGATCAAATGCGCCGAAGTGCTGGGCGGCCTCCTGGATTTCAGCCGGCAGGACCCCGGCAAGCGGGAGCTCCTGTCCCTGAACGCCACGGTGGCGGCCAGCGTCTCCCTCCTGCGGGGCGTGCTGGGCAGGCGGATCCGGGTGGAGGAGGACCTGGGGCCGGATGTGCCCATGCTCTTCGGGGAGTCCGTGAAGCTGCAGCAGATCATCGTCAACCTGGGGCTCAATGCCCGGGATGCCATGCCGGAGGGAGGCCTGCTCACCTTCCGGACCTTCCGCGCCGGGGGCAAGGCCTGCCTGGAGGTGCGGGACACCGGGTGCGGCATGGACGGGGAGGTGAAGCGGCGGATCTTCGAACCCTTCTATTCCACCAAGGAATCCGGAAAGGGCACGGGCCTCGGCCTGGCCATGGTCGCCAGCATCGTGGCCGACCACGGGGGCGGGATCCGGGTGGAATCCGAACCCGGCGCGGGCACCACCTTCGTGATCGAACTGCCGACATCTCTCCGTTTACCGACTTCCGACCGGAATTCCGACAAGGAAGCTCTGGAAACCCGGTGATAGAGATGAGACATTCTTAGCAGCAGCCTGGGGCCACCCAGCCCTTTTTCAATTCCGCCGGGCGTTCCATGGCTTTTCAATAATTTGTTTTTTCCAAGGAACGTGAAGTGCTCACTCCACGCTTTTCCGATCCCCCGGGAGGCCAGGGGCGTACCGCCCCGTCGGGGTGGTCGCCCCTCATGGACGCCCTGGACCAGGGCGTGCTGCTCCTGGACCCGGACGGGAGGTACGTGGAGGCGAACCGCGCCGCCAGCCGGATCCTGGGGCTGGACCGGGAGGCCCTCCTGGAAGGCGGCCTGGAGGGGAGCCAGACCGGTCTCTTCCTGGGGGACGGTTCGGTCCTGCCGGTGCAGGAGGCCCCCGGGCGGGTGGTGCTCCGCACCGGCCAGCCCGTGCGGGACCGTGAACTGGTGTGGACGGGCAGGGACGGCCGCCGGCAATGGCTCCACGTTTCCGCGGAGCCCCTGGCCGGGGGCGGCGTGCTGGTGAACTTCAGCGACATCACCCGGCGCATGCGCGCCGCCGAGACCCTGCGGTCCTCGGAGGAGAAATTCTCCCGGAGCTTCCATGCCAACCCCGACAGCGTGGCCATTTCCAGGCTTTCGGACGGCGTCTACCTGACGGTGAACCAGGCCTTCCTCCACACCACGGGATTCCGGGAGCACGAGGTCCTGGGCCGCTCCTCCCGGCCCGAGGACCTGGACATCTGGGTGGACCCCCGGGACCGGGAGCGCTTCCGGGAGCTCCTGCAGCAGGACGGCAAGGTGCTGGGGTTCGAGGCCCAGTTCCGGCGCAGGGACGGCGGCGTGCTCACCGGGCTCATTTCCGCGAGCCGCATCGACCTGGACGGCGAACCCTGCATCCTCACCATGACGCGGGATATCACGGAATGGAAGGACCAGGCCCGGCGGCTGGAGCGCATGACCCAGCTCTACGCCGCCCTGAGCCAGGTGAACCAGGCCATCGTCTGGGCCCGCACCCCCCAGGCCCTCATGGACATGATCTGCGAAGCCCTGGTCAAGGAGGGGCGCTTCGCCCTGGCCTGGATCGGCTGGCACGACCCCGCCGACGCCGGCATCGAGATCGCCAGCCGGTGCGGGGACCCGTACGCGTACCTCGACCGCTTGCGCATTCCCACCGACGCCCCGCCGGAGCGCCATGGCCCGGCGGCCTCCGCCCTGCGGGAGGGCCGCCCCGTCATCGAGAACGATTTCCTGGCTTCCAGCGAAGGCGCCCCCTGGCAGGGCGCCGCCCGGAGGTCCGGGTTCGCCTCCGCCGCCGCGTTCCCCATCCGGAAGGCGGGGGCCGTGCGCGCGGTGCTCATGGTCTACGCGAAACAGAAGGGCTTTTTCGGGACCAACGAGACCGCCCTCCTGGAGGAGGCCGCCAGCGATGCCTCCTTCGCCCTGGAGCACCTGGAACTGGACCTGAAGCGGAAGGAGGCGGAGGAATCCCTGCGCAGGATCTCCGCCGCGGTGGAACAGAGCCCCCTGGGCATCGTGATCCTGGACCGCGAATGGAAGGTGGAGTACGTGAACCCGCGGTTCACGGAGATGACCGGCTATTCCCGCCCGGAGATCGTCGGCCGGAATCCGATCTTCATGAAGGCGCCTTCCACGCCCCTGAAGGACTTCCTGCAGATCCGGGTGGCCCTGACCCAGGGCGGGGTGTGGGAGGGCGAGTTCTCGAGCCTGCGCAAGGACGGCGGGATCTTCCATGAGCGGGCCACCATCGCGCCGGTGCGGGACGGCTCCGGCGCCGTGACCCACTACATCACCTTCAACGAGGACATCACCGAGCACAAGCGCGCCAAGGAGATCCGCAGATCCCTGGAGGCCCAGCTGGTGCAGGCCCAGAAAATGGAAAGCCTGGGCAACCTCACGGGGGGCATCGCCCACGACATGAACAACGTGCTCGGGGCTATCCTGGGCCTGGCCACGGCCAAGTTGGCCGCCCTGCCCCCGGACACCCCCGGCTACCCCACCTTCGAAACCATCGCCAAGGCCGCCCTCCGGGGCGGGAAGATGGTGCGCAGGCTCCTCACCTTCGCCCGGGTCATCCCCGAGGACGTGGCCAGCCTGGACCTGAACGCCATCCTGCTCGAGGAGGTCGAGCTGCTGGAGAACACCCTCCTGGCCAAGGTGCGCCTGGAGATCGATCTCACCCCGGGCCTCCGGCCCGTGCGCGGCGACGCGGGGGCCATCTCCAACGCCTTCCTCAACCTCTGCGTCAACGCCCGGGACGCCATGGCCGAAGCCGGCACCCTGACCCTGCGCACCCGGAACGTCGATGCGCGCTGGGTGGAGATCCAGGTGGAGGACGACGGCGCCGGCATGACGCCGGAGATCCTCGCCCGGGCCCAGGAGCCCTTCTTCACCACCAAGCCCCAGGGCCAGGGCACCGGCCTGGGCCTCTCCATGGTCTACGGCACCGTCAAGGCCCACCAGGGGGAGATGGAGATCCAGAGCCGTCCGGGCGCGGGGACCCGGGTGACGCTGCGCTTCCCGGCCGCGGACGACGCCCTCCCCGAACCCGCCGCGGCCGGCCCCCTGCCCCCGGACGAGGCCGGACCGCTGGATATCCTGGTGGTGGACGACGACGATATGATCCGGGCCTCCATCGGAGAGGTGCTGGAGGTGCTGGGCCACCGGTCCACGGCCTTCGCCTGCGGGGAGGATGCGCTGGCGGACCTCGGCCGGGGCCTGCACGCCGACCTGGTGATCCTGGACATGAACATGCCCGGCCTGGGCGGCGCCGGCACCCTGCCCCGCCTGCGCGAACTGCGTCCCCAGCTGCCCGTGCTCCTCACCACCGGCCGCAGCGACACCGCCGCCCTGGAGCTCCTGGACGCCTACCCCTCGGTGGCCATGCTGGCCAAGCCCTTCCGGCTGGACGACCTGAAGCAGTCCTTGAGGAAGTTCAGGATGGCCTAGAATCGCGATGAAGGGGCGGTTCCAGGTTGAACAGATCCCGGTTCATCCCATCCATCGGCGTTCATCCCTGTTTTCGCAGGGCTGGCGCAGAGTTGGGTCGGAGCGCACGTTACTCGACGTCCATGACCCAAAGGTGGCGACAACTCCCAGCGAAACTTCAAACGGGGATAAACAGGATCCAGGGGAAAGAGCAGGATAAAGAACGTCAGGTCAAAGCTGGAGCCCGATCACCGAGAACAACCTATCGATTCAGGACCTAGGGTTTGCCGACATACCTAGGTCCAGCGCAGGGCTTCCGTTCCCTGGACGCTCGCGCGCAGGCCGAGGCCTTCCGCGTCCCCCGGCGCCTTCAGGAAGTCCTCCACGGCTTCGGCGGACGCGCACTGGCCCCCCAGGCCCACCCAGGCGTCCCGCCCGCTCTGCTTGGCGGCGTACAGACAGCGGTCCGCCACGTCCACCACGCTGGTCCAGGGCACGTCCCCGGCCCGGACGGGGACCAGGGGATAGGGGCAGAAGCCCACGGAGCAGGTCTTGGTGATGTGCAGGCCGGAGCCCAGATCGAAGGGCCGGGAGCGCATGGATTCCAGGATCCGGGCGGCCAGCGTGGCGCCCTGGGAGCGGTCCATGCGCCGGGCCACCACCAGGAACTCCTCGCCGCCCCAACGAACGACCGTATCGGAGGTGCGGGCCACTTCATGCAGGCGGTCCCGCACCTGCTGGAGCACCTTGTCCCCGGCCGCGTGCCCGTAGGTGTCGTTCACGTCCTTGAAGTGATCCAGGTCCACCATGAGGAAGACCATGTCCACGTTGCCCTTCAGCGTCAGCGGGGCTTCGCCCGGCGTGGAACGGTGGTCCCGGCGCGCCGAGGCCAGGTCCTCCTCCAGCGTCAGGTCCAGGAAGCGCCGGTTCTTCAGGCCCGTGAGGGGGTCGGTGACCGTGAGCTGCTGGAGGGATTCGTTGGCCCGGGCCAGGGCCAGGGTGCGGGTCTCCACCACGCGCTCCAGTTCGCGGTTCCGGTCGTTCAAGGCCTTCAGCCGCAGGCGCACCGCCAGATAGGTCAGCCCCGCCAGGCCCGCCCCCGCCAGGCACCGGAACCACCAGGTCTGGTACCAGGCCGGCAGCACCCGGAAGGGGAAGGCCGCGGTGGGGCCCCATTTCCCTTCGGACAGCCCGGCCCGCACCTCGAAGCGGTAGGTCCCCGGGGCCAGGTTCTGGTACCGCACCTCCCGGATGTTGGTGGTCCGCCAGGCATCCTCCATGCCCACCAGGCGGATCTGGTTGAGCACACGCGCCTCGTTGAGGTAGGTGAGGCCCGTGAACTGGAATTCCACCGTGGCGTCCCGCTTGGGGATCCCGACGGTGCCGGTGAAGGGGAAGGAAAGCACCGTGCTCCCGAAGGACGCCGACAGGATGAAGGAGGCGGGCGGCGGGGGGGAGCCCGCGTACCGGCCCTGGTGGAACCGGGCGAGGCCCCCCAGGGTGCCCACCCACACATCGCCGCCGGGTTCGGCCAGGAAGGCGCTGCCGTTGCATTCGTCCCCGGGCAGGCCGTCCATGGTGCCGAATTCCTGGAAGCGCGCCCCGTCGAACAGGACGCATCCCTGGGAGGTGCCCACCCAGAGCCGGCCCAGGGTGTCCTCGCGCATGAAGTAGGCCTTGCGGGCCGTGATGCCGCTGGCGGCGTCGTGGTGCTGGACCAGGCGGAGCTGGTCCCCTTCACGCCGGAACTGGCTGAGGCCCTGGCGTTCGTGGTAGCTCACCCAGATGTCGCCGCCGGGGCGCTCGAACACCGCCCGCACATCCGGGTCCAGCAGTCCCTGGGCCTTGCCCAGACGGCGCCAGGCGCCCCGCTCCAGCACCAGGATCCCATTGGAACTGGCCAGCCAGAGGCGGCCCCCCTGGCCCTGGGAAAGGGCGATCACCCGCTCCCCCTGCACGGCGCCGGGCAGGACGAAGGGCTCCACCGCGAAGGAACCGCCGCTTTTCACCACCCGGAACAGGCCTTCCCGGCGGGTCACCACCCACAGGGTGCCCTGTTCGTCGAAGGCCATGCTGATGATCGTGGAGGTGGGCCGGGCCCATTCCTGCCAGCGGGAGGTGCCGGGCACCCAGCGCCGGAGCCGCGCCGGCGCGCCGCCCATCCAGAGCGCCCCGTCCGGGGCCACCGCCAGGGCCAGGAAGGCCTGCTTGGCCGTGCCGGGCACCAGGGACCACTGGCCGTTCCGGGTCTCGCACAGTCCGTTGCTGGTGCCCGCCCAGAGCCGCCCCTCCCGGTCGCGGGTGATGGACCACACCACGCCGCCGGCGATGCCGTTCTGGTAGGTGTACTGCCCCCAGGTCTCGCGGCTCAGGGCCCGGTGCAGTCCCAGGCCGCCCACCCAGAGGCAGCCTTCCCGGTCCTCCAGCGCCCGGTTCACGTAGGGCGTGGGCAGGCCCTGCACCTGCCCGAGGTACTCCCAGGCCTCGCCCCGCACGCGCACCAGGTCGTCCACGGTGGGGATCAGGAGGGCGCCGGTGGCCGTGAGCGTCAGGGAACCATCGTAGGCCGCGGTTCCCACCCGCCGGGAGAGGTCCTGGAACGGAGCGCCCTCCACCGGGCGCATCCAGAGGCCGGCCCGGGAACGCACCCACAACCGCCCTTCCCGGTCCTGCAGGACCGCGTCCAGCCGTTCCTTCCAGGGGCCCGCCACCTCCACCGGTCCCCGGTTCCCGGCCTCGTACCGCAGGAGCCGGGTTCCCGTGCCCACGTACGTGGCCTTGCCGGCCATGGCGATGCAGCGGGCCGGCTGGCCCGGGACCCAGCCCGGGGCCGGTTCGAAGGCCAGGGCGCCGGGGCGCTGCCTGAAGAGGCCCCGTTCCGTGGCGACCCACAGGAGGCCCTGGGGGTCCGGGGCCAGGGCGAAGACCTCCGCCTGGGGCACCCCCTGGTCCGGCCCCAGGGCCCGCATCCCCCCGGGATCCCTCAGGGCCAGGCCCCGGGCGGTGCCGATCCAGAGGCGCCGGCCCCGGGAGGCGCACAGGGCGCGGACCCAATCGTCCGGCAGCCCCGACGACCTCCGCAGCACCTGGAACCGCTGGCCGTCATAGCGGTAGAGGCCGTCCTCGGTGCCCACCCACAGGAATCCGTCCGAGTCCTGGTCCAGACACCACAGGGACAGGTTCTCGAGCCCCTGGGCGCTCCCGTAGCTCTGGAAGGGGATCCTCGCCACCGGAACCCTTGGGGGCCCCGCGCCGCCCAGGACCGCCAGGGGCGAAAGGGCCCACGCCATTCGAAGCGCGCCCGCGAGGAGCGCGCCT
Organism: Mesoterricola silvestris; assembly: GCF_030295405.1. GTDB lineage: Bacteria > Acidobacteriota > Holophagae > Holophagales > Holophagaceae > Mesoterricola > Mesoterricola silvestris. The sequence goes on along the minus strand of NZ_AP027080.1, from coordinate 2,225,833 downwards.
TTCCTGGGCCAAGCACTGGGTAATTTCATCCGGTCACTGGGGCCGGAAGGCGCCGGGAACCCGGTGCCGGAACCGGGACAGCCCCAGGCCCTGGGGTACCCAGAATTCCAGCAGGGTGCCCCCGGCCGGGGATTGGGGGATGCGCGCCAGGTCCAGCTGCCCGGTGCCCGCCTCCACCTGGATCAACTTGCCCGGTTCCGCCCAGGTCGCCCCGTCGTCCCAGGACCACCGGAGCCAGATGGAGGAGGCGCCGGCGGACGCGGACCGGGTCAGGACCCAACCCACGGAGACATCCTGCCCGTTGGCGGCGTCGAAGAAATCCATGGCCGGCGCGGGCAGGTCCCGGGGGGTCGCCAGGCTCGCCACCACCTGGCTTCCGCGGCCCACCTTCAGGCTCCTCAGGGCCGTGCCGAGGGGGACCTCCACCCGCCAAACGACCGCGTCCCCCTGGTCCCCCCCGCCGGGATAGACCTCCACTTCGCAGGGCACCTCCGAGGCCTTGCCCGCGGCATCCGTGAAGGTCGCGCGTCCGGTCATCGCCGTCCCCTCCCGGTGGGGGCGCTGCTGGATGCTGCCCAGGGTGGTGGACTGCAGGGCCCCCCGCCGGAGGGTGGAGCTTCCGCAGTAGACCGCCACCTCGGCGGCGCTCAGGCCAAGGGCAGTGATTCCAAATAGGCAACCCATCAATCGCAGGGACATCATTCCAGGCCTCACTTCAATGTAGCCCAAGTATCCCGAGGTATTGTTGCAAAAGTGTGACGAAATCAACAAAATACGCTCGCGGAGGGCAGGCCTCAGAGGATCTCGCGCAACACCAGGCCCGTGCTCCAGACCCGGTCGCCCCGCTGGACCTTCAGTTCCACCCGGGTCCCCGGCCGGGATTTCTGGGACAGCGCCCTCAGGCGGGGGGCCTTCCAGCGGTCCAGGGGCTCGCCGTTGATGGCCAGGAGCCTGTCGCCGGCCTGGAGGCCGGCTTCGGCGGCCGGACTGTCCGGGAACACCTCCTCCACCCGGGAGGTGTCCAGGGCCCCGCAGCGCATGCCCGTCAGGCTCCAGCGGTCGGGCTCGCCCTGGTGGGCGTTGGGTTCCAGGTGGATGACCTGGTTCCGGTAGTCGAAGGTGAGGTCGAACCGCGAAAGGAACCCCTGCCCCACGTTCCCGGCGGCCGAATCGTCCGCGAAGGCGCCGGATTTCGCCGTGGAGAGGACCACGATGGGCGCCTTCATGGAGGCGCCGCCCAGCTTGAGCTCCCGGGCGCGGATCACGTGGCCCCGGGTCTCCCCCCCAGCCCCCTGCCCGGTGACCGTGGTGATGGACCGGGAGGCCTTGGCCTTCAGGCCGTGCTTCCCGGCGAAGGGGCCGTACACGTCCAGGGTGGCCCCGGACCCCGTATCGATGTCGAAGAGGCCGGGGATGCCGTCCAGCTCGCCCTTCACCCGGGGATGGTGGCCGTTGAACGTGAACGGCAGGGCGAAGCCCTTGCCCGCGTGGAGCCAGCCTTCGGGCCGCCACAGGGTGAGCCGGTTCGCGCCGTAGTCCACCCGGGCGATGAAACGCCGGAGCAGTTCGTAGCCCACGACCCCGGCCACGTCCAGGTCCATCATCTTCCCGATGCCCTCCAGGCTCGGAATGATCAGGAAGCGCTGGTCCTTCATCCAGGCGGAGCCGATCTGCACCCGGTCCACCCGGGTGATGCCGAAGGACTCGGCCGCTTCGCCGGCGCCATGCCCCTCCAGGCTGCCCTGGTTCTCCAGGCCCAGGGCCCGGGCGGCGGTGGGGGTCAGGATGTTCACCCCCCCGGTGTCCAGGAACAGGCGGAAGGGCCCCTTCCCGTTGAGGGTGGCCATGACGAAGAGGTGATCGGAAATGAACTCCAGGGGCACCGTCGCGCTGGCCGCCCCCGGGTCCAGGCCGAAGTCGGCCAGGGCCAGGACGGGGCGGGCGAAGGCCTTGGGGGGGAGCGGGCCGTTCACGGTGATGGCGGTGTATTCCACCACGGTGTTCTGGGTGGGATCCGCCTTGGGCGTGACCACCCGGAAGGGCAGCTTGACCCCGGAAACCTCGCGGTAGTCCTGGAAGAAGGTGGTTTCGGATTCCCCCTCCCCGGTCTTCACGAGGCGTTCCGGGAGCCAGGTGCGGCCGTCCACCCAAAGCTCGAAGGCCCGCTCCGCGTTTTCCGGCTTGACCGACAGCACGTGGAAGCGGTCCTCCCGCAGGCCCAGATAGGTGATGGCGGCCTTGCAGCGGTCGGGGAACCACAGGGCCCGCATCGTCCAGTAGTTCTGGACGGCGGGATGCTCCACCGGTTCCAGGCGCACGTCCCCCGTGCCGTCCTCGGTCCACCCCGTGGTGCCGTCGAAGCCGTTGGCGCCCTTCAGGGCCCCCAGATCGTAGCGGCTGGCATTGCGCCCGTCCGTGACGCATTCCAGTTCCTCCAGGGTGCCCTTCATGCCTCCCGTCGCCAGGGTCCCCCGGGAGGCCAGGTGGGTCACCCGGTCCCAGGCCGCCCCGCCCAGGGCCTCCTTGGCCTTGGCGAGCACCTGCGCCGCCGACGGCAGCGGCGCCGGCGCCGCCAGGGCGGGGAGGGTGGTTCCAAGCAGGAGGAGGGCACGCAGGTTCATGGAGGCGACCTAGAATTCTTCGGGTTTCCGGGCGGGGATCCCTTCATGATAGCGGGCGGCCTGGGCCTGGGGTCAAGGCGCGGCGGCCCTCAGCCCAGGGCGGCCATTTCGTCCATGCCCCCGGATGGCAAGTCCTCATCTCCTTCATCCCCTCCATCGGCGTCCATCCCTGTTGCGCAGGGCCAAGGCCTGGATGAGTCGGCGCTTGCGGGTAATGCATGCGCCGACCCAAGCCATCGCCGGCCCTGCGCCACAGGTCGAGTAGCGCGGGGGAACTGCCCCCCCGCGCCCTCACGGATCCGGACGTGAGACTCTCACCTCATCCGGCTCGTCCTGCCCAGCCTCCAGGTCGTATTCCCAGGGTCCAGTGGTAGAACAGCCCTTCTTGCCGCTGGTGGGCAATGTCGCCCAACCAACGAAAGGCTGCCGTCCAGTCCCGGTGGAACCGCTTGTATTTCCGTTTGGCCCAGCGGGCCAGGACCAGATTCAGGTAGTCGAGAAGTTCCAGGCACTCCGAGCGGTGGAACCGCCCATAGTAGTTGACCCATCCCCTGACGATGGGATTGATGAACGAGGCAAGCTCGCTCAGGGTCTTGGTGTTCATCTTCGTCGTCAGTTTCCACTCCCGGATGGCTTCCCGAGCGGCCTTCTTCGCCTTGTCGCTCATGGCCGGATTGAAGCCCACAAAGAGCTTTCCGTCCCGGGTCTTCACCGACCGCCCCCGAAAGGTGTAGCTCAGGAAGTCGAAGGCCGTGTGGTCATGGTCCCCCGGGCGCGAATCGTCCTTACAGTAGACGATCTTCGTTTTCTCCGGGTGGAGTTCCAGCCCCTTGTCCTTCAATCGCCTGCGCACCCCTTCCAGGACGTATTTGGCCTGGGCCAGGCTCACGCAATGGATCACCGCATCGTCGGCATACCGCTCGAACGGGACGTTCGGAAAGACCCGCCCCATCCAGGCATCGAACGCATAGTGCATGAACAGGTTGGCCAGCAATGGGCTGATCACCCCGCCCTGCGGCGTTCCCGCCGTCCGTTCCTGCAGGGTTCCGTCCTCCCGTTGGGCCGGGGCCTTGAGCCACCGTTCCACGTACAGGGGGATCCACTTCAGGGCCGAATCCGACTCGGTATGGTGCCGAACCGCCTTGAGGATCAGGTCATGCGGCAGGTTATCAAAGAATCCTTTGATATCCAGATCGATGACCCAGTCCAGGCGCCAGCAGCGCTCCCTTGCCTTTGCTACGGCATCCAGTGCCGAACGACCCGGCCGATAGCCGTAGGAGTCCTCGTGGAACATGGGTTCCACCAAAGGCTCCAATACCTGCTTGGCTACCATCTGGGCCACTCGGTCCGCCACGGTCGGAATGCCCAAGGGTCTCGTCCGGCCGTCCTTTTTGGGAATCTCCACCCGCTTCACCGGCGGCGGGAAGTAGCTGCCCGACGACATCCGATTCCAGATCTTGTAGAGGTTGCCCTCCAGATCCTTGTCAAACATCGACAGGGTTTCTCCATCCACGCCCCCTGCTCCCCGGTTGGCCCGGACCAGACGCCATGCCTCGGCGACCTGTTCCCTGGAAATGCTGTAAGGCTTCGCTTCAGACACGTGCTCTTCCCCCGGAGGGTTGACCCGCATTTGAAGCCGGACAGGCCGGTCCCTTGGCTCCACCCGCATTACCGGGCATCGTCGCTACTACGGACCGGTCCGCCCCGGCGCCCCGCTTCGGTACTCTCGCCCTACGGGGGACTACCCCTCGGACTTCTCCCTTGGCATCGGGACGCTCGGTTCCCACGTTCCACACAAGAGCCTGGACAGGGCTCGCGCCGCTTCTACGCCGGCCACCGCCCGGACCGTAAGCAGGTCCCTTCCGGGCTTGGTCCCAGGACTTCATCCGGAGCCTGGTTTCGATGGCTTTTGATCTCTTTCGACGCCTCATCAGCGGTTCACTTTTGTTCGCCTTCCCTGTCCCTACCTGACGGGGGTTCCCCCGCCTTTTCCGGGTCCGCTCACCACCTGGGGTGTCACCCCCACGCAGCGCCCGGTGGTTTGGGATCTGGCCCTGCAGCCCGACCCCGGGGGGCCTACCCCCATCTCTCATGCAGCACAGCTGCTATCTCTCAGGTTGTTTTATTTGGACCTCCTGGGAGATGAAGCGCCTTTCGTGGCGCACGGATGAACGCCGATGGATGGGATGAACGGGGATGGGTTCCGTTCCGAGCCCAGGAGGACCCCCCTCCCTTCCGCTCCGCGCGGGCGTCGGCACAAGCGGAGGAAAGCCTCCCCAGGACCCGGATTCCGGGATTTCCCGGACCAACCACCGGGAATCCAATGCGATCACTTTAATCACCATTTCCAAAACCCCGGCAGCCCCCCTCACACCTGTTCACAATAATATACTTATCACTTACCCCGACGCGCCGAGTGCAGCTTTCCCCTTCATCCCCAAGGGATCTTGCGACCAGAATTCAATCAATAGCTTGTATTCCAGCCCCACATCGGCAATAATTTTTCATCCTGGTCCTGCGAGCAAGCGTGGCGGAGAGATCGGATACGGATCCAAGACCCCATGGGCCCTGCAGTCCCGCGAACGCCTTTCCGGCCCTGGCCGGCGCATCCGGGAACGGCCTGGCCACCCCGGGGTGCAATGAACGGCAACGGCATTTCCACCTCCCCCACCAGGCAAGGGGTTCGTGGGGGTTCCGGCCCCATGCGGAGTCCACGATGAAACGGTCAACCCGGCCCTACGTTCCCGTCCTGCTCAGCGAAATGGAGATCCACTGGCTCATCACCCAGCACGACCAGATCATCAAGGCGCAACCCGGCACCTGCCTGGGGTTCGCCAAGGGGTGGAACGAGACCCGGAGGGGCCAGCTGCTCAGTGCCTGGGACCAGACCGGCCGAGCCCAGTAGCGGCCTACGCGGCACCCGGATCCCGGATCCGCCCACCTGGACCTTTACCCGCCCCCATGGCCCGTCGAACCGGCCCCGGGGCCCGATCCCAAGGAACGGAATGAAGCTCTCCCTCTCCACCCGCCTCTGGCTGATCATGGGCTACGCCTCCGCAAGCCTGGCCGTCCTGGCCCTGCTCGGCCTCGCCTCCCTCAATTCCAGCCTGAACCAGGAACGCCGGTCCCAGATCACCACCCTGCTCCACACCGCCGAGAACGTCTGCGCCCACTTCCACGAATTGGCCCAGAAGGGCGAACTCACCGAGGCCCAGGCCCAGGCCAAGGCGGAGGAGGTCCTGGTGTCCCTGCGGCACGAGGACACCTACTACTTCGTGCGGGACGACAAGGACATCATGCGGGTCCACGTGAACCCCGCCCGCATCGGCAAGGTGGACCCCGGCTTCAGGATGCCCGACGGCCGGACCTCCGGTGAGGTGGGCCGGGCCCTGCTGGCCAACCAGCGGATCGCGTTCATGGAAATCAGGAATGCGAAGCCCGGCGGCCAGGAGCTGTTTCCCAAGCTTAATGGACTCATCGAATTCAAGCCCTGGAAGTGGGCCATCGGCATCGGGTTCTTCACCGATGACATCCAGTCGGCCTTCTGGTCCCAGGCCTGGCGCCAGCTGCTCATCGGAGGGCTCCTCCTGGCGGGCATGACCGCCATGGCCACCTGGGTCGCCCGGAGCATCCTCGGCCAGCTGGGAGGGGATCCCGCCTACGCCACCGACATCGTCCGCCAGATGGCCGCCGGGGATTTCCGCATCAACATCCGGCATTCGGGAAGCGCCGACAGCCTCCTGGGGGCCATGGGCCACATGGAGAAGGATCTCCGGGTCATGATCCAGGGCATCATGGACGTCTCCACCCAGTCGGCCTCGGGCACCACCGAGCTCTCCGCCGCCGCGGGGGAACTCAACGACACCACCCTGGACCTGAGCCGGAGTTCGGACCAGCAGCGGGAGGCCATGCTGTCCTCGGCCTCGGCCCTGGAGGAGGTCACGGCCTCCATCCGGGCGGTGTCGGACCGCCTGGCCACGGCCCAGGCGCTGGCGGCGGATTCCCACAAGGTGACCGAAGGCGCCATCGTCCTGGCCGCCGACACCACCCGGACCATGGACGGCATCCGCCAGAGTTCCGAGAGCGTCAGCCGCATCACCACCGTCATCGCGGATATCGCCCGGCAGACGAACCTGCTCTCCCTCAATGCCGCCATCGAGGCCGCCAAGGCCGGGCAGCAGGGCAAGGGCTTCGCCGTGGTGGCCGAGGAGATCCGGAAGCTCGCCGAGCGCAGCGGGGCCGCCGCCAAGGAGATCGCCGCCCTCATCGATGAGAGCGGCCAGTGGGTGCGCGAGGGCGCCGCTTCCGTGGAGAAGGTGGTGCAGAGTCTGGAAGCCATCCGCGACAATGCCCGGGAGCGCGCCTCCGGCGTGGTGGCCATCACCCTGGCCATCGAGGAGCAGGCCAAGGCCAGCGAGGACGTGAACAAGGCCGTGAGCATGACGGCCAGCCTCACCGAACGCAACGCCTCCGCCGCCAACCAGCTGGCCGCCAGCATCACCGAGACCAAGCGCACCATCGACGACCTCGCCTCCCTGTCCACCAAGCTGCGGGACCTGGTGCACGGGTTCCGGGTCTGATTCCGCTCAGCCGTTCAGGCACCGCCTCAGGGCCGGCATGCGTTCGCGGCTCACGGGCAGGCGATCGCCTCCGGTGGTGGTGAGCTCCCCGCTCCCCCCGTCCTCCACCTTCACTTCCCGCACCGCGGCCAGGGCCACCATGGCCCCGCGGTGGCAGCGGAAGAAGGCGGGGGAGAGCAGGCCCTCCAGTTCATCCAGGGTGCGGTCCAGGGGGAAGCGCCCCTCGGCGGTGTGGGCGAACAGGAGGCGGTTCTCCGTGGAAAGGTGGGTGACGTCGCCCCAGGCCAGGACCCGCAGGCGGCCCTTCCGGGTGACCATGAACCGCTCCGGGGCCTCGTGCCTGCGCGCGGCCTCCAGGGCCTGGAGGAGGGAACCCACGTCGGGCTGGGCCAGGAGGCGCCCTTCCACGCGCCTCAGGGTTTCGTCGAGCCGGTCGGCCACCAGGGGCTTCATGAGGTAGTCCCAGGCCTCCCACCGGAAGGCCTCGATGGCGTGGTCGCCGTAGGCCGTGACGAAGACGATGGGCGGGAGCCGCAGGTTCTCGGCCCGGGCGGCCCTCAGCAGCCCGAAGGCGCCCGCGGGCGGGAATTCGATGTCCAGGAAGAGCACGTCGGGGCGGATCCGCCGCAGCAGGTCCAGGCCCGAAAGGCCGTCCTCGGCCTCCCCGAGGCAGACGCTGCCCGGCCGGAGCTGCTCCAGCATGGCCCCCATGCGGGAACGGGCCAGGGGTTCATCCTCGATCAGGGCATAGTTCAGGGGCACAGGCTCAACTCCACGGTGCAACCGGAATCCACCTCCGGCCATTGTAGCCGGCCGCCGATGGCTTCCAGGCGCTGGCGCACGGTGCGCAGCCCGATGCCCTCCGGGGCCCCGGGCTGGCGCCCCACGCCGTCATCCACCAGGCGGATCAGGGTCGGCTCCACGGCCAGGTGGAGGCTGCAGGGGCCCACCTTCCTGCGGAAACCATGCTTGAGGCTGTTCTCCACCAGGGGCAGGAGCAGCAGGGGCGGAATGGGCTGCTCCCGGCAGGCTTCCGGCAGGCCGAGGCTGAAACTCAGCCGGGCCCCGAACCGGATCTTTTCCAGCTCCAGCAGGTGGCGGATCAGGTCCACCTCCTCGCCCAGCGTCCAGGTCTCCCGCTCCAGGGCTTCGAGGATCCGCCGCAGCAGGAGGGAGAGATGCTCGATGGCGCGTTCGGCATCCCGGGGGGATTTCGACACCAGGGAAGCCGCGGCGTTGAGGGCGTTGAAGAGGGTGTGGGGGCTGAGCTGGGATTTGAGCGCCACCAGGTTGGCCCGGGCGCGGGACTGTTCCAGGGTCCGGGCCAGGGCCACCTGGGCCGTGGTGCTGCGCACGCTGACCACCAGGCTGGAGAGCAGGAGCCCCATCACCACCACGAAGAAGGCCGACAAGGGCAGATGCAGGACGCGGTAGGACGTCACGAGCAGGATGGCCACCAGGACCGCGTAGACCAGCATCCACTTACAAAGCGACAGGATGGCCGCCCAGCCCGGGTCCAGGTCCGGCGGGTGGGCCTGGATCCAGGGGCTCAGCAGCTCGTAGCTCCCCCAGAGCACCACCGCGCAGACCGCGCCCACCCCGAAGCTGATCGCCATGTAGGTGGGCGAAGGCCCCGTCAGGAGCGCCTGGGCCAGGGCGCTGGGCAGGCCCCCCAGCAGGATCGCCCGGGAAACCCAGCGCAGGAACCCGCCCGGAAAGGGGCGGATCCCCGGATTCCAGTGCACGGAGCTCACCACCGCCCCGTCACCGCCACCTGGGCGATGAGGGCCCTGCGCACCTCCGTGGGGGTCTCCCAGGAGAAGGAGGCGAGCCCCCCGGCGGTGGGGCCGTCGTACTGGGAGAGCACGGCCCGGGTTTCCACGCCCACGTTGCGGGTGATCTGGTACCCCAGCCCCAGGGCCACCCAGGGGCTGACCCGGTTCTCCCGGGTGTGGGAGCGGCGGCTTTCCGAGCCGTACGCATCCCAGCGGTAGGAATTCTCGAAGTACTGGAACCACTGCAGCACGCCGGCCCCCGCCAGCCCGTAGAGCCCCTTGCGCGCATCGGCGCCGAAGGCGTAGAGCAGGTCCGCCCCGAGCCCCGCCGAGAAGAAGGTGCGGGCCTCCCGGTAATCCGAATGGAACCGGTGGTACGAGGCCACGCGGAAGATCTCCAGATCCAGGCGGGGCCTCACCGCAAGGCGCTCCCCGCCCCCGAAGGTGACCTGGAAGCTGGTGCCCAGCCCCACCTTGTCGTTGAGGTCGGTTTTCAGGCCCTCCAGGGGCACGTCCAGGGAAAGGGCCCCCCCGAACTGCACGGGCCGCTGCCCGGCGAGGCTGAGGCCCAGAAGCAGAAAGGGCATGAGGCGGCTGCGGCGGAAGGTCATGGAAACTCCTTGGGAATGAACGCACGGTTCCAGCAAGGATCCCCCTGCCCCGGCCAGGCCGGCCCCGGGATCGGACCAGGCCCCCAAAAAACCCGACGGACCGGGGTCGGGGCGGGACCGGCGGGGGCCTGACAGGGCGTGCGATGGCGGCAGTATACCCCCCCGAAGGCCCGCGCCGGAGGTCAGATGACGGCCCGGGCGGCACCCGGGCCCCGCAACCGGAAGTGCTCCCGCAACCGGGGCGCCCCCCCGCGGCTGGCCTCCAGTTCCTCCCCTCCAGCCAGGCGCACCAGCACCCTTCCGCCCTGGGTGGATTTGAGGCCGAGCACCGCCTCCAGGCGCACCAGCAGGTGCCGGTGGATGCGCAGCAGCCCCCAGCCGGGGAAGGCCCGTTCCACGTCGCCCAGGGTCTTCCATTGGGTGCGCAGGCGCCTTCCGGCATGGGCCCACACCACTTCGTTCTCCACTTCGAAATAGGTGGTCTTTTCCAGGTCCACGAACAGGAGGCCCTGCCCGGCCTGCACGGGGTACCGGGGCCGCCCGGGCGACGCCGGCAGCCAGCTGGGAACCTTGGGCCCCTCCTTCTCGATGCGCCTGAGGGCGCGCTCAAGCCGCATGGCCGTCACCGGCTTGGGCAGGTAGTCCACCGCATCCCATTCGAAGGCGTCCGCGGCATGGGCGGGGTTGGAGGTGGTGACCACCAGGGGCCACCGGGAACCCAGGGCCTTCGCCACCTTCAGGCCCCCCAGGTCCGCCAGGTTGGCGTCCAGGAAGACCGCGTCCACCTCCCGGGGCCGGCTCAGCCACTCCACCGCCGCGGCCCCCCCGCAAAAGGTGTTCACCACCACGCAACCGGCCCTTTCCAGGGGCCGCACGAGGCCCTCGTCGCCCAGCCCCTCATCCTCGACCACCACCACCAGCATCCGCACCGACCTCATCCAGCCACCCCGTGCCTGGGCGCGGCCAGCGGACCCCGGCCGGGACGGCAGAATCGGCCTCCCCCCGGACCGGGTCCGAAAAAGGTGAAGCTGCTGCCCATCCACGGCGATACTGGCATTTTCATGATTCCCTGGGGAAAAAGGGGTATTCCTGGAGCCCATAAATAAGCAAAGCCAAGGCCAAACAACCCTTTGCATGGCTGAACGTCGAAGGGAAAGGGTTGAATGTTGCATACCAAAGGTCCCGGGCGGTCTTTACCCATCCGGGGACCGTGGCGGGGCCGGGGAGAACGGCCGATTATGCCCAATTCCGCGCGAACCGGGTGGCGATTTCGTTGCGGTCGTAGGGCGCGTGGTCCGGGGCCGAAAGGGCGGCCAGGGTCGCCTGGGCGGCGCGCCGGACCTTGGCCTCCAGTCCCGCGATTCCCCCCGTGGCCAGCCGATGCTCGTCCGCGCAGCGGTCCACGGCGTAATGGACGGTATCCAGGGCCCACAGCACTTCGCCGGCCGTGCTGGGGGTCCGGTGGGGCTGGCGCAGCAGGGCGGCCACCAGGGCCCCCGTGACGCCCAGGAGCAGGGGGAAGATCTCCGGGCCGTTGTCCCGGGACCACCCCCAGGCCTTGCCCGCGAACCGGAGCATGTCACTGGCCTGGCTCTCCACCTGGTCCCGGTCCAGGCTCCCCGTCCCCCGGAACTGGGCGATGGCCAGGTGGGTCCGGGGAACCGGCAGCAGGCCCTCCAGGGCGGCCGCCCGGGACGAGGGGGAATCCAGGCCATCCAGGTCCCCCAGGGCCCGCAGGACGCCCTCCTCCAGGATCCCCCGGAACAGCAGGCCCGGCGTATCCGGCCACAGGTTCGCCGACCCCAGTTCCAGGAGACCGGACTGGGTGAGCCGACCGGTCAGCGCCAGCATCCGGTCCACCTCCTCGCTGGGCGAGCCGAAGGGCGGCGGGAACTGCCCGGCGGCGCGCTCCAGGAGCCGGCCGATCTCCCGTTCCTTGTCCCCCCGTTCGGAAGGGGAGAGGGGCACGATCTCGGCCCAGGTGCCCACGATCAGGTCCCGGGTGCCCGCCGGGTCGAGGAATGCATCCGCCATGGGGTCGTCTCCAGCAGGGGGCGGGCGCGGACCGCGCGGGGTCCAGCCTACGCCAAAGGGATCGAAAGTTCGTAGTAGAGGGGCTCCTCCTTCAAGGCCTTGAGGAAGCCGGCGCGCTGCGCCTTGTTCAGCGCTCCGAGGGTCCGGAGGGTGGGCGCCGCCGCCTGCACATCGCTGACCAGCACCCGGCCCCCGGTCTTCTGGGCGAGGCGCTCCATCAGCGGCTTGAAGGGCATCTGGGTCCAACGCTTGGCTTTTGCCTGGGCGACGGAGACCGGGACGGCGGCGACCAGGTCCTCGCTGGCCATCTGTTCCAGGCCCAGCTCCCGCAGGGTCGCGTTGTGGCTTCCGTGGTGACCCACCTTGTAGAACACCGTCCGCCGGAGCAGGTCCGCGCCGGTGACCCGGCTGCGGGTTCCGCCGGCCTCCGGGACCTCCCAGGTCACGTCCTGCCAGGACAACCAGTTTCCCACCTGGGCGTCCGCCGCGAAGAGCAGCACGCCGCCGCTCCCGGTGAGTTCGAAGGCCAGCACGAGGCTGGTGTTGTTGGTGTGGCTGTCCAGGTTCAGGGCCAGGGTCTCGGCCGCCGCGGTCCAGTCGTCGTCCACCCGGCGCCAGGCCATGTCCTTGGCGTCGTACACCTCCTGGATGAGCCGGGCCAGCTGGGCCGAGGGTGCGCGGCGGCCGGGGCCCCGGCAGAAGGAGGCCTCGAAGGGGCAGTCGGAATCGTCGGCCGTGGGGCCGGTGACCCGGTCGAAGGCCGCCCCAAGGCATTCCCCCTGGGCCTCATCCGAGACGAATTCGTAGACCTCCCTGCCCTTCCGGGTCGGGTCGCTGCGCTTGAGCAGGGCCTCGTTCCGGGGGGGGCCCACCGCGTAGACCCGGACCCCCTCCACGCCGGGCAGGGCCCGGGGCGGGTCCCCGGGAGCCAGGTAGCGGGTGCGCACCCCGTGGCGCCGGGCGAGGTATTCGAAGGCCGCGGCGGTCCTGCCGGCATCCGCGGAGGCCGCCCCCAGGCTCGCGGCTCCCTCCAGGCCGTAGAACTGCAGGAGATTGTCCACCCGGGCGCGCCGCTCCAGCATCCGGGCCGAGCCCGCCTCGCCCAGCTTCGCCAGGGCCGGGGAGGCCTTGGCCAGGGCGGCGAGCTTGGCCCCGCGCTCCCGGCGCAGCTTCTGGCCGAGCTTGTCGGTGGGATCCTCGGTCCAGGCGTACCACACCTCGTCGATGGCCATGCCGTCCTCAAAGAGGTCCTGGGCCTGCTCCCGGGAGAAGGCGGAGACGTGGTCCCAGTGGGCGTGGGTGATGACGGCCAGGTCCAGGTGGTCCCCGCAGGCTTCGCGGATGGAGCCCACCACCTCGCGCATCGTCTCCCGGGCGCCCGCGACGCCGGAGATCAGCCCGCAGTCGATGAGCACGTGGAACCCGCCCCCCTGGGCCCTGGGCAGGCCCAGCAGGAAGCAGTCCCCCAGGCCGTGCCGGTACATGCGGATCGTCACGTCCTTGCCGCCCTTGGTTCCCGATCCGTGCGCAGCGGTCATGGCGTCACCTCTCCCCGTGAAGGAGGCCGAAGCATTCGTCCTCGAGGTCCATTCCGCCCGGCGGGGGCGCTCCGAAATAGGTGGCCCGCAGCCCCACGCCCTCCAGGCCCCTGCGCCTGAAGTAGGCCCGGATCGCGGCGAGGCGCTCCCCGCTGTCGATGGGGCGCGGGATGGTGTAGCGCAGCCGGGGTTCCTTCCCTTCCAGGTCGAAGATGAGGGTGGCCCCGCCGCGGAAATCGAAGGTGCCCCGGTCCGGATCCTCCGGGTCCACGGGCAGCCTCCGCCGCTGGGCGACGGTGACCACCAGCTGCTTCAGCGTGGTCCCGGAGGGGCTCACCCGGAGCGCGGGGTACAGCGCGTGGACCTCGAAGGCCACTTCCTGGCGTTCGTTCAGGAAGATCCCCGGAAGCCCCGGGTCCAGGCTCAGCCCCGTGGTGCGCTCGAAGGCGGAACGGGTGACGGGGTCGGCGTCCGCGGCCAGGGCGGAACGGAGGTACTCGTGGGTGAACCGCCGGGCCTCCCGGAGCTTCTCGAAAAGCGCCTCCCGGTCCTGGAGGAAGAGCGTCTCCGTGATCCTGGAACGGAGGGCGGAGGCCGCCTTGGTCAGCACCTTCCGTTCGCGCGGATCCAGGTCCTGGGCCGCGTAGGGCCAGCGCAGCTGCTCCTCCGAGAGCACTTTGAGGCCCGCGGGGACGATGCCCCAGCGCCGGAAGGACTCGATGAGCGCCACCCGCAGGCCGATGCGGTCGTCGGGGACCATGTCGTGGTCCGCCGTGATCAGGGCCCGCAGGTAGTCCCCGAAGGTCAGGTCGGTCCAGGGGGTGTAGTCCAGGGCCCGGATGCAGACCGTCAGGAAGGTCCCCGCGGTCTTGTTGGTCTCCACGGCGAGACGATCCACCAGGTCCCCCCCGATGGCCCCGGCGGGGAGCACGCCGGTGCCGCCCGTGGCCAGGCGCAGCAGATCCTCGCACCGGGCCTTGTTCACCGCCAGGAAGGCGCCGAACACCGCCGCCACGAGGACGGCCCCCCGGTCGTGGGGTTCCTGGACCGTCCGGAGCCGCTCCGGGTCCGGCTCGATGGGCCTCCAGGCGCCCTTCTCGTCCCAGGTCCCGATGGCGCTCCTCAGGGCGCCGTACCCGCCCGTGGCTTCGCCGAACTCCCGGGCCAGCTCCCCCAGGAGGGAGGGCAGCGCCAGGTCCCCCCGGGTCTTGCGGATCTGGTGGCGGAGCACCTCCGGGAAGGTGAAATGCTGGAAGAGGGCCACCAGGTCCGCGAAGCCTTCATGGAAGGCCAGGACGTCCTCGTTGGTGTCCTCCAGGTACCGCCGGTGCAGCCCGTCCAGGAGGGCGTGGGTCGTTTCGTGGGCGATGATATCGCTGGAAAGGCACGAGAACACCATCCCCGACGGCCCCGGGAAGTACCCGAAGAGAATGGCCCGCTTGGCCGGACTGTAGTACGCGTTGGCCGCCCGGATGGCGTGGGGATAGAGGCGAAGGTGCTGGATGAAGACCTCCTTCTTGCCCGGCGGCCGCGTGTCGTCGTACAGGGGCGCCCAGAACACCGGGCGCCCCAGCGCCTGCTCGAAGTTGCAGATGGTGTTCACCGCCGCCGCATAGACCATCTGCTGATGGAACTGGGGATTCCCCTCCGAGGGCGGGAGCCCGTTCTGGGCGGCGATTTCCAGTTCATTGAGGTCCACGGGTTCGTACCAGCACTGGCTGGCCGCGTCCACGTCCAGGACCCGCACGTACTCCCCCGTGGGCCCCGGCTCCAGGCCCACCTCCCACGGAATCTCGAAGACCGCGTGATTGATGGAGGCGGTTTCCAGGTGAAGCGAGAGGCTCGGATCGAAGGCATAGCCCCGCAAACGCCGGAAAGGGGGCGGGTAGGCCACGGGCACTCCCTGGGAACCTTTCCTGGGGTTGGATTTTTCCATGAACGGCGGGTTGAAGGACCGTAGCATCGGCCGCCTCCCTATCCCCATCCACG
Source organism: Mesoterricola silvestris (assembly GCF_030295405.1). Taxonomy (GTDB): domain Bacteria; phylum Acidobacteriota; class Holophagae; order Holophagales; family Holophagaceae; genus Mesoterricola; species Mesoterricola silvestris. The sequence continues at coordinate 2,210,685 of NZ_AP027080.1, read as the reverse complement.
GGCGTTCCAGCCATGGATCCCAGGGAATAACAATTACGATTTTAGTTATCTTTCCATGCTTTCTAGAGCATCTGAAATATATTGTTGATAGTCCAATTGTCAATATTTTATGACTTTTAATATTTGACCTGAAAATAAAATGACGACACAATGCGCCAAATTCTTCGTTTGGCGGCCTCGGCGTCAGGTGTGGCCAAAGGGTGAAAGCCTCCTTCTTATCCCGCAGGTTCCCGGATGCGCGTCCACCCTGACCCTGGAGGCGCTATCCGGCCGGGCCGGAATCCGGCCCCTTCGAACGCCGGAGGGTACTCCCCCACCCCCTCCCACCCCCCGAAATTTCCATGAACGGGCGTTTTCGGCCCCTGAACGGGTCGCGCCGGCCCGAATTACATGTTTAACCATTTTTATGCGTACCTTCGAACTAGCAATTGCTATTCGGGGGTTATGGACTATAGTTCCCTCCGTTCCCGAATCCCGAAGGAGGCCCTGCCATGGTCCGCTACGTGATCGTGATCGCCGTGCTCGCCGTGGTACTCGCGGTGCTGTTGTGCCGGGCGGCCCGTTCCACCTCCCCGCCCCGGATCCTCACGCTCGGGCCCTCCTTCTTCTTCTGGCTCGGCATGGGCTACCTGGTCCTGCTGCTGCTGGGCGCCGCGGCCTATGCCCACCTCTACCGGGACCCCAGCCCCTTCCTGATCCGGGGCGTACTGCCCGTGGCGGTGCCGTGGTTCGGGTCCCTGGGGGCGGTGGTGATCAGCCTGGAGGGCGTGTTCCTGAAGAACGGCCAATGGGATTCCCGTTTCAACTACTGGCACATCGGCCGGCCCCTTTTCGGCGCGGTGCTGGGAACCGTCTCGTTCTTCCTCTACCTCTTCATCATCAGCGCCTCGGGCACGCAGCCCAAGTTCCTGGATCCGGACCAGTCCACCACCGCGCTGGATTTCAACATGTACTACATCGTCGCCTTCCTCGTGGGGTACCGGGAAGCCACCTTCCGCGACCTGATCAAGCGGGTCACGGACCTGGTCCTGAAGCCCTCCACGCCCTCCGACCCCCTTCCCGACCTGGTCTTCCGCCAGAATGGGCAGGCCGTCCAGCGCCTTGCCTTCCCGTCCAACCCGGTGGGAACTCCCGTCCGCCAGACCCTCGAGCTCTGCAATGCCGGAACCGCGCCGCTCCGGTCGCCCCGCCTGGAAATCACCGGTCCCGGCCCCGAGACGACCCCCTTCTCCCTGGCCGGGAAACCCGGAAAGCCCGGCGGGGATCTGGCGCCCGGGGAGACCTGGACGGTGGACCTGGCCTTCACCCCCCCGGCCGCCCAAAGCTATGCCGCGGTCCTGAACGTGAAGGCGGATAACCTCCCTGCGCCCAGGACCCTTCCCCTCAGCGGAACCGGGATCGATTCATTACCCCACTAATGTTCCAGGGGAAGGAGGATGCGGAAGGAACTGCCCGCCCCGGCCCGGGTCGAGAGCGACACCGCGCCGCCGTGGGCCTGGGCGATGCCCAGCACCACCGGCAGCCCGAGGCCCCGGCCCGTGAACTTGGTGGTGTAGAAGGGATCGAACAGCTTTTCGATATCCCCGTCCTGGATTCCGGTCCCGTCGTCCGACACCTCCAGGCAGGCGTACTCCCGGGCCTGGGGTTGCCAGTTGATGGGGAACCGGTGCCCGGCGGGAAGGTCGCCGGCCGGGACCTGGCGGATCCGGACCTGGAGGGTGCCCCGGCCCGCATCCAGGGCCTCCAGGGCGTTGCGCAGGAGATTGGCCAGGGCCTGCCGGAGCTGGGGTCCATTGGCCAGGACCGTCGGCCCCGGCCGGGGGAGATCCTCCGTCACGCCCAGGGTGGCGGGAAGGCCGTCCCGGAAGGCGGCGAGAGCACCCCGGCACAGCTCCGAAAGGTCCAGGGGCGCCTTCTCCTGGGTCGTCTGCCCCAGGTACACCAGCATCAGGCCGCTCATCTCTGCCGCCCGGTCCGTGGCCTGTTTCACCCGGGCCAGGACGCGGGCGTGGTCCGTTCCCCCTCCGGCATGCCCCAGGATCTCCAGGTTGGTGAGGACCGTCTGCAGCTGGTTGTTGAAGTGGTGGGCGATGGCCCCCGCCATGCGGCCCAGGCTTTCCGCCTTCTGCAGCCGCTGGTTCGTGGCGTCCAGCTCCGCCCGCTCCCGCTCCGCCCTGCGCCGCTCCGTGATGTCGCGGGTGACGCTGAGGATGTGCGGGGCGTCATGGAGGTTGAGGATCCGCGCCGAGACCATGCCGATGAACCCCGTGCCGTCCCGGTGCCGGGATTCGAACTCCAGGTTCTCGCATTCGCCGCGGTCCTTCATGGCGGCCAGGAAGGCCCGGTGGTCCTCGGGATGGGTCCAGCCGCACACCTCCTGGGCCGAACGCCCCAGGATCTCCTCCCGGGTGAAGCCCGTCATCTGCAGGTACCCCTGGTTCACGTCCACCAGCACCCCATCCTCCAGCCGGATGAGGAGGGCCGCGTCCGGCCGGGCGTTGAACATGAGCCGGAGGTTCTCCTGCTCCGCCTGGTTGTCCGAGACCAGGCGCTGGTTGACCATCAGGATGAACCCGAAGGTCCAGAGGATGCTCGTGATGGAAGGGACGATGAAGATCATCACCTGGGGCAGCGCATAGTCCAGGTACGAGCGCATGGGCCCCGAAACGAGGGTGTACAGGATCACGAAGATCAATTGCAGCCCGGCGAACAGGAAGAGCCCTCCCGTGAAGGCGGAGACGGTCCCATAGCGCCCCTTGCAACTGCGGAAAAGGATCCGGGCGTTCAAAAGGGAAAACAGCGCGATTCCGCCGGACCCGACGATGGTCCGCCAGGCAATATCCTCGCGCACGAACAGGAAGAAATAATAGGCCGCCGCAAAGGAAAGGACCGAGCCATAGACAAAGGCCTTGGGGAGCCTTTCGCCCAGATAGCGGCTCGTCCCCACGAACAGGCAGGCCCGTCCCAGGATGAGCGTGGGGATGCTGATCACCGACACCCAGGCCACCGCGTCCACCACCGCGAGGGAAAGGGTCACGAACCCCAGGGACATGGCCAGGGACCCCAGGAGCCACCATCCGATGCCCCGGTAGGTGCCGTTGACCCGGTACTGGATGAACAGGGCCACCACCTGCGTGACCCCCACCAGACTCAGGATGAAGACCAGGGTTGGAACATCGAATTTCATGACAATCCTTGGAATATCGAAGGCCCCCCGGGGGACCCGCGCGACAGCACCGGAGAAGGGTTCCAGGAATCATCTTAATAGGTAATCCCCCACCCGCCTGAGCCCAGCCTTGCGGGAAGCGAATGGGCGTAGCAGGGCCCCAACGTCCCTCCCCCCATCCCGTCATCGCCGGTTTGTCCGGCGATGGCGACTGCAGGTTGGACATTTCGACGCTGACAAGCCTTCCCTGCCGGTGGCCGCGCCCGGTTCGTCCAGGCCCCCGGAAAAGGGCCCGGCCCATGAGGTTCCGATCCTTTGCGCCGACCCACCGGTACCGTCGGCTTCCGGTCCTCGCTGCGCTGCGGGCCGGGTCCTCCGGTTGCCGTAGCTCGGCCTTGGAGCCGTGGGGGACGGGAGCCCAGCGACAGCTCCGCCCTGGACGCTCGGATGGAAGATGGGGACAGGATGGACCTCCCGGTGTAAGGGCAGGTCTTTAATCGAGTATGTCAATACAGCAATGACAAAACAGGGATTGGGGACGGATTTCCTCACTCCCCGCAGGTCATCCCAGGCGATGGAAAGGGCGGCCCTCGTTCCAGACACCCCCCCTACTCCGAAACCGAGCTACGGCAACCGGAGGACCCGGCCCGCAGCGCAGCGAGGACCGGAAGCCGACGGTACCGGTGGGTCGGCGCAAGGGATCGGAACCCCATGGGCCGCACCCTTCCTCGGGAATTTGGACGAAAGGACCTGCGGCCACCGGCAGGGAATACGGGTCACCGCCCGAATGTCCAACCTGCAGCCGTCATCGCCGGCTTGTCCGGCGATGACGAAACAGGGCGAACATCTGGAACACGTGCGATTACCCAGCCAGGCCCCTGGAGGTGCCGGATCCGGATTCCATCCTAACGGGTAGGGAAATCCTAAAAATGTGAAGTTTATTCAAATCAAGAATTTCGGACTCGGGGACGGGCCCGGTCGCCCGGGGCCATCCCGCGCTGCGGGGCCCGGAAGCCCGGTTCCCGGAAATTCGAATCCATTTGTAATGTTCATAACCGGTTCTGCCGATTAGCAGTCGGCATCTGGATACCCAATCAGGGTTCTCGCGGGGAGGGGACGTGGCGAAGCCTAGCCGGTTTGCGGAGTTCATCCATTCCTTGTCAGGCAAGATCGTCGCGCTCACGCTGCTGCCGGTGGTCCTCTTCCTGGTGCTTCTGGGGGGCTACGTGGTGCCGCGGATCCGGGGGGCGATCCTGGATGGGCGCAGGACGGCCATCCGCCAGATGGTGGACCTGGTGATGACCGTGGCCACCCGGTTCGACCAGGACGTGGCCGCGGGGCGCATGACCCGGGAAACCGCCCAGGAGAAGGTGAAGGAGATGGTCTCCGCCATGCGCTATGACCAGACCAACTACTTCCTCATCCAGGGACCGGGGGGCGTCATGGTCATGCACCCCCTGCGGCCCGACTTCAACGGCAAATCCCCCGAGGCCCTCGGCACCACCAAGCTGGCGGCGGCCTTCGAGAAGGCCGCGGAGGATCCCGCGGGCGGGTACGTGGAGTACGAATTCGCCAAGCCCGGCCAGACCGGCACCTTCCCCAAGACCGGCTTCGTGCGCCGCTTCGCGCCCTGGGGCTGGGTCATCGCCACCTCCCTCTACGTGGACGACGTGGCGGTGGAAATGCGGGCCGTGAGCTTCGCCCTGGTGGGCATCTCCCTGCTGGTGTCGCTGCTGGTGGGCTACGTCGCCGTGCGTTCCGCCCGGAGGATCACCCGGCCCCTGGCCCAGCTGGTCACCGGCCTCCAGCAGGGGGACCTCAGCCGGCGCATCGAAGTGAGCAGCCAGGACGAGATCGCCCAGGCGGCGGAAGCATTCAACGAATACAACGGCCGCATGAAGACCATCGTGCAGGAGGTGGACCACTTCGCCGAGCGGGTTGCCTCGGGCAGCATGGAACTGGCGGCCTCCTCGGTGGAGATGGCCACCACGGTTTCCAATATCGCCCAGGTGAGCGAGGCCCTCAAGGAGGCCGGGGAAGGCGTGTCCAAGGCCATGGATCAGGTGGCCGGCAACGTGGACGCCATGGCCGAGCGCACCCAGGCCACCGGCACCCAGGCGGGTCAGGCCGTGCGGGAGGCCGCCCAGGGCGCCGAGGCGGGCAAGAGCGCCGCCACGGGCATGTCGGAGATCCAGGACGTGACCTCCAGCATCGTCAAGGCGGTGCAGGTGATCCAGGACATCGCCCGCCAGACCAACCTGCTTTCGCTGAACGCCGCCATCGAGGCCGCCAAGGCCGGCGCCCAGGGCAAGGGCTTCGCCGTCGTCGCCGAGGAGGTGCGCAAACTGGCCGAGCGCAGCCGCACCAGCGCCCTCGAGATCGAGGAACTGATCCAGAAGGCCCAGGAGACCGTGGGGGCGGGCGTCTCGGGCGTCCAGGCCACCCTCCGGAACCTCGAGGCCATCAGCACCCGCATCACCACCATCGCCACCAGCATCCAGGAGGTGGGCGGGCTGAGCGAGAAACAGGCGGCGGTCACCCGGGACGTGACGCGCATGATGGGCCACACCAATGACCGGTTGGCCCAGAACGCGGCCTCCACCCACGAACTGTCGGCGACCGTGGACGAGATTTCCCACACCGCGGAGGAGCTGGCCAAGGTTTCCCACGGCCTGAAGAAGGTGGTGTCCAACTTCAATCTCTGACCGGCGGCCGCCCCATCGCTTTTCACAGCCAAACCCTATTCCATGGAGGTGCAGCGTGAACGCGAAATACCTTCTGGTCACCCTGGCGGCAGCCGTGCCCTCAGGCCTGTCCGCCCAGGTGAGCGAGGTGCAGATCTACGGCACCTTCCTTCCCTTCGTGGACAACATCAAGACCCACGGCGCCACGGCGCCGGGCCTCTCCCCCGCCAACGGGGGCGCCACCCAGGTGGCGGCGTCGGCCTACATGGGCGACCTGGGCAATGTGCCGGCCCGCAACCGCATGACCTCGGGCACCTCGAACCTGGGCTTCCGGGGCAGCTTCCGGGTGAGCGAGAACCTGAAGGTGGTCTGGCAGATCGAAAGTGCCGTCAGCCCCGACGGGGACCCGCCCAACAGCCTCACCAGCCGCAACAGCGCCCTGGGCCTGGAGGGGAGCTGGGGCCGCGTCTTCTACGGGAACTGGGACACGCCCTACAAGTACCCCCTGCTCTTCGTGGGGGCGCTCCGGGGCCTGAACCCCTTCGATAACGCCCTCACGGCCAATCCGGGCTTCGGGGTCCCCGGCACCACCACGCAGAGCGGCCGGGTGAACGCCGCCGCGGACGCGGCCTTCAACCGCCGGCAGGGCAACAGCGTGCAGTACTGGAGCCCCGTGGTGAACGGCTTCTCGGGCCGGGTGGCCTATTCCCTCAATGAAGGCAAGACCACCGCCACGGCCACGGTGCCTTCCGTGAGCCCCGATCTGTGGTCCCTCCTCCTGAGCTACAAGGCGGGCGCCCTTTCCGTGAGCTACGGGTTCGAGCGCCACAACGACTACTTCGGCCTGGCCCAGCTGGGCGGCTCCGCCGGCGCCACGGCCACCAACACCTCCTCCCGGGACACCGGCCACGAACTGGTGGCCTCCTACGCCTTCTCCACGGGGACCAAGCTTTCCGCCATCGTGGAACGGCTGGCCTACGACACGGACGATTCCGTGGTGGGCAAGGTCAACCACTACCAGCGGGATGCGTTCTACCTGCTGGCGCAGCAGCGCTGGGGGGTCCACCAGGTCTTCGGGGCCTACGGCAAGGGCAACGCCGGCAGCGCCACCGTGGTGGGCGGCGGCCCGGCCACCACCAACGGCCTGGGCGGCGCCCAGTGGAGCGTCGGCTACGTCTACGCCCTCGCCAAAACCGCGGATCTGTATGCCTCGGTCTTCGGCATGAACAACGACCGCTCCGCCAGCTACGCCCTGTTCCCGCCCGTTGGCAAGGTCGCCCCCGGCGCCTCCACCACCGGGTTCGGCCTGGGCATCCTCTACACCTTCTGAACCCACCGGCAAAGGAGACGCGACATGAGCAATGAACCGAAGGAAATGAGCCGGCGCGGGTTCATGAGCACCGGCGGCGCGGCCCTGCTCGGCGGCGTGGTCCTCGGCGCCCTCCCCATGGGGGCCAAGGAACCGGCGGCGCCCAGCCCCCTCCCCCGCACCTGGGATGCGAGCTTCGACGTGGTGGTGGTGGGCACCGGCTTCGCCGGCCTCACCGCCGCCATCGAGGCCCGCCTGGCGGGGGCCACCGTCCTGGTCATCGACAAGATGCCCCTGCACGGCGGCAATTCCATCATCAACGGCGGCGATTTCGCCGCCGCCGGGAACAGCTTCCAGAAGGAGGCCGGGGTCCAGGATTCCCCCGAGCTGATGCTCAAGGACATGCTCCGGGCCGGCTCGTACCTGAACCACCCGGACCTGGCCCGCATGGTGGCCGAGCACTCCAACGAGGCCCTGGAATGGTGCCGCACCTTCATCGGCGCCAAATTCAACCGCCTCAATTTCCACGGGGGCCACTCCGTGAAGCGCTCGGTGCAGACCTACAACCAGTCGGGATCCGGGCTCGTGAACCCGCTCCTGGCCAAGGCCAAGGCCCTGGGGGTGGAGGTGCTGCTCCGCACCAAGATGATCCGGCTCATCACCGGCGGCAAGGGCCGCATCGTGGGGCTGGAGGTGCGCAGGAACTTCAAGTGGCCAGACGACGCCTCGGGCACCCCGGGCTTCATCAAGGCCCGCCGGGCCGTGGTCCTGGCGGCGGGCGGTTTCTCCCAGGACATCGCCCTGCGCCAGATCCATGACCCCCGCCTCACGCCGAAATTCGAATCCACCAACCACCCCGGCGCCACCGGCGAGGCCATCCTGGCCGCCTGCAGCGCCGGCGCCATGGATGTGCAGATGGACTGGATCCAGCTGGGTCCCTGGACCAGCCCGGACGAACCGGGCTTCGGCCACGGCCCCCAGGTGTGCGAGCGCATCGTGGGCTACGGCCTCATGGTGGACCCGGCCACCGGCAAGCGCTTCTTCAAGGAGACCGGCAACCGCAAGGAGCGGGCCGACGCCATCATCGCCATCGGCCACCCGGTCATCATCCTGGGCGACAGCTACGCCATCGGCAAGCAGGTGGTGCCCAAGGTGCTGGGCAAGGCCATGGAAGTGGGCGTCGTGAAGAAATTCGACACCCTCGAGGCCCTGGCGGCCGCCTACGGCGTGCCGGTCCAGCCCTTCCTGGACCAGGTGGCCCGCTGGAACGGCTTCGTGGAAAAGGGCAAGGACGAGGACTTCGACTGCAAGCTCTTCCCAGATTCCCGGACCACCGCCGCCGCCCCCTTCTACGCCATGCGCCTCTGGCCCCGGGTGCACCACACCATGGGTGGCCTGGTGGTGAACGTGGACACCCAGGTCATCGGCTTCGACCTCAAGCCCATCAAGGGGCTTTACGCCGCGGGCGAGATCACCGGCGGCGTCCACGGGGCGGTGCGCCTGGGCAGCGTGGCCATGGCCGACTGCGTGGTCAATGGCCGCATCGCCGGCCGGAAGGCCAGTGCCGAGAAGCCGTGGAGTTGACCATGCAACCCATCCGCCTGAAAGAGAGGGTTACCCCCATGTCGAATGCGATTCCCCTGCTCCTCGCGGGCCTCATGTCCCTCACCCTCGCCGCCGCGCCCCCCGCCCCCATGGCCGCCGATATGCACAAGGCCAAGGGGGTGAGCTGCGTGGACTGCCACGGCCCCGCCAAGGTGAAGACCTTCGTGCCCGCCCAGGTCTGCCTGCGCTGCCACGGCCCCGCCGAGGACCTGGTGAAGAAGACGGCCGCCGTGAAGCCCGAGAACCCCCACGATTCCCCCCACTGGGGCCCGACCATGGAGTGCAATATCTGCCACCGGCAGCACGAGAAGCCGGTGAACTGGTGCAACCACTGCCATGTCTACGGGTTCAAAGTGCCCTGAACCGCCAAGGCCTCGGCCTCCACGAGATCCTCCACCGCCAGGAGGGGAAAGCCGTGCAGCTCCGCGAACCGGTGCAATTCGGGCCCCCGCATCATGGTGCCGTCCGGGTTCATCAGTTCGCAGAGCACGGCCATGGGCCGGAATCCGGCCCTGCGCGCCAGGGCGATGGAGCCCTCCGTGTGGCCCTGGCGCCCCCGCAGCCCGTCCCGGTGCCCCCGCAGGGGGAACACGTGGCCCGGCCGGGCCAGGTCCCCCGGCACCGCCCCCGGGTGGATGGCCGTGAGGATGGTCACCACCCGGTCGTGGGCGGACACGCCCGTGGTCACGCCCTCCCGTGCCTCGATGGACACCGTGAAGGCGGTGCGGTTCCGGCTTTCGTTGACCTCCACCATCTGGGGCAGGTCCAGGCGCCGCGCCACGTCCTCCTCGATGCACAGGCAGACGATCCCGCTGCACTCCCGGATCATCATGGCCATGATTCTTTCGTTGATCTTTTCCGCGGGGATGATCAGATCCCCCTCGTTCTCCCGGCCCGGATCGTCCACCAGGACCACCGCCCTGCCCTCCCGGAACGCACGGACCGCACCTTCCACATCGCCCATCGGCATGGATCGCTCCTTCTCTCATCCGGACTCTCACCGTCGGCTCCGGATTTGGACCGGATCTGCTGACCCCGTGGTTGACGGGCGCTCGCGGGCTCGGTTGGTCCTCGGACCTGACCCTACCGCCGGTGGGGACTTTCACCCCGCCCTGAAGAACCTGCGTCGTTGCAAGACGTGCAACCCATCCAGTATGCCGCGCCCCGGCCCGGAGGGGGCGCAACTGCGTCACAACCCGGACCGGCGGTCCTTGTGACCGGATCAGGGGGCGTTTCAGGTATGATTTATGACAAGAGGGTCCACAATTCCCCCACCCCCCCGGCCCGAGCCCCCATGGAAACCCCGTTCGCCATCGCTGAAGTGAACCCCGCCAGCCACCGGCGGATCCGGGAGCATGGCCCCAACACCCTGCACCGGCATGGCTACCAGCAGGTGCTGGTGGTCACCGAGGGCGAGGGGGTCCATCACATCGACGGGGAATCCCACGAGGTGCGTTCGCCCCTGGCGATGCTGGTGGCCGAGGGCAAGCAGCACCTCTTCGTCCCCCGCAAGAACGCCCACGGCTGGTGCATCGATTTCAGCGACGATTTCCTGCCCCTGGACTCCAACCTGACCTTCTCCCCCTTCCTGGACCATTCCAACGTGCCCCTGGGCCAGGGGCTCCTCCTGGACCAGGCCACCTCCCTTTCCCAGCTCCTCCAGGCCACCTCCACCGCCCCGGGCCCCCACGCCCTGCCCGTCCTGCGGCACCTCCTCGCCGCCCTCCTGGAGCTGATCAAGGCCGAAAGCGCCCGCCTCGCCAGCCAGACCCGCCTCCAGCGGGCCTCGGACCTGGGGATCTTCCGGGAGTTCATGCGCCTGCTGGACCGCTCCTTCCTCACGGAGAAGGAGGTTCGGTTCTACACCCACGAACTGCGCGTCACCTCCAAGCGCCTCGGCGCCGCCTGCAAGGCCTCGGTGGGCCGGACGCCCCAGACCCTCATCACCGAGCGGTGCATGCTCGAGGCCCGGCACCGCCTGCTCAACGGCCAGGAAAGCATCCAGGAGCTGGGCGCCGAACTGGGCTACGACGCCCCGTCCCACTTCACCAAGGTCTTCCGCAAGGTCACCGGCGAAACCCCCTCGGCCTTCCGGGCCTCGAGGGGTCCGGCCCCCGAATTCCGTTAGCCGGAACCGAAATGTGCCAGCGGGCGGCACGTTCGTTACAGGACCCGGCCCGATAAAGAGATATCCTCATCGTGAATTGAGCGATGGTCGCCCGAAGCCCCTCCGTACCGCACGGATCCCGGGTTTCCGGACCCGCTGCGCGCATATCCGCGGAGGCCCGTGGCCTCGGCTTTGGGAGATCCCTTGAGAAAATCCGTCCTATACATCGCCGTTGCCGGGGCCGCCTGCCTCCCCTTCACCGCGTCGGCCCAGGCCAGCGAGGTGACCATCTACGGCACCTTCCTGCCGTTCGCGGACAACATCCGCACCACCGGCGCCACGGCGCCCGGCCTGTCCCCGGCCACGGGGGGCGCCAGCCTGGTGTCCGCGGCCGCCTACACCGGCATCAACCTGCCCGCCCGCAACCGGGTCACCTCCGGCACCTCCAACCTGGGCTTCAAGGGCGACTACCGGATCAACGAGGATCTGAAGGTGTTCTGGCAGGTGGAAAGCGCCGTGAGCCCCGACGGCGACGCCCCCAACGCCCTCACGAGCCGCAACAGCGCCGTGGGCCTCAAGGGCAGCTGGGGCACGGTGTTCTTCGGCAGCTGGGACACGCCCTACAAGTACCCCATCCTGTTCGTGGGCGCCCTGCGCGGCCTGAACCCCTTCGACAACGCCATCACCGCCAACCCCGGCTTCAATGTCCCCGGCACCACCACCCAGACGGGCCGGGCCAACAGCAAGGCCGACGCCTCCTTCAACCGCCGGCAGGGCAATAGCCTCCAGTACTGGACCCCCACCTGGAACGGGTTCTCCGCCCGGATCGCCTACTCCGCCGGCGAAGGCAAGACCGTGGCCAGCGCCACCAGCGCCAGCGTCACCCCGGATCTCTGGTCCGCCCTGGTGACCTACCAGAAGGGGCCCTTCGGGATCAGCTACGCCCACGAGCGCCACAACGACTACTTCGGCCTCGCCCAGATGGGCGGATCCGCCGCCGCCACGCTCACCAACACGACCTCCAAGGACGACGGGGACGAGCTGGTGGCCCACTACACCTTCCCCACCGGCACCAAGCTTTCCGTCATCGCCGAACGCCTCGCCTACAACACCACCGATTCCGTGGTGGGCAACGTCAACAGCTACGAGCGGGACGCCTGGTACGCCCTGGTCCAGCAGAAGCTGGGGGCCCACCAGCTGTGGGCCTCCCTGGGCTCGGCGGGCGCGGGCAAGACCACCCGCACCGGCGGGGCGCCCGCGTCCAGCGACGGACTGGGCGGCAGGCAGTGGACCGTGGGCTATTCCTACGCCCTGGCCAAGTGCGCCGATCTCTACGCCTCCTACTACTGCATGACCAACGACCGGTCCGCCTCCTACGCCCTCTTCCCCCCCGCGGGGACCGTGGCCCCCGGGGCCGACACCAAGGGCTTCGGCATGGGCCTGCTCTACACGTTCTAGGGAGAATGCGAAATGCGTGACGAAACGTCCAAGGAAGAACGAACCATCGATCCCCACACCCAGGACGCGTTGGACCGCGGCCTCTCCCGGCGCAGCTTCCTGGCGCGCACCACGGCGGGCGCCGCCGGCCTCGGCGTGCTCGGCCTGACCGGGCTGGCCGGGAAACCCGCGGAGGCCGCGGGTCCCGTGCCCACGGGCGCCGACGCGGGGCGGGGCGGGGTCCCCTCCTTCTTCACCAAGCCCAAGCCCATCGCGGACAAGGACATCAAGGCCACCAAGACCTACGATGTGATCGTCGTGGGCGCGGGCGCCGCCGGCGTTCCCGCGGCCCTGTCCGCCGCCGAGAACGGCGCCAAGGTGGCGGTCCTCCAGAAGCAGCCCATTCCCGTATCCCAGGGGAACACGGGCACGGGCATCGACCTGGAGAAGAGCGACAAGGCCGGCGTCGAGGCCCTGGTGGCCCGGATCATCAGCGACAACGCCCACCGCTCCAACCCGGCGCTGGTCCGCAAATGGGCCTACAACTCCGGCGAAGCCATCCGGTGGGTCATGGACCGTGCCCGGCAGGGAGGCTCGCCGGTGGTGGACCAGGGCAACCTGCTGCAGCAAGGCAACCTCAAGGTCAACGGCTACCCCCTGAACTACGTGTCCTCGTTCTTCGGGCCCAAGCCCTACACCACGGGCGACGGCATGCGCCACCTGGCCAAGACCGCCGAGAAGGCCGGGGTGGAGTTCTTCTTCAACATGCCCGCGGCCCAGCTGGTGCAGAACGCGGCGGGGGACGTCATCGGCGTCATCGCCCGGGGCCGGGACGGCAAGTACACCAGGTTCCTCGCCCGGAAGGGCGTCATCCTGGCCTGCGGGGACTACCAGAACAACGAGGCCATGTGCGCGTTCTTCATGCCCGACCTGAAGAACTTCCGCCGCAAGCAGATGGACCGCACCGGCGACGGCCACGCCATGGCCTTCTGGGCCGGCGGCGTCGTGGAGCCCATCACCCACTCCAAGGTGATGCACGACTTCGACGCGGGCCCCGCCTCCATGTGCGATATGCCCTTCCTCGCCGTGAACCGCGAAGGCAAGCGCTTCGTGAACGAGACGGCCGAGATGTCGGTCCTGGGCAACTACCTGCGGGACCGCAGGAACGCGGGCCACTACTGCCAGATCTTCGATTCGAACTACATGACCCAGGCCGCGTCCTGGCCGGGGCGCCTGGTCCCCCCCGAGGGGCTCAAGCACTACATGCCCGAGGACCCCGGCCCCAAGAAGGGCGTGTTCGAGTCCCTGGTGGACACCCACGTGGCCGACACCCTGGAGGAGCTGGCCCGCAAGCTGGGGATCGACGCCCCAACCTTCGTGGCGACGGTGAAGCGCTACAACGAGATCGTCGCCTCGGGCCGGGACACGGATTTCGGAAAGGCCGCCAACCTGCTGATTCCCGTCCAGAAGGCGCCCTTCTACGGCATCCACCGCAAGGTCGGGATCTCCGCCATCTGCGGCGGCATGCTGGTGGACGAGGAGAGCCGCGCCCTGGACGCCGACGGAAAGCCCATCAAGGGGCTGTACCTGGTGGGCAACCTGGGCGGCGGCTTCTACGGGGCCCCGGACTATCCCATGACGGTGCCCGGGCTTTCCCTGGGCCGCTGCTACACCTTCGGCTATCTGGCCGGCAGGCATGTCGCGAGGCTGTGAGGCCGGCCACCGCCTCCGCCTTTCCCTGCCCCTTCCACGACTGGAGTTGTCAATGAGAACATCCCTTTTCAGAAAGACCGCGTTCCTGTTCCTGGCCGCCGCCTTCGCCGTCTCCGCCCGCCCCACCTGCGTCCAGATGGCCAAGGTCAAGGCCGGGGATTGCGCCGCCTGCCACAAGGACAAGCAGGTCCTCCCCGCCGGCCACGTCCCCACCCGGGCCATGACCTACGACGGCTGCGTCGCCTGCCATGGGGCCGGCGCCGGCAAGGCGGCCCCCCTGCGCACCCGGATCCCCGGCAGCCACCTCCACAGCCTGCGGGGCATCCGGTGCATCCAGTGCCACGACGACCTGAAGAAGCCCGCCGCGGTGTCCATGCTCAAATGCGTCGAGTGCCACGGCGACACCAAGGCCCTGGCCGCCAAGACGGCCGCCGTGAAGCCCCGGAACCCCCACGACAACAGGCACTACGGCACCGAGGCCGACTGCAACATCTGCCACCACCAGCATGCCAAGTCGACCAACTTCTGCCTTCCCTGCCACCCGTTCAAGTTCATCGTTCCCTGAATTCCGCCCGGGCGGCCCCCCCGGGGCCGCCCCATTCCCCAGGAGATCCCATGGGAAACCTAGGCATCACTGAAATCCTCTTGATCGGCGGGGCCGTGCTCCTCTTCTTCGGCCCCTCCCGCCTTCCGGAACTGGGCAAGGGCCTGGGCAAGGGCATCCAGGAATTCAAGAAGGCCAGCCTCCACCTGACGGGTTCCATCAAGGAGGCCGGCACCCCCGGGGAGTGATCCCCAAAACCGATGCCGTCGGACCTGCCCGCGTCGCTTCCCTTCGCCGCATGCCGGTGGAGGGAGGCGACCCGGGCCGCTTTCATCGGGAAGGCCGGTCCCGGGTCAGGACCTGAGCAGGCTGGTGCCGTAGGAGTTGTCCACGGCGCAGCGCCAGGCCCCCTGGGGGTCCCGGGTGAAGACGTAGGTGGCCTCCCGCTCCACCCGGACCTCCAGGCCTGCGGCATCCCGGAACCGGATGTCCGCCTGGCCCAGGACCAGCGCCGTGGGTCCGCCCTCCAGGACGATCAGCTTGTCCTGCCGGACATGCAACGTGTGGTTGAAGTGCTCCACGATGGCCGTGAAGGCCTTCCGGATCTGCGCCTTGCCCGTGGCGTTCACGCCGGGCTGGACCACAAGCGTGGCGTCCTCCGTGTAGAAATCCACGACGGCGTCCAGGTCCTCCCGGTTGATGGCCTGGTCAGCGGCGTGGATGATGCTCTCGAGTTCATGCATGGCCTGGGCTCCTTCCCTCCAGGATCCCCCCTTCCCCCTCCCGGCTTCGGGATCATTCAAAGGTCGAGGGCCGCCATTTGAAATAATTCTCGTTCGAGGTGCCGGAACCCAGTCCCCAGGGGGCTGCACCCGCGCACCCCGGGCCACCGGCGGCCCCGGGAGGGGAAGCGAAAGGGCGACCAACCCGCAGAATGGTATTAACCTATCATTCGGGAGGTGGGATGAACCCAACGCAAACCCTGGAGGTGCAGCGCATGCGCGGGATGCGCAACGGCGCCCTGGCCGTGGCCGTGTTCCTGTTCGCCATGGTCCCCTGGCGGCTCTCCACCCTTCCAGGTCCCGGCCCCATGCGGCTTCTCGCCTGGCACGCCGGCCTTTGGGGCCTGGCCGTCCTGGCCTACGCCCTCCTCCTGGACCGGCCCCGCTTCCGGGGCCGCAACGCCGAGCGGCACGCCTTCGCCCTGATGCTGCTGGGACTCGCCGTGACCGGGAGCCAGCTCTACCTCTACGGCCGGCTCCAGGAATCCGCCTCCATCCTCATCGTGTCCCTGGCCAGCGGGGTGGTGCTCAACCGGCGGATCGCCCTGGCGGCCTTTCAGGCGATCCTCCTGGCCACCTGGACCGCGCTGGCCCTCTCCGTCGCCGGCCCCGCCCAGACCGGCACCTGGGTCTTCGATATCGTCCTGGCCGGTCTGTTCGCCATCAGCGTCCAGGAGCTGCGGCGGCGCAGCCTCGCCGCCCTGGAGCGCCGCCTCGCGCGGCAGCGGGTCCTCATCCGCACGAACACGACCCTCGTGGCCGAACTCCAGGAGGCCCTGGGCAACGTCCAGTCCCTTTCCGGCCTGATCCCCATCTGCGCCCACTGCAAGAAGATCCGCAACGACGGGGGCTACTGGGAACAGGTGGAAAGCTACCTCCACGCCCACAGCGAAATCGAATTCACCCACGGCATCTGCCCCGATTGCGCCACGGCCATGCGGGAAGAACTGACTGCGGCCCGGTAGCCGATGACAGGACAGATCGCCCATCTTCGCCGGGGCTCAACAGGCCTCATCCCCTTCATCCCCTACATCACCGTTCATCCCTGTTCCGCAGGGCCAAGGCTTGGATGAGTCGGCGAATGTGGGTAATGCGCGCGCCGACCCAATCCATCGCCGGCCCTGCGGAACAGGGATGAACAGTGATGTCTGGGATGAACAGGGATGGAATACGACGCCCCTTGCGGGTGGCGCTTGACCACCAAAGGCATCACCTTGCGGAGAATCGAAACGAAACGACCGCCGAAACGTAGCCCGTCGTGGCCTCGGGCACGGCGTCCGGACCGGAGGTGGCCATGTGGATCAGATGCGCATCCAGTTCACCAGCCCAATGTTTTGCCCATTGAAACCCGACACCGAATTTGATCCCAGGCCGCCAACGCTGGGAGACATCCCGGTAGTCCCCGCTGCCATCGGGCGGAACAAATCCATTCCTGACCGTATAGGTTCCAGAAATGAAGTTCAGGGATGGCCCGGCGAACACGTACAGATCCCTCTCCTGATTCCGGATCAAGGACCACTGGTAGTCGGCACCCACCTGATAATTGGAGATCGTGCCGCCGGTTCCGCCCAGGACGAATCTTCCGCGCTGGTTCGATGAAAAGGGGAACACTGCCCCCAGTTCAGCACCGATCAATACATCCGCCCATTCGCGGAAATCATTGGGATGACGCCGCTGCATGTTCCATTTGCTATCCGCATTACCCAGTCCTGCATTGACCTGTAGAAGAGGGCCTTGGGACCACAACAGTGAACCGGCACAACCAAGCAGAAACGGGAATTTAACAAGCTTGCCTGAGTTGAATGGAGTCAACAATCAAACCTCCCGGCGCACCCCGGCAGCACGTCCATTGTGACCGAATCACCTGACGTTTCAGCCATAATTGTACCATCGGGATTGAGGTGACCATGAGTGAATGGAGGCATATCGAATCCGCCCCCAGGGACGGAAGCATTCTTATCGGGCGCGGCTCCTTCGGGGAGGATGGCGACGATGCCATGCTCGCGACCGCCATGCGCAGCCAGAACGGACAGTGGCTGCGGGACCCGGATGGTTCCGGCTTCAAGGTCCCCTGCTTCCCCACTCATTGGATGCACATGCCCACCCCGCCCAAGCCCCAGGACCGCCTGGTGGCCTTCAGGGCCTGCGACCGGGACCGGGAGGAGTTCTACACCGAAGGCAAGTCCTGGGAACGCTGTTGCGACGCCGACGCCGAAGCCTGGTTCCCCTGGCCCGTCAAGGCGACCCCGCGCCCCTAGCTCCCTTGGGCTTCTTCCCATCGTCATCGTTCGACAACTGATAAAGCGGATTGGCATTCTGCAAACCGGTGGCGCCCATCCTGTTTTCCGGTGCGTTCCGCATCCCTTCGAGATCGCCAAGGGCCTCCCGGTAGAACCGGGATCGAAGCAGCAACCAGCAGATCAATGCGATTCCCATCAAGGCGAGGAAGATGATCAGCCCTGGCGGCATGGCGCCCTCCTGGAAAGGATTCGTTTCGTGACCCTCAATTCTGAACCCGGAATTGAGGGAAGCGAATACGCTCATGGTTCTTGATTTTCCGCTCCAAAGCGCAGTCCGTCCACCAACAGACCCACCATCCGCCGCGCCGACGCCTTGATCAGCACACTCAAGGGCGCGCGGGGACCTCGTACCGGAGTTCCGCGAACCCGGGACCGAACCGTTGGACGGAGGTCAGGCGCAAGGCGGAGGCGCCGATGATTCGGCGGGGAAGGAGCGGCTTGCCCTTGCCCAACGTGACGGAACCAATCTGGACAATGATTTCATCAAGGAGCCCCGCGTCATGGAACTGGCCAACCAGGTCGCCGCCGCCGACGATCCAGATGTTCTTTTCCCGAGCCGCCCGTCTCATCTCATCGTGGACCCGCCGAACCTCGCCCTGAACGAACCGGATGTCTGCCCCTGGAACGGGTTCGAGCTGTCGCGTCGAGAAGACCCACGTTGGCTGAGCGTAGGGCCAGGACTGAGGGGCCCCGGTTCCCGGTTCGACACCATGACGGAGCATCCACTCATAGGTGGAGGAGCCCATGGCCAGCGCTCCGACCTCCTGGATGAAGTCCGGATAACTGGTTTCGTTGATGTCGCCGAGCGGGAACAGCCAGTCGAGGGAATCCTCCTCCGTGGCGATGAAGCCATCGAGGCTTGAGGCCGTGTAGTACTGGGTCTTCATCAGAATCTCCCAGGGGGCATTCGGGTCATTCTCGCCGCCTAGCCCAGATCCTTTCATCCACAACGTGCGGTGCGGCCGGGTACTGAGGGGCTAGGGCGTTGAATGAGGCCAGGGGCAAATCAAAGGTCATGCGTGTAGACGATGGAGCCAAGGTGCTCGGCTAATTTGTCGTATGCCGCTCGACCGGAACGGTTGGTGTTATGGGTTTGCCAGTAGACCCTGGAACTGCCAGCCGCGGCCGCAGCGGCATACACCGCGCGGATGAGTTGCCCTGCAATACCCCGACCCCGGCACGACTCGGCGGTGAACAGATCCTGCAAGTAGCAGACGTCGTTCAATCGTGTCGTGCTGCGGTGAAACAGGTAATGAACCATGCCGACAATCTGGCCAGCGTCCTCGGCCACCAGCGCATGCACGGGTTCCGACGGATCGAAAAACTTGTTCCATGTGGATGCAGTGATTTCCTCGGGCAGGGCGGTGGCGCCGATGCGGCCGTAGAAAGCGTTGTAACCATCCCAGAGGGGGCGCCATTGGGCATAGTCGGAACGCTTGAGGGAGCGGATAGCAGGAGGCTCTACATTACCCATTCGGTAATATTAAACCGGACGATGGGCGACACGAAGCAGCCATTGGCACTTTTTTGAAATTCCGCTTGGGGGATTTGGTCATGCGCCTGGGGTTGCCCGCATCCAGAAAGGAAGCTGCTCAGCCCGGCGACGACAAACGGGATCGAGAACGGTCGTGGCCTCATGACTCACCTGTTCACATTCCTAGGCTGGATGGCTGGACGGGGCGAGCCCGCCCGGCCGGGGGAGAATCAAAGGCTTCCCGGGCAGTCCCTTAATTGCATATAGGCATGATCGATATTCTTCTGGATGGCCTCTGCCGCCTCCTGCACCCGTCCGTTGATCTCGTTGGCTTCCATGACCCGCTTGAAGCTGGTGTACCAGTCCAGGGCGTTGTAGGTCTGGTTGATCGCCAGTTCGACCCCGGCGAAGAGCGGGATCTTCCGGGCGACCCACTTGCCGAGCACTTCGTTCGAGGCGGCGATCTTGGTGATATCGAGGAGTACGCGCAGTTCTGGCGCCTCGCCGCCGAAATAGTCCTCAAGGCCAGGCTCACGGAAGAGCCCTTCCAGGTCCGTGTTGGATGCCTTCAGCTGGGCCACCAGGGCGGAAAGTCCATCCTTCGTGAAGGCCTGCCTGTCGTTCATGCTGCTGACGAAGTCCGCGACCTGTCCGGATGAAGAAAGCTTTTGAAGGCGCTCGATCTTGGCCTGGATGGCCACCACGTCGAGCCCGTCCTTGGCCATCTGGCCGGATTTCCGGTCGTAGATCCGCTGGAGCCGGGCGGCGGCTTCACCCCGCTTGCTGAGGCTGTCCAGGATCTGTCCGGAAAGGAACTCCAACCCATCCTTGGCGGCGTTGAGCAGGGCGTTGCGGTTGGCGGTCTCCCAGGTGGTCAGCTGTTCCTGGGCCGACTGGAGGGTCTTCTGGAATTGGCTTCTCTGCTCCATCGAACCCTTCAGGAACCGGGCGAGCTTGGCGCAGTCCGGGGCTTTGAGGGGGATGGGGCTCCCACCCTCTTCCTCCACCTTGCGGATGAGCGCCACCAGTCGCGGCCCGTCCTCCTTGAGTTTCGCCCCGACTAGGCGCTGTGCCTTGGTGAGATCCACAATCCGGGGATCCTGCCCGGGATTGACGAGCAGGCGCAGGTCCTCCAAGGGCATGCTGTCCCCGAAGAACGTCGTCGCAACGCTTTCCCCCCTGGAGGGCGTGTCGAAGGGGGCCCTGGCGCCGGCCGCGAGGGTCTCGGCATCCAGGGACTTGAACTCCAGGTCGGTGTTCGCCAGGGTCTTGTACGCCGCTCCCGGGCCATCGTCCAGCTGCTTGTAGGACTGCATCATCCTCAGGTATTCGGCCTGGGCGATCCGGTCCTTGTTCCTCTGGGCCTCCGAAGCCCGGGCCGCCGCCAGGGCAGCGGCCTGCGCGGCCGCTTCCTTCTGATCCCCGACGGCATCGGAGGCGAACAGGGACGTCAGCAGGTTCTGGAACAGGCTTCCCACCAGGGCCGCCTTCACGTCGGAACCGGGCTTCCGGCTGGAACCCGCCGCGGGCTTGCCGCCCGCGTAGTAGGGGCAGCTCCGGGCGTGGGTGCCATTGGGCAGCGGTGTGTTGCAGTAGATGCAAACGGGCCTGGAGGCGCTCGGCACGGTCTGGCCATCCAGGAATACTTGGCTGGCCAAC
This sequence comes from Mesoterricola silvestris, assembly GCF_030295405.1. GTDB lineage: Bacteria > Acidobacteriota > Holophagae > Holophagales > Holophagaceae > Mesoterricola > Mesoterricola silvestris. The sequence continues at coordinate 2,189,905 of NZ_AP027080.1, read as the reverse complement.
AGGCTCGCCAACACCATCGAGCCCTTCAACAGGCCCAGGAAGGACTTCATCGCGAACTTCCCGCCATGATTTCCCATTCGTAGATCTTGTCCTGCCCGCTCCGGGCATCCTTGGCCTCGGGCTCCAGCAGCAGGTACTGCTTCATGTACGCCATCGCCGCGCGGTAACGCCCCAGTTGGGCCGAAAGCAGAGCCATGTTGAAGTAAGCCGCCGGGTAGGACAGGGGCTCCAGGTCCAGGGCCTTCTGGTAATGCTCCAGGGCCTGCTCGTAGTTCTTCATCTGGTTGTAGGCGTTGGCCTGGACGATGAATCTTCGTTGCGCTTCCGAAACGGGGGGCTTGGTCTTCAGGGCGCGGTACTGGGCGGCCAGGGTTTCGGACTGGGCCGCCCTGCCCTCCTCCAGACCGGCATAATGCCGCCTCAGGAATTCCAGGTCATCAGCCATGCGTTTCGCATCGCCCAGGTCCTTGGCGTCGAAGCGGAAGGAGAGCTGGTTCTGGAGCTGGATGACGAAGGGATAGGCCCCGTCCTTGAGCCTGGTGACGGTGATCGGCCCCTCCAGGACGTCGCGGAAGGGAAAGGCGAAGCCGGGTCCGAGCTCGATCCGTTCATCCACCACCGCAACCGCCTTGAGGAGGATGTATTCGAACTGCTTCTGCTTATCGTACTGAAGCCGGACGATGTTGTCCCCCGTCCCTCCCCCCTTTATGAGCTCGATGAGCTGGTGGGCGTTCTCCAGGCGGTTGAAGTCGGGCTGGGCGGGCCCGCGCCTCCCGAATCTGACGCCCACCGGTCTTTTCCGCTCCCTCAGGAGCGCGGCGAGGTCGTCCCTCACCTCCTTGAAGGAGGCGGTGGCGGGCATGGGCATCGGGACGTACGGCACGAAGCTGGGGTCGCGATTGTCCGCCCGGACGGGTGGGTCCTGGGCCTGGGCACAGCCCGCGCTCGGAGCGGCCAAACATGCAGCCATCAGTAACACGGAAAAAACGGAATGCGTCATGAATCCATACCCCCAGAGTCAACGGCATGGGCGGGGCGGCATTAGATGACCATCATATCCCCAACTTCTCCATCCTCCGGTAGAGGGTATTGCGGGAGTAGCCCAGGTGCCGGGAGACCGCAGGCGCCAGGTTCTGGCGAAGCATGGCCAAAACCGGGGCGTGGAGATGAGGCTAACCACCCCGCCTGTGCCGAGGCGCTGAGCGAAGTCGAGGAAGGGTGAAGCCGAGAGAGAGCGGCGGACAATGCCGGCGGGGTCCGGGTTGAGCCAGGGGTCAGGCGTCGGCGATCAATTACGGATTTTAGAACGTGACCTTGTATGCTTGCCCCTTGGAGTCCACGGCTACACCGAGGCGGATGTCTGAATTCAAGTTGGGTCGGATTATTTCCAGGTATATGGAATCGGTCGAAGTGGTTGTCAGGTTGCAGCGCCAGTACCTCTCTGAACCCAAAACATTCTTTGAGTAATAATGATCGCCATAAACGGCATCCCAGTTTTTTGGGAATCCCAACTTATCAGAATATAAAGTGTCACTGGGATCTTGAGGTCTCGCTACCTTAAACAACTCACCTTGATATTCGGTACCATTGGCTAATGTAAGTTTGATCTTTCCAGATAGATTATAGATAGTGCCATTCAAGGGTTGATTCATGCCCGTGCTATTCACGGGGTACAAATTAATGCGTTGGTAATTGCCAATAATGCCGCAGCCGAGAAGGGCGGACAAAAACGGTATTGATAAGAGCAAGCTTGGTTTCATCTGTACCTCCATGATGGATGTGAGGGACGCATGACGCCGAAGGTGAGTCGGCCCCAACCTGGCGGCGCGAGTGGAGGAGGAGGGGGGTCGGAATGACGATACCACCAAGGGGAGCAGCGCAGGTTGGGGTCCGACCTCGAAGGCTGGGCTTGGACCGACGCGTGAATAGTACCTCGTCGGACCGGATGGGCTGAGCTATTTTGGCTCTGGGATCATCGCCTTTGACTTCTCAACTGCCTTCATGATTTCCTGCTGAGTTTCCGGCATTGCATCGGCCATATATAGGCCAAATTTTTTCATAGCGGACTTCCCGTAAGGAGATGCGTAGAAGTCAGCCAGAGCATTCAACTCATCTGCGGTGAAGGTTTTAATCATTGACTTCCTCATGATTGTCTCAATGGCCTTCATGTCCAGGCAATTTGTCATAACCGTTTTAATCCAAGCTTGCTTTTCGGAAGGTTGGTTCTTGCCCATTTGCTCTACCAGATCATTCATCAATTCCGAGACAGGTGTTGCCGCAAGATACCTTTCAGCGGCTTTGAGTCGATTTGCCTCAGTGTCTTCTACCGCCATGAGCGGTAGCGCGGTTAGGAAAAGAATTGAGAGCCCTGTTGTGAATTTCATTCGGACTCCTATGACGGGTAAAGCATTGTCGATTGGTGGTGGTCAATGCCTAACCCTTGGGCGTCGGACGGGGAATCGAACGCTGGCGTGTAAAGACCGGGGAAATTATTGGCCCGAACCGCCTGGGGTGAGTCGGTATTGATCCTTGTGTGGGCTTGGGCGCATCGCTTCGGGAGGGCTGTTTTCTTCATTCTGCAATGGCTTGGACGCACATGCAAAAGGTTCCGGATGAATGTGGTCCTAGCATTGGGGGACCTCGGAATGCCGCCTCTTCCGGACTGGATCCTGATTGGGCGACAGGCGCGGAGGGGGCCATAGGGTCCCGGGAGAGGGATGCTGGCGAACCATCGAAGGTTCAGGGCCTTCGCGGCAAACCGGGTTTGCCGACCTTGACAGGCTTGATGGGAGCCCTGCGTTTTGCGGAAATTTCGCGAATCGAAGTCAGCCATGTCCCCCCTGCCCTTTCCGTCCGAACCCAGCCCCCGCACCGGGATGCAGGGCCTGGAATCGGACGAGACCGATCGGCCGGGCCCGGCCAGGCCCCACAGGCTGCGGGACCGGGTTCGGGAGGAAATCCGGTCCGGCACTCCACTGAACCCAGGGTGATCGGTAATTCCAAACTTGGATTGGGTTGATGGTGCAAGCCTAACACCCCTCGGCGCGGAATGGCTGGGCAGGCATGTTAGGGAGACGTGCGATTGATGATGTGGCCAGATGACACGGCGCGAAATATTTTGCCTTAATTGAAGGTGCGAAAGGCTGCTCGCCAGATAGGTTCACTAGGGAAGGTTAACCTCACCGAAACAGCCCACTTTTTCCCTTCGATCTCAACTGCACCGCGTTCTTTGCATGTATTTAAAAACGTAGTCAAGCGCTGGAGTTTAGAGCCTGGAAGAAAGATCGAATAGGCATCCCGGCGCTTGATGGCCACTGGGGAGGAATCGAAGGGTTTGAACTCAGGGGCAACTGCGTATAGAGAGAGCGACAAGAGAAGGGGGAAGAATATAAGAAGTCGGCTCATGAGATGCCTAACGCCAAAGTTGACCGGCCCTGGCCTGGCGGCGCCAGTGGAGGAGAAGGGAGGTTGAAATGACGATACCACCAAGGGGAGAAGTGCAGGTTGGGGTCCGACCTCGAACGCTGGGTTAGGACCGGCGCGTGAAGGGTGCCTCGTCGGGACGGCGCGGTGGGATAGGCGCGCAGTTGAAGCGCCCGGAGGTCGACGTCGCTGATTGCAGATCGAGCTGCGGCTTGCCCTGGTGATGTAGCTCTGGGCTTTTCTCCCACTGAGGCCGGTGCGGATAAACCCGCCTACCGTGGCCTTCAGGCGATCCGCAGCGTGACGCGGCGCAATGCGGGGCCCTCGGGTTCAGCCCGCCCCCTGCCCTCACGCTGACTGGGCTGGGGCTTGGTGAAGCCTAACGCGCGAGTTGACCGGACCAAGCTTGGGAGACCCAGGTGGATTCAGGCGGGTTGGATTGCGAGGGTCCCTGGAGTGGGCCTGAAGATGCGGAAGGCTGCACCCGTCGTAGCCGCAAACTCGGTGGCAGCCTCGGAACGGTCGATCAAGCCCTGCCTCTTGATCCGAAGGGTGTGCCTGCCCGGAGTAACGAAAAGGTTCAGTCGTTCCCCAGGCAGCAAGTCAGCCACAGCGCGGTCGTCCAGGAATAAGCGCAGTGGCAGGCCGTCCTCACGCCAGGCATCCACCTCTACCGTCATGGATTGTGCGCTCGCCGAGGGTTGAATGGCACCGGCGTCCAGCACCCGCCAAGGGGGCACCGGTTGGGGTACCCAGGCTGGCTGGGTGGCGCAGGCGGTGAAAAGGAGGAGCAGGAGCGCTCTAGCGTGAGTCATGGCCGCCTCCAGGGATGCCTATAGCCCCTAAGACCCAGTTGTAGGCCGGTCGGTTGATGAGATTTGCGCACAACCGTTAGGCAGACGGGCGTTTGGTGATGGGACCCGAGACGCGGCGCAATGGGGAAATGCCACGGGTCAGGCTGGAGACCTCGGATCGCAGGACTTCGCAAGTGCGAAGCGGCCATGGAGTTTGAAACTGGCTTCAACTGCACGTGTGGCAATGACCAAGGTGATTAGGGAAATGACGATGCTGGCACAGGCAGCCACGTTGCCTTTGACGATGTTGAACACGGTTGAGATTGTAGCTAGGGAGGCGAGAAGCAGTAGAGTAATCGCTGCAACGCGGCTATGGAAACGAAGCACGAAGAAGGCACTAAGCGCATAGATTGACGAATCAATCAATATGGAAAAGCCGATCAGAATTGACATGACAGCCTGGAGAGCGGCCACCACAAAGAAAGCAATCGAAGCATCATGGGCAAATTTCAGGGCATCTTCCCTTGTTTCAATTTTATCCAACATCCATTTCTTCCTTGCCTTGGCCTTCTCTGCCTCCTTGGGCGACAGCGGACCCGATGCTGATTCGGGTGAAAACCCGGGTTCGTAATTGCCACTTCCGTTCAAGGCAAGATGGCAGTTGAGACAAAATTTTCTGTAAACCGGATTTGGGGATTTGCATGAGGGGCAATACATTGGGGTCCCTTGCTGACCTGGTTTGGGTTGAGGGTGCAAGCCTACCACTCCCCAGCGCATAGAGAACCAGGGGCTTGCCAGTGTGCCTGATCGCTGGGTGATGTTCAGTGGCTTCGGTGACCAGAATACGTGAGCGGCGCCAGGCGCCCCGTCGCTTAGCGCAGGGAGATGCCTAACGCCAAAGTTGGCCGGCCCCAGCCTGGCGGCGCGTAAGAGAGAGAAGGAAGTTTGAAGATGCCGAAATCAAAGCAGGAGCCACTAATGGCTGGGGTCCGGAGTCGAACGCGAGGTTAGGCAACCACCCCCCTGCGCCGAAAAGTCCCGAGGCGTTAGCTTAGGACCTTTGCCTCTCGCAGTTTTAACTGCCCATCTGAAAGGACCTGAATCGTGAATTGCCATTCTTCGGTACCGTTAGCGGAATCGACCAGGCATCGTAGCTGAAGGGCCGAACGAGGGATTTCGGATTTGCATGCGAAGGTGGGATTGGCGATCCTCCACGTTGGGAGAACCTTCCGAAGGTAGGCTTCGGCGTGGACGACCTGAGGATCGTTGATCTGGAGCAACAGCGGGACGATGAGCACCTGTTTTCTGGCGCGTTTCGTAGCCTGGCCTGTAGGCAGAGGAGCCTGGACAAGCAGGGAGGCAATGAGGAAGGGCGGCATGGAAGGGAGCATAAACCCACCTAGCGAGGCTATATGGAATCAAGAGATAAGTGAGCTTCTGGCCTCGAAAGTTCCTGATTTCCTCAACTTCGGCGCCTTAAGGGGGGTGTGCAAGCCAGTGGGCGCATCCATGGGCGATGAAAACCGGCATCATTAGCCTCGAATCGTGCGCGCCGCCCAACCTGGCATCTGTCGACGCCTAGAGAGTGGGCGCCCTGGCCAGCCGGCCCTACCGCCGGGTGACGCTCATTGGCTTCGGTGCCCTGATAGCGGGGCTCCGCCAGACGCTGGTTCGAAGCGGGATGGGAGATGCCTAACGCCCGGCTTGACCGGCCCCAGCCCTGGCGGCGCCGTCGGCGGAGAAGTGCGATGGGAGATGAGGAAGACCTGGTTGGAGCAATACAGGGCTGGGGTCCGGGTCGAAGGGATAGTTAGGCAGACGGACATATGGCGATGGGACCCGAGACGCGGCGCGATGAGGTATTGCCGCTGGGGAGTCGAATAGTTAGGAATAATGTACGGATTGAGGTAGCCGAGAAACAAGTAGTTCGATAAGGCGCGGGGCTTCTGCTTCATCCAGGGATTGGCCGATTCGAACGGACTTTGAACCGTAGTCAAAGGCAATGGGGCCAACGCCTTGGCCAACAAGAGGAGGCACCCAAGAAGCCTGTCGATTAAACCCGGGAGAATAATCAACCGCCCTAAGCCTCTTGATTTGATCGCCTTGGTATTCCCGCATTCTGGTGATGCCCAGGATCTGGATTTTGTGGAAGAGATATCCGCTTTCAATTCCGATTATTTCTCGGCCGGCAACCTGCCAAACCAAAGTGAGTAAGGCGAATGCACCGCCTACCGTCCATCCGGTGAGCCAAATTGCCATGAATGCGGGCGGAGGGCCAGGCTTGGCAAGATGGCCAAACACCTCGATTAGCGCAGAGCGCTCGCCCATGACCCAACCGCAGAGCCAAATAGTGAGGAACAAAAGGACAAACCAGCTCCTTCTTGCTGGAACCGAGATCTGGATTCCATTCGGAAGAGTTTCAAGTTCTAGCCGTTCTTGCTGAAGGGGGCATTTCATGCTGGAAGGCCTCGTTCGAAGCGAGTTGGTAAGTGCCAAAAAGGATTGGATTGATGGCGCAAGCCTACCATGCTTTGGTGCGGTATGGACGGGCATGCCTGGCATCGGGCGGGTTGGCTGGGTGATGATGACCTGCTCAGTAGCCTCGTTTCGCGCGCGGCGCCAGACGCTTGTTTGATGCGGGCTGGGAGATGCCTAACGCACGGCTTGACCGGCACCAAAGTGGCGGCGCGGTTGGCGGAGAAGGGTAATTGAGTTCAAGGAACCACGGTGGGATGAAGGCACATTGGGGTCCGGGTCGAAGCGATGGCTAGGCAGCTCGACCTCCGATGATGCCGCCCGGTTTTGCAGCGCGATGGGGCAAAGCGGCTGGTAATTAACCTGAGCGGGAAAACTGGGCCCCAGGCAATCACCGTTAGGTAAAGACTGGACTTGATTGGAATGGAACTCATGTTGCTGACCCGAGTGAAGCCGGAGCCGGTTTAGGAGCCTCATCAACGACTCTTGAAAGTGAGCCGAATGGTTTCGGAAGGTGAGTTGCGAAGAATTTCGACTTGAACCAAACCAACCGGGTCCAAGTCTGGATAGTCTTTTTCGAAAAGCCCCAGCACTTGTTCAATTGACCATGGGCCAAAGGACGCCATGTAGTCTTCGTATTCATCTTGGATATCACGCCATGAAGTGTAGGACTTCTTGGATAGAAGCATCTCTGCTTTTGTGTAAATGACGTGGAGGTCCATGTTGTGCCTAGCCGCCGGTTTGATGGGTGGTGGGTGAAGTCTAATGCTCGGCTTGACCGGCTCCAGCCTGACGGCGCGGTCGGCGGAGAATGGGAATGGAAGAATACGGAGCCTTGGTGGGAGCGAGGAAGGCTGGGGTCCGGGTCGAAGCGATGGTTAGGCAGACGCGGTTATTTTGCTGGCTTGAAGTAAGAACCTGGTTTGCAATTCTCATCAAAGGTAGGTTGCAAACTGGCCCAATGAGTGAGAATACGGCCCCGTTCTTTGCGGATTTCAAATAGGAGGTCTCCGGGTTTGAAAATTGGCAGGACATGTTCTTCTCGGTTTCGAAGGAAGAAGAATTTTAGCCCCTTCTCAGTGCCTAGCACGGAGGCAAGCACTCTACATAACACCATGTGCCCATCGATATCGATCTCGGCTCGAGGTTCGCCATCGACGAATAGGAGTCGAACCTCATATGCCACCATTACTGGTTGATTGGACAACCCCTTCCAAGTCTCCACGAATTCCCATTTCATTTTCCAGCCCATAAAGGATGGCGAACTTTGGGCTTGCGCCGAAAGGGAAACCAGCGGGATCAATAACAGATTATGCGTTTTCATTGCGGGAAGACGGGGTCGAAAGTGATAAGTGGTTCCATACGCTTGTTCCAAGGGTCCTATGTGATGCCTTACGCCGAAGTTGAGTCGGCCCCAACCTGGCGGCGCGAGTGGAGGAGAAGGGAGGTTGGAATGACGATACCACCAAGGGGAGAAGAGCAGGTTGGGGTCCGACCTCGAACGCTGGGTTAGGACCGGCGCGTGAATATTACCTCGTTGGGACGGCGCGGTGGGATAGGCGCTCAGTGGAAGCGCCCGGAGGTTGACATCGCTGATTGCCGATCGAGCTGCGGCTTGCCCTGGTGATGTAGCTCTGGGCTTTTCGCCCACTGAGGCCGGCGCGGGTAAGGCCGCCTACCGTGACCTTCGGGCGCGCAGCAGCATGGCGCGGCGCAATGCGGGGCCGTCGGGTTCAGCGCCCCCCTGCCCTAACGCTGACTGGGCTTGCGCTTGGGGATGCCTAACGCCGAAGTTGAGTCGGCCCCAACCTGGCGGCGCGAGTGGAGGAGAAGGGAGGTTGGAATGACGATACCACCAAGGGGAGAAGTGTAAGGTTGGGGTCCAACCTCGAACGCTGGGTTAGGACCGGCGCGTGAATATTACCTCGTTGGAATTGAGAGGTGGAACCGGCGCCGCGCACGTGGCGCCAGGATTAAGGAGCGGCCTTGGACGCGACTTTTGAGAAGAAGTATTGGAGGGAGAGTAGGTATACAAGGGAAGTCACTGCGCCGAAAACGAGTTGTGCGGGCCCAAAAGAGCGATAAAGATCTCGGCCGGGTTGACCAAGTGCGCCAACTACGAACCACGACAAAAGGACGTATGCAAAATATCCAGCTATGTAGACCCAGAAGTAGAGGACTGCTGTAAGTGAGAAGAACCTTGTGAAGAAGTCGTGGCCTTTCTCGCCTCCGTTCGAGCGGAAGGCAATTAGAAGGGACGCTAGGGACATACCTAATTGAAGGAGCACAAAAGGTAGCGCTGCGGGTGATGCCAAAGCCCCAAGGAAGCCCGGATGCCCAGCCAGGTTTTGGAACGAGATATTCAAGGCCATTAGAATGACTATCGGAACGGTTGGCACGCGCCCCGAACGCAGTTGGTCGACGAGGACGTTGGGATTAAGGATGGTGAGCATGTGAGATGCCTACTGATGTTTGGACGGCCTTTGATGATGGTGTCTTGGGATGCCTAACGCCCGGCTTGAACGGCCCCAAAGTGGCGGCGCGGTTGGCGGAGAAAGATGATGGAGTTTGAGAGACCTTGGCGGGATGAAGGCACTTTGGGGTCCGGGTCGAAGCGATGGTTAGGCAGACAAACGTTTGGTGATGAGACCCGAGACGCGGCGCGACGGGCCGATTCCGCTGGGTGGAACGACTGCGAGGGGAACGATGGGGAAAGGGTATCACCCTTCAGCGCGGCAAGGGCGAGAGGGCACAAAGGTGGTTCGTTTTCAATGATTATGATGATCGGCGTTTTGGCTTTGCCTCGTGCGAGGCCCCCGTGGCGCCTTCAGATCAGCTCTTTTGCCAGCAGCTAATGGTGAGTGGGATGTGGAGTTGTGCAATTGCTAGGAGCTCAGCTGGCGAGAACTCGAGGTTGCATTGCCTCGACCATACGACATCAATGGAAAGGTCGAACTCCTCTGCGCCGCAGCTGCGGAGCGCCTCCAGATGCGGAGAGGCTATGGCTAGAAGAGACATAAGCCTTGAATCATCTGTGACCTTGCCTGGGCAAGTAAGGGTTGCCGAGCCATATGGTGAGGGCTTGCCCTTGTAGCGACCGGTTGAACGAATTTCGCCGGGTTCAACACAGTGTTGGAAGCTCAGGCCAGAAAGCCTTGCGGCCTCTTTTGGGCTGAATTGCACGCCATGGATATGGAGGAGTGGAGTGAGGTCAATCATTTGGACGAGGGGGCCTAGGAATGCCTAACGCCGAAGTTGAGTCGGCCCCAACCTGGCGGCGCGGGTGGAGTAGAAGGGAGGTTGGAATGACGATACCACCAAGGGGAGAAGTGCAGGTTGGGGTCCGACCTCGAACGCTGGGTTAGGACCGGCGCGTGAATCGTACCTCGTTGGGACGGCGTGTTCGGGCCATGCACAGACCTTCGAAGGCCCCATGCCTGAGCAATCGACCTGAGCCGCAGGACCAATTGAACGATGAGCCGTCAGACAAATTGGAACAGCCCAGTGTCGCTGAAAGTATCGACGGCTCGGAGGCCCAAACTCAGTAAGATCCGCGAAATCAGCTGATCGGCCTCTTTGCCTCCATTCACATGGAAAACAAAGGAATCAAGGGATTCAACGCTACCAAGGTTCGCCTCTATGTAAAAAATACTGGGTTCGACCAGCTTAACCCACGAAGGGTCAGTGAGGTCAGCCGACGGGAAGGCCTTCCGAATCGCCTCGATGACCGTTGATCTGCTGGCTATGGGGCGGGGAACAAAATCATCTGGGATTTCGCTAAGATTACGGATGTTATCTGGCAGGTCTTGAACATAAATATCTCGGCCCATGCGATGCTTCATCCTTTGTTGTTGGGTGGTTGGTGATTCCTTACGCTGACTAATCGGGGGCTTGGTGAAGCCTAACGCAGAAGTTGAGTCGGCCCCAACCTGGCGGCGCGAGTGGAGGAGAAGGGAGGTTGGAATGACGATACCACCAAGGGGAGAAGTGCAGGTTGGGGTCCGACCTCGAACGCTGGGTTAGGACCGGCGCGTGAATATCACCTTGTTGGGACGGCGCATTTTGCGCAAATTCCCTATTTGATCGGAGTCCAGGTGGGTGCGTCGGAATCGGCTCCGTAGATTGTCCATATCATCGTGTAGGAGGGGTTCTCGATCGATGCCTGATTGGAGCGAAGTGTGTATATGCCAGGATCGGCCACCTTCATTGAACGGAAATCCGGGGGAACGGTAAAGGAAGACCCATCAGGCCTCGTGATTTCAATTCCATCTTCAGCAGAGACCGAGGTGATCGTGCCAAAGTCTTGGGACTTGCGAATCAAGTCACCGTCCGACGTTGCATGATTGAACCCTACAACGACCGTATGACCGATAATTTGTTTGGCAAATTCTTCGTTGAAGGCCATAACTCTCCAGAACTGCGTGACGAGGTTCCTAACGCACGGCTTGACCGGCCCCAAAGTGGCGGCGCGGCTGGCGGAGGAGGCTGATTGAGTTCGAGGGACCTTGGTGGGATGAAGGCACTTTGGGGTCCGCGTCGAAGCGATGGTTAGACAGATGGACGTTTGGTCATGAGATAGGAGACACGGCGCGATTGGGTGTCGCCACTGGGTGGAACAATTGAGGGGGTAACGATGGTGTGCGTAGTTAAGCACTATTCGCCCGGATTGATGTCTTCGATTTTTACAACGACTGGCAACTTGTTGACCTGCGAGAAGGACACTTCGTAGAAGGTTGAGATGCAGCCGACGCGAGCAGAGCGACGCTCTTCGAGCCATAGCCTAGAGTACTGCGGGAGGCGGCGTGAAAGGAGGAAGGACATGTGGGCGAATACCAGGAAGACGGGCCCTTTCCGAGAGGCAAGTGCATTGGAAATTTCCTGATGTGTGAAATGCCTACCCCTCTTGCTGCCAGGCTCGACTAAAACCAGGCCATTGGGAGAAACCCAGGAAGACAACTTTTTGATATCCCAATGGGGAGCGTTTTCTGGGACAAATTTGCGCTGAGATGGTTGAGTCGACTTAACCAGTTGAAAGAAAGCATCTTCTGGCTGGGGACTGGGCAGTGGGTTCGTTGCCTGCACTGCGCAAAGCCAAGTGCAATGGAGGATGACGGAAATGACGGATAGAGGGGTTGAAGTCATGGCATTCGCGACCTATCTGGAGAACGAACTTGGAGATTCCCTGAGCTTAATCGTTGCGCTGGGAGATGCCTAACGCTGACTGGGCTTGTGCTGGGAGATGCCTAACGCCGAAGTTGAGTCGGCCCCAACCTGGCGGCGCGAGTGGAGGAGAAAGGAGGTTGGAACGACGATACCACCAAGGGGAGAAGTGCAGGTTGGGGTCCGACCTCGAACGCTGGGTTAGGACCGGCGCGTGAATAATCCCTCGTTGGGACGGCGCGGTGGGATCAAGATTGTGCAAATTGCGAATTACCGGGATTGGTATAGCAATATATGCTGATGCACTTTTTCTTCTAAGGCCTGACATTGAATCATTCTCTCTTCCCCCAACAAAGGTGCACATGATTTCATGATATGAGATAAAAATTGAGAACAGTGTTCAAGAATTGGAATTAGATACTCTTTGGGGGGCCATTGTTTCTCATCCCCTGTCCTATCATTTCTGGAATATGTTAGGTGGGCTAGATCTTTATTGAATTTCTTTCGACACTTGTCGGAGATAGCAATTGTGATGGAGGGGAATTTGTAATCGGTAGAAAGAATATCATCTAATTCGCGGTTTTTGACCTTACTACGGGTGGTGTGCTCGAAGAAATCGAGTAAGACTCGGGCGTGGAGTAATTTTGCCTCAAGTAGGGCGTATGCCAACGGTGGATGGCTGTGGTCAATGTCTGATTCCATAAGTTGATAAATCTCATATAGAACGTGGTTTAGCCCATTAGCTAGATCTGATTGTGTTGGAGAATATCGGTGTGATGTCATCGAAGACTCCCAGCGCTGAGATATAGGTAGTGGGTGATGCCTAACCATAATTGGGCGTCGGACGGGGAATCGAACGCTGGCGTGTAAAGACCGGGGAAATTATTGGCCCGAACCGCCTGGGGTGAGTCGGTATTAACGCATTGGGTGGGCTTGGGCGCGTCGCTTCGGGAGGGCTGTTTTCTTCATTCTGCAACTGCTTGGATGCACATGCAAAAGGTTCTGGACGGATGGTGTCCCGGGATTGGGCGACCGCGGGGATGCCGCCTATTCCGGGGTGGATCCTGATTAGGCGACAGGCGCGGAGGCGGCCAATGGGTCCCGGGGAAGGAATTCAGGCGAACCGTCGAAGGTTCGGGACCTTCGCGGCAAGGCAGGTTTGCCGCCCTTGACAGGTTTGATTGGAGCCCTAAGTTTGGCGGAAATTTAACGAATCGAGGTCTACCATGCCCCCCCTGCCCTTCCCGTCCGAACCCAGCCCCGGCACCGGGATGCAGGGCCTGGCATCGGATGAGACCGATCGGCCGGGCCCGGCCGGGCCCCGCAGGCTGCTGGACCGGGTTCGGGAGGAAATCCGGGTCCGGCACTACAGCATCCGCACGGAGGATACGTATGTGGATTGGATCCGGCGGTTCATTCTGCATCACGGGAAGCGCCATCCCGCGAACATGGGAGCGGCGGAGGTGAAAGCCTTCCTGAGCCACCTCGCTTTGGAGCGTAAGGTGGCCTCCGCCACCCAGAACCAGGCGAAGGCCGCCCTCCTGTTCCTTTACAAGGCGGTGCTGGCCATGGACCTGCCCTGGCTGGAAGGAATCGTCCAGGCCAAGCCGGCCTGTCGCTTGCCGGTGGTCCTGACGCCGGGTGAGGTGCGCAGGATCCTGGAACCCATGACGGGGGTCCCCGCTCTCTTCTGCAGGCTGCTTTACGGAACGGGGATGCGCCTCCTGGAGGGCCTCCGCCTCCGGGTGAAGGATCTGGATTTCGAGCGGAGGGAGGTGATCGTACGCAATGGCAAGGGCGCCAAGGACCGGATCACCATGCTGCCCGGGGCCCTCCTGGAGCCGATGCGACAACATCTGACCCTTGTGCGGAATCTGCATTCGAGCGACCTGGAAAAGGGATTCGGGGCTGTTTATCTGCCCGATGCGCTGGCCGTCAAATTCCCATCCGCGGCAAAATCCTGGGGATGGCAGTGGGTGTTCCCGGCCCGGACCTGCTCCGTGGATCCGCGGTCCGGCCTGGAACGCAGGCACCATGTGCTGCCGGAAACCATCCAGCGGTCAATCAGGAAGGCGGCCATTGCGGCGGGGCTCCCCAAGCCTGTCACGCCCCATGTCCTCCGCCATAGCTTTGCCACCCACCTGTTGCAGGGCGGCTATGACATCCGCACGATTCAAGAGCTGCTCGGACACAAGGATGTGGAAACCACCATGATCTACACCCATGTCCTCAACCGGGGCGGGAGGGGCGTGGCCAGTCCGCTGGATGCCCTGTGATCGCAGGGGGCCGGCAACCTCGCCCTGGACTCCTTGGCCCCCAGGACGTTCCGCTCGTTTTTCGCTTTTTTCGATTTACACCCTTGACGGATGGCATACAAAAAGCGAAATTGGTCCTGTGGAAGGTTCAAGCACTCGACCATTTCGGGGGGGTCCAATGTCCAAGTCCTTTGGTTATAAGCTTCCTGGTTACTTCATGGAATATGGTCCCATCTGTGCGCCGAGCGAAGAAGCGGCGCGGATCGAAATCCGGCGGCGCCTGGGTGTGCGGCGGCTTCCCTGGGGGCTTCAGGTGTGGGATCTCAGTGGGCGGCCCCTGGCGCGGTGGAAGGTGGACCAGGCGTCCTGAGGAGCTTCATTTGCGGGTCATGGGGGTCCGGGGGTGCCGGGTCCATGGGTGGTGCCCCGGGTCAGCGGGGAATTATGAATCTCTTCGGTCTTTGCCTCGGCTGAGGAAGCGGTCGCGGTCCTCGGCGAGGTGCAGGACCAGGATCTGTGCGAACTCCCGCAGGGCACCCACCAGGACCGGGTCGGCGTGGCTGTGGATGAGGGTGGTGAGGGCCTTCTGAATGACCGCGGGGGGGCCCTTCCCTTCCGCGAGGTCCTGGATCCGGGCCTGGATGGCCTCGGCGCACTGCTGGGCCAAGGACTGGGTTTCGGGGGGGAGGGCCCGGGTGCGGGCGCCGAGGGAGGTCTTGGCCGCCTGGAGGGCCCGGGTGAGACTCTGGCGGGTAAGGTGACGGGACGGGGTGGGCATGGGGTCATCAGTGGGGCGATGGGGACGGCGTCGCAGACGGCAGGGGAGGCGATGAAAGTATCCATCCCCGCAACGGGCATACCAGGTAAAAACAGGCTTATTTCAATTCCTACAAATTTCTGGGAACTGGACGGGGGGACGAGGCACCTTACATGAGCGTGAATCCTGACATGGTCCTAACCGGAGGCTTGGATGTCCCTGTCCTCGTTGTCTTCCTGCGTGCTTTCGCCCCATCTGGTGGTGTACTGCGATGAGGAGATCGTCAGCCCCCGCCTCAAGCGGTTCGGGGTGCTGATTCCCTTCCGGCCGGGGGAGAAACGGCCGCCGGGAGAAGCGGTGCCCCGGGGGATCCGGAAGACGGAACCGTTCCGGTGTGGGACGTAAACTTTTCATAAAAAATATCTGGACACCTCCATTCCGGTGCTTGAGCCTTGAATAAGGCAAACACTTTGGGACGGATTTTTCATGGTCTTGCAACGCCAGCATGGCAAAGGAATGCCCCAAGGGGGGGAAGCGGGAGCTTCCGGGACGGAGGGGGATCTGCAGGCGGGCTTGGACTTCGTGTGGCGGAGCACCTTCGATGCGGTGCCGGATCTGCTGGCGGTGCTGGACGAGAACCGGAACCTGCTCCAGGTGAACAAGGCCCTGCTCAACCGGCTGGGGCCGGGGGGGGAGGCGCTGCTGGGGCGGCCCTGCCACGAGGTCTTCCACCGGTCGGGGCAGCCGGTGGAGAACTGTCCGCTGCACGCGACCCAGGTGGACGGGCAGCCCCACGATGCGGAGGTGCGGGTGGAGGGCCTGGGCGGGGACTACCAGGTGCGCACCTCGCCCATCTTCGATGCCCAGGGGCGCCTGCGGGGGACGGTGCACCTGGCCCGGGACATCTCGGACCGGCGGCTCCGGGAGCGGGGCATGCAGCAGCTGAACCGGGTGGTGCAGGCCCTGAGCCGAAGCAGCCAGGCCATGGCCCGGGCCCAGGACGAGGCGGGCTACCTGGGCGAGGTGTGCCGCATCGTGGTGGAGGACTGCGGGTGCTTCCTGGCGTGGATCGGGTACAAGATGCACGATCCGGCACAGTCCATCCGGCCCATGGCCTGGGCTGGATTCGAGGACGGCTACCTTTCGACCCTCAACCTCACCTGGGCCGACACGGAACGGGGCCGCGGGCCCACGGGGCTGGCCATGCGCTCGGGCCGGCCCCATCTCTGCCGGAACATGGACACGGACCCCGATTTCGAACCCTGGCGCCAGGAGGCCCGGGCCCGGGGCTACGCGTCCTCCCTGGCCCTGCCCCTCATGGACGGGGCGGAGGTCTTCGGGGTGCTGACGGTGTATTCGGCGGAATCGGAAGCCTTCACGGAGGCCCAGGTGCGGGTGCTGGGGGAACTGGCCGATGACCTGGCCCACGGCATCCTCAACCTCCGGCTGCGGGAATCGGAGCGGCGCGCCCAGGAGGCCCTGAGGGAGAGCACGGAGGATCTCAAGCGCCTGAACGACGAGCTGGAGCTGCGGGTGCAGGAGCGCACCGCGGACCTGGTGAGGGCCAACGAGGCCCTCACGGCCCGGATCCTGGACCGGGACCGGGCCCTGGAGGCGCTGCGGGAGAGCGAGGAACGGCTGCGCCACGCCCAGAAGATGGAGGCCATCGGCACCCTGGCCGGGGGCGTGGCCCACGACTTCAACAACCTGCTCCAGGTCATCAACGGGTACGCGGAGATGGCCCTGGAGCGCCTGATCCTGGACCACCCCCTGCGCATCCACCTGGAGACGATCCAGAGGGCGGGGCTCAAGGGCGCCGCCCTCACGCGCCAGCTGCTGGCCTTCAGCCGCAAGCAGGTGCTGGCCCCGGAAATCCTCGATCTCAACATCCTCTTCCGGGAAATGGAGACGTTCTTCCAGCGCGTGGTGAAGGAGGACATCCGGCTGGTGTTCGATCTGGATCCCGGGATGGGGCCGGTGAAGGCGGACCACGGGCAGCTGGAGCAGGTGATCATGAACCTGGTGGTCAACGCCCGGGACGCCATGCCCAAGGGGGGCACGCTGACCCTGAGGACCGGACGCCGGGAGGGCTTCGCCACCTTCTCGGTGGCCGACACCGGGGAGGGCATGACGCCCCAGGTGCTGGGACGGATCTTCGAGCCGTTCTACACCACGAAGGCCGTGGGCAAGGGCACCGGCCTGGGCCTGAGCACGGCCCTGGGCATCGTGGAGCAGAGCGGCGGCTTCCTGGAGGTGGCCTCGGCGCCCGGCCTGGGCACGACGTTCACCGTGAGCCTGCCCCTGGCCACGGAGCTTGCGGCCAAGGCCGAGCTTGTCCCGGAACCGGAACCCGGGACGGGAACGGAGACCATCCTGCTGGTGGAGGACGACGAGAGCGTCCTCCAGCTCACCGCGCACCACCTGAGGGCCGCGGGGTACCGCGTCCTGGAGGCGGCGGATCCCGCGGTGGCCCTGGAGCTGCTGCACGTCTTCGGGGACCCGGTCCACCTCCTGCTCACTGACGTGGTGATGCCGGGCATGGGGGGCCGGGAGCTGGCCCAGGCGGTGAAGTGCCTGCGGCCCGGGATCCGGGTGGTCTTCATGTCGGGCTACCCGGACGCGCTGGTGGGGCCGGACGAGGTCTGGACGGAGAGCATCCTGATCTCCAAGCCCTTCGACCGCGCCAAGCTGCTCTCCATGGTGCGCAACGCCCTGGACTAGTCCAGGTCGATGCTGATGGGGCAGTGGTCCGACCCCAGCACGTCGGCGTGGATCCGGGCGTCCTTCACCCGCGGGGCGAGGGCCCGGCTCACCAGGAAGTTGTCGATGCGCCACCCGACGTTCTTCTCCCGGGCGCCGCCCCTGGCGGTCCACCAGGTGTAGAGGCCGGGCACGCCGGGGTTGCGCTCGCGCAGGATGTCCACCATGCCCTCCTTCAGGTAGAGGCGGAAATCCTCCCGCTCCTCGTCCGTGAAGCCGGGGTTGGTGCGGTTGTCCTTGGGGCGGGCCAGGTCGATCTCCTCGGGGGCGACGTTCATGTCGCCGGTGAGGATGACCTTCTCGCCCTTGGCGTGGCGGGCGCGGATGACGGCGGCGAGGTCCTTGGCGAACTGGCGCTTGAAGTCCAGGCGCACCAGGCCCGCGGAGGCGTTGGGGAAGTAGCCGGCGATGAAGGTGAGGTCGCCGCGGTTGCTGACGACGATGCGGCCCTCCTGGTCGAAGATCTCCACGCCCAGGCCCTTGCCGTGGGTGAAGCCCAGGTCCTTCTTGGTGAGGGTGGCGCTGCCGGCATAGCCCTTCTTGCTGGTGGAGGGGAACCAGGCCACGTCGAAGGCGCACTCCAGGTCCCGGCGCACGCCCAGGTCCACCTGGTCCCAGTCGGCGCGGATCTCCTGGAGGGAGAGGACGTCGGGATCGGCCTTCTCCAGCCAGTCCATGAAGCCGTTCTTGAGCACGGCGCGGAAGCCGTTGACGTTCCAGCTGAAGAATTTCACGGCAGCTCCTTCACAATGCGGTCCAGCAACCGGTCCGTGCGCCAGCGCATCCATCCCAGGAGCAGGAAGGCCCCCCAGCCCCGGAGCCTTCCGTCCAGGCGGAGATGGGTGCCCTGCTCGTGGAATTCGGCGCGCAGCGTGCCTTCCTCCACCGCGCCCAGGGCGTGGTGCTGCCAGCGGAGGGTGATGCCCTCGCCCGCGACTTCGGGGGCGTGGAGCCCGGGACAGGCCCGGAGGCAGGGAAGCCCCGCCTGGAGCCGGTCGCGCACGAGGGTCAGGGGAGCATCCGTGAGGACCTCCTCCTGGAATCGGAATACGGGTGTCTTCATGTCTATCGGACGACGTAACCCGGGCGGGCGTCGTCGGGGGGCGCGACGAGGTAGGGCTTGGAATTGTTGTCGCTGGCCGCCAGGAGCATGCCGTGGCTCTCGATGCCCATGAGGGCGCGGGGGGCGAGGTTGGCCACCACCACCACCTTGCGGCCCACCAGATCCTCGGGGCTGTAGGCGGCGGCGATGCCGCCCAGGATGGTGCGCTTCTCGAAGCCCAGGTCCACGGTCATCTTGATGAGCTTCTTGCTCTTGGGAACGGCCTCGGCGGTGAGCACGAGGCCCACCCGCAGGTCGGTGAGGGCGAAGGTGTCGTAGTCCACCACGTCCTTGAGGGCGGGCACCTCCAGGGGCGCCTCCACCACGGGGGCGGCGGGAGCGGGGTCGGACCCCGCGAGTTCGGTCATCACTGTCTCCTTGTCGATGCGTTGGAAGAGCGGCTCGGGGGCGAGGGCGGGCCCGGGCGCGGGCGCGTCGTACGCGAAATCCGGGAACCGCTGGGAGGCCACGGAACCGGCCTGGCCCAGGCAGGTCCAGAGGGTCTGGGCCATGGCGGGCATCACGGGGGCCACCAGCACGGCGGTGGCGCGCAGGGCCCGGTACAGCGTGCAGAGCACGGCGTCCAGCTTGTCCTTGTTGGCGTCGTCCTTGGCCAGCTTCCAGGGCTCGGCCTTGACGATGTAGCCGTCCAGCTGGCGCAGGTAGGCCCAGAGGCCCTCCAGGGCGCCGTGGAAATCGTTGGCCTCGGCCTTCTCCAGGTAGGCGGCGGCGGCGAGGCGCCCGGCTTCCAGGGCCTCCCGGTCCTGGTCGTCCAGCACGGCGGGCTCGGGAACGACGCCGTTGCGGTACCGCTGGAGCATGCTGAGGGTGCGCGAGGCCAGGTTGCCCAGGCCGTTGGCGAGGTCGGCGTTGAGACGGTCCATGAAGCCCTCGAAGGAGAAGCTGCGGTCGAGGCCCACGGTCATCTCGCGCATGAAGAAGAAGCGCACCGCGTCCACGCCGAAGGTGAGGAGCTCGTCGGGGCGCACGACGTTGCCCTTGGACTTGGACATCTTGTCCTCGCCCATGAGCCACCATCCGTGGGCCAGGATGGTGCGGGGGAGCATCGCGCGGATGCGCGCGGGCAGTTCGCCCTGGAGGTCGTCGCCCTCCTGGCGGTACATGGCCATGAGGAAGGCGGGCCAGTAGATGGCGTGGAAGCGCAGGATGTCCTTGCCCACCAGCTGGAAGGTGGGGGGCCAGAAGCCTTCCCGGCACGCGGAGAGGTAGTTGAGCAGGGCGTCGAACCACACGTACACCACGTGCTTCTCGTCCCCGGGCACCGGGATGCCCCAGGTGATGCTGGTGCGGCTGATGCTCAGGTCCTCGAGGTGGCCCCGGGCGCCGCCCGGGGCCACGAACTGCTTGACCTCGTTCAGGCGGAATTCGGGCCGCACGAACTCGGGGTGCTTCTCGTACAGCTGGATGAGCCAGTTCTCGTAGGCGGAGAGGCGGAAGAAGTAGCTCTCCTCCCTGAGCTCCACCAGCTGGTGGGCCAGGCCCTGGGCCTGGAGCTCCTTGGCCTGGGTCTCGGTGACGTAGGCCTCGTCGCTCACGGAATAGAGGCCGACGTAGGTGTCCTTGAAGATGTCGCCCGAGGCCAGGAGCTGCTGGAACTTGGCCTGGACCGTGGCCTTGTGCTGGGCGTGGGTGGTGCGCACGAAGTGGTCGTTGGTGAGCTCCATGCGCTTCCAGAGGTTCTCGAAGTTGGGCACCACCTCGTCGGCCAGGGCCTTGGGGGTGATGCCCCGGGCGGCCGCGGCCTTCTCGATCTTCTGGCCATGCTCGTCGGTGCCGGTGAGGAAGTACACCTCCTCCCCCATCATCCGCCGGTGCCGGGCCATCACATCCGCCAGGACGGTGGTGTACGTGTGGCCGATGTGGGGCCGGTCGTTCACGTAGTAGATGGGGGTGGTGATGTAGCAGCGTTCCGACACGTTTCCTACTCCTCGGTGACTTCGGCCTTGACGATGCGGTCGTTGGCCCTGATGGCCTGGACGACCTGGATGTCCTCGGCGCTCACGCACTTGCCGAAGACGGTGTGGACGCCGTCCAGGTGGCGGACGTTGGAGGCGTCGCCGTTGACGATGAAGAACTGGCTGCCGCCGGTGTCCTTGCCGGCGTGGGCCATGGAGAGGGCGCCCAGCTCGTGCTTGTGGGGGTTGCCCGCGGTCTCGCACTTGATCCTCCAGCCCGGGCCGCCGGTGCCCGGGGCGCCGCCGGCGCCCTCGCGGGTGTTGGGGCAGCCCCCCTGGATGACGAATGAGGGGATCACGCGGTGGAAGGCCAGGCCGTCATAGAAGCCCTCCTTGGACAGCTTGACGAAGTTGGCCACGGTGCCCGGGGCTTCCTTCGGGAACAGCTCCAGATTGATGTCGCCCTTGCTGGTGGTCAGTTTAACGCGGGTCATGGTCGCTCCTCGGGTCAAACAACCAGCATAGCTTGTGGCGGCGCGGGTTCAAAATAGGTAGTCTCAAGGCTGGAGGTTTCCATGATGGGATTCCCGAGCAGAGCGGCCCTCGCGGGCTGCGTGATCCTCGCGGCGGGCCTGGCTTGCGGCAAGCCCAAGGCCATCAAGCCGAGCAAGCCCGTTCCCGCGGGAACCGTCCTGCTCCAGTTCACCAAGAAGGTCGACGGCCCCGTGGACCTGACCATCGACGGCATCCGCATCCCGGTGCAGCAGACCAGCAAGAAGTGCAAGCGGCTGACCATCACCGGCCTGGCCGCGGGCAAGCACCACCTGGTGCTCCTCAGCGCCCTGGACGCCTTCGGGCCCGACCAGATCGACATCGAGGTCACGCCCGGCCAGGGCGTCTTCCAGGTGCTCTTCTCCCAGCAGTTCAAGGCGGTCCTCTACGGGAAGCCGGAACCCACCCCCCAGGCCGAAGGCATTCCCGGCGTGGTGGCGCGGCTGGAATCTTGAGGGTGCTGAAGTCCCCGGCCCGGTTCATCCTGGGGCCGGCGTTCCTGGCCCTGGCGGTCCTGGGCGTCTTCGTGGTTTCCAGGGCCCGTTCCGTGGCCCGCGAACTCACGGACCCGCCCTTCTACCACCCCCAGCCCCGGGAGCGGGTGGATGCCACCTACAGGGACCTGGCCCGGGGCGGCGCCGGCGACCCCGGCGGCGCCTGGGAGACCTTCCAGGCCGGGCCCCGGGAGGTGTGGTTCCTGCGGCGCGCGCAGCCCTCCAGGGGCGTCGTGCTCATGCTCCACGGCTTCGGCGACGACCGCTGGGGCACCAGCCCCGCCCTGCGCATGTTCCCGGACCTGGACGCGGCGATCTTCACGTACCTGGGCCGGGACGACGCCATGCGCGCCGGGGGCCCCGTGCCGCCGGTGACCCTGGGCGCCCGGGAATCCCGGGAGGTGGCCATGGTGGTGCACGCCCTGGAGGCCCGGGGCTATCCCCGCGGCCGCATCCTCCTGCTGGGACGCAGCCTGGGCGCCAGCGTGGGCCTGCTGGCCCTGGCCCAGCTGGAAAAGGAGGGCCGGGGCCCCCTGGGCGGCATCATCTGGGAGGGCGCCCCCGCCAGCAGCCGGGACTTCGCCGAGCGGCTCGTGCGCGGCCCCGAGGACCGCTTCTGGCACCGGTTCCTGGCCCCGGCCATCGGGAGCCTTGGCAGCGCCTGGGCCGCGGCCCGGGGCGGCTATGCCCGGGACGAGACGGACCTGAGGCGGCGCATCGACGGCATGCGCCTGGGCACGCCCAGCCTCTGCTTCATCGCCTCCCAGGACCGCCTGGCCCCGCCCGCGGTGCAGCGCTGGGTGGCTTCGCGCTTCGTGGAGAACAGGACCGTGGAGGTGCCCACCTGGCACCTCCACTGTTCCGAGATATTGGGCAGCCGCTACGGGGACGAGGTCCGCGACGCGGCCCGCGCGTGGCTCATTCGTCGATGAGGCGGCTGCGCAGTTCCTTGCCGAGCTTGAAGTAGACCACCCGCTTGGGGGGGACATGGATGGACTGGCCGCTGCGGGGGTTCCGGCCCTGGCGCGCCTTGCGGTCGCGGAGGCGGAAGGAACCGAAGCCGCGCAGCTCGACGCCCTCGCCGCGGTGGAGCGACTCCACGATGCTGTCGAGGAAGGAATTGACCATGAGGTCGGCGTCCTTCTTGGCCATCTCGAGGTTCTCGATGAGATGTTTGGAGAGGTCCGCCTTGGTGAGGGTTTCCATCGTTTCCATGAATGTCTCCGGGCACGCGGATGGGGGTACGTGTCACCAATAAGATCCTCTGATCCCGGAATACGTCAATAGCACAAATGCCGAGGCATAAAAAAACCGGGAGGCTTGGATCCCCCCGATTTTTTTATATGAGCGATAAATTACTGATTAGCCCAGGATCCAGTCCAGGAGCCAGCGCGGGCCTTCGCCCGTGGCGCCGTGGGGACGGAAGTCCCGCTCGGAGGAGGACCAGTTGCCCGAAAGGTCCACGTGGGCCCAGGAGGCGGAGGAGACGAACTCGGAAAGGAAGAGGCCGGCGGTGATGGACCCGCCCCACTTGGTGCCGGAGATGTTCTTCACGTCGGCGACCTTGCTGCGCAGGGCCTCCTTGTACTCCTCCACCAGGGGCAGCTGCCAGAGGTACTCGCCGGTGCGGGAGCCCGCGTCCAGGAGGCGCTCCACCAGCTTCTGGTCGGTGCCCATGACGCCGGAGACGCCGTCGCCCAGGGCCACGACGCAGGCGCCGGTGAGGGTGGCCAGGTCCACGATGTGGTCGGCGTCCATGCCCGAGGCGTAGTCCAGCAGGTCGGCCAGCACCAGGCGGCCCTCGGCGTCCGTGTTCAGGACCTCGATGGTCTTGCCGCTGCGGGCGCGGATGACGTCGCCGGGCTTGTAGCTGGTGCCCGAGGGCATGTTCTCCACCAGGCCCATGAGGCCGGTGACCTGGATGGGGGCCTCCATCTGGGCGCAGGCCACGAGGGTGGCCAGCACGATGGCGGCGCCGGTCATATCGTCCTTCATGGTCTCCATGCCGCCGGCGTCCTTGAGGGAGAGGCCGCCCGAATCGAAGGTGACGCCCTTGCCCACCAGGACGATGTGGCGCTTGGCCTTCTCCTTGGGCTTGTACTCGAGCTTCACGACGCGGGCGGGGCGGGCCGAACCCTTGGCCACGGCCAGCACGGCGTTGAAGTTGCCCTTGGCCAGCTCGTCGGGGCCCAGGATCTCGATGCCCAGCTTGTGGGCCTTGGCCAGCTTCTGGGCCTCGGCGGCGAAGGACTCGGGGTGCAGGTCGGAGGCGGGGGTGTTGGCCAGGTCCCGCACGCGGTGGCAGGCGCCCACGCCGGCCTCGATCTGGGGGAGGCGGCGCCGGGCCTTGCGGGTGTCGTCGCCGTTGGTGAAGACATCCAGGCTCTCGAAGCGCTTGGGCTCGGGCTTGCCCTTGAAGGCGGCGAAATCGTAGTCGGCCAGGAGGGCGCCTTCCAGCACCGCCACCTGCACCTCGTCGTGGTCCAGGGAGGAGGTGGAGGGGCTCACGATGCCCACGCGCTTCCAGCCCTTCTTGAGGGCGTTGCGGGCCGCAGTTCCCACCGCCTTGCGGATTTTGTTATGGGTAACGGCCTCTTCTTCCCCGAGTCCGACGAGAAGCATCCAGCGGCAATCTTTCACTCCATTGGGGTGGTGGAGCGGCACAACTTCAAGATAGTCCGCCTTGAAATCGCTCTCGTCCATGACCTGCCGCGCGACCTTGGAGATGGCGAGAGGCAACCTATGGCGCTCGCGGCCGGAAAACACCGGGACGATCAGGACATCGCCCGAGAAGTCCTTGCCCGTCTGGGAACTGATATCGATGTTAGGCATAGCGCTCCTTGATGGATACATGGCCCATACTAATACGGAACCCTTCGGGGGAAATTCTTTTTTTGGTCATTTATTGGCACGGGGCCCTTGAATCGCTAGCGTGCCTTTTTTGAAATCGCCATCACCGCCCTTGCCTCCGGCGGGGTTCTCAAGCAGTCTGGATGGCGGGGAAACCGGGAAATGCGGGACAGGGAACTTGTGCAACGCATCAAGGACGCGACGGACTTGGTGGCGCTGGTGGGACAGGCCGTCAAACTGAGGCGCCAGGGTTCGGCCTGGGTGGGGCTCTGCCCCTTCCACAGCGAACGCAGCCCCAGCTTCCAGGTGGTGGCCGACCGGGGCTTCTACCACTGCTTCGGATGCGGTAAGCACGGTGATGCCTTCACTTGGATCATGGAGCGGGAGGGCCTGCCCTTCCCGGAGGCCCTGGAGCAGCTCGCTAGGTCGGCCGGCATCGACCTGCCCCGGCAGCGGGAGCGGCCCGCGGCCGAACTGGACCTGGAGGCCCGGCTCCGCCTGGCCCTGGAGACCGCCCAGGCCTTCTACCAGCGCAAGCTGGCCGAATCCCCCAAGGCCATGGACTACCTGCGGGGCCGGGGCATGACCCCCGCCTTCATCCAGGAGGCGGGCCTGGGCTGCGCCCCGGACGCCTGGGAGGCCCTGGTCACCCACCTGAAGGCCCAGGGCTTCTCCCTGGAGCTGCTGGAGCAGACCGGGCTGGTTTCCCGCAGCGAAAGGGGAAGCTTCCTGGACTTCCTCCGGGACCGGTTGGTCATTCCCATCCTCGATGCCCGGGGCAAGGTCATCGCCTTCGGGGGCCGGGCCTTCGGCGACGCCAAGCCGAAGTACCTGAACACCCGGGAAACCTCCCTCTTCCAGAAGGGGTCGGTGCTCTTCGGGTTCCACCGGGCCAAGGGGCAGCTCAGGGACGGCGCCCTGGTGGTGGAGGGGTACTTCGATGTGCTCCAGCTCCACCAGCAGGGCATCCACCAGGCGGTTGCGCCCCTGGGCACCGCCCTCACGGAGGGCCACCTGCAGCTGGTGGGGCGGTTCACCAAGCGCCTCATCCTCTGCTTCGACGGGGACGCCGCGGGCCTGCGGGCCATGGAGAAGAGCCTCAAGCTGGCCCTGCCCCTGGGCTTCGACGTGCGCCTCCTGCTCCTGCCCCAGGGCGAGGACCCGGACACCTGGTGCATGACCCTGGGGGCCGACGCCTTCCGGGAGCTCATGGGCAGGGCCCCGGACTGGACCAATTTCATCATCAACCGCGCCCTGGAGGGCAAGGACCTGCGGCGCACCGCGGAGCGCATGGAGGCCCTGCGGGAGCTGGCGGGGTTCCTGGCCTACCTGCCCCACACCCCCGAGCAGCGGGAGCTGTTCGCGAGCCTGGCCCACGAGCTGAAGATCCCCCTGGAGGAGCTGGACAAGGCCATCAAGGCCCGGGCCCAGGCCCCCCACCAACCCGAGGCGGCGGTGGCCGCCCCGGTGGTGGCCGAGGTGGACGACCTCCTGAGGCCCCTCCTGCTCCTTTCCCGGGACCCGGCCTTCCTGGCCCGGCTGGGCTCGGCCCCCCCGGCCTGGTGGGAGTCCCTCACGGGGGCGCCCCTCCTCCAGTGCCTGCTGGACGCCGCCGGGGACGAATCCCAGATCCCCCCCGAGGCCCTGGCCCAGCTCCGGCACATCGAGGCCCGGTGGAGCGTGAAGGACGACGCCGAGCTCCTGCCGGACCAGGTGTTCCTGAAGCTGGAAATGGCCTTCGTGGAGCGGGAAAAGCAGGCCCTGAGCCGGCAGATGCAGGACCCCGCCGTGATGGTGGATCCGGAGCTGTCCCGGCGCCTGGCCCTCACCGTGAACGAACTGCTCCAGCGCGGGGCCCGGCTGGGCAAGGAGCTGACGAGCCTGAGAAGGAAATCCTTCTCGCGGTAAACATTTCTCTCCATTCGCGCATCTAATTTGTAATTCCCCCTTGCCAGGGGGCGTTGATTTCCTATACTGAGTAATTCTAGGTGCCTTGTCACGATGGGTGAACTTTGCCCTCGATTCGGTGCCGAGACTCCAATACGCGACAGACACCTTGGATCCCGTGATCCCGTGGTTCTTTGAGGTATTAATGGTCCCAAACCCGGCCCGTGAAAGCTACTACCAGCTCACGAAAGCACTCATCTCCCTGGGTAGGACCCGCGGATACGTCCTGGTGGACGAGCTCAACTCGTTCCTCCCGGGCTCCGCCTCCTCCCCCATGGACCTCGAAAACCTGATGGGCATGTTCGCCAAGCTGGCCATCGGCGTGGGCGCCACCGAGGCCGAGGCCCTCATGGCCCGGGAGCAGTCCGAGGCGGAGAACGTCTTCGTGGACGCGCCGCCCAAGCTGGACAAGGACCTGGAAATCGACATCGACGGGCCCGACGGCGACAAGTTCAACGACCCGGTCCGCATGTACCTCAAGGAAATGGGCACGGTCCCCCTCCTCAAGCGCGAGGACGAGGTGGAGATCGCCAAGCGCATCGAAGTGGGCGTGCGCAGCGTCATGAGGGCCCTGTCCCGGTCCCGCCTGGCCTCGAGCCTCCTCATCGACATCGGCCGGATGCTCAAGGAGAACCCCGGCAAGATCCGGGAAGTGGTGGGCCTCTCCGACGAGGTGGACGAGGACGAGGACGCCGAGAACACCTCGGCCACCCAGCACGTGCACCACCAGTTCGAGAAGCTCCTGGTGTACGAGCAGGCCCTGCAGGAGCTCCTGGAGCTCAAGGCCAGCGGCAAGGTCCTGCCCAAGAAGCGCCACCTGGACCGGGAGATCCTCATGGCCCGGGGCCGCGTGAGCCGGCAGATCCGGCGCCTGGGCCTCAACAGCCTGGCCGTGACCCGCCTCATCGACAAGATCACCCACCACCACATCCAGGTGATGAACGGGGAGCGCAAGCTCCGGGAGCTCAAGGACCGGCTCAAGAACCCCGCCTTCGCCAAGATGAAGGAGCGCTACACCAACGACATCGCCCACATCGAGGCGGAGATGGTGCGTTTCTTCGCCAAGTTCGAGACGGTCAGCGACCAGTTCCACGCGGACTACAACACCCTCAAGCAGGCCGAAAGCATCAGCCGCGCCGCCAAGGCCGAGCTCATCGAGGCCAACCTGCGGCTCGTGGTGTCCATCGCCAAGCGGTACACCAACCGCGGCCTCCAGTTCCTGGACCTCATCCAGGAGGGGAACATCGGCCTCATGAAGGCCGTGGACAAGTTCGAGTACAGCCGCGGCTTCAAGTTCTCCACCTATGCCACCTGGTGGATCCGGCAGGCCATCACCCGCGCCATCGCGGACCAGGCCCGCACCATCCGCATCCCGGTGCACATGATCGAGACCATCAACAAGCTCATCCGCACCCAGCGCGAGCTGGTGCAGAAGCTGGGCCGGGAGCCCTCCAGCGAGGAGATCGCCCACGCCATGGACATGCCCGTGGGCAAGGTCCGCAAGGTGATGAAGATCGCCCAGGAGCCCATCAGCCTGGAAACCCCCATCGGCGAGGAGGAGGATTCCCACCTGGGGGACTTCATCGAGGACAAGGGCGTCGTCTCCCCCGTGGAGCAGGTCGTCAGCCAGCGCCTGAAGGAGACCGTGAACCAGGTCCTCCAGACCCTCACGGAACGCGAGGAGAAGGTCCTGCGCATGCGCTTCGGCGTGGGCGACGAGGCCTCCGAGCACACCCTGGAGGAGGTCGGCAGCGAATTCGCCGTCACCCGCGAGCGCATCCGCCAGATCGAGTCCAAGGCCCTCCGCAAGATCCGCCACCCCCGCTACTCCAAGACCCTCAAGGCCTTCCTGGGCTAACCGGATCCCGCCCCGGCCTTCCCCGCCGGGGGCCGCGATCCCCTCCGGAGAGGTCCCCCGGAACCCCCCGACCCACCAGGGTCCCACCCCGATGCCCCGACCCATCGGTAGCGCGAGCAGCAAGCATGCTGCTCGCGCTTGCCGTTGTCCATTTCCCATAGCGGTCGGGGCCCAGGGTAGCCCTCCCCCACGTCGCCCCCACCCCATCCCCGACCCGCGCCCGCCAGGGCAGCGCGAGCAGCATGCTTGCTGCTCGCGCTACCGCTGGGTCGGCGCAAACAACCGGAACCCCGGTGGGCCGGAACCATCCCGGAACCTCCCCCTCCCCTCGGCCCCCGGCAGGACAGCCCTGGACCATCCGGCCCCCAAGGCGCCGAGCCCCACCCCCCCACACCCCGCCCTCCCTTTTTTTTTGACCAGTTGACTTCCCGGTCCACCTACATGACGCTCATTCCAGAGGCAAAACCGTGCTTTCCAAAGACCAGATGCTGGGGAAATACCAGATACTCGACCGCCTGGGCGCGGGCGGGTTTGGAACTGTTTACCTTGCTCAGGATAGGCTCCTGAATCGCAAGGTGGCGCTGAAGGTGCCCCACCATCAGACGGACGACCAGAACATGCTTCTGGAATCGCAGATCATGGTCCAGCTCAAGCACCCCAACATCGTCGATCTCATCACGGCGGAAAAGAAGGACGGGCTGTTCTTCATGGTGATGGAATACATCGACGGGGAGAGCCTGGACAAGGTGATCCGGCGGGAGCGCACCCTCCTGCCCTCCCGGGCCCTGGAGATCGCCACGGACGTTTGTTCGGCCATCGGCTTTGCCCACGCGCACCAGGTGATCCACCGGGACCTGCGCCCGGCCAATATCCTCATCACCCGGGACGGGGTGGCCAAGGTCACGGACTTCGGCACCAGCCGCATCCTGGAGCTGCAGAAGGAGGAATTCGCCCGGACCCGCATCGGTTCGCCGCCCTACATGTCCCCCGAGCACTTCCGCGGCCGGGCGGTGTTCCAGAGCGATCTGTGGAGCCTGGGCATCACCATCTACGAGATGCTCACGGGCACCGTGCCCTTCTACGACGCGGACCCCGTGAAGATCGCCCAGGCCTTCACCAGCACGCCCATCGTGCCCCCCCACCTTCGCAACCCCCAGGTGCCCAAGGCCCTCAGCGAGGCGGTGATGAAGGCCCTGGCCATCAATCTGGGGGACCGGTACCTGTCGGCCCAGAAATTCCTGGAAGCCCTCCGTCCGCTGCGGGAAGGGGTGGCCCGGGAGACCCGGCCCGTGGGCACGGCGGTGCTCGCGGCGCACCTGGCCACGCCCGGCCACGCCCCGCGCAGCCCGGTGGTGACCCATGCGCGCCTCTGCAGGTTCTGCTATAAACCCTTGTCAAGGACGGCCACCACCTGCCCTGCCTGCGGCGAGAAGAATTGACCCCTGAAGATGCCCCCCCCTCCCTGCTGAAGCGGACCTGGTCCCGCAGGTGGGTGCGCCGGCTGACCTACCTCCTGGCCACGGGCGCGGTGGTGGCGGGGGCCCTGGCCTGGGCCGTGCAGCAGCCCTACGTGGACGCCTGGATCGTGGCGAAGGTGGACGAGGCCTTGCGCAAGGAGACGGGTCTCGGATTCCAGGCGGAGCGGCTGGAGATCCACCCCTTCCAGGGCCGGCTCGTGCTCCACCGCTTTTCCGTGGGGGGCGACCTGTTCCAGGCGCCGCTCCTGGAGGTTCAGATCGACCTCTACACCTTCCTGCGCACCCACCACTTCAAGCGGATCCTCCTCCAGAGCCCCCGCATCGTGGTGGACGCCAAGCGCCTTTCCGCCATCCACCTGGCCGAACACGACCCCAACGCCCCGAGCCCCACCTGGCGCATCGACCGGGTGGAGGTGCTGGACGGCCTGGCCCGGGTGGACGAACCCGCCTGGGGCCTGCGCCGGGGGGTCTTCGCCTTCAAGGTGGACGGCCGGGGCCGGCTGCCCCAGCAGGTGTGGCTCGACGTGCGCCTCCCCCGGGCCGAGTTCGGGGAGGAGCCGGACCGCGCCCTGGGCGACGCCTCCCTCAAGTTCCGCCTCACGGACAAGGGCGTGGACACCGTCAACGTGCGCGCGCACCTGGGGGACAGCTCCCTGGCGGTGCTGGGCGCCTACGAGTTCAAGACCCGGGCCGTGAAGGCCGAGGCCACCGGGGGGATCAACCTGGGGGAGGCCCTGCGCTACCTGCCCGGAAAACCCGCCCCCGCCGCGGGCTTTCTGGACTTCAAGGGCAAGGTCCAGGGTCCCGCCGCCAACCCGGTGTGGAGCCTGTCGGTGGACGGCCGCCAGATCCAGGCCAAGGGCACGCCCTTCCACCCCGGAACCCTCCACGCCAACGCCTCCGGCAATCCGGGGCGCATCCGCGTGGAGCGCATCGCCTGGGACTCGGCCGACGGCAGGCTCAGCGGCGAGGGTAGCTGGACCCGCCAGGACGGCACCTCCCTGGAGCTCACCGCCGAGGGCGTGTCCCTTTCCCCCGCGGCCACCTACGCGCGGTCCGAGCTCCTCAGGGGACTCACCGCGCGCTTCCGGGGCACGGCCTCCATGGCCACGCCTCCCTGGCAGGTGCCCGACCTGGAGAAGCTGACCTTCACGGGCAGCGGCCAGTTCACCAAGGACGGCCAGCAGGTGGGATCCATGGAGCTCTCCCTCGCGGGCGGCGCCTTCCGGGCCACGTCCCTGGACCTGCAACTGCCCGGGGCCGGATTCCGGGGCAGCGCCACCGCCCAGCTGCACCGCCGGGGCCTCTCCCGCATCGACGCCGAGGGCGAGGTGCGCACCGACGCCGCGGACGTGGCAAGGGCCCTCACCGCCTGGAAGGTCACGGAGCTGGACATGTCGGGTCCCGTCGACGCCCGCGCCACCTTCCAGTGGGATCCCCGGGACGGGATCCACCTGGAGGGCAAGGTGGCGGTGGACGGCCCCCGCTGGCACGGGGCGCACGCGGACCGCGTCTCCGCCGACGTGACCCTCTCGGACAGCGAGATCCGCATCACGGGCATCGAGCTGGAGAAGGGCGCGGGCCACGGCTACGGCGACATCTGGATCAGCTGGGCCAAGGGCGCCCCGGACGCCGAAGGCATCGACATGTGCTTTCGGGCCTTCCGCCTCCCGGTGGAGGAGGGCCTGCGGGCCGCGGACCAGGGCGACCTGCCCATCACGGGCATCGGGAGCGGCTGGGCGCGCCTCCACGGGCCCCTGGGCGCCATCGTCATGGAAGGGCAGGCCGTGGCGGAGGACGGCGTGGTCTACGGCCTCAAGGTGCCCGCCGCCTCCGCGAACTTCGACATGGACATCAATTCGGTGCGCCTGCGCACCACCGGCGTGCGGGTCGCCGACAGCCTCGATCACCTGGAGGGCGCCCCGGGCTCCCTGGACCTGCGGGGCTCCA
This sequence comes from Mesoterricola silvestris, assembly GCF_030295405.1. Lineage (GTDB taxonomy): Bacteria > Acidobacteriota > Holophagae > Holophagales > Holophagaceae > Mesoterricola > Mesoterricola silvestris. The sequence goes on along the minus strand of NZ_AP027080.1, from coordinate 2,158,134 downwards.
TGGACATGGACGCCCGCCGGGAGCGGTGGCAGGTGGAGGTGAAGGGCGAGGCGGACACCGCCGTCCTGGGCCTGAAGGGCCCCCGGATCCGCGGCCAGGTGGCGGGCCTCCTTTCCGGGCCGCTCACCGCGCCCCTGGGGCCATCCCAGGCGCCGGAAGGGACCTTCACCCTCGCCGGAGGCCGCGTGGACCTGGAAGGGCGGAGCCTGGAGGGCATCGAGGCCGGCCTGACCTTCCGGGACGGCCACCTGGAAGCCCGCGCGGGCCTGGCCGGCAAGGCCGTGCCGGTGATGACCTTCCACGGCCTCCAGGTGGGCGCCGGCAGGCTTTCCGGGGACCTGGGGGTCCACCTGGGGCCCGATTCCGCCGACACCGCGGGGGTCTCCACGCGGCTCTCCGAGGGTTTCCTCAAGGACCTGAGCCTGGACTACCATGGCCGGGGGGACTGGACCGCCGCCGGGTTCCAGTGGCAGGGCGAACTGCGGAACTTCCTGGGCAGCTTCCAGGGTTTCGAGCTGGTCCAAAGCCGGCCGGGCACCTTCAAGGGCGACCTCGGCGGCATGGAAATCTCCCTGCAGGCCCAGGGGCGCACCACCCCCGTCGCGGGCAAACCCCAGCTGGCCACCACCACCATGAGCCTGGGGGGATGGCTGCCCTTCCAGCCCGAAGGCAAATTGGACCTGCGGCTGGAGGGAGCCGCCGAGCTCGCCAACCTCAAGGCCATCCTGGACCACACCCTGAACCCCGGCCAGTACAGCCTCCTGGCCGACCTGCGGCCGGAAGGCAGCGCGACCTTCAACCTGGACCTGGTGGGCAAGCCCGCGGAGCCGGCCCTGGAAGGGCGCCTCGACCTGCACGGCGGCAGGCTCTCGGCGCGCACCTACCCCCAGAGCATCGAGAACGTGGATTTCTCGGCCTTCTTCCACGGCCGGGACATCACCATCCCCCAGGCCACGCCCCTGAAGGGGACCATGGCCCAGGGCGCCCTCACGGCCTGGGGACGGATCACCTGGGGGTTCCGGGGCCTCACGGACTACGACCTGGGGGCGACCCTGGAGGACTTCCAGTTCCGGGACCTGCCCGAAGGCTTCGAGATCCAGGGCGGCTTCAACGGCACGCTGCGGGGCAACGACAGGGACGGGGGCCTCCTGAAGGGCTCCATCCGCGCCAAGAACATGCTCTACCAGACCGACTTCAACATCACCGACATCCTCCTGGCCACCACCATGGGGGGCTCGGGCCTCCTCACGTCCCTGGACCCCTCCGATCCCCTGGCCCGCATCGACCTGGACCTGGATCTCCACATGGCCCGGCCCTGGGAGTTCGACACCAACTACCTCAAGCTCCAGGGGCGGCCCGCCGGGAGCTTCAAGATCATGGGCACCCTGGCCCACCCCGGCATCAAGGGCCGCATGGACCTCCTGCCCGGGGGCCGCCTCACCAACCTGGTGGCCGCGGGCGACCTGGTCCTGGAGCGGGGCTCCGTGGAATTCACGGATCCGGCCGTGATCAACCCGGTGGTGGACCTCCACGGCCGCATCGAAGTGGACCCCTACCTGGTCAACCTGGACATCAGCGGCACCCTCGACGCCATCAGCGTGCACCCCTCCTCCACCCCCGCCCTGCGACCCGACGAGATCCTCACGATCCTCGTGGACCCGGGCGCGGTGAACAAGGTGGGCGGCTCCCTGGGGTCGTCGTCCACCCAGTCCTCGGTGAGCACCGGCATCCTCAGCCAGGGCGCGGGGCTGCTCTCCTCCCTCATGCTGGCCAACACCCTGGAGCGCCTGCGCAAGACCCTCACCCTGGACCGGGTGAATTTCTCGCTCCTGGGCGGCCCCAACCTGAGCCTCACGCTGGAGAAGAGCTTCCAGATCTTCGGACGGCGCACGCCCCTGATCTACAGCTACAAGCAGGAAGGGACGCAGTCCACCATCGGCGGCAACGTGGAATGGCGCTTCGGGAACCTGGTCCTCACCCTCGGCGCGCGCCAGGTCACCGGCGCCTCCCAGACCCCCGGGGACACCACCGTCCAGGGCGTGCAGCCCTCCGGTGAAATCCGCTACACATGGACGCCCAAATGATCCACATCCAAGCCTTCGCACGGTACCGGGAACGCCTGGGCTTCCAGGCCCGGGATTTCCCCCTGCCCTCCCCGCCCACCCTGGAGGCGCTCCTGGCCGACGAGGCCCTGGCGGAGCTGCCGGCGGACGCGCTTTTCGCGGTGAACCGCACCTTCGCGGAACGCTCCGCTGTGCTGGCGGACGGCGACGAGGTGGCCCTCTTCCCCCCGGTGAGCGGGGGCTGAGGCCCGCCTTTTTCGCTTCAAATCGGGGTCCCTCGCAATACTATGGAGGTTCAACCCCCAGGGATTTCCGATGAAGCACCTTCTCCCCCCGATGCTCGCCCTGCTCCTGGCGGGCTGCTCCCATTCCCCCCGGCCCGCGGCTCCGGCCCAGGTGGGGGTGGTTCCCGTGGTGCAGCAGGACGTGCCGCTGGTGCGCGAATGGATCGCCAACCTGGACGGGTTCGTGAACGCCGAGATCCGGCCCCAGGTGGAGGGGTACGTGCTGCGCCAGGCGTACCGCGAAGGTTCCGCCGTGCGCCGGGGACAGACCCTCTTCGAGATCGATCCGCGCGCCTTCCGGGCGGCGGCGGACCAGGCCCGGGCCGCCCTGGCCCGGGACAAGGCGGCGCGGGACAAGGCCCGGCTGGACGTGGACCGCTTCACGCCCCTGGCGGCCCAGAAGGCCATCTCCCAGCAGGAGCTGGACAACGCCGCGGCCGCCCTGAGGCAGGCCCAGGCCGCGGTGGACGCCTCCCAGGCGGCCCTGGACAAGGCGGCCCTCAACGTGGAGTGGACCCGGGTGGCCTCGCCCATCGACGGCGTCGCGGGCATCGCCAAGGTGCAGATGGGGGACCTGGTCAACGGGACCCGCGTCATGACCACGGTATCCACGCTGAATCCCATCAAGGCCTACTTCAGCGCCACGGAGCAGGACTACCGCGACTGGGCCCGGGACTGGGCCAAGGGAGGCGGCAAGGGCAGCCTGGAGCTGGTGCTCTCGGACGGCACCGTCTACCCCAGGCGGGGCGATCCCCTCCTGGCCGACCGGGGCATCGATCCGCGCACCGGCACCATCCTGGTGGCGGGCACCTTCCCAAATCCCGACGGGCTCCTACGTCCCGGGCAGTTCGGCAAGGTGCGGGCGGCGGTGGCCCTGGCCCGGGGCGCCCTCCTGGTGCCCCAGCGGGCCATCTGGGACCTGCAGGGCACCTCCCAGGTGGCGGTGGTGGGCCGGGACAACAGGGTGGACATCCGGGTGGTGCAGACCGGGGCCAAGGCGGGCCCCCTGGTGGTCATCGAGAAGGGCCTCAACCCCGGTGAACGGGTGGTGGTGGAGGGGACCCAGAAGGTCGCGAGCGGCCAGCTGGTGGCGCCCGTCCCCGGAAAGTAGCCCGTGCCCGAATTCTTCATCAAGCGCCCCATCGTCGCCATGGTCATCGCGGTGATCACCCTCATCGCGGGGCTGGTGTGCATGCGCGGACTGCCCGTGTCCCAGTTCCCCGAGATCGTCCCGCCCCAGATCCAGGTGTCCACCAGCTACACCGGCGCCGACGCCGTCACCATCGAGCAGTCCGTGGCCGCGCCCCTGGAACAGCAGATGAACGGCGTGGACAACATGCTGTACATGCAGTCCACCAACGCCAACGACGGCACCATGAGCGAACTGGTGACCTTCGACGTGGGCACCGACGTGAACCAGGACCAGGTCAACACCCAGAACCGCGTCGCCCAGGCCCAGCCCTTCCTCCCCGCGGAGGTGAACCAGAGCGGCATGACCATCCGCAAGTCCACGGGCACCGCCCTGCTGCTCATGGCGCTCTACTCCCCCAAGGGGACGTACGACGCCCTCTTCCTCAGCAACTACGCCACCATCAACCTGGTGGACCCCCTGTACCGGGTGCCGGGCGTGGGGCAGATCAACATCTTCGGGGCGGGCGACTACGCCATGCGGGTGTGGGTGAAGCCCGATCTCATGGCCAAGCTGGGCATCACCGTCGCCGAGGTGAACCGCGCCCTGAGCCAGCAGAATTCCGTCAATCCTTCGGGGCAGCTGGGCGGCGAGCCCATGCCCCCGGGCCAGGACATGACCTACACGGTGCGGGCCCAGGGCCGCCTCCTGGCGCCCGAGGAGTTCACGCGGATCGTGGTGCGGGCCAACCCCGACGGTTCCGTGGTGCGGGTGGGCGACGTGGCCCGGGTGGAGCTGGGCGCCATGTCGTACAAGCAGGTGGGCCGCTTCAACGGCCAGCCCAGCTGCATCGTGGCGGTGTACCAGACCCCGGGCTCCAACGCCCTGGAGGTGGGCAACGCCGTCAAGAAGGAGATGCGCAACCTCCAGGCCCGCTTCCCCGCGGACCTGCAGTTCACCACGTCGGTGGACACCACCCTGCCGGTGAAGGAGGGCATCAAGGAGATCGTGTGGACCCTGGGCGAGGCCATGATCCTGGTGATGCTCGTGGTCTACCTGTTCCTGCAGAACTGGCGCGCCACCCTCATCCCCATGATCGCCGTGCCCGTGAGCCTCATCGGCACCTTCGCGGTCTTCCCGATGCTGGGTTTCTCCATCAACACCCTTTCGCTGTTCGGGCTGGTGCTGGCTATCGGCCTGGTGGTGGACGACGCCATCGTCGTGGTGGAGGCGGTGGAGCACCACATCGAGCAGGGCATGAAGCCCCGCGAGGCCACGGTGCAGGCCATGAAGGAAGTGGCGGGGCCGGTGGTGGGCATCGCCCTGGTGCTCTCCAGCGTGTTCATCCCGGTGGCCTTCCTGGGCGGCATCCAGGGCCGGCTCAACAAGCAGTTCGCCGTGACCATCGCCATCTCCGTCCTCATCTCGGCCTTCAACGCGCTCTCCCTGTCCCCGGCCCTCTGCGCCCTCATCCTGAGGCCCCGGGAGCAGATGAAGGGGCGCTTCGCGCGGTTCTTCGAGGCCTTCAACGACCATTTCCACGCCGCCACCAATGGCTACGTCGGCTTCTCCCACCGCCTCATCCGCAAGGCGGCCATCCCCCTGGCGGTGCTGGCCGTGTTCGCGGCGATGGATTTCGGCCTGGGCAAGGGCCTGCCCTCGGGCTTCGTGCCCACCGAGGACAGCGGGTACTTCTTCCTGAACTACCAGCTGCCCGCGGGCGCCAGCCTCCAGCGCACCGACGCCGTGGGCCGCAAGGTCGAGAAGATCGTCCTGGAGACCGAAGGTGTGCGCTACATCAGCAACATCATGGGCTTCAGCCTCCTGGCCCGGGTCTCGGCGCCGTACAACGGCTTCGCCTTCGTCACCCTCCAGCCCTGGGACGACCGCTCCGGGCATCACCTGGAGGCCGGCGAGATCCTCAAGCGCCTCAACGGCAGGCTGGCCAGGGAGATCCCCGAGGCCAACGTCATCGGCTTCCTTCCCTCGGCCATTCCGGGCCTGGGCGTCTCCAACGGGTTCTCCCTGTGGCTGCAGGACCGAAGCGGCGGCGAGCCCGACTACCTGGACCGCAACCTCAAGGCCTTCCTGGCCGCGGCCCGCAAGCGCCCCGAGCTCGCGGGGGTCAATTCGCAGTTCTCCACGGCGGCCCCGCAGATCTTCGCGGAGGTGGACCGGGACAAGGCCCTCAAGCAGGGCGTGCCCGTGGGCGACGTGTACCAGACCCTCCAGGCCTACCTGGGCGGGCTCTACGTGAACCAGTTCAACCGCTTCGGCCGCCAGTGGCGGGTCTACCTCCAGGCCGAGGGCCAGGAGCGCCGGGGGGTCGAGGACATCGCCCGGTTCCACGTGCGGGCCTCGGACGGGACCATGGTGCCCCTCAGCTCCCTGGTGACCACCCGGAAGATCCAGGGCCCGGAGTACACCAACCGGTTCAACCTCATGCGCAGCGCCCAGGTGCTGGGCTCGGCGGCGCCGGGCTACAGCTCGGGCCAGGCCATGGCCGCCCTGGAGCAGGTGGCCCGGGAGACCCTGCCCCGGGACATGAGCTACGACTGGGCCGATCTCTCCTACCAGGAGAAGAAGGCCGAGGGCACCACGGGGCTGGTGTTCGCCCTGTCCCTGGTGTTCGTGTTCCTCATCCTGGCGGCCCTCTACGAGAGCTGGTCCCTGCCCTTCTCGGTGCTGCTGTCGGTGCCCATCGCCATCTTCGGGGCCTTCTTCGGGCTGTGGGTGCGCAAGTACGACTTCGGGGTCTTCGCCCAGATCGGGCTGGTGATGCTCATCGGCCTTTCCGCCAAGAACGCCATCCTCATCGTGGAATTCGCCAAGGACGAACTGGAGAAGGGCCGGGACCTGGTGGACGCGGCCCTGGAGGGAGCGCGCCTTCGCCTGCGGCCCATCCTCATGACCTCCTTCGCCTTCATCCTGGGCTGCGTCCCGCTGTGGACCGCCTCGGGTTCGGGCGCGGTGTCCCGGCGCATCCTGGGCACGGTGGTGATCGTGGGCATGCTCGCGGCCACCCTCATCGCGGTGTTCGTCATCCCGGTGCTCTTCGTGGTGGTGGAGCGGCTCTCCACCCGCAGGAAGGGCCTCAACCCCCGGATCCTGCAGGACGAGCAAGAGGAGGGCCTATGAGCCGCCGCCTGCTGCCCCTGGCGGCCCTGGTGCTGACCGGCTGCGCCCTGGGCCCCAACTACCGGCGCCCGGAGGCCCAGCCCCCCGCGGCCTTCCGGGGCCAGGCCCAGGCCGAGGCCGCCTCCCTGGCCGACCAGCCCTGGTGGGACGTCTTCGGCGATCCGGCCCTCAAGGTCCTGGTGGCCGAGGCCCTCAAGAGCAATTTCGACGCCCGCGCCGCCACCTGGCGCGTGGAGGAGTACCGCGCGCGCCTGGGCATCGAGCGCGCCGGATGGCTTCCCGCCATCGTTCCCGGCGCCACCTGGGCGCGGGGCCGGCAATCCACCTACTCCACCAGCGGCCACGACCTGGGCCAGGGCTACGATGTGCGCGCGGGGGTCTCCTGGGAACTGGATCTCTGGGGCCGGGTGCGGCGCCTGAACGAGGCGGCCCTGGCCACCTACCTGGGCGCCCAGGACGCCCGCAGGGGCGTGTACCTCGCCACCCTCGCCCAGACCGCGGCCGCCTATTTCGAGCTGCGCGAGCTGGACCACCGCCTGGAGATCGCGAAAGCCACCACCGCGGCCTTCGGCGAGACCTACGATCTCTTCAGCCGGCGCCTGGCGGGGGGCGCCGCCTCGGCCCTCGAGGCGGCCCGGGCCCGGGCCGCGAAGGCCTCCGCCGCCGCCACCATCCCCGTCCTGGAGAGGCAGATCCAGGCCCAGGAGAACCTCCTGTGCCTGCTCCTGGGCCGCGGACCGGGCCCCATCGCCCGGGGCCGGGACCTGGCCCGGCAGCCCCTGCCCCCCGCCATTCCCGCGGGCCTTCCCTCGGCGCTCCTGGAACGCCGCCCCGATCTCCGGGAGGCCGAGGCGCGCCTGGTGGCCGCCAACGCCGCCGTGGGCGTGGCGAAAGCCAGCCAGTTCCCCACGCTGAGCCTCACGGGCCTGCTGGGCGGCGCCGCCCCCGAGCTGAGCCGCATCACCGGCCCGGGAACGGAATGGTCCGTGGGCGCCTCCCTCACGGGCCCCGTGCTCCAGGGCTTGCGCCTCCAGCGCCAGAAGGACGCCGCCGTGGCCCAGTGGCAGCAGGCCCGGGTGCGCTGGCAGGCCGCCGTCTCCGGCGCCTTCGGGGAGGTGTCTTCGGCCCTGGTGGCCTACCAGAAGGAGGCCGAAGCCGAGAAGGAACTGGCCGGGGCCGTGGATGCCCTCAAGGAGGCCGTGGCCCTGGCCAACCTCCGCTACACCGCGGGCCTCTCCAACTACCTGGAGGTCCTGGACGCCCAGCAGCAGCTGTTCCCCGCGGAAAACGCCCTCTCCCAGGCGAGGCTGGCCAGGCTGCTCACGATGGTGCAGCTCTACAAGGCCCTGGGCGGAGGGTGGAACCTCGCGGATCCCGGGGCGATGGACCCGGGGGCCTGAGGCGGACCGGGATTGATCCAGTGGATGTTTCCGATCTCCTCCGCCGGTGATTGGAAATCTTTATCCCCTTCATCCCTTTCATCGGTGTTCATCCCTGTTGCGCAGGGCCGGCGATGGAATGGGTAGGCGCGCCCGTCAATCGCGTGCACCGACCCATCCAGGCCTTGGCCCTGCGAAACGGGGATCAACTTGGATGAAAAGGATGAAAGGGATAAAGCAGGGCAAACCCTGGCTCCTGAAAATTCCGGCCTGTTTCTGCCATCATGGCTCATCCCCTCCATCAATCCGGCGACCCCTCCGGTCCGCCCACCTGAAAGGCATCCCATGCGTCTTGGCACCCCTGGCCTTTACCTCGGCCTTTCCCTGCTCCTCGTCGCGGGAGCTTCCCCCGCCTTTTCCGTCGATGCGCCGGCGAAAAAGATCGAACTCAAGAAGCTCTCCGATCTCCCCCCCCACACCTACGTCATCCCCGGCAAGCCCAGCGCCTTCGTCCAGGATCCGGCGGCCGTGCGGATCCTGGCGGCGGCCGTGGGCAAGGACCTCCAGAAGGACCTGGACACCTACGACATCCAGGACAAGACCACCCTCAAGCGCTTCCACGGGACCCTGGCCATCATCGCCATGCTGGAGGGGAAGGAGGCGGAAGTGCGCGCCCACCTGGCCACCGTGAAGGGGCTGGAGGACAAGCCCGCCCAGAAGCTCATGAGCGGGCTGATGCTGGGCGCCTACCTGGATGCCAAGGCCAACCCGGGCGGGGACTTCAAGGCCGCCTTCCGCAAGGCCCTGGACAAGGCCCTCGCGGCCCTGCCCTACCAGGAGGTGCAGGACGCCATCAAGGGCCAGAAGGCCGCCATGGAGATCGGCTCGGCCAACCTCATCACCGGCCAGATCGCGGCGAGCCTGGACCCGGTCATCACGGACGGCAAGATCAGCCAGGACCTGGGCGGAGGCCTCCTCGGCGCGGCCTTCCAGCTGGAGACGATCCTGCCCGTGAAGGCGGAGATCGTGGCCAGCCTCACGGCGGTGCTGGATGCCAACAGGACCGCCCGCAAGGCCGACATCTGGGCGGGCCGGGACGAGGCCCTTAAGGCGTCGGCTTCGCTCCATCCCGTGGTCATCGGCATCTGGGATTCGGGCACGGACGTCGCCCTCTTCAAGGACCGGCTCTGGGTGAACCGGAAGGAAGTCCCCGGCAACGCCAAGGACGACGACCGCAACGGGTTCGTGGACGACGTCAACGGCATCGCCTGGGACCTGCATTCCAACAAGGTCGTGGGCCCCCTGGCCACGCTGGAGGGCAAACCGGAGAAGATCCAGGCCGCCAAGGCCTCCCTGAAGGGCTTCGTGGATCTCCAGGCCAACGTGGATTCGCCCGAGGCCGGCGCCCTCAAGAAGCTCCTTTCGACCCTGCCCGCCGCCGAGGTCAAGGACTTCATCGAGGGCGTCAGCCAGGTCAGCAACTACAGCCACGGCACCCACGTCTCGGGCATCGCCGCCAAGGGCAACCCCGCGGCCCGGCTCCTGGTGGACCGCATCACCTTCGACTACCACGTGCATCCCGAGACGCCCACCCTCGAGCAGGCCGCGAAGGACGCCGCGGCGATGGTGCAGTCCGTGGCCTACTTCAAGGCCCACGGCGTGCGGGTGGTCAACATGAGCTGGGGCGGCGACCTCAAGAGCATCGACCACGCCCTGGAGCTGAACCACGCGGGGGGCACCCCCGAGGAGCGGCGCCTCCTGGCCAAGAAGATCTACGACATCGGCTACAAGGCCCTGGACAAGGCCATCACGGCCGCCCCCGGCGTCCTCTTCGTGGTGGCCGCGGGCAACTCCAACAACGATGTGAAATTCGACGAGGTCTTCCCCAGTTCCTTCCGCAAGCCCAATGTGCTGATCGTCGGGGCCGTGGACCAGGCCGGGGACCAGACGTCCTTCACGAGCTTCGGCAACGTGGATGTCTTCGCCAACGGCTTCGAGGTGGAATCCTGCGTCCCCGGCGGCGAGCTCATGAAGTTCAGCGGCACCAGCATGGCCGCCCCCAATGTCACCAACCTCGCCGGCAAGCTCCTGGCCCTCAAGCCCGCCCTGGGCACCCAGGCCGTCAAGGACCTCATCATCAAGGGCGCCGAGGAAAAGGTGGTGGCCGGCAAAACCATCCGCCTCATCCACCCCGCCCGCACGCTGGAACTGGCCCGGCACTAGCATCCTGGTTCCTTAGGCCTACGTGTCCCGGACGTTCGCCCCGGGTCGTTGTCGCCGGCGGGGCCGGCGACAACGATGCGGGGCGAAGGTCCGGGACACGGACGCTCCCTTCAGCCCTTGCCTGGCGCGTAATTGGGACGGCTGGAGGTGGCGGGTTTCCGGCGCTTGGGGGGCGGGCCGTCCCGGTGCCGGAGGTAGTCGGGGTCCCGGGAGAGGTTCCGGGACAGGAAGACGTGGGGGTTCTCCTGGGCGAAGCCCTGCTTGCGGAAGAAGGCCAGGGCGGCCTCGTTCTCGGCGTCCGTGTCCACCATGATCATGCGGGCGCCCTGCTCGATGAAGATCTCCGTGATCCGCTCGAAGAGCCGGCCCGCGATGCCCTTGCGGCCGATGTCCCCGTCCACGCCCAGCCACAGGAGGTAGCCGTAGCACCAGGCGCTGCCCCGCTTCTCCAGGAGGGTGCCCAGGGCGAAGCCCACCACCTCGCCGTCCAGGTCCGCCACCAGGCAGGTCTCGCTGTCGGAGGCGAAGTGCACGGCCAGTTCGTACTCGTCCCAGGTGCGGTACAGCGCGGGCCATTTGTCGGCGGGGAAGAGCTTCTCCCCCAGGGCGAAGACGGCGGGAAGGTCGCCCAGGGCCATCTCCCGGATGACGGCGCTGGCGGCGCTGGGACGGGGTCTGGGACGGGGCATGGAAGCACCTCTGGGAGCTTCCATTATGCGCCCTGAATTTTACGCTGTACTCATAAATTTTACCTGTATTTTACAAGGCCCCTTCACCGAACAGGGCCACGGAGGCCCGGCCGTCGCTGAAGCGGAATCCCCGGAACATGCCGGGCGTATTGAAGGGTTGGGTCACGTGCCCGGCGGCGTCCAGGGCGATGAGGCCGCCTTCGCCGCCCAGCTTGAGCGCCGCGTCCAGGGCCGCCCGGGCGGCCTTGTCCAGGGGGGCGCCCTGGTAGGCCATGCGGGCCGAAACGTCGTAGGCCACCACCGCGCGGATGAAGAACTCGCCCCAGCCCGTGCAGGACACGGCGCAGGTGCGGTTGTCGGCGTAGGTGCCCACGCCGATGAGGGGGGCGTCCCCCACGCGGCCCGGGAGCTTGTCCAGCATGCCGCCGGTGGAGGTGGCCGAAGCCAGGTCGCCGTGCCTGTCCAGGGCCACCGCGCCCACGGTGTCCTTGGTGGTGGGCCGGGCCTTCTCGGACGCCTTCAGCTTCAGGAAGGTCTCCCACTGGCGCGGGGTGCGGAAGTACGTGTTGGGCACCGGCTCCAGGCCCTGGGCCCGGGCGAAGGCCTCGGCGCCTTCGCCGATCAGCATCACGTGGGGGGTCCTCTCCATGACGAGCCGGGCCAGTCCCACCGGGCTCTTCACGTGCTGGATGCCCGCCACGGACCCGGCCTTGAGGGTCCTGCCGTCCATGATGGCCGCGTCCAGTTCGTGGGTCCCGTCCCGGGTGATGGTGGCGCCCACCCCGGCGTTGAAGAGGGGATTCTCCTCCATGGACCGCACCGCGGCCTCCACGGCGTCCAGGGCCGCGCCCCCCTTCTCCAGGATGGCGTAGCCCGCCGCCAGCGCCTTCTCGAGGCCCGCGCGGTAGGCCTTCTCCGCCTCGGGGCCGATGCGCGCGGCGGTGACGTTGCCGGCGCCGCCGTGGACGGCGAGCCCGAAGGGGGCCGCCCCATGGGCGCAGAGCGCCGCCAGGAGGAGGAGAAGGGATCGGAACATGGCGGTTATTCTAGTGTAGGTTGATCAGATCACCGAAACCGTTCGTTCTTTATCCTGCCTTTTCCCCAGAATCCTGTTCATCCCCGTTGGAAATTCGCTGGGAGTTGTCGCCACCTTTGGGTCATGGACGTCACGTAACATTCGCTCCGACCCACCTCTGCGGCGGCCCTGCGGAAACCGGTCGAGTAGCGCGGGGGAACTGCCCCCCCGCGCCCTCACGGATCCGGACGTGAGACTCTCACCTCATCCGGCTCGTCCTGCCCAGCCTCCAGGTCGTATTCCCAGGGTCCAGTGGTAGAACAGCCCTTCTTGCCGCTGGTGGGCAATGTCGCCCAACCAACGAAAGGCTGCCGTCCAGTCCCGGTGGAACCGCTTGTATTTCCGTTTGGCCCAGCGGGCCAGGACCAGATTCAGGTAGTCGAGAAGTTCCAGGCACTCCGAGCGGTGGAACCGCCCATAGTAGTTGACCCATCCCCTGACGATGGGATTGATGAACGAGGCAAGCTCGCTCAGGGTCTTGGTGTTCATCTTCGTCGTCAGTTTCCACTCCCGGATGGCTTCCCGAGCGGCCTTCTTCGCCTTGTCGCTCATGGCCGGATTGAAGCCCACAAAGAGCTTTCCGTCCCGGGTCTTCACCGACCGCCCCCGAAAGGTGTAGCTCAGGAAGTCGAAGGCCGTGTGGTCATGGTCCCCCGGGCGCGAATCGTCCTTACAGTAGACGATCTTCGTTTTCTCCGGGTGGAGTTCCAGCCCCTTGTCCTTCAATCGCCTGCGCACCCCTTCCAGGACGTATTTGGCCTGGGCCAGGCTCACGCAATGGATCACCGCATCGTCGGCATACCGCTCGAACGGGACGTTCGGAAAGACCCGCCCCATCCAGGCATCGAACGCATAGTGCATGAACAGGTTGGCCAGCAATGGGCTGATCACCCCGCCCTGCGGCGTTCCCGCCGTCCGTTCCTGCAGGGTTCCGTCCTCCCGTTGGGCCGGGGCCTTGAGCCACCGTTCCACGTACAGGGGGATCCACTTCAGGGCCGAATCCGACTCGGTATGGTGCCGAACCGCCTTGAGGATCAGGTCATGCGGCAGGTTATCAAAGAATCCTTTGATATCCAGATCGATGACCCAGTCCAGGCGCCAGCAGCGCTCCCTTGCCTTTGCTACGGCATCCAGTGCCGAACGACCCGGCCGATAGCCGTAGGAGTCCTCGTGGAACATGGGTTCCACCAAAGGCTCCAATACCTGCTTGGCTACCATCTGGGCCACTCGGTCCGCCACGGTCGGAATGCCCAAGGGTCTCGTCCGGCCGTCCTTTTTGGGAATCTCCACCCGCTTCACCGGCGGCGGGAAGTAGCTGCCCGACGACATCCGATTCCAGATCTTGTAGAGGTTGCCCTCCAGATCCTTGTCAAACATCGACAGGGTTTCTCCATCCACGCCCCCTGCTCCCCGGTTGGCCCGGACCAGACGCCATGCCTCGGCGACCTGTTCCCTGGAAATGCTGTAAGGCTTCGCTTCAGACACGTGCTCTTCCCCCGGAGGGTTGACCCGCATTTGAAGCCGGACAGGCCGGTCCCTTGGCTCCACCCGCATTACCGGGCATCGTCGCTACTACGGACCGGTCCGCCCCGGCGCCCCGCTTCGGTACTCTCGCCCTACGGGGGACTACCCCTCGGACTTCTCCCTTGGCATCGGGACGCTCGGTTCCCACGTTCCACACAAGAGCCTGGACAGGGCTCGCGCCGCTTCTACGCCGGCCACCGCCCGGACCGTAAGCAGGTCCCTTCCGGGCTTGGTCCCAGGACTTCATCCGGAGCCTGGTTTCGATGGCTTTTGATCTCTTTCGACGCCTCATCAGCGGTTCACTTTTGTTCGCCTTCCCTGTCCCTACCTGACGGGGGTTCCCCCGCCTTTTCCGGGTCCGCTCACCACCTGGGGTGTCACCCCCACGCAGCGCCCGGTGGTTTGGGATCTGGCCCTGCAGCCCGACCCCGGGGGGCCTACCCCCATCTCTCATGCAGCACAGCTGCTATCTCTCAGGTTGTTTTATTTGGACCTCCTGGGAGATGAAGCGCCTTTCGTGGCGCACGGATGAACGCCGATGGAAGGGATGAACGGGGATCCCCAAACCTGGAAGAGCCCCTTCATCGCGATTTCAAGGCACCTGGGGTTTGCCGACACGCCCCCTCTACAGGAACGCGTCCCCCACCGTCCGCCCCGCCTTCGCGTGGTTCAGGGCCCGCAGCCCGATGTCGCTCCGCCTCTGCATGCCTGGCCAGCCCACCTGGGCGACGGCGGCCTCCACCCTGGCGCGGGCGGCCTCCAGGTCCGGGGCCGTGGCCACGAGGTTCAGGACGCGGCCGCCGGCGGTGACCCAGCCCGCGGGGGTCCTGCGGGTTCCGGCATGGACGACCTTGACGCCCCCGGGGGCTCCCAGGGCGATGGGGACGTCCTTCTCGGCGCCCTCGGGGTAGCCGCCGGCGGCCAGCACCACGGTGATGGCGCAGCCGGGGCGGAGCTTCACGGAATCCCGGCGCAGGCGGCCCTGGGCCACCTCCAGCAGCAGGGTGGCCAGGTCCTCGTCCAGGAGCTCCATGAGCACCTGGGTCTCGGGGTCCCCGAAGCGCACGTTGTATTCCAGGAGCTCCGGGCCCCGGGCCGTCCACATCACCCCCAGGAAGAGCACCCCGCGCGCGCGCAGGCCGTCCTTGGCCAGGCCGGCCACGGTGGGCTCCACCAGGTCCCTGCGCAGCCGGTCCAGGTCGGAGGCGGAAAGGAAGGGGATGGGGCCGAAGGCTCCCATGCCGCCGGTGTTGGGCCCCCGGTCCCCGTCGAAGATGCGCTTGTGGTCCTGGCAGGGGGGGAGCATGACGAAGGCGGCGTGGCCGGCGTCCACGTCCACCAGGACGTGCAGGGAGAGCTCCATGCCCACGAGCGGGGCTTCCAGCACCACGGTGCGGGAGGCTTCGCCGAACTGGCCGGCCATGAAGGCCCTCACGGTGGCCAGGGCCTCCCCGGGGCTCCCGGCCAGCACCACGCCCTTGCCCGCGGCGAGGCCGTCGGCCTTGAGGACGATGGGCAGGCCCAGGTCCCAGGTCCGGATGGCCTCCTCGGCGGCCTCCAGGGCGGTGAAGGTCCGGCTCCCGGCGCAGGGGATGCCGTGGCGGACCATGAAATCCTTGGCAAAGGCCTTGCTTCCCTCCAGGCGCGCGGTGGCGGCGTCGTGGCCGAAGACGGCCACGCCCTCCCGGCGCAGGGCGTCGGCGAGCCCCGCCACCAGCGGAACCTCGGGACCCACCACCACCAGGTCGGGCCGGTGGCGCGCGCACCAGGCGGTGATCCCGGGGATATCCTCCACGGGGTAGGCCAGGCATGTGCCCAGTTCCGCGAGGGCGTCGCTGCCGGGCGCCGCGAAGAGCTCCACGGGGACGGGCCCGGACTTCAGCTTCATGGCCAAGGCATGTTCCCGGCCGCCGGAGCCGATGAGCAGGATCTTCATACTTCACCCCTTTCAAGAATCCTACTTCGACTGGGCTATCCTAGGGGCATGATCGGACGACTGCGGGGAATCCTCATCCAGAAGAGCCTGAACACCGCCATGGTCGAGTGCGGGGGCGTGGGCTACCTCTGCTCCATTTCCCTGGGGACCTTCGGCCTCCTGCCGGAAGAGGGACAGGAGGCCATCCTCCACGTGGAGACCCTGCTCCGGGAGAACGACCTGAGCCTCCTGGGCTTCGCGACCCGGGAGGAGAAGCAGCTGTACCGCCTGCTGGTGAAGGTGGACGGCGTGGGTCCCAAGCTCGCCCTCGCGGCCCTGGGCGCCCTGCCCCTGGCGGACCTGGTCCAGTCCATCCGGGGGCGGGACGTCAAGGCCCTCACCCGCATCCCGGGCGTGGGAAAGAAGACCGCCGAGAAGCTCTGCTTCGAGCTCTCCGAGAAACTGGGCGGCATGGGCGGCCTGGACGGGCTGGCCGGGGGCGGAGCCCCCCGGGACGCCTGGGAATCCGACCTGGTCTCGGCCCTCACCAACCTGGGGTTCCGGGAGGACGCGGTCCTTCCCATCGTCAAGGACCTCGCCGCCGAAAGGCCCCCCCTGCCCGAGGCCCTGCGCCTGGCCCTGAAGGGGCTCCAGCGGTGACCGTGCGGATCCTCTCCACCTCCGCGCTGGTGGGTCCTTCCCTCCAGCGGCTGGGGGCGCGGTTCCCGGAACTGTCCATCGCCCCGTTCCGGTCCATCGCCTGGAAGATGAGCCTGGCCAACGCCGAGGCCCTGGTGGGCCTGCCCTCGGAGGCCCTGTCGGAAGCCGACCTGGACTACGCCCCCAAGCTGAAGGTCATCGGCACCTGTTCGGCCGGGGTGGGCCACCTGCCGGTGGAGGCCTGCGCCCGGCGGGGCATCGCCATCGTGGACACCGCCGCCGTGCTCACGGACGCCACCGCGGACCTCGCCCTCACCCTGCTCCTGGCCCTCACCCGCCGCCTCAAGGAGGGCGAGGCCCTGGTGCGCTCGGGCACCTGGAAGGGCTGGGCCATGGACCAGGTGCTGGGCACCGGGGTGGCCGGCAAGGTGTGCGCCATCCTGGGCACCGGGGGGGTGGGCAAGGCCTTCGCCCGCAGGGTCTGGGCCCTCGGCATGAAGCCGGTCTTCTGGGACCGCGAGAACAGGGGCACTCCCGTGGATTTCGGCGCGGGGATCGCCCGGCGCCTGCCCCTGGCGGACCTGCTGCCCCGGGCCGCGGTCCTGAGCGTCCACTGCCCCCTCACGGCCGAGACCCGGGGGCTCCTCACCCGCCCCATCCTCCAGTTGCTGCCCCCGGGCGCCTTCCTCATCAACACCGCCCGCGGGGGCATCCTGGACGAGGATGCGGCCATCCAGATGCTCCACCAGGGCCTCCTGGGCGGGGCGGGCCTGGATGTGTACGAGGACGAGCCCAATATCAACCCCGCATGGCTGAAGGCCCCCCGGACCGTGCTTTTACCACACCTGGGAAGTGCCACCCAGGACACCCGGGAGGCCATGTCACGGGTTCTTTGCGATGGCATCGCCGCGACCCTGGGGGGTAAGCTTGGGTGATTCCGCTGGAGGTTTGCTATGCCCCGTCAATGGCTCCGGCTGCTGGACCCCGACATTCACCAACTCCGCCAGGAAGACGGCAAATCCCTCGCCGGCAGCCTGAGCTATGGCCGCGCCCTCAACGGGCGGAGCCTCCACGAGGAGGCCCAGGCGGTCCTGGACAAGGCCCTGGCCCTGGACCGGGGCGACGGCGACCTCTGGTTCGAGCGCATCATGGCCCAGGGCGACCACGGCACCCTGGAGGACCTGGATGAGCTCTACGCGCAGCTGGCGACGCTGCGCGCCGAACACCCCCAGGACCCCGCGGTGCTGCGCAACATGGGCTTCGTGCGCACCCTGCAGCAGCGCTCCGACGACGCCGAGATCCTCCTGCGCCAGGCACTATCGGCCAACGGCGCCGACCCCAAGGCCCTGGAGCTCATGGGGCTCCTTTTCATCCAGCGGGAAAGTCCCCAGGAGGCCAAGACCTGGCTCCTGAAGGCCCTCAGCCTCCAGCCCCGGGATCCCCGCTCCCTGCGGCTCCTGGGCATCACCTGCATGGACCTGGGGGACTCCAAGTCCGCCGAAGTGCAGTTCATGGCCGCCCTGGAACAGGACCCCGACTACTTCTGGGGCTGGCACAGCCTGGGCGAGCTGCTCCTCAAGCGGGGGGACCTGGAGGAAGGCCTCCGGTGCATCCACCGGGCCCGCTGCATCCAGCCCCGGGAACCCGCCAGCTACTTCATCCTGTCCGAGCTCTTCTCCGAGCAGGGCCACATGGAGCTGGCCCAGGGCGAGCTGCACCAGCTCACCTCCATGACCGCCCCCACCGAGGTGCTGTCCGAGGCCTACTCCATGCTGGGCGAGATCCGGCGGGACCTGGGCGACCCGGAGGGCGCCACCTGCTACTTCTCCCTGGCCTCCGAGACGGACCCGGGCTCCGCGGATCCCTGGGCGGCCCTGGGCGACATGGCCCGGGCGGAATGCCACTGGGACGAGGCCCTGCGCTGCTACCAGGAGGCCCTGGCCCGGCGCCCCGGCGCCGCCGACCTGCTGGTGCAGACCGGCTACGCGCACCTGCACCTGAACCTGCCCCAGGAGGCCGAGGGCCTCTTCCTGGCCGCCCTGGAGGCCGATCCCGGCGAATACAGCGCCTACCTGGGCCTTTCGGAATGCTACCGGAACCTCCAGCGCGCCGAGGACCAGCTGGCCATGGTGCGCCTGGCCATGGAACTGGCCCCCGAGGATCCGGACGTGTGGAACGCCCGGGGGGTGGCCCTGGAGGTGGCCGGCAAGGCCCGGGAGGCCACGGAGGCCTACGAGCACGCCCTGGGCCTCTTCCCCATGCACCGCAAGGCCGCCAACAACCTGGGCTTCCTCCTGGAGAAGCGCATGCAGGCCGGCGAGACCGACCTGCACGACCGGGCCATGGAGGCCTGGAAGCGCCGCCTCCTCATCTGCAGGGACGAGGGCCAGAGCTTGAAGATGGCAACGGAGCACCTGGTGAAGCTGGGGGTGGGCGAAGACACGATCCGTCGATGGCTTGAGCGTGACCCGGCCCCCGGTTCCTGATAAGCTTGGGGGTTCGGAGTACCCATGAACGGATTGCTGTTGACTTTGCACGTGATCGTGAGCCTGCTGCTCATCGGAGTCATCCTGCTCCAGCCCGGTTCCAAGGGCGGCGGGCTGGGTGCCACCTTCGGCGGGGGCGGGGCGAATTCCGCCTTCGGAGCCCGGGGCGCCGCGCCCTTCCTGGCCAAGTTCACCTACTACCTCGCGGCGGGCTTCATGGTCACCTCCCTGGTGATCGAAGTGCTGGTCGTGAAGGCGAACCGTTCGGTGCTGGACCGCGCCGCGGCCGTGAAGACCGCGCCCGCCAAGCCCGCCCCCGTGGTTCCCATGCCCGCGATCCCGGCGGCCCCCGACAAAAAGTGATGATTGACGGATGCCGCAACCCGTGGCATCCTTAGTGTTCTGCCCGCGTGGTGAAATTGGTAGACACGCCATCTTGAGGGGGTGGTGGCCACAAGCCGTAGCGGTTCGAGTCCGCTCGCGGGCACCAAGAAATTAAGCGCTCCCCCGGAGCGCTTTTTTTTTATGCTGGGGGATGCCCTTCGCCCCGGCCACCGCCCTCCTCGCTCCCCTCGCGCCCTGGTTCGACGCCCGGCGCCGGCCCATGCCCTGGCGGGCCGGGGACCTGGATGCGCCCCACCCCGACCCCTACGCCGTGCTGGTGTCGGAGATCATGCTGCAGCAGACCCAGGTGGCCACGGTGATCCCGTACTTCACGCGGTGGATGGAGCGCTTCCCGGACGCCGAGGCCCTGGCCGCGGCCACGGAGGACGAGGTGCACGGCCTCTGGGCGGGCCTCGGCTACTACCGCCGGGCCCGCAACCTCCAGGCCGCGGCCCGGGCCATCGCCGGGGCCGGCTTCCCGCGCACCCTCGAAGGCCTCCTGGAACTGCCGGGCCTGGGCCCCTACACCGCGGCCGCCGTGGCCGCCCAGGCCTTCCAGCTGCCCACCCCCGCCCTGGACGGCAACGCCTTCCGGGTGGCGGCGCGGGTACTCGCCCTGGAGGGCGATCCCCGCCGCCACGCCGCCGCCCTCCGGGACTGGCTCGCCCCGGCCCTGGCCGCCCACGGCCCCTCGCGGCTCACCCAGGCCGTGATGGAACTGGGGGCGACCGTGTGCACCCCGGTGCCGCGCTGCGCCTCCTGCCCCCTCCTGGGGGCCTGCGCGGCCCGCGCCCGGGGCCTCCAGGAACGCATCCCCCCGGTCCAGCCCCGCGCGAAGGTCACCGAGGCCGAGATCCACCTGGCGGCCATCCGGTCCCCCCGGGGCTGGCTGCTGTGCCCACCGGCCTCCCGGGGCCTGCTGGCGGGCCTCTGGAGCTGGCCCCGGGCGGAGGCCGCGCCGGAGCTGGAAGGCGCCGCGGAAGCGGCCTCGGGCTACGGCCTGGAAGCCCGGGAGCTGCCGGGGTGGGTCCAGGTCTACTCCCACCGCCGCGAGACGGTCCGCCCCATCGTGGCGCGCATGGCCTCGGCCCCCGGGGCCCAGGGGCTGGAATGGGTCCCCGGGGAGCGCCTGCCGGAGCTGCCCATGGGCCGGCGCGACCAGAAGCTCCGCGCGGCCCTGGACGCCCCGGGCACACCGCTCACCGGGGCGGGGCTTGCGGCGCTGCGGACGATCCTCGACGAGGGAGTGTCGGCAAACCCTAGATCTTGAATCGATAGGTTGTTCTCGGTGATCTGGCTCCAGCCTTGACCTGACGTTCTTTATCCTGATCTTTCCCCTGGATCCTGTTAATCCCCGTTTGAACTTCGCTGGGAGTTGCCGCCACCTTCGGGTCTTGGACGTCGAGTAACTTGCGCTTCGACCCACTTCTGCGTAGGCCCTGCGGGAAACCGGGATGAACGCCGATGGATGGGATGAACTGGGATCCGCTCAACCTGGAAGAGCCCCTTCATCACGGTTTCAAGCCACCTGGAGTCAGCCGACACACCCTAGAGCGCCATGGCCAGCAGCGCCTGGGCCAGCACGATCTTGAGGATCGTCGCCAGGGGGTACACCGCGGCGAACCCCACGTTGGGCAGGTCGTTCTTGGACTGCTGGGTGGCGTAGCCCAGCACCACCGGCTGGGTGTGGGTGCCCGCCACGATGCCGAAGAGCAGGCTCAAGGGGATGCGGAAGACCTTGTGCCCGAGCCAGTAGGCCAGGGTGTCGGCGACGGTGGCCACCATCAGGGCCGAGGCCATGAAGATGGGCAGCCAGCTGATGTTGCGGGCCAGGATCTGGCGGAAGCCTTCCCCGGAGATCACGCCGATGCCGGCGGCGAAGAGCACCAGGCCGAACTGGCGGATGGTGTGGTTGGCGCTGTAGGGGATGTTCCACACGAAGTGGCCCATCTTGTGGAAGCGGCCCAGGGCGAGGCCCACCACCAGGGGCCCGCCGGCGAAGCCCAGCTTGAAGATGATGCCGTGGCCCAGGGGGATGGGGATCTGGCCCACGGCCAGGCCCAGGGCCATGCCCATGGCGAAGGTGAGGAAGCTGGCCTCGGAGAGCTCCCGGTAGCTGTCCCCGAAGAGCTCCTCCACGGCCGCGATGTTGTCCCGGGCGGTGGCCACGCGGATGCGGTCGCCCAGCTCCAGCACGGTGTCGGCGTCGGGCACGAACCACACGTCGCCCCGGCGGAGGCGGCTGACCATGCAGTTGTGCTTCTCGGGCAGCTGCAGGTCCCGCAGGGGGCGCCCGATGAGATCGTGGTTGCTCACGAAGACCCGGGTGGAGTCGTACTCGCTGATGTCGTGCTGCAGTGCGATGTCCGATTTGCGGCCCAGGAAGGCCTGGGCGCGCTCCACGTCCTCGGGGGTGCCCACCACCACCAGCAGGTCGCCCTCCTCCAGGGCCACGTCCAGCGGGGCCAGGAAGAACTCCCCACCCCGCCGGAGGCGGTTGAACACCACCTTGCAGTTGGCCTGTTCCCGGAGATCCACGTGGGTGCGGCCCGCGGCCCGGGCCTCCACCTCGATGGTGCGGGCCTTCAGGTGGCTGGAGCCGGCGCTGGAGCCGTGGAGGGAGGCGGCCTCCCGCTCCAGGTCCACCTTGAAGATCCTCCGGCTCAGGGGAATGCTGAGCATGGGCACCAGCACGCCAATGGGGTAGGCGATGGCGCTGGCCACCGTGGGCTGCGCGATGACCAGGGCGTCGGAGGTGGTGCGCTTGAGGGCCTCGATGACGCCGGCCAGGGCGGGCATGTTGGTGAACGAGCCCGCCAGCAGGCCCGCCGCGTAGCGGCTGTCGAAGCGCAGCGCCTTGGCCAGGACCACCACCAGCGCCGTGCTGGTGAACATCACCACCGCCACGACGGCGTTCTTCTTGATGCCCTCCTTGCTGAACGAGGCCCAGAAGCTGTGGGCGATGGCCAGGCCCATGGCGTAGACGAAGATGGCCAGGCCCAGCTCGTAGATGAGCTTCATCTCCCGGGAGATGTCCTTCTTCACCACCGGGTCCAGGCCGGGGGTGACCACCACGGCGCCCAGGGCGATGCCCGCGAAAAGGATGCTGGCGATGCCGAAGGAGGCCCCGGCCACCCGGATCTTCGAGATGGGGTAGCCCAGGGCCACCACCGCGAAGAGCATCAGCAGGGGGTTGTGGGCGAGCAGATGGGTCACGAAGGCCATGGCTACTCCTGCGGGGTCCGGGGGACGCCGTGGAAAGGCGGAGGGCGGGACGGGCCTGAAGCACCCGGCGGCCATTCCGAAATCGCTTATGAGACCATCGTATCGCCGCTCCATTGGTCGTTCGTCACACCTGACGAGCGGGATGGCAGTCAGCTATGCTTGATGATTCATCCCGAGGGTTTCATGACGGTTCGGCGCGTCGCCCGTTTTCGCCCCATCCGCGAACAGGACAACCGGAATTCCGGCCGTTGGACCTTCGTGCGCAAGGGCCTGCTGCGGATCCTGGACCTGCTGGCCGTGTCCATGGTGGTGCTGCTGGTGGTGGCCCCCTTCGTCTGGCGGAAGATGAAGGCCGACAAGGTGGTCGACGCCTGGACGCAGCCGAGGATGAGCGAGATCTCCCGGGTGGAGAAGGACTGGATGACCCTGCCCCGCCTGCCGGACTTCAGCCGCGGGGACGAACCGGTGGTGCGGGAATTCCTCAAGGCCGAACCCCTGGTCCTGGCCCTGAGGAGCCGTTCGGCTCCGCGGACGCTATGGATCCGCCGGGACGACATCCTCACCCGGGCGGAGGGAGCCCCCGAAGCCGCCATCCTGGACGGCTGGTTTTCCCGGGCGGAAAAAGACCAGGTATTCATCTCCCTGCCCGCGGACATCCTGCCGGGGGAAGCGCGCAGCGGCCCCAAGGTGGTGCTGCAGGGGGACCGGTGGGCCGTGGCCAAGGCCTGGCGGGAAGGCAGCCCGGAAGTGGAGCAGTTCCTGCGCAACCACTTCGGGCCCACCCGCAGCTTCCGGGTGGTGCTGCTCAAGGACGGCGACGAGGCCCGCAAGGATCTCAAGCCCCAGCCCTGGGGCGCGGAGCCCCACATCCAGGGGGACCCGTACTGGGGGGTCCATTCCGCCTTCTCGGTGCAGCTCATCAGCAATGAATTCCCCGGATGGACCTTCACCGTCATTCCGTTCCGGGCCGAGGGAAGGGCCATCCAGCTCCAGATGCGCCTGCAGTTCGCCCTGGCCGCCGCCCTGGCCCTCCTGGTGGGGCTTTCCCTGGTGCTGGGCCTCTGGCTCCGGGCCCGGGCCCGGCGCAAGGCCACCCTGGACGCGGACCGCATGGCCTCCATGACCCACAGCCTGAAGACGCCCCTGGCCATCCTCAAGTTCCGGTGCGACACCCTGCGCCTGGGGCGCCTGCCCCCGGACCAGCTGGATTCGCAATTGATCCAGATCGGCGAGGAAGCCGACCGGCTGTCGGCGATCATCGAGAACGCCCTCATGGCCATCCAGGGCCCCGCGGAATCCGGTCCCCAGCAGGCCGTGAGCCCCCAATGGGTGCAGGGCGTGGCCGAGGACCTGGCCCCCGCCTTCGAGGCGGAGAACCGGCGCCTGGTGCTGAAGTGCACGGACCAGGCCGGCAAGGCCGCCCTGCCCTCCCTGCGGGCGGCCCTCTTCACCCTGGTGGAGAACGCGCTGTTCCACGGCGCGGGGACCGTTACCGTGGAAACCTCGCGGGTGCGCAAGCGCTTCCTCATCAAGGTGAGCGACCAGGGTCCCGGACTGGACGCCATGGACATGCGCACCCTGGGCCGCCCCTTCATGCGCATCCGGGAAAGGGGCAAGGAAGGCTTCCGCAAGGAGGGCCAGGGCCTGGGCCTCAGCCTGCTCATCAAGGTCGTGGAGCGGGAGGGCTGGGGGCTGACCTTCGCCTCCGAACCGGGCCGGGGCCTTTGCGCAACCCTGGAAATCCAAACCGCATCCCAATAGGAGTCCTGAATTGGCACACCTCCTTGTGGTCGAAGACGAGTTGGAACTTCAGCAGCTGCTCGTCACGAATCTGGAATATGAAGGCTTCTCCGTGGAGGTGGCGGACGACGGGGTTCCGGCCCTGGCGGCCCACGCCCGGCGCCGGGCGGACCTCATCCTCCTGGACCTGATGCTGCCCCGGCTGGACGGCTTCAAGGTCCTGGAGGAGCTGCGCAAGGCCAACGACGATGTGCCGGTCCTCATGCTCACCGCCAGGGGCGCCGAGGCCGACCGGGTCAAGGGGCTCAGCCTGGGCGCCGACGACTACCTGGTGAAACCCTTTTCGGTGCTGGAACTGGTGGCCCGCATCCGGGCCATCCTCCGCCGCACCCGCCAGGCGGAGCCGCCCAAGGTGCTCACCAGCGGCCCCTACCGCTTCGATTTCGCCGCCATGACCGCCACCCGGGACGGCCGGAACCTGGAACTCACCAGCCGGGAAATGCGCATCCTGGAGATCCTGGTCACCTACCCCGGCCGTACCCACAGCCGCTCGGACCTCCTGCGCCTGGCCTGGGAGGCCGACGCACGCCCTTCCCCCCGCACGGTGGATGTGCACGTGGCCAACCTGCGCAAGAAACTCGGCGATGATGACAAGAACCGCCACATCGCCACGGTGGGGGGGGAAGGCTACCGCTGGACCGGCTGACGCTAGGCAATCGTACGGGTCCCGGACCTTCGCCACGGGTCGCCATCGCCGGACAAGCCGGCGATGACGACCCGGGGCGAAGGTCCGGGGCTCGGGCGCCTGCTAGAAGCCCAGGTCGTCCAGTTCCTGTTTGGCGGTGCGGGCTTCGGGGGTGCCGCGGAAGTTGTCCGTGATCTCCTTGAAGGCCTTGATGGCGGCGGGCTTGAGACCCTGCTTCAGGAGGCACTGGGCGCGCTTGAGCTTGGCGGGGAGGAACTGGTTGGAGGTGGGGTACTCCTTCAGGATGCGCTCGAAGGAGGGCTGGGCCTTGTCGTAGGCCTTCTGGTTGTAGGAGGAGAGGCCCAGGTAGAAGAGGGCGTCCGAGGCCCGGGGGCTCTGGGGGTGGGCCTTCAGGAACAGGGACAGGCCGTCGGCGGCCAGGGCGTAGTTGCCGCGGTTGTAGTCCAGCACGGCGGAATTGAAGGCCTTCTCGTCGTCGGAGGAGGCCGCCGGGGGCTCCTCGGCGGCCTGGGGGCGGGCGGCGGGGCGCCGCGGCGCGGCGACGGCGTCGCCCAGGCGGTTGTTGAGCACCCGGGTGCTGTCCTGGAGCTGGCGCATGGTTTCCTGGAGATCGGCCTGGAAGCGCCGGTCCTGGGCCCGGGAGACCTCGGAGGCCTGGCGTTCGTCCGCGGCCTTCTTGTTGCCGTCCTCCATCTGGCTGCGCAGCTTGAAGATTTCCACCTTGAGGTCCGTGACCTGGTCCTCGACCTTCTTGAGGCGGTCCTCGGAGGAACACCCGACGCAGAGCAGCGCACCGGTCAGCGTCAGGGTGGAGAGCATGGCCCGATTGATCATCGGCACCTCCTGAAAGGCAAAGAGCGGAGGAACGAGGTCCCTCCGCTCTTGGATGTCACATGGTCGGTTTCCGTCTACTGGAGCTTGAACTCGTCGCGGCGGTTCTCAAGCCAGCTCGCTTCGTCCTTGCCGGTGACCAGGGGCTTCTCCTTGCCGTAGCTGATGGTCGTGAGGCGGTCGGAGGCGACGCCGAGGCCCACCAGGTAGGCCTGGGCGGCATGGGAGCGGCGCTCGCCCAGGGCGAGGTTGTACTCGACCGTGCCGCGCTCGTCGCAGTGGCCCGCGATCTGGACCTTGGCCTGGGGATAGGCCTTCATGAAATCGGCGATGGCCTGGAGCTTGCCCTTGTCCGCTTCGCGGATATCGGACTTGTCGAAGGCGAAGTTGATGTTCTTGAGGGCGGCGTCGGCGGCGCGCTGGTAGGCGGCGGCCTTCTCGGCCTCGGCGGCGGCGGCGGCCTTGCGGGCGGCCTCGGCCTCGGCTTCGGCCTTGCGGCGGGCAGCTTCCTCAGCGGCGCGCTTCTGGGCATCGATCTCTTCCTGGGTCGGGCCGGCCGGCGCGGTGGGCTTGGGGGGCTCGACGGGCGCGGGGGCGGGCTTCTTGCAGGCCACGCCAATTCCCAGGGTCAGCACCACAGAGAGAGGAATGAGGTTTCGAACGAAGCGCATGATAGTTTCCTCCAACACGCATTAAGTTTAACGCGCCCCGGAACATCCGGGGACGAATTTTTTCCTTATCTGGACCGCGTCCATTTAGGACTTTGACAACCATCAAATGCAGTGAGCTTTCTAAGGGTGTTGCCCGAAAGGTCCGTGGTATAGAGCTGCATTCCGCCCCGGCTTCCGCTGGTGAAAACGATCCTGCGTTCATCGGGAGACCAGGAGGGGGATTCGGAACTGGCCACGCCCGTCGTAATTTGATAGGACTTCCCGTCCCCAAGCTTGTAGACGAAAAGATCGAATTTCCCCTCGAAACGGGAGACGTAGGCGACCATGGTGCCCGAGGGGCTCCAGGCGGGGCTTCCGTTGTAGTTCCCCTCCCGGGTCAGGCGGCGGACATTGGAGCCGTCCTCCTCCATGAGGTAGATCTGGGGACCACCCTCGCGATCCGAGGTGAAGGCCAGCTGGGTTCCCGCGGGGTTCCAGGAGGGGTCGGTGTTGATGCAGTTGCTGTCCGTGAGGCGGCGGACCCTGCCCGTGGCCACGTCCAGCACCACGATGTCCGTGTTGCCGCGCCGGTCCCCCTGCACCAGGGCCAGGCGCTTGCCGTCCGGGGACCACACCGGGCAGAAGCAGTGGCCATCCACCTTGCCGGACACGGGGTAGAGCCGCACGTGGGGCCCGCCCACGGTGCGCTGGCCCCAGATCTCGGGGGCGCCGCCCTTGTAGGTGACGTAGGCGACCCGGCCGTCCGGGGCCACGGTGGGGGAGATGGTGAGGCTCTTGTAGTTGGTGATGGGAACCAGGTTCGCCCCGTCCCGGTCCATCTGGAAGATCTCCTTGATGCCCGGGCTCAGCTGCCTCACGAATACCACGGAGGTGGAGGCCACCCCGGGCTGCCCCGTGAGCCGGGCCATGAGGTCGTCGGAAAGCTTGTGGGCCATGCGCCGGAGCGCGGCCTCCTTGCCGGTGTAGCGCTTGCTGAAGACGGCGGTGCGGGCCTTCTTGTCCTGGGCGGCCTTGACGTCCACCACCTGGGCCACGACCTCCACGGAGCCGTCGCCGGCCCGGGTCAGGGTGGTGGTGACGAGCCACTCGGTGCCCGCGTCGGCCCAGCCCTTGTAGCTTGCGGGGTCGGTGCCCGAAGGCTGGCCGCTCCGGATGACGGCGAAGGGCCCTGCCTCGTCCAGGTCCTTGACCAGGACCTGGTGGAAGTCCGCGCTGGCCTTGGCCTCCGCGATGCCCGACACCTGGGGGCGGGGGACGGCGATGCCCAGCTTGGCGCCGGCGGACGCCTCCAGGACGACCTCCTGTCCCTGCTGGGCCCGGGCCCACGCGGCCGGGGCGAACATCATCCCCAGGCCGAGAATCACCCGCGAAATCACGTTTCCAAGCAAACCGGGACAGGTCATGCCCCCACTATACCCCCACTCCGGCGGAATTACGGTTCAATTTCCCTCATTGTCCCCGTATTTGAACTCATCACGGCCATCACCGGGGCGCGCAGGCCAGGGTTTCCGGGAGCCCCCGGTTGGCTTCGGGCATGGGCAGTCGCGCCATTTCCCCAGGGGTGAACCAGCCCCAGGCCAGGGGCGCATGCAGGGTCCCCGGCCCTTCGCAGAGGAACACCTGGAGTTCCACCCGGAAGGCGCCGTAGTCGTGGGCCACCGTGGCCAGGGGCGCGACCCGCTCCGGCGCCCAGCCCAGCTCCTCCTGGAGCTCCCTCCGCAGCGCGGCCTCCGGCGTCTCTCCGGGCTCGGCCTTTCCCCCGGGGAGTTCCCACAAGGCCGGGAACCGCGCGGCGAGCGGGTCCCGGCGCTGGAGGAAGAACCTCCCCTCCCGGCGGATGGCCGCGACGCACACGCGGAGGGCGCTCACGGCTCGGGACCGGCGAGGACGGCGAGGCGCTCGGCGTACCGGGACCTCAGGGCCTCGATCCATTCCAGCTTCAGTTTCGCGTAGGCCGGGCGCAGGGCGGTCTCCACCCAGGCCTGGAGCTCGGCCACCGTGGCGCAGGCCTCCATGGCTTCGGCCAGGGGGCCCCGGAGCCCCTCCTCCGGGCGCTGCAGCGCGGCCACGGGCGCGTAGCTGATGCGGTGGACGGGGGAGGGACCCAGGTCGGCCAGGGCCCTGCGGTGCAGGGGGGTCCCGTAGCCCTTGTGCCGGGCGAAGCCGTAGCCCGGCAGGACCGCCTCCATGCCGGTCATGAGCTCGTCCCGGTGGGTCTTGGCGAGGATGGAGGCGCAGGCGATGGCGCAGCTCAGGGCGTCGCCGTCCACCACGAGCCGCTCCGCCAGCCCCGTGCGGGGGGCGCGGTTGCCGTCCACCAGGAGGATGCGGGGCCGGATCTCGCACCCGGACACCGCCTGGCGCATGGCCATGAGCGAAGCCTCCAGGATGTTTTCGCGGTCGATGGCCATGTTGTCCACCTCCGCCACCGCCCAGCAGGGGAGGATCATCTTGAGTTCCGCGGCCATGGCGGCGCGCTTGTCGGGGGGGACGAGCTTGCTGTCCCGGGCCTCCCGGAGCACGTGGCCCCACCGCGCCGCGGCCTCCCGGTCCAGCACGGCGCAGGCGGCCACCACGGGACCGGCCCAGGCGCCCCGGCCGGCCTCGTCCACGCCGCCCCAGGGGATGCCCCCGGGGAGGTTGCCCAGGTCCCAGTCCAGCGGGTTCATGCGCGGCGGGCCGGGAAGGGCTGCCCCGTCCAGGCCTGGAAGGCGGACTTCTGCACCGGGGTGGCCTTCAGGTCGGCGGTGATGGAGATGGTCCGCTGGGGGTTCTCGGCGAGGGTCAGGGGGAAGGTCTCCACCCGCCCCCTTTCGGCGGCGAGGATGCGCACCTGGTCACCCGGGCCGGCATCCCCCAGGCGGTTCTGCACCTCCTGGGCGGTGGCCGTGCGCCACCCGTCCACCGCGAGGATCTCCATGCCGTAGCCCAGGCCCGCCCGGGCCGCGGGGGAGCCGGGAACGACGTTGTGCACGACGGGGGCGCCGCCCTGGAGGACCAGGCCCGCCCAGGCCCGGGCCCGCCGCAGGGCGTCGGGGTCGTCGGCGTCGGGGCCGGAGAGTGTCTCCCAGGGGGCGCGGGCGTTCAGCCTGATGCCGTAGGCCTTCTCGATGGACGACGCGTCCAGGGGCGCCCGGCCCTGGATGTGGGCGCTCCAGAAGGGCTGGGGATCCTTGCCGGAGAGGTCGTGGAAGGCCCTGCGCACATCCGCGTCGGTGAGGTGCCCGTCCCCGTGGCGCTCCCACAGGAGCGCGAAAAGCCCGTCCAGGCCCTTGGCGCCGCCCGTGGCCAGGCGCAGTTCGGCGTCCATCATCCACCCCGCCATGGCGCCCATGTCGTAGTAGCTCACGGTGCTGTTCGGGGAGAACTCGGTGGGCTTGTAGTGGCGGATCCAGGCGTCGAAGCTGGCCTCCTCGAGGCTCTGCTCCAGGCGCCCGGCCCGGGTGGTGTTGTCGGTCCAGGACGCGGCCAGCTTCCGGGAGACCCAGGACCAGGGCACCACGCCGGCCTTCATGACCAGGTCGAACTGCATGAAGCTGGTGAAGCCCTCGTGGAACCAGAGGAGGCGGGTGGGGTTCTCGGCCCGGTAGTCGAAGGGGCCCAGCACCGTGTCCCGCATGCGCTTGACGTTCCACACGTGGAAGAATTCGTGGGCGATGAGGGTGAAGAGGTCGTAGTAGCCTTCGGTCCGCTCCATCTGCTGGGGGTCGGCGATGAGGGAAGTGCAGTCCCGGTGCTCCAGGCCGCCCCGGAGCTTGGGGCTGAAGGTCAGCAGGAAGAGGTAGCGCCGGAAGGGGAAGCCCCCGAAGATCCGCGCCGCGGCGCCCACGATGGCCTCGGTGGCCTCCACGATGCGCGCCTCGTCCCCGGGGTGGGGGCCGGTGACGGCCACCTGGAACTCGCAGCCCCGGGACCGGAAGGTGTGCACGCGGAAGGTGCCCAGCTCGAAGGGCGAATCCACCAGGGTGTCGTGGTCCTCGGCGAGGTAGCTCCCTTCGCGCCGGGGAAGGCTGGTGGCCACGCGCCAGCCCTTGGGCCAGCCCTCGAACCGCACCTCGAAGGGCCGCTGGGGCTGGTCCTCCAGGTAGAGGAAGGTGGCCGCGCCCACCAGGTGGGCGTGGAGGGCGTCCACGTGGTTGGTGCGCACCGTGAGGTCGTTGCAGAAGAGGCGATAGACCACCCGGAGGCCCCGGGGGGAGCCCTCCACGCGCCAGCGCTGCTTGTCCAGCTTCCGGCAGGGGACGGGCTGGCCCGCGCCGTCGGAGACCTCGAGGCGGTCCAGGAACCGCGCGTAGTCCCGCACCAGGTACGAGCCCGGGGTCCAGGCCGGCAGGGCCAGCACGGCCTCGCCCTCCACCGCCCCGGGAGGGAACTGGAGCTCCACCTGGATCTCGTGCATGGATAGGCTGAGGGGGCGGATGGTGACCAGCACCGGCTCCAGGGGAATCTGTTTCACGGCCATGGTCGCTCCACTCAAAGGTCTCCAAGTTCCAGGAACACGTCCCTCCAGTCCCCGGGCAGGGCGGCGGCGTCCCGGGCGACGGTCGCGGCGTCCCCGCGCACGAAGGGGCCGGTGCGGCCCGCGGCGCCGTGCTTCTCCACGTTGCGGAGGGTGGCCTCCGCCAGGGGGGCCAGGCCCCGGCCCGGCAGCGCCACGCCCTGGCGGGCCAGCAGTTCCCGGGCGCCCAGCCACAGGGTGGCGGCATGGCCCGAGGCGAGCACGGCGCAGGCGTGGTAGAGGGGCTTCACGGCGGCGGGCAGATCGAAGGGGGCGAAGCCCAGGTCCCGGAAGGCCGCCACCAGGCCGGCGGGGACCGCGCCCGTGAGGGCCAGGGGCGTGCCCCGCCAATCCCCGGCGGCGCCGTCGAAACTGGTGAGGGGGTGGGCGCTGGGCACGCCCTCCAGGTGGAGGCTCCCGGAAAGGTGGACGCAGCGCCCCGGGAAGAGGCGGGCCAGGCCCTCCACGGCCCCGTCGGGAACGGCCAGGAGCACCGGGCCCCCGGGCCGGGCGGTTCCGGGCAGCAGGGTCGCGCGGCCCCCCCAGGCCTCCGCCAGGGCCCGACCCGCGCGCCCCCGGCCGAGGATGGAGAAGGATGTCCAGGGTTCCATGTCCCTAGAGTATCGCAACGGCCTCCTTTGGCCGAGAATGGTCCCGTGACCTGGCCCCTTCCACCCCACCTGCCGTGGCCCCAGTTCCTGCGGCGCCTGCGGCATCCCGCTCCGCCCCCCGGGTGGCTGGAGGCCGCCGCCGACCTGGAGGAGGTGCGCCGGAGGCCCGTACTGCTCCGCTGGATCGCCCAGCACCCCCGCCTAGGCGCCCACCTGCGGGGCCGGCTGTTGCCCACCTTGCCCTGGCGCGCCCTGGCCAGCATCGCCCAGGATGCCGCCGCCCACCCCCAGGCCCGTCAGCACGCCACCGAGCGTCTGCTGGCGCTCTGGCCCGGCCTCACCCCGGGGGAGCGCCGCAGCCTGGCCATGGCGGCCCCCCGCCAGCTCTGGCCGTCCATCTGGAAGACCCGGGACCCGCGGGTGCTGGAAGCCTTCCTGCAGCACCCGCGCCTGGGGGTGGAGGCCCTGGCGGCGATGGTGCAGCCCCCCCTGGACCCCGCCCAGGCCGAGGCGCTGCAGGCCTCCCGCTGGCTGGAGGTGGTGCCCGTGGCCCACCAGGTGCTGGTGGCCCTGGACCGGGGCCTGGAGATCCCCGGAAGCGGCCTGGTGCTGGGCATGGCCTCGCCCTGGATCAAGGCCCTGCCGGAGGAGGAGCGGCTGCTGGCGGCCACGCGGCTGGTCCACCCCACCCTGCGCCGCATGGTCCGCGCCTGGGCGGCGCCCCGGCTTCCGGAGGACTGAGCCCTGGTATCAAGACCTCAGCGATCTCGCCTGCCGATGATTGAGCCTAGGACCGGTAAGTGGCAAGCAATGCTCGCCGGGGATGGACGGGGATGAACGCGGAAGGGTGGGGATGATGTTGCACCCCTGCTGAACCCGGCGCGCCGGCCCCCAGGGCCTCACCGGGGTGGCCGGGGAGAACCCGGCGGCGGGGGGATCCGCGGCTGAACCAGGGGGACGGCATTCCCCGGGCCCATGGGTACGGGCTGCATGGCGCGGAAGCCCGCCAGGTTCGCGAAGATCCTCCAGGGCCCCGTGGGGACGAAGACGCCGCCCAGGATCCGGGTTCCCCCGGGCTCGGCGGGCTTGGGAGGCAGGGCGGCGGCCGGCGCGTGGGACAGGGCCAGGATCACGGCCAGGGAACAGGCCCTGGGCCAGGCGGGGACGGGCATGGGAACTCCTTTTCGCGGGGGGCTTCGGTCCGGGCGGAACCCGGACGCTCCAGGAATGCGAAGACCCGGAAGAAGGATTCACCTGCCGGGGCGGATCCTGCCGACCACCTCGGCGCAGCAGCGTTCGATGCCCGCCCAGACGTCGGAGATGCGGGCGTCGTCGTACATGTAGGCGGGGGTCGTCACCAGGTTCAGGGCCTCGTCGACGACGATCTCCCGGGCGGAGGGCACCGCCCGGTGGGCGATGCCCAGCTGGGCCATGGCGCCGGCGACCCCTTCGCCCGAACCCAGGGTCAGGGTCCCCTTGCGGCCCAGGGAGGAAAGCACCATGGCCACCAGGGCGGGGGCGATGCAGATGGCGCCCACGGGCTTGCCGGCCTCGAAGAAGGCCGAGACGAACTTCAGGACATCGGGGCGCACGGTGCCGGCGGCCCCCTCCCGGGCGAAGGTGCAGAAATTCTTCGCGACGCCGGCGCCCCCGGGCAGGAGCAGGGCGTCGAAGGACGCGGGGTCGGCCTTGGCCAGGTCCAGGCACTTGCCCGCCCGGGCGATGCGGGAGGCCTCTTCGAGGATATTGCGCGCGGCTCCGGTGCGCTGGCCTCCGCGGTGGTCCACCACCTCGGCCTGGGGCGCGTCCGGGGCGAAGCACTGCACCCGGGCCCCGTGCTGGTCCAGGGCCAGCAGGGTGAAGACCGCCTCCCGGATCTCCGCGCCATCCACGTGGCCGCATCCCGCGAGGAGCACCGCGACGTTGGGAACCTGGCTCATGTCCGCCTCCTGTATCCTGGGTCCATGATATCCAGACGCCTCCCCGGCTCGTTCGAGTCCAATGCCCTGTCCCGGGAAATCGCCGCGTTCCGGGCCCAGGGCCGCCCCTTCCTGGATCTCACGTCCTCCAACCCCACCCGGTGCGGGCTGCCCTATCCGGAGGCCGGGATCCTGGCGGCCCTGGCCGCGCCTTCCGTGCTGGCCTACGACCCGGACCCCCGGGGCGCCGCCCGGGCCCGGGAGGCGGTGGCGGCCTGGCACGGGGTGGACCCCGGGGACCTGGTGCTCACGGCCTCCACCTCCGAGGCGTACGGGTGGCTCTTCAAGCTCCTCTGCGACCCCGGGGACCAGGTGCTGGTGCCGTCCCCCAGCTACCCCCTCTTCCACTGGCTGGCGGCCCTGGAGGGGGTGGAGGCCCGGCAGGTGCCCGCCCTGCGCACGGACCGGTGGGACCTGGATTTCCAGGCCCTGGCCGGGGCGGCCACCCCCCGCACCCGGGCGGTGGTGGTGGTCAATCCCAACAACCCCACCGGCCAGTTCCTCTCCCGGGAGGAGTGGCCCAGGCTCCTGGCCTTCTGCGCGGAGCGGGGGCTGGCGCTGCTGGTGGACGAGGTCTTCGCCGACTACGCCCTGGAGCCCGCCCCGGACCACCTCCCCACGGCCCTGGGGGAGGCGGACCCGCCCTGCCCCCTCTTCGTGCTTTCCGGCCTGAGCAAGATCGCCGCCCTGCCCCAGATCAAGCTGGGCTGGATCGTGGCCCGGGGGGCCCCGGCCCGGGCCTGCCTGGAGCCCCTGGCCTTCATCGCCGACCAGTACCTGTCCGTGTCGGCCCCGGCCCTGGCCGCCGCGGGCCCCCTCCTGGCCCTGGCCCCCGGCATCCAGGCCGGGCTCCGGGCACGGCTGGCCTCGAACCTGGCCGCCCTGGACGCCGAACTGGCCCGCCGTCCCTCCCTTTCCCGGGCCCGGGTGGAGGGAGGCTGGTCGGCCATCCTCCGGGTTCCCGCCCTGGAGCCGGGGGAGGACCTGGCCCTGCGCCTCCTCCGGGAAGCCGGGGTGCTGATCCATCCGGGGCATTTCTTCGACCTGCCCGGGGACGGGCACCTGGTGTGCAGCCTCCTGCCCGCGGACTTCCCCGAGGGCATCGGGCGGGTGGGAAAAAGCATCGCCCCGGCGGGCGGAAAATAATGAATTTCCTATGATTGCCGGGCCGAGGCCATGCGCGCCAGGGTGCGCATGCCGGGGGCCAGGCCCTCCCGCAGGGTCCGGCCCCGGGTGAGGGCGTAGAACCAGGACAGGGGCCCGGTGATCTCGATGCGGTGGGTCATGCGGGTGCCCAGGTCGCAGGCCTCCTGGGCGTGGGTGTGGCGGATCTCGGCCAGGGGGAGCTTCACCAGGGCCGTGAAGGAGGACCGCTCCTCCACCCGGGCCAGGCGGAAGACCCGGCGGCCTTCGCCCCGGATCTCCAGGCGCCCCCGGGTGCCGGAGGAGAAGGGGCCCGAAAGCTCGGCCCAGGTGATGCCCGTGTCCCACTGGGGCCAGGCGGACACCTCCTCCAGCTTGGCCCAGACGTCCCCGGGCTCCGCCGAGGTGTCCAGGGTGTGCTCCGCGTGCCAGTTGACCATCGTTGCCGTTCCCTTGGCTAGAAATAACTCATAGAGACAATTCAACCCGTGGCCTTTCCAGGTAACCATGAATCAGGCCTGGAAGGTAAGCGAGAAATCGTCGCAGGTGAAAGGTGGGCTCCGACTCTGTATGTTAGTAGGTTGGAGAAGTCATGCAGCCATCAAAACGGGCCCAGTTGGCCATTTTCTGCACCGTCGTCGTGGATCTTCTCGGCTTCGGCATCGTCATTCCCATCCTTCCGCTCTACGCGAAGACCCTGGCCCTGCATCCCTCCCCCTGGATGGACTGGGTGAACCAGGCCCTCAACCTCAAGGACTCCCCCTTCGTCTTCTGGGCGGGGGTGGTCCTGGTGATCCACCCCATCGCCCAGTTCATCGCCGCGCCCATCCTCGGGCGGGTGTCGGACCTGGTGGGACGCAGGCCGGTGCTGTGGATGTCCCTCATGGGCACCTGCGCGGCCTACCTCCTCATGGCCATGACCGGGAGGTTCGAATGGGTGCTGGGGGCGCGCGTCCTGGACGGCGTCACGGGGGGCAACATCTCCGTGGCCCAGGCGGCCATGGCGGACTCCTCCTCCCCCCAGGAGCGCTCCAAGGCCCTGGGGATCATCGGGGCCGCCTTCGGCCTGGGCTTCGTCCTGGGGCCGGCCATCGCGGGGATCCTCTCCGGCTCCCAGCTGGGCAAGACGATGCTCGCCACCCACGGGTGGCACCTGCCCTTCTTCGTGGCCGCGGGCATGAGCTTTTTCGCGTCCATGCTCGTGCTGATCTGGCTCCCCGAGACCCTGGGCCCCGAGGCCAGGACCCACGCCCGGAAGGTGCAGAGCCGCGGCCACGCCCTGGTGCACGCCCTGAAGCGCCCCGGCATGCCCCAGATACTCCTCATCGCCTTCCTGGCCATGACCGGGTTCGCCATGATGGAGGGCACCTACGCCCTCCTCTGCGCCCGGCGCTTCAATTTCAGCCAGCGGGGGGTGGGGTACCTCTTCGCCTTCGTGGGCGTGCTCATCGTCATCTACCAGGGCGGCCTGGTGCGGGTGGTGGCCAAGCGCATCCCCGAGCGGGTCGCGCAGCTGGCGGGCCTGGCCATGATGGCCTGCAGCCTGCCCCTGATCCCCTACGCCCCCTGGGAGGCCCCCTTCCTCCTGGTCATGGTGCCCCTGGTGTGGGGCTCGGGCATGAACCAGACCGCCACCTCGGCCCTGGCCAGCCAGATCACGCCCAAGGACGAGCAGGGGGGCTTGTTTGGTGTCATAACATCCATGTCCACCATCGGACGCATCGTCGGTCCGCTTCTGGGCACCTATACCTTCGCCAGGTTCGGCTATGCGGCGCCCTACTGGGTGGCGGCGGCATGCCTGACCCTCGGCCTCGTGGTGGCCATCGGGCTCCTCCGCACGCCGGCGCCCCTGCCCGAGGAAGATCCCATCTGAAACTTCCAACGGAGATTGCATGACCAGCCTGAACGGAAACGATCTTGACGCGCGCGTCCTGAGGGGCATCGCCCTGGGCTCCGCCGTCACCCTGGACGAGAAGGCCCTGGCCCGGGTGGCGGAGAACCGGAAGGTGATCCAGCGCATCCTGGACGAGGGGAGGACGGTCTACGGCATCAATACCGGCTTCGGCCAGTTCGCCACGGTGGTGATCCCCCCCGACCAGCTCGCCACCCTCCAGCTCAACCTCGTGCGCAGCCACGCCGCGGGCGTGGGCGAGCCCCTGCCCAAGGACCAGACCCGGGCCCTCATGGCGGCGCGCATCAACTGCCTGCTCAAGGGCCATTCGGGCATCCGCCCCGAGCCCATCCGCCTCCTGGCGGCCTGCCTCAACCGGGACGTGCTGCCCGTGGTGCCCTCCCAGGGCAGCGTGGGGGCCTCGGGGGACCTGGCCCCCCTGGCGCACATGGCCCTGCTCCTGGTGGGCGAAGGCCTGGCCTGGGACGGCGAGGCCCACATCCCCGGGGGCCGGGCCCTGGCCAAGGCCGGCCTTCAGCCCATCACCCTGGAGCCCAAGGAGGGCCTGGCCCTCATCAACGGCACCCAGCTCATCACCGCCGTGGGCAACCTGGCCGTGGCCCGGCTCATGGACCTGGTGCCCCTGGCCGACGAGATCGCAGCCCTGAGCCTGGAGGCCCTGCGGGGCACCCGGGCCCCCTACGATCCCCGCATCCACCAGGCCCGCCCCCACCCCGGCCAGATCCAGGTGGCCGCCCACATGCGCGAGATCCTGGGCGAGACCAGCGAGATCGCCGAGAGCCACAAGGACTGCACCCGGGTCCAGGACGCCTATTCCCTGCGCTGCATCCCCCAGGTGCACGGGGTCACCCGGGACGCCCTGAAGTTCGCGGGAGAGATCCTCCAGCGCGAGCTCAACAGCGCCACGGACAATCCCATGATCTTCACCGAGACCCAGGAGAGCCGCAGCGGCGGCAACTTCCACGGCCAGTACCCCGCCTTCGCCTGCGATCTGCTGGCCATCGCCGCCTGCGATCTGGCCAGCATCTCGGAGCGGCGCCAGGAGCGGCTGGTGAACCCGGCCTACTCGGACCTGCCCGCCTTCCTCACCCGGGAGGGCGGCCTGGAATCGGGCTTCATGATGGCCCACGTCACCTCCGCCGCCCTGGTCTCGGAAATGAAGGGCCTGGCCCACCCGGCCTGCGTGGACACCATCCCCACCAGCGCCGGCAAGGAGGACCACGTGAGCATGGGCCCCATCGCCGCCCGCAAGCTCATGCGGGCCGTGGACGCCCTGGAGCAGGTGCTGGCCCTGGAGGCCCGCATGGCCCTGGAGGGGGTGCGCATCCTGGGCATGGCCCCCGCCCGGGGCCTGGAGCCCCTCATGGAACGGCTCGCCGCGGCCTGCCCCCCCTGGAACGACCGCCCGATGTACGAGGAGATCGCACACGCCGCTGACGCGTTGCGGGTGCATGTGGGAGAATGACCGCCATGACCCCATGGAGACAGCGTTGCGAGGAGGCCCTGGGGGCCCAGTCGAGGGCGGACGCCATCCGCTTCTGGGGCACCTCGCACGAAGGCAGGCCTGTCTTCGACTACCGGTTCGAGCACACCCTGGCCGCCGTGAGGCTGGCGAAGTGGCTGGCCCCCCTGGCGGGGGCCGACCCCGACGTGGTGGAGTGCGCGGCCTGGCTCCATGACTGCCGCAAGGTCCTCAACGCCCCCCGGACCCCGGACCACCACGCCCAGGAAGCCTCGGACGCGGTGGCCGGCATCCTGGAAGGCACGGACTTCCCCCCCGGCAAGATCCCCGCCGTGCGCCACGCCATCGAGCACCACGTGGGCCTCAAGCTGACCCGCCGCCTGGAGCCCGCGGAAACCGCCTGCCTCTGGGACGCCGACAAGCTCAGCAAGCTCGGGGCCGCCAGCCTCGTGCACTACAACTGCATCTCCGGGGGCTTCGGCCCCGTGGACACCGCCACCATCCTCGCCCGGGGCCGGCACTGGCTGGGCCTGGCCCGGGACATCGCCGGCAGCATGAACACCGACGCCGGCCGCGCCGAGGCCGGGCGCCGCCTGGCCTTCCTCGAGGCCTACTACGAACAGCTCCGCCGCGAGTGGAGCGATCCCATGGAGCCCTCCACGCCATGAGCGACTTCCAGGAACTCCTGCAGACCCTTCAGATGGCCCTCAAAACCCGGCTGATGTACACCGCCGCGCACCCGAGGGCCAAGGGATCCATGGAGGCCCTGACGATGCTCATCGAGGACTGGCTGCAGGACCGGCCCACCCTCCACGTCGCCACTTCGGGGGGCCGGATGTTCGTGGACGGCCAGCCCTTCGAGGGCCAGGGCATCCACCTGACGAACACCGGCAAGCTCCTGTCGGAGCGGCAGATCTCGGGGATCATCTTCAGCCGGGGAATCGAGACCTGGGAGGTGGAGGAGCTGCTGGACCTGCTCATCCTCAAGCCCTCGCGCATCGAGGAGCTGGGGGGGGCGGGCCGGATCATCGGGGACAAGAACCTCCAGCACATCGAAATGGGCCAGGTGCAGTACCGGGAGGTGCGGGAAGGGGAGGCCGGAAGCGCCCCCGATGCCGGCCCCGCCATGCGGCCCGTGACCCTTCCCGCCGGGGCCCAGCTCCCGGTCGAACCCGCGCCCAGGACCCCGCCGGCCCCCACCCTGGACGCCCTCCAGGCCATGATCGACCAGTGGCGGCAGGAATTCCAGAAGCTGCACGGGATCAAGGCCGCGGCCATGGGCTGGCAGGGCACCGGCGCTCCGGGCCCCGGCCCGGGCATGCCCGGCTTCGGCGGCCCCGGCCTGGGCGCCCCCGGCTTCGGCGGGCCGGGCACGGCGGAGTTCGGCTCCGGCGGCCCCGGGCCCGGCGGCATCGGCCCGGGCGGCCCCGGCACCGACGGCCCCGAGCATCCCGGCCCCGAGGCCGGTCCCGGCGGCCCCGGCCCCGACCTCGCCGCGGACCTGGACGCCCTGGGGAAGGGCCCCATGGACCTCTCCTTCCTGGCGGGCACCCTTTCCGCCGTGGGTTTCGGGGAAGGCTTCCCCACCGCCCAGCAGATGGAGGGCCTGCGCACCGCCCTGCGGGAGCTGCCTCCGGGGACCCTCCTGTCCATGGTGGCCGGCCTGGACAC
This sequence comes from Mesoterricola silvestris, assembly GCF_030295405.1. Classification (GTDB taxonomy): domain Bacteria; phylum Acidobacteriota; class Holophagae; order Holophagales; family Holophagaceae; genus Mesoterricola; species Mesoterricola silvestris. The sequence goes on along the minus strand of NZ_AP027080.1, from coordinate 2,118,736 downwards.
CCTGCCCCATTCGCCTGCGGGCCTGCGCATGGCCTTCCAGGCCCTGGCGCCGGAAATCTTCGGCCACGCCACGGCCTCGATGCTGGCCCAGGGCGCCGGCCAGGGCGACACCTGGGACGCCCTCAAGGACCACCTCCACGCGATCCTCCAGGGCTCCCCCTCCTTCCAGGGGCTCCTGGCGGCCCTGGAGAACGAACTGCGCAACCGCGGCCTCGGGCTGGAGAACCTCCACGACCTGGTCTCCCGCATGGACTGGGAGACCATGGGCATCGACGAGCAGCTCCGGCTCGTGGCCGAGCACGACCACCTCTGGAAGCTCAGCCACGACCAGCGCCTGCGCTTCCTCCGCAAGCTCCTGGACGAGGGCCGGCTGGACACCTTCGGCACCATCCTCGAGGAGGTGGTGCGCAACCTCACCAGCGACGACGCCCACCGCCGCGAGATGGCGGCCCGCACCCTGGGGGGGGTGGTCCACTGGCTGGCGGTGCCCGGCATCCCCCCCGAATGCGAACTGTCCCTGCTCCACGGGCTCACCGCCCATTTCGGCTCCGAGCGCCTCCCCCGCACCCACCACATCACCACCGAGGCCCTGGGCACGGCCCTGGACGAGATGGTCCAGCGGGGCGAGCCCGGCCACGCCCATGCCCTCCTCCTGGAGCTGGACGCCCTTGTGATGTTCCTGGCGTCCCGGGAGCCCTGGCGCACCGATGCCCTGGCGTGGCTCTGGGAGCGCCTGGCCCAGCCCGAGTCCCTGGCCCGGGTGATGGAGCTGCTTCACACCTCCAACCCCGAGAGCCTGCTCAACGAACTGATCCCCTACCTGGAGAAGGTGGGCATGCCCGCCGCCCAGGCCCTGGTGGAGGTGCTGGGCGAGGAGCAGGACCGCAAGCGGCGCGCGCGGCTCATGGAAGTGATCCGCGGCCTGGGCGGCCTGGCCCTGCCGGCGGTGATCGCGTCCCTGGAATCCCCCAAGTGGTTCCTGGTGCGCAACACCCTCAACCTCATGGCGGACATGGGCGACATGGCCGCCCTCAAGCCCGCCGAGGCCTGCCTCGGGCACCACGACGTGCGGGTGCGCTGCGCCGCGGTGCGCACCGCCTGGAAGGTGGGCGGCCCCGTGGCCATGCCCGCGCTCCTGGCCGCCTTCGGGAAGGCCGACCCCGACACCATGCTGGAGATCCTGTTCGCCTTCGGCCAGATCCGTTCGGCCGCGGCCGTCCCGACCCTGGGCGCCTTCGCCACGGACCATCGCATGCCCGAGAAGCTCCGGGCCCGGGCCGCCGAGGTGCTGGGCACCATCGGGGACCCCTCCGCCCTGCCCTTCCTGGAGGAGCTGGTGCGCCGCAAGGGGCGGATCTTCACCACCGCCGAGCCCACGGAGATCCGGGTGGCGGCCTGCCGGTCCCTGGCCGCCCTGGGCACCCCCGTGGCCCTGGGCTCCCTTCGCGCCCTGGTGGCCAAGGAACCCCGGAACAGCGACCGCCCCCTGCTGCAGCAGGTGCTCGAGCAGAGCCTCCGGTGACCGTCCTGCCCGAGCCCCAGCAGCTCATGGAGGCCTTCGCGGCCTTCACGCAGGCCTCGGAACAGCTCCAGCAGCGCTACGAATCCCTCCAGGGCCAGCTGGGGCAGCTGGGCAACGAGCTCCAGACGGTGCTGGAGACGGTCCCCTACGCCATCTGGGTGGTGGGCCCCGGGGGCGAGCTGCGCTTCACCAACCGCAACCGGGGCCTGGGGGGCACCTTCCAGGACGGCCCGGAGCCCTGGGAGCCCGGCGCGCCCCTGGGGCTCCGGCGCTTCAAGGGCGACGACGGCCAGGACCGCTTCATGGAGCAGGAGAGCCGCCCCACCGACACCGGGCAGATCATCAGCCTCCGGGACGTCACCGAGGCCCACCTCCGGGCGGAGCAGGCCACCCGGGAGGAGCGCCTCCAGGCCATGGGCCTCATGGCCGCGGAACTGGCCCACGAGATCCGCAACCCCCTGGGCAGCCTCTCGCTCTTCTCCGGCATGCTGGTGGAGGACCTGCAGCACATGCCGGCCCAGGCCGAGCTCGCCCACCACATCCAGGACAGCGTCCAGCGCCTGAACACCCTGGTGGCCAACACCCTCACCTTCAGCCGGGACATCACCCCCAAGCCCCAGGTCTTCGCCCTGGCCGAGTTCTGGGAGAGCGTCCGCCGGGGGACCTCCCTGCCCGAGGACGTGGCCTGGGAGAACCGGATCCCCCCGGCGGCCACCTGGCACGCGGACCCCGACCTCCTGCGCCAGGTGGCGGTCAATCTCATCCAGAACGGCCTGCGGGCCCTGGACGGGCGCCCCTTCCCCCGGCTCGACCTCTCCGCGGCCCGGGAGAGCGTGGGGGGCCGGCCCCACTGGCGGCTCACCCTGGAGGACAACGGGTGCGGCATCGCCGCCGACGCCCTGGCGCGGATCTTCGACCCCTTCTACACCACCTTCGGGGGCGGCACGGGCCTGGGCCTGGCGGTGAGCCACCGCATCCTCATGGCCCATTCGGGCCTCATGAACATCGAAAGCAGCCTCGGCCGGGGCACCAAGGTCCATCTGAGGCTCCCTGCCGGGGCCTGATTGTGGCACCATGGACAGTTCGGAGGCTTCATGTCGCTTCACATGATCGGACCTGGGAAAAATTCGCCGCAACTCGTCAACGCGGTCGTCGAAATTCCCTACGGATCCAGGGTCAAGTACGAGATCGACCACGTCACCAGCCTCGTGAAGGTCGACCGGGTGCTCTATTCCCCCATCCACTACCCCGCCGAGTACGGCTTCATCCCCCATACCCTGGCCCCCGACGGGGATCCCTGCGACATCCTCGTGCTCATCGTGGGCGCCACCTACCCCGGGGTGATCATCGAGGCCAAGCCCATCGGCATCCTCCGCATGTCCGACGACAAGGGCCAGGACGACAAGATCCTCAGCGTGGCCGCGTCCGATCCCAACTACATGCACGTGGACACCCTCGCCGACCTGCCCCCCCACCTCCTCCGGGAAGTGGAGCACTTCTTCCTCACGTACAAGAACCTCGAATCCAAGGATGTCACCAGCGGCGGCTGGGCCGGCAAGGAGGAGGCCCTGGCCTTCATCGAGGAATGCATCCAGGCGTACCGACACTAGGCTGACGGGCTTTCGCCCGGCGGCCCCCTTCCCCAGGAGGCTCGCGCATGGGTCTGATCTGCTTCGATCTCGACGGGACCCTCGTGGATCCGCTCCGGGCCATGGTCCATTGCATCGAAACCACCTGCGGGGAACTGGCCCTCCAGGCGCCCGCCCGGGACGTGGTGCGGCGCTTCATCGGCTTCGGGCCCGGGGAGCTCTTCGCCTCCCTGCCCGGGCTGGAGGATCCGGCGCGCCTGGACGAGGCCATCGCCCGGTACTGGTCCCACTTCGAGGAATCCGGCATCGCCAAGCACCGGGTCTACGAGGGCATCCCCCTCATGCTCACCCGGCTCCGCCGGCAGGGCCACAGCCTGCACCTGGTCACCGTGAAGCCCACCCGCTACGCCCGGCGGGTGCTCCACGAATTCGACCTCCTGCTGAGCTTCGACCAGGTCTTCGGCACGGCCCCCCGGGACCGGTACAAGTCCAAGAGCGAAGTCCTCACCCAGCTGCGGCTCCAGGGGGTGGTGCAGCCGGGCGGCTACATGGTGGGCGATCGGGCGGACGATATGGCCTCCGGCAAGGCCAACGGCCTCATCCCCCTGGGCGTCACGTACGGCTTCGGCACCGCGTCCGAGCTGCAGGACGCCGGGGCCGACAAGCTCTTCGGCACGCCCGCGGCCCTTGACGAATGGTTCAAGACCTCCCTGCCCGGTTCGGAAATCCACGACGCCTTTTCCAAATCGGAATGAGACCCGCTCGCGGCGGATTTCAGGCACACCTTCCGACGCCGCGCCGCGGGGCCCGAGCTTTTTGATTGCCTTTGGACCGCCGTGACGAAAAGATGGCATCAACCATTTCCTTCAAAAGCCAAACCAAGGAGATACCCGTGCCAAAGCCCCAATCAGCCCCTCGTGTTGCGGCCATCGTCGGGCCGTACATGTCCGGGAAGACCACCCTTCTCGAAAGCCTCCTTTTCGCCGCCAACGCCATCCCCCGGAAGGGGACCGTCAAGGAGGGCAACACCGTCGGCGATGCATCCGTCGAGGCCAAGGCGCGCCAGATGAGCGTCGAGGCCTCGGTCGCCACCGCCACCTACCTGGGCGAGACCTGGACCTTCATCGACTGCCCCGGCTCCGTGGAGTTCAGCCAGGAGAGCATCAACGCCCTGATGGTGGCCGACGCCGCCGTCGTGGTGTGCGAGGCCGATCCCACCCGCGCGCCCATGGCCGCCCCCATCCTCAAGCTCCTGGACGACCACAACATCCCCCACACCATCTTCCTCAACAAGGTGGACAGCCTCACGGACCCCGGCAAGATCGCCGAGACCCTGCGCGCCCTGCAGCCCATGTCGCCCCATCCCCTGGTCCTGCGCGAGTATCCCATCCACGCCGGGAGCTTCATCACGGGCTACGAGGAGCTGAGCATGGAGCGGGCCTTCAAGGCCAACCCCGGCCATCCCTCCGACGAGATCCCCATCCCCGATTCCATCCGCGACGAGGCCCTCCTGGCGCGCCAGGAGATGCTGGAAGCCATCAGCACCCTGGACGACGCCCTCATGGAGAAGCTCCTGGAGGAGCAGGTGCCCACCCGCGAGGAGGTGTTCGCCACCCTCACCCGCGGCTTCAAGGGCGACCAGATCGTGCCGGTGCTCCTGGGCTCGGCCGACAAGGACCTGGGCGTCCGCCGCCTCCTGAAGCTCCTGCGCCACGAGGGCCCCGAGCCCGCCGACACCGCGTCGCGCCTGGGCATCGCCAACGGCAAGGAGGTCCTCCTCCAGGTGTGGAAGACCCTCAACGCCCAGCACGTGGGCAAGCTCTCCCTGGCCCGCGTGTGGCACGGGGAGGTCACCGAAGGCATGGCCTTCGCCGCCGGCCGCCCCAGCTCCCTCACCAAGCCCTTCGGCGCCAAGCAGGAGAAGGCGCTCAAGGTCGGGGCCGGCGAGATCGTCGCCCTGGGCCGCATGGAATCCGTCAAGACGGGCGACTGCCTCACCCTCAACACTCCCGTCCAGCTGCCCTGGCCCGACCCCATCCAGCCCATGACCGCGCTGGCGGTGCGCTGCGCCAAGAGCGGCGACGAGGTGAAGCTCTCCTCCGCCATCCAGAAGCTGGTGGACGAGGATCCCTCCTACACCATCGAGCAGAACGCCGAGACCCAGGAGCGCGTGATCTGGGGCCAGGGCGAGATCCACCTGAAGGTGGCCCTGGACCGCATCCGCCGCTGGGGCGTGGAGGTCACCTTCGCCCAGCCCACCATCCCCTACCGCGAGACCATCCGCAAGCCCGTGAAGCAGCACGGGCGCTACAAGCACCAGTCCGGCGGCCACGGCGCCTTCGGCGACGTGCACATCGAGTTCAAGCCCCGGCAGCGCGGCGAGGGCCTGAAGTTCTCCGACACCATCGTCGGCGGCGTCATCCCCAAGAACTACATCCCGGCCGTGGAGAACGGGTTCTACGAATTCGCCAAGCAGGGCCCCCTGGGCTTCCCCATGGTGGACGTGGAGGCCGTGCTCTTCTTCGGGTCGTTCCACACCGTGGACTCCAGCGAAATGGCCTTCAAGGCCGCCACCCGCGTGGCCATGAACGAGGGCCTGCCCCAGTGCAGCCCCGTACTGCTCGAACCCATCCTCGAGATCCACATCTCGGTTCCCTCGGAGCACACCTCCAAGGCCCAGAAGATCATCACCAGCCACCGCGCGGGCCAGATCCTCGGCTTCGACGCCAAGCCCGGATGGGAAGGCTGGGACATCGTGGACGGCTACCTCCCCCAGTCCGAGCTCCAGGGCATCATCGTCGAACTCCGCAGCCAGACCCAGGGCGTGGGTTCCTTCACCTGGTCCTTCCACCACCTCCAGGAACTCGAAGGCCGCGACGCCGAAAAGGTCGTCGAGGCCCGGAAGAAGGCCCTCGCCGAGGCCTAACAAGGATCCGTGTCCCGGACCTTCGCCCCGTTTCGTCATCGCCGGACAAGCCGGCGATGACGGGGTGGGGCGGAAGGGACGTGGGGGCTGGGCTTCGCCTATTCACTTCGTTGGGAGGGGGTGGAGGGCGGAGCGGAAGGGCCCTCCGGGAGGCCCCAGGCTGGGAGCGGCTGTCAATGGGTTCAAGAATTCGCTTCGCGTGATGGATCCCGGTGCCGGCGGGCGCCGACGCTGGATGGTGTGCAGGCCACGAGGTGTTCAGCGTTGGCGCGCTTCCCCATCCCCGCCAAACCACGCGAAGCGACCCCCGACGCAGGGTCGGGGCCAATGGGTGACAACCCGGGCCCAGGTCCGGGGTGCGGGCTTTCCGTTGCCGCGGGCCCGCCCGTGGCAACGAACCGGGGCGAAGGTCCGGGACACGCGCGAATGTCTTTCCGGGCACTGGCGCCGGGGCCCGCGATTTGGTTTAGGCTGGAGGGATGCTGCGGATCGAATGCATTGCCATCGGGTCGGAACTGCTGAATACGTCGAGGGTGGATAGTAATTCCATCTGGCTGGCGGAGAGGCTTGGGGAGATGGGGCTGGGGTTCCATCGGAAGACGGCGGTGGGGGATTCGCGGCATGATCTCCGGGAGCTCTTCCGGGAGGCGCTGGACCGGTCGGATCTGATCCTCTGCACGGGGGGGCTGGGGCCCACGTTTGACGACTTCACCAAGGAGGTGTGGGCGGAGGTGCTGGGGGCGCCGCTGGTGGAGGACCTGGCTTCGCGGCAGGCCATCCTGGACTTCTATGCGAGCCGCAACCGCACGCCGGCGGCCTCCAACTTCAAGCAGGCCCTCATCCCCCTGGGCGCCGAGGCCCTGCACAACCCGGCGGGAACGGCGCCGGGGGTGTGCTGGGAGAACCCGGACGGCTATCCGGGGCGGACCATCATCCTCTTCCCGGGGGTGCCCCGGGAGATGAAGCTCATGTGGGAGAACCACGTGGCGGCGCGCCTGGAGGCGCACCGGGGGGCCCCCACCTCCACCCTGCGCATGGTCTTCGGATCCGTGCCCGAGAGCACGCTGGAGGAGCGGGTGCGGCCCCTGCGGGAAAAGCACGCCGGCCTGGACTGGACCATCCTCGCCGGGCTCCACCACGTGGAGCTGCTGGCCCGGAGCGGCGATCCCGCGGCGCTGGCGGCGGCGGAGGCCGACTTCCGGCGGGAGCACCCCCTGGACCTGGCCTTCGTGGGACCCGAAGGGGGCATCGAGGACGCCGTCCTGGCCCTCCTGGGGGAAAGGGGCGAAACCCTGGCCGTGGCCGAGAGCATGACCGGGGGCAACATCGCGGCCCGGCTCACGTCGGTGCCCGGCTCCAGCCGCGTGTTCCAGGGGGGCGGCGTCGTCTATTCCGTGGCCGCCAAGGCGGCCCTGGCGGGCCTGGACGCGGCCTTCATCCGGGAACACGGCACGGTGAGCATGGAGGTCACCCGGGCCCTGGCCGAAGGCATCCGCGCGCGCCTGGGCACCACCTGGGGCCTGGCCGTCACCGGCAACGCCGGGCCGACCGAGGACAAGGACGGCCCGGCCCCCGTGGGCACCTGCCTCGTGGCCGCCGCGGGCCCGGAGGGGACCTTCGCCAAGGCCTTCACGATGTTCGGGACCCGGGTGGAGATGCAGGCCCGGGGCGCCTCCTGGGCGCTGGATCACCTTCGCAGGACCATCCCGGAAAAAAGGGGCTAGTATCCTCTCCAGTCCCATTCCATCCGGACGGGGTGTCCCTTGAATCCCCTGAACCAGCGCGTCATCCTGCGGTATCCCCGCTTCGTCGGCCTCGTGCTATGCGCGGGCCTGGCGGCGTCCCTCCTGGGGGCCCTGGCGGCGCGCCGGTTCCAGTTGAAGGCGACCCGCGCGCGCGTGGAGCAGGAAGCCGCCATCGCCCAGGAGAACCTCGACTACACCATCCAGGCCTACCGGGATATCCTCCTGGGCTTCCGGGGGCATTCCACGGCCGGGCTCGGTCTGAACCGGGAGCGGTTCCACCAGTACTTCGCGTCCCTCGACCTCAGGACCCACCACCCGGGGCTCCTGTCCGTGAGCTACGGCGTGGAGATCCCGGGCCCCGGGCGGGACCGGGCGGAGCAGGCGCTGCGGCGGGAGATGGGGGACCCCGCGTTCACCATCCATCCCCCGGGGGCGCGCCCCGGCTATTTCGTGCTCCTGTTCGCCGAGCCCAGCGAGAGCAACCGCGGTTCCATCGGCAGGGACACGCGCAGCCTGCCGGGACAGGCCCAGGACATCGACCGGGCCCGGGACAGCGGGGCCCTGGTGCTCAGCGGCCCCATGAAGGTCCTCCAGTACGACGGCCCCGATCCGGGCCTCCTCATGCGCCTGCCCCTGTACCGCGGCAGCCCGGCCACACTGGAGGAGCGCAGGGCGAACTTCGTGGGCTGCATCAACGGGGCCTTCCGGGTGCAGGACCTCATCACCGAGGCCCTGGGCAAGGAGGCCCTCCGCAAGCTGGACGTCCACATCACCGACGCCGGGCCCTGGGGCGAGCCGGGTCCGCCCCTCCAGCTCTACGGGACCCCCCTCGCCGGCGGCCACCTGCTGGAGCGCACCCTGGAAGTCTTCGGGCGCACCTGGTGCTTCGAATTCCGGGCCCGCCGGGAATTCGCCGGCAGCGCGGAGTGGACCGTCCCCGTGGGCATCGGCGTCTCGGGCGGCCTGATCACCCTCCTCCTCTGGGGCCTCATGGCCTCCCTGGCCCAGACCGGCCAGCGGGCCCGCCTCCTGGCCCTGCGCATGACGGAACAGCTGCGGGAGGAGGAGTCCCGCACGGAGGCCATGGCCCTGGCCGTGCCCGACCCGGTGGCCGTCCTGGACGAGGACGGCCGTTTCCTGCGGATCTACGGCCAGCACCCCACCGTCCTGGGCGTCTCCGCCGGCGCCCTGATGGGCACCACCATCCCCCGGGCCCTGCCCCGGGACGCCGCGGACATCCTCCTGGACGCGGTCCGCAAGGCCCTGGACACGCACCGCCTGCAGACGGCCTGTTTCGAGCTCTCCACCTCCCAGGGCCGCTGCGACTACGAGGGCCGCATCCTGCGCATGGGCCAGCCCCTGGACGGCAAGGCCTGCGTGGTCCTCTCCATCCGGGACATCACCGAGCGCAACCGGGCCGAGGAGATCGCCCGCACCAAGCAGAAGCTGGAGAGCCTGGGCGTCCTGGCCGGGGGAATCGCCCACGACTTCAACAATTTCCTCACGGCCATCCTGGGCCACGTGAACATGGCCCAGGAGCTCCTCGAGCCGGGGTCCGGGGCCGAGCCCATGCTCAAGCGCGCCGAGGCCTCGGTGCTCCGCGCCGCGGAACTGGCGCACCAGATGCTGGCCTATTCCGGGCGGGGCAGCCTCAAGGTCGATCTGCTGGACCTGAACCTCATGGTCATGGAGATGACCGAACTCCTCGCCGTATCCATCGCCAAGAAGGCCGACCTGACCTTCCACCTGGAGCCCGGCCTGCCCATGATCATGGCCGACGCGGTGCAGATCCAGCAGGTGGTCATGAACCTGGTCACCAACGCCTCCGACGCCATCGCCGGCGGCACCGGCTCCATCGCCATCGAGACGCGGCACCTGGAGGCCGGCAGGGACCAGCTGGAGGAACGCTTCCCCGGCCAGGGCCTGGAGCCCGGCGCCTACGCCGCGCTCCTGGTCTCGGACACCGGCTGCGGCATGGACCCGGAGACCCTCAAGCGCATCTTCGACCCCTTCTACACCACCAAGTCCACCGGCCGCGGCCTGGGCCTCTCGGCGCTGCTGGGCATCCTCCGCGGGCACAAGGCCGGCATCCACATCTCCAGCGAACCCGGGCGCGGCTCCCGCTTCGAGATCCTGTTCCCCTCCGCGGGCCCCGCCCCCTCGCGGGATCCGGCCCCCGCCGGCGCCGGCGCGGAGGGGCAGCGTCTCACGGGCCTGGCCCTGGTGGCCGACGACGAGCCCATGGTGCGCAGCATCGTGGTCGACTTCCTGGAGCACCGCGGCATGGAGGTCCTGGCCGCCGTGGACGGCCTGGAGGCCGTGGAACTCTTCACCCGGCACCTGGGCCGGGTGGACCTGGTCCTCCTGGACATCACCATGCCCCGCATGGACGGCAACGAGGCCTTCCGCGCCATCCGCGCCCTGGATCCCCGCATCCCCGTGATCCTCCTCAGCGGCTTCAGCGCCCGGGACGTGGCCACCCCCCCGCCGGGCACGGCGCCGGCGGTGTTCGTGCAGAAGCCGTTCCGCACGGTGGATCTGGAAGAGGCGGTGCGGAAGGTGCGGCAGGTCTGAATGGGGCTTCGCTCGGGTGTGTCGGCAAACCCCAGGCGCCTTGAACCCGTGATGAAGGGGCTGTTCCAGGTCGAGCGGATCCCGGTTCATCCCATCCATCGGCGTTCATCCCGGTTTCCGCAGGGCTGACGCCGAGGTGGGTCGGAGCGCACGTTACTCGACGTCCTTGACCCAAAGGTGGAAAAAACTCCCGGCGAAGTACAAACGGGGATGAACAGGATCCAGGGGAAAGAGCAGGATAAAGAACGTCAGTTCTATTTGGCGTTCACCGTGACCTGGGCCGTCGCGCTGCCGTAGGGGCCTTCCACGAGCAGGGTGTAGGTGGTCGTCGCCACCGGCTTCACCAGGGCGCTGGCGCCCCGCACGGGACCGGGGGCCGGGGTCAGGAAGGCGCGGGTGGCGCCGGTCGCCGTCCAGGACAGGGTGGTGCCGCCGCCGGCCGCGGGGGTGGCGGTGAAGGCCTGGATGGCGGGGGCGGCGCCGGCAGGGACGGTGGTGTACACCGTGCCCATCTGCACGACTTCCAGATCCGCCCCGGTGATGCCGCCGAGGGCGTGGAGGTCGGTGTTGTCCCAACGGGCATCGGGGCACCCGGAGAGGTACCAGGCGGAGCCGTTGTCGGCGAGGATCATGCCGTAGGTCTTCAGGGCCTTCAGGATCACCCGGGACTGGGGCGGAAAGCCGGAGATGTCCCGGGCCGCCTTGAGGCGGAAGCGCGTCCCCATGGGGGGTGCGCCGGAGCTGGTGTCGGAGGAGGCCCAGTGGGTCGCGGGGGCGACGAAGGCCTTCCGGGTTGCGGGGACGGTGAGGCGCAGGGCGTGGCGGATGGCGCCCGAGGCCAGTTCGTCGTACTTGGCCAGGCCCGGGAAGAGCGGAAGGCCCGCGGCGTCGGCGCTGGTCCAGCCCCAGGGGCGCAGGGCGCCGGAGGCCGCGTCCCAGATGGCGCCGCTGTCGGCGCGCCAGGAGCCGTCGGGTTGCAGCTGGGAACCGTAGAGCTCGTAGATGAAGTTGGCGTCCCGGTCCAGCACCAGGACGTGGCGGTCGCCGGAGGTGCCCGTGGGATCGGCGCCCTCGAAGGGGGGCGGCACGGGAATGGGCATGGGGCCGGGATCGCTTTCGCCGCCGTAGGCCTGGTAGGCCACGGGCACCCGGGTCTGGCCGCCGGCCACCACGGCGTAGGGGATGCCGATGGGCGCGCCCTGGTAGGTGCCGGATCCGAAGTCCGCGTGGAGCCCCGTGGCCGCGCCCACGAAGGCCACGATGGCCGCGGAGGCCGGGTCCGCGGGCAGGCCCGAGACATCCTGGTTCCAGGGGCTGTCGCCGGGGAACGGCAGGTAGCCGTTGAGGGCGGCCCCGATGCCCAGGCTGGGCACGCCCTGGGCCGGCACCGGCACCACGGTCACCGTGGCCTGGCCGGCGTAGGAGGGCTGGGCCGCGAGCACGGCCTTCACGTGGTAGGTGCCCGGAACCGCCGGGGCGGTGTAGAGGCCCGCCGCCGTGATGGAACCGCCGCCGGTCTCCAGGACGCTCCAGAGGACCGAGGCATCCGCGGCATGGCCCACGGCGGCCGTGAAGGCCTGGGTGAGCCCGGCCTGCACCGAAGCGGAGGCGGGCTGGACGAGGATCGTGGGGGCGCCGGGGGCGGCCTTGGATCCACCCCCGCAGGCCAGGGCGAGGGGAAGCGCGAACAATGCCAGGAACGCTCGCATGGGGATCTCCGGTGGGCCCAATGCTAACCCCATTGCCGCCGGATGAGGTACCCTGCTCACATGAACCCTGCGGCCTTCAAACTCTACCTGATCTGGTGCCTCGGAGCCTTCCTCTCCGGGAGCATCCCCTTCGGACTCCTCCTGGTCAAGCTCGCGGGCAAGGGCGACGTGCGCGCCCAGGGCTCGGGCAACATCGGCGCCACCAACGTCATGCGGGCCGGGGGCAAGGCCCTGGGCATCGCCACCCTGCTCCTGGACGCCGCCAAGGGCTTCCTGCCCGTGTTCATCGCCAAGAAGTTCGGCTTCGCCCCGGAGTTCCTGGCCTTCGTGGCGCTGGCCGCGGTGCTGGGGCACGTGTTCACCCCCTGGCTCCGGTTCCAGGGCGGCAAGGGCGTGGCCACCGCCCTGGGGTGCGTGCTGGCCTACCACGCGCCGATGGTGGTGCCGGCCTTCGGGGCCTTCCTGCTCTGCCTCCTGGTCTTCCGGTACGTGAGCCTGGGGAGCGTGGTGGCCGCGCTGGTGCTGCTGCTCACCGCCATGGGGTTCCTGGGGGCCTGGGCCCGGCTTCCGGTGCAGGAGGGCATGGCCCAGTGGCCGATCCTGGCCTGGGCGCTCCTGGTGGGCCTGGTGATCCGCAAGCATTCCGCCAATATCAACCGCCTGGTGCAGGGCACCGAATCGAAGTTCTGGGGGTCCAGCAGGAATGTCTAAGAAACCTGATATCGCGATTTTCGGTTCCGGGGCCTGGGGTACCGCCCTGGCCATCGCCTGGGCCCGGCAGGGTGCCCGGGTGGACCTGTGGGGCCACCCCCCTTCCCTGGTCACGACCCTGGCCACCACCCGGCGCCACCCCTCCCTGGCCGACGTGGAGCTGCCCCAGGGCGTCCGCCCCATCCACGACCCGGAGGAGGGCTTCCGGGCGGGCCTGTGGGTGAGCGCCCTGCCCACCCAGGTGGCCCCGGCGGTGTGGACGGACCTGGCCGGGCGCACGGCCTCCCGCCCCGAACTCCTGGTGTCCGTCAGCAAGGGCATCCTGCAGGGCAGCTTCAAGCGGGTCTCCGAGACCCTCGAGGGGGTCCTGGGGGTGCCCGTGGGCGTCCTGAGCGGACCCACCTTCGCGGACGAGGTGAGCCGGGCCCAGCCCTCGGCCATCGTCCTGGCCCTGCCCCTGGCCATCCCCGATGGGCGCGCCGCCGAGTTGCAGGCCCAGGTGGCCACCCCCTCCCTGCGGGTGTACCTGAGCCGGGACGTGGCCGGCGTGGAACTGTGCGGCGCCTTCAAGAACGTCCTGGCCATCGCCGCGGGCCTGGTGGAGTCCCTGGGCCTGGGCAACAACGCCCGCGCCGCCCTCATCACCCGCGGGCTGGCCGAGATGAGCCGCCTGGTGGAGGCCCTGGGGGGCACCCGGGACACCCTCATGGGCCTGGCGGGCCTGGGGGACCTGGTGCTCACCGCCACGGGCCCCCAGAGCCGCAACCGCACCTTCGGGGCCCTGGTGGGCAAGGGCATGACCCCCGAAGACGCCGCCGCCAGCCTGGGCAACCAGGTGGTGGAGGGCGCCTTCACGGCCGAAGCCGCCCTGGGCCTCGCCCACAGCCTGGGGGTGGAGCTGCCCATCACCCGGGAGGTGGTGCGCCTCCTCCAGGGCGCCGACCCCCGGGAATCCGTGGACCGGCTCATGCAGCGGTCCCTGAAGCCCGAAGCCGGTTGATCTTTCGGCCCCCCGGACCGATGGAGTGCGCATGCAGGAATCCCCAGCCTCCCGGATACTGATCGTCGAGGACGATCGTACCTGGCTGGCCATGGTGACCCGCCTGTTCCGCAACCGGGAGCCGGACTGCGCCTGCCTGACGGCCACGGACCTGGCCTCGGCGCTGCCCCTGCTGGCCACCCCGGGCCTGGACCTGGTGCTGCTGGACCTGAACCTCCCGGACAGCCATGGCCTGGAGACCCTGCGCCGGGTGCGGGGGGCCAACCGGGAAGCCTCCGTGGTGGTGATGACCGCCGACGATGACGAGGGCCTGGCCATGGAGACCCTCCGCCAGGGCGCCCAGGACTGCTTCGTCAAGGGCGCCGGGGACGGCCCCACCCTCCTGCGGGTGGCGAGGTACGCCCGGGAGCGCATGGCCACGGAGCGCCGGCTCAGGCGGAGCGAGGAGCTCTTCCAGGCCATCTCGGAGAACATGATGGACCTCCTGGCCATCGTGGACGGCCGGGGCCGGCGGACCTTCACCAGCCCTTCCTACGCGCGGATCCTGGGCTACGGCCCCGGCGAAGGGTTCCCCACGCTGGAGGAGGCCGTCCACCCCGACGACCTCCCCGGCGTCCTGGAGGCCCTGGATCGCCTCATCGCCCAGGGCAGCATCCCGGTCCTGGAATTCCGGCTCCGGCACAGGGACGGCTCGTACCGCGTGCTGGAGGCCCGGGCCGCGAGGTTCGGCGGCAGCGGCCCCCCCCAGGGCCTGGTGGTGGCCCGGGACGTCACGGACCGCAGGCAGGCCGAACAGGAGCGCGCCGCCCTGGAGGTGAGCCTGCGCCAGGCCCAGAAGCTGGAATCCGTGGGCCAGCTGGCTTCGGGCATCGCCCACGAGATCAATACGCCCATCCAGTTCGTGCACATGAACCTCACCCTCCTGAAGAAGTCCTTCGCGAGCCTCACCGGGCTCCTCGACCTGTACCGCGGGGCCGCGGCCCCGGACCCCGGACTCAGGGCGGCGGAGGAGGCCGCGGACCTGGAGTACCTCCGGGGAGAGCTTCCCAAGGTGCTCCAGGAGTCCCTGGACGGCGTGCAGCGCGTGGCCCGCATCGTCCGGGCCATGAAGGAGTTCACCCATCCCGGCGCCAAGGAACCCACCATCCTGGACGTGAACCGCCTGGCGGCGGGCGCCGCCACCATCGCGCGCAACGAATGGAAGTACGTGGCGACCCTGGATCTGGACCTGGAGGAGGGGCTGCCCGCGGTGCGGGGCCACGCGGCCGAACTGAGCCAGGCCTTCCTCAACCTCATCGTGAACGCCGCCCACGCCATCCAGGCCCGGGGCGGCATGGGCCAGATCACCGTCTCCACCCGGCGCGCCGGGGAGCTCGTCGAGATCCGGGTGCGCGACACGGGGACGGGCATCCCCCCCGAGCACCAGGCCCGGGTCTTCGAGCCCTTCTACACCACCAAGGGCGTCGGCAAGGGCACCGGCCAGGGCCTGACCATCTGCTACCAGAACATCGTCAACCTCCACGGCGGGAAGATCTTCTTCGAGACCGAACCCGGCGCGGGGACCACCTTCGTCATCCAACTGCCCGGGGAGGCCTGATGCGGATCCTGCTGGTGGATGACGAGCCCATGCTCCTGGAGGCCTTCCGGCGCTCCCTGCGGGTGGAGCGGCCCGGATGGCACGTGGCCCTGGCGGGGTCGGGGGAGGAGGCCCTGGCCATCCTGGGGCGGGCCTCCTTCGACATCGTCGTCACCGAGCTCCTCATGCCCGGCCTGGACGGGGCGGCGCTCCTCAGGGCCGTGCGCGCCTCCAGCCCCTCCACCCTGCGGGTCGTGCTCTCCGGCCAGCCCCGGGTCGATCTCATGGAGGCCGCGGAGGGGCACTTCCACCGCTTCCTGGCCAAGCCCGTGGACCCGGAGATCCTGGTGGGCGTCCTGGAGGAGCTGGTGCTGGACGAGTCCGGGGGCCTGGACGAGCGGGCCCGCCGCTTCGTGGCGGGGCTCAAGGGCCTTCCCAGCCTCCCCAGCCTCTACGCCCGCATCCGGAGCCTGCTGGCCCAGGAGGATCCCCCCCTGCCCGCCCTGGTGGCCCTGGTGCAGTCGGATCTCGGGATCGCCTCGAGGCTGCTGAAACTGGTCAATTCCGCCTACTTCTCCCTGGAGCGCCGGGTCACGGACCTGGGCCAGGCCATCAGCATGCTGGGCCTGGAGACGGTGAAGACCGTCGTCCTGGTGCGGGGCGCCATGGAGGCCCTCCAGGCCCTCAAGCCCGCCGGCCTGGACATGAACGCCCTGTGGCGCCACTCCCAGGCCGTGGCCACCGGCGCCCGGTCCATCGCCGCCGGGGAGGGCCAGCGCCCGGTGGTGCTGGAGGACGCCTATTCCCTGGGCCTCCTCCACGACATGGGCCGGGTGATCCTGGCCCTGGATCCCGGGGCGGACTACGGGCGCATCGCCGAGGCCCCCGGCCTGGTGGCCGCGGAGCGCCGGCTGTACGGCACCGACCACCCCCACGTGGGCGCCCAGCTCCTGAGCCTCTGGGGCCTGCCCCAGGAATTCTGCCGGCACATCCGGGAGCACCACGCCCCCACGCTCCCCACCGCGGGCTTCCCCGCGGGCCTGGCCCTCTACGCCGCGGACGGCTTCCAGGAGGGCGCCGTGGACCTGTTCCAGGACGGCCGCTCCGACGAGCGTATCCTCGCCCACGGGGACCCGGAACGGCCCGGGCGCTGGAAGACCTTCCTGACCACCCCGCTCCCCGAATGACCCCGGAGTCCCCCATGCTCGCCAGAATCCTCTTCGTGGACGACGATCCCAACCTCACGGCGGCCTTCGGCCGGGCCTTCCGCAAGCGGTTCGACTTCCACGCCGCCTCCTCCGGGGACGAGGGCCTGGAGCTCATGCGCACCTCCCTGCCCTTCGCGGCGGTGGTGGCCGACATGCGCATGCCGGGCATGGACGGCGTGGAGTTCCTCGCCGAGGTCAAGCGCATCTCCCCCGACACCACCCGCATCATGCTCACCGGCCAGGCGGATCTGGAAACGGCCATGGAGGCCGTGAACAAGGGCCACGTGTTCCGTTTCCTGAACAAGCCCTGCGACGAGGAGAGCCTCGCGGAGGTGCTGGAGGCCGGCATCCGCCAGTACGACCTGGTGACCGGGGAGCGGATCCTCCTGGAACAGACCCTCACGGGGAGCGTCCAGACCCTGGTGGACCTCCTGTCCGTCTTCGACGCCAAGGTCTTCGGCCGGAGCCAGCTCCTGCGGGAGTACGCCATGAAGATGGCCGGGCGCCTGGGCATCCGCAACCCCTGGGACCTGGGCCTGGCCGCCCTGCTGGCACCCATCGGCCGCCTGGCCATTCCCGTGGACGTCCAGGCCAAGGTGGCCCGGGGGGAGCGGCTCACCGTGCAGGAACAGGAGGCCTTCCGCACGGTGCCCGAGGTGGGCGCGCGCATGGTGGCCAATATCCCCCGCCTCAAGTCCGTCTCCCGCATCATCCTGTACTCGGCCAAGGACTTCGACGGCGAGGGCTACCCCATGGACGGCACCCGGGAGGACGCGCTCCCCCTGGAATCCCGCATCCTGCGCGTGGCCACGGACTTCGTGGAGGGCCTGCGCCTGCGCCACAGCCGCAGCGTGGTCTTCGAGCAGCTCCGGCTGCGCAAGGGCGCCTACGACCCCGTGGTGCTGGCCGCCCTGGGCCAGGTGCTGGGCGCCGACCCCACCGCCGAGCCCGAGACCACCCACCGCCTCCTGGACATCGAGAGCCTGGCCCCCGGCATGCTCCTCATGGCCGACGTGCTGAACCCGGACGGCATGATCCTCATCCCGGCGGGCACCCGGCTGTCCCTGATCCAACTGGAGCGCCTGCGGCACCTGAGCCGCCTCGGGCGCATCGAGGAGCCCCTGCTCGTGGACGTGCCCGAAGGCCTATAGCCCACGTGTCCGACCCACCCCACCCATCCCGAGTTCCTCAGCCGGGAACGGCCTGAGTTCCACGCCTCATCCCCTTCATCCCATTCATCTGTTTTCATCCCCGTTTCCGCAGGGCCAGAGCAGGGATGGGTCGGCGCATGCAGATAAACCGCGCGCCGCCCCACCCCATCGCCGGCCCTGCAGGAACAGGGATGAAAACGGATGAACAGGATGAAGGGGATGAAAGAAGGGATCACTTTCAGGCCCTCCGGCGCCCCCGGGACGGGGTGAGTCGGAAACCTGGGTCATCTATTCCAGGTTCGCCCCCTGCTCCCGGATCTGCTCCAGGACGCCCTTGGCCTCCATGACCGCCCGGGTCATGGCCAGGCGCTTGCACTTGGAGCCGCAGGTGTTGAGTTCCCGCAGGACCTCCTGGCTCCACACGTCCAGGGCCTTGCCGCCCAGGTTGCCCCGGCGCAGGCGCTCCCGGAAATCCTCCAGGTGCGCTGACAGGCGGACGAGTTCTTCCCGCACATCCTCCCGCACCGCCAGGGCGCCCGCTTCGGCGATGATGCGTTCCGCCGGCAGCTGGCCGGAAAGGCGGGCATCCTCCAGCACCTGGTCCAGGCGCCTGCGGTAGAGTTCGGGCAATTCCTTGGCCTGGGCCTCGCTCTCGGCCTGGAGGGTGGCGCAGAGGGCTTCCAGGCGGGCGGCGCCGTCCTGGAAGGCGGGCAGGAGGCGTTCGCCTTCCTTCTCGCGCCCTTCGTTCCAGAGCTTCAGGAGGGTGTCCAGGGCCTCCAGGATGGCCCCCTCCAGGCGCTCCGCCAGATCGGCGGAGGGGGGCAGCCAGGCCCCTGGCAGCCGGAAGAACGCCTCGGCGGAGAGGGGGGGCAGGTTCAGCCACTCGGCGTCCTCCTGCCAGGTCTTGGCCATGGAGCGAAGGAGCGAGCGGTTGATCTGGGGCTCCAGGGAGGGCTCGTCCTGCACCTCCACCGCCAGGTCCACCTTGCCCCGCAGGGCCACCTCCCTCACCCGCGCCCGGATGCCGGCCTCCAGGGGGAAGAAGGAGGGGTGGATGCGCAGGGAGATGTCCAGGGCCTTGTGGTTCACGGAGCGCACCGTGAGCCTCAGCGCGCCCCGTTCCAGGGGGCGCAGGGTCTCGGCAAAGGCGGTCATGGATCGCATCGGATATCCCCCAGTGCCCTGGATTCTACCCCGGGCGCGCCGGCGCGGTTCGTGACTTCGGGCACCCTATTCCTCGGTCCTCCCCGCCAGCCAGGGCTTGCCCTTCAGGCGCTCCATGCCCAGCTCGGGATAGAGCTCCAGGGGCGAGGAATGGGAGGCGTCCAGCCCGGTGCGGGGCACCGCCGCGCCCTGGAAGCCCAGGCGCGCGCCCTCCTGGAGGCGCAGCGGCAGCTGGGACACGGGGCGCACTTCGCCGGTGAGGCCCACCTCCCCCAGGAACAGGCAGCGGGGAAGGAGCACCCTGCCCGTGGCGCTGCTGGTGAGGGCGGCGATGACGGCCAGGTCCGCGGCGGGATCCTCCACTTCCAGGCCCCCGGCCACGTTGAGGTACACGTCCCGGTCGTGGAGCTGCACCCCGCCGCGGCGCTCGGCCACGGCGCAGAGCATGGAGAGGCGCTGGCCGTCGATGCCCAGGGCGGTTCGCCGGGGAATGCCCAGGCCCGCGGCGGCCACCAGGGCCTGGATCTCCACGATCACGGGGCGGGTGCCGGAAAGCACCACGGTGGCCGCGCAGCCCGGCC
Organism: Mesoterricola silvestris; assembly: GCF_030295405.1. Classification (GTDB taxonomy): domain Bacteria; phylum Acidobacteriota; class Holophagae; order Holophagales; family Holophagaceae; genus Mesoterricola; species Mesoterricola silvestris. Next base: position 2,099,280 of record NZ_AP027080.1, on the reverse strand, counting down.
TGGGCTCGGTGTCCAGCCAGAAGGGATTGCCTTCGGCGGGCACCAGGCCGCGCTCGGTCATGGCGAACACGCCTAGTTCGAAGGCGGCGCCGAAGCGGTTCTTGAGGGCGCGCAGGAGGCGGTGGTGGTGGTGGCGGTCCCCCTCGAAGGCGAGGACCGTGTCCACCAGGTGCTCGAGCACCTTGGGCCCGGCCAGGCTCCCGTCCTTGGTGACGTGGCCCACCAGCACCAGGGGCGTGCCGGTGCCCTTGGCCCAGCGGGCCAGGAGCGTGGCGCAGCCCCGCACCTGGCTCACCGAGCCCGCGGAGGATTCGAATTCGGGATCGAAGAGGGTCTGGATGGAATCCACCAGGAGCAGCGCGGGCCTCATGCGGTCCGCGGCTTCCAGGATCCGGCGCACATCGGTCTCGGCGAAGAGGTGGATGGCGGGGCTCTCGGCGCCCAGGCGCTGGGCGCGCAGCTTGATCTGGCGCTCGCTCTCCTCGCCGCTGGCGTAGAGCACGCCGCCGCCGCAGGCGGCCGCCCACTGGAGCACCAGCGTGGACTTGCCGATGCCGGGCTCGCCCCCCAGGAGCACCACCATGCCCGGCACCACGCCCCCGCCCAGGACCCGGTCCAGTTCGGGAAGCCCCGTGGCGGCGCGGCTGTCCTCGCTGATCTCCACGGACAGCAGGGACACCGGCTCCTGGTAGGTGCTCTGGGAAAAGGCGCTGCGGGCCCGGGCGAGGTCCTTCTTCAGGGCGCCCCGCACCTCTTCGATGGTTCCGAACCCTCCGCAGGCCCCGCACTTGCCCATGGGCTGGGGAAAACGGGCGCCACAGGCGGTGCATTCGTAGTGGGAGGAGATCTTGGCCATGTAACGACTGTAACCGGCGCCGGCCACCCCGGCCCGGGGACCCGTCAAGGCGAAAAATGAATCGAATTCCCCCGCCCTGGAAAAAAGGGTCCGGGACGGCCCCGGGAGCCCTTGCAACAACACGTTTTCAAGAGGTTTACGAAACCGTTACGCGGGGGGTGTCCGGGCGGCGTGTGGAAAACCTTGTGGATTTCCGGCCAAAAGGCCCGGGAATCCAGCCCGGGTCACCGCCGGATGGGGATGCGCGGTCCCGGATACGAAGGGCTTAGTGCCTTAGTTTTCAATAAATAGCCCAGCGGGTCGCCGAGGGTTGAATAAATCAACCATCAATTAGTTTTCCACACTTTCCGGTTTCTTTCGTGTTGACAACCCGAAGGTGCCCAAAACCTCTCATGACAAATCCATGACCATCTCAAACCAGCTGGGCCGCCTCCCGCAGCTGCACGCTCACCAGCCTCGAAACGCCCATCTCCTCCATGGTCACGCCGTACAGCGTGTCCGCGGCCACCATGGTGGGCTTCTGGTGGGTGATGACGATGAACTGGGTGCCTTCCTTCATGCGCTGCACCATCCCCGCGAAGCGCCCCACGTTGGCCTCGTCCAGGGGCGCGTCCACCTCGTCCAGCACGCAGAAGGGGCTGGGCTTGTAGTGGAAGATGGCGAACAGGAGCGAGATGGCGGTCAGGGCCTTCTCGCCGCCGCTCAGGAGGGTCAGGGCCTTGGCGCTCTTGCCAGGGGGCTGGGCGGTGATCTCGATGCCGCACTCCAGGAGATCCTTGGGATCCTGCAGGATGAGCGTGGCCGCGCCGCCGCCGAAGGCCTCCCGGAACACCTCGTGGAACCGCGTGTTGATGAACTCGAACGCCTCGCGGAAACGCTCCTCGCTGGTGGCGTTGATCTCGCGGATGGTGGCCTCCAGGTTCCCGATGGCCTCCGTGACGTCGCGCCGCTGCTCGTTCATGAAGGCCAGCCGGTCCTCGGCCTCCTGCAGCTCCTGGATGGCCAGGGGGTTCACGCCGCCCAGGTCCAGGCGCTTGCTCTGCAGCTCCTGCATGCGCGTCTGGTGCACCAGCTCGCCCAGGGCCCAGGCCTCCTTCTCCTCGTCCGAGATGGACGCGAGGAAATCGGGCACCGTGAAGCCCAGCGCCAGCTCGATCTCCCGGGACATGGCCTCCATGCTGCCCTGCACCTGGGCGCCCTGCAGCAGGGACTCCTGGTGCAGCTGGCGGGCGTTCTCCAGGGCCTGGGCCAGTTCCCGGGCGCCGCGCTCCTGCACCCGGAGGAACTCCTGGGCGGTCTCGATGCCCGGCAAGGCGGCGGCTTGCTCCTCCACCAGGGTCTGGCGCTCCTCCAGCAGGCGGTGCGCTTCCACCTCCAGTTCGGCCATGCGAGCGCTCGCCTGGGCCGCCTTGTCCGCGCTCAGGGCGAGGTCCGCCTGGACGCGGCCCTTCTCGGCCTCCAGGTCGTACACCCCCCGCTGGAGCTGCTGCAGGTGGCGCTGCACGGCGTCCCGTTCGGACCAGGCCGACCCCCGCATGCGCGAGGCCTCCACCAGGGTCTCCCGGCGGTCGTCCAGGGCCTTCTGGGCCTCGGCGCGCCGGGCGTCGGCGGCATGCACCGCCTCCACCAGGAGGGCCTCCTCGGGGTTTTCCGCCGGCGCCTCCAGGTCGCGCAGCTGCGCCTGCAGCGCGGCGATCTCCGCCTCCAGCTGCTCCCACTGGGCATCGGCGCGCTCCTGGGCCTCCTTGATCTCGCGCAGCTGCGCGGCCGCCGAAGCCCTGCGGCCCTTGAGATCCTCCACCACGCGCCGGGCGGCGATGTGGTCCTCGTCCATCTCCTTGAAGTGGTCCGCGGCCTCCCGCATGCGGTAGTCGGCGGTCTTCACGGCGGATTCCAGGGTCTCCACCCGGTCCAGCCCCTCCTCCCGGGACGCCTTGGCGGCCTCGAACTCCTGCCGGAGCTTCAGGGGCGACGCCGCCGGCGCGGCCACGCCGGCCTGCACGGGGCCGAAGGGCAGCTTCACCAGGGCCGGCGAAACGAAGGCCCATTCCGGATGGGCCCGGGCCAGGTCCGCCAGGTCCGCGTCGGCGCACGCGAAGGCGCGGTTCAGGAGCCCCTCCAGGGGCCGGGCCCGGCCGGGGCGCCACTTCACCGCGTCCCGCAGGGCCACGGCGCCCTCCGGGGCGGGGACGGGGTCCGCGGCGCCCCCCCCGCTGAAGAGGAGCTGCCCCGGGGCCTCCCAGGCGCCGGGGGCCCCGCCCAGGTCCACGGTCTGGATCCAGGCGCCCAGGAGGCGTTCGATGTGCGGGAGGCGCTCGTCCTCCACGGTGACCGCGTCCACGAAGGCCGTGGGGACCACGCCCTTGGCCCGGAGCCACTCCAGCGCCCTGCGCTGATCGCCCGCGCCGGCCGCGTCCCGCAGCAGGTCGCCCAGCTGGCGCATGCGCAGTTCCTGGGCCTCCAGGGCCCCTTCGGCCTCGCGCAGGGCCGCGGCGGCGGCGCGGTGGGCGTCGGCGGTCTCCTGGCGGATCCGGCCCTGCACCTGCACGGCCTCCTCCATCTGCTCCAGTCGGCCCGAAGCCCCCTCCTCCTCCCGGCCCAGGCGCAGGACATCGGCCTCCAGCGCCTCCAGGCGGGGGGCGCGGATGGCCTCCTCATGGTTGAGGTTGTCCAGGCGCCCCGAACGCTGGGCGATCTCCTGGAGCACGCCCTGGCGCCGGCGCTGGGCGGCCAGGGCCTCCCGCTCGGCTTCCACCCGGCGGGCCCGCAGTTCCTTGAGCTCGGCTTCGATGTGGCGCAGGGCGCCCCCGGCCAGGGCCACGGCCTCCTCGGCTTCGGCCACCAGCCCGTCCCGGGCCTCCAGGGCCGTCTCCGCCGCCTTCAGGGCCTCCTGGAGGCGCACCGTCTCCGCCTCGGTGTCGCCCGAGCGCGCGGAAAGCTCGTCCAGGCGCCCCTGGAGGAGGGCGGCGGTCTGCTCCGATTCCCGGATGCGCTCCCCCTGGAACCCCCGGTCCTGGTCCAGGAGGCCCAGGCGCTGGTCCAGGCCCATGACGGCCCGGGCACGCTTTTCCTGGCGGTGGTTCAGTTCGTCCAGGGCCAGGCGCAGGCCCTCCACCTCGGAGGATTTCTCCGAGGCCTGGGCGGTCAGGGCGGCGATGCGCCGCTCCAGGGCGTCCAGGTTCTCCAGGATGCGCTCCTTGGCCTCCTCCAGTTCCGAGGCCTTGCCGGCCAGCAGGATGCGCTGGGTGGCCTTGATGGCCACGTCGAGCTCCTGGGCCCGGCGGGCCTTGGCGGCCTGGCGCTTGAGGGACTCCTGCTGCTTGGTGAGCTCGAAGAGGATGTCGTCCAGCCGGAGGAGGTTGGCGCGGGTCTCCTCCAGGCGGCGCTCGGCGTCGGTGCGGCGCAGCTTGTACCGGGTGATGCCCGCGGCCTCCTCCAGGAGGGAGCGCCGGTCCTTGGGCTTGGAGGAGAGGATCAGGTCGATCTGCCCCTGCTGGATGAAGGAATAGGCCCGGGTGCCCATGCCCGTGTCCATGAGCAGGTCGGACACGTCCTTGAGGCGGCATTCCCGGCCGTTGATGCGGTATTCGCTGCCGGTGTCCCGGTAGAGCCGGCGGCTGATGACCACCTCCCGCACGGAGCCGGGGTGGCCGGGGTCGGGCATCTCCAGGGTGAGCTTCACCTCGGCCATGCCCATGGGCTTGCGCTGCCCGGTGCCCGCGAAGATCACGTCCGCCATCTCCGCCCCGCGCAGCAGGGTGGCCCGCTGCTCGCCCAGGACCCAGGCCAGGGCGTCCGAGATGTTGGATTTCCCGCATCCGTTGGGCCCCACCACCGCCGTCATCCCCACCGGGAAGCTGAGCTTCTGGGGGTCGGCGAAGGACTTGAACCCGTTAACTTCCAGTGCAATTAACCGCAAACGAACCCTCTCAACCGGGGAACCACCTGGTCTGACGCGCCACTTACTCCTGAGAAACCCCTGACGTCCAACGGCAAACCCCAGGGCGCTTGCCGCCCCACCTTCTCCCTGGCGCCAGCAATTAATAGATTATAATTACCCCAAGAAAGGAACGTCATGGCTCGGGGAGGTGCACAAGCTTCCATGGTATGGCTGGAACCGCATCCCGTCCACGCCGGAGGTCGGCCCCGGCCCCTGCCGGGACCCCGGACCGGGGCCGCCCGGGGGTTTCCCCGGTGACCCTGAACCTCTTCCCCCGCCAGAACCGGGCCCCGAAGGGGCGCCCCTGGTGAAAAATTAGGGACGACGCCGCCCCCGCCCTTGGGAATCGCCAATCCCGGGGATACTATGGGGGTCGATTCGCCCAAAGCCGGAGCTCCCTTGCCGATGAACCGTGGAACCACCCCCCCAGTCGTAAACAGTGTCAATGGGGGACCTGACAAATGAGTGCCCTGACCCTGGGCACCAGGACGGCGTCCGTGGTGTGGCTGGAGCCCCACCGCATCCACGCCGGAGGCCAGTCCCGGAGCCTGTCGGGCCCCGTCACCCAGGACGTGCTGGTCATGGCGCTGGAGGGCCTCCCCGCGGGCCCCACCCACTGGGTGGTGGACGACGCCTGGATCCCGTCCCTCCTGATCCGGGACATCGTGGAGGTGCCCCCGGGCGCCGAGGCCCGGGAGGCCTTCTTCAAGTGGCGCTTCAACCAGAGCCTGGCCCTGGAGGAGCCCCAGGCCGTGCAGGCCCTGTCCCTGGGCGAGAACGCGTGGCTCCTGGCGGGCATCGCGGAGGCCACCCGGGAGGCCTGGCTCCAGGCCTCCCTCACCCTGGGCCGCCCCATCCGCAGCCTCGTCCCCCGCTGGCTCTGGCTCTACAACCGGCTGGCCTCCAGCCGCGAGGTCCCCGGCATGCTGCTGTCCCTGTGCCCGGCGGGCCAGGACACCTACACGGGCACCCTGGCCTCCTGGGGACGCAACCTGGCCCTCCTGCGGCAGTGGACGGAGCCCGCCACCGCCGAGACCTGGATCCAGGAGCGGGTGCTGCCCTCCTCCGCCTACCTCCAGCGGGATTCCCGCCCGCCCCAGGAAGTCCTGGTGTGGGGGGCCCCCACCTGGCCCGACAGCTCCATCCCCACCCGGATCCTCCAGCCCGAAATCCCGGCCCAGGAGGCGCTCTGATGGCCGTTCCGACGCTCAAGCTCGACCTCGCCCCCCCCAGCACCCTGTGGCGCCTCAACCACGCGCTCATCGGCTGGGCGGCCCTGACCGCCGGCGGACTGGTCCTGGCCGGCGCCCTGGGCCTCACCCTGAGGGCCTACCAGCAGGCCGCCAAGGCCGGCAGGCTCACCGTGGCCACCAACGCCCGCACGCGGCTCACCGAGGATTCCCAGCGCAAGGTCATGGACGAGCTCCGTTCCATCGACGTGGCCCGGGAACTGCCCCGGTGGCGCCTGGCCGAACGCATCTTCACGGAGCGGAGCCTGCCCTGGTCGCGCCTCACGGCCGAACTGGAGCGGAGCATGGTGCCCGATGTGCGTTTCAAGTCCCTGCAGCGCACCCGCGGCCAGGACCAGAAGGTCCAGGTGAAGGTCCGGGGCGAGGCCCGCACCCGGGAGGCGGAGGCCGCCCTGGTGGAGTCCCTCCAGAAGAACCCCTTCTTCGAGCAGGTGATCCTGGAGCGGGAATCGGACCGCCAGGGCGGCGGCGTGGATTTCGAATACACCCTGGCCGTCCTCTCCGTGCCGCCCCCCTACAAGCCCCTGCCCAAATTCGGTCCCCAGTCCAAGACCGCCAAGGCCGCCCCGGCCCCCGCGGCCCCGCGCCCCGCGCCGGTCCCCACGGCGCCCCGCCCCGCGCCCGCGCAGACCATGACGCCGCCGGTGCGCCCCCCCACCCAGCCCGGGATGACCGGCAACCCGGGCGAGCTGAACCCCAGCCCCATCCGGGCCCCCCGGTTCCCCCGGTCCAGGCCCCGGCCCACCGGCGGAGGTGAGGAATGATCACCCCGCTGCGGTCCAGCACCTTCCGCCTCGCCGGCGGCGGCGTCATGGCCTTCCTGGGCCTCGCCATCCTCCTCTTCGTCCTGCCCGACGCCTCCCAGCGCCGGGGCCGCAGCGTGAAGGCCGCCCAGGACGCCTCCCGGGACCTGGAGCGCAAGAGCGCCGAGCTCAAGGCCTACCAGGCCGAGGCCGACCGCATCCGCGCCGACCGCCGGGCCCTGGACGAGCTCCTGCGCAACATGCCGGCCGAAAGCATCGGCCAGCTCCACTGGAAGCTCAGCCAGACCCTCTTCGAGCTGAGCCAGAAACACGGGGTCCGCCTGGTGTCCGTGAAGTACGGCGCCCCCAGCAGGGAGGGCGCCAAGGGCAGCCTGCTGGAGTCCGTGGACGTGGAGTTCACCGTCACGGGCCTCTTCAAGAGCCTGAAGACCTTCATGCTGGCCCTGGAAGGCGGCAAGCTGCCCTTCGCGGTGGTGAGCGCCAAGCTGGATGAAAGCCCCGAAGGGGCCCACCTGACGGTGGTCCTGAGGGCCTTCCGCCAGGCGCCGGGCTCGGCCCTGGAACCCGGGGAGGGAGCATGAGCGAGCCCACGAAAGGCCTCAAGGGCACCGACGCCAAGGCCATGCTCCAGGACCTGAAGTCCAACCGCCGGGTGCAGGGCGCCCTGGTGGCCCTGGCCGTTCTGGTGTGGTACCTGTGGCCCGCCGCGACCCCCGCCGCCGCCCCCAAGGGCGCCGAGGCCCGGCGCGCCGCCGCGGCGGCCCTGGGCGACCGGCAGGCCCGGGAGCTCCAGAAGCTGCCCGACCTGAACAAGCTGGACAAGGCCGGGGAACTGCCCACGGAGGACCGCATGCTGCGGGACCTCTTCCTCTTCGAGGGCCCCCCGCCGCCGCCTCCGCCCCCGCCGCCCCCGCCGCCGCCGCCCCCGCCGCCCACCGCCGAGCAGCTCGCGGCCCAGGCCCTGGCCGCGGAACGGGCCCGGCAGACCGGAAGCAAGCCCCAGGGCCTCCGCTTCCTGGGCTACCTGGGCACGAAGAAGTCCGGGCGCCTGGGGGCGTTCATGAAGGGCGACGAACCCGTCACCTTCAAGGAGGGCGACCTCTTCAACCCCCAGTGGCGCCTCGTGAAGGTCACGGAGGCCTTCGCGGAATTCCAGAACGTGAAGTTCGGGGACATCAAGTTCCGGATCGACGCCGTGGAGATCCGCGGCGGCGCCGGGTCAGGACCGGCCAATGAATTCTGAAACCCACCGGAAGGATAAGATGCGAACCCTTCGACCCACCATCGATCACCTGGCCCGGACGCTCGCGGTCACGCTGTCCCTGGTCTTCGCCCTGGGCTGCGCCCTCCACAAGGCCCAGGCCTCCTTCGACGAGGGCAAGTACGAAGAGGCCCTCGCCCAGTACCGCCAGATCCTCAACAAGGATCCCGGCAACATCCAGGCCAAGATCGGCTTCCGCAAGACCGCGCCGCTGGCCGCCGAGGCCCACCTGGTCAAGGCCCGGGAAGCCAAGAAGCAGGGCCGGGTGGACGAGGTGCGGCGCGAGGTGGCTTCGGCGGTGGTGCTGGACCCCTCCAACCAGGTGGCCGTGGACTGGATGAACCGCCTGGAGGAAGCCGCGGCCCGCCAGCGCGCCATCGAGGAGAAGGAGGGCAGCGTCGAGGAGGCCCGGCAGCGCGCCGAAGCCAAGCCCGCCCTGCCCATCAACCCCCGCTCCCTGGAGGGCATGGACCTCAACTTCACCCGGAAGACCAGCCTGCGGGAGATCTTCCAGCAGCTCAGCAAGAATTCCGGGGTCAACATCATCCTGCACAGCTCGGCCAGCGCCCAGGACCCCAGCGTCTCCGTGGACCTGCGGGGCCTCTCCTTCCAGCGGGTGCTGGACACGCTGATGCTCCAGAGCGACCTGTTCTACAAGGTGCTCGACCCCAACACCATCATGGTGTTCAAGAAGAGCCCGCAGAACCTCACGGACTACGAGAACAAGCTCATCCAGACCTTCTACCTCTCCAACGCCGAAGTGGACGCGGTGCGCCAGATCTTCAACGCCATCCTGCCCACCATGCGCGTGTTCATCGACAAGCGCCTCAACGCCATCACGGTGCAGGCCAAGGCCAACGACCTCGCCATCGCCCAGCACATCGTCAACCAGCTGGACAAGGCCAAGGCCGAAGTGGTGGTGTACCTCGAACTGGTGGAGGTGAGCGAGACCGCCAAGGAGCAGGTGGGCCTGCTGCCCACCGCCAGCCTCACGGACACGGGGGCCACCTCGGGCATCTACCGCATCGGCGCCATCACCAGCAACGCCACCAACGGCTTCAACACCAACACCGGCGGCATCCGCATCTCCAAGTCCGACCTCAAGTTCCTCTTCGCGCCCCTGGCGCTGGACGCCCTCAAGAGCAGCGGCGAGGGCAAGCTCCTCGCGAGCCCCAACGTCCGCGTCATCTCCGGCGAGACGGGCTTCGTCAACATCGGCGAGAAGATCAGCACCACCCAGTCCAGCCTGGGCGGCACCTCCACCGGAACCACCACCGGCAGCACCACCGCGGCCTCGGCCCTGGCGAGCCTGGGCGGGACCCTGGCCACCCAGACCCAGTACAGCTACGAGGACGTGGGCGTGAAGATCACCGTCAAGCCCCGCGTGCACTTCAACGGCGACATCACCGTCGACCTGGAATCCGAAGTCAAGACCCTCAAGGCGGGCTCCACCCAGGGCCGCCCCGACCTGGGCCAGCGCATCATCAAGACCTCCGCGCGGCTCCGGGACGGCGAGACCGCGGTGTTCGGCGGCCTCCTGAAGGAGGACGAGACCAAGAGCCTCCAGGGCATCTGGGGCATCACCGACATCCCCATCCTGGGCAAGCTCCTGGGCAGCAACCAGAAGAACAAGAGCCGCACCGACGTCCTGCTCACCCTGCGGGCGGTCATCGTGCGCAAGCCCGACCTGGGCGAGGAGGACTTCAGTCCCTTCGACCCGGACCAGGCCCCCGGCGCCTCCAAGCCCTTCGCGCCCAAGCCTGAGCGCAAGCCCCTGCCCCCCGGCCTGCAGGACGAGGCCGCCGCGCCCCAGACCGCGCCCCAGGCCACGCCCCAGGCGCCGCCCAGGGCCCCCCAGGCCGCCCCGAAGACCCCCGCGGCCCCGGTCCCGCCCCCCGCCGCGGCGCCCGTTCCTGCGCCCGTCCCGGCGCCGGTTCCCGCCCCCTCCCAGGCCCCCGCCAAGCCCGCCGCGGAGGCGCCGGCGCCCATGGCCGACGCCACCTCGTCCCTGGTGTTCTTCATGTCGCCCCTGTCCACCGAGGCGGCCAAGGGCCAGCGCCTCTCCCTGAACCTCTTCGCCAGCGGGGCCCAGGGCCTCACCTCCGGGTCCATGACCCTCCAGGTGGATCCCCGGCTCAAGGTGGTCTCGGTGGCCGCCGGCGACTTCCTCACCGGCGAAGGCGGCACCCTCGCCCAGGGCCCGGCCAAGGACGGCATCCTCACCCTCACGTTCAACCGCGCCACGGGCGCCACCGACAGCGGAACCTTCGCCGTCATCGAGCTGGAGGCCCTGGAGCCCGGCAAGGCCACGGTGATGGTGCAGGACGGCAAGTACCTGGTGGGGGCCAACCCCATCCCGGCGCGGTACGTGAACTCCCTCGTGACCATCCAATGACCCTGCGCCAGCGCGGGTTCACGCTCCTGGAGATGCTGGTGACCGCCACGGTCCTGGTGATCCTCGCCTCGGCGGTGGTCCCCATGGCCCGCAACGGCGTGCGCCGGCAGCGGGAGCTGGAGCTGAGGCGGGACCTGCGCGAGATGCGGCTGGCCATCGACGCCTACAAGGCCGCCGCCGACGCGAACAAGATCAAGTCCCCGCCCCCCGAGAACAACGGCTACCCCGAGACGCTGGAGAGCCTGGTGGAAGGCGTCCCCGTCACCGGCAAGACCGGCAAGACCCGCTTCCTGCGCCGCATCCCCGTGGACCCCTTCACCAACAAGGCGGAATGGGGCATGCGGTCCATCGCCGACGATCCCACCAGCTCCAGCTGGGGCGGCGGCAACGTGTTCGACGTGTACAGCCTGGCCACCGGAACCGGGTCCAACGGGGTCCCGTACCGCCAATGGTGAAATTGGTGCTTGATCCCGCCAGCGACCCAGGCTACGATTATGTTTCGCGCACAATTGGACTCTCGCGGGGGGACAGCGCAACAATGCGGATATGGCGGAATTGGTAGACGCGCTAGCTTCAGGTGCTAGTGACTGCAAGGTCGTGGGGGTTCGAGTCCCTTTATCCGCACCATTCTTGACACCGTCCGGGATCCCCGGACTCGACCTTGGAGCCGGCTCGGGGCTGGTCCAAAGGTGACGGGACCTCACCCCAAAAGGAGCCTCACATGGCCCTGAACGTAGAGCAGAAGAAGATCATCATCGAGGACTACAAGCAGCACGACACCGACACCGGCTCGCCCGAGGTGCAGGTGGCGATCCTCACCAAGCGCATCAACGACCTGACCGAGCACTTCAAGGTGCACGCCAAGGACTACCACAGCCGCCGCGGCCTCATGGTCATGGTCGGCCAGCGCCGCCGGCTGCTGGACTACCTCCGCCGCAAGGACAAGGCCCGCTACAGCTCGCTCATCGAGCGCCTGGGCCTGCGCCGCTAGTCCCCACCGATCCCACGAAGCACAAGCGCCCGCTCCCGCAGCGGGCGCTTGTTTTTTAGGACCTGCCGTGAGCCTCCCGCCCCTTTCCGTCCCCGCCGACCCCAACCCCTACCGGGTGACGGACCGCAAGCTCCTCTACGATTCCCCCTGGATCCGCCTGCGGGAGGACCGGGCCGAGCACCGCGCCGGGGGCCGCTGCCTCTACGCCGTGTGCGGCTTCCGGCGCACCGCCTGCGGGGTGCTGGCCCTGGACGCCCAGGACCGCGTGGTCCTGGTGGGCCAGTGGCGGTATCCCCTGGAGGCCTACACCTGGGAGCTGCCCGAAGGGGGCGGGGAGGCCCACGAGAGCCCCTTCGAGAGCATCCGGCGGGAACTGGCCGAGGAGGCCGGCCTGGTGGCGGCCACCTGGGAGCCCCTGGCCTTCTTCCACACCAGCAACTCCAGCACCGACGAGGAGACCTTCCTGTTCCTGGCCTCGGACCTGGGCCCCTCCGACGGCCGGCACGGGCCCGAGGACACCGAGGAGCTCACCTGCCGCCGCGAACCCTTCGAGCAGTGCGTGGCCCGGGTCCTTTCCGGCGAGATCACCGACAGCCTCACGGTGGTGGCGCTGCTGGCCCTGAAGGCCCGCCGGGACGGCGCCGCGGGGGTCCTGGATCCGGTCCTGGCCGAGCGCTTCTTCCAGCGCCCCGATCGCCACCCCAGCGCGGGACGGGCCCGTTGGGATAACCTGGAACCATCATGATCCTCTCCCTCCACCCCGTGAATCCCCAGCAGCGCCACCTGGAACAGGTGGCCGAAGTCCTCTCCCGGGACGGCGTCATCGCCTACCCCACCGACACGCTGTACGGCCTGGGCTGCCTCGTGTCGCGCAAGAAGGCCGTGGACCGCATCCAGGCCATGAAGGGCCGCGATCCCAAGAAGCCCATGTCCATCCTCTGCTCCGACATGGAAATGCTCTGCCGGTACACGCGCCACCTGGACACCCCCACCTTCCGCATCCTCAAGCAGATGTTCCCGGGCCCCTACACCGCGGTGCTCCCCTGCAGCCGCGAGGTGCCGCGCCACCTCCAGAGCAAGCGCACCGTGGGCCTGCGCATCCCGGACCACACCTTCTGCCGCGCCATCGCGCGCCTCGTGGGCGAACCCATCATCACCACCAGCTGCAACGTCTCCGGCGAGGAGCCCCTGACCACCTCCTGGGAGATCCAGGAGGCCCTGGGCCACCTGCTGGACCTGGTGGTGGACTGCGGGGATCCCGCGGGGCTGGCCTCCACCGTCGTGGACCTCACCGGGGACGAGCCCGTCCTCCTGCGCCAGGGAGCGGGCCCATGGCCCCTGTGACCCCGCGGATCCTGCCCGCCCTTCTCGCGTTCACCCTCCTCCACGGGGAGGCCCCGGTCGTGAAGGAGGCCCCCATCCGGGCCCACCTGGCCTTCCTGGCCGACGACCTCCTGGAGGGCCGGGGCACGGGGCAGCGCGGCGGCGATCTCGCCGTGGCCTACCTGGAGGCGCAGCTGGGCGCCCTGGGCCTCAAGCCCGCCAACGGCGCCAGCTTCCGCCAGCGCATCGACGTGCTGGGGACGCGCACCCTCCCCGCCCGCAGCTCCATCACCTTCCACGGCCCCGGCGGGGACCTGGCGCCCGCGTTCATGGACGACCTGGTGGCCAGCAGCGGCCAGGGCGTCCCCGAGGCCGCCTTCGAGGCCCCCGTGCTCTTCGTGGGCTTCGGCATCGACGCGCCCGATGAGCGCTGGGACGACTACAAGGGCGTGGACTGCCGGGGCAGGCTGCTCCTCATGCTCGTGAACGAGCCGCCCCCCACCACGGCCGAGCCCGGGCTCTTCGAGGGCCCCGGGCTGAGCCGCCACGGCCGCTGGACCACCAAGTTCGAGGAGGCCGCCCGCAGGGGCGCCGCCGGCGTCCTGCTGGTGCACACGGACGCCTCGGCCACCTACGGGTGGTCCGTGGTGACCGCGGGCTTCCAGGGGGAGAAGTTCATGGTGGCCTCCGGCCCCCGTCTCGCGCCCCTGCAGGGCTGGGTCACCGAGGCCTTCGCGCGCCGCCTGGCCCAGGCCGGGGGCCAGGACCTGGACGCCCTGCGCCGCCGGGCCTCCACCCGGGACTTCCGGCCCGTGCCCCTGCGGCTCACCGCCAAGGCCCGCCTGGAAAGCGCCGTGCGCACCTTCCCCCAGTACAACGTCGCGGCCCTCCTCCCCGGCACCGATCTCGCGGATGAAGCCGTGGTCTACTCCGCCCACTGGGACCACCTGGGCCTCCAGGAGGGCCGCATCTACAACGGCGCCGTGGACAACGCGTCGGCCGTGGCCTCGCTGCTGGCCCTGGCCCAGGCCTCCGTGGACCGCCCCGCCCGGCGCACCCAGATCTTCCTGTTCACCTGCGGCGAGGAGCAGGGCCTCCTGGGCGCCGAGGGCTACGTGCGCCACCCCCTGTGGCCCCTGGCGAAGACCGTGGCCGACCTGAACCTGGAAAGCCTCAACTGGGTGGGCCCCACCCGGGATATCGAATTCCTGGGCGGGGAGCGCAGCACCCTCATCGACCTGGGCCGCACCGTCGCGGCGCGCCTGGGCATGACCCTGCGCAGGCCCGAGCCCGACACCCAGGGCCTCTACTTCCGCAGCGACCACTACCCCTTCGCCAGGGCCGGCATCCCCGCCCTGAGCCCCGGCTTCAGCCTCGCGGGCCAGCGGGACTACCTGGAGGCCCCCGAGGCCTCCCGCGCCAAGGCCCTCTCCTACCTGGGCGTCTACCACCGCCCCACGGACCGCTACGACCCCGCCTGGGACCTGCGCGGCATGGTGCAGCAGGCCCAGTTCATCCTAGACCTCGGCCGCGCCATCGCGGACGCGCCGGAGCGGCCGGTGTGGAGAAAACCGTAGGGCTCGGTTAGGTATTCGTACGTGTCCCAGACGTTCGCCCCGGTTCGTTGCCGCGGGCTAGCCCGCAGCAACGGAAAGCTCTCACCTCATCCATGGGGCCGGGTTGTCACCCATTGGCCCCGACCCACCTGGAGAGGTCACGTCGCGTGTTGCGTGGAGCAGGTTGACGCGCGCCAAGGCTGAATAGGTCATGCGACAACCGCTCAGCGTCGGCGCCCGCCGGCACCGAGGGGGGTTACGCGAAGCGAAACCACCAAACCTTTGATGGCCGCTCCTCGCCAGGGGCGCCCAGGGGAGCCTTTCCACTCCGGACTCCCCTGCGCCCGACGGAGAGAATGGGCGTAGCACAGGCCCCACGTGCCTCCCGCCACCCCCGTCATCGCCGGCTTGGCCGGCGATGACGAAACGGGGCGTACGTCTGGGACACGTGCGATTAGGAGTTCAGCCGGTCCCGGTGGGCGCGGTAGTCGGGCACGAGGCGGGTGTACTCCTCGGTCATCAGGGGGGAGGAGATGATGAAGTCCGCGCTGCATCGGTTGCAGGCCACGGGGATGTTCCACACCGCGGCGATGCGCAGGAGGGCCTTGACGTCGGGATCGTGGGGGGCGGGCTCCAGGGGGTCCCAGAAGAAGACCAGGAGATCGATCTCGCCCTCGGCGATCTTGGCGCCGATCTGGAGGTCGCCCCCCAGGGGGCCGCTGAAGAGCTTCGTGAGCCCGGGGCCCAGGATCTGCTCCAGGAGCGTGCCCGTGGTGCCGGTGGCGTAGATCTCGTGCTCGAGGAGGAGGGCCTTGTTGTACTGCACCCACTCGAGCAGTTCGGGCTTCTTGTGGTCGTGGGCGACCAGGGCGATCCGCTTGCGGCTCGAAAGGGGGATCTCGATCTGGGCCATGGGCTCCTCCTGGAAGTGCATGTTCAGACTCCCATGGCGGGGGGCATCCGTCCAATGCGAGGGCGGCACGTTCCGGTAACTTCCTACCGGCGGCCCCCCGGGGCCGGCGCATCCTGGAGGTTGGCCAGGAAGTCGTCGTTGTTCCGCGTCTTGCCCAGGCGGTCCAGGAGCAGCTCCATGCTCTCCACGGGGCCGCTGGAGCTGAGGATCTTGCGCAGCACCCAGATCTTGGCGAGCCGCGCGGCCTCGATGAGGAGATCCTCCTTGCGGGTTCCGGACTTCTGGATGTCCATGGCGGGGAAGATGCGCTTGTCGCTGAGCTTGCGGTCCAGGACGATCTCGGAGTTGCCGGTGCCCTTGAACTCCTCGAAGATCACGTCGTCCATGCGGGAGCCGGTCTCGATGAGGGCGGTGGCGATGATGGTCAGGGACCCGCCGCCCTCGATGTTGCGCGCGGCGCCGAAGAACCGCTTGGGGCGCTGCAGGGCGTTGGAATCCACGCCGCCGGAGAGCACCTTGCCCGAAAGCGGCACGACGGTGTTGTAGGCCCGCGCCAGGCGCGTGATGGAATCCAGGAGGATCACCACGTCCTTCTTGTGCTCCACGAGGCGCTTGGCCTTCTCGATGACCATCTCGGCCACCTGGACGTGGCGCGTGGCGGGCTCGTCGAAGGTGCTGGAGACCACCTCGCCCTTCACGTTGCGCTCCATGTCCGTGACCTCCTCGGGGCGCTCGTCGATGAGCAGGACGATGAGGAACACTTCCGGGTGGTTCAGGGTGATGCTGTTGGCGATGTTCTGCATGAGCACCGTCTTGCCGGTGCGGGGCGGCGCCACGATGAGGGCGCGCTGGCCCTTGCCCAGGGGGGTCATGAGGTCCATGACCCGGGTGCTCAGCTCCTGGGGATCCCGCTCCATCTTGAGCATCTGGGTGGGGTACAGCGGGATGAGGTTGTCGAAATGGACCCGCTCCTTGGCCGAGGCCGGGGGATCGAAATTGATGGCGTCGATGCGCATGATGGCGAAGAACTTCTCGTCGCCCCGGGGGGGCCGGATCATGCCCGAGAGGGTATCGCCCGAACGCAGCCCGAATTTCCGGATCTGGCTGGGGGAGACGTAGATGTCGTCGGAGCCCGCGAGGTAGTTGTGCTCCGGGGCCCGCAGGAAGCCGAAGCCCTCGGGAAGCACCTCCAGGACGCCTTCCGCGAAGAAGAGCCCCTCCCTCTGGGCCTGGGCCTCCAGGAGCCGGAAGATCAGCTCCTGCTTGCGCATGGCCAGCGGGTTCTCGATTTCGTAGGCTTTGCCCATTTCGGCCAGGCGGCCGATGGACTGCTCCTTCAGATCCTGGAGGCTCAGGACCGCAGGGGCTTGGGTTTCAATGGGCATGGATTCCCCCCTTGGGGATACGGACGGAAGTAACGAGGTTGGGATTGAGAATCATAACCCATCAACGCGGAATGACAAAATAAACTTGCCGGGTTCGTTAGTAAGAAGACATGAAGGTCGTTATATTTTTACAGTAGGTTCGGGGGTCCTCCACGGGGAAAGCGTGTCCGATGCCGGGCACCAGTTCGAAGCGGCTGTGGGGAAGGGCCTGGGCCACTTCCAGGCACTTCCAGGGGGGGGTTAGCAGATCCTCGGCTCCGGCCAGGCAAAGCACCGGTTCCTGGATGGCCATCAGCCGCGACCGAATGTCCCATTGGAGAGCACCTGCTATCTGGTGTCGGAAACCGTGGAAAGGTTTGCCATCTTCTTTGCGGGATTCGTGGTACGCCTTGAGTACCTGGTACCGGGCCTCCAGGAAGCGGTCCCCCCACAGGTAGGGGGCCACGGCGTCGAACTGCAGGCCGGGGCCGCCCAGGTCCAGGCAGTGCAGCCAGTGCTCCAGGCGCAGGCGCATGGTGAAATCGGTGCGGGCCATGGCGCTGGTGAGCACGGCGCCGGGAAAGGCCCCGGGG
Organism: Mesoterricola silvestris; assembly: GCF_030295405.1. Classification (GTDB taxonomy): domain Bacteria; phylum Acidobacteriota; class Holophagae; order Holophagales; family Holophagaceae; genus Mesoterricola; species Mesoterricola silvestris. The sequence goes on along the minus strand of NZ_AP027080.1, from coordinate 2,082,074 downwards.
TGGGCAGCCAGCAGCTCCAGGGCGATGGAACTGCCGTTGGACAGCCCCGCGAGCCAGGGGTCCCGGATGTGGAGCTGCCCCAGGAGCTCCCAGGCGTCCATGGCCGACTGCGGCACCGTGTAGGGCCCTTCGAGGGGCGCGTCGGAGCGGCCCTGTCCCCTGCCGTCGAAGGTGAGCACCCGGAAGCGCGGGGTGAGCCCGGGCAGCACCCCGGCCCACATGGTGGTGTCCGAGAGCAGGCCGTTGAGGAGCACGATCCACGGCGCCCCCGGCTCGCCCTGGATCCGGTAGTGGAGCGTCACGCCCCCGGGGAGGACCGCGAACTGTCCCGCCGTCCTCAAGCGTCTCCCCGCAGTTCCGCCGGGGTGAAGTGGGCCGCCAGGGCGAAGCGCAGGCCGTCCCAATGGAGGACGGCGCAGGCGGCCTTCTTGAAGTCGACGCTCCGGCGGGTGAGGTGCATCACCAGATCGGAGCAGAGGGGCTGGTGGCTCACCAGCGCGATGACCTCGAAGGGCCGGGCCTGGCCCACGATGAGCTCCAGCCATTCCCGCACGGCGCCCGGGGAGCCCGAGGGCTCCAGCCCCTCCCAGCAGCCCACGGGAAAGCCTTCGGGGGTGGCCTCCTTGAGGCAGACCAGGGTTTCCCCCGCGCGCCGGAAGGGGCTCGAGATGCCCCGGGACGGCGCGTAGCCCCGGCGCACCAGGCCCTTCATGGCGGCCCGGGTCTTTTCCCAGCCCTCCGCCGTGAGGCCCCGGTCCGCGTCCCTGAGGCCGTGTCTGGGATCTTCGGCGATCCCGTGACGGATGAGCAGGATTGTGATCATGCGGGCATTATCCCATGGTATGGCCCGGGACAATACTCCTGGCAATCAAAGGGTTTTTGTGGGATGCTAGCTGTTTGGGCCAGGTCCGGCAGGCGCAGTTTCGCTCCGATGTATCCGGCGACGCCCCGGGAGACATCTTGACCACCGAGACCTTCGCAGCCCTGGGCTGCTCCGAGCCTTTTCTGTCGGCGTTGAGCCGCAGGGGCTTCACCACCCCCACCCCCGTCCAGCAGGAGACCTTCCAGCCCGGCCTCGAAGGCCGCGATCTGCTGGTCCAGAGCCGCACGGGATCGGGCAAGACCCTGGCCTTCGGCCTGCCCCTGCTCCACCGCCTCAAGGACGAGCGCAAGCCCCAGGCCATCGTCCTCTGCCCCACCCGGGAGCTGGCCCAGCAGGTGGCCGAGGAGCTCCAGAGCGTCATGCCCCGGCTGGACGTGGCCCTCCTGGTGGGCGGCCTCAGCTACGTTCCCCAGCTCAAGGCCCTGAAGTACGGCGCCCAGGTGGTGGTGGGCACCCCCGGCCGGGTGCAGGACCACCTCACCCGCCAGACCCTGGACCTCTCCTCCATCGGCATGGTGGTGCTGGACGAGTGCGACGAGATGCTGAACATGGGCTTCCTGGAGGACGTGGAGAAGATCCTCTCCGGCGTGCCCGCGGATCCCCAGACCTACCTCTTCTCGGCCACCCTGCCCGCCCCCATCGCGAGCCTGGCCAAGCGGTTCCTCAAGAATCCCTTCCGCATCAACCACGCCCAGGCCGAGGGCAGCAGCCAGCACGCCGACATCGACCACACCCCCTGCATCATGGCCGAGCACCTGCAGACCAAGGCCCTGGTGAACTTCCTCCTGGCCGACGAACCCAGCGCGGCCCTCATCTTCACCAAGATGAAGGTCCAGACCGAGGAGGTGGCCCAGTCCCTGCGGGACGCCGGGCTCGTGGCGGACTGCCTCCACGGGGACCTGGGCCAGCAGGCCCGGAACCGCATCATGTCGAACTTCAAGGAAGGCAAGCTGCGCTACCTGGTGGCCACAGACGTGGCGGCCCGGGGCATCGACGTGGAAGGCATGCCGCTGGTGGTGCACATGGGCATCCCCACCCAGATGGAGAGCTACATCCACCGCTCGGGCCGCACGGGCCGGGCCGGATCCAAGGGCGCCTCCCTGGCCCTGGTGAGCTTCAAGGAATCCCGCATCCTGCTGGCCTGGGCCCGCCGCGGCGGCCTCAAGCTGGATTGGCGCGCCGTCCCCACCCAGGCCGAGATCAAGGAGCTGCGCACCCGCCGCCTCGTGGAGAAGCTCAAGGAGAAGGAATCCCCCGCCCTCCTGGACGTGGCCCGGCGCATGCTGGAAGGCCGCGATCCCGCCTCCCTGGTGGCCGCCCTCCTCTCCATGGTGGAAGGCCCCGAGCACGACGGCTTCGATATCCCCGACGCGCCCCAGAAGGACTACTCCAGCGAGAAGCGCCCCTTCAAGCCCCGGCCCGGGGAGAAGCCCGGATGGACGCCCGGGCAGAAGCCCCCGTACCAGGCCAAGAAGCCCTACGCGAAGCCCTACGCCAAGAAGGAAGGGTACAAGCCCAAGCCGGGCGACTTCCCCAAGAAGCGCCGCGACTAGTACCCTGGGGCCTGGAGGTTTCCGTGCCCCACAGACCAGCCATCCTCTTCGACCTCGGCGGCGTGCTCATCGACTGGGACCCGAGGCATCTCTACCGGCAGGTGTACGGGGTCGAGGAGACGGAATTCTTCCTGGCCAACGTGTGCACCCCGGCGTGGAACCTGGCCCTGGACGGGGGCAGGCCCTTCGCCGAGGCCATCCGGGAGAAGCAGGCCTCGTGGCCCGACTACCGGGAGGCCATCGACTGGTGGTGGAGCCGCTGGGAGGACATGCTCAACGGCCCCATCCCCGGCACGGTCGAGATCCTGGAGGAACTCAAGGATCTGGGCCTGCCCCTCTTCGCCCTCACCAACTGGTCCGCGGAGACCTTCCCCCTGGCCCGGAAGCACTACCCCTTCCTGGACTGGTTCCAGGAGATCGTGGTTTCCGGGCGGGAGGGGGTGGTGAAGCCCGACCCCGCCATCTTCCGCCTCGCGGCGCTGCGCTGCGGAATCCCCATGGAGGGATCGGTCTTCATCGACGATTCCAGGGCCAACGTGGACGCCGCGGCCGCCCTGGGCTTCGACGCCATCCGGTTCACCGGGGCCGGTGCGCTCCGGCGGGAGCTGGAGGCCCGGGGCTGCCTCAGCGCAGGCGGAAGGGCATCGTGATGAGGAACCGGGCCTTGACGGGCTTGCCGTCCCGCAGAAGCGGCGCGAAGGTCCAGCCCTTGGCGTAGTCCACCGCGGTCGGACGCAGTTCCTCGGGGCCGGAAACGGCCTCCACGGCGATGGGAACGCCCTGCTCGTCGATGGTCACGCGCACCTCCACGGTGCCCTGGATGCGGGCGATCTTGGCTTCGGGCGGATAGGCGGGAGCGGCGGGCTGGTGGGCGATCTTCACCTGGCTGAAATCCACGTCGGCCAGGGGCCGGGTGCGGGGCGCCCGGCACGCGAGGACGAAGGCCCCCGCGAGGGCGGCCGCCCCCACCATGAGGGCGAGGCCGCGGAAGGAGGGGACGCTGGCGTCCCGGGGCGTGAAGAGGCGGGTGATGCGGGGCATGAGGTTTCCTTTGGCGGCGCCCAGGGCGCAGGCCGGATCGGGTTCGATGGGAAGGGTCCGCCGCAGCCGTTCCAGGGACGCAAGTCCCTGGGCCAGCGCCAGGGGATCCCCGCAGGCCTCCGCCGCGGCGTCGTCGCAGCAGTGCTCGCGGAGCTCCCGCACGTGGCCCGAAAGCCACCATGCGGCGGGGTGGAAGAAGAGGAGGGCCTCCGCGGCGGACTGGAGCGCATTGGCCAGGTAGTCCCCCCGGCGCACGTGGGCGATCTCGTGGGCCAGGACGGCCTCCAGGGCCGCGGAGTCGAGGTTGAGGAAGGCCGCGGCGGGAACGAGGATGACCGGACGGAAGAACCCGATGACCAGGGGGGAATCCCCCCGGGTGCCCACGCGCAGGGCCAGGGGCCGGTGGACCCCCATGCGGGAGGCGAGCTTCGCGGCCGCCTCCGCCCAGGCCTCCGGGGCGGGACGGGAGGGCTTCACGAAGGCCCGTTCCAGCCACCAGAGGCCGCCCCCCAGGCGCAGGGTCATGAGGGAGGCCCCCAGGACCCAGGCCAGGGCCAGCCAGGGCGTGGCCGCCCGGACCCCCTGCCCTTCCATGGCCACCTGCCGCACGGCCCCCGCCAGCGCCTCGGAGGGCGCCCCCGGGGCCGAAAGCAGGAAGGTGGCCGCCGGAAGGGCCACCATGGCCCCCAGCATCCCGCAGGCGAACGCGTACCGCGTCTCCGCGGGGCGCCGCCGCAGGAGGAGGAGCCCGCCCCAGGCCGCCAGGCCCAGGACCGAGACCTCCCACAGCGAGTGGAACAACGCGAGGCCCAGCCGGTCCAGGATCGGGATCATTTCCGTTCCTCCTTGATCCGGGCCAGGAAGGCCTGGATCTCGTCCAGTTCCCCGTCGGAGGCCCTGGACTCGGCCAGGGCCCGCACCACGAGGGAGGCGGCGCTGCCCTGGAAGGCCTTCTGCAGAAGGTCGTCCAGAAGGCAGGCCTGGGTGGATTCCTCCCCCTGGGCGGCCCGGTACACGTGGGTGCGCGTCGACTCGTCCCGCGTGGCCAGGCCCTTTTCCACCATGATCTGCATGAGCTTGAGCACGGTGGTGTAGCCCATGTCCCGGCCCTTCGAAAGTTCGGAGTGCACCTCCCGAACCGTCGCGGAGCCGCGGTCCCAGAGCACCCGCAGGATGGCGAGCTCGCCATCGGAAGGGCGGATCGGGGACGGGGTCATGGGAACTCCAAGGGGACTGATCCAAGAATACGAACCGGTTCGTATTTGTCAACGAACCGGTTCGTACTTTTACGGGGCCGTGACAATCCAAGGCTGGGTCGCCCCCGTTCAGGGAATTTCGTTGGGCACCAGGGTAGACTGGCCGGGCACGGCGAGGTTGGCGCCCCAGGCGCGGTTCTCAGTGGGCTGGCTGTTGGCCTTCTGCCGGGCCTCCCGCACCTTCTGGATGGCTTCCCCGGTGCTGGCGGACTTGGGGGCGGTGCCGGGTTTGAAGGCCAGGCGCACCACGTCCGTGGCCTGGGTGGCGCTGGTGGCGATGAGGCCGGTGTAGCGGTCGATGTCGGCCCACTCCATGCCCTCGGGGGCGGGGAAGTCCTCCTTGGGGGTGGACGGCAGGGCGGCCTTCATGAAGTCCACCCAGATGGGAAGGGCCGCCTTGGCGCCGTCGGCGCCCCGGAAGATGGTCTTCTTGGCGTCCAGGCCCACCCACACGCCGCAGGTGATGCGGGTGGAGAAGCCCATGAACCAGGCGTCGGTGTGGTCGTTGGTGGTGCCGGTCTTGCCGGCCACGGGCCAGTTCAGCTCGTTGGACCTGGCGCCGGTGCCCCGCTGGGCCACGCCCTGGAGGCACTGGATGAGCTGGAAGTTGCTCATGGGGTCCACCACCTGTTCGCCGGGGCCCTGCTCGTAGTTCTCCAGCACCCGTCCGGAGCGGTCCACGATCTTCTTGATGAGGAAGGGCACCGGGGCCTGCCTTCCGCCCAGGGCGAAGGTGCTGTAGCCCCGCACCATCTCCTTGAGGGTCAGGTCCGAGGCCCCCAGGGCCAGGCTGGGATAGGGGTTCAGGTGGCCGGAGATGCCCGCGGCCCGGGCGAAGGCGATGACGTTCTCGATGCCGGTGAGCTCCAGGGTGCGCACGGCGGCCATGTTGCGGGAATCGCGCACGGCCTCCCAGATGGGGATGGGGCCCCAGTAGTCCCGCTCGTAGTTCTTGGGCTCGTAGACCGTGGCGTCGTACGTGAACCGCGTGGGCACGTCCTCCACCATGGTGGCGGGGTTGAGGCCCTTGGCGAAGGCCGCGCCGTACACGAAGGCCTTCATGGAGGACCCCACCTGGCGTTCCGCCTGCCAGGACCGGTTGAACATGGACCGCTTGAAATCGTAGCCGCCCACCATGGCCCGGATCTCGCCGGTGCCCGGGTCCACGGCCAGCAGGGCCCCTTCCACGTCTGGCTCCTGGTCCAGCTCGAGCTTCACGGGCGCGCCGTCGTCATTGGCCTGCTTCACGATGAACAGCGGCGCGGCCCCGCGCATGAGGATGGACCGGATGGTCTTGGTGCCGGCCCAGGCGAAGGCGGCCTCGGGCACCTCCAGGACGCGCTTGCCGATGCGCACCTCGGCGCCCCCGGGCTTCCAGCCCAGGATCACCCCCCGCACCGAATCCCCCGCCTCGAAGAAGCGGTTCCACCCGGGCAGATTGACCTTGTCCACGTCGCCCACGAACTGCACGCCGTCCTTGCGGTAGCCCCGGCGGCGATCCACGGCCCGCAGCCCGGCGCGCACGGCGTCGTTGGCCGCGGACTGCCACACGGAATCGATGGTGGTGGTGACCTCCAGGCCGCCTTCCAGGACCTTGTCCTTGCCGTACTTCCGGTAGAGGTACTGGCGCACCTCCTCCACCGGGTAGGGGGCCACCTGCTCCTCCCGGGCGTTCTCCCGGGCCAGGCGCACCGGCCGCTCCGAAAGGGCCTGGGCATCGGCCTCCTTGATGTAGCCTTCGGCGGCCATGCGCCGCAGCACGTGGTTGCGCCGGGCCCGGGCCGCGGCCCGGGCCTTGGGGTCGGGGTTGTAGGGGTTGTACCAGTTGGGATTCTGCACCAGCCCGGCCAGGAGGGCGCATTCCTCCACGGCCAGCTGCGGCGCGCTCTTGCCGAAGTAGAACTGGGAGGCGGCCTCGATGCCGTAGCGCCCGCCGCCGAAGTAGACCTCGTTGGCGTACTGCTCGAAGATCTGCTTCTTGGTGTAGGCCTTCTCCAGCTTGAGGGCGAGGATGACCTCCTTGAGCTTTCGGTCCAGGCGCTTCTGGCGCTTGGCGGTGACGGTGCGGATGAGCTGCATGGTGAGGGTGGAGGCCCCTTCCCTGCGCCGGCCGAAGCTGGTGAGGAAATTGAACCCGGCCCGCACGAAGCCCCGCGCGGAAACGCCGCCGTGGCTCATGAAGTCGGAGTCCTCCGTGGCGATGACCGCGCCCACGAAGGCCCTGGGGATGTCCCCGAAGGGGATCACCACCCGGTTCTCCTCGGCGAACACGCCGATGACGTCCCCGTTGCGGTCCAGGACCTTGGTGATGGTCTTGGGCACCCGCAGGGCGAAGAAGGTGAGGAAGCTGTCCACATCTCGGCTCATGACGGACCACGCCACGGCCAGGACGACGCCGCAGGTGACCGTGAGCGCGGCGGTGACCCACCCGATCGCCTTCCAGGGGATCCGCCGCCTCGCCTTTCGAGGTTTCCGGGAGTTCTCCGCTTTCGTAGCCATGCTCCCAGGGTAACCTAAGGTCATGGTCCGACCCACCCTCGTTATCGTCGCCAAGAGCAGGTCCCCCTGGCTCGCCAAGGGCCTTGCCGACGTGGTTCCCACCTTCCTCGCCAGGGGCTGGGACGTGTGGGCCCACCCCAAGATCCAGAACGCCTGGAACGCGGCGGGCCTGCCCCCGGAGGCCTTCCGCGGCGACACCCGGTACGGCGAGGGCCTCCCGGTGCCCGATCTCTGCCTGGCCCTGGGGGGGGACGGCACCCTCCTCACCGCCGCGCGCCACGTGGGCATGAGGGGCACCCCCCTCCTGGGCATCAACCTGGGATCATTGGGCTTCCTCACCTGCCACCCCTCGGGCGAGGCCCGGGCGGTGGTGGAGGCCTACTTCCAGGGGGGCTTCCGCACGGAGACCCGCACCATGCTCCACGCCCAGGTGGTGCGCGGCACCGAGGTCCTGGGGGGCCGCCCCGCCCTCAACGACGCCGTGGTGAACAAGGGGGTGGTGGCCCGCATCATGGAGTTCCGCATCCAGGTGGACGGCCACGACGCCGCCAGCATCAAGGCCGACGGCCTCATCGTGGCCACCCCCACCGGCTCCACCGCGTACTCCCTGTCGGCCGGTGGCCCGGTCCTCTACCCCGCCCTGGACGCCTGGGTCATCTCCGCCATCTGCCCCCATTCCCTCACCCTGCGCCCCATCGTGGTGCCCGCCCACCTGCCCGTGTCCATCACCCTGGACCGCACCGAGGACGCCCACCTGACCCTGGACGGCCAGCTGGAGATGGAGATCCATGCCGGGGACCGGCTGGAGCTGAGGAAATCCGAAAGGGAGATCACGTTGATCCAGAGCCCGGAGTTCAGCTTCTTCCATCTGCTGGGGGAGAAACTGCACTGGTCGGATCGCTAATCCAATATTCCGACCCACCCCTTCGGGAACCATCGATCGAACGTCAGCGCCGCTGCAGGGCCGGAGGGTGATCCCCTTTTTCATCCCCTGCATCCCTTTCATCCAATTTTCATCCCTGTTCCCGCAGGGCCAGAGCAGGGATGGGTCGGCGCACGCGGATCCATAGCGCGCCGTCCCATCCCTGCTCTGGCCCTGCGAGAACAGGGATGAAAATGGGATGAACAGGATGAAGGGGATCAGGATTTGAACTCGGCCCGTTCCCGGCGGAGGAATCGGGCTGCCGTTTTCATGGAATGGCTATCCCCTGGCATCGGCAATGATAGTCGGGGTGGGTCGGAATCCGTGAGCTAGAGTCCGCCCCTCAGGTTCGCGCAGGTCCAATAGGCCCCGTCTTTTTCCCGCAGCAGCGCCACGGTCCTCCCCCCATGCACTCCGGCCACCGGCGCATCCGGATCCGGGAACCCCTCGGGCAGGGCCCAGGCGGGGGCTTCCAGGACGCCCAGGGGCACGGGGCGGCCGTGCAGGAGGTGATCGGCCTCGGCGTCGTCCAGGACGCGCACGGCGCACCAGGGCAGGACGTCCCGGCCGGTGAGGACCTTGCGCTCGCCGCTGCCGGGGTCCTCCCAGGGGCCGATGGCGGTGCGCGCCAGGCCCGACAGGTGCGCGGGGCAGCCCAGGAGGCGGCCGATGTCCCGGGCCAGGGAACGCACGTAGTAGCCGCCCCGGCAGGTGATGCGCAGGAGGGACTCCCCGGGCAGGGCGTGGGAGACCCACCGGGCCTCGTGCAGGTACACCCGGGAGGGGCGCATCTCGAAGACCTCGCCCCGGTGGGCCTTCTTGTAAGCGGCCTCGCCGTCGATCTTCTTGGCGCTGGTGGCGGGGGGGACCTGGTCGGTCCAGCCCAGGAAGCCCTCCAGGACGCCTTCCAGGGCCTCCGGGGAAGGCCGGGGGCCTTCGGCGGTCACCAGGCCCAGGTGGTCCCCGGAATCGGTTTCGGAACCCCAGGCGACCCGGGCCAGGTAGGTCTTGGGCAGGGGGTGGAGCAGTTCCATGAGGCGGGTGGCCTGGCCGGCCAGCACCAGGAGGAGCCCTTCGGCGAAGGGATCCAGGGTGCCGCCGTGGCCCAGGGCGAACTTCTTCAGGCCCGCCTCCCAGGCCTCGTGCTTGAAGCCCCTCACCACGTCGAAGCTGCTCTGCCCGACCTCCTTGTGGACCAGGTGGACGCCGGGGATCAAGCCTCGTCCTCGGCCGCGGGAGGACGGGCGGCTTCCTCCTCCTTGATCTTCGCGAAGATGGCCTCGATCTTGTTCCCCTCCTCCAGGGTGGCGTCGGGGAAGAACTGCAGTTCGGGCACGCGGCGCATCTTGAGGTGCTTGGCCAGGTGGGTGCGCAGGAAGCCCGCGGCGCGGCCCAGGGCCTTGCGGGAGCGGTCCAGCTGGGCCTCGTCGCCCAGCACCGTGTAGTACACCCGGGCGATGCTGCGGTCCCCGGTGATGCGCACGGCGGTCAGGGTCAGGAAGCCCAGGTCCGGGTCCCGGAGCTCCCGCTGGATGAGGGTTGAAAGCATGAACTGGAGTTGGTCTTCGATCTGCTGGGGGCGGAGCATGGCGGTTCCTCGAGGCTCCAGTGTAACCGCGCGCCGTGAGAGGATGGTCACGGGAGGGCGCAGGTGACGGAATGGTTCAGGGACTGGTTCGACCAGGATTACGCGGCCATCTACGCGGCCCGAGGGCCCGAGGAGGCCGGGACGGCGGTGGCCATGGCCCTCTCGCGGGCGCCGGGCCTGGCCTCGGGGCCCGTCCTGGACCTGGCCTGCGGGTCGGGGCGGCACCTGGCGGCCCTGCGCCGCACCAATGGCGAAGCCTTCGGCCTGGACCTCTCCCGGGACCTCCTGGCCATGGCCCCGGAGGAGCTCCGCCCCTGGCTCCTGCGGGGCGACATGCGGCGCCTGCCGATCCGGGCGGGCAGCCTTTCGGGGATCTGCATGTGGTTCACCCCCTTCGGCTACTTCTCCGACGAGCAGAACCGCGCGCTGCTGGCGGCCCTGCGCGGCCTGCTGCGGCCCGGGGGGGTGCTCCTGCTGGACTACCTCAACGCCGCCCAGGTGCGGGCGACCCTCGTGAAGGAGGACGAGGCGGTGCACCACGGCCTGCGGGTGGTGAGCCGGCGCTCCCTGGAGGACAAGCGCATCGTCAAGCGCATGGTCCTCACCCGCCTGGAGACGGGCGACACCCGCAGGGTCACGGAATCGGTGCGCCTGTACGAGCCCTGCGAACTGGTGGCCATGGCCCGGGAATGCGGCCTGGAGCTCTCCGGCGAAGCCGGCGACTACCAGGGCGGGGCCTTCGACGCCGCATCCTCGCCCCGGTGGATCGGCTTCCTGCGGCGGAATGAGGTAGACTGGGGTCAATAACGCCAATTCCGGGAGACCGCCATGTCGTTCAGAACCCTCAGGGACATTGATGTGAAAGGCCACCGGGTCTTCCTTCGCGCGGACCTCAACGTCCCCATCAAGGAAGGCGTCATCAAGGACGCCACCCGCATCACCGAGACCCTGGCCACCCTGCGCCACCTCCTGGACGGCGGCGCCTCCGTGGTGCTCTGCTCCCACCTGGGCCGGCCCGCGGGCACGGGCTTCGAGGCCGAGTTCAGCATGGCGCCCGTGGCCGCCCATCTCAAGGGGCTGGGCCTGGACGTGCGCCTCGCCAGCGGCGTCACGGGCGAGGCCGTGGAGGCCGAGGCCGCCGCGCTCCGGCCCGGCCAGGTGCTCCTCCTGGAGAACCTGCGCTTCGACAAGGGCGAGACCAAGAACAAGCCCGAGTTCGCCCAGGCCCTGGCCAAGCTGGCCGACACCTACGTGGACGACGCCTTCGGGGCCTCCCACCGCGCCCACGCCTCCGTGAGCGGCATGGTGCCCTTCATGCCCGCGGGCCGGGCCGTGGCGGGCTTCCTCATGGAGAAGGAGCTCAAGGCCCTGGGCAAGGTCATGACCGATCCGGAAAAGCCCCTGCTGGCCGTCATGGGCGGCAGCAAGGTCTCCGACAAGATCGACATCATCCGCCACTTCTTCGGCAAGGCCGACGCCATCCTCATCGGCGGCGCCATGACCTTCACCTTCCTCAAGGCCCAGGGCGTGGCCATCGGCAAGAGCCTCTGCGAGGACGACAAGCTGGAACTGGCCCGGACCCTCCTGGCCGAGGCCAAGGCCGCCGGCACCCGCCTCCTGCTCCCCAGCGACCACGTGGTGGCCGAGGCCATCTCCGCCGACGCCGAGTGCGACATCACCCAGGACGCCGCGGTGCCCGACGGGAAGATGGGCCTGGACATCGGCCCCGAGACCGTCGCCACCTACGCCGGGGAGATCCGCCGGGCCCGCACCCTGCTCTGGAACGGGCCCATGGGCGTCTTCGAGATCGACGCCTTCGCCAGCGGCACCCTCACCATCGCCGAGGAGATGGCCGACGCCGCCGACAAGGGCGCCTTCGTGGTGGTGGGCGGCGGGGACAGCGTCTCCGCGGCCAACAAGGCCGGGGTCACCCGGCGCATGAGCCACGTCTCCACCGGCGGGGGCGCGAGCCTCGAATTCCTCAGCGGCATGGACCTCCCGGGCGTCGCCGCCCTCCAATAGATCGGACACAACGATGAGAATGGTCGTAGCGAACTGGAAGATGAACCACCTGCGCCGGGACGCCGAGGCGTTCTGCGCCTCCCTCCTGGGCGCCTACAAGCCCGTGGACGGCGTCGTCGCCGCCATCGCCCCGCCCTTCCCCCTCATCCCCGTGGTGAGCCGGCTCGTGGCCGGGAGCGCCGTGCGCGTCTACGCCCAGAACGCCCACGCGGAGGCCAAGGGCGCCTACACGGGCGAAGTCTCCATGGCCATGGCCATGGACGCCGGCTGCACCGGCGTGCTCCTGGGCCACAGCGAGCGCCGGCAGTACAACGGGGAGACCGAGGCCACCCTCCTGCCCAAAGTCAAGGCCGCCGCCGCCCAGGGCCTCCTGCCCATGCTCTGCGTGGGCGAGACCCTCGCCCAGCGGGACGCGGGCGCGACCCTGGACGTCCTGCGCGGCCAGCTCTCCATCCTGGCCCAGGCCCCCGAAGGCCCCATCGCCGTGGCCTACGAGCCTGTGTGGGCCATCGGCACCGGCCGCGTGGCCACCGTGGAGCAGATCGCCGAGGTGCACGCCTTCATCCGCAAGGAGCTCCTCGCCCTCATGGGCCCCCGGGGCGGCGACGTGCCCATCCTCTACGGCGGCAGCGTCACCCCCGACAACTTCCAGGACATCCTGAAGGTCCCCCACGTGGCCGGCGGCCTCGTGGGAGGCGCGAGCCTGGACCCGGCCAAGTTCCTGAAGTTGCTGGATATCGCGGCGCAATAGTTCACTTTGGGTTGGGCGGACCGGGGCCGGTGGACGCCGAAACGGATTGCCGAATGGGCAAATCCCCTCTTTCATCCCCTCCATCCCCTGCATCCGTTTCATCCCTGTTCCCGCAGGGCCAGCGATGAGATGGGGCGGCGCGTCGCTGATCTGCATGCGCCGACCCATCCCGGCTCTGGCCCTGCGGGAACAGGGATGAAAGGGATTCAGGGGATGAAGGGGATCATCAGTCGGGCTCAGCCTGTTCCCGGCTGAGGACCCGGACTTGAGCATTCATCGAATATCCATCGATCGGCTTCGATGGCGAGCGTTGGTGTGGGCCGGAAACGCGACCTAGAGCCAGCGGGAGAGTCCGAAGAGGCCCCGGACGACCAGTTCCAGGCCCGTGCTCCCCGGGCCGGAGATCTGGAAGGGGTCGGACATGGGGAGCCCGGAAGTGGCCTCGGGAGTGGCGTTGCGGCGCTTCTCATCCAATTCGCGGATCTCGCGCTCGCGGTTCTTGTCCAGGCCCCCGGCCTCGATGAAGGCCAGGACCCGGCGGAGCTCGTCCGGGTCGAACCAGAGGCCGTGGTCCTTGCAGACGTCCAGGATCACGCCCGAGGTTCGGGCGTAGTTGACCCGGTTCATGAACTTGCCGCACAGGGCGCAGGGGCGGTAGCGGATCTCCTCGGCGTGGATGGGTCCCCCGGGGCCCTCCCCGGGCAGGGCCCCGAGCACCCCGCCCCGCTCCTCCCGGCCCCCGGCGATGCGCTCGAATTCCGCCTGGGCCACCCAGACGCCCCCGCAGGCATGGCAGGAATCCAGGTGCGCGTCCCCCACGGAGGTGTGGAGAAGTTTCGCCCGGCAGGCGGGACAGGCCAGTTCGGTGGGGGCGGCCTCGGCGCGGGTGATTTCGGCCCCGCACCGGGAACAGTGGGCGGCGTGCACGGAAACCATGCCCAGGCACCGCGGGCAGGCCACGGTGGCCAGCTGGCTGCGGCAGTAGGGGCATCGCACATCGTTCTCCCCCACGGCGGCCCCGCAGGATCGGCAGTTCAGCGTCGCGGCTTCCATGGTCAGTCCTCGTGGCTCCAGGATGCGGCATGCCGCCATGGGCATCAAGACAGGCCAATCCCGACCCGTTAAGATGGGATTGGAGGCGGCGATGCTCATCCTCATGGACCCGGGGGCGACGGCGGAACAGGTGCGGACCGTCATGGACGTCCTGGAGGGGGCCGGGGTGCGGGCCTACGTGCAGGACTCCCCCGCGGCCACCAGCATCCTGGCCCCCCACGCCTCCAAGGCCCTCAAGGCCGACCGCATCGAGCCCCTGGAGGGGGTGAGCCGGGTTGTGCCCATCACCTCCCCCTTCAAGCTGGCCTCCGCGGACGCGGCCCCGGGGCGCACCATCGTGGACGTGCGCGGGGTGAAGGTGGGGGGCCGGGACCTGACCCTCATGGCCGGGCCCTGCGGCGTGGAGAGCCGGGAGCAGCTGTTCACCGTGGCCCGCTACGTGGCCGAGAGCGGCGCCCGGCTCCTGCGCGCCGGCGCCCACAAGCCCCGCACAAGCCCCTACGCCTTCCAGGGCCTGGGCGAGGAGGGGCTGGAGCTCCTGGACCAGGCCCGGAGGGAATTCGACCTGGGCATCGTCACCGAGGCCACGGAGGTGGAGACCTTCGACGGCGTGGAGCGCGTGGCGGACCTGGTGCAGATCGGCGCCCGCAACATGCAGAACTTCGCCCTCCTCAAGCGCGCCGGCCGATCCTCCCGCCCCGTCCTCCTCAAGCGCGGCCCCGCGGCCACCCTGGAGGAATGGCTCTTCGCCGCCGAGTACGTCCTCAGCGAAGGCAACCGCAACGTCATCCTCTGCGAGCGCGGCATCCGCACCTGGAGCGCCCACGCCCGCAACACCCTGGACGTCTCCGTCATCCCCGCCGCCAAGGCCCTCACCCACCTCCCCGTCATCGCCGACCCCAGCCACGCCACGGGCCGCCGCGACCTGGTCATCCCCTGCGCCCGGGCCGCCGTGGCCGCCGGCGCCGACGGGATCATCGTGGAGACCCACTGCCAGCCCTCCCAGGCCCTCAGCGACGGGCCCCAGGCCCTCCTGCCCTCGGACTTCCTCCAGATGGTGGGCCAGGTCACGGCCATCCGGGACCTGCTGGTGAAGGATTCCCCCGGGGCCACCTTCTGCTTCTGACCCCTGGCAGGGGTCTTGCTTCCCCTTCTCCCGAAGGCAGGGTTTGCCCAGGGAGTTCCCATGTCAGTGTCCTCCGTCGGAAGCAACGAGTCCCAGAACCTGGGCAGCATCATTCTCCAGTCCCTGGTGGCCGCCGGTTCCGGCGCCTCGAACCCGGGCGGCGCGGCCAACTCCCTTTCCGACCTCCTGAACCTGTCCCCCTCCTCCCTGAGCCTGGCCAAGGCGCCGGCGAAGGTGACCGAGGCCATGGGCGATCTCTTCGGCGCCCAGAAGGACGTCACCGGGGACATGGCCACCCTCAAGGGCTACTTCAAGGAGAACCCCGGCAGCCTCGCCACCCTCCTGGGGGCCCTGCAGGGGGGCACCAGCACCTACGGTTCCTCCGGCCTCACCTCCAATTCGGCCCTCATGGCGGCCCTGGCCAAGGCCAAGGCGGGGGGCACCGACACCTCCTCCGTCCTCAGCGCCCTCATGGGGGCCCGGCACGAATCCCTCCTGGACTACATCGGCGGCTCCTCCGGTTCAACGGGCTCCAACGGGATGTCCCTGCTGGGCTGACCGCCTCCCATGCCTTGCACCGCCCGGGGGGACGGTGGAAGGCATGGGTTGTCGTTATTTCGAGCCTTCCAGTTCCTTCACGACCCAGCCGGCGTCCATGATCTTCACCAGGGCCTCCCGGATGGCCCGGGCGTCCACGGCGATGGAGCGCTTGCTGGTGCCGTCGTACACGTAGTACCCGGCCTGGGCCTCGATGTTGCTGTCGAAGTTGAGGCCCACCAGTTCGCCCTTGGCGTTGACCACGGGGGAGCCGGAATTGCCGCCCACGGTGTCGCAGGCGTAGGCGAAGTTGAAGGGGGTGGCCAGGTCCAGCTTGTCCTTGAGGTCCCACCAGCGCCTGGGCAGGGACCACACCCCGTGCTCGGCTTCGGGGCCCCAGCCGATGGCGCGGTCGTAGAGCCCGTAGAAGGTGGTGAAGGGCTGGATGAGGGTGCCGTTGGCGGGATAGGTGGCCACGGGGCCGAAGGTGAGGCGCAGGGTGAAAGTGGCGTCGGGGTAGATGGCCTTGCCGTACACCTGGAACCGGGCCCCGGCGATGCGGCCGCCGTGCTCGTCCAGGACGCTCTGCACCTCCTCCTGCTGCCGGGCCTGGGCGGCGCGGACGAGGGGATCCAGCACCCGCGCGAAGGCGATGAGGGGATCCTTGCTGGCGGCCAGGGCCGGGGCGCCGCCCTCCATCAGGGCCTTGCGGGCGGCGGGATCGGCCAGGGCGGTGCCGTCCACCGCGGCCCGGGCCGCGGCCTCGGGGGTGCGCCCGGCCAGGAGCGCCTTCACGGCGGGGTGGCCTTCGCCCAGCTGGCGCAGGACCTCGCGCAGGCCCTCGGCGATGCGCACCTTCTCCAGGTCCAGGTGCACGGGGGCGGGATTGAGGAGCTTGTCCCGGGTGGCCTTCAGGGCCCCGTCGGTGAATTCGGGCAGGCGCTTGTCGGTGGGAAGCGCCGCTTCCGCGGGCATGCGCACCAGGGTGAGGGCCTTGAGGAGGAAATCGGAGCCCAGCACGTCCCGGACGGCCAGGAGCGAGGTCTCGCCCAGCAGCTCCTTCTGGCGCTTCACGGCCTGGGCGATGCGGTCCCAGCTGGGGAGCACCGCGGCCTTGAGGGCGGGATCCCGCTCCACCCGGGCCTTGAGCTCCTGTTCGGCCTTTTCCACCTTCTCCAGGTTGCCGGGCTTGCGCAGGCCCAGGAGCATGCCTTCCATGCGCTTGACGCCGTTGTCGATGCCGTAGATGGCGTCGGCGGTGATGCGCCGGGGCTCGTCGCCGGTGGCGGCGAAGGCCACCAGCGCGGCGCGCCGGCGCAGCTGGGTGGCGATGCGGGCCGGGATGGAGACGTCCCGGGCGTAGCTCATCTGGGCGAAGGTCTCCTGGCGGTACGTGGTGCCCGGGTGGCCCGAGACCAGGGTGAGGTCGCCGTTGCGCAGGGGGGACGTGGCCCAGGGCAGGAAGGCCTCGGGGCGGTAGGGCGCGCCGTTCTCGTAGACCCGGAACAGGGCGAAGTCCAGGTTGTGGCGGGGGAAGGTGTAGTTGTCGGGATCGCCGCCGAAGGAGGCCAGCTGCAGTTCCGGGGCCGCCACGAGGCGCACGTCGGTGAACTTGCGGTAGCCGTAGAGCCAGTGCTCCCCGCCGTGGTAGAGGTTCACGGCCTGCCAGGTGAGGCCGGTCCGGGCCTCCTCCGCCTTGATGAGGGCCGAGATGGCGTTGCGGCGGGCCTTGAGGGCCTCCGCTTCGGGCAGGCCCTTGGCGGCCTCCCGCACCCTGGCCGTGACGTCCTGGGTGGAGACCAGCATCATCAGCTCCAGGCCCGGGACCTTGAGCTCATGGGCCCGGTCCGCGGCCGTGAAGCCCCCGCGGATGTAGTCCCGGTCGGCCGTGGCCACCTGCTGGATGGAGCTGCGGCCCACGTGGTGGTTCGTGATGACCAGGCCCTCGGCGCTCACGAAGGCGCCGGTGCCCCCGGGAAAGCGCACCGTGGCGAGCTGGAGGTGCCGGAGCCACGCCGCGTCCGGCGCGAACCCGTAGGCGGCCTTCATGCGCGCGGCGGGCACGTTGTCGAAGGTCCACATGCCCTCGTCGGAGCGCAGGGCCGGAGCGGCCAGCAGCACGGCCATGGCGGTCAGGACGGAGGAACGCAAATGCATGGGGACTCCTGGGGACGGGTGTATACCTCGCATAATGGTACACCAGTCCCCGGGGTTCAGGCGTGGTTCCACCCCACGATGTACTTCGCGATGTGCTTGAGGGGAACCAGTTTCTGGACCCCGCCCCGCTCGTGGGCCATGCGGGGCATGCCGTAGATCAGGCAGCTCTCCTCGTCCTGGCCGAGGGTGGTGGCGCCTGCCTGGCGCATCTCCAGCAGGCCCTGGGCCCCGTCGTCCCCCATGCCGGTGAGGATGATGCCCAGGGCCTTGGGGCCGCAGGCCACGGCCACGGAGCGGAAGAGCACGTCCACGGAGGGCAGGTGGCGGCTGACCCGGGCGCCGCCCACCAGGCGCAGGCGCAGGGCGTTGCCCAGGGGGGCGACGGTGAGGTGGTAATCGGAGGGGCCCAGGTAGATGGTGCTGTCCTGGGGTTCCTCCCCGTCCACGGCCTCCCGCACGGGCACTTGGCAGAGCCGGTCCAGTTGCCGGGCGAAAGCCGAGGTGAAGCCGGGCAGGATGTGCTGCACCAGGAGGATGGGCGGGAGTCCGGCGGGCAGGCGCGGGAGGATTTCCTTGAGGGCCTCGGTGCCGCCCGTGGAACTGCCGATGGCGATCACTTCGGACAGGGCCCGGGAGCGCCCCGGCCGAAGGAGGGGCAGCACCGCGTCCGGCCCGAGCCTGGGCTGGACCGCCGCGGCCGGGGCGCGGACCCGCACCCGGGCGTAGGAGGCCGCGTGGACGGCCTCGGCGATGGCCTGCCCCATGGCCTCCAGCCCCTGGAGCGGATCGTGCTCGGGCTTGCCCACCACGTCCACGGCGCCCCGCTCCAGGGCCTCCATGGCCACCGCCGTGCCCCGGGCCGTGAGCGAGGACACCATCACCACGGGCATGGGATGGTGGCGCATGACCTTGGTGAGGAAGGTGAGGCCGTCCATGCGCGGCATTTCCACATCGAGGGTGAGCACGTCGGGCTGGAGCCGGGTGATCTGCTCCCGGGCCTCGTAGGGATCCGCCGCCTCCCCCACCACCTCCAGGTCGGGATGGGCCGCCAGGACCACCTTCAGGATGTTGCGGACCAGGGCGGAATCGTCCACCACCAGGACTCGGCGCTTGGGGGTCATGGGAACAGCTCCACATCGGGTTCGTCGGTGCCCTGGCTCAGGCGGGCGAAATAGGCCTGCTCGCGCCGGACGAGGGTCCGGTTCCTGAGCTTCGAGATACGCTTGACCAGGACCTGGCCGGTGGCGGGGAAGAAATACACCTTGAGGGGAAAGCTGCCGCCCAGGTCCTCGGCCAGCCGCGGGATGCCTTCGACCCGGAGGAAATCCCGGATGAACAGGGCGTTGCGCTGTCCGATATCGCTCAGGCCCGCCATCACCTGGCCGCCCCCGAAGACCTTGGCCACCAGGCGCTGGCGCCCGGCGCCCAGGTGCAGCATCTCGTTGATGAGGAGTTCCATGGCGCCGGCCCCGTACCGGGCGGCGTAGTAGGGGTCGTCCTGGCGGGGCTCGGGCTGGATGGGCAGCATGAAGTGGTTCATGCCGCCGATGGCCAGGACCGGGTCCAACAGGCACACCGCCACGCAGGATCCCAGCACCGTGACGATCGCCTCGTCGGCGCCGGTGGCATAGAATTCCCCCGGCAGGATCTTCATGGCCGGGCACTGGAAATGCCGGTCGAAGTACCGGGACGCCCTTTCCGGGACCGGCTGCTTAAGGCGGGGGCTCATGGGTCGCGCCGGCGGAAGACGGTGCCGCCCAGGGATTCGAAGCCCAGGGAGGCGTCCATGAGGGACTCGGAATGGCCCACCATCAGGAGGCCCCCCGGAACCAGGGTGCGGTGGAACCTGCGGACGATCTCCCGCTGGGTCTCCTTGTCGAAGTAGATCATCACGTTCCGGCAGAAGATCACTTCGAAGCTGGAGGGCCCGGGCCAGTTGCCCTCCAGCAGGTTCATGGGGTGGAAGTCCACCAGGGCGCCCACCTCCGGGCGCACCCGGACCCGGCCGGCCTGCCCTCCCCGGCCCTTGAGGAAGGCCAGGCGCAGCCAGGCCGCGGGCAGATCCTTGACCCGCGCCTGGTCGTAGATGCCCGCGCGGGCCTCCTGGAGCACCGCGGAATCCAGGTCGGTGGCCAGGATCCGCGCGGGGCTCCCCGGGAATTCGGCGTGCAGGACCATGGCCACCGAGTAGGGCTCCTCCCCCGTGGAGCAGCCCGCGCACCACACGCGGATCGGCCGGGGCAGCGGGTCGAGGCTCCGGAGCCACTGGGTCAGCTTGCTGAAATGGTGCTCCTCCCGGAAGAACCGGGTGAGGTTGGTGGTGAGGGCGTTGATGAAGGCGGTCCATTCCGCCCCGCCGGGGTCCGATTCCAGCCAGGCCAGGTATTCCGGGTAGGTGCCCAGGCCCAGGTGCCGCAGGCGGCGGTTGAGGCGGGACTGGACCATGGGCAGCTTGCCGGGCCCCAAGTGGATGCCGGTGCGGGCATGGAGCAGGGTGCGCAGCCGCTCGAAGGTCTTCGGGTCCAGGGCCGAAGGCATCCCGGGCAGGGGCGCCCCCGGGCCCGCGGGGGCATCCGGGGGCCTGGCCTTCGGGCCGTTCGGGGGGACCCCGGGGGAACCCATGGTCAGACCGGGGCGGGGAGGGGAGAGGACTCCAGGTGGATCAGCTCGGCCACGTCCAGGATGAGCGCCACCCTCCCGTCCCCGAGGATCGTGGCCCCGGAGATGCCCTGGACCTTCCGGTAGTGCGTGTCGAGGCTCTTGATGACCACCTGCTGCTGGCCCAGGACCTCGTCCACCCTCACCGCGGCCCGGCGCCCGTCGCTCTCCACCACCACCAGCAGATCGTCCCCTTCCCTCCCGCCGTCCCGGTCCCCCAGGCTGAGCACGGCCTCCAGGGGCAGCACGGGCATGAAGGAGCCGCGCAGGTTGATGACGTGCCGGTCGCCCTGGATCGACTGGATGGATCCGGGCCTGGGCTTGAAGCTCTCCAGGACCAGGGACAGGGGGAAGACGTAGGTCTCGGTGCCGATGCGCACCGTCAGGCCGTCCAGGACCGCCATGGTGAGCGGCAGGACCAGGCGGAAGGTGGATCCCGCGCCCAGGCGGCTCTCCACCTCCACGCGGCCCCCCAGGGCGCGGATGTTCTGGCGCACCACGTCCAGCCCCACCCCCCGGCCCGAGAGATCCGAAACCGCGGCCGCGGTGGAAAAGCCCGGTTCGAAGAGGAGGGCGTAGACCTCCTCGTCGCTCATGCGGGCATCGGCGGCCACCATGCCCTTCTCCTGGGCCTTGGCCAGGATGCGCTGCCGGTCCAGGCCCCGGCCGTCGTCCTGGATCTCGATGAAGATGTTGCCGCCGCGGCTGCTGGCCTTGAGCGAAAGGGTGGCCTGGGCGGGCTTGCCGGCGGCGATGCGCTGCTCCACGGGCTCCAGGCCGTGGTCCAGGCCGTTGCGCACGAGGTGCGTGATGGGGTCCACCAGCATCTCGATGAAGGTCTTGTCCAGTTCCGTGGCCTGGCCCTCCATGACCAGGTTCACGTCCTTCTCCAGCTGCTTGGCCAGCTCCCGCACCATGCGCGGGAACCGGGAGAAGATCATCTCCACCGGCACCATGCGCACGCCCATGACGCGCTCCTGGAGCTCCCGGGTCAGCCGTTCCAGGGCCACCAGGGCCTCGTTGAACCGGGCGATGCCGTGGGCGGTGGCCATTTCCTGGGCGCTCTGGGCGAGCATGGTCTGGGTGATGACGATCTCCCCCACCAGGTTCACCAGCTTGTCGATCTTGTCCGTGGCCACCCGCAGGGTGGACGCCTCCACCTGGGTGCGCTTCTTCTGCTGCTGCTCCACCGCCTTGGCCACGGCCTCGGGGCGCGCGGCGCCCATCTCCACCAGCAGGTCCCCGATGTTGGCCTGGCGCGACAGGGCGTCCTGGACCTGGTGGGGGCTCACCTCGCCGCTGCCCACCAGGATCTCCCCCAGGAGGGGCACCCGGTCCGCCTTCTCATCGAGGGGCTTGATGGCGAGGTTGGCTCCGTCGTTGACGAATTCGAAGACCTCCTCCACATCCGCCAGGGGGGCGCCGGTCTCCAGGTGGATGTTCCACAGGAGGTGGCAGTCCTCGGGCTCCAGGCCGTCCAGGGGCGGAAGGGTCGCGGGGTCGAGCCAGAAGCGCGCGGTGCCCAGCTTCTCCAGGTCGCGGAAGATGCGCTCCAGATTGATGCCCCTGCGGAACAGGTCCAGGGGGGCCTGGAAACGGATCTGGTAGGCGCCCAGGGAGGGCGGAGGGGGCGCGGGCGCGGGACGGGCCGCGGGCGCGGCGGTGCCCTGGGCGAGCCGGGCCAGTTCCTGGAGGGTGGTGGCCTCGTTGGCCAGGTCCCGGGGCTGCAGGGCGGACCCCGACCGGGCCTGCCCCAGGTGCGCGCGCAGCACGTCCACGGCGCCCAGGAGGATCTCCTGCAGTTCCGGGGTCATGGCCAGGCGGCCCTGGCGCACCGGCTCCAGGGTGCTCTCCAGCTGGTGGGTGAAGGCGGCGATGGCGGGGAACCCGAAGGTGGCGGCGTTGCCCTTGATGGAGTGCGCGGCCCGGAACAGGGTATGGAGGTCCTCCACCTCGGGGTTCGCGAAGTCCAGTTTCAGGAGGACGGCCTCCATGCCGTCCACCAGCTCCGTGCTCTCCTCCAGGAAGCTCTCCTTGAAGGCATCCATCGCGTCGGCCATGCCCTCACCTCAGATGACTTTTTCCACGATTTCCAGGAGTTTCTCGGGACTGAAGGGCTTGACGATCCAGCCGGTGGCCCCGGCCTCCTTGCCCCGCACCTTGAAGTCCTGGCCGGATTCGGTGGTGAGCACGAGGATGGGGGTGTAGCGGAAGCCCGCCTGGGCCCGCAGGCGCTGCACGAGGGTGATGCCGTCCATGTTCGGCATGTTCACGTCGGTGATCACCAGGTCCAGCTTCTTGCCGGCGGCCACCGCCAGGGCCTCGACGCCGTCGCCGGCCTCGAGGATGTCGTAGCCGGCCTTGGCCAGCGTGAAGGTGATCATCTGCCGCATGGTGACGGAGTCATCGACGGTGAGAATGGTCTTGGCCATTGCGATTCCTTAGAAGAGGTCCACTTCGCCCACGACGAGATCCCGGCTCGACACCGCGCGGTGGCGGGTGGAGGTCTCGTCCAGTTCTCCCAGCGCCCCGGAAAGCCGCCCCAGGATGGCGGCGGGGTCCGCGTCCGGGGCCTCCAGCTCTTCCACGCAGCGCCGCCAGGCCCCGGCCCTGGCCTCCAGGCTGGTGAAGACCTGGCGCACCTGGTCCAGGGTCTGCCGGGTCAGGTCGTCGAACTGCATGCCCCGCACCACGTGCCCCACCTGGGTCTCGATCTCCTGGGCGGCCACCTTCAATTCGCCCACCAGGTCCCGCACCCGGGCGTTGCTTTCCTCGATGGCCTTGGCGGCCTCCTCCGCGCGGTTCTTGGAATCCATGGCCATGCGCAGGTCCCGGTTGGCGATGCCCCCGATCTGGCCGCCGGTGCGTTCCAGGGCCCTGTTGGTCTCCTGGATGAGGATCTGGATGCCGTCGCTCAGGCCGGTGCTCCGGGCCGCGAGCTTGGACACCTCCCCCGCCACGATCGCGAACCCCGCGCCGAAGTTCCGGGCGTGGGCCGCCTCGATGTTGGCGTTCAGGGAGAGGAGGCTGGTGCGGGCGGCGATCTCCACCAGCTCGCCCAGGTTCTGCTCCATGCGCGAGGAGAGGGTCTGCACCTCCCCCACCCCCGCCGTCACCTCGCGGATGGATTCCGCGATGGCCAGGATGTTGCTCATGAGGGAATCCAGCGTCCCGAGGATGCCCGACGGCGCCTTACCGGCGCCCGGCGCCTCCCCCTGCATGTCCAGGAAGGAAGCCTCCTGGATGGCCAGGACCCGCACGTACTGCTCCTGGACCTTGAGATCGAGGCTCCGCAGGGCCCGGCCCAGGGTGTCGGCGGCGTCGCTCACCAGGCTCTGGACCCGCAGGACCTCCTCCCGGCCGTAGGCCACATTGGCGGCCAGGGCATCGGCCTCCTGCCGGGCCACGGCCAGGAGCATCGCCACCACCGCCGCGTCGGGCTGGGCCAGGACCGCCGTCGCCTCGACGGGATCGCCGGCCGGCCCATTCAGGAAGGGGAACCGGATCCTCATGGGCCCACCTTCCGGCCGCCTTCCAGCAGCTGGCCCAGGCCCAGCCGCTCCATGCGGGCGGCCCACTCGTCCCGGACGCCCAGGAGCACCAGGGCCGAGCCCTTGGCCCGGAGGGCCAGGTCCATGGCCAGGAGGACCTGGAGGCCGCTCAGGTCCAGGTCGCCCACCTGGGAAAGATCCAGGCGCAGGACCGGCCCCACCGTCCCGGCCACCCAGTCCCGGGCGTCCTTGAGGAAGGGCTGGATGCCGAAGATATCCAGATCGACGCCCGGACCGGGGGCGACCGCCTCCGGGGGGCCCGGCTCCTCGCGCTGCTTTCGCGTCATCGGTTCAACCTCCGGCCTGTTCCAGTTCCTTGATATCACCCAGGCTGAGCAACTGGTCCAGGTCCAGGAGGATCAGCATGGAATCCCCCCCCTCGGCGTTGGGGACGGTGGCCAGCCCGGCGATGTACTCCTTCCCCACGGTGCCCTCCGCGCCCCAGTCCGGCGCGGGCTTGATCTGGTCCTCGTCCAGATCGAGCACGTCCGACACGGCGTCCACGCGCATGCCCAGGGTGCGGGACATCACTTCGACGATGACGATGACCGGGCGCATGCCGTCCTGGATCGCGCCGAGGTTGAAGCGCTTGCGCAGTTCAACGATGGGGACGATGGCCCCGCGCAGGTTGATGACGCCCGGCATGTAGTCAGGCGCCCTGGGAATGCGGGTGATGGGGGCCTGGCCCTGGATCTCCCGCACCTTCAGGATCGGGATGCCGTAGCTCTCCCCCGCGAGGGCGAAGCACAGGACCTGCTGGTAGGTGGTTGTCTGGGCGCTGGACATGGCGGTGCTCCTTCCCGGGCCCTAGAAGCTTTCCCATTCGTCGTCGGCCCCCTTGGGCGGGACCTGGGGCGCCTTGGGCGCGGCGATCTCCCCCTTGGCGGGGCGCTTCCGGAGGGGGACCGCCCCCCCGTGGAACTCCCCGTGGAGCTTCCCGGCCGGGGCGCGGGTCGGGGCGGGGGCGGCGGTGCCCAGGCGGGCCTGGGCGCCGAGGTTGTACTGGGACACCATCTGCCGCAGGTTCTGGGCCTGCTGGTCCAGGCTTTCGGCGGAGGCCGCGGCCTCCTCCACCAGGGCGGCGTTGTGCTGGGTGGTCTCGTCCATCTGGGTCACGGCCTTGTTGATCTCCCCGATGCCCATGGTCTGTTCGTGGGTGGCGTTGGCGATCTCGGCCATGATCCCGCTCACCTTCTGGACATTGGACACCACGTCCAGGATGATCTGGCCGGTGCGGGTGGCCACCTTCTGGCCATCCTGGGCCTTGGTGACCGAGTCCTTGATGAGGCTCTTGATCTCCTTGGCGGCGTCGGCGCTGCGCTTGGCCAGGTTGCGCACTTCCGTGGCCACCACCGCGAAGCCCCGCCCCTGCTCCCCGGCCCGGGCCGCCTCCACGGCGGCATTGAGGGCCAGGAGGTTGGTCTGGAAGGCGATCTCGTCCACGACGCTGATGATTTCATTGATCTTGCTGGAGGCGGCGTTGATGGCGTCCATGGACCCCACCAGCTGCTCCACCGCCTTGCTGCCTTCATCGGCCACCGTGCGGGCCTGGGCGGCGGCGCCGCTGGCGGTGCGGGCGTTCTCGGCGGTCTGGTTCACCACGGAGGTGAACTGTTCGAGGCTGCTGGCCGTTTCCTCCAGGCTGGAGGCCTGCTCTTCGGTGCGGGACGAAAGCTCCTGGTTGCCCGAGGCGATTTCGCCCGAGGACTGGGCCACCGCGAAGGCGCTCTCCTGGACCTTGGTGAGGACCCGGGCCTGGTTCTCGATGGTCTCGTTGAGGGCCTGGGCCACCTCGTCGAAGATGCCCAGGTACTTCCCGCGCACCCGCACCGTGAAGTCGTTGGTGGCGAGCTGCTGCAGCACCTGGTTGGATTCCACCAGGCCCTGGAGGCCGTCGATGCACTGGTTGAGGTTGTTCTTGATGGTATTGAAATCGCCGTTGTAGGTCTCGGTGACCTTGGGCGGGATCTCGCCCTTGGAAATGCGGTCGAAGAGGTTCGCGGCCATGTTGAGGGGCCCGATGACCGCGTCCAGGGTGTCGTCCACCCCCTGCACGATCTTCCGGAAATCGCCCTGGTGCCGGTTGGCGTCCGCGCGGACCTCCAGCTTGCCGTCGATGGCCGCCGTGGAGAGCATGGTCGTATCCGTGACCAGCGAGCCGATGGCCCCCTTGAGCTGGCCCATGCTGTCGTTGATGCGCTCGAACTGCTCCTTGACCAGGCCCGTGTGCTGGTTGGCGTCCTGGGTCCTGAGCTCCATGTTCAGGTCCCCCTTGGCCAGCTGGGCCAGGTTCGCGGCCAGCCGGTCCACTTCCTTGGCGGTGTAGTCGCGGACGTTCAGGGTGGCCGACAGGTCCTGCACCACCTCCACGTAGCCCACGTGCTTGCCCTTGATATTGATCAGGTTGGAGGTGTCCTGCTTGCAGCTCATGCCGCACCAGTCGAAGAAGCTCTCCCCCTTGCCCCGCTTCAGCTGCATGATGCCGCACTTCTCGGTGTTGCAGATGTTGGCGTTGGCCGTGGCGCAGGGCTTGCCGATGGCGTCCTGGCGGTCCCGGATGTAGTGCTGGCCCATCATCAGGCTCTCGAAGGCCTTGTTCAGGAACACCCACTTCATGTCGGAATCGATGACATGGATGGGGAAGGGCACGGCGTCGATGATCGCCTGGTACCAGGCGAGCTTGTCCACCACCACGTCCAGGGTGCCGTTGATCCCCTCCACCACGTGCCGGTAGCCGCCGGCGTGGCGGGAAAGGTCGGCCCGGGTGTCGAACCGCTCGGCGATGGCCGCCTCGCTCAGCATCTGGGTATCGGCCACCAGCGCGTCGATGGCCCCCTTCAGCTGCAGCATGCTGGCGTTGATGCGCTCGAACTGCTGCTTGACGACCCCCGTGTGCTGGCCGGCGTCCTGGGTCCTGAGATCCAGGTTCAGATCGCCGGAGGCCAGCTTGGCCAGGTTGGTGGCCAGGCGGTCCACTTCCTTCGTGGTGTAGTCGCCCACCTGCAGGGTCGCCGAGAGGTCCTGCACCACCTCCACGTACCCCACGTGCTTGCCCTTGACGTTGATCAGGTTGGAGGTGTCCTGCTTGCAGCTCATGCCGCACCAGTCGAAGAAGCTCTCCCCCTTGCCCCGCTTCAGCTGCATGATGCCGCACTTCTCGGTGTTGCAGATGTTCGCGTTGGCCGTGGCGCAGGGCTTGCCGATGGCGTCCTGGCGGTCGCGGATGTAGTGCTGGTCCATCATCAGCTTCTCGAAGGCCTTGTTCAGGAACACCCACTTCATATCCGTGTCGATGACGTGGATGGGGAACGGCACCGCGTCCACGATGGCCTGGTACCAGGCCAGCTTGTCCACCACCACGTCCAGGGTGCCGTTGAAGCCGTCCACGATCTTCCGGTAGTCCCCCGCGTGGCGCGAGCCGTCGGCCCTCAGATCGAACCGTTCGGCCGCGGCGGCCTCGCTCAACAGCACCGAATCCTCCACCAGGGCCCGCATGTTGCCCACCATCCGCCGCAGGGCCGCCAGGACCTCGCCGGTCTCGTCCTCGGTGACGGTGGGGATCTCCACGGAAAGGTCGCCCTTGGCCACTTCGTCGGCCACGTGCGCGCAGGAGCTCAGGGCCCTCACGATGGCCAGGCCGATGACGTACGCCACGACCCCGGTGAGCACCAGGGTGGCCAGGGTGATGAGCAGGGAGAGCAGCGCGGCGCTGGACTTGATGGCCTCGGCGTCGGCGGCGTTCTTCTTGCCCAGATCCGAGTTGTACTGGCTGTGGGCCGTGAAGTCCATGGCCGGCTTGTCGATGACCGTCTGGTTCGCGGCGAGGAGATCCCTCGCCTCGGCCTTCTTGCCGGCCCTGGAAAGGGCCAGGGCCCGGTCCGCCAGGGTGCGGTAGGCGAGCACGGAGGCCCGTTCCGCTTCCAGCAGCCGGCGTTCCTGGTCGCCGCTGACCCCGTTCCGCTCGAAGGCGTCCAGCCCCTTCGCCACCCGGCCCTCATCCTCGGCGATCCGCCCCTCCAGGCGGGCCAGGGTGCCCGGCTCCACCTGGGCGATGTGCTGCCAGAGCGTCCTGCGGATGCTCTCCATGGCCACCTGGGCCGAGTTGATCTCCACCAGTTTGGGCACCGTGGTGGCGCTGCCGAAGCTGGCGGCGTCGTACACGCGCTCCGTCTGGTACCGGTTGAGCACGGCCAGGACCAGGATGCCGGCCAGGGCCGTTGCCGCCACAGCCGCCAGCTTCTTGCGGATGGTGAATCGCATGGACCACCTCATGAGGATGGGTTAAGAAGCTTCACGTGCCATGCCGGCCCGCACTCCGCCTGCCATGGCTGGGTTCCCATAGTTGAGAAAAAGGCTCAATATCACCTCGTCTTATTCACGATTGAGGTAATAAACCCTATCGGCCTTGGAATACGAAACTTTAATAGCCATAAAACTAATTTTATTTTCCCCCCGGGGCCTTCGGAATCATGGGCCAGGGGGAGGCTTCAGCGCCAAAGGGGGTGCGGGAAAAGGCGGTTCCCGGGTGGACGGTGTAGACGGACGGGAATAGCGGTGGCGCCCCGCAACCGGGTGTGGGGTTCCGGTAAGGGCGAGTAATAAACCATTACGCCGAGCACGCTGCGCCTGGGCGTTCGAGCCCCTTCCCGGAACCCGCCTGGATACGCCGTTCAGGCGGAACGCGTCCGCGGATCCCTTCGCCCCAGGAAGCGGCCTATTCCTGCGGATTCCCGGCCTTCGCCCGCAGGGCGGCCCGGAGCAGGGTGATGCCCAGGAGCACGCCCCCGCAGACGATGAAGCTGTCGGCGAGGTTGAAGGTCCAGTAGTGCCAGCCCCAGAATTCGAAATCCAGGAAGTCCACCACGGCGCCGTGGCGGAAGCGGTCCAGGCCGTTGCCCAGGGCCCCGCCCAGGACGAGGCCCAGGGCCACGCGCTGGAGGGTGGGGGTGGATTCCCGCAGGAACTCCCAGCCGAAGTACAGGACGGCGGCGATGCCGGCGACGACGAAGATGGCCGTGCGCACCCGGGGCGGGGCCCCGCCCAGGGTGCCGAAGATGGCGCCGGGGTTGTAGCCCAGGGTCAGGCTGAAGAAGCCCGGGATGACCACCTGGGTGCCCCGCTGCGCGAGCAGGCCCAGGATCCAGGCCTTGGAGGCGATGTCCGCGGCCAGGGCGGCCGCGGGGAGGAGGAGCCAGGGCAGGCGGCGGTTCATGCCTGGGTCCGCACCACGTCCCAGCACCGGGGACACAGGTCGGCGTCCTCGCCCTGCCCTGCACCGCCCTTGTGGTTCCAGCAGCGGGGGCACTTGACGCCGGCGTGGGCGGCGACGGCCACCTCGAGGTCGGGGGCGGACTGCAGCTCGAGGCCGCCGATGACCAGGAGGTCCTGGGGATCCTCGCCCAGGCGCCCCAGGAGGGCCAGGTCGGCGTCGGGAAGCCGCAGGGTGACCTGGGCGTCCAGGCTGGTGCCGATGGTCTTGGCGGCCCGGTGGGGCTCCATGGCGGCGTGCACGGCCTGGCGGATCTCCCAGAAGCGGTTCCAGTCGGCCGACGCCGGGTGGGGCGTGCCCTGGGGGAAGCGCTGCTCGAAGACCGAATCCGTGGTGCCGGGGATGTTCTCCCACACCTCGTCGGCTGTGAAGGTGAGGATGGGCGCCAGGAGGGCCGAGAGGCCCTGGGCGAGCTTCCAGCACAGGGTGCGGCAGCTCCTGCGCCGGGCGGAGCCGGGGGCGTCGCAGTACAGGCGGTCCTTGATGATCTCGAAGTACTGGCCGGAGAGTTCCAACTGGCAGAAGGCGTGCAGGGCCTGGGCGGCGTCCATGAAACGGTAGTGCCGGAAGGCGTCGGTGACCTGGTCGGCCATGTCGCCGAAGGCCCCCCACACCCAGGCGTCCAGGGGCGAGAAGTCCTTTTCGGGCACCGCGTCGACGGCGGGATCGAAATCCGCCAGGGCGCCCAGGAGGAAGCGCAGGGTGTTGCGGATCTTCCGGTAGGCGTCGGCGGAGCGCTCCAGGATCTCCTTGGAGATGCGCACGTCCTCGTTGTAGTCCACGGAGGCCGTCCACCACCGGAGGATGTCGGCCCCCAGGGTCTTCATGATCTCCTCGGGGGTCACGGTGTTGCCCAGGCTCTTGCTCATCTTCTGGCCCTTGCCGTCGAGCACGAAGCCGTGGGTGACGACGGTGTCGTAGGGCTTGTCGCCCGTGGCCGCGAGGTTGAAGAGCAGCGAGGAGTGGAACCAGCCCCGGTGCTGGTCCGAGCCCTCCAGGTAGATGAACTTGCCGTAGTCCTCGCGGCTCAGCTCGGGATGGGTGTCGCACACGACGGCGGCGCTGACGCCGGAGTCGATCCACACGTCCAGGATGTCGGTCTCCTTGGCGAAGGCGTCGGCGCCGCACTTGGCGCACACGGCGCCCGCGGGCTTGAGCTGCTCCAGGGGCAGGTCGGCCCAGGCCTCCACGCCGCCGGCCTCGATGGCCGCGGCGGCCTTGGCGAAGATGTCGGCGGTGGCCAGGGGCTCGCCGCACTCGGTGCAGCGCAGCACGGTCAGGGGCGTGCCCCAGGCGCGCTGGCGGGAGATGCACCAGTCCGGGCGTCCCGCGATCATGGCGTGGATGCGGTTGCGGCCCTGGGCGGGGACCCAGCGGGTGCTGTCCACGCCCTCCAGGCCCAGCTCGCGGAGCGTCTTGCCCTTGCCGGTGAGCTCGTCGTCCATGGTGATGAACCACTGTTCCGTCGCCCGGAAGAAGATGGGCGTCTTGGTGCGCCAGCAGTGGGGGTAGCTGTGGGTGAGCATCTCGTCGTGGAGGAGGGCGCCGGAGCTGCGCAGGCGCTCCACCACCAGGGCATTGGTGTCGAAGATGTTCTTGCCTTCCAGCTCGGGGTCGTTCACCTCGGCCGTGAAGCGCCCGTCGGGACCCACCAGCTGCAGGAGGCCCAGGTGGTGGGCGAGGTTGAAGTCGTCCACGCCGTGGTCGGGGGCCGTGTGCACCAGGCCCGTGCCGGTGTCGGCGGTGACGTAGTCGGCGAGCAGCACCGGGCTTTCGCGGTCCAGCCAGGCGTGGCGGGCCTTGAGGCTCTGGAAGGCCTTGCCCTTGCGGATCTCCTTCACGTGGAAGGGCAGGCCCAGGCGGCGCTGGAAGTCCTCCTGGAGGGCCACGGCCACCAGGTAGTGGCGCTCCCCGGCCTGCACCACGGCGTACTCCATTTCCGGGTGCATGGCGATGGCGAGGTTGCTGGGCAGGGTCCAGGGGGTGGTGGTCCAGATGGGCAGGTCCAGGGGCGTGGGCAGGTTCATGCGCCGGGCCTCGGCGTCGGGCACCGGGAAGGCCACGGTGATCGCGGGACTGGTCTTGTCGGCGTACTCCACCTCGGCCTCGGCCAGGGCGGTGCGGGCGCCGTAGCTCCAGTGCACCACCTTGAGCTTGCGGGTGACGGCCCCGCACTCGAAGAGCCTGGCCAGGAGCCGCACCACGTCGGCCTCGTAGCGGGGCTGCATGGTGACGTAGGGATCCTCCCAGACGCCCAGGACGCCCAGGCGCTGGAAGCCGGTGCGCTGGGAATCGATCCACTTCTGGGCGTAGACCCGGCACCGGGCCAGGAAATCGGCGCGGCTCATCTCCCGGCGCTTGGGGCCCAGGTCGCGCTCCACGGCGTGCTCGATGGGAAGGCCGTGGCAGTCCCAGCCGGGGATGTACGGGGATTCGTACCCGTCCAGCCACAGGGACTTGACCACCATGTCCTTGAGGATCTTGTTGAGGGCGTGGCCGATGTGGATGGCGCCGTTGGCGTAGGGGGGGCCGTCGTGGAGGATCCTGCGGCCCTTGCCCCTGCCGGCGGCGTTGTCGGCCCTCCTGCGGGCCTCGACCCGGGCGTAGAGGCCTTCGGCCTTCCACTTCTCGAGCCGCTTGGGTTCCCGCTGGGGGAGATCCGCCTTCATGGGGAAATCGGTGCGGGGAAGAAAAACGGTATAGCGTTTCCTGGTCGAGTCGGCCACGGCGCCCTCGTGCGCTAAGGGGGTCCACCCGAGGACCCCAGGGTTGATCCTCCAGTAAACCAAGGAAACCCGGTTCAGTCCAGACGGTAGTGGCAGCCCCGGGATTCGGGGTTCTGCAGCGCCGCCTTGAAGATGAGCCGCGCGCAGAGGATGCCGTTGCGCAGCTCCAGCAGGCTCCGGGACAGGGGCGCCGCGCGGTAGAAGGCCTCGATGCGGTGGTAGAGGTAGCCCATGTCGCCCCTGCCCCGCAGGAGCCGGTCCCGGGTGCGCACGATGCCCGCGTAGTTCCAGAGGGTGGTGCGGATGCTGGTCCAGTCCTGCTCGATCAGGAGCGGGTCGGGCTCGGGGCCCGGGGGCACGGGCTTCCAGGCCTCCAGGGAATCCGGGTCCGGCAGCGCGGTGTCGCGGCTTTCCGTGGCGCAGGCCTCGCCGGCGCGGTAGCCCCACACCAGGCCCTCCAGGAGGGAGGAGGAGGCGAGGCGGTTGGCCCCGTGCACCCCGGTGCAGGACACCTCGCCCACGGCGAAGAGCCCCGGGAGGCTGGCCCTGCCGTCCAGGTCCACCGCCACGCCGCCGCAGAAGTAGTGGGCGGCGGGCACCACGGGGATGGGCTGGGCCAGGGGCTCCAGGCCCGCCTTGCGGCAGGTGGCCAGCACCGTGGGGAACCGCGCCTCCAGGTCCAGGCGGGCCTTGAGGGGCTCCAGGTCCAGGTACATGCAGGGCTCGCCCGTGGCGGCCATCTCCTGGAAGATGGCCCGGCTCACCACGTCCCGGGGGGCCAGCTCCAGCCCTTCGGGCGCGTACTTCGACATGAAGCGCTCCCCCGCGCCGTTGACCAGGTGGGCGCCCTCGCCGCGCAGGGCCTCGGTGAGCAGGGTCCGGGGCCGTCCGGGGACGTAGAGGGTGGTGGGGTGGAACTGCACGTACTCGCAGTTCACGATGCGGGCCGAGGCCCGGTACGCCGCGGCCAGGCCGTCCCCGGTGGCGGAGGCGGGGTTGCTGGTGTGGAGGTAGAGGTAGCCCAGGCCGCCCGTGGCCAGGATGGTGCGCCGGGCCAGGCACATGCGCACCTGGCCGTCCGGGGCCAGGCCGTAGGCGCCCCACACCTGGATGGGGTCGTAGACCCGCCGGGGGTCGCGGCTGTGGTGGGGCACCGTGAGCAGGTCCACCAGGGAGTGGCTCTCGAAGATGCGGATCCGGGGATGGGCGCGCACCTTGGCGGTGAGGGCGGTCTGGATGGCGCGGCCCGTGGCGTCCTTCACGTGCCAGATGCGCCTCGCGCTGTGGGCGGCCTCGGCGGTGGGCTCGGGCTCCAGGGCGCCGGTGTGGTCGAAGTCCACCCCCACCTGCTTCCAGAGGAATTCCCGGCAGAGGATGGGTCCCTGCTCGGCCAGCAGGGCCACGGCCTCGGGCTTGCAGAGCCCGGCGCCGGCGGCCTCCACGTCCGAGGCGAGCAGCTCGGCGGAATCGTGGGCGTCCGGGGGCGGCATGCCGATGATGCCGCCCTGGGCGTAGGCCGTGTTGGACTCCCCCAGGGAATCCTTGGCCACCACCACCACGTCGGCGCCCAGTTCCGCGGCCCGCAGCGCCGCCGAACACCCGGCGATGCCGCCGCCCAGAACCAGTACGTCGCAGGTGATCACGTCAGCTCCCATTCCGGCCGGTCGAGGGCCCACAACCGTTCCCAGGGGGGTTCCTCGGCCCGCTCGCCGAATTCGTCGTCCAGGGCCGCCAGCCGCTCCCGCACCAGGTCCAGGGCGGCCCCGTACGAAACGGTGCCCCAGGGGGTAGCCAGCGCGTCCCCGCCGCCCAGGGCCTCCACCGCGTCCTCCAGGAGGCCGGCCATGCCCGGGGCGTTCTGCACCTGCAGGTGGTGGTGGCCGGCGGCCATGAGGATGAGGCCCTGGAGGCCGCCGCGCAGGGGCCCCTCGGCCTCCAGCCACAGGGGCTCCAGGGCGTCGTGGCACTCGTGGAAGAGCGCCGCGTTGAACAGGGACACCCCCGCGGCCAGCGGATACCGGTCGCCTCCGGGCAGGCCCAGGAGGGCCAGGAGGGTCACGCCGCTGCGCAGGCTCACCAGGGAGGAGAGGGGATCCCAGATGCGGTGGGGGACCCAGCCCCCCGGACCGCGGTCGGCGGTGTCCGGGAAGCGGGCCAGGACGTCCCGCCAGGCCCGCTCCGGATCCTCCTGGGGCAGCATGGCGGCGGCCCGGGCCAGCAGCTCGGCCTCGGGGAGGCCCCCGGGGAATTCCTCCCGCACCCGGGGCGCGCCCAGGACCGTGGGCCAGGCCAGGAGCGCCCGGTCCGCGGGGTCGGCCAGGGCCGCCTCCAGGCGGGAGCGCAGGAAACCAAGGACCGGCCGGGGCAGCCCGGGCTGGCGCTGCCAGAAGACGGGGGTGCGCGGGCCGCAGGTCATCAGGTGAAGTTGCGTTCGGAGACGCCGATGAATTCCAGGGAGAAGTCGTCCAGCTCCGTCTGCCAGTGCTTGAGCTGGCCCTGGAAGAAGTTGTAGGCCATCAGGGCGGGGATGGCGGCCACCAGGCCCAGGGCCGTGGCCACCAGGGCCTCGGAGATGCCGGGGGCCACCGTGGCGAGGCTGGCGTTGCCCGCCGTGCCGATGCCGTGGAAGGCGTCGATGATGCCCCACACCGTCCCGAACAGGCCCACGAAGGGGCTCACGGCCGCGATGGTGGCCAGGATGCCCAGGTAGTTCTCCATTCGGCCCATCTCCACCACCGAGGCCCGCTGGAGGCAGCGCTCCACGGCCTCCATGCTCTTGATCTGGGGTTTCTGGCCGGCGGGGCCCGGCGCGGGGCGCAGCTGGTAGTTCACTTCGGAAAAGCCCGCGGTGAAAAGCCCCACCAGGGGGCTCATGGTGAATTCGCCGGCGCGGCCCTTGAGCTCGCCCCAATTGGTGGTCTTGCGGAACACGGCCCGGAAGCTGTCGGTGACGCCCTTGCTGCGGCTGAGCAGGATCGCCTTCTGCACGATGATGACCCAGCTGGTGATGGAGAAGGCCCCCAGGATCAGCAGCACGACCCGGGCCACGGTGCCGGCGTGGAGCACCACTTCCCAAAGGTTGACACCCTGTCCTGCCATCAGGCCCATGTAAGCCATGATTCCTCCTTCGCAGGTGATTCTACCAAGGCTCGCGCTCCAGTTGGGCAACGGATACACTTGAAGGGGTGCGCCCCTGCGCGACACCGTCACACAGCGAGAGGAAGAGAATGCAGATCCTGGTCATCGGCACTGGATATGTGGGCCTTGTGGCCGCGGCCGGCTTCGCGGAAGCCGGGCACCGCGTGCTGGGCATCGACAACGACGCGGGCAAGATCGCCAAGATCCGCGAAGGCGTCTCCCCCATCTACGAGCCGGGCCTGGACGAGCTCCTGGCGCGGCACCAGGCCTCGGGTTCCCTGGCCTTCAGCCTCGATCTCAGCGACGGCATCGCCGCGGCCGACGCCGCCTTCATCTGCGTGGGCACGCCCCAGAGCGAGGACGGCAGCGCGGACCTGCAGTACGTGCTCTCGGTGGCCGGCGCCATCGGATCGGCCATGGCCCTGCGCCCCCTGGACGCCAAGCCCCTCGTGGTGGTGGACAAGAGCACCGTCCCCGTGGGCACCGCGGCCCGGGTGCACGCGGCCATCGCGGCCAAGACGGACCGCCCCTTCGAGGTGGTGTCCAATCCCGAATTCCTGCGCGAGGGATGCGCCATCGACGATTTCATCCGGCCCGACCGGGTCGTGGTGGGCTGCAGGACGGATCATGCCGCCGCCGTGATGAAGGGGCTCTACGGGAAATTCCTGGAGGCCAGCGGCGGCCAGTGGCTCCGCATGGACCCCCCCAGCGCCGAACTGACCAAGTACGCCGCCAACGCCATGCTCGCGCTGCGCATCAGCTTCATCAACGAGATCGCCGGCCTGTGCGAGAAGGTGGGCGCGGACGTGGATTTCGTCAAGCAGGGCATCGGCAGCGACCACCGCATCGGGAAATTCTTCCTGAACCCCGGCCCCGGATTCGGCGGAAGCTGCTTCCCCAAGGACCTCCAGGCCCTCCTGAAGGTGGGCCGGGAGAACGCCCATCCCCTGCGGGCCCTGGAAGCCACGGTGGAGGCCAACCGCCACCAGAAGCAGGTGCTGGCCCTGAAGGT
The DNA here is from genome assembly GCF_030295405.1 of Mesoterricola silvestris. Classification (GTDB taxonomy): domain Bacteria; phylum Acidobacteriota; class Holophagae; order Holophagales; family Holophagaceae; genus Mesoterricola; species Mesoterricola silvestris. The sequence continues at coordinate 2,046,332 of NZ_AP027080.1, read as the reverse complement.
GCGCGCCCACTACGATTGCGCCTCGGGGGCCCCCGCGCCGCTGGCGGGGCGCAGGTTCGCCCTGTGGGGCCTGGCCTTCAAGGCCCACACGGACGACATCCGCGAGGCCATGAGCATGGAGCTCATCGACAGCCTCGCGTCCCTGGGCGCCCGGGTCGTGGTGCACGACTTCGAGGCCATGGAGAACGTCAAGGCCAAGCTGGGGGACCGGGTGGAGTACGCCGCGGACTTCATGGAGGCCTGCAGGGGCGCCGACGCCCTGCTCATCGCCACCGAGTGGCCCCAGTACGCCGCCGCGGACCTGGAGAAGGTGGGCGGCCTCCTGAAGGCCAAGGTGATGTTCGACGGACGGAACCTGTTCCGGCCGGAGGCCATGAAGGCCGCGGGCTGGACCTACCATTCCATCGGCCGCGTAACCGTTTCCCAGGCATAAACTTACCCCTAAGGCGCCGAATCGTGCCAACCTGACGATGGCCTCAGGTCCGCGTTGGCGCCTCGAAGCCTCTGACCAGATCAAGGAGAAGGACCCATGGGCAATCTCGGTTTGACGGAAATGCTTCTGATCGGCATCCTGCTGCTGATCTTCTTCGGCCCCTCCAAGCTGCCCGAACTGGGCAAGGCTCTGGGCAAGGGGATCCAGGAGTTCAAGAAGGCCAGCCGCGAGATCACCGACTCCGTCAAGGAGGACGTCGGCAGCAACCCGTCCGAGAAGAAATAGCTCGGGGCGCCCGACCTCCCCTTCATGACGACACCCGAAACGCCACCCAACCAGATGTCCTTCTGGGAGCACCTGCACGAGCTGCGGGTGCGGCTCATCCGCAGCCTGCTCATCGTCGCGGGGGCCTTCGCCCTGACCTACTTCTTCCGTTTCCGGCTCATGGTATGGGCCCAGAAGCCCTTCATGGAAACGTTCAAGAAGCACGCCATCGCCCAGGCCCAGGCCGCCCACCTGCCGATCCCCACGGTCTTCGATCCCTTCGCCTACACCAGCCTCACGGAGCCCTTCTTCTCCCTCATGAGGCTGGCCGTGTGGGCCGCGATCTTCGTGGCGGCGCCCTTCCTCTTCGGCCAGATCTGGGGCTTCATCAAGCCCGGGCTCTACAGCCGCGAGCGGCGCTTCGCGATCCCCTTCGTCCTGGTGACCACCGGCTGCTTCCTGGGGGGGGCCGCCTTCGCCTACTGGAACGCCTTCGCCTTCCTGGGGGACATCCTCTTCAAGGAGGCCATGCAGGCCGGACTGCGCACCAACCTGCACCTGGAGGACTACCTGGACCTCTTCATCTACACGGTGGTGGGCACGGGCCTCATGTTCGAGCTGCCGGTGCTGGTGTTCTTCCTGGCGCGCTTCCGCCTGGTCACCGCCACCTGGCTGCTGAAGTACTGGCGCCACGCCACGGTGGCCATCTTCACCATCAGCGCCTTCCTGACCCCGGGCGACGTCATCGTCACGACGATCTTCTTCGGGGTGGTGCTGGAGGCCCTCTATTTCGTCTCCGTCCTGGTGGCCTGGTTCGCCCGTCCCCGCAAGCCGCGGCTGGATGTGATCGAACCGGAGTAGGACCATTCTGACCGTGTAAAAGATCCTGCTTTTCCCAGCGCCCCAGCGAGCCCTCTGCGCCCCAGCGTTTGATTTTTTCTAGGTTCCCCCGGCGCGATTGTTACAATCGCGCCGGGAATTCCAGGAAAGGATCAAACGCTGGGGCGCAGAGGGCTCGCTGGGGCGCTGGGAAAAGAAAAAAATGACGCCTTATTAGCTTTGGGTGCGGGTTCCAGGGGCGTGGCGGAACCGGCCCGGGATGTCGCTGGCGGTCAGTTCCACGGATTTCCGGAATACGTCCCCCAGGTCCAGGGGCCTGTGCCTGCGGATGCGCTGGGCGGGCGGAAGGGGCCAATCCCACTCCAGCCCTTCAAGCACCTGTTCCAGTTCCCGAAGCTGCTTGCGCCGCGCCGGATCGGCCTCGAACAGGAGGTCCAGTCTGACCAGCGCGAGCTGGAGGAAGGCGTCGGGATCCTGGAAGAGTTCCAGGCGGGGCGAAGGGTTTGCGGCGAAACGCATCCTAGGTGGCCGGCGCGGGATCCAGGTCCTTGTCCTGGGGCGTGGGCACCAACGGATTGGGCTGCCGGCTGAGATCCGGGATGACCAGGTGGGGATCCAGGGCGATGCCCAGGGATTCCGCCAGCTTCCGGCCGCCGTCGGCGGGGGAGGCCATGCGGAAGGCCCACACCTGGCGGGCCATGGTGGCGGGGTCCGTGGACACCTGCACATCGGCGCGCTGGAGGCTGGCCAGGCCCTGGTTGGCGGAGGCCCTGGAATGGGGCACGTAGAAGGCCAGGGGGAACGCCAGGAAGAGGACCACGGCGGGCCAGAACAGCCAGGACGGGCCCTGGGGGGGAGCGGCCTCCCGGCCCATCATGGCGGGGGGCAGGACCCACACGGAGGGCTTGCGCTCCTCGGCCTCCGACGAGACCTCCAGGATCCCGGCCTCCAGGAGCTGGGCGATCATCTTGCAGGTGTCCAGCTCGTCGTAGCGGCTGATCTGGAGCACGTTCTGGATGCTGGTGGAGCTGGAGAAGTAGGTGAGCACCGTCTCCTGCTCGTGGGTGAGGCCCGAGCCCTCCACGTTCATGGACGCGCCGTCCAGCACCTGGGAGAGGTCCTTGTCGATGTCCAGGTTCAGGCCCGCGCCGTAGGCGGTCTTGCGCAGCGGGAGGCCGTTGTCGGGGAGGCGGCGCTGGACCTCGGGCCACTCGTCCATGATCCGCGCCGCCTCCATGAGGACGGTGTCCACCGGGATGGCGGGGAAATTCTCCCGGTCCAGCTCCTGGGGCAGGATGGAATCGAAGCGGTAGTCCCCCTCCACCCACCGGAAGGTGCGGTAGATGATGGACATGGCCTGGTTGAACAGGGCGTCCTGGAGATCCTGGGGCGAAACCCGGCCCGATTCCAGGAGGAGGGTGCCCATGCGCTTGAGGGTCTGGCGCTGGCGGTGGATCATGGCCATGAGCTCTTCGCCCGAAAGCCGCCCCAGGCGCACCAGCATGGCGCCCACCCGGTCCTCCATGCGCACCTGGTTGGAATCGCAGCCGACGATCTCCCCCTGGTCGAAGAAGATCTTCACGAACTCCTGGGCGCGGGAGAGCACCAGGGTCCCGCTCTTCCCCTGGGTCTTGATCATGTTGAACAGGGAAAAGAGATCGAAATCGCGGAGCGAGCCTTCCAGAGCCATTCGCCTATCCCCTTCTCGGCAGGAGCTTCAACCAGGAGCGAAGAAACAGCACCGCCAGCAGCATAAGCCCCAGGGGCATCCAGATGGAAGCCGGATCCGGCAGAACCTCCCCGGAGTAGCGCACGGACCGCCCCGTGGCGAGAACGACGCCCAGGGCGAAGCACAGGAAGGAATACTCCAGCAGGCCCTCCCGGGTCTCCCCGATGAGCACCAGGTCCGCCCCGGGCAGCAGCAGGATGAGGCTCCGGTGCAGCCAGCGCTGGGCGGACTGGAAGGATCCCACCTCCTCCACCTTCCGCTTGCGGCTCTCCCCGTGGAGCCCGTCCTTGAGCACGAAGAGGTGATGGCACTTGGAGCACACGAAGGCATCCGGGCTGTCGGTGGTGTGGAAGGGGTCGCCGCACCGGGTGCACTGGGACGGGTGCGCCTCGCTGATGCTCTTCTTGAGGCGGAAATAGAAGGCCACCGCGGCCGCGATGGGAAGGCAGAAGTTGAAGATCAGGAGCAGGTCCCGGGCGCGGCCAGGCCCTCGGTCGGCGGGCGCCTCCTGGGCACTGGCCAGGACGGCCACCCGGGCCGGGTTGTCCGGAAGGGGGAGGGCGAAGGTGCGCTGGTCGTTGCGGGCCTGATTGGCGGCCAGGATCCGGTTGAAGGTGTCCGGGGCGATCCGCCTGGCATCCTCCTGCTTGGCGAAGCCCAGGGGCCCGTCCATCTGCCGGAAGGCCACCACGCTCTGGTTCAGGAGGATTTCGCCCCGGTCCGGCCCCAGGAGGGCGGCCTCGTCGAAGCAGGCCTGGGCCCCGGTGAGGTCGCCCAGCTGGTATTTGGCCACGCCCAGGTTGTTGAGGACCTCGGCGCGGTCGGGATGGGTCTTGCGCAGGGACCCGAAGGTGGCCAGGGCCCGGGACCATTCCTGGAACTGCAGCTGGCGCCAGCCCTCCAGGAAGGTGCGGTCGTCCTGGGGCAGGAGGGACAGGGCATGTTCCATTCCCGTCTGGGCCTGGGGCCGCAGCTGGAGGGTCACGATGCTGGGGCTGGGCCGCACGGCGGCCATGGGCTCCAGGAGGGACAGGGCCGGATGGACCAGCTGCAGCAGGAGGATCAGGAGGGTCGCCCGGATCTCCAGGGGCAGGAGGAAGGGCGCCAGCAGCCAGAGCCAGACCATGGCGACGATGCCGGGGTCCAGGCCGAAGATCACCGGCAGCGTGATCAGGAAGGCCCCCAGGAGCGCCATCACGTGCGGGTTCATGGCGCCGCGCCGCAGCGGCTCCTCCCAGATGTTGCGGAACACCCGGCGGTACCGGATGGCCAGGGTGAGGGCGAATCCCCACAGGAGCAGGGTGGCCATGAGCCGCACCCAGGCCAGGTGCTGGACGGCCCAAAGCCAGCGGTGGTAGGGATTGGCCAGGCGGAGCCGGGTCAGCTCCAGCACGTCGGCGATGCTCCACAGGTACCCCTGGGGGCCCTGCTGGCGCATGAGGATGACCCGGGTGCCCAGGAGGGTCGGGTACCGGGGCGCCCAGCGTTCCACGGTGTCGACCACCTTCAGGCCCAGGGCCGGCTCGCCCTGGGCGCCCAGGTCCCGGGCGTAGATGGCCATGGCCTCCACCAGGGGCAGCACGTCCAGGGTTCCGTAGGTCCGGCGCAGAAGCTCCACGTCCTGGACCGCGGCCTGGATGGCGGCGGGGTCCCCGGAACGGAAGGCGGGCTTGAGCCGCTCCGCGCAGTGGCTCAGGGCCACGGCGGGGAGCAGGTCCTGGTGGACCCGGGGGGCGGGCTCGGGGACGGCAGCGCACAGGCCGCCGGCCATCACCAGGAGAAGGACGCCCAGGAGAACTCTAACGCTTTTATTTGAAGCATTTATCACTGCGCTGAGCATTCTGGCGGTCACGGATTCCAACGCGTGCGTGGACGACCGTGTAACCGTTGCAATCATGGTCACTCCGTGGGTTGAAGGCAGCGTATCACAGTTCACCTCCGGCCCACTTCTCAAACCCTTGCATAAATGGGACCATGGGGTTATTCGGAGGCAATATGCGAAACCTCATTACGGCCATCATGATCCCTGCGGTCTGCCTGACGCTGGCGGCCGAAAGCACCGGCCGGATCGGCGGCAAGGTCACCAACAAGGAAGGCAAGCCCGTGGCCGGGGCCATCATCACCATGAGCCGCTCCGACATCAACTGGACCAAGGAGATCAAAACGGACGAAAAGGGCACCTACCTGCAGGTGGGCCTTGAACCCAAGGACTTCACCTTCTCCGTTTCGGCCCCCGGCTACCAGACCCAGAAGCAGAATCTGAAGGTCAAGCTCGCGGACATCACCACCATCAATATCGTCCTGCTCACCCCCCAGCAGGCCTCGGACGAGGCCCTCAAGGCGAACCTCGCCAACCTGCCCCCCGGCGAAGGCAAGTCCATGGCCGCGTCCGCCTCCTTCAACGCCGCGGTTGAACTCTACAACGCCCAGAACTACGCGGAGGCCCTGCCCCTGGTCACCTCCGCCCTGGCCGACTTCAACCAGGCCCTGGTGGACCTCAAGGACGCCGAGTCCCGGGCCACCATCGAAAAGAACCTCCCCACGGTGGAGCGGGTCCTGGGCATAACCCTCTACGAGACCGGCAAGGCCGACCCCACCCAGCAGGCCCAGATGCTCAAGGCCGAGCCCTACCTGGTGAACGCCTACAAGCGCAACCCCAAGGACCAGCGCATCCTCGTGGCCCTCCTGGACATCGCCAAGGTGAAGAACGACGCCGAGGGCGTCAAGACCTACCAGGCCGCCATCGACGCCATCATGGGCCCCCGCCCCGAACTGGCCTACAACGACGGCGTCGCCGCCTTCAACGCCAGCAAGTTCAAGGAAGCCAAGGCCTTCGTCACCAAGGCCATCGCGACCGACCCCAAGTTCGCCGACAGCTACTGGCTGCTGGGCGTGGTGGAGTTCAGCCTGGAGAACCCCAAGGCCGCCAAGGAAGCCTTCAAGAAGTACATGGAAATCGCCCCCACCGGCAAGAAGGCCGGCGAGGTCAAGGAATTCCTCAAGGAACTCAAGTAGCCACCCCGCCACCGAGGGCCCCGGCCTCCCCTTGGCCGGGGCCCTCGGCGCACCTGGGCCCTTCTGTCCCGCCCAAGCCTGCCTGCCGGCGGCCGCGGACCGTCACCGCCCGGTCCCACCGGTAAACCGCGACCCACCGGTGTCCCAACACCTTGCGCCGACCCATCGGTAGCGCCAGCAGCAAGCTGCTGCTGGCGCTTGCCGTTATCCAATGACCTAAGCTGGTCGAGAACGTGGGAGGCACTCCTTCAGCGCACGGCCCGTACGATTGCCGGGAGTCCGCGCGCCCCACTTCCTCATCCACCTGACCCCATCGGATGACGGCAAGCGCCAGCAGCAGCTTGCTGCTGGCGCTACCGATGGGTCGGCGCAAGGGGTCGGGACCCCGGTGGGTCGCAATGGACGGGTGGAACCGGTCCGTGACGGCCCGCGGCCCCCGGCAGGGAAGGACCGTCAAAGCCGAACGCCCCAAGGGCCGCCCCCCCCCCTAGCGGAGGGGTATCTTCAGCGTCAGGGAGGTGCCTTCGCCGAGGTTTATGAGGTCCACTTCGCCCTGGTAGGCGGCCAGGAGCTGCCTGCACACGGCCAGGCCTTCGCCGGGGCTCCGGACGCCCATCACGGCCTGCTGGTGGAGGCCCGAGAAGGGCTCGAAGGCCATTTCCAGTTCGGAGGGAGGGATGGCGCCGCCCTCGTCGTTGACCTGGAGGAGGAAGGCCTCCTCGGTGCGGGTGGACCGGATGGCGAGGACCGGGGACGGGGTCGGTCCGCCCAGGGCGTGGTGCACCACGTTGAGCAGGGTGCTGGCGAAGTCCCCGTACACGCCGTAGATGAGGGGCACCCGGGCCCGGAGGTCCTGGACGACCTCCACCTCGGCGGGGATGACGCCCTCGGCCTGGAGCAGCTCCAGTTCCTGCTGGATGAGGTCGTGGAGGTCCAGCCACTCGGGCTTGCTGGGGGCTTCCCGGCCCACCCGCCTCAGCAGGGCCTTCAGGAGGCCGTCGATCTTGGACACGGCCTCCCGGATCTCGGCCAGGGCCCGGGGGTGGGCCTCGGGCAGGCCGTTGCCGTCGGGGGCGGGGAGGTGGTCCAGCACCTGGCTCTGCTGGTGCAGGCTCTGCACGGGGGCCTCCAGGCGCTGGGCGATCTTGGTGAACAGGTCGCCCAGGAGGGCCTGCCGGTCCCGGCGGTTCAGGTCGGCCCGGGCGTTCTGGAGGTCCTGGTAGGCGCCTTCGATGCGCTCGTAGCTCGAGGCCAGGGCCCGGGTGCTGTTGTTGAGGTTCTCGATGAGCTCGGCGTTCTCCAGGCTCACCAGGGCGATGCTGGCATGGAGGGTGGCCATTTCCAGCTCCTGGGCCAGGAAGGGCCGGTCCGCGGGGCGGCTGAGGATCCAGAAGCCGGCGATCTCCTGCCCGTCCTGGTGGGTGCGGAGCACCACCAGGGCCACGTTGCCCATGGGCGGCCAGAGGCCCAGGTCCAGCCCCTCCTCCCAGAGGCGGCTGCTCCGCAGGGCTTCCCCGTGGAGGATGCCCGCGGCCCCCATGGACCAGGCCCGCACCACGAAGGTGTGGCCGAGGGGAAGCACCGGCAGGGCGTCGAAGGTCTCCCCGTTCCAGCGGACGCCGTCGTAGTAGCTGCCGCTGGTGTGCAGCCGGTACGCCGTGAGGCCCGTGGCGCCCACCTCGGCCCGCACTTCGGAGAGGATGCGCAGGAGGAGGGTCCTGGGGTCGTGCTCCGTGAGGATCTCGCGGCTCAGGGCCAGGAGCCGCGAGAGGCTGCCGCTGCGCTGTTCCAGCGCGGCCCGGGCCTCGGTGAGCTTGCGGTTGGCCTCCTGGGCCTCCTTGAGCTGCAGCTCCAGGTGCTCGAGCATCTGGACGTTGAACTGGCGCAGGGCCGGGGCCTCCAGGGCCTTCTCCAGCTCCTCCCGGCGGCCCTGGAGGAAGGCCCCCACCTGGTCGACGAAAGTGAAGGGGTCCAGGGGCTTGGGGATGAATCCGTCGCAGCCGGCCACCAGGGCCGTTTCGCGCTCGGCCTTCTGGGTCTTGGCGGTGAGGGCCACCAGGGGCACCGCCTTGAGCTCGGGATCGTGCTTGAACTTGGTGGCCACCTCGAACCCCGACAGGCCCGGGAGGTTGATGTCCAGGAGCACCAGGGCGGGCTTGAGCTCCCGGGCCAGCTCGAAGCCCTTGAGGCCCTCCTCGGCCCAGTGCATGTCGTAGCCGGCCTGGGTGAGCAGGCGCTGCACCAGCCTCCAGTTCACGAAGTTGTCCTCGATGCAGAGGATCCTGGGCGCGGTCATGGGTGGGCCTCCGGCAGGAGCGGAAGGTCCACCGTGAAGGTGCTCCCCCTGCCCTTTTCGCTTTCAACGGTGATCCTTCCGTCCATGGCCATGGCCAGGCGCTGGGAGAGGGCGAGGCCCAGGCCCGTGCCGCCGAAGCGGCGCGTGATGCTGCCGTCGACCTGCTGGAAGGGCCTGAAGAGCCTCTGGATCTCGTCCTCGTTCATGCCGATGCCCGTGTCCCGGATGGCGATGCGCAGGCGGTCCCCGGCGCGCTCCATGCGCACCCCCACGGAACCCTGCGCGGTGAACTTGATGGCGTTGCCCACCAGGTTGGTGACCACCTGCCGGAAGCGGGCGGTGTCCCCCAGGATCCGGAAGGGCCCGCCCAGGACCTCGACGGTGAAGGCGATGGGGCGGTTCGCGATCAGGCCCGTGGCCATGGCGGCCACCTCGTCCAGGGCCGGCCCCGGGTCCATGGGGACCAGGTCCAGCTCGAACCGGCCCGCCTCGATCTTGGAAAGGTCAAGGATGGAGTCGATCATGCCCAGGAGGTTGCGGCCGTTCTGGTGGATGATGCCCAGGTCCATCTTCACGTCCGGAGGGATCCTCCCCTCCCCCTCCTGCAGGAGCAGGCCCGAGAAGCCGATGACGGCGTTGAGCGGGGTGCGCAGCTCGTGGCTCATGTTGGCGAGGAATTCGCTCTTGATGCGGTCCAGTTCCTGAAGCCGCTGGAGGCTCACCAGGAGGCTGTCGTTGACCTCGGTGAGCTCCTGGGTCTTCTCCTGCACCTTCTCCTCCAGGGTGCCTGCCCAGGCCTTCAGCTCGGCCCGGGACTGCTCCAGGCCCCGGGTGCGCTCCTGCACGAGCTTTTCCAGGTTGGCGCGGATCTCCTCCAGCTCCCAGATGGTCTCCAGAAGCTGCCCGGTGCGCTCGTGGACGCGGGATTCCAGGAGCTTGTTCTGGAGCTCGATCTCGTCCCGGCTGATCCTCAGCTTGTTGGTCATCACCTCGAAGCTCCGGCCCAGGACCCCCAGCTCGTCGTGGGAGGTGGCCCCCACGGCCATGCCCTGGAGGTTGCCGCTTGCCACCTGCTGCACGGCCTCGGTCAGGGTGACCAGGGGACGGATGTAGAGCCTGGCCAGGTAGATGCCCAGGAGCATGGCCACGCCCACCGCGGTGCCGCCCACCCAGAGCGCCTGGCGGATGTTGGCGCGCACCATCTGCCGGATCTCGTCCGTGGTGAAGCCCACCACCAGGGTTCCCACGTGGTCCCCGGAGGCGCCGCGGAAGAAGATGGGCGAGGTCGCCACCAGGATGCCGTCGGAGGCGCGCAGGCGGGTGCCGGTCCTGCCGTCGGTGCGGGCATAGGCGGCCACCCAGGAGGGGGCCGCCGGGGATTCGTCCACGGCCGCGCCCTTCTCGTCGAAGACCACCGAGAAGCTGAAGGAGGGGATGTTCTTGACGCCCTCCAGGATCCGGGCGACCTCCGTGCGGTCGCGGTGCTCCATGGCCGAGGCCAGGGCGTAGCTGGCGGTCTCGGCCACCATGTGCAGGCTGGCTTCCGCCTGGGCCTGGAACTGGCGCTTGACGGTGAGGGGGATGTAGACCAGGTTGAACAGCCCGAAGGCCAGCACCAGGATGCTGATGACGGCGCTCAGCTTGGTCTTGATGGATACCCGCGGCATCCGAGAAGTTTAACCAGACCTCAGCGCGCCAAGCGGAAGATATGGAACTCCGCGGCCCCGTACCGGCGGGTTTCCACCTCCTCCAGGCCCGGGGCCGCGGGGAGGGCGGTCCCGGCGCCGGCCTCGAAGACCAGGATCCCGTCCGGGGCCAGCCACCCCGCGATCCGGGATCCCAGGAGGCCCCAGGCCTCCAGGGCCGCCTCGTAGGGCGGGTCCGCGAAGGCCACCGCCAGGCCGGAGAAGGCCTCCGGGCCCAGGCGCCGGACGTCCTGGGCCAGGACCCGGGCATCGGCGCCCCGGGCATTGGCGCTCAGGCACTTCAGGGCCTCGGGGGCCTTCTCCACCAGGGTCACCGGGGCGAACCCCCGGGACAGGGCCTCCAGGCCCACCGCGCCGGTGCCGGCGTACAGGTCCAGGAAGGGGCCCATGGGCCATTTCTGGAGGATGGAGAAGAGGGCCTCCCGGGCACGGTCGGCCGTTGGGCGAACCGCCAGGGATCCCTCCGGGGCCGCCAGGCGCCGGCCCTTGAGGGTGCCCGCGATGATCCTCACACGGCCCAGCGCATGAGGGTCCCGCCCCAGGTGAACCCGGCGCCGAAGGCGGCGAAGACGATCAGATCGCCCTTCTTGACCTTCCCGGCCTCCAGGGACTGGTGCAGCGCGGTGGGCAGGGTGGCGGAGGTGGTGTTGGCGTACTCGGCGATGTTGCTGGCCATGCGGTCGTAGGGGAGTTCCAGCCGCTTGGCGGCGGCGTCCATGATGCGCAGGTTGGCCTGGTGGGGCACGAACAGGGCCAGGTCGGCGGGGCTGATGTTGTTGCGGTCCAGCATGAGCCGGCTCACTTCGGCCATCTCCCGCACGGCGTTCTTGTAGACCTCCTTGCCGTCCTGGTGGATGAAGTGCTCCCGGTTGGCCACGGTCTCCGCGGTGGCCGGGCGCAGGGAGCCGCCCGCCTTCATGCAGAGGAAGGGGGCGCCGAAGCCCGCGATCTCGTGCTCGTAGTCCAGGATGCCGTGGCCCTCCTCCACCTGCTCCAGGATCACGGCGCCCGCGCCGTCCCCGAAGAGCACGGCGGTGTTGCGGTTCGTGGGATCCATGATGGAGGTCATCACGTCGCAGCCCACCACGGCCACCTTCTTCACGGTGCCGCCGGCGATGAGGCTGGCCCCGGTGGTCATGCCGAACAGGAAGCTGGAGCAGGCCGCGTTCATGTCGAACCCGAAGCAGTTGGAGGCGCCGATCTTGTCCTGGATGAGGGCGGCGGTGCACGGGAAGAACATGTCGGGGGTCACGGTGCAGCAGATGATGGCGTCCAGTTCGTCGGCGCCCATGCCCCGGCGTTCCAGGGCCATGCGCAGGGCGGCCACGCCCAGGTCGGAGGAGCCGGTGCCGGGCTCGACCCAGCGGCGGTGGCGGATGCCGGTGCGGGAGAGGATCCACTCGTTGCTGGTGTCGACCATCTTCGAAAGCTCATCGTTGGTGACGATCCGATCGGGGTAGTGCTGGCCCGTCGCGGTGATGCCCACGGGAATGGCGAACCTTCGAGTCAATGGAACCTCCGGTGTCTGATCCTGCTAGCCAAACCCTTGATTGTGCGTGATCGGCCGCGAATTTTCCACGCAGGAGTTCCTGGGCAGCGGGCATCGGGCCCCGGAAGCCCATGGGGCCTCGGCCTTGCTATGATCAAACCGTCACCGAAAGGCCGCTCCCATGCGCACGCTCGCCGTCCTTCCTTCCCGATTCCAGGCCTCCCGGTTTCCCGGCAAGCCCCTGGCCCTCATTTCCGGGCGGCCCATGATCCAGTGGGTCTGGGAGGCGGCCCGGGACGCGCCGGGCGTGGACGCGGTGGTGGTGGCCACGGACGACGCGCGCATCGCCGCGGCGGTGGAGGGATTCGGAGGCCGGGTGGTCCTCACGGACCCGGCGCTGCCCTCGGGCACGGACCGGGTGGCCGCGGCCTACGACGCCCTGGGCGAGCCCTTCGACGTGGTGCTCAACATCCAGGGCGACGAACCCGCCATGCACCCTTCCACCATCGCCGGCGTGGTGAGCCTCCTGGAGCGGAACCCGGGCCTGCCCATGGCGACGGCCGCCTGCCCCTTCACCAGCGCGGAGGAACTCTTCAACCCCAACAACGTCAAGGTGGTGCTGGACGACCACAGCCGCGCCCTCTACTTCAGCCGCAGCCCCATCCCCTACCTGCGCAACAGCACCCTCTTCCTGGCCGACTTCCGCCCCTGGCTGAGCCCCCAGCACCTGGAGACCTACCTGCGCCACCTGGGGATCTACGGCTACCGGCCCGAGGCCCTGCGCGCCTTCACCGCCCTGCCCCCCCATCCCCTCGAGAAGCTCGAGATGCTCGAACAGCTCCGGGCCCTGGCGGCGGGCATGGCCATCGGGGTGGCCCGCACGCCGCACCTGAGCCTGGGCGTGGACGTCCCCGCGGATATCCCCGCGGTGGAAGGCCTTCTCCTCATGCGCTCCCGGTGAGGGCGGAGGCCCGCGCCCGCACCGGCGGCATCCTCCTGGTGGTGCTGGCGGGCTGCAGCTTCGCCTCCATCGGCATCTTCAACCGCTTCGCCGCCGCCCGGGGGGTGGACGTTCCCACCGCGCTGGCCCTGCGCTTCGCCCTGGCCGCGCTCCTCCTGTGGGCCCTGGTGCCCCGGCGCCACGGGGTCCGCCTCCCCCGGGCCCGGCTCGGGGGGCTGGCCCTCATGGGCGCCCTTTTCGTGCTGGAGGCCGGGCTGTTCTTCGTGTCCAGCCGCCGGATCCCGGTGGCCCTGACGGTGCTGCTGCTCTACCTCTACCCCGCCCATGTCCTGGTCCTGGCCTGGCTCCTGCGCGGGGAGCGCCCCGGCAGGGGCGGCCTCCTGGCCCTGGTGCTCGCCCTGGGCGGGATCGCCCTGGCCATCGGCTTCCCCGCCACGCGCCTGGACCCCCTGGGCGTCGCCCTGGGCCTGGCCAGCTCCGTGGGCTACGCCTTCTACATGTTCCTGGGGGCCCGGCTCCAGCGGGGCGTCCCCGCCCTGGTGTCCACCCTCTGGATCAGCACCTTCGCCACCCTGGTCTTCCTGGCCCTGGCGCCCTTCCTGGGGGGGATCCACCCCGCCCTGGGCGCCGGCGCCTGGGCCAGCGTGGCGGGCCTGGCGGTGCTGGGCACCGTGGTGCCCACCGTGCTCGTCATGGAAGGCCTCTCCCGCATCAGCGCCACCCAGGCCTCCATCGCCTGCACCGTGGAGCCCGTGGCCGCGGCCCTCCTGGGCGCCCTGCTCCTGGGCGAGCACCTCCGGGCGCCCCAGCTCGCCGGGGGGGCCCTGGTCATCGCCGCGGTGCTGGTCCTTTCCCTGGGCGACCGGAGCTGAGGGAAGCCTCGGGGGCGTAGCCCCAGATGTCCCCCGAACCGTCCCGGCCCTTGGGCACCGGCGGATCCGGCGGATCGGGGAGGATCCAGGCCGGCTGGACGCGGGGTTCCGGGGGTTGATCAAGGCGAAAATCAACCAGGCTCCGGGGGGAGGGCCGGGGAGGGGATTCCAGGAGGAGGAGCGCGGGGAGGGCCAGGGCGAGGAGCATGGCATAATATAAATAAATTATCCGCCACCGCCAGACGAAGGGCTCCCCATTCATCCCAATAATCGGCGTTCATCCCTGTTCCGCAGGGCCAGGGCAGGGATGGGGCGGCGGACCCGCGCTCGGGAGGCGCCTGCCCAACCTGTCGCTGGCCCTGCGGAACAGGGATGAACGCCGATGTATGGGATTCAAGGGGAAAAAAAAGCATCCCCGGCGGACGCGCGGGATCGCCCGTCAGGGCCCAGGGCTCCGGAGCGCCGCCAGCACGGCCTGGGCCAGGTCCGTGAGCGAGGGGTCGCGAGCGCCCATGATCAGGACGATATCCCCGGGCCGGGCCTCGGCCGCGAGGGTCGCCACGAGGCCCTCCCGGGAGGGGGCATGGAGGGCCGGGGCCCCCTGGGCGCGGATATCGGCCACCACATCCTCCGAGGAGATGTCCCGGGTGACGGTGCCGCCGGCGTAGAAGACGTCCAGCATCCAGAACCGGTCCCCGGGGCGCAGGCCCTGGGCGAAGGCCTCCACGAACTCCCTGCGGAGGAAGCGCAGGGGGCCGAAGCCATGGGGCTGGAACACCGCCAGCACGCGGGTCCCGCGGTGGCGCGCGGTGCGAAGGGAGGCGGCGATCTTGGCGGGGTTGTGGGCGAAATCGTCCACCACCTCCACGCCCCGGGCCGTGCCCAGGCTCTGGAAACGCCGGGCGACGCCCTGGAAGCCCGCCAGCGGCGCGGCCATGGCCGGCAGCGGCACGCCCACGGAGAAGCACCCGGCGATGGCGGCCAGGGCGTTCTCCACGTTGTGCAGCCCGGGGACGGGCACGTGGAACCGCACGCCCCGCACCGTGAAGGCGCACCCCTCCGGGCCCTCCTCCACGTTCTCGCACCGGAGGTCCGCCCGGGACCCCGGCCCGAACACCAGGGCGTCCTTGGCCAGCGCCTCCAGGTTCGGGGCGTCCCCCACGCAGAAGGCCTCCCGCGCCTGGGCCCTGAAGGTGGCGAACATGGCCGCCACCTCCTCCATGGCCTTGTGGTCCTTCTGCAGGTTCAGGACGACGCCCACGGCGGGGCGGTACCGCACCAGGGATCCGTCGCTCTCGTCGGCCTCGATCACCAGCAGGTCCGAGCCCCCGGCCCAGGCGTTGCCCAAGAGCCCCTGGGCCCGCAGGGCGCGCAGGTCGCCGCCGGTGATGACGGAGGGGTCGCGGCCCGCCCCGCGCAGGATCTCGAAGGCCATGGCCACCGACGTGGACTTGCCGCTGGTGCCCGAGAAGGCCAGGGTCCGGTACCGCCCCACGTAGTGGGCCAGCAGTTCGGACCGGTGGAGGAGGGGGATCCCCAGGCGGCGCGCCTCCCGGATATCGGGCACCTCCTCCTCCACGGCGGTGGAGTACACCACCGCCGCGGCGCCCTGGACCCCGGAGCCGTCCTGGGGGAGGATGGCCACGCCGGCCTGCTCCAGCAGGGCCCGGCCCCCGGGGTTGCGCCCCTGGTCGAAGCCGCGGTCGCTGCCGCTCACGGGCCCCTCCCGCACCGCGAACTGGGCCAGGGCGCTCATGCCGCTGCCCCCGGCCCCGGCGAAATGGAGGCGGCCCATGGGGCCCCGGGCGATGAGCACCCGGTCCCCCTCCCGCACCCGGTCGAAGAGCTCCAGCACGTCCTCGCAGGCCATGCGCACGCACCCGTGGGAGGCCGGGGTCCCCAGGAGGCCGGGCTGGTTCGTGCCGTGGATGTAGATGGTGCGCTGCAGGGAATCCACGCCGGGGCCCCGGTTCACCCCCGGCTCCAGGCCGTCCAGGGTGAGGATCCGGCCGAGGATCAGGTCCTCCCCCAGGGGTTCGCCCTCCCAGACGGCGCCGGTGGCCACCCGCTCCCGGAAGACGGCGCCGGCGGGGGCCCCTTCCCCGATGCGGGCGTGGATGCGGTGCCAGCCCGGAGGCGTGCGGAAGGAGCCGTCCTCGCCGCCGATGCCCGCGGCGCCCGTGGAGATGCGGTACTCCGCCTTCAGGCGGCCCTCCTCCAGGAGGCCGAGGCGCTGGCGGTCCGCGTCCACCACGAGGATCCGCCCGGCCCGGGGCCCGGGGCCGGCCAGGGAGAGGTACCGCACTTCGGCCGCGGCGTCCATGTCAGGCCTTGGCCCAGTCGCGGATCAGCGCCTCGAAGTGCTCCCCCCGCTCCTCGAAGTTCCGGAACTGGTCGAAGCTGGCGCAGGCCGGGCTCAGGAGCACCTGGTCCCCCTCCCGGGCCAGGCCCAGCGCGGCGGCGACGGCGTCGTCGAAGGGCTGGACGGCCACGTGGGGCAGGTCGCCCAGGTCCCGTTCCAGCTGGGGAATGGCTTCGCCCAGGAACACCAGGGACCGCAGCTTGCCCGCGAGCGCCTCGCGCAGGGGGGCGTAGCTGCTCCCCTTGTCCTGGCCCCCCAGGAGCAGCACCAGGGGCCCCGGCAGGGCCCGCGCGGCGATGAGGGTGGCGTCCACGTTGGTGCCCTTGGAGTCGTTGTAGGCCTTGATTCCGCCCCGCTCCCCGCAGAGGGCGATGCGGTGGGCGAGCCCGGGATAGGTGCGCAGCCCTTCCCGGATGGCGTCCAGGTCGGCGCCGCCGTGTCCGGCCAGCACCGCGGCGGCCAGGGCGTTCTCCACGTTGTGGTCGCCGGGGATCAGCAGGCGCGTGCGGTGCACCAGGGGGTGCTCGCCGTGGTCGTCCACCAGCCAGAGGGTGCCGTGGTCATCGCACCAGGCTCCGGGGCCCTCGGGGGCCGTCCAGCCGAAATGCGCGGACTGCCCCCCGCCCGGAGCCATGGCCTCGAAGGCGGGGTCGGCCAGGGGCGTCAGGCGCAGATCCCGGGGGGTCTGGTGGCCGAAGATCCGCACCTTGGCGGCCCGGTAGGCCTCCATGGTGCCGTGGCGGGCCAGGTGGTCCGGGGTGAGATTGAGCGTGGCCGCGGCTTCGGCGTGGAAGTCCCGCACCGTCTCCAGCTGGTAGCTGGAGCATTCCAGGGCGAAGCGCGTGCCCTCCTCGGCCCCCTCCAGGGCCTCCACCAGGGGGATGCCCAGGTTGCCGCAGGCCCGGGCGGGAAGGCCCGCCTGCTTGAGGAGGTGGGCCGTGAGATCGGTGGTGGTGCTCTTGCCGTTGGTGCCGGTGATGGCCAGGACCATGGAATCGTCCCGGCGGGCCCGCAGGGCCCGGTGGGCCAGTTCCAGCTCCCCGATGACCGGGATCCCGCGCCGGGCGGCCTCCGCGGCGAAGGGGATGGCGGGGCTGACCCCGGGGCTCAGCACCAGCTCTTCGCAATCGTCCAGCAGGGTCATGGGATGGGAGCCCCACACGGCGGGGATGCCCTGAGCAGACAAACGAGCGGCAGCGGCCTCGTCGGGGCCCGCCTTGCCCTCGGTCACCACCACGTCCCTGCCCGCCTTCGCCAGGTGCTCCGCAGCCCCCATCCCCGAACGCCCCGCGCCCACCACCACGACCCTGCCCATGCCCACTCCTTTCTTCCAGTTTGGCACCGGCGGCAAAAGAAGTGAAAATAGACCTCGGCAAGGCGGAGCTGGATGAACCAATCCCTACTCGAGAGCATTCTGGATTTCCGGCGTCCCGCGGTCACCTACACGCATTCGATCATCGACCTCAAGGACGGGGCCACGGTGGCCCGGGAAGTGCTCACCCGCTTCGAGACCCAGCCCGGCGTCATGCGCACCGTGGGCGACCTCCTGGTGGACGTCTCCCTCTCGGCGGAATCCCGGGTGCGCCTGGACCTCCTGTGCCTGGGGGCCATCTTCACCACCCTCGAGCGCCACCCCATCACCGACCACCTCCTGTTCGTGAACCTGGATCCCCTGACCCTGGAGCACCCCGAATTCTGGTACCAGATCGAGCCCTGGCTCTGGAACCTGTCCATCCCCCCCCACCGGGTCGTCTTCGAGATCACCGAAAGCTATTCCCGCCACAGCCTCGACCAGCTGGAGTTCTTCTCCAAGCGCCTCCGGGCCCTGGGGGTGCGCATCGCCGTGGACGACCTGGGCTCGGGCATCGCCTCCCTGGCCCACATGGCCCACCTCTCCCCCGATTTCTTCAAGGTGGACAAGAGCCTCGTGCGCGGCATCCACCGCCGCCCCTACCAGGCCGCCCTGCTCAACGCCCTGTCCCGGTTCGCCGAACGCATGCGCGTGGGCTACATCGTGGAAGGCATCGAGACCACCGAGGAACTCCAGGCCGTCATCGACGCGGACGTCCCCTGGGGCCAGGGCTTCATCTTCGGGGAACCCGAACCGCTCGTCTTCTAGGCGTGTCGGCAACCCCGAGGTGTCATGAAATCCTTATGAAGGGGCTTTTCCAGGTTGAGCGGATCCCCGTCCATCCCACCCATCGGCGTTCATCCCAGTTTCAGCAGGGCTGAAGTTCAGGTTGGCCGGAGCGAAAGTTCCTCGACGCCCTTGATTTCGAGTTCCGTTCATCCCATGGAAGCCGGAAAAATCTCTGCTCGGCGAGGGGGGCCTGGATTCCCATGGGCCACCTCAATTCAAGATGGCGGCAACTCCCTGCGGGGTTCAAACGGGGATTAACCGGATTCAGGGGAAAAGGCAGGATAAAGAAAACCAAGTTAAAGGTTGAACCAGATCGCCATGCGGGCGATCGATGCGTTTCCACACCCCGAACGCCTCGGGAGGATTCCGACATGGGGCTCCTTCTCGAATGGGCGCCGACCCGGTCTTCCCGGGCTTCCGCAAAGCCTCACGCCGTTTGCTTGATCAGGCTCTCCGCTGGTATGCCGAAGGTTTCATGAAGGTTCCGGATCATCGCGAGGGTGAGAGGCCGGGTGCGGTTCAGGACCTCATACACCCGGTTCATCCGCCCAATGGCCGGCACAAGGTCCTTCGGACTCAGCCCGCGTTGCTCCATCACGAACTTGATCGCTTCGATGGGGTCAGGCAGGTCCATGGGGAAGTGGATTCGCTCATAGGCTTCGACGAGGGTCACCAGCGCATCCAGACGATCTCCTTCCGGCGATCCCGGCTACCGGAGCTTGAGGGAACTGAGCGCCAGCATGCAGCAGACGATGGCCGTGATCCACAGCCGGATCACCACCTTGGTCTCCTTCAGCCCGCCCAGCTCCAGGTGGTGGTGGAAGGGGGCCATGCGGAAGATGCGCTTGCCGCCGCGCAGCTTGAAGCTGCCCACCTGCAGGATCACGCTCATGGCCTCCAGCACGAAGAGGCCGCCGGCGATGACCAGGAGCAGTTCCTGCTTGATCATGATGGCCACGGTGCCCAGGGCGCCGCCCAGGGCCAGGGAGCCGGTGTCGCCCATGAAGACTTCGGCGGGGTGGGCGTTGAACCACAGGAAGCCCAGGGAGGCGCCGCTCATGGCGCCCAGGAACACGGCCAGTTCGCCGCCCCCGGGCACGAAGGGGACGAAGAGGTACTGGGCCATCTTCGCGTTGCCGGCCACGTAGGCCAGGATGGCGAAGGTGGCGGCCACGATGAGGGTGCCGCCGATGGCCAGGCCGTCCAGGCCGTCCGTGAGGTTCACGGCGTTGCTGGTGCCCACCACCACCAGGCAGATCCAGGGCACCAGGAAGACCCCCACGTCGGGGCGGAACTTCTTGAAGAAGGGCACCGAGAGGTGGCTGGTGGCCGTGCCCCGCAGATTGAAGTGGAGGATGAGCCAGGACACCAGCAGGGTGATGGCCACCAGCAGCAGCATCTTCTGCCAGCTGCGCAGGCCCAGGTTCTGCTTGCGCAGGAGCTTTCGCGTATCGTCGATGGCGCCCACGGCGCAGAAGCCCACCAGGGACACCAGGGCCACCCAGATGCCGCCGCTGTGGAATTCGCACCACAGCAGGGTCGACGCCAGGATGGTGCCCACGATGAGCAGGCCGCCCATGGTGGGGGTGCCGGCCTTGGCCTGGTGCGTGTCCGGGCTGTCCTCCAGGATGGGCTGGCCCATCTTCAGCCGGGTGAGGGTGCGGATCACCCAGGGTCCCAGGAGGATGGAGAGGACCATGGCCGTCGCCGCGGCCATGGCGGCCCGGAAGGTGATGTAGCGGAACACGGTGAAGCCCGGGAGGGCGTCGCGGAAGGGGAGGAGGAGCCAGGGGATCATGGTTTTCCGGAAGAGAAGGTTTCGAGTAGCCACTCGACGGCCCGTTCCGAACGCCAGAACCGGCTGCCTTTGACGAGGATGCGCGCGCCCGCCGGGATGGAACCCAGGCCCGGGGCGTCGTCGCGAAGGGATTCGAAGTCGGGGAAGGCCTTGGCCCCGGGGCCGAAGCCCTCGGCCAGGGCCTGGGCCTGGTCCCCGTAGACCAGGACGCGGCCGAAGCCCAGGGCCCGCAGGCCTTCGCCGGTCTCCCGGTGCACGGCCGCGGCTCCCGGCCCCAGTTCCCGCATGCAGCCCAGCACGGCCACGGCGTCCCCGCCCTCCAGGGTCAGGAGGGCCCGGCCGCAGGCCAGGATGGATTCCTGGATGGCGTTGTAGCTTTCGTCCAGGAGCCAGCCGCCGCCCCGGAGGGCGTGGAGGCGCCCCCGGCCGGGGCCCGCGTCCACCTCGCCCATGGCCTGGGCCACCGCCCCGGGGGCATAGCCGGCCAGGATGGCCAGGGACCCCGCCAGGGCGGCGTTGCGCACGTGGTGGGAACCCCGCAGGCGCAGGCGCACCGGCACCGTCCCCCCGGGGAACCGCAGCTCGAAGCGCTCCCCCAGCAGGCCCAGGGATTCCTCGTCCTGCCACCCGAAGGCGCTGCCGCGGCCCACGGGCACGGCCCGGGCCCGGGCCCAGGGCTGCATGGCCACCCAGCGGCACCAGCTGTCGCCGGCCAGGTGCACCCATTGGCCCCCGGGACGCAGCCCCGCCACCAGTTCGCCCTTGGCCCGGGCGATGCCCTCCTGGCCGTCCACGAAGTTCTCCATGTGGGTCTGGCCGATGTTGGTGATGAGCCCCAGGTCCGGGGGCGCGATCTCCGTGAGCCGGCGGATCTCGCCCGGGGTGCTCATGCCCATTTCCAGCACCACCGCGGGCACGCCCGCGGGCAGCGTGGCCAGGGCCTCGGGCAGGCCCAGGGTGTTGTTGCGGTTGCCCGGGGTCTTCCAGGCGCCGGTGGCGGCGGCCAGGAGCTCCTTGGTGCCGGTCTTGCCCACGGAACCCGTGACGGCGAACACGTGCGGGGGCCGGAAGGCCTCGAGCCGGGCCTGGCCCCACCGCTGCAGCGCGGCCAGGGTGTCGGGCACCAGGAGCTGGGGCACCGGCACGGCCAGTTCGTGGTCGGCCAGGATCGAGCCCGCCCCGGCGGCCACCGCCGCCGGGGCGAAATCGTGGCCGTCCCGCTGGCCCCGGATGGCCACGAAGCAGCTGCCGGGCCCCAGGGTGCGGGTGTCCATGGACAGGGCCGCGGGGACCACCTCCCCGTCGCCCACGAGGGTTCCGCCCACCCGGGCGCCGGCCTCGGCGAGGCTCCAGAGGCCGCTCATGCCGTCACCGCCCAGGGGCGGGGCACCGCGCGGCCCTGGAGGACGGCCTCCACGGCGCCGCGGTCGCTGTAGGGGTGCTTGGTGCCGCGGATGTCCTGGTAGGGCTCGTGGCCCTTGCCGGCCAGGAGCAGCAGGTCCCCGGGGCGGCAGGCCGCGAGGGCCTCGGTCACCGCCAGGGCGCGGTCCGCCACGCGGTGGTAGCGTTCCGGATCGGCCCGCAGCCCCTCGGGGACGCCCTGGGCCGCGTCGTCCAGGATCCGCTCGGGGTCCTCGCCCCGGGTGTTGTCGGAGGTGTGCCAGAGCACGTCGGCCCGGGCCGCCACCGCGGCGGCCATGATGGGGCGCTTGGTGCGGTCCCGGTCCCCGCCGCAGCCGAAGAGCACGTGGAGCCGCCCTCCCGGGGGCAGGAGGCGCCGGCCCTCCAGGAGCAGCTTCTCCAGGGCGTCGGGGGTGTGGGCGTAATCCACCATGACGCCGAAGGCCTGGCCGCAGTCCACCCGGTCCAGGCGCCCCGGGGCGCCGGTGAGGCCCTTCACGGCCGGAATCAGGGCGGGCAGCTGGAAGCCCGCCTCCGCCAGGGCCGCCAGGGCCGCCAGCAGGTTGTAGGCGTTGAAGCGCCCCAGGAGGGGGCTGGCCACCTCAAAGGCCCCCCCGGGCGCGGCGAGGCGGAAGGAGGTGCCCGTGGGGGTCAGGACCAGGTCCTCGGCCCGGTAGGCGCCGGGGCCCTCGATGGCGTACCCCAGCACCCCGGGCCGGTCCAGGAGCCGCCTGCCGTAGGGGTCGTCGGCGTTGGCCAGGGCGGTCCCGCACTGGGTGAAGAGCCGGGCCTTGGCCTCGAAGTAGGTCTCCATGTCCCCGTGGAAGTCCAGGTGGTCCTGGGTGAGGTTGGTGAAGAGCCCCACCTTGAACCGCGCGCCCTCCACCCGGTCCAGCATGAGGCTGTGGCTGGACACCTCCACCGCCGAGGCGGCGTCGCCGGCCTCCACGGAGCGCCGCAGCCAGCGGTAGAAGGCGGGGCTTTCGGGGGTGGTGCGGGTGGCCTCCTCCTCCAGGTCCCCGGCCGCGTTGAGGACGGTGCCCACCAGGCCGCAGCCCAGGCCCGAGCCCCGCAGGAGCTGCCGGATGAGGGTGGTGGTGGTGGTCTTGCCGTTGGTGCCGGTGACGCCGATGAGGGCCAGGGCCAGGTCGGGCTGCCCGTACAGGCGCCGGGCCAAGTGGGCCATGGTGCGCCGGCCGTGGCCCAGGCGCGCGAAGGGCGCCTGCACGGCCAGGTCCCGGTCGGCGAGGATGGCGCTGGCCCCCTGGGCCAGGGCGGCGGGCACGAAATCCGCCCCGTCCCGCACCTCCCCCTTGAGGGCCACGAAGGCCCATCCGGGGCCGGCCTCGCGGCTGTCGCAGGTGACGTGGGCCACCTCGGGGTCGGCGCCGGCGGCCGCGAACACGTCCTGATCCCGCATCCATTCGCTGAACTTCATGGGGCCCTCAGCTTGATCTTCACGGCGCCGTTGGGTTCCAGGGCCGAACCCGGCGCGGGGTCCTGGCCATCCACCCGGAAGGCCCTGCCGCCGCCGTCGCCCAGGCCGTCCAGCTTGGGCACGCCCCCCGCCATGACCACCCGCAGGATGGCGGCCTTGAGGGTGAGGCCCTTGAGGTCGGGGACCTTCCCGATCTCCACGTGCACCACCGCCTCGTCGTTCTCGCTCACGGGCCAGTCCCGGAGGCCCAGCTTGAGGTCGGCCTCCTGCCCCGAATCCGGCAGGGAGAGGCGGTAGCGCATGATGGCGTCGCCGATCTTCTTGAAGAGCGGGGCCGCCACGTCGCCGCCCGTGGCGTCCCCGGCGGGGTCGTCCAGCATGAAGAGCATGCCGTACTGCGGCTTGTCGGCCGGGAAGAAGCCCAGGAAGGAGGCGTAGTGGCGGCGCATCTCGTACTGGCCGTTGACGAGCTTGCGGGAGGTGCCGGTCTTGCCGAAGGCCTCGATGTTCCCGTCGAGCTTGGCCATCTTGCCGGTGCCGTTGGTGATGACGCCCTTGAGGGCCTCGCGCATCATGGCGGAGGTCTCCTCGCTGATCACCTGCTCCTTGACCTTGGGCTTGAATTCCTGGAGCAGGTTGCCCTGGTCGTTGAAGATCTTCTGGATGATGTAGGGCTGCATGAGCTTGCCGCCGTTGGCCAGGACGCACCCGGCCATGAGCACCTGCAGGGGGGAGGCGGAGAGGCCGTAGCCGTAGCTCATGGTGAGCTGGGTGGTGCGGCTCCACCGGTCCGGGGCCTGGAGGCGCCCGGCGGTCTCCCCCGGGAAATTCAGGCCCGTGGTCTCGCCGAAGCCGAACTTGCGCAGGTACTGGAAGTGCACCGCCGGGTCCAGGCGCAGCCCGATCTTGGCGGCGCCGATGTTGGAGCTCTGCCAGAGCACCGCCTCGAAGGGGATGGTGCCGTGGCTGTGGGTGTCGGTGACCACCTTGTCGGCGTACTTCCACCTCCCCGCCTCGCAGGCGATCATCTCGCCCAGGTGCACCTTGTGCTCCTCCAGGGCCATGGCCGCCGTGAAGATCTTCATGGTGGAGCCGGGCTCGTAGCTGTCCTCCACCGGGTGCACCTTGCGCGCGGCCTTCTGGCGCTCCATCTCGCGCTTGTAGTCCTCCTTCTCGGCCGCGGTCCATTCGGATTCGGACCGGTTGAGGAAGCGCTTGGGCATGATGTGGTTGGGGTCGAAGGTGGGGGTGCCGGCCATGGCCAGGATCTCCCCGGTCTGGGGATCCACCACCACGGCGTAGGCGGTGGCGGGGTGGCTGCGCCGCACGCCCTCCTCCAGGGCCTCCTCCACGATGTGCTGGATGGTGGAATCGATGGTGAGCTGGAGGGTGGACCCGTTCACCGGGACCTTGGCGTAGTTCTCCTGCATGATGAGGAGCCGCCCCTTGGCGTCCCGGGGGGCGATGAGCTCGCCGGGCTTGCCCGCGAGCTGCTCGTCGAAGGTGCGTTCGATGCCCAGCTGGCCCTGGCCGTCGATATTGATGAACCCGACGATCTGGCAGGCCAGGCTCCCCCGGGGGTAGTGGCGCTTGCTTTCGGGCAGGAAGTCCACGCCGTCGATCTTCAGGGCCTTGATGGCGGCCACTTTGCTGGCGGGAAGCTGGCGCTCGAGCCACACGAAGGGCTTCTTGCGCAGGAGCCGCTCCAGGATGGAGGCCCGGGACATCTCCAGGATGGGCGCCAGCTGGGCCGCCACCTTCTGGGCGCTCTGCCGGTCCGGCTCGCCCCAGTTCCGCTCCGTGTCGCCCTTCCCGGCCCGGAAGTCCGGATAGAAGGACGGCGGGTTGGCGAAGAGGCTGTCGACCTTCAGGGAAATGGCCAGGGAGCCGCCCCGGCGGTCCCTCAGCTCACCCCGGATGGGGGCGATGGGCACCACGGTGGTGTGCTGGCGCTCGGCCCGGAGCCGGTAGTACGTGTGCTGCACCCCCTGGAGCCAGAGCAGGCGCAGGGTGATCATCAGCACCCACACCAGGCCTCCCCCCAGGATCCAAGGCAGGCGAGCGGCCACGAGATCCGAGGCCTCGGGCCTTCCCAGGAGGCGCCTGGGCGAAGGAGAGCCGCTGAGGATGCCGCCGATCGCCAATGGGAATCACTTTCAAGCCCTGGAGGGCCTCTACAATCCTACTAGAGTCCAACCTGCCCTGGGGGCAGCAGCTTGGCCAGGCGCTGATCCTCCTTGGTGAAGACCGTGGGGATCAGGTGGCTCTGCTTGTGGGGCACCAGGCCGGTCTTGACGGCGAAGGCCTGGACCTCCTCGTCCCTCTGGAAGCGCGAGCGCTCCAGGAGGAGCGTCCGGCGGGCCTCCTCCTCCTGGTGGATCTTCTCCCGGATATCGCTCATCTCGTAGCTGATGCGGGTGTGCTGGATCTTCAGGTAGGCCATGGAGGCCAGGGGCATGGCCAGCGCAAAGACCAGGAGGAGCATGCGGAGCACGCCCTCGCCTTCCACCTGGCGGGAGGAATGGGACAGGGTCTGGCGCTGATCGTACCGTTTTCCGTTCATCGCGGGTTCCTCGTGGATTCGGAATCGGAGAGCCGTTCGCCGATCCGCAGCCGGGCGGAACGGGAGGGGGGGTTGGCGGAGCATTCGGCCTCGGTGGGTTTGAGGCCCCCGGGGTGCACCAGCTTGATGAGCCGGGGCAAAGCGACGGGGGAGGTACGCCCCGGGCCGTCGTAGACGCCCGCGAGGCGCCGCAGGGTCTGCTTGGCGATGCGGTCCTCGAGGCTGTGGAAGGAGATGACGCCGATGCGGCCCCCCGGCTTGAGCAGGGCCACGGCCTTTTCCAGGGTCGCGGCGAGGCGCCCCAGTTCGCCGTTGACGGCGATGCGGATGGCCTGGAAGGTGCGGGTGGCGGGGTCGATCTGCTTCTTCTTGCGGGCCACGTCCCGGGGCAGGACCTTGTAGATGGCCTGGGCCAGGTCGAAGGTGGAGCGGAGGCGCCCGTCGTGCAGGGCCCGGAGGATGTTCCGGGCGATGGGCCGCGAGGCCCGCTCCTCCCCGAAGGCGTAGAGGGCGTCCGCCAGGGATTCGTCGCTCTGGGCGGCGAGCCACTGCAGGGCGGTCTCCCCGGATTCCGGGTCCATGCGCATGTCCAGGGGGCCTTCCTCCATGAAGCTGAAGCCCCGGCCGGGGTCCCGCAGCTGGAGGGTGGAGACGCCCAGGTCCAGGAGCACCACGTCGAGGCCCTCGGGGGCCTGGAGCTGCTGCCAGGCCTGGAAGGCCGGGTGGTCCCACACGTCCTCGTGGGTATCGGCGAGGATGGTGAGCCGGGCGTCGGAGCCCAGGCGGGCCTTGGCGCGCTCCCGGGCCGCCGGATCGCGGTCCACGCCCAGGTACCGGGTGCCGGCGTCGCTCCGGGCCAGGATGGCCTCGGCGTGGCCGCCCAGGCCCAGGGTGAGGTCCAGGACGCGCCCCCCTTCGGGGACGGGGAGGTTCTCCAGCACTTCGGCCAGGAGGACGGGAATGTGGACGACGGGTTCCATGGTCAGATCCCCAGGTCCGCGAGGGCCGCCAGGTCCTCGGTGGTGAGGGGATCGGCCACGAGCCGGCCCGCGAAGGCTTCCTTGTTCCAGATGGCCAGATGGTCCATCTGCCCGAGGATCGCCACCTCGCCCACGAGGCTCGCGGCCTCGCGCAGGGTGGGGGGAATGACGAAGCGCCCCTGGGCGTCGGGCTCCACTTCCGAACCGTAGTAGGCCGTCACTTCCAGGAAGCGGCGCTTGGCGGGATTGGTGCCGGGAACCGAGGCCAGCCGGGCCTCAATGGCCTCCCACACGGGCAGGGGATAGAGCCGGGCCCCCTTGCCGTCCAGGGAGGTGAGGTAGGCGCGGAGCCCGGGCTGGCCCTCGCCCTTGGCGAAGACATCCAGGTCGGCCTTGAAGGTGGTGGGCAGCTTGAGACGGCCCTTTTCATCCACGGTGGCCGGTGCATTTCCGCGAAGTCGCAGCACCGGGATCGCCTTTCAACAACATTCAAAGATTGCAGGGGGTAGGGGAGAAATGCCACAAATTGCCACTTCAGCCCAATTTGTTCCGTTTAATTCCACTCCCCAGTTTAGAAATGGTTTGTTATGTCACAAGCCGGAAGTAAAGCGAAAAATGACGCCCCGGCGGGGAGCCGGGGCGTCGGCATTGGCCTTACATTCCTTTATTTATGTTAAATCGCGTCCTTCCAGGCCACGGAAAATTGGCGATCGCCGGCCCTGTCACCCCTCCTGGGCGGGCCGGGGGCGCCCGAAGGCGTGGATGGGCAGGCCCAGCGCCAGGACCCCGAAGGCCGCGGCGGCGGTGCGGGGCCTGTAGGCCACGGCGCCGTGGATCAGGAAGAGGCAAACGGCGCAGAAGACGAGGGTGGGCAGCGGGTAGGCGGTGACCCGGTACGGGCGGGGCACCTGGGGGTCGCGGCGGCGGAGGACGAACACGGCCAGGCTCGTGGCCAGGTAGAAGAGGTAGACGGCGGCGGCGGTGTACACCAGGGCGTCCACCAGGGCACCCAGGGCCACCACCAGGCCGGCGGCCACCAGTCCCTGGATCAGCAGGGCCCTCCGGGGGGCGCCGGCGGCCCCGTCCCAGGCCGCCAGGGGGCGGAAGGCGGGGTGGTCCCGGCCCACGGCGTACGAGATCCGGGCGCCGGTGAAGATGATGCCCCCCAGGGCGCCCAGGGCCGACAGGCAGATGAGGGCGCTCAGGGCCTTGCCCGCCAGGGCCGGCAGCACCTGGCCGAAGGCCTCGGAGGCCACGGCCCGGGAGGCCGAAAGGCCCTGGAAGCCCAGCAGGTGCAGGAAGGCCAGCGTCACGGCCAGGTAGAGGCCGGTGACGGCCCCGGTGCCCAGCACCATGGCGCGGATGAGGTTCCGGCCGGGCTGGCGCACCTCCGCGGCCACGTAGGCCATTTCGTTCCACCCGCCGTAGGTGAAGAGCACCAGGATCAGGGCCACGCTCAGCGGCAGGGGGGCCTGGGGCCCGGCGACGGGAGGGCGGGCGTCCTTGAGGCAGGCCGCCAGGGCAATGGCCAGGAGTCCCAGGAATTTCACGGCCGTGAGCAGGTTCTGGGTCCAGCGGCTGGCCCGCACGCCAACCATGTGGATGGCCGTCAACCCGGCCACCGCGGCCAGGGCGTACACCCGCAGGGCCGGCCCTCCCCCGGGCCAGGGGTCCCAGATGGCCCGGGCGTAGGTGGCGAAGGCGAAGGCCAGGATGGCGATATCGCCGGGGCGCGCCACCGCCAGCTGGAGCCACCCGAACAGGAACCCCGCCCGGGAGCCGTAGGCCCGGGTGAGGTACACGTAGTCGCCCCCCTCCCGAGGATAAGCCGAGGCCAATTCCGCATAGCCCAAGGCGCCGCACAGGGAAAGGGCCCCGCCCAGGGCCCAGAGCCCCAGGAGGCGCCAGGGGCCCCCTGCCCCGCGGGCCACGTCGGGGGCCACCTGGTAGATGCCCGTGCCCACGATGATCCCCACGATCAGGCAGGTGACGTCCAGCAGGCCCAGCTCCCGCCGGGGGCTATTCGGCCCCATACACGGCGAACCACTGCTCGGGGAGGTAGTCGAAGGCCTGCACCCGCTTCAGGCCCGCGGCGGCCATTTCCCGGTCCATGGTGTCCCGGGAGAACTGCTGGTCCACGGAGGGGCCCCAGGGGCGCTCGGACATGGGCTTGGGGATGTAGTCGATGACCACGATGCGGCCGCCGGGGGCGAGGCCGGCCTTCAGCTTGACGGCGAAGGGCGTGCGCTCCTTCACGTAGTGCAGGACGTCCACCAGCAGGATGGTGTCGGCGCCCGCGGCGGGCAGCATGGGATCGTCGGCCCGGCTCCGCAGCAGCTTGATGTTCGTGAGCTGTTCGGCCTGGGCGCGCCTTTCCACGTAGTCGAGCATGTCCTGGAGGATGTCCACCGCCAGCACCGAGCCCGTGGGGCCCACGGCCCGGGCCACGGGGACGGTGAAGTAGCCCGACCCCGCCCCCACGTCCGCCACCCGCTCGCCGGGCCTGAAGGCCAGGGAGGCCAGGATCCGCTCCGGCTTCTGGAAGGCGGCCCGCTCCTTGCGTTCCAGCATGGACAGGTAGCCCTTTGCCCAGGCCTGCCGGGCCAGGGCCTTGAGCCGCGGCTCCCCCCGGAAGGCCTTGAAGGCCTCGCCCTCCCGGATGGCGTCCACATCCCAGAAGCCGGCGTCCACGGCCCGCTGCAGCCATTCGTAGGCCTTGGGCCGGTTGCCCAGCCGGGCGTAGGCGCTGGCGAGGAGGAAGAGGGATTCCACGTGGATGGGCTCCACCTGCTCGTTGAGCGCCTCGGCCAGGGCCAGGGCCCGCGCCGGATCGGCGGCCTTGCGCGCCTCCTCCAGCCGCGCCGGGAGCGGGTCCTGCACCGGGGCGGCGGGGCCCGGGACGGCCAGGCAGGAAAGCAGGGTCAGGACGTGGAGTCGCATGGGGCCTCGCGCAGGGGACGGGACGCGCCCGCCCCCGCAAGGATCCACCCGGCGCCGGAGGCCGGACGGCCCCCCACAGCGAACGGGCGATTTCCTCCGGCGAACGGGGCCTCCCGCCCAGGGAAACCCCCGGCGGCCCCTCCCTGGACGGATCCCCCCGTTCGCCGTCCTCGCATTTCCGCTGGCTGGATGCGGCGAGCCGCCCGGGGGGCCCGTCCCATCCTGGTGCGGACCCCCTCCCAAGGAGACGCCATGCACGGCCCCCGCCTGTCCCTCCACCTCCTGACCCTTTTCCTGGCCACCGCCCGTCTGGGCGCCGATGAGGGTATGTGGACCTTCGATAATCTGCCCCTGGGCCCCCTGAAGGCGCAGTACGGCTTCAGCCCTGACCCTGCCTGGCTGGACCACGTGCGCCAGGCCGCCGTGCGGGTTCCCCGGGGCAGCGCCTCCTTCGTGAGCCGGGACGGCCTGCTCCTCACCAACCACCATGTGGCCCACAGCGCCATCCAGCAGGTCTCCGGCCCGGGCCACGACTACGTGAGGGAGGGCTTCCTCGCCGCCAGCCGGGACCAGGAGATCAAGGTTCCCGGATTCACGGCCCAGTTCCTGGTGGCCATGGAGGACATCACCGCGCGGGTGGACCGGGCCGTTCCGCCGGGCCTGGCGCCCGGGGAAGCCGGGAAGGCGCGCGGGGAGGTCATCGACCGCCTGGTGGCCGAAGCGGGCCGGAAGACCGGGCTGCGCTGCGAACCGGTCCTGCTCTACCAGGGTGGCGAAGTCTGGATCTACCAGTACAAGCGCCTGGATGACGTGCGCCTGGTCATGGCCCCCGAGTACGCGGTGGCCGGCTTCGGCATGGATTGGGACAACTTCAGCTATCCGCGCCACGACCTGGACCTGACCTTCTTCCGGGTGTACGAGGACGGCCGGCCCTTCCATCCGCCCCATCACCTGCGGTGGGCCGACCAGGGCGCGGCCCTGGGGGATCTCGTCTTCATGGTCGGCCACCCGGGCTCCACCAACCGGCTGGATACGGTGGCCCAGATGGCCTTCGCCCGGGAGGAGGCGGTCCCCTACCGCCTGCGCCGGGAGGAGCGGCTGAAGAAGGCCTACCGCGCCCACGCGCGGCTCGGCGAGGCCCAGGCCCAGGAGGTGTCCAGCCAGCTCATGGGCGCCGAGAACTTCTCCAAGGTCTTCGCCGGGGAGCTTGCCGGGCTCGCCAACCGGGCCGCCATGGAACGGGTGGCCGGGGCCGAAGCGGAGCTGCGGGCCCGGGTGGACCAGGATCCCCGGCTCCGGGCCGAGGCGGGCGAAAGCTGGGCCCGGATCGAGGAGGCCCTGGGGCGCCGCCGGGCCTTTCACCGGGAGGCCCTCGCGGTGGGCACCTGCGGCAGTTCGCTGTTCGCCATGGCCCTCCAGCTGGTGCGCCTGCCCGTGGAACAGGCCAAGGCCCCCGGGGAGCGCCTGGCGGAATTCAAGGAGGAGCAGGCCCTTCGGACCATGCTGGCCGCGTTGAAGCAGGCGGCCCCCTTCCACGCGGAAAAGGAGATCCGGGAATTCACCGCCGGACTGCGGGAGGCCCTGGAAGAACTGGGGCCCGGCCACCCCTTCGTGCGGGCCATGTTGGGCGGCGCTTCGCCGGAGGCGGCCGCCAGGGCCGCCGTGGCCGGAACGCGCCTGCAGGATGCCGCCTTCCGCAGGGAACTGCTTGAAAAGGGCCCGGACGCCATCCAGGCCAGCCAGGATCCCTTCCTGGTCCTGGCCCGGGCCCTGGACCCCCTGGGCCGCAGCCTGAGGCAGTCCCAGCTGGAGGTGCAGCGGGTCCTCGCCGAGCACGGCGCCCGCATCGCCCGGGCCCGTTTCGCGGTGTACGGCCGCGCCAAGTACCCCGACGCCACCTTCACCCTGCGGCTGAGCTACGGCACCGTGTCCACCTGCCAGGGCCTGGGCACCCTCCTCCAGCCCTTCACCACCCTGGGCGGCCTCTACGACCGCGCCGACGCCTGGGGTCCCCGGGCCGAGAAAGGCTCCTGGGCCCTGCCCCAGCGCTGGCTGGACCGGCGTGCCCGCCTGGACCTCCGCACCCCCTACAATTTCCTCAGCACCCACGATTCCATCGGCGGCAATTCCGGAAGCCCCATGGTCAACCGCCAGGGCGAACTGGTGGGCCTGGCCTTCGACGGCAACATCGATTCCCTCCCCGGCCGGTACTTCTACGACGTCCAGGTCAACCGCTCGGTGAGCGTGGACGCCCGGGGAATCCTGGAGGTGCTCGCCAGGATCTACGAGGCCCACGCCCTGGTCGCCGAACTGAAGGGGAAGGTGTGAGCCTACGGCAGCACGGCGCCGTCGGCATCCACCAGCTTCACGTCGCCCAGTTCCCGCAGCCCCTTCTCCACCTTGGCCCGGTCGCCCACCACCACGTAGGTGCGGCCGCGGGCGGGGATGATCCTGCGGGCCGCGGCGTCCAGGTCCGCCACCGTCAGCGCGTTCACCCTCGGCACGAAGGTGGCGAAGTGGTCGTCCGGAAGGTTCCAGGTCTGAAGGGTCCCCATGCCCGCCGCCAGGGCCTCGGTGGTCTCGAAGGCCCCCGGCAGGCTCAGGGTCAGGTTCCGCTGGGCGAAGGCCAGCTCCTGGGCGGTGATGGGCCGTTCGCCGAGGATGCCCCGCATCTCCTTTTCAAGTTCCTGGACCGTCTCCTTGGTGCGGTCCGTCTGCACCGAAGCGCCGGCGTGGATCTGGCGGGGCCCCCGGGAGCCGTACACCCGGGCCCGGGCGCCGTAGGTCCAGTGCTTGTCCTCCCGCAGATTCATGTTCAGGCGGGCGGTGAACATGCCGCCCAGGATGGCGTTCAGGGCCTGCACGGCGGGTTCATCGCTTTCCCACCGGGGCGGGACGATGGCCACCATGTTCACCACCGACTGGATGGAGCCGGGCTTGTCCACCAGGTAGATCGTCGTGGTCCCACCCGGGGCCGCCGGCGGCACCGGGACCCGGGGCGCCGGCCCCGGGGCCCAGGTCCCGAAGGTGCGCTGGAGCCCGGGCAGCAGCTCCTCCAGGCCCACGTTCCCGGCCACCACCAGGGTGGCGTTCCCGGGCCGGAACCAGGCCCGGTGGAGCTCCCGGAGCTCCTCCACCTTCATGGCGGCCACGGTGCGCTCGAACCCGGTGCCCGTCAGGGGGTTGCCGTAGGGGTGCGCCCGGCCGAAAAGGAGGGGGCCGACGACCCGGCCCGCCAGGGCCTCGGGGAGTTCCTTCTCCTGGGCGATTTCCAGGATCCGCTCCTTCCGGAGCCGCTCGAAGGCCGGGGCCGGGAAGGAAGGATGCAGGACCACCTCGGCGAACAGCTCCAGGGAACGGTCCAGGTTGGGCTTCAGGGCCCCCATGGCCACCTGGAACTGGTTCAGGGAGGCCCGGGCCGTCAGGCCCATGCCCAGGGATTGGAACTGCTCCCGCAGTTCCTTGGCGCCCAGGTTCCGGGTGCCCTCGTCGAGCATGGCCATGGCCAGCGTGGCCGTTCCGGCCCCGGAGGGGACCTGGGCGTCCACGGCGGCCCCGCCTTCCACCAGGAGCCGGAACTGCACCACGGGAGCCGCGTCGCGCCGGGCCAGCACCACCCTGAGGCCATTGGCCAGGGTGGCCCGGTGCAGCCGGGGGAAGGTGAGGGCCGGGGCCGCCCCCGGCACCGGCACCCGGGACCGGTCCACGTCGCTCCCCGCGGCCCGGGCCGCCGGGAAGGGCTGCACCTCCAGAACGAACAAGCCGTCCGAGAGCCACTTCCGCCCGGCGGCCTTCAGGTCCTCCGGCCGCACATCCAGGAGGTCCTTGAGGCTCCGGGCCCCGAAGGCGGGATCCCCGTCCAGCACCAGGCCCCCCGCCAGCAGGTCGGATTTCCCCCCGAAGCCGCCGATGCGCTCCAGCCGGCGCAGGTAGTTGGCGTAATGCACGGTCTTGAGGCGCGCCAGTTCCTCCTCGGCGGGGCCCTGCTCGAAGAGCCGGGCCATTTCCTCCTGGATGATCCCCTCGATGCGCCCCAGATCCGCGCCCGGCCGGGCCAGCACCTCCACCTTGAACTGGCCGGCGATCTCCCGGGAGTAGTTGGAGGCTTCGACCTGGCTGGCGATCTGCTCCTGTTCCACCAGACGGCGGTACAGACGGGAGGTCTTTCCGCCCCCCAGCACGCTGGCCAGAAGGTCCAGCCGGACCGTTTCCGGGTGGGCGTCCTCCGGCGTG
This sequence comes from Mesoterricola silvestris, assembly GCF_030295405.1. Lineage (GTDB taxonomy): Bacteria > Acidobacteriota > Holophagae > Holophagales > Holophagaceae > Mesoterricola > Mesoterricola silvestris. Next base: position 2,012,872 of record NZ_AP027080.1, on the reverse strand, counting down.
TGCCACACCAGGTTCAGGAGGGGCTGGGAGACGCGGTCCTGCAGGGTCTGGCGGCGGATGCCCACGGGCCGGGGGACCCAGGCCCGGGGCCGCTCCAGGGGGTCGCCGGGGGGGATGGCGCCGAAATGGGCCTCCATCTTCGCCTTGGCGGTCTTCAGGTCGATATCCCCCGCCAGGACCACCACGGCGTTGGTGGGGCCGTAGTAGCGCCGGAACCAGGCTTTCACGTCCTCCACGCTGGCCGCGGCCAGGTCCTCCATGGCGCCCAGGATGGGCCAGGAGTAGGGATGGCCGGGGGGGTACGTGCCCCGGGCGAGGGCTTCCTCCACCAGACCGTAGGGCTGGTTGTCGTTTTCCCGCTTTTCGTTCTGGACCACGCCCCGCTGCTCGTCCAGGCGCGCCTGGGTGATGGCCCCCACCAGGTGGCCCATGCGGTCCGATTCCATCCAGAGCACCGCATCCAGGGCGCTGGTGGGGACATTCTCGAAATAGTTGGTGCGGTCGTTGTTGGTGGTCCCGTTGAGGTCCGTGGCCCCCAGCCCCTCCAGGACCTTGAAGTAGTCGTCGTTGAAGTGCTCGCTTCCATTGAACATGAGGTGCTCGAACAGGTGGGCGAACCCGGTCCTGCCAGGCCGCTCGTTCTTGGAACCCACGTGGTACCAGATGTTGAAAGCCACGATGGGCGCCTTGTGATCCTCGTGGACCAGCACCTTCAACCCGTTGGAAAGGGTGAAGGCCTGGTACTCCACCGGGGGGACCGGGTAGCCGGTGGCCAGAAGGGGGGCCGAGGCCACGAGAAGGGGGGCGAGGGTTTTCATGAGCATCGTGTCTTCTCCAGGACGAAAAGCGTGCGCCGCCCGGCTCCCCTCCGGGGCCCCCATCCAGGGAGCGGTCCCGGGGGACCGGCGAACGGCGGCTCCCCTCCAGGGAAGGGCGGGGATATGATTGGGTCATCCACCCCCCGGACATCCCGTGACCTTTGACGAGATCCGCCTCTTCCACCGTGCCCAGTGCCGCAAGCCCCTGGTGTGGGCCATGGTGATCGCCCTGGGCATTTCGGATTACCTCGGCATCGGCTCGCTCCTGCTCCCGGGTCCCCACCCTTCCCTGGGACGGCTGGGGGCCTTTTTCCTGGTCATCCTCCTGATCAACGGCACCGTGGTGCTCCTCAGCCCCTGGCCCTGGCTCTGGACGGGCCGGCGGGGGATCTACCCCCATCCCGCCCGGGGCCTGGGCCAGAGCCTGGCCACGGCGGTGCTGGCCTACCTCCCGGTCTCCTGGATCCTGGTGGCGGGCAAGTCCCTGAACCGGGGGGCGGCGCACCTCACGGCCCCGGCCTACCTCCAGTACGTCTTCTTCTTCTACGTCTGCCTTTTCGCGCTGATCGGGTTCGGCATCGTGGCCCGGGAGCGGGTGCTGGAAGCGCGCTTCCAGGCCCAAAAGCAGGCCGACGAAGCCCAGCGGATCCTGCTGCGGGGCCACTTGAACCCCCATGTGTTCTTCAACGCCATGAACAACCTCACGGAGCTCATCGCCGAGGACCCCGCGGCCGCGGAGCGGGCGGCCCTGGACCTGAAGGATCTCTACCGGCGCCTCACGGCCCTGGGGCAGGCCGGGTGGATCCCCTTGCGGGAGGAGCGGCAGCTGCTGGAGCACTACCTGGCCATCGAGGCCCTGCGCCTGGGGGCGCGGCTCCAGGTCACCTGGGACTGGGCCCCCGCCCTGGACGGGATCATCGCCCCTCCCCTCCTGCTGCAGCCCCTGGTGGAAAACGCCATCAAGCACGGCCTGGCGCCCCATCCTTCGGGCGGGGAGCTGCGCATCGCCGGAAGCCTGGGGGGGGACCGGGTCCGGCTCCAGGTGGACAACACCGGGCGCCCCCTGGCGCCGCGCCAAAGCGGAGGGAGCGGACTGGACAACCTGGAAGCCCGCCTGGCCCTGGCCTTCGGGGGCCAGGCCCGCTTCCGCCTGGACGCGGACGGGGGGCGGACCCGGGCCGTGCTGGAATTCCCTTCACGCCGCCTCGCCGGCCGGGAGCGCCCATGACCCTGCCCGAGATCCTCGCGCTCAGCCGCGTCCAGGGCCGGAGGCCCTGGACCTGGGCCATCGTGCTGGCCCTGGGGCTGACGAATTTCCTTTCGGATACCCTGGTGCCCCACGCCGGTCCCCCCCGGCCCCTCTGGTACTACGGCCTCTACTTCCTCGCGGTGCTCACCTCCAACGGCTGCGGCATCTGGGTGGGCCCCTGGCCCTGGCAGTGGACGGGCCGGCCCGGCGACTACCCCCCCCTCCTCCGGGGCCTGGGCCAGGCCCTTCTGTTCGGCACCGCCTGCTTTATCCCGGTCCTGCTGCTCCGCATGGGCGTGCACGCCCTGGTGCGCCCGGGATCCCTGTCCTACGGCCTGTACCTCCTGCGCAGCTTCGCCGTCACCTTCATCACCATGTCCTGCCTGATGGGCTTCGGCGTCGTGGCCTTCCAGAAGGAGGACGCCGCCCGGGAGGAGGCCGAACAGAAAGCCCAGGCGGCCCGCTGGATGCTCCTCCGGGGCCAGATGAACCCCCGGTTCTTCCTGGAGGCCATGGACCGCCTGGTGGACCTGATCCGGCTGGATCCCGCGGCGGCCGAACGCGCTTCCATGCGCCTGAGCGGCCTGTTCCGGCGCATCATGGACCACGGGCGGAGCCACCTGGTTTCCCTGGCGTCGGAGCGCGCCCTGGTGGAGCGCTACCTCGAACTGGAAGGCCTGTGGCTGGGCACGGCCCCGCGCGTCGCCTGGGAATGGGACCCCGAGCTGGACGAGGTGCTGGTGCCCCCCTTCCTCATGCAGCCGCTGGTGGAGAACGCCATCAAGCACGCCCTGGCCCTGCCCCCGGCCGGGGGCGAGCTGCGCATCTCGGGCCAGCTCCAGGGAGGCCGCGTGGCCCTCCAGGTGGAGAACCCGGTGGCCGCCCCGGTTCCGCCCCAGGCGCCGAGCCGCGGCCTCGACGACCTGGAGGCCCGCCTCCGGCTGGCCTTCGGGGAGGAAGGCGCCTTCCGCCTCGTGCACACCCCGGCGCTCACCCGCGCCGAACTCACCTTCCCCGTCCTTCAGGAGGCGCTATGAAACCCAATGGCCACCTGCGCGTCGCCCAGGCCGAAGACGAACCCCTGGCCCGCAAGCGCCTGGGCCGGATGCTCCAGGAAGCCGGATGCGACGTGGTGGCGGAGCTGAACGATGGCCCCGCGCTCATGGCCTGGCTCCACACGGAACCCGATGTGGACGCCCTCTTCCTGGACATCTACATGCCCGGCGCCTCCAGCTTCGAGGTGATCGGCGAACTGGGCGGCCTGGTGAAGCTGCCGCCCCTGGTCTTCGTCACCGCCCACCCCGAGCACTCCCTGCGCGCCTTCGACGTGGCGGCGGTGGACTACCTGCTCAAGCCCGTGGACCCCGAGCGCCTGGCCCGGACCCTCCACCGCCTCCGGCAGGGCGGCCTCCCGCGGACCCTCCGGGGCGAGGCCCATGCGCCGGCCGCCCTCCCCAACCGGTTCCCCGCCCGGGCCGGGGAGGGCCACGTATTCCTGGACCTCAAGCGCGTGAGCCACTTCGAAGTGGTGACGGAGGTAGCCTGGGCCTGGGCCCAGGGCAAGCGCTACCGCACCTCCTGGCGGAGCCTGGCGGAGGTGGAGAACGCCTTTCCGGGGGCGCGCTTCATCCGCATCCAGCGGCACATCCTCCTGCGCCCCGAGGCGGTGCTGGCGCTACGCGCCGTCTTCGGAGGCCGCGCCGAAGTACGCGTGGGCGAAGGCCTCGATCTCGAAGTCAGCCGCACCGCCACGCCCAAGCTGAAGGAACTCCTCGGCATGTGATCCGAAGGGCGCCGCCTCCAGCGCGGCCAGCTCCCGCTGGAGCCGCCGGTACCGCTCCTGCTTTCCGCGCAGCCCCGGGGCGGGCACCCGGTTCTCCTCCACCAGCCTGCGCAGGTTCCATTCCCTGACGTCCATCGCCCTCCCCCCACCCGAGGATGGATCGCCCGCGCCGCAGGGTCCCGCCGCGTCCAGCCGGCGGTTGGATCGCGCCGCCCAGCGGAAGCGCGGCACCGGAAACGCGCGGGTTCCTTCCAGGGAAGGCCGCCGGCGGCCGGGACCGGGATTCCGTTCCCTGGCGGAAACCCCGCCTTCCCTGGGGCCCAGCGGCGCCTCCGTGCGGGGATCCCGCCGGTGGGCGGATCGAGGAACCGCGAAGGGGCGCGGAGAGGGATGCTTTTGCCATTCACTCCAAACCCTTCCATTCATTGCGGCATGGCCGCGGAGGTCAGACCAGTGTCAACACGTTCCTCACGTTCACGGCTTGCCCTGGTGGCCGTCATGGCGGCCACGGCGCTCCAGGCGCAGGAAGGCTGGGTCGGTTCCCTGAAGTTCGGCGGCGGCCCCACCACCGGATCGGCCAAGACCCTCATGGGCAACGCCGGCTACGGCTTCGGGGCGGAGGTGGAGTTCGCCTACCGCTACGCCAAGGACCAGGCCATGGTCCTGGGCCTGGGCTACCGGTTCTTCCCCGGCGACCTCGCCACCGTCTCCAGCATCCCCACGCCGCGGCCCGACGGCACCTACGAGGCCCGCATCACCAAGCCGGACGCCAAGGGGCCCGAGGTCACGGCCCTCTACCGGCGGGACCTGGTGCCGGAGCTGTACGTCCAGGCCGGCCTGCGCCTGGGCCTCTACAAGGTCAACGTCCGGGATACGGGCTCGCGCATCACCTACACCGGCGGGGCCCCTTCGTCCATCGTCACGATCATGGACGACCTGGACAAGAAGACCACGTCCATCGGCGCCGTGGCGGGCCTGGGCTGGCGCATCACCGGGATCTTCAGCGTGGAGGCCAATGTCTTCACCGTGCGCCTCGGCGATCCCCGGGGCGGCACCGGCACGAGCGCGGCCTCGGAAATCCGGTTCGGCATCCGCTTCTAACCCAATGTCTTGGATCCCATGGAGCAAGCTATGATCCGATTCCCCATTCGCCAGCTCTCATTGACGGCCCTCGCCCTGATCGCGGCCCCGGCGGCCGCCCAGGAATCCACGGGCCAGGTGGTCGGCACGGTGCGCACCCGCACCGGCGAAGGCCTGGCCGGCGTCAAGATCCGCCTCAGTTCCCCCGCCCTGCAGGGCGTGCGCACCGTCGTCACGGAGGCCAAGGGCGCCTACCGGGCCCCGCTCCTCCCGCCGGGCTCGTACCGCATCGATGCCATCAAGGAGGGCTACCACACCAACTCGGTCACCATGGACGTGGGGCTGGGCGCGGTCATCCGCCAGGACATCGTGCTGGGGAAGGTCGCCGAGGCCGGCACCACCGTGGAAGTCATCGCCGCCACCGCCGCCGTCGACAAGACCGATGTGAAGTCGAGCACCAACATCACCTCGGAAATCATGGACATCATCCCCAGGACGACGCGGGGCATGGACACCATCGCCCTGCTCACCCCGGGCGTGACCACCAACACCCTGGCGGGGATGCGCATCACCATGCGCGGCGGGCAGACCACGGGGAACCGCTTCCTGCTCAACGGCACCGATATCGCCGACAACATGTACGGCGACACCACGGGGCGCTTCTTCTACGTGGACGATTCCATCGCCGAGACCCAGGTCATCCAGAGCCCCGTGAACGCCCGGTACGGCAACTTCACCGGCGGCGTCATCAACGCCATCACGAAGACGGGCAGCAACGAATTCACCGGCATCCTGCGCATGAACCTGAGCCGCAATTCGTGGTACGCCGTCAGCCCCCGCGGCCTGCGGCCCGCGAGCGCGCCCATCAATTCGGGCACCGGCCTCAGCGAGGACCTGCGCAACGCGTCCTACACGCTGATCATCGGGGGCCCGATCCTCAAGGACCGCATCTGGTTCTCCGTCTCCACCAAGAAGGATCCCCAGAACAGCATCGCCGCGGCCCTCTATTCCACCCAGGGCCTGTCGACCCTCTTCGGCGAGCCGGCCTACCAGGCCCCCACCAATGGCCAGCCCTACACCCGCATCGGCACCCTGAAGTTCTGGGAAGGCAAGCTCACCTTCGGCCTCGGCCTGAACCACACGCTGGAGTTCACCGCCAACAAGAACGAGACCACCCAGACCAACCGCAGCATCGGCGGGGAGGTGGAACCGGCCGCCCTCTACGATTCGGCGAACAAGAACACCTACTGGACGCTGGGCTACCGGGGAATCCTTTCCAGCTCCACCACCCTGGAAGCGCGCTACGCCGTCAAGAAGGACAGCCTGGGCGGCGGCGGCCGCGCCGACGCCCCGTTCCCCCAGCGCATCTACGTGGGCTACAGCAACGGCGGCTTCTACGCGTTCAACAACGGCGCCTTCAAGGCGGGGTCCCCGGATGAACGGGACATCAAGACGGCCATCGCCAATCTCACCTGGTTCAGCCCCGCCACGCCCATCGGGACCTGGACGGTGGACATGGGCTTCGAGTACCTCAACCAGGAGCGCTCGGCCCCCAATGAACAATCGCCCACCGGCAACCGCATCTTCCTGGAAGGGCGGAACCCGGACGGCACGTACCGGGTGACCAACTGGGCCGATGATCCCGACCAGATCAATACCATGGAGATCGGCGTCTCCGCCACCGGCGTCGCCACGACCCGGACCACCGGCCTCTACCTGAACGGTACCCTGGCGGTGAACGACAAGCTCCAGCTCATGGTGGGCGGCCGCTACGACGAGGTCACCGCCAAGGACACCCTGGGCGCCCCCAATATCAAGTCCAGCGCCTGGTCCCCGCGCCTCCAGGCCACCTACGACCTATGGGGCGACCAGGCCTGGCTCTTCCGGGCCAGCTTCGCCACCTACACCGGCAGGCTGCACGATGGCTTCACCAACAAGTTCACCTTCGCCGGCAACCCCGTCCGGGAATGGTACAGCTGGGGCGCCCCCAGCAACTATGCCGCCACCTACGCCGACGTCACCAACCTCGCCAACTGGGCCCTGAACGCCAACGGTTTCCAGGGGGTCGGGGGGGCCTCGGGCAACTTCGTGCAATCCAATCTCAAGGCCCCTTCCGTCAACGAATGGAGCTTCGACATCAAGCACGCCTACCCGGACGGGTCCTACTTCAAGGCCGCGGTGGTGCGCCGGGACTGGAAGAACCTCTACAACGACATTCTCACCATCGGCGATGAGACCGCCTATGCCCCCCGGGCGGGCACCGGCATCCCCCCCGTGGGCACCGTGGCCACCCGCTGGATCACCGACCCCCGCCTCAAGCGCGAGTACACCAGCCTGGAATTCGATTTCGCGGCCCGGCTCAGCCGCGAGCTGACCCTGGGCGGCAACTACACCTACGCGGTCCTGCGGGGCAACGGCGAAGGCGGCGATTCCGGCGGCACCAACACCGGGCCCGTCGGCGATCCGCTGGGCACCTATGATTCGGTCCATTACAGCCGCGGCCGGGACACCTCCTACTTCGCGCCCATGGGCTACCTGAACAGCGACCAGCGGCACCGCAGCAGCATCCACCTGGACTACCTGACCCGGAGCCAGGCGGGGGCTGCCTTCAACGCCTCCCTGCTCTTCAACTACGCCGGCGGCGAGTGCTACAGCCTGACCCGCACCAACGCCTTCGAGGCCCAGGCCGACGCGGCCGCGGCCGGAAGCCCCATCGTCGGCCAGTACCCGTCCACCTACAACCGCTACTTCGGCGAGCGCGGCTTCGGCCGGATGAATGACTCCTTCAACTTCGACCTCAAGCTGGGCATCGATGTCCCCGTGGTGTCCAAGGTCCGCTACTTCCTTGAAGTCACGGTCTACAACGTCTTCAACCACTGGCAGCTGACCACGGTCTCCACCGCCCAGACCACCGTCTCCCCCGCCCCGGCCACGAATTCCGCCACCGCGGGCTTCTATGCGTCGCCCTGGGTCGTGAGCGCGTCCGGCAACCGCACGGGCTTCGGCACCTACGGCGGCGACGGAACGTCCAATTTCACCGGAGGCCGGTGGGTGATGATCTCGACCGGCATCAAGTGGTAGCCAGCCGCCACCGAACCCTTTCCCAGGAGCAATGACCATGATTTTGACGCGAACCATCGCCCTGCTGGCCCTCCTCCCGTCAGGCCTGCACGCCCAGGCGCCCACCTTCGGCCTCGAAGGCCAGGTGAGCGCCCTCGTGGCCACCGGCACCCTGAACCGGATGGTCAAAACGGGCAACCTGGCCGGCTACCACGCCGGCCTCGCCCTGCGCACCGGGACCAGCCCCGGCCTGGGCTTCCGCCTCTACGCCAACTTGCTGTCCCTCCGCGGGGTGGACGGCTCGGGCCTGGAATCCGGAACCCCCCACCACCTCCACGCCGGCCTGGACGTCCTCAAGGTCTCCGGCAAGGTGACCTTCTTCGGGGGCATGGGCATCCTCAAGTGGAAGCAGGACGACACCTCCTCCCCGACCTTCACCGACGCCGGCGGCCGCAACAACGCCGGCAAGGGCACAAAGCTGTCCGGCCGTCTGGGGCTGGAGTACGAGATCTCCCCCAAGGTCCATGGGGTCGTCTCCTTCACCCAGACCGAATTCAATAAGCTCTACCAGCCCTCCTGGTTCAGCCTGGGCGTATCCTACCGGTTCGCCAGCTTCTGATCGGGGGGGTGCGGGGGTCCCGGGGTGGGGCCCCCGCGCGTTTGTACGTTTCCGCCCTTTCCGGGAGTCTCTGCCGGGGGCCGCTGCGGTCGCTTACGGGTTCCGGAAGGCGGCGCCGACCCAGCGGGGTTCCCGTTGTGGGCGCCGACCCACCGGTACCGTCGGATGCCGGTCCTCGCAAGCTGCGGTCCGGATCCTCCGGTTAGCCGTAGCCTGGTTCCGGGGTAGGGCCGTCTGGAACGGGGCGCATGGATCCTGTTCCCCGTTTGAACTTCGGTGGGAGGTATCGCCACATTTGGGCTGGGGACATCGAGTAACTTGCGCTCCGACCCACCTCAGCGACAGCCCTGCGGAAACCGGGATGAACGCCGATTGAGGGGATGAACGGGGATCTGCTCAACCTGGAACTCACTCCAGGCAGGCCGAGCTACGGCTAACCGGAGGATCCGGAACGCAGCTTGCGAGGACCGGCATCCGACGGTACCGGTGGGTCGGCGGCCTAAACGGGAACCCCGCTGGGTCGCCGCCGCCTTTCGGAACCCGCGGGCAACGTCAGCGGCCCCCGGCGGGGAAGGCCCGTGGGGACCTCCGGCTCCAAGGACGGCCGGCCCCGGCCGCGACCCATCAGGGCAGCCGCTTGGCCGGGATCGTCCGGGCCCCCTGGGTGAGCCGGAGGCCGGTGACCTGGCCGTCGGCTCCCCGCTGGATGCGGAGCATGCCGTTCCATTCCTGGACGAAGAAGAGGTTGTCGGCCTGGGGGATGGCCGGGGCGCTGGGCATGCCGGGGGCCTGGGCGATGAGCTGGCCGTTCCTGGGGGCCAGGACCAGGGTGGTGCGGGGGTCCAGGGCGTAGGATCCGGCCACTTCCGCCAGGACGCCGGGGGCGGCGCCGATGCCTTCGGGGACCAGGGCGGGCTTGTACGGCTCGCCCAGGGCGATGGCGCCCAGGTCCCGGGCCACGGCGGCGGTGAAGGTGCTTTCGAGGTTCAGGAGGAGGATCACGGTGACATCGTCGTCCACGAAGCGCTGCATATCGCAGCGGAAGCCGGTGATGTCCCCGGAATGGCTGATGAGGGCCCGGCCGAAGCGGCGGTCCACGAACCAGCCGCAGGCGTAGTGCTCCTTCACGGGGGCGAACAGGCGCTCCCGGCTGGCCCGGGAGAGGGGCTGGTCCGTGCGCAGGGCGCGGTCCCACCGCAGCAGGTCGCCCACCGTGGAATAGAGGGAACCCGCCCCGTTCATGAAGGGCATGTCCCGGTAGCTCACCCGCTTTACGCCGTTCTCGTCCTTCACGTAGCCGTCGGCCCTCCGCCCCAGGATGTCCTCGTGCTGGTCCACCCCGGTGGCCGCCATGCCCAGGGGCCGGAACAGCTCCTCCCGCAGGAATGTGGCGAAGTCCTTCCCCGAAACCTTTTCGATCACCGCGGCGAGCAGGGTGTACCCCGCGTTGGAATAGGACCACACCTCTCCCGGCTGGCCGCGCACCGGCTGGTCCTTGAACCAATCGATCACCTGGGCCAGGTTCCAGGGGTGGAGGTTCTTCTCCCAGTAGTCGGGCAGCTGGTTGAAATTGGCCAGTCCCGAGGTGTGGGAAAGGAGCTGGTGGAGGGTGATGCGCCCGCCCCCCGGAAAGCCCGGGAGGAACTTGGCCAGCGGATCCTCCAGGCGCAGCAGCCCCCGCTGCTCCAGCAGCAGGATGCCCGCCGCCGTGAACTGCTTGGAAAGGGAACCCAGCCGGAATTTGGTATCCACCCCGTTGGGCACGCCCCATTCCCGGTTCGCCGGACCGAACCCCTTGGCCACCAGCACCTGCCCTCCCCGGGCCAGCAGGAGCGACCCGCTGATGAGGTCCCGCTTCACCAGGGGCTCCAGGTAGGCCTCCACCTGGGCCGGCACCTCCGCCCCGGGCACCGGCAGCGCCAGGGCCGGGGCCGCGAGGGCCAGGGCGAGAAGGACGGTTCGATAATCCATGGTCGACTCCCGAGGAACGGGTGGCCGGGTACAGGCCCGGGGCCTGGGGGTCACGTCCCCAAGGATGCGCCCTCCGAAGTTCCACAGCGGCCGCCACCGGCGAACGGCCTACCCCGAACAGCGAACGGGCGAATTCCTACAGGGAACGTTGAGGTGGCCGTTCAGGTCCCCCCGGCTGCGCCGCGGATCGTTGGTTTTGAAAAGCGCCGACTCGAGTCGGGGCACAAAGGGCAGATACCACAGAGAGAAAAGAGTGGCGGTTGCGCGAAACCAGGTGGGGACCCATTATGTGTATGCTTCGGATGGAGGCTACACATCATGCGCACCAATATTGTCATCGATGACACGCTTATGCGTGATGCGCTTAAGGTTACAGGATTGAAGACCAAGCGGGAGGCCGTCGAATTGGGCCTCAGGACCCTGGTCAAGCTCCACCAGCAGGAAGAGGTGCGAAGGTTTCGCGGGAAGCTTCACTGGGAAGGTGACCTTGGGGAAATGAGGAGAGACAAGTGATTCTGGTCGATTCGAGCGTATGGATCGACTACTTCCGCGGAACGGCCACCCCTCAAGCAGAGATGCTGGATGCATTGCTGGGAAATGAGCCCCTGGCGGTTGGGGACTTGATTCTGGCGGAAGTTCTTCAGGGATTCCAAAAGGATAGGGATTTCAACAGCGCAAAGCAGCTGCTGAATTCGTTCCAACTGGTCAACATCGTTGATCGAGAAGTGGCCATCCAGGCCGCGAGGAATTTTCGGGTCCTAAGGGGACATGGCGTAACCGTTCGCAAAACGATCGATACACTAATCGCGACGCGATGCATTAAGAACGGGTTGGTGCTTCTTCATAGCGATAGGGATTTCGAACCCTTTGCCACCCACCTCGGGCTTCGGGAGGCGTTCAATACTTCTTCGAGGGGGTCTGCCTGACTTTAAGCAGAACTTCCGTGCACCGCTTTCACATTGAACTGGACTCCCAGGGCACGCATGAGCTTGAATACGGTCTCGTACCTTGGCTTGGCACCGGGTGCCAGCGTCTTGTAAAGGCTTTCGCGTGACACGCCTGCATCTTTGGCAAGTTGGGCCATGCCTCGCGCGCGGGCAACAGCCGCAACAGCTTGCAGGAAGATTTCAGGATCAGGATCTTCCATCGCTACGGAAAGATATTCGGCAATCATTTCCTCGCTGTCGAGGTAATCAGCGGCATCATACAAAGTGATCTTGGTCATGGCTGTTCCTTGGGTAGGGATTTAAGCAGTGCTCTCGATCGCTGGACATCTCTGGATTGAGTTGACTTATCTCCACCGACGAGAAGCAGGTAAATAACCTCGCCCCTATGCGTGTAGTAAATCCGATAGCCTGGCCCCGTATCGATTCGCATCTCAGAGACTCCGCCTCCCAGAGCCTTGGAATTGCCAAAGTATCCTTTTGCAGCACGATCAAGGCGATAGAAAATAATGGCTTTGGCCCGACGATTCTTAAGTTCTCCAAGCTAGGCGCGGAAATCGTCGGTTTGGAGAATCGTGTTCATTTCCCAAATGTAGCCGTTCGGATACATTCGTCAAGGGGTCACTCGGGTGCTGGCTACCGGCCCAGCTGACCGGACCCACCGTGGCGGCGAGGTCGGCGGAGAAGGGCGGTTGGAATGGCTTTGGGATGAAAGGATGAAGGCACGTCGGGGTCCGGGTCGAGCACGTTGTTAGGCAGACGTACAATTGGTGATGAAACGGGGACTCGCGGCGCCTGGGGGTAAAGCCTCATCAGGCCTAAGAGGTGATTTTCACCTTGCCCTTCTTCTTGCGGTAGACCCAGACAACCAATAAGCCGATGCCGGCCCATGGTAGTAAGACCAAGAAGAGGCGTAGCAGGAATGCACATGACCCAGCGATCATCGCAGCGGAATCTCGGAGGGCCTCAGTTAGGGCCAGCCAAGAGCTAGGCCGCGCCATCGAGATGGGCTCAGGCTCAGCCAAGTCGACAGTGATGGTCGAGAGTTGAATCTGATTATCGAAGTATCGACGCTGGCCTTCGGCCAACTCGATCTCCTCTGTTATGCGAGAAATTTCCTTTTCGACCTCCAGGACATCCTTCAAGCTCCCAGCCTTTGCCCTGAGGATCTCGCGCAAACGGTTAAGAGCCTCACGCTTCACACGGAGTCTCGTCTCCAGGTCTGTGTAGGCCTTTGTCACGTCCTCAATATTTGTTCTTTCAGAGAGGACCTTGCCAATGGACCGAATCCTGGAACCAGCATCCTTGAAAACAGCTGCGGGAACGCGTAAGGTCACCTGTCCAGTTCTAGCCCCGGACGCACTGCGTTGAACTTCGGTATTGGCAACATACCCACCACTTGATGAAACAACTTGTTCCAACCCTTTGACCGCAATTTCGTAATCTTTGACTTCCAGAGAAACCTGTCCTGTGCGGATCAACTTTTGCGGGTTTGTGGTTGGATCAGGGGCCGGTGATTTTGCCTTGTCGGCCTGTTCTGATAGGTCAACGCCCATCGTCTTCATGACCTTTTTGCTTGGAGAATCGGGCTGAAAGAATGACAGAACACCAGCGCCTGGCGATGAGGCTTCCCAGATCTGCTTGGGGCCGGATGCGTTTTGTGGATCGGGCCGCCAAGTCCTCACTCGGTGCTCGTTTGTAATTGAACCGGTTGCCACCAAAAGAATTAGTATCGCGGGCACACTGACAAGGGCCGCCTTCCACCAAGGCCATTTCATCATTTCTCCTGTCGATTTGAACTGAGTCTACAGCGAGCAGTGTGCAGAAGGCGGAATTAATAACAGTGGAAGATGCCTAACTGAGCTTGGGCTTGGAGATGCCTAACACCTCGCTCACGAGCGCCGATACCGTGGTGCCATGCCGCAGGGCCACGGCCTTCCCCATTCGCACCCGGTCGGCGGACATCTTGAGGTTGAGGGGGATGTGATGGGAGGGAGGTCGTGACATGATCCACCGGGGCGCCTGATTCAATCTCAAGCGTGCGCCTGTTTCCCGGAGCCGCAACCCCACTAAAGCGAACGGCCACCCGCAGGTGGCCGCGCCTTGGAACGCCTTTCGATCGCCTTTTCAGGCGACGTCCAGCTTCAGTCCTTGATCCCCGACGTCAGTTCCTTGCTTGCTTTCTTGAACTCCTGGATCCCCTTGCCCAGCGACTTGCCCAGCTCCGGGAGCTTGGAGGGGCCGAAGAAGATCAGCAGGCAGACGCCGATCAGGAGGATTTCCGTCATTCCGAGATTGCCCATGGTTCACTCCATTCGTGCCGGATGGTCCGGCCCCTCACTTCCCGAAGGGGACGGCGAGGGTGGTCTTGGGATGGCAGTCCTTGCACAGGACCACCGATGGCTGGTGCCCGAAATGGCACGCGGTGCAGGCGATGTCCCCGTAGTGCGATTTGTGGGGGTTCAGGCCGTGGGCTTCCTTGGGGCGCGTCTTCTCCGCCAGGGCCTCGGGGGTGCCGTGGCAGGCCAGGCAGGTGGCGTTGGCCACTTCGGTGCCCCGCAGGGGGAAGGCGCCGCCGTGGCACCCGGCGCAGGAAACCAGCTTCTTCGCGTGGTGGGAGGCCAGGAAGCCGCTATCCCCAGGCACCGGCATGAATTCCCGGGCCCGGGCGAAATCGGCGGCGTCGGGCTTGCCGAGGCTGGCCTTGGCGCCCTTGACGGAGAAGGAGCGGCCCACCTTGAAATCGTGGCAGGCGGCGCAGGCCACGCCGCTGTCCGGGGCCGAATGGCCGCGGTGGATCCGCACGGAAAAGGCGCCCTTGCCGGAGGCCTTCCCGTGGCAGGGCAGGCATTCGGCGATGGCCCGGCCCTTCACGGGCGGATGGGCGTCGCCCAGGAGCTGCTTGAAATCGTCGTGGCAGGCCCGGCAACCCGCGGCCTTGGCCGGGGCGGCGCCCAGGCCCCCGGCCGAAGCCAGGAGCAGGGCCGCCAGGACCCAGAGAGAATGGAATCGTCGCATCGGGTGCGTCCTCCGTGGCCGCGGCCCCCCTTCCCGGGGGGCCGCGGCGGTGCGTGCCTGGATCAGATCTTCTCGGCGGCGGCCCTGAGGCCCGCGATGCGTCCGAACACCGTGGCGTCCGGGGTGGCGTTGCCGCCCAGACGGTTGGCGCCGTGCAGGCCGCCGGTGATTTCGCCGGCGGCGTAGAGGCGGGGGATGGGCTTGCCCCAGATGTCGAGCACCTGGGTGTCCTTGTTCACGCGCAGCCCGCCCATGGTGTGGTGGACGGCGGGCCACTGGGCGATGGCGTAGTAGGGGCCCTGCTCCTGGGAGATCATCACGTCGGTGATGTTCTTGCCGAATTCGGGATCCTTCTTGGCCTTCAGGTAGCCGTCGTGCTTCTTGATGGTCTCGGTGAGGACGGCGGGGTCGATGCCGATCTTGGTGGCCAGCTCGCCCAGGGTGGCGGCCCGCACGAAGCGGCCCGCGGCCACGGCCTTCTCGGCCTCTTCCATCGTGCCCATCTTGGGGATCATCGCCTCGTTGAAGATGGAGAAGGTCTTCTTGCCGCCGGTGGCCATTTCCGCCCGGGAGACCACGTCGCGGCGCTCCTGCTCGTTGACGAACCGCACGCCCTTCTCGTTCACGTAGACGATGCCATAGCCGGGCCCGCGGAAGGGGTACACGGCCGGGGCGTCCAGGATGCCGGTTTCGGGGTCGGCGTAGGGGTAGAGCTGGATGAAGGCCATGTGGATGGCCTCGGCCCCGATGGCCTGGGCGTAGCGGATCATCTCGCCGGTGGCGCCCTTGTGGTTGGTGCAGTTGTAGCCCGCGTTCAGGGAGGGGTTGTACACCTGGCGCATGGGGACGTCGCGGCCGAAGCCGCCCGAGGCCAGGACGACGGCCTTGCGCGCCCGGATATTCACGGGGCCGCGGCCGGTTTCCAGTTCCACGCCCAGCACGGGGCTGTCCACGTCCTTGCGCCAGAGCCAGCTCACCTTGGCCTTGAGGCGCATCTTGGCGCCGCGCTTCTCGGCGATGCGCCGCAGGGCTTCGGTGAAGCCCTTGCCGACCCCTTCCACGCAGGTGTGGGTGCGGTACTGGCTGTGGCCACCGGTGCGGTTCAGCACGGGGCGCAGCTTCAGGCCGCCCTCGTCGATCATCCAGTCCAGGGCCTTGGGGGATTCGGCGGTGAGGATCTCCACCAGTTCCGGGCTGCCGTAGAAATCGCCGCCCTTGAGGGTGTCGGCCTTGTGGATGTCGGAGCTGTCCACGCCCAGCTTGAAGTTCTCGCGCATCTTCAGCTTGTCGGTCCAGGCGTTGTACTCGCCACCGTTGATGATGGAGTTGCCGCCGTACACGGGCATCTTCTCCAGGATCAGCACGGTGGCGCCCTTGCCGGCGGCCTCGGCGGCCGCGGCCAGGCCCGCGAAGCCCGAGCCGATGACCACCACGTCATAGCTCTCGTCCCACTTGGTGGGCAGCTTCTTCTTCACCGGCGCTTCGGCCGCGGGCGCCGCGCCGAGGTTGAGGGCGAAGGTCCCGGCCGTGGCGGCGATGCCCATGGCCAGGGAGGTCTTGAGGAAGCCCCGGCGATCCGGGCCCTGGGGGCCTTCCTCCCGGGTTCCCGTTCCTTCGAGGTTGTCTGGGTTCTTCATGGTTTTCCCCTTTCCTGGTTTGTGTTCGTCCAGCGGCCGGGACCCATGCGGTCCGGTCCGCCGCAACCGCAGCAGTGGATGAATACCCTATGGATTAATTCAACAGTAGGCCCCGGGCGGGAATCCCTCAAAGGTGAGAAAGCGGGGCTATTTCGGGTAGGGATGGCTACCCGATAAAAATTGTAACTATTGTTATTTTTGTTATTAGAGTCATTATTTGGCCGGGGTGATTTCGGGGGTGGGGGTCCCAAACCCGGGAACGGGGGCCGAGGATCGGGGTATGGGAAATCCATGTGGTGAGGGGTTCCCGTTTCATCCCCTTCATCCCCTGCATCGGCGTTCATCCCTGTTACGCAGGGCCAGCGATGGCCTGGGTCGGCGCGCCCATTACCGGGAATCCCCGACCCATCCGATCCCCGGCCCTGCGAAACAGGGATGAACGCCGATGCAGGGGATGAAAGGGGATGGGGATTCCCCCATCGCCGTTGACAGGGCCCCGGCGCGGGACAATGATCGAACCATCCCCAGGCTTGGACGGCAGGCTCCACCGGACCCGCGGTCCCAGGGCGGGGGATGGGAGACGGCATGGAGCTGCGACGGGCGTCCCTGGACGCCTCCTTGGGCCAGGAGCTGTTCGAGGCCACCTCGGACCTGGTGCTGGTGACGGACCCGGGGGGAATCATCGTCCAGGCCAACCGCAGGGCCGCACTGCTCCTGGGGGACGCGGCCACGGTCGGCGCGGCCTTCTGGGTGCGCCTGGGGCTGGCCTGCGACACGCTGGAGGGGGCCCTGCGGCTCTGCTCGGCCCAGGTGCCCCGGTTCAGCGGCGGCGCCCTCCAGGCCGACTTCGATATCCGCGTCGCCCCCCTGGACGGGGGGGGCTTCCTGGTGCTCCTGGCGGCATCCTCCAGCCCCTTCCCGCCCCGGGCGGAGCGGGAGCGCCAGGTCAAGGACCGGGCCCAGGCCCTGGCCCTGGCCCGGTCCCAGAAGATGCTGCACACGGTCTTCCAGGGCGTGGGCAAGGGCATCATCCTCGTGGACGAGGACCTGGAGGTCATCGGTTCCAACCAGAAGGCCTGCGAGACTTTCGGCATCCACCCCGAGAACATCCAGGGGGCCCACATCCGCTCCCTGTGCGACCCCCGGGGGCAGGAGACCGTCCTGCGGATGCTGGACACCATCATCGAGAACCAGGTGCTGAGCGACGAGGTCACCGCGCTCTACTTCGACAAGAGCAGCTTTCCGGCGGTGTTCACCGTGAGCCTCATCACGGTGGAGGGGAGCCGGCTCTGGATCATCATCACGGAGGACATCTCCGGGCAGAAGGAGATGGAGCGCCAGCTGAAGAGCGAGAAGGTGCTCACGGAGGAGGCCAACATCGCCCTGCGCAACGTCCTGAAGAACATCCAGCTGGAGCAGGAGGAGCACGCCGCCAAGCTCTCCCGGAGGATCACCCGCGACCTGCTGCCCATCCTCCACAAGATCCGCTCCGCACCCAGCGCCGAGGTGCGCAACGGCTACATCGACTTCCTGGGCGAGCTCCTGGCCTCCCTCGCCCCTGGCGCCGGGCCCCAGATGGATTTCGCCCTGCACCGCCTGAGCAAGACGGAGATGAAGGTCTGCAACTTCATCCTGGCGGGGTTCAGCACCAAGGAGATCTGCGCCACCATGAACCTGGCCTTCGACACCGTCCAGACCCACCGCAAGAACATCCGGCGGAAGCTGGGCCTTTCGGGCTCCGCCGGCATCAGCCTGCATGGATACCTCAACAGCCGGAAGACGGCGGTGGGCGCATGAGCGGCCCCCGTCCTGGAAACCCGCCGGCCTTCGACGAGAGCTTCGAGGTCCTGGTCATCGGCTCCGGGTTCGCCGGGCTTTCGGCGGCCATCGAGGCTCGGCTGGCGGGCAGGTCCGTGCTGGTCATCGAGAAGATGGCGCTGCCGGGGGGCAATTCCGCCCTGAGCGGGGGCCTCATCGCGGTGGCCAACGCCCCCCTCCTGGCCCGGGACGGCATCGCCGATTCGCCGGACCTGCTGGCGGAGGACATGTTCAAGGCCGGCCATGGCCTGAACCATCCGGACCTGGTGCGCGCCGCGGCGGCCGGGTCCCTGGAGGCCTTCCTGTGGTGCCGGGACTTCCTGGGGGTGGTCTTCGCCGGGAGCCTGCACCACGGGGGCGGGCATTCCGTTCCGCGCATCTACAGCCCGGAAAACTGTTCGGGCTCCGTGATCCTCCAGGCCCTGCTGGTGAAGTGCCGGGAGCTGGGCATTCCCATCCGGCTGCAGACCGCCCTGGAGGCCTTCATCCTGGACGGGGATGGCAGGGTGGCCGGAGCCGAGGTGCGGGCCGGCCACATCTTCCCCCAGGCGCAAAGCGGCACCCCGCGCCGCATCGGGGCCACCCGGGGCGTCGTGCTGGCCAGCGGCGGCTACTGCCAGGACATTGAATTCCGCAAAATCCACGACCCGGGCCTGGCCGGCGCCCTGGAAACCACCAACCACCCGGGGGCCACGGCCGAGGCCCTGGTGAGCGCCCTGAAGATCGGCGCCACGCCCGTGCACCTCTCCTGGATCCAGATGGGGCCCTGGACCTCCCGGGACGAGGTGGGCTGGGGGGTCAGCACCATGTTCTCGGTGCTGGTGGGCATTCCCCACGGCATCATGATCGACGCGTCCACCGGCAAACGGTTCGTGAACGAACTGGCCGACCGCCTTTCCCGCTCCCGGGAAATGGTGGCCGCGGGGCGGGATCCCATGCTCATCGTGGGCGGCCGGGCCGCGCGCCAGTACCCGAACCTGGCCCAGGGCCTCAAGCGCGGGGCCATCCGGCGGTACGACACCCTGGAGGCCCTCGCCCAGGACCAGTCCATCGACTTCCCGGCCCTGGAGGCCACCCTGCGGCACTTCAACCTTTCCCTGCGGGACGGCGTGGACGATGAATTCGGCCGGCCCCTGGCGGCCCACGAGCGGTTCCCCATCGAGGCGCCCTACCACCTGGTGCGCCTGCGCCCCAAGATCCACTACTGCAACGGCGGCATCCAGATCGACGCGGGCGCCCGGGCGCTGGACATCGCCTCGCACCGGCCCATTCCCGGGCTGTACGCCGCCGGCGAAGTGACCGGGGGCGTGCACGGAGCCTGCCGCCTCGGCGGCATGGCCATCACGGAGTGCATCGTCTTCGGCCGCACCGCCGGGGTGAACGCCTCCCGGGCCAAGGATTAATCAATTCTGCATATAGTGCCTCAGTGTTGGAGAACCCTATCTGTCAGAGGGATTAGCCGGGACAATGGACCCAAGGAGCCCATCGACCATGACCCACGCTCATCCGGATCTCGCGCAGCGGATGACCTTGCCCCTTCTGCCCTGGGCCGCGGCCCTGGCGGGGGGCGCGCTCATGGCCAGCGATATCGAACCGGTGCTGCGGGTGGCGGGCTTCCTGGCGGCCGCGGCCGGCGGGGTCTCCCTGGCCCTCGCCATGCGGCGCCACCGGGAGAGCATGGCGCGGCTCCTGGCGGTCCTCCCCGTGCCGGAGAAGGGGGACGAGGTGTACCGGGCCCTGCCCCGGGCCTGGGCGGCCCTGGAGGCCGAGAACCACCGCCTGGCCACGGAGGTGGAGGCCGAGGACCAGGTGCGGCGCCAGATCCTTGCCAACCTGCGCACCGGCATCGTGCTCCTGGGCCTGGACCGGCAGATCCGGCTCTTCAACCCCAAGGCCCGCACCATCCTGGGCGCCTCCAGCCACCTGGGGGAGGGGGAATCCCTGGTGTCGGCCTTCCGGGAGCCCGAGAGCCTTCGCAATCTCCAGGATGCCTACGGCGGCGCCTTCCGGGAATGGACCCTCAAGCGCAACCCCCGCACCATCCGTCTGCGGGCCGTGCCCTTCCCCGCCCCGGGGGAGGAGGGCACCTGGGTGCTGGTGACCCTGGACGACATCACCCACTTCGAGGCCCTGGAGACCACCCGGCAGAAGTTCATCTCCAACGCCAGCCACGAGCTGAAGACCCCGGTGACGGGCATCCGCGTGGCGGTGGAGAACCTCCAGGACGGGGGCCTGGTGCTGGCGGAGGGGGAGACCAGCCTCAAGATCATCCTGCGCAGCCTCGACCGCATGGTCATGCTCCTGGACGACATCTCCGAACTGAGCCGCATCGAGACCGGCGCCCTGCGCCTGGATCCCAGGCCCCTGACGGCGGGGCCCTTCATGGCGGAATTCATGGAGAGCGTCGAGCCCCTGGGCCGGGCCCGCAATGTGCGCATCCGCGCGGAGGTGGACCCCGCCGTGCGGGACCACGCCTTCCGGGCCGACCCCATGCGCCTGGGCCAGCTCCTGGAGAACCTGGTGTCCAACGCCGTGAAGTTCGGCCCCCCGGATTCGGAGGTGCGTGTGGAGGCCCGCCTGGAGGGCGAGGTCCTGGCCTTCGCCGTGGCGGACCAGGGCCCGGGCATCGGCGGCCAGGACCTGCCCCGGGTCTTCGAGCGCTTCTTCCGGGCCCCGGCCACCCGGGCCGTGCCGGGCACGGGCCTGGGGCTCTCCATCGTCAAGCACCTGGCGGTGCTCATGGGCGGGGAGGTGGACGTGGCGAGCGAGCTGGGCCACGGCGCCACCTTCACCTTCCGGCTCCCCCCTTCCGATACGAAAGCCTGACCCCCTCCCGAGGTGCCCTTGACCCCGCCCGCCATGACCCCCGCCCCCGGAAGCCGCATCGTGCGCCATGTGGGCGACCGGGTGCGCTTCACGCTCCAGGGCGAAGGCCGGGCCTTCCTGCGCACCAACCTCACACGGGGGGCCCAGACCCGGCAGGAGGTCATCGCCCTGTCCGGGGCCGTCACCAGCGGCGCCCGCACCTTCGCCGGGGCCTCCTGGCGGGACATCCCCCTGGAGCTGCGGGACGGGCTCTGGGAACTGGACCTGCCCCTGACCGAAGTGGGCTATTTCCGGGCCAAGGCCTACTGCCTGGACGAGGCCGGCGCCCAGCACTGGCCCGAGGGCGCCGACGTGGGCATCTCCGTCCACCCCGACCACCTGCGCACGGGCAACACCATCTACTGCGCCTTCACCCGCATGTTCGGGCCCGCCCGCGCCGGCCGCAGCACCCGGGAGCCCATGCTGGACGAGCAGCTCAACAGCCTGGACCAGCGCGGCTTCACCGTGATCCCCCCCTCGGGCAAGCTCCGGGAGCTCACGGCCTGCGTCCCCCACATCCTGGAGACCCTGGGCTGCCGCATCCTCCACCTGCTGCCCCTGGGCCCCACCCCCACCACCTTCGCCCGCTTCGGGCGCTTCGGCAGCCCCTACGCCCAGCAGGACCTCACCGCCATCGATCCGGCCCTGGTGGAATTCGACGAGCGCACCACGGGCGTCGAGCAGTTCCAGGAGCTGGCCCACGCCGTGCACCTGCGGGGGGGGCTCGTGTTCCTGGACATCGTGGTGAACCACACCGGCTGGGGCTCCCGCCTCATGGAAGGCCGCCCCCAGTGGTTCCACCGGAACCCCGACGGCACCTTCCACAGCCCCGGGGCCTGGGGCGTCACCTGGGGCGACCTGGTGGAACTGGACAACCGCGAGCCCCACCTGTGGGAGGTGGTGGCGGAATCCCTGCTCACCTGGTGCCGGCGGGGCGTGGACGGGTTCCGCTGCGACGCCGGGTACATGGTGCCGCTGCCGGCCTGGCAGTACATCGTGGCCCGGGTGCGGCAGGAATTCCCGGACGCGGCCTTCCTGCTGGAGGGGCTGGGCGGGTCCTGGGAGGCCACGGAGACCCTGCTCACCGAAGGCGGCATGCAGTGGGCCTATTCGGAGCTCTTCCAGAACTACGCCCCCCGGGACGTGGCGGCCTACCTGGACCACGCCATCCGCCAGGGCGGGAGCATCGGCCCCCTGGTGCACTACAGCGAGACCCACGACAACGACCGCCTCGCCCGGCGCGGCGCGGACTGGTCCCTGCACCGCAACCGCCTGTGCGCCCTCGCCAGCCTCAGCGGGGCCTTCGGGTTCACCGGGGGCGTGGAGTGGCTGGCCACCGAGAAGATCGAGGTGCACCAGGCCCGGGGCATGGCCTGGGGGGCCCCGGAGAACCTCGTGGAGGAACTGGCGGCCCTCAATCACCTGCTCGGCACCCATCCCTGCTTTTTCGACGGGGCCCGCCTGGAGCGCCTGAGCTCCGGGGAATCCCCGGTGCTGGCCCTGCGCCGGGTGTCCTGGGACGGCCGGGACCAGGTGCTGGTGCTGGTCAACCTCACCCTGGAACCCCAGGAATGGCAGCTCACCGCCCCCGCCTGGGAGGAGCTGGGACGGCCCGCCTTCGACCTGCTGGGCCCGGTCCCGCCCCGGTCCCGCCCCAACCCGGGCGGCTCCGTCACCTTCACCCTGCGCCCCTACGCCACCCACTGCCTGGCCCCGGCCCGGGCCCCCCGGGGCCTGCAGGGGCCCGCGTACCGCGCCCTCCGGGCCCAGGCCGCCTGGGCCTACCAGGCCCTGGCCACGGTCCTGCCCGCCGAGACCCTGGGCCCCATTCCCTGGGAGGAGCTGGCGGGCCTGGCCGGGTCCGACCCCGCGGCCTTCCTGGCCTCCCTGGCCTACCTGGACCCCGCCGCGGCCCGGGCCGACCTGGCCGGAGCCCTGCGCGCGGCCCGGGGCGGCTACCCCCAGGTGATCCGCTGGGGCCTGCAGGACCTGGGCCGGGTGACCCCCCTGCCCCCCGGGCACTGGCTCCTGGTGGAGGACGCGGCCCCCTTCGCGGTGTCCCTGCGCGTGCCGGGCCTGGGGCCCCTCCACCTGCGCAGCGTCCCCTCGGCCTCGGGCCACATGGCCGCAGTGAGCCCGGCCCGCCTGGCCCAGGCCTCCCTGCCCCTGGACGCGGAGATCCAGTTGGAGCGCTTCAAGGAAGCCCGCACCCCGCCCCCCGGGCGCCTGCGGCTCCTGTCGGCCGAGCCCGCCTTCCAGCGCCACGCCAAGGACGGCTCCTGCCTGCTCACCAACGGCCGGGGCGGCATGGCCCGGCTCCGGGCCGACCTGGGCACCGTGGCCTCCAAGTACGACTGCCTCCTGGCCGCCAACCTGCACCCCACCGTGCCCTGCGACCGCCACGTGCTGGCCAAGCGGCTGCGGGCCTGGGTGAACGCCGACGGCTTCCTCACCCCCCTGGACAGCGGGAACCTCGTGCACTTCGCGCCGGGGCCCCCGGCCCGCTGGGTGTTCGCGGCGCCCGCCGGCGACGGCCGGGTGGTGCAGGTGGAACTGACCCTGGATATGCTGCCGGACCGCAACACCGTGGTGGCGCGGTTCCGAAGGCCCGAGGGCCCCCCCCCGGCCGGGGCCGACCTGCCCGAGGGCGGGCGCGTGGTGCTCACCGTGCGCCTGGACCTGGAGGACCGCGGCTACCACGGCGAGACCCGGGCCGACGCCGGCGCCGACGCCCACTTCCGCGCCAGCACCCGGGACCGGGAGGGGGGCATGGGCTTCCTCTTCCAGCCCGCGCCGGACCGGCGCCTCGCGGCCTGGACGGACACGGGCCGCTGGCACGGGGAGCCCGAATGGTGCCTGGGCATCCCGCACCCGGTGGAGGCCTCCCGGGGCATGACGGCCCAGGGCGACGCCTGGAGCCCGGGCTGGTTCGAGCTGCCCCTGGACCGCCCCGGCGCGGTCACCCTCGCCCTCTGCGCCGACCCGGACGAACCCTCCCGCTCCGATCTGCACCGCTTCACCCAACTGCGCGCCGAGGCCCTGGGCCGCCCCCCCGCGCCCCGGGACAGCTTCGGGCTCCAGCTGTGGGAGGCCTCCCGGGCCTTCCTGGCCCGCCGGGGCGAAGGCCTCACCGTCATCGCCGGCTACCCCTGGTTCCTGGACTGGGGCCGGGACACCTTCATCGCCGCCCGGGGGCTCCTGGCCGGGGGCATGGGGGAGGAGGTGCGGGGCATCCTGCGCACCTTCGCCGCCTTCGAGGACCGGGGCACCTTGCCCAACGCCCTGTCGGCGGATTCCACCGCCGACCGGGACACCTCGGACGCGCCGCTCTGGTTCGCCCTGGCCGCCGAAGAAACCGGGGCCGGCGATCTCCTGCCCGTGCTGGAGGCCATCGCCCGGGGCTACCGGGACGGCACCCCCAACGGCATCCGGGTGGACGCCGATTCCGGCCTGGTGTGGAGCCCCTCCCACTTCACCTGGATGGACACCAACTACCCCGCCGGCACCCCCCGCCAGGGCTACCCAGTGGAGATCCAGGCCCTGTGGATCCGCCTCCTGCGCCGGCTGGGCCCCGCCTGGGCGGAGCTCGAGGCCCGGGCCACGGCCTCCCTGGACCTCTTCTGGGACGAGGAGCTGGGCCACTTCCACGACCACCTGGAGGCCGGGGAGGGCGTCCCCGCCGCCCTGGCCCGGGGCGACGGCCACCTGCGGCCCAACCAGCTCTTCCTGGTGAGCCTGGGCCTGGTGGAGGGGGACCGGGCCCGGCGGGCCGTGGGGGCCTGCGCCCGGCACCTCCTGGTGCCCGGGGGCCTGCGCACCCTGGCGCCCCTGCCGGTGCTTTCGCCCCTGCCCATCACCGGCCCCTCCGGCCTCCTCAACGATCCCATGCACCCCTACTGGGGCCGCTACGAGGGCGACGAGGACACCCGGCGCAAGCCCGCCTACCACAACGGCACCGCCTGGGTCTGGCTCCTGCCCACCTTCTGCGAGGCCCTGGCCCTGGCCTACGGCCGCCAGCCCCAGGCCGTGGAGGCCGCCCGGGCCATCCTGGGCTCCCTGGACGCGCTGCTGGCCTCCGGGTGCCTGGGCCAGCTCCCCGAGATCCTGGACGGGGACGCCCCCCACGCCCCGAGGGGCTGCGACGCCCAGGCCTGGAGCGCCACCGAGGCCCTCCGGGTTTGGCTTACACTGGACGCGACCCCCCCGAGGAAAACCCATGGCTGATCCCGCATTCGACGCCGAAGCCTTCCTGAACGGGGACTGCTCGAACCCCGCCTACGTCTTCGGCCTCCATCCCCTGCCCGGATCGGGCCTGGAGGCGCGGGTCTTCGCGCCCCGGGCCACGCGGGTGGAACTGGTGAAGGAGGCCACCGGGGAGGTGGTGGCCGAGCTGGCCATGGCCCACCCCGAGGGGATCTTCGAGACGGTGCTGCCCCGGCTGCGCAAGTGGTTCCCCTACCACTTCCGCGTCCACGGCTGGGGGCCGGACCCCATGGAGATGGAGGACCCCTACCGCTTCAGCGCCGCCCTGGGGGACCTGGACGTCTACCTCATGGCCGAGGGCACCCACCTGCGCCTCTACGAGAAGCTGGGCGCGCACCCCTCGGAGCGGGACGGCGTGCCCGGCGTGGACTTCGCGGTGTGGGCCCCCAACGCCCGGCGCGTGAGCGTCGTGGGCACCTTCAACAACTGGGACGGGCGCCGGCACATCATGCGGCCCTTCGCGTCGTCGGGCGTGTGGGAGCTCTTCATCCCCGGCCTGGCCCCGGGGGACCTCTACAAGTTCGAGATCAAGAGCGGCGCGGGCAAGGTGCTGCCCCTCAAGGCCGACCCCTTCGCCTTCCAGTGCGAGCACGCCCCCGGCACCGCCTCGGTGGTGCACGACCCCCGCGGCCACGAATGGCGGGACGGGGACTACATGGCCGGGCGCTGGAAAACCAACCGCTTCGACGCCCCCATGAGCATCTACGAGGTGCACCTGGGCTCCTGGCGCCGCCGGGAGGACGGCGGGTTCATGGGCTACCGGGAGCTGGCCGACGCCCTCATCCCGTACGCCAGGGAGATGGGCTTCACCCACGTGCAGCTCCTGCCCGTGAGCGAACACCCCTTCTACGCCTCCTGGGGCTACCAGCCCCTGGGCATGTTCGCCCCCACCTGCCGCTACGGGTCCCCCCTGGACTTCCAGGCCTTCGTGGACCGCTGCCACCAGGCGGGGCTGGGGGTCCTGCTGGACTGGGTCCCGGCGCACTTCCCCGGCGACGCCCACGGCCTGGGCGAATTCGACGGCACCCACCTCTACGAGCACGCCGACCCCCGCAAGGGCCGCCACATGGACTGGGGCACCCTCATCTACAACTACGGGCGCACCGAGGTGCAGAACTTCCTCATCGCCAACGCCCTGTTCTGGCTGGACCGCTTCCACATCGACGGGCTGCGGGTGGACGCGGTGGCCTCCATGCTCTACCTGGACTACAGCCGGGCCCAGGGCCAGTGGGTGCCCAACCGCTACGGGGGCCGGGAGAACCTGGAGGCCGTGGCCTTCCTGCGCCGGCTCAACGAGACGGTCTACGCCCACTTCCCCGACACCTGCACCGTGGCCGAGGAATCCACCGCCTGGCCCATGGTCTCGCGGCCCACCAGCGCGGGGGGCCTGGGCTTCGGCTTCAAGTGGAACATGGGCTGGATGCACGACACCCTGGCCTACCTGGGCCGCAACATGCTCCACCGCAAGCACCACCACGGCGAGATCACCTTCAGCATGCTCTACAACGACACCGAGAACTTCGTGCTGCCCCTCTCCCACGACGAGGTGGTCCACGGCAAGAAGTCCCTGCTCTGGCGCATGCCGGGCACCCGGTGGGAGCAGTTCGCCAACCTGCGCCTGCTCTTCGCCTACCAGTTCCTGCACCCCGGCAAGAAGCTCCTGTTCATGGGCGGCGAGTTCGGCCAGGACCACGAATGGGACCACAACAAGGCCCTGGACTGGGGCCTGCTGCAGTTCCAGGAGCACCAGGGCGTCCAGCGCCTGGTGCGGGACCTCAACACCCTGTACCGGGGCCTCCCGGCCCTCCACGAACGGGACTGCGCGCCCGGCGGCTTCCAGTGGATCGACTGCGAGGACCGGAAGAACAGCATCCTCGCCCTCATCCGCCGGGCCGGCGACGGCTCCTTCGCCGTGGCGGTGTTGAACTTCACGGCCATGCCCCACCACGGGTACCGCGTGGGCGTGCCGGCCCCGGGGACGTACCTGGAGGTGCTCAATTCCGATGCCTCGCTTTACGGGGGCCAGAACTTCGGCAACGGCGGCGCCGTGGCGTCGAAACCCCTTCCAGCGCACGGCTTTCCCCAGTCCCTGGAGCTCACCCTGCCCCCCCTCGGGGTGGTGGTGCTCCGACTGGGCTAAGATAGTGCTTTCCTCAACGGGCCCCCCCAGAAAGGCTTGATGACATGGATACGCTCCAACAGAAGCTCCAGAAGCTCACCCGCAACCTCTGGTGGACCTGGCGCCCCGAAGTGCGCGCCATCTTCCGGGACCTGGACCTGGACATCTACCACAAGGCCCACCGCAACCCCGTGCGGGTGCTCAAGGAGATCACCCCGGCCCTGCTGGAGAAGCGCGCCGACGAAGTGGATATCGCCACCCGCACGGACCGCGCCCTGCGCCAGCTCAACGAGTACCTGAACCCCCTGACCACCTGGGGCATGATCCACGCCGGCAGCCTCCAGTCCCGGCCCGTGGCCTACTTCTGCGCCGAGTTCGGCATCCACGAGTCCCTGCCCATCTACTCCGGCGGCCTGGGCATCCTCGCCGGCGACCACCTCAAGGGCGCCAGCAACCTGGGCGTGCCCCTGGTGGGCGTGGGCCTCATGTACCACCGGGGCTACACCACCCAGCTGCTGGACGCCTCCTTCTGGCAGCAGGACGTGAGCGAGCCCTTCGAACTGGACGACCTGCCCGTGTATCCCGCCATCGGCGCCGACGGCAAGCCCGCGCGGGTGAGCGTGGAGCTCCCGGGGCGCCTGGTGTGGGCCAAGGTCCTGGAATGCCACGTGGGCCGCATCCGCCTCATCCTGCTGGACACCCGGGACGACGCCAACAGCGAGGAGGACAAGGCCCTGGCCGCCAACCTCTACGGCGGCGACAACCGCATGCGCATCCAGCAGGAGCTCCTCCTGGGCGTGGGCGGGTCCCGGGCCCTGCGGGCCCTGGGCATCACCCCCAGCGTCATCCACCTCAACGAGGGCCACTCGGCCTTCGCCATCCTGGAATGGGCCCGGCACCGGGTGCAGCAGGACGGCATGGAGCCCTGGGCGGCCATCGCCGAGGCGGCCTCGGGCACGGTGTTCACCACCCACACCCCCGTGGAGGCCGGCCACGACAAGTTCCCCGCCGATCTCGCCGAGGAGCACCTGCGGGCCCTGGCCGAGGGGCTCCGGCTTCCCCTGCACGACGTGCTGGGCCTGGGCCGCACCAACCCCGGGGACCTGGGTTCCGCCTTCCTCCCCACGGTGCTGGCCCTGAAGCACTGCCGGCGCGCCAACGGCGTCTCGGCCCTGCACGGCAAGGTCGCCCGGTCCATGTGGCAGCACCTGTGGCCCACCCGCAGCGAGCACGACGTGCCCATCGGGCACATCACCAACGGCGTGCACGTGCCCTCCTGGCTCTCCTCGGAGCTCAACACCCTCATGACCACCCACCTGGGCGTGAACTGGATGGAGGGCATCGTGCGTCCCGATCTGTGGACCAAGATCGCCGCCATCGACCCCGCCGAGATCTGGGAGATCAAGAAGGTCCTCAAGGGCCGCATGCTCAAGCTCGTGCGGGAGCGCCAGACCGCCATGCGCGCCCGCCAGGGCCTGCCGCCCCTGGACCCCGCCCCCCTGGACCCCGACGCCCTTACCATCGGCTTCGCCCGGCGCTTCGTGCCCTACAAGCGGCCCGACCTGCTCTTCACGGACCTGGACCGCCTGGACGCCCTGGTGAACAACCCCCAGCGGCCCGTGAACCTCATCTTCGCCGGCCGGGCCCACCCCGCCGACGGCCCGGGCAAGGCCCTCATCCAGAAGGTGGGCCAGCTCACCGCCGATCCCCGCTTCCGCAACCGCATCCTGTTCGTGGAGAACTACAACATCCACATCGGGCGCAACCTCTACCAGGGCGTGGACGCCTGGCTCAACAACCCCCAGCGGCCCCTGGAGGCCTGCGGCACCAGCGGCATGAAGGTGGTCATGAACGGCGGCCTCCACATCTCCGTCCTGGACGGGTGGTGGGCCGAGGCCTACGACGGCGAGAACGGCTTCGCCATCGGCAACGGGGAGATCCACGCGTCCTCCGAGGTGCAGGACAAGCGGGACGCCGACGCCCTCTTCCGGCTCCTGGAGGAGAAGGTGGTGCCCATGTACTACCGGCAGGACGCCAACGGCGTGCCCCGCCCGTGGATCCACGCCATCCAGCGCTCCATGCGCACCCTGGCCTGGCGCTTCAACGCCGACCGCATGGTCATGGACTACGTGCGGAACTGCTACCTCCCCGCCGCGGTGGCCGCCTCCTGCCAGATGCCCAACCCCTGATGGTGATCAAAGCAAACGTCGCCGCCCCCTCCGGGGCGGGCGGCGCCGTGGCTTCCCGGGGCGGGATGACTTACACTGCTTTCATGTTCAACCGCCTACCAGCCAAAAGGAATCCGTTCATGGGCACCTCCCTGCGCGTCCTCGCCACCACCGCCGCGGTCCTCCTGGCCAGCGGCGCCCTCCAGGCCGAAAGCGGGATCTGGGGCGGGCAGATCGGGATGGCCCAGCCCTCCGGGGGCGCCAAGCAGTGGGTGGACTCCACCGTGGGCGTCGCCCTGGACGTCACCGACACCTACAGCCTGGGCGGCCAGGACTCCGTGCGCATGCGCTTCGGGTACTTCACCTTCAAGGCCAGCAGCTCCGCGCCCCAGACCCTCACGGTCCCCGGATGGGCCCAGGCCACCTACCCCGCCAACACCGACAACGAGGCCTACGCCTTCACCTACGGAGCCGAGTACGTGCGCACCCTCCCGGCCCGGCTCTACGTGCTGGCCGGCCTGGGCGTGGCCTACGCCACCGCCAACCGCACCGGCACCTTCGACCTCACCAACGCCGGCGCCGGCCCCGTGAAGAGCAACTACGACGCCAACAATTTCGTCCCCTACTACTGCGCCGGCCTGGGCTTCCAGATCACCCGGTCCCTGGCCCTGGAGGCCCGGTACCAGACCACCTCCATGAAGGCCCAGACCCGCAAGCTGGACCTCAAGGGCCTGGGCATCGCCACCCCCGCCCAGGTGGCCTTCGACAAGCTCACCGTCTCCACCCTCACCTTCGGCGTGAGCCTCACCTTCTGACCGGGAGCGTCCCATGAGATTCCCAGGGGCCCTGCGGGCCATCGCCTGCCTCGTCGCCTTCGCGCCCCTGCGGGCCCAGGTCAAGGTGGAACCCTGGGTACCCGCCTACCAGGGGGTGGAATTGGCCTCGGGCGAGGCCCCGGAGCCCCGCCGCCAGAAGGCCTTTGCCGTGCGGGTGGATCTCCGGGCCCCGGGGGTGCGGCTCTTCGCCACGCCCCACGCCGGTTCCAAGGAGACCACCAGCGAGACCACGGGGGAGTTCCTGGCCCACCACCGCCTGCAGGTGGCGATCAACGCCAACTTCTACGACCCCTGCTGCACCCCCGGGGACAAGGACCTCCTGGGCCTGGCCATGTCCGGCGGCCAGGTGGTCTCCCCCGCCGCCACCCACGGCATCGGCCAGGCCGCCCTGGTGGCCACCCGGGACAACTTCGCCACCATCCTGAAGACCGGCCCCGATTTCCGCACCAGCGGCCTCTGGACCGCCGTGGCCGGCACCGAGGTGATCCTGGCGGACGGCGTGCGGAGCGTCGCCCCCATCCCCTTCAACAAGGCCACCCACCCCCGCACGGCGGTGGGCCTCAGCCGGGACGGCCGGTACCTGATCCTCCTGGTGATCGACGGCCGCCAGGCCGGCTACAGCGTGGGCGCCACCCTGGACGAGGTGGTGGACTGGCTGCTGCGCTTCGGCGCCGCCGACGGCCTGAACCTGGACGGCGGCGGCTCCACCGCCCTGGTGCGGGAGGTGGAGGGCCAGCCCCGGCTCGTGAACCACCCCAGCGGCGTGGCCCTGGGCTCCACCAGCAACGCCGGCGGGGAGCCCCAGCAGCGCTCCAACGGGAACAACCTGGGCGTCTTCGCGAGGCCGCTCCCCCCCGCGGCCTGAAGGTGATTCTTTTTTCATCCCCTTCATCCTGTTCATCCGATTTAATCCCCGTTCCCGCAGGGCCAGCGATGGGATGGGTCGGCGCGTAGCTGATCCGCATGCGCCGACCCATCCCTGCCCTGGCCCTGCGGGAACAGGGATTAAATCGGATGAACAGGATGAAGGGGATGAAGGGAATGAAGGGAATGAGGCCTCCAACTCAGCCCCATCCCGGCTGAGGAGCCGGACAGTATTACGGGATCCGCCAGGGATTACTCGCCCTTGGCCTTCCGCATCATCCCTTCGTAGAGCTCCAGGTATTCCTTCGCGCTGGCCTTCCAGCTGAAATTCTGCGCCATGGCGTGGCGCTGGATGCGGGTCCAGGTGCGGGGGTCCTCCCGGTAGAGCCGGCAGGCGCGGCCGATGGTCTCCCCCAGGATCCAGCTGCTGGCCTCCTTGAACACGAAGCCGGTGGCGGTGGAATCCACCAGGGACTGGGCGTCGGTGTCCACCACGGTGTCGGCGAGGCCCCCGGCGCGGCGCACCAGGGGCAGGGTGCCGTAGCGCAGGGCGTAGAGCTGGGTGAGGCCGCAGGGCTCCTGGCGGCTGGGCACCAGCATCACGTCGGAGCCGGCCAGGATGCGGTGGGCCAGGCCCTCGTCGTAGGCCAGGGCGCAGGCCACGCGGCCGGGATGGGCCTTGGCGGCGGCGGCGAAACCCTCCTCCAGCACGGGGTCGCCGGTGCCCAGGATGACCAGCTGGGCGTTGAGCTGGAGCAGGTAGGCCACGTTCTCCAGCACCAGGTCCAGGCCCTTCTGCTCGGCCAGACGGCTCACCACCCCGAACACCGGGTCGCCGGGGGATTCGTCCAGGCCCATCTCCCGCTGCAGGAGGTTCTTGTCGAGCTTCTTGCCCGACAGGTGCCGGGCGTCGAAGTGGTGTTCCAGGTGGGGGCTTGTGGCGGGGTTCCAGATGGCGTTGTCCACGCCGTTGAGGATGCCCGCCAAGTCCCGCCGGCGATGGGTCAGGAGCCCGTCCAGGCCGCTTCCCGCCTCCGGCTGCTGGATCTCCTTGGCGTACGTGGGGCTCACGGTGGTGATGCGGTCCGCGAAGGCCAGTCCGGCCTTGAGGAAATTGATCTTGCCGTAGAACTCGGCCCCTTCCGTGTGGAAGATGCTGGGGCCCAGCCACAGTTCCGGCAGCAGGGGGGCGGGGTAGATGCCCTGGTACGAAAGGTTGTGGATGGTCGTGACCGTGAGGGGGACCCGGCCCGGATCCTGGGCGTAGTACGCGGGAGCCAGGGCGGCCTGCCAGTCGTGGACCTGGAGCACGTCCGGGCGCCATCCGGCCCAGTCGCCGTTGCGGCCCAGCTGGGACGCCGCCCAGGCGAAGGCGGCGAAGCGCAGGTGGCTGTCCCCGTACTCCGCATAGGGACCGCCCGCGCGATCGTACAGCCCCGGATGGTCCAGCAGGTACACGGGCACCCCGTCCGCGGTCGCGCCCCGCAGCAGGCGCGCCTCCCCCTGCCCCAGGAGGTCCGGGAAGCCGCCGGCCGGTTCCAGGTCCCGGATCCGGGCCAGAAGCGCCCCGTAGCCCGGCAGGAGGATCCGGGCGTCCGCCCCCAGGGTCCGCTGGGCACCGGGCAGCGCGGCCAGCACGTCGCCCAGGCCTCCCACCTTCACGTAGGGAAACAGTTCCGTGGCGGCGTGGAGGATCTTCATCGGCCTTCCTGCAGGTTGTCCAGCATCCGCTGGGAGATCAGGGTTACACCTCCCGGCGTGCGATGGAAGCGCCGCGCGTCCTCCTCCGGATCCTCCCCCACCACCAGCCCGATGGGCACCCGGCAGTTCCGGTCCACGATCACCCGGTGCAGCCGCGCATGCTCCTCGATGTCCGCCCCGGGCAGCACCACCGCCTCGTGGAGGTAGGCGTGGGAATGGACCCGCACCTTGCTGAAGAGCAGGGAGCGGTGCACCGTGGCCCCCGAAACGATGCACCCCGCCGACACCAGGCTGCTGATGGCCACGCCGTTGCGGTGGGGGCCGCTGTGCACGAACTTGGCCGCCGGGAGCTGCTCCTGGTGGGTGAAGATGGGCCAGTCGTAGTCGTAGAGGTTCAGGTCGGGGTCCACGTTGGTGAGGTCCATGTTGGCCTCCCAGTACGCGTCCACGGTGCCCACGTCCCGCCAGTAGGGCGGCTTGTCCATGTTGCGGATGTGGCTGCGGTTGAAGCGGTGGGCGTAGACCCGGGCCCGGGGCACCAGGTAGGGGATGACGTCCTTGCCGAAATCGTGGCTGGACGTCGGGTCCGCCGCGTCCCGCGCCAGTTCGGCGTACAGGAAATCGGCCTTGAACAGGTAGATCCCCATGCTCGCGAAGGCGTAGCCCGGCCGGCCCGGCACGGGGGTGGGCTGCTGGGGCTTTTCCACGAAGGAGACGATGCGGTCCGACGCGTCGGCCTCGGCCACGCCGAATTCCCGGGCGTCGGCCAGGGGCACTTCAAGGCAGGCGATCGTCAGGTCCGCGTCCTTCTCCAGGTGGTCCTCCAGGAAGCGGCGGTAGTCCATCTTGTAGATATGGTCCCCCGCCAGCACCAGCACGTTCTCGGGACGGTGGGCCCCGATGGTCTCGAGATTCTGGTACACCGCGTCGGCGGTGCCGCTGTACCACGCGTCGCTCTCCAGGCTCTGCTGGGCCGGAAGGACGTGGATGAACTCGTTGAACTTCCCATTGAGGAAGGTCCAGCCGAACTGCAGGTGCTCCAGCAGGCTGTGGGAGTTGTACTGGGTGACCACCAGGATCTTGCGGATATTGGAATTCACGCAATTGGACATGGTGAAGTCGATGATGCGGTACTTCCCGCCGAAGGCCAGGCCGGGCTTGGAAAGGCGCCGGGTCAGGTCGTGGAGCCGCTTGCCGCGGCCTCCCGCCAGCACCATGGCGATGGTTCGCTGAGCCGCAAGGAACACCTCGCGCTGGGACATTCGCACACCTCGTGCATGCTGTACCCCCGAAGGATGCGCCCAATGCAGCGCCGATTCAAGGCAAAACGGCCTGCAGCTCCCCCCAGAGGTAGTCGTCGTCCAGGGTCGTCATGCAGGGATTGCCCTCCACCACGCACACGACGCCCATGCATTCCAGGCACGCCAGGCCCTCCTTGCGCGGCGTGCGGACCCGGGGTCCCCAGGGGGCGGAATGGCGCGGCCGGGTGGGCCCGAAGATGGCCACGGTGGGAATCCCGCAGCCCGCGGCGATGTGCGCCAGGCCCGAATCCATGCCGATCAGCGCCCGGGCCCCGGCGATCCACGCGGCGGAAAGCGCGAGGCCCCCCTGGTTCGTGAGATCCACCGAACGGGGAACCCGGGCGTGGATCTGCGCGGCCAGCATGGCGTCCACCGGGCCCGCCCCCAGGATCACGGGGGTGATGCCCGCGGCCACGAGCCGCGCGCCCAGGGCCCCGAAGGACTCCACCGAGAGGCGCTTGCAGGCGCAGTTGGCCCCGGGGGCCAGGATCACGTAGTCCCCCAGGCCCAGGGCCGCCTTGCGCTCGGCCGCCTCCGCCATGGCCGCGGCCCGGGGCCGGAAGGGCAGGAAAGCCGGCGGTTCGGGCCATTGGGGGAAGGCCCGGGCCACGGCCATGCGGTACCGCTCCACGAAGGGCGTATCCAGCTTGTAGAAGGGGATGCTTTGGGTGTACAGGAGGGAGGCCCCACCGTCGCCGCAGCCCAGGCGCAGGGGCACCCGGGCCAGAAACCCCGCCACCGCGGGACGGCTGCTCTTGGGAAAATTGATGAGGGAGGCGGGCCTGTGGGCGCGCAGAAGGCGGGCCGCCTTCAACGGGCTGTACTTGCGCTGGGGGTCGGGCACCGCGGCCAGGTAGTCGGCACTCCCTTCGAAGAGATCCACGATCCAGGCGGGTCCCCAGGCCACCAGGGGCAGACCCGCCGCCCGCAGGCGCGCGATGGCGCCGTGGATCATCATGGCGTCCCCGAAGAAGCGGGGGAAGCGCACCCAGTGGGCCCCCATGGGCACGGCATCGTTCACGTGAGCCTCCAGCCTTCATCCTCGCGTAAGATAAGACTTCATCCAAGGATCATTTCATGCAGCCTCCGCCCAGCCGCCCCGCCCTTTTCGCCCTGGTGGCGGCCTTTTCGGTCCAGGCCGCCCCGCCCGTGAGCGGCCCGGCCTTCACGCCCGTGGACGCGGTGAAGGCGGAATGGGACCGCAAGCCTCCCGTTTTCCCCCCCGAGGCCCTGTCCGCCCTGCCCGCCGCCGACCGGGCCCGCCTGGAGCTGACCCTCCAGCGCATCGGCGCCCCCGGAGCCCCCGCCCTGCTGCCGCCGTGGCTGGCGGATCCCACGACGGCCGTCTGGGAGGCCCGGGCCCTGGCGGCGGTCACCCCCCAGGACCGGTTCACCGCCCTGTTCTTCCTGAACCGCCTCAAATCCAGCCGGGCCCTCAGCGCCCTGGAGAGCCTGACCCCCACGGACGCCGCCTCCTGGCCGGCCCACCTCCACCTGGAGGGCCCCCTGGCCACCGCCCTCCTCAACGGCGCCACGGCCACCCCCGCGGTGCGCGCCTTCATGGAAGCCCTTTTCAAGGCCGGCAAGGGCGATCCCATCCGGGGCGGCGCCGCCCACCTGCGCATGGTGCTCGCCGGCAAGGAAAAGGGCGAACCCCGCATGGCCGACCCCTCCCTTCTCGCGTACCTGGACGCCTGGAACCGCGGTCCCTGGGCCCCCCGGGCCGCGGAGCACCTCCAGCTGCTCACCGGGGCCCTGGCCGGAGGCCTCGCGCCCGGCGCGGCCCAGCGGCTCCTGGAGGGCCTGCCGGCCACCCCCGATCCCGCGGCCAGCGCCCTGGCCGTCAAGGCCCTGGATTCCCCGCATCTCCTGGTGCGCATGGCCGCCCTGGATCATTTCGCCCGGCTCCCGGCCCTCGAGCCCGAGGCCCTGGCCGCCCTGCGGCGGATCGCCTCCCGCACCTTCGGAGGCCCCCTTTCCAGCGGCATCCTGGCCGCCCTGCGCAAGCACGCGCCCGGGGACGCCGACCGGTACGGCCAGGGGCTCCTGGGTTCCGACGATCCCCTGACCCTCTCCGCCGCCATCGAGGACCTGCCCCGGCCCCCCGCCAACCTGGAGGCCCTGGTCCAGCGCCTCTGGAAGACCTCCATGTACGACGCCGTCCAGGTCCTGCTGCCCGCCCTGGAACGCTGGAAGCTGCCCGAGCCGCAGCGCCGGGCCCTGCTGGCGCGGTTCCTGGAACACCCCTGCTGGACGGCGCGTTTGGACGCCTACACCCTCCTGGCCAAGGGGGACCCCGCCACCCCCTGGCCCTCCGCCCCCAGGCCCTCCTTCCTGGAGGACCTCATCCGGGACGAGGCCCTGCGCCTGGCCCGCTCGGGCAAGTCCGTGCGCATGCGCATCACCTTCGACCGGGGCCGCCGCGTCGTCCTGGCCCTGGACCCCGCCGTCGCCCCCATCAACGTGG
The DNA here is from genome assembly GCF_030295405.1 of Mesoterricola silvestris. Lineage (GTDB taxonomy): Bacteria > Acidobacteriota > Holophagae > Holophagales > Holophagaceae > Mesoterricola > Mesoterricola silvestris. Next base: position 1,976,291 of record NZ_AP027080.1, on the reverse strand, counting down.
CCAATCTGGTGCTCCTGGCCCGCCGGGGCTTCTTCAACGGCCGCCAGGTCCCCCGGGTCGTGCCCGATTTCGTCGTGCAGATGGGCAGCCCCGTGGACACCATGGACGGCGGCCCCGGCTACACCGTCCGCTGCGAGGACAGCCTCGCCTGGTACGGCCCCGGCAGCGTGGGCATGGCCCTCAGCGGCAAGGACACCGGGGGCAGCCAGTTCTTCATCACCACCAACGCCGCGCCCCACCTCACGGGGAGATACACCCGGGTGGGCGAGGTGGAGGATCCCGACACCGCCCTGCCGATCCTGGATGGATTGACGGTGGGGACGCGGATCCTCGCGGTGGATATCCTCTGACCCCGAATCCCGCCCGGAGTGCCCATGCCGAACTGGCGAACCCTCGCGTGCCTGGCCGTTCTAGCGGCTCCTTCCCTCTCCGGCCAGGCGCCTCCCCCCGACCCCGGCGAGGCCCTGGCCACGGCCCGGCGCCACCTCCAGGATTGGCGCCGTTCCAACCAGGCCGAACTCATGGATGACTGGGGCCAGCTGGCGCGCTACCGGGACGCCAACGCCCGGCTCAGGGCGCCCCGCCCCGGGGAGGACCGCGTGGTGTTCCTGGGGGATTCCATCACGGAAATCTGGGATCTGGCCGCGAGCTTCCCCGGGCGGCCCTACGTGAACCGCGGCATCAGCGGCCAGACCACGGGCCAGATGCTCCTGCGCTTCCGCCAGGACGTGGTGGCCCTGCACCCTCGGGCGGTCGTCATTCTCGCCGGGACCAACGACCTCGCCGGAAACACCGGTCCCATCGCCCTGGAGGACATCGAGGCCAACCTCGCCTCCCTCACCGACCTGGCCGTGGCCAACGGGATCCGCCCCGTCCTCTGCACCGTCCTGCCCGTGCACAACGACACCCCCGCCTCCCGGGACTACTTCGTCACGCGGCCCCTGGACCGCATCCGGGCCCTGGACGACTGGATCCGGTCCCACTGCGAGCGCAACCGCCTGGACCTGGCGGATCTCCATGCGGCCACCCTGGACGGCCGCGGCCAGCTCAAACGCACCCTGGCCGACGACGGGCTCCACCCGAACGCCGCGGGTTTCGCCGTCGTGGCGCCCCTGGTGGAAGCCGCCCTGCGAAAGGCTCTGGCCCGCTGAGGGGCATCAGCCGTGCACGCCGGGCGCCTCCCGGCCGGTGCTCTCCACGTATTCCGCGTAGGTGCCGGGGTATTTCATGGGCCCCGCGTGCTCCTCGCAGCCCAGCTCCAGCACCCGGTTGGCCAGCCCCCGCAGGAAGGTGCGGTCGTGGGACACGAAGAGCATGGTGCCCTCGAAGTCCTTCAGGGCCTCGATGAGCATCTCCTTGGTGCCCAGGTCCAGATGGTTGGTGGGCTCGTCCAGCACGAGGAAATTGGGCGGGTTGAAGAGCATGCGCGCCATCACCAGCCGGGATTTCTCGCCGCCGGAGAGGTTGCGGATGCGCTTGTCCACGTCGTCGCCGCTGAACTGGAAGGCGCCCAGGATATTGCGCAGCACCCCCAGGCCCTCCATGGGGAAGTCCTGCATGAGCTGTTCGAGGACCGTCAGCTCCGGATCCAGCAGATCCAGGGACTGCTGCGCGAAGTAGCCCATGCGCAGGCTGGCCCCCAGGCGCACTGAGCCGGCGTCGGGTTCCAGGGCGCCGGCCACCATCTTGAGGAGGGTGGACTTGCCGGCGCCGTTCTTGCCCATGACGCACCACCGCTCCCCCCGGCGGATGTGGAAATCGAAGTCGCTGTAGATCTTCCTGGCGCCGTAGCCCTTGGCGACGCCCTCGAGCATGGCCACGTCCTCGCCGCTGCGCATGGGGAGCCGGAAATCCCACTTCACCACCTTGCGGCGCTTGGGCAGTTCGATGCGCTCGATCTTGTCCAGGGCCTTGACGCGGCTCTGCACCTGGGCGGCCTTGGCGGCGTGGGTGGAGAAGCGCTCGATGAAGCGCTGTTCCTTGGCCAGCTTGGCCTGCTGGCGGGCGTAGGCCGCCTCCTGGTTGGTCTCCCGGGTCTCCCGCTCCTTGACGTAGAAATCGTAGTCCCCGGAGTAGGTGACGATGTCCCCGCCGTCGATCTCGATGACCTTGGTGACGATGCGGTTCATGAAGTCCTTGTCGTGGGAGGTCATGAGCAGGGTGGCGGACACGGATTTCAGGTAGGTCTCCAGCCAGAGGATGGATTCGATGTCCAGGTGGTTGGTGGGCTCGTCCAGCAGCAGCACGTCGAAGCGCCCCAGGAGCACCTTGGCCATGGACACGCGCATCTTCCAGCCGCCGGAGAGGGCCCCCACGTCCCCGTCGATCTGCCCGGGCTCGAAACCCAGGCCCTCCAGGGTGGTGCGGGCCCGGGTCTCCAGTTCGTAGCCGCCCAGGTGCTGGTATTCCTCCTGCACCTGGCCGAAGCGGTCGATGATGGCCTCCAATTCGCCCGCGCGGTCCGGGTCGCCCATGGCGTGCTCCAGGTCCGTGAGCTCGTGGTGCAGATCACCCAGGCGCCCGCTGCCGGCGATGGCCTCGTCCAGCACCGAGCGCCCGGACATTTCGTCCACCTCCTGGCGGAAATAGCCGATGGACAGCTTCTTCGGGACGCTCACCACGCCGTCGTCCGGGGTCTCCTCCCCCAGGATCATGCGGAAGAGGGTGGACTTGCCGGCGCCGTTGGGCCCCACCAGCCCGGCCTTTTCGCCGGGGTTCAACTGGAAGGAGGCGTCGATGAAAAGGATCTGCTTGCCGTACTGCTTGCTCACATCGGAAAGGGCGATCAAGGGCTTGCTCCAAAGGAACAGCCTACCTCATCTCTCCAGCCGGAATGCCACGGTGAGCCGGAAGGTGGCCGCCACGGGGATCCCGTCCAGCTTCGCGGGCTGGAAGCGCCAGAGCCGGGCCACCCGCACCGCCTCGTTCACCAGCAGGGGGTGGGGGCCGGAGATGACCTGGATATCCGTGGGCGTCCCGGTGACATCCACGGTCATGCGCAGTTCCACGGGCCCCTGGATGCGCGTCAGCCTGGCCAGGGCCGGGTACACGGGGGGCACCTGACTGAGGATGCGCATGGCCTGGGTTTCCATTTCCACCACCTGGGCGGCGCGGGGGGCCGTCTGGACGGGTGGCGTGGGCGGCCCCGGGGGGAGCCCCACGATCCCGGGGCCCACCGGGGCGTTGGGATCCCCCGCGATCTCCCCCCCGTGGTTTGCCGTGGGGAGGCCCGCCGGCGTGTGGTCGGGAATGACGTTGGCGTCCGGGGGCGGCTGCACCACCTTGAGCCCCGGCGGCACCGGGCCCCCGCCCCGGGCCGGCTCGACCCGGACGGCCGGGCGGGGCGGATCGAGGTCCGGATCGATGATGACCACCGGCGGCAGGGTGGTAACCGGCCTCCGGATGGCCAGGTGCCGGGCCCCGCCCAGGACCGCGGCGCCCAGGCCGGCGTAAATGGCGCAGGCCAGCATCAAACTGGCCAGGCGGTCCGTGGGGGGCGCCGCCAGGTGCACGGCATTGAACAGCAGCGTGGGGGGCAGGATCTCGGCAGGCCGAGGGCAACGGTCGCGGGCGGACATGGGACCTCCTTGGGCTGGGGACCTCCGGGTACGGGAAAGCGGCGCGGACCCCAGGGTCCCGCGCCGCTTCCTTGTGTCCCAAAGATCGTGTTGCCAAGGTATCGGTTACGTTCGTTCGCTCGTCAAGGCGCGTCGGCGGAAGTTACAGGACAGTGATGCTGGGCGCCCTTTCCGCCACGATCGTGTCACCGCTGGGCCGGATGTCACGGACGTGTCAGGCCTACGAGCCGCATCGTCAGCAAGGCACGACCAACTTCTCCAGGACCTCGTAGCTCTTCAGGCCCCCCAGTTCCCGCCGCAGGCGGTCCCGGAGGATGCGGGTCACGGCCCGGGCGGCCTCGGAGCCGCCGGGATCGGGGGCCTGGGCCGCGGGAAGGGTGCGCAGGAGCTTCAGGTGCTCCCGGGTGCCCGGGGGCAGGGCTTCGCGGGGGTCCACCGGGGTGCAGGCGGCGCAGCACCAGCCGTGGTCCTGGGTGAAGAGCACCAGGGGGGCCTCCCCGCCGCCGCAGCGGCCGCAGAGCCTGGGGTGGGGCAGCAGGCCCATGAGGTGGAGCATCCAGTGCTCGGCGTAGGCCAGGACGGCCAGGGACCGGCTGGGGTCCTCCTTGAGGCACCGGGCGCAGGCCGACAGGAGCCGGAAGAGGCGGTCGTCCTCCACGCCTTCCCGGGCCACCCGGTCGAAGACATCCGCGAGGCAGGCCACCACGAGGCTGGATTCCAGGTGGCCCAGGGTCATGGGCGAATGCTGGAGCTCGCACCGGGTGACCCGCTTGATCTCCGCCTGCTCCCGGCCGAAGAACCCCACCTTCACCAGCCCCAGGGGCTCGAAGCTGGAGACCCACTTGGCGGTGGGCTTCTTGGCGCCCCGGGCCAGGCCCACCAGCCGCTCCCCGTGCTCCGTGAGGAAGGACACCACCAGCCCCCCCTCCTCGAAGGGGGTGGGCCGGAGGACGATGGCGGAATGGGTGCGGATCATCTCCACCATTAAACCCTCCCGGCCCCCGGGGCGTCCCATACGCTGTGGAAAGAAATCCCACATCCTCCAGGAGAAGGCCATGAGAACACTCGCATCCGCCGCGCTCGCCCTGGGGATCGGCCTGACGCCGGTCCTGGCCCAGGACGCCCCCCCGCCCCGGCCCCGCATGGGGGACCGCCTTCCGGACCGGGAGGCGCGCTTCGACCGGGCCCTGAATCTCACCGAAGCCCAGAAGACCTCCGTCAAGGAGATCCGCGGCAAGCACAAGGCCGCCATCGAATCCCGCCGCGCCGCGGCCGAGACGGCGCACAAGGCCTTCGCCGACGCCATGAAGAACCCCGACGCCAAGGCCGAGGACCTCAAGGCCCTCCACCGCGCCCAGGCCGACGCCAACCTGGACCTGCTCCTGGAGCACCGGGCCCAGCGCATGGAGATCCGCGCGATCCTCACCCCCGAGCAGCGGGAAAAGGCCGCGCGGCTCATGGGCAGGCTCGAAGGCATGCGCATGCGCCATCCCGGGGGCGGCCCCAGGTAGGTTATCGTGGGGACGGAGCACTCCATGGCCGTCCCCATCCGCGCGATCCTCACCTTCACCCTGGCCGCCGTCCTGCTGGCGGACCCGGCGCCGCGCACCGGCGGGACCCAGACCTTCCGGCAGTGGATCGCGGGCCAGGAGGCCGGCGGATCCTCCCGCAAGCTCACCCGCGGACCCGAGGGGGTCCGCATCGAATCCCGCGAATGGGCCAAGCTCGAGCGCATGGGCGTGACCATCTCCCAGGACCTCTGGGAATCCGCCCTGAAGCGCCCCGACGGCTCCCTGCAGTTCACGTTCCGCGTGGCCCTCTCCCAGGAACCGGTGGAGGGCCAGGCCTCCTGGACCCCCGCGGAACCCGGGAAGCTCCGGGTCACCTACCGGAACCTGCCCGTGAAGACCGTGGATCTGCCCGAAGGCACCACCCTCTGGCCCGGGGACGTGGACGACCTCCTCAAGGCCGCCGCCGCGGCCCGGCGCCCCGTGCACCTGAGGAGCTTCAACGTCCCCACCCAGCAGCCCGCGGCCCTGGACCTGGAGCCCGTGGGGGCCGACCCCCTGCCGGGGTACCCCGGGGCCGTGCGGTTCCGGGGCAAGGCCTCGGAGGGCCCCATGGCCCAGGAAATGGAGATGTGGATCGATCCCGCCGAGGGCGACCTCAAGTCGGTGGGCTCCTTCGCGGGCATCGTCATGGTCTCCCAGCGGGAGGGGCTGCCCCCCCTGGCCGCGGCCAAGGGGGACAAGACCTTCTTCGAACCCACCCTCAAGACCCTCCCGCCCCATCCCTTCGTCCCCTGGGTGCGCGACGTGACGGTGCGGTGGGAGGGCAAGGGGACCCTGGACCTTCCCGTGGACGCCCAGCAGCGCCCCCTGGGGCCCAACCGCTTCCGCCTGGAGCGCGCCGCGCCCCTGGCCGGGGCGGAATGCACGGAGCCGCCGGTGAAGGGCGCCCCCTCCGCCGAGGACCGTCCCTTCCTCGCCGCGACGCCGCTGGTGCAGTTCCGGGATCCCGTCTTCGACGGCCTCGTCAAGCGCCTGGATCCGCCGCCCGGCGCGACCCGGGCCGAACTGGTGCGGCGGGTCACCGCCTTCGTGTACGACTGGATCCGGGACAAGGACTACACCGTGGGCTTCGCCTCCGCCCAGGAGGTGGCCCGCTGCCCCCGGGGCGACTGCACGGAGCACGGGGTGCTGGAGGTGGCCCTCCTGCGCCGCCTGGGGGTGCCGGCCCGGGGCGTGGTGGGCTGGGTGGCCATGGGCGAAGGCATGGGACTCCACTTCTGGGTGGAGGCCCGCATCGGGGCCCGGTGGTTCCCGGTGGACCCCACCTTCGACATGGTCCCGGCCTCGGCCTTCCGCCTCAAGCTCGGCACCACCGACCTGGCCGACCTGGGCGCGGTGGGCTGGGAGAACGCCGCCTCCACCTTCCAGGACGGCACCTGGGTGCCCGAGGCCCCCTGGGCCGCGGCCGTGCGGGTGCAGGGCGACACCGCCTACGGGCCGGGCTTCGCCCTGCGCCTTCCCGGGTCCCGGTGGACCTGGGTCGAGGGCCGGCTGGACCTGGACGGACGGCACCGGGTCACCGCCTCGCCCCGGCCGGGCTCCTCATCCGCGGTGCGCCTCCTCCAGGGCAGGGACGGAAGACGGGGCTGGTTCGGATCGGGCACCCTCTGGGCGGACGCGGGCGGCGGCGAATGGCTCCGGGTGGAGGCGGTTTCCGAACCCGAGGCCTTCAGGCTCCTGGACGCCCTGGAGATCCGCCGCTGATCATTCGAGGTAATCCTCCGCGAGCCGCCGCGTCCAGTAGAGTCCCAGTCCGCTGCCCACGGCGCTGAGCACCACGGCCAGCGTGAGGCTCTGGAGCCCTCCCAGCCACCACCCCAGGGCCCCCCCGAGGCTCATGCCGAAGAACCCCAGGAGCCCTTTCAAAGCTCGATGACCTTGAGCGAATTGGTGGTGCCCTCCTGGTAGAGGGGCAGGCCCAGGGTGAAGACCACCTTGGCCCCGGGCAGGGCGCCGAAGGATTTCAGCAGGGCCTTTTCCACCGTGGCCATGGCCTCGTCGGCGGACTGGGCCTTGGGCAGGAGCAGGGACTGCACGCCGCGCATGACGCCCATGCGCCGGGCGTTGCCCAGGTCCATGGTGACGCCCACCACGGGCAGGTCCCCGGCGAGGCGGCTCACCATGCGGGCGCTGCCGCCCCCCTCGGTGAAGACCACGATGAAGCTGGCGCCGATCTCCTGGGCGGTGCGGCACGCGGCGAAGGCCACGGCCACGTCGGTGCGGGAGGACAGGCGCTGGGTGAGGGCATCCTCGGTGCGGCCCAGCCGGGGCCGGAAGTGGGCGTCGGCGTCCGCCGCGATGCGCGCCAGCCACTGGATGGCGTCCACGGGGAATTTCCCCACCGCGCTCTCGGCGCTGAGCATGACGGCGTCCGTGCCGTCCCAGATGGCGTTGGCCACGTCCGAGGCCTCGGCCCGGGTGGGCTGGGGGCTCTCGATCATGCTCTCGAGCATCTGGGTGGCGGTGATCACCGGCTTGAGGGCGTGGCGGGCCGAGGCGATGATGTGCTTCTGGAGGTTGGGGACCCGCTCCACGCCCAGTTCCACGCCCAGGTCGCCCCGGGCCACCATGACGCCCCAGGAGGCCTCCAGGATCTCGTGCAGGTTGTCCAGGGCCGCGGGGTGCTCGATCTTGGAGATGATGGGCTGGGAGCCGCCCAGGCCCTTGATGACCGCCTCCAGGGAGCGCACGTCCTCCGCGCGGCGCACGAAGCTCTGGGCGAAAAGGTCCACGCCGTGCTCCACGCCCCAGCGGATGTCCACCAGGTCCTTGGGGGTGAGGGGATCGAAGGCCACGTCCAGGCCGATGGGGTGCACGCCCTTGCGGGGCTTGAGGAGGCCGCCCACCTTCACCCGGGCCGCCACGAGCCGGGGCCGGACCTCGGTGACTTCCACCTCCAGGTTGCCGTCGTCCAGGATCCAGCGCTGCCCGGCCTTGGCGCCCAGGAAGAGCTCCGGGTGGGGGAGCGGAACGGCCCAGGCCGCGCCGCCGGGACCGGTGCCCGGGGCCTCCCCGTCGGGATGGAAGACGCCGATGGTGCCCACCGGCAGCTCCTGGGGCGCCTCCATGGCGCCCACGCGCCACTTGGGCCCCTGCAGATCCAGCAGCACCGGCACCCGGCGCCCGATCTCGCCGGAGATGCGGCGGATCTCGGTGAGCGCCTCCAGGCGCCCGCCCAGGTCCCCGTGGCTGGCGTTGAGGCGGACCGCGTCGGCGATTTCCAGGGCCCCGCGCAGCCTGCCGGCCTCCGCGAGAGCCGGCCCCATCGTGATCACAATCTTGGTTTTGCGCACGGAGTCCTCCGGAGTATCCACAAGTATTCCACAGGTTTTTCCGCAGCGGAGGGGCCGGGACCGAAGTAAATTCGGCTGTCCACGGCCCATCCGAGGTGCTATTTTTTTGGGCTACCCCAGGAGCCACCCCGATGCGCCACATGATGGAGGAACTGATCGCCGAGCTCGTGCGAAAGGACATCCCCCTCGAGATCGCCAAGCGGGAACTGGAGCGCATCTACCTCGAGCTGGTCCTCGAGGCCCACCACGGAAACCAGAGCGCCGCGGCGCGCAAGCTGGGCATGCACCGGAACACGCTGTCCAAGAAGCTTGAACAACATCTGGGCGCATTGCGGTATCCTGCTGTCAACTGCTGAGCGGGATCCCACGGCTTGCAGGCTGGGTCCCCTTCGGCCAAACGCGGTCAGGAGGCCAGCATGACAAAGATCGGGATCAACGGGTTCGGGCGAATCGGCCGGATGGTGTTTCGCGCGGCCGTGAAACATTTTCCGGACCTCGAGATCGTGGGGATCAACGATCTCCTCGAGCCCGAGTACCTCGCCTACATGCTCCAGTACGACTCCGTGCACGGGCGCTTCCAGGGCGACATCAAGGTGGACGGCAACACCCTCGTGGTCAACGGGAAGAAGATCCGCCTCACCCAGGAGAAGGACCCCGCCAACCTCAAGTGGAGCGAGGTGGGCGCCGAGATCGTCATCGAGTCCACGGGCCTGTTCCTGGACAAGGAGACCGCCAGCGCGCACCTGAAGGCCGGGGCCCGCAAGGTCATCCTCAGCGCCCCCTCCAAGGACGACACCCCCATGTTCGTCTACGGGGTGAACCACGACACCTACGCCGGCCAGGACATCATCTCCAACGCCAGCTGCACCACCAACTGCCTGGCCCCCGTGGCCAAGGTGCTCCACGATTCCTTCGGCATCAAGCGCGGCCTCATGACCACCGTCCACGCCGCCACCGCCACCCAGAAGACCGTCGACGGCCCCTCCAAGAAGGACTGGCGCGGGGGCCGCGGCATCCTGGAGAACATCATCCCCAGCTCCACCGGCGCCGCCAAGGCCGTGGGCAAGGTCATCCCCTCCCTCAACAAGAAGCTCACGGGCATGGCCTTCCGCGTGCCCACCTCCGACGTCTCCGTGGTGGACCTCACCTGCGAGCTGGAGAAGCCCGCGAGCATGGAGGACATCTGCAAGGCCATGAAGGCCGCCGCCGACGGCCCCCTCAAGGGCGTCCTGGCCTACACCACCGACAAGGTGGTCTCCACGGACTTCCGGGGCGAGAGCTGCACCTCGACCTTCGACGCCGACGCCAGCATCGTGCTGGATCCCACCTTCGTGAAGGTGGTCTCCTGGTACGACAACGAGTGGGGCTATTCCTGCAAGGTGCTCGAGATGGCCAAGGTCGTCGCGAAGAAGTAGTCCAGCGCCGCAACCGGAGGAGAGCCGGCGGGAACCCCCTGCCGGCTCTTCCCATTCTGGGGAATCGAATGCGCATCGCCATCAACGGTCTGGGACGCGTCGGGCGCCAGGTCCTGCGCCGGATCCACGGGGTGCCCGGGCTGGAGCTGGTGGGCGTCAACGACCCCGCCGACGCCGCCACCCTGGCCCACCTGGTGACCTACGACTCCGTGCACGGGAAGGCGCCCTTCCCGGTGGAGGTCCAGGCGGGGCACCTCGTCCTGGACGGCCTCCCGGTGCCCCTTTCCGCCGCGCCGGACCCCGCCCGGACCCCCTTCGGCGACCTGGGGGCGGAGGTGGTGCTGGAGTGCTCGGGGCGCTTCACCCGGCGCGCGGAGGCCGCCGGCCATCTGCGGGGAAGCGTCCGCCACGTGGTCATCAGCGCCCCCTCCCCGGACGCCGACGCCACCGTGGTGCCCGGCGTCAACGCCTCCCGCCGGGAGGTGCTCAGCGCGGCCTGCCCCGCCACCCACGCCCTCTCCCTCCTGGTGGGGGCCCTGGACGCGGCCTTCGGCGTGGAGGCCGGCCTGGCCACCGCCGTGGAAAGCTACGGCAACGACCAGCGCATCCTCGACCTGCCCCACGCCGATCCGCGCATGGCGCGGGCCGCCGCCATGAGCATGATCCCCGCCCCCACCGACATGGCCCGGTGCCTGGGGGAGGCGCTGCCCTGGACCCGGGGCCGCTTCGAGGCCCTGGCCGTGCGTGTTCCCACGCCGGACGTGAGCATCCTGGACCTGGGCGCCACCCTGCGGACCGACGCGGACCTGGAATCCGTGCACGCCGCCCTGCGCCGGGCCGGGGATGGCGCCCCGGGCCTCGTCCAGTTCCTGGAGGCCCCCCTGGTGAGCGTGGATCTGCGGGGACGCGAGGCCAGTTGCATCGTGGACCCCTGGCTCACCCGCATCCACGCCCCCCGCTTCGTCAAGGTCTTCGCCTGGTACGACAACGAGGCCGCCTACGCCGCGCGGCTCAGGGACCTCTGCCTGGAGCTCGCCCGATGATCGCCATCAATGGACTCGGACGCATCGGAAGGCTGGCCGCGCGGCGTCTGGCCCTGCAGCGCCCCCACCGCCTCTGCGCCCTCAACGATCCCGCCGACCTGGAAACCGTGGTGCACCTCCTGCGCTTCGATTCCATCCACGGGGACGACCACCCAGCGGTGCTGGGCCTGCGCAAGGGCGACTGGGATTTCATCGTCATGGAGGGCAAGGAGTACCCCCTCTACCACGAGACCGACCCCGCCCGCATCCCCTTCGGGGACCACCAGGCCCGGGTAGTGGTGGAGGCCAGCGGCCGTTTCGCCACCCGGGAGGGCGCCGCCCGGCACCTGCGGGGCCCCGTGCGCAACGTGGTCATCTCCGCCCCCAGCCCCGACGCCGATTTCACGGTGATCCACCCCTTCAACGGCCACCTCCTGGACCCCGAGCGCCACCGGGTGATCTCCAACGCCAGCTGCACCGCCCACGCCACCGCCCCCATCCTGGACGTGCTGGACAAGGCCTTCGGCCTGGAGACCGCCAGCATGAGCACCGTGCACGTGGCCACCAACGACCAGCGCCTCCTGGACCTCCCCCACAAGGACCTGCGCCGGGCCCGGGCCGCCTTCATGAGCATCATCCCCACCACCAGCAGCGCCTTCGGCGCCCTGCGCAAGGCCCTGCCCCACCTGCCCGGGGGCTTCGACGGCTGGGCCCTCCGGGTGCCCTGCCTCAACGTGAACCTGGTGGACCTCACCGCCGTCCTGCGCCGCCCCGTCACCCCCGCCGAGCTGAACGACGCCTTCGACGAGGCCTCCCGGGTGCGCCTCCGGGGCATCCTGGCCGTGAGCGAGGGCGGCCTCGTGAGCCGCGATTTCACCGGCCGGGAGGAGAGCGTGGTCATGGACCCCGACCTCACCCGCGTGGTGGGCGGAACCCTGGTGAAAGTCTGCGGTTGGCACGACAACGAACTCGCCTACGCCGCCCGGCTTTGCGAGCTGGTGAATCGGCTGTAGGGGGGGTGGGGGTGGCCCCGGGCGGCAAGGCCATGCGGGGCGTTTCGCAAGGGCAGTCCCTACCTTGGTGCCCTGCTCATGGAGTGCGCAGGTTCTGGGGTCAAGGGCGGGGACAAGGAATCCGCGCCCGAACCGCGTTGCGCCACAAGAACCAGGCAGAAAAACCAAACGCTGGGGCGCAGAGGACTCGCTGGGGCGCTGGGAAAGGAAGGTGAACCGTGGCGGGATCCGCCGGGTTTCAGACCAGAGGCAGTGCCCCCAGCGCCCCAGCGAGTCCTCTGCGCCTCAGCGTTTGATTTTTTCGCTGGTCTTGCCGAATCGCCATGGGCGGGCCGTTCACCCGCTCAACCCGACCACGATGTTCGCGATGGCTACCTTGCCCAGCTTGCCTGCGGCAGCGGGTCCCTGGCGAAGGTCCGGAACACGTATGATCCTTTCCGAGCTCCTAGGCCCCCGGCAGCCGGGCGTTGAAGGCGGAGAGGGCTTCGGGGTAGCGCTCCTGGAGGTCCCGCAGGAGCGTCCGCAGGCCGCCGGGGTCCCCGTCCCCGGCGGCCTCCTTGAGGTGACCGTCATCGAGCATCCGCAGGACCTGGGCCGCCTGCACCGGGGACAAACTCCCCCGCAGTACCGTTCGCCTTAGGCAGGCCGCGGAAAGCGCTTTTGACGTGGCCAGGCCTTCGGGAATCAGCATCATGGCCCGCCTCCTTTCCGGCATGGAGATCCCGGACGCCCCAGGGAGGCGCCACCGGCAACCCGTGTTGAATAAAATTTTTATATAGAGTTCTTTGAATTTTTCCGACGCGGAGTCAATCTAGGCCTCGGCTCCCGGGCTGTCAACCCTCCCCCGGCCCGGGACCCTGGGAGGTATCCTGCTTCCAGCCCTTCCCTTGGAAATTCTGGAGTGCCCATGCGCCTTCCCTTCCGGTTTCCCCTTGCCCTGGCCTGGACCGTCCTGGCCTCCGCTCAAACAAGCACTCCGGTGCGGGCGGATCTGGAGACCCTGCTGCCCCGGCTGGAAACCCTCTACCAGGACCTGCACCGCCATCCGGAACTGTCCAACCGGGAGACCCGCACCGCGTCCCGCATGGCCGAGGTGCTCGGGGAGGGGGGCTACGAGGTGGCCCGGGTGGGCGGGGGCGTCGTGGGGGTCCTGCGCAACGGCCCGGGGCCCGTGGTGCTGCTGCGCACGGAACTGGACGCCCTGCCCGTGGAGGAGCGGACGGGGCTGGCCTACGCCAGCGAGGCCAAGGGCGTCATGCACGCCTGCGGCCACGATGCGCACATGGCGGTGTGGGCGGGCACGGCGTGGCTCCTGGCCCGGCACCGGGACCGGTGGCGCGGGACCGTGCTCATGGTGGGCCAGCCCGCGGAGGAACTGGGGGAAGGCGCCCAGGCCATGCTCAAGGACGGCCTCCTCACCCGGTTCCCCCGGCCCGGCTTCGCCATCGCCCTGCACGATTCGCCGGACCTGCCCGCCGGCAGCGTGGCCTACGTGGCCGGCTACACCATGGCCGCGGTGAATTCCGGTTCCCTGACCCTCTTCGGCCGGGGCGGCCACGGCGCGCGGCCCGAGGCCGCCGTGGACCCCGTGGTCCTGGCGGCCCGCACCGTCCTGGCCCTCCAGACCCTGGTCTCCCGGGAGAAGGATCCCCTGGAGCCCGCGGTGCTCACCGTGGGCGCCATCAACGGCGGCACCAAGACCAACGTCATCCCCGACCAGGTCACCCTCCTCATGACCGTGCGCAGCTACGACCCCAAGGTGCAGGCCCGGCTCCTGGCGGGCATCGCGCGGGTGGCCAAGGGCGAGGCCCTGGCCGCAGGATCCCCCCGGGAGCCGCTCCTGGACCTGGGCGAGACCCTGCCCGCCACCTGGAACGACCCTGACTTCACCAGGCGGCTCGCGGCCCGGCTCGCGACGGAACTGGGCGCGGACAAGGTGGCGCCGGGACGCCCCGACATGGTCTCCGAGGATTTCGGCGCCTTCGGCACGGCGGCGGGAATCCCGTCGGCCCTGCTGCGGTTCGGCACGGTGGACCCGGCCCGGTACCAGGCCGCCAAGGCCGCGGGCACGCCCCTGCCCTCCCTCCACGCCCCGGAATTCGCCCCGGCCATGCCCGGAACCCTGCGCACCGGCGTGCTGGCCCTCACCTTTTCCGCCCTGGAGGCCCTGGGCAGGCCCTGATTTCCAAAAGGAGGGGTTGACGGGTCATACTGTGTGACGCACACTATGTGTCGAACGGCATATGCCGCACAGTGTGAGCCCATGAATCCAGACGTCTTCGAAAACCTGCGCCTCGAACTGCGCCGGGGCAGCCTGGTGCTGGCGGTGCTGGCCGAACTGCGCGCGGAGCGCTACGGCTACACCCTGCGCAAATCCCTGGCCGAGCATGGCCTGGACCTGGACGAAAGCACCCTCTACCCCCTCCTGCGCCGCCTGGAGGCCCAGGGCCTCCTCCTCAGCGAGTGGCGGGAGGAGGAGAAACGGAACAAGCGCTTCTACCGCCTGTCCCCGGACGGCACGGCCACCCTGGCCCTGCTCCTGGAGGAATGGCGCGGCATTTCCCGATCCCTGACGCAGATTCTCTGAGGAGCCCGGCCATGGACCTGATCGAACGCTACGTGCAGGCGGTGCGCTTCTGGCTGCCCCGGGAGAACCAGCAGGACATCTCCGCCGAACTGGCCGAGGACCTCCGCTGCCAGAAGGAGGACAAGGAGGCGGAACTGGGCCGGCCCCTGGACGAATCCGAGACCGCCGCCATGCTGGCCCGGGCCGGCAATCCCCTGGCCGTGGCCGGCCAGTACCTGCAGGAGAAGCCCCTGCTGGACCCCGCCCTTTCCATGATCTTCCGCCTGGTGGTGAAGGTCGTCCTGCTGTGGATCCTCCTGCCCCTCTTCGCCGTGGCGGCGGTGCCCTCGGCGCTCCTGTCGGACCACCCCCTGGCCTCCATGGTGGAGACCCTGGGCTCCTATGCCTTCTCGTCCATCTTCGCCCTGGGCTGCATCACCCTCGCCTTCATCCTGGTGGCCAGCCAGGAGCGGACCCGGGGATGGGACCCCCTGAAGCTCCCGCCCCTGCGGCGGCAGGGCCCCAAGCCCGTGCCCCGGGCCGGGTCCTTCGCGGAGGTGGTCTTCGGCCTGCTCTTCGTGGCGTGGTGGGTGGAGGGCTTCGGGCACCTGCCCATCGCCTGGTCCTCGCGCCTGGGGGCGGTGTACGCGGGTGGTCCCCTGTGGACGACGCTCCACGCCCAGCTGTTCTGGCCGGTGCTGGCCCTCAACCTCGCGGGGATCGCCGTGGGGGCCCTGTGCCTGGCCCGGCCCCACCTGGCGACGTTCCGCATGGGCTACGGCATCCTGGCCGACGCCTGCGCCGCCGCGATCTGCGCCATGGCCATCCAGGCCAACCGCCCCGCGATCCACCAGGCCCTGGGCGCCCTGAGGGACCTGGGCCGCACCCGGGACGTCTCCGCCATGGTGGACGGCTTCGCGGCTTCGGTCCTGGTGATCATCGCCGTGGTCTCGGTGGTTTCGTTCCTCAGCCGGATCTTCAGGCTGATCCAGACCAGTCCCGAACGCCGCTGATCCGCCCCAGGACGCCGGCCACCAGGTCCCCGGGGGCCTCCCCCCAGGAGCGCACCTTGAACCGGCCCGGCCCCAGGATGCGCACCACGTGGACGGAGGCGCCTCCGGGGAAGCCCGGGTGACGCGCCAGGGGCCTGGCCAGGGCCTCCAGGTCCAGGTCCTCCAGCCAGCCTTCCGGCAGCCCCGGGGCCCGGGCCCCGGGCACCAGGGCCCCCACCTCCCGGGGCTGCACCAGGATCAGGTGGTGGCCGCCCCGGACGCCGTGCCAGGCCAGGAAGGGGGGCAGGTCCCCGAAGCCGATGCCGCCCTTGCGGAATTCCGGCCAGCGATCCAGGCTCCGGAGCCCGGCCTCGTCGGCGGCCTCCATGGCCAGGCGGGCCAGGCCCGGTTCCGGGGGGGGCAGCCAGGGCTCAAGGAAAATTCCGTCCATGGGCCTATTATAGATAGGCTTGAGTCATGGAACCCTCCCCCTGTCCCCGCGTCGCCACCGGCCAGCAGATCGGAGCTGGCTGGACTCCCGCCCTTTCGGTAGTGAAGGCCCTGGCCGCGCTGGCCGAGGCGCGAAGGCTGGGAGGCCAGGCCGTCTACTGGCTGGCCGACGAGGACCATGACCGTCTGGAAGTGGCCACCACCGTGGGTCTCCGGGAGGACCGCATCCTCCCCCACCGCTTCCGCTTCGCCGCCCCCGACAACACCGCCACGGGGTGGCTCCCCTGGACCGGGGACCACCAGCGGGAGGCCGAGGCCCTCTGGGGCGAGGTCCCCCTGCCCGGGGAACCCACCCTGCGGGGCCACGCCCTGGCCCTGGGCGCGCCCCTGTGGGACCGCGGCCTGCGCCCCTTCTCCCCCACGGACCCCGCCCTGCGCCAGCCCATCCAGGAGGAGCTGGAGCGCTGGCGGAGCCTGGGGCTGGAGCGGGACCTGGTGGCCCAGGCGCAGCGGCTGGAGGCCGCGGGCGTGCGGTTCGGCCTGGACCCCACGCAGCAGTCGGCCTGGTTCTCCCTGGATCCCCGCACCGGAAGGCGCGCGCGCCTGGAACCCTCGGAACCCTGCCCCCGGGGGCGCTGGCTGAGCCCGGGCGCCGCCCTGCGCCCCCTCATGCAGTCCCTTCTCCTGCCGGGCCTGGAGGCCGTGGTGCTGGGCCCCGGCGAGAGGGCCTACTGGCAGCTCACCGAGCCCTGCTGGGAGCGGGTGGGCCTGGCGAAGCCGCGCATCATCAGCCGGCCTTCGGTGTTCCTCCTGCCCCCGGGGGCGGCCCTGGAGGCCGGGGACCTGGAGCCGCTGCGCAAGGGCCGCTGGGAGGACTTCCCCGGCGCCCTGGACGGCGCGGCCCTGCCCAGCGCCGCCCTGGCCGGGACGCCGGACCCGCGCTGGGACCCGGCCCTCGCCGGCCGCTTCGAGAAAGAACTGGACCGCGCCCGCAAGCGGCTGGAGCGCCTGGACCGCAGGCTGCGCCGGGACCGGGCCGCCGCCGCCCTGGGCATGGACCCCGAGCGCCTGAGGCAGCGCCTCTTCCCCCTGGGCCGGCCCCAGGAGCGGGTCCTGCCCGGCATCCTGTGGCTGCGCCAGGCCGGACTTCTGGACAGAATGCTGGAAACGCTGGGCGGCGCGCCGCCCCTGGTCCTCCTGGAGGAACGATGAACACGCTGGATCTGCTGGTGGTGGGCGCCCACCCCGACGACGGGGAAGTGCACGTGGGCGGCATCCTGGCCCTGGCGGCCCGCAAGGGCCTGTCGGCGGCCATCCTCGACCTCACCGCGGGGGAGCTGGGCACCCGGGGCGACGCCGCCACGCGCCACGCGGAGGCCACGGAGGCCGCGCGCATCCTGGGCGTGCGGCGCATCATCCTGGACCTCCCCGACGCGCGGTTCGAGGAGAGCGAGCCCCACCGCATCCAGGTCATGACCATGATCCGCTCCCTGCGCCCGTCGGTGCTCATCCTGCCCGACCCCGAGGACCGCCACCCCGACCACAGGCGCGCCTTCCGGCTGGTGAGGGAGGCCGCGTACTATTCGGGCCTGCGCAACTACCCCTGCCCCGGCGAGCCCTGGCGCCCCGCGGCCGTGGCCTGGGTGGGCGGGGAGAACCCGGGGCGCCCGGACCTGGTGGTGGACGTCTCCGCCGTGTGGGAGCAGCGCATGGCGGCCTTCGACGCCTTCGGGAGCCAGTTCACGGCCGATCCCTCCGGGCCCCCCACGCGCATCTCCGACCCCGCCTTCCGGCGCGGGGTGGAGGGCCGTGCCATGCACTGGGGCTCGCTCATCCGCGCCACCTGGGCCGAGGCGCTCTGGACGGAGAGCCCCGTGCCCCAGGCCCTCACCCAGCTCCTGGCCAGGCTCTAGGTGAACCGCCGGGAGACCCAGTGGCTCGGCGAGGTGCTGGGCCGGGGCGACGGCGTCCGGGACGGCAGGGTGCTCGTGGCCTGCTCCGGCGGCGGGGATTCCCTGGCCCTCCTTTCCTTCCTGTGGGCCGCGCGCCGCTCCCTGGGCCTCGAGCTGGTGGTGGCCCACGCCGACCACGGGCTGCGCCCCGAGGCCCGCGAGGAGGCCGCGCTGGTGCGGGACCTCTGCCGCTCCGCGGACCTGGACCTGGTGGAGGCCTCCCTGGACGTGAGGGCCCACGCCAAGGCCACGGGCCAGGGCCTGGAGACCGCCGCCCGGGAGCTGCGCTGGGGCTGGCTCCGGGCCCAGGCCGAAAGCTGCTCGGCCCTCGCCGTGGCCACGGGCCACACCCTGGACGACCACACGGAGACCGTCCTCGTGCGCCTGGCCCGGGGGGGCGGGGCGGGCTGCCTCACGCCCCTGGCGGCGCGCCAGGGCCCGCGCTGGTCGCCCCTCATCCAGGCGCGGCGGAGCGACCTGCGCGCCTACCTCAAGGCCAAGGGCGTGGCCTGGCGCGAGGACGCCAGCAACGCCAACCCCTTCACCCCCCGGAACCGCTGGCGGGTGCTCCTGGACCCCATGCGCCGGGAGGCGCCGAGCCTGGACGCCCACCTGTGGGAGACCCACCTGCAAGTGGAGGAGCTGGCCGCCTTCAAGGACGCCCAGGTGGCGCGCTGGCGCGGAACGCGGTGGGACGTGGACCCGGGCGGGCTGCGCCTCGCCCGGGGCTGGGCGGGCCCCGAGCTGCGCTGGGTGCTGGACGCCGCCTTCCAGGAGCGGGACTGGCCGCGGGAGGCGGCCCTCCTGCGGGACCTCGCGGCCTGGATGCTCCCCCACCTGGTTCGCCGCCCCGGCGCCCCCAAGACCTGGGGCGGCTGGCACCTGTCCGGCACGGGGGAAGGCCCGGCAGATTCGGCCCAGGAAAGCTTATTTCCATGGACCTTGAAGCGATGTTGAGAACCTCCAGGTCCCTGGAGGCATCCAAAGTCAGGAACCGGTCGAGCCGATGCAGGTTAGACTGGATATCGGCGGGGAGTCCCCCCCTGGAGGCACCTTGAATTCCATGATGAAAAGCGCGCTGGTGTGGATCGGGATCATCGCCCTGGTCCTCCTGGCGCTAAAGCAGATCCCCACCAACAACCGCGTCAACGAGATCCCCTTCTCGACGTTCTACACCGAAGGGGTGGAGGGCAAGTACAAGAGCGTAACCCTCACCGGGGTGGACATCGAGGGCACCTACAAGACCCCGGTGAAGTCGGCCAAGGGCGAGAGCATCGACAAGTTCAAGACCGTCGCCCCCCCCATGCAGGACCTGGGCAAGGCCATCCTGGGCTGGAAGCAGGAAGGCCAGCTGGAGGAGTTCAAGGCCGCCAAACCCAGTGAGAACAACTTCATGTACATGCTGGTCTTCTGGGGGCCGCTGCTGGTCTTCGTGGTGCTCTGGTTCGTCTTCATGCGCCAGGCCCAGATGGGCGGCAACAAGGCTCTGAGCTTCGGCAAGGCCCGGGCCCGGGGGCTCAACACCTCGGCCCGCCGCGTCACCTTCGCCGACGTGGCCGGCTGCGACGAGGCCAAGGAGGAGCTGCAGGAGATCGTCGAATTCCTGAAGGACCCCGCCAAGTTCGTGAAGCTGGGCGGCAAGATCCCCAAGGGCGTCCTGCTCATGGGCCCTCCGGGCACCGGCAAGACCCTCCTGGCCCGCGCCATCTCCGGCGAGGCCAAGGTGCAGTTCTTCTCCATCTCCGGTTCCGACTTCGTGGAGATGTTCGTGGGCGTGGGCGCCTCCAGGGTCCGCGACCTCTTCGAGCAGGGCAAGAAGAACGCCCCCTGCATCATCTTCATCGACGAGATCGACGCCGTGGGGCGCCACCGGGGCGCGGGCCTGGGCGGCGGCCATGACGAGCGCGAGCAGACCCTGAACCAGCTCCTGGTGGAGATGGACGGCTTCGAGGGCAACGAGGGGGTCATCCTCATCGCCGCCACCAACCGCCCCGACGTGCTCGACCCCGCCCTGCTCCGTCCCGGCCGCTTCGACCGGCGCGTGGTGGTGGACCGGCCCGACCTCAAGGGCCGCTTCGAGATCCTGAAGGTGCACACCGCCGACAAGATCCCCCTCAGCCCCGACGTGGACCTGGAAGTCATCGCCCGCGGCACCCCCGGCTTCGCCGGCGCCGACCTGGCCAACCTCTGCAACGAGGCCGCCCTCTACGCCGCCCGCACCAGCAAGAAGTGGGTGGAGATGATCGACTTCGAGCAGGCCAAGGACAAGGTCTTCATGGGCTCGGAACGCAAGTCCATGGCCATGAGCGACGAGGACAAGCGCGACACCGCCTACCACGAGGCCGGCCACGCCGTGGTCGCCGCCTCCATCCCCAACGCGGACCCCGTGCACAAGGTCACCATCATCCCCCGGGGCCGCGCCCTGGGCGTCACCTGGCAGTTGCCGGAGCGGGACCGCTACTCCTCCACCCGGGAGCGCATGGAGGGCGAGATCGCCATCCTCATGGGCGGCCGCGTGGCGGAGGAGGCCTTCTTCGACCGCCTCTCCACCGGCGCCGCCAACGACATCGAGCGCGCCACCCAGATCGCCCGCCGCATGGTGTGCGACTACGGCATGAGCGAGAAGCTCGGGCCCCTCAGCTTCGGCCAGGGCGAGCACGAGATCTTCCTGGGCCGGGACTTCAGCCAGCGCCGGGACTTCTCCGAGGACACGGCGCGCCTCATCGATTCCGAGGTGCACGCCATCGTCATGCGCAACTTCGAGCGGGCCAAGACCATCATCCGCGAGAAGCGGGAGATCCTGGTGGGCCTGGCCGAGGCGCTCCTGGTGCGCGAGACCCTGGACGCCGTGGACGTCACCCGGCTCATGAACGGCGAGGTGCTGCCCCCCAAGCCGCCCCCGTCGGCCGCCGAGGCCAAGTCCATGGACCTCCCCCCCGACGCGGGGCTGAAGCCCGCCCTCAGCCCGGCGTGACCGCCTGGCAAACGGCCATCGGCGCCCTGGACCTCCGGGAGCCCCTCGACCTCGGCATTCTCAACATCACGCCGGATTCCTTCAGCGACGGGGGCCGGTTCATGGATCCCGCCCGGGCCCTCCAGCAGGCCAGGAATCTCCTGGCCCAGGGGGCCCGGGCGCTGGATCTGGGGGCGGAAAGCACGCGCCCCGGGTCCCGCGGCGTCTCCCCCGAGGAGGAATGGGCCCGGCTGGAGCCGGTGCTGGCCCTGTTCGCCTCCGCCCTGCCCGGGATCCCCCTGAGCCTGGACACCCGCCACGCGGAGGTGGCGGCCCGGGGCCTGCGCCTGGGGGTGGCCATCATCAACGACGTGACCGGCTTCCAGGAGCCGGGGCTCCTCCACGTGGCCCGGAACAGCGACTGCGGCCTCATCGCCATGCGCAGCCGGCTCGCGGACGGCGCCCTGGCCATGCCCCCCTACGGCGGGGCCGGCGACGAATCCGCCGCCGGCGCCGTGTCCGAGCTGGCCAACGTCAAGGACCGCCTCCTGGGGGCCGGCGTGGAACCCGGGCGCATCCTCCTGGATCCCGGCTTCGGGTTCGGCACCACCTTCGGGGAGGACCTGGCCCTGTGGGAGGCCCTGCCGGCCCTGCCCGCGGCCCTGGACTGGCCCGTGGAGCGGTTCTGCATCGGCATCTCCCGGAAGCGGTTCCTGGCCTGGCGCGCGGGGAACCCCGGCCTGGCACCCCTGGCCCGGGACCCCCTGGGCGCCCGGGCCCACCTGGAGGCCGCCGCCCTGGGCTACCGGGTCTTCCGCACCCACGCCGTCACCCGGCCCGTGATCCGCCCCGCCCTCCCGGAGGACGCCCGGGCCCTGGCCCAGGTCCAGGTGGACGCCTGGAGGGCCACCTACCCCGGGATCCTGCCCGAATCCCTCCTGGCGGCCCTGTCCGTGGACACCAGCGCGGCGGCCTTCGCCCAGACCCTGGCGGAAGCCCGGCCCCGCTGGGCCATCCATGCCCTGGAGACCCGCGGCACCCTGGTGGGCTTCGCCGTGGCGGGGCCCTGCCGGGACGCGGACACGGCGGAGGCGGGGGAGATCCACGCCATCTACCTGGTGAAGGAGGCCTGGGGCCAGGGCCTGGGCCGCGCCCTCGCGGACCGGGCCCTGGAAGGCCTGCGCGAGGCGGGATTCCCGGAGGCCGTCCTCTGGGTCATGGAACGCAACACCCGGGCCCGGCACTTCTACGAACGCAACGGCTGGGAACCCACCGCCGCCAGGCGCACCGAATGGCAGGACGGCATCGCCCTCCGGCTGATGCGCTACCGACTGACCCTGGCACCGGCGGCCCCGGGGTTGTAGAATTCCTGGACAGGTTGAAATTCCAAAGGATGACCATGGCACTGAACTATTTCGGCACGGACGGGGTACGCGGCAAGGCCTTCGAGTCACCCCTCACCCTGGACGAGGCGGCCCGGTGGGGCGCCGCATGGGCCCAGGTGGCCCGGGCCCGGGGCATCCAGGAACTGGTGATCGGCTGGGACCCCCGCCTCAGCTCGGAGCCCCTGGCCGAAGCCTTCGTTTCCGGACTCGGGGGCCGGCTGCGCCTGTGCATCCTGGGCCTTGTGCCCACCCCCGCGGTGGCCTACGCCGCCCTGCTGCGCCCCGGCGCCTGGGGCCTCATGATCTCCGCCAGCCACAACCCGCCGGAGGACAACGGCATCAAGGGCTTCGACGGCCTGGGCGAAAAGCTCCCCGAGGAGGACGAGGCCGCCCTGGAGGCCGCCTTCGAGGCCACCGGCCCCCTGAAGGCGGGGCCCGCGGCCCTGGACCTGGAGACCGCCCTTCCCCACGCGTACATCCAGCAGCTGGGCCCCCTGGAGCTGCCCAGGGACTTTTCCATGGTGGTGGACTGCGCCCACGGCGCCACCGCCCCCTGGGCCCCCCAGGTCTTCCACGGCGGGACCATCCATTGGATGGGCGTGCCCGCCGACGGCGCGCGCATCAACGTCGGGGTCGGATCCACCCACCTGGATGGCCTGGCCGCCCAGGTGCGGGAGCGGGGCGCCGCCCTGGGCATCGCCTTCGACGGCGACGGCGACCGCTGCCTGATGGTCGATTCCCGGGGCGAGCTCGTGGACGGGGATCAGCTCCTGTGGCTCCTGGCCCAGGACCTGCGCGCCCGGGGCGAGACCATCCCCGGCGTCGTGGGCACCCTCATGAGCAACGCCGGCCTGGAGGAGGCCCTGGCCGGGCTCCGGATCCCCTTCGTGCGCACCCAGGTGGGCGACAAGTTCATGCTCCGGGAGCTGGGCAAGCTGGAGTGGGATCTGGCCGCCGAGGCCTCCGGCCACGTCATCCAGAAGCACGTCGGCCCCAGCGGCGACGGGCTGGCCACGGCCCTGGCCTCCCTCCGGGCCCTGCTGCGCCGTCCCGCCGCGGAGCGGTGGTCCTGGCGCTTCCGGGCCTGGCCCCTGCGCCTGGTCAACCTCGTCGCCCGGGACCGCCGCCCCGTGGAGGACTGCCCCCGGCTCACCTCGGCCATGGCCACGCTCCAGGCCGACCACGGCGACGACGTGCGCATCGTGGTGCGGTGGTCGGGCACGGAGCCCAAGCTCCGCCTCATGGTGGAGGCCCGGTCCGAGGGCCTCATGGAGGATGCCCTCCGCACCCTGGAATTAGCGGCCCGGGCGGACCTCGCCCTGGCCTGATTCTGCTAGGCTGGAACTTCGACCTAGCTGTGACAAATTCCCGCCTGGAGTCCGAATTGCCCGTACGCCTTGGTGTCAACATCGATCATGTGGCGACCATCCGCCAGGCCCGGGGCGGCCACGAGCCCGAACCCACCGCCGCGGCCCTCCTGGCCCAGGGCGCGGGCGCGCACGGCATCACCGTCCACCTCCGGGCCGACCGCAGGCACATCCAGGAGCGCGACATCAAGGTCCTGAAGGACGTGCTCGCGGTGCCCCTCAACGTCGAGTGCGCCGCCACGTCCGAAGCCATGGAGGCGGTGGTCCCCATCAAGCCGGCGTGGGTGACGCTCGTGCCCGAGACCCGGGAGGAGCTCACCACCCAGGGGGGCCTGGACGTGCTCTTCCTCCACGCGCACCTGAGGCAGATCATCCGGGAGCTCCATGCCTCGGAGATCCGCGTGAGCCTGTTCATCGATCCCCAGCAGGAGCAGGTGAAGATGGCCGCCAAGCTGGAGGCGGAGGCGGTGGAGTTCAACACCGGCGTCTATGCCGACCTCACCCCCGGCGCCGACCCCCTGCCGGAGCTGAACCGCCTGCGCGAGGCCTCCCGGCTGGCCTCCAAGCTCGGCCTGAAGGTCCTGGCGGGGCACGGGCTCAGCCTCTTCAACGTCGGCCCCGTGGCCGCGATCCCGGAAGTCGAGGAGCTCAACATCGGGCACTCCATCATCGGCAGGGCGCTCCTGGTGGGCCTGGACCTGGCGGTGCGGGAGATGATCACCACCATCAACGAAGGCGGCCAATGACCAGGGACGGGGACATCTCCAGGCTGCGGGAGGACGGCTGATGTCGACCCTGCGCGGCAACCTGCAGAGCATCTCCCTCATGGACGTGGTCCAGCTCCTGAACGTCAACCGCAAGACCGGCAAGCTCGTGGTAAGCCAGGCCCGGCTCTCGGGCGTGCTGTACGTCCTCAACGGCGACGTCGTCCACGCGGAGATCGGCGGCACCCTGGGGGAGTCCGGCGCCTTCGAGATCCTGGAATGGGACAAGGGCGAATTCGAATTCATCTCCACCAAGTTCAAGGCGCCTACCACCATCCGGCGCTCCGTGCCCGACCTGCTCATGGAGGCCGCGCGCACCGCGGATTCCCGCAAGCACCTCCGCGGCATCTTCCCCAGCCTGGCGGTGGTGCCCTGGCCCCGCCTCGCGGAACCGGCCCTCACCCAGGGGCTCCGCATCTTCCAGGAGGACCGGCGCTGCCTGCCCTTCCTGGACGGCTACCGCACCTTCCTGGAGGTCATCGCCGCCGCCGGCCTGAGCGAAGTGAGCGTCCTGCAGGCCTGCGCCCAGCTCAAGGAGGCCCACCGCCTCACCCTCCTCGAACCCGACGCCTCCCTGAAGGCCACGGCCCTCAAGGGGACCTTGTTTCGCAAGGCCGAGCACATCGAGCTGTCCAAGGCCCACGAGGCCCGCTGGCAGGGCATGGGGCCCTACGGCACCGTGGCCAACGTGCGCCTGGTGTGGCCCGACGGCCTTTCGGTGGAGCCCGTGCGGTTCATCAAGGGCATGGACGACCACACCGTTGGTATTCCGAAGGAACTTATGCAATCGTGGGGGCTACCCGAAGGCATAGCCATCACCGTCCGTCCCGCCCCTTGACCCGGACCTTTCACAGGGATATCCCATGGAAAACCAGGAACCCCTCACGCCCACCGATCCCGCCGTCCCGAACGGAACCGAGGAGATCCAGCCGGAAGGCCTCCTGAAGGAATTCCGCGAGCGGGGCGAGGCCCTGGACCACCGCCTGGACGCGCTCCTGGATCTGGTGCAGGCCATCCGCACCGAGATCCACCAGGAAAGCCAGACCGAGCTCCAGCGCCTGGCCCGGGCCGCCGAGGACATGGCCAACGGCAAGATCTTCCAGCAGATCGATATCCAGGCCAAGGGCGAGCTGGGGGCCCTGGTGGCCAGCATCAACTCCACCCTCATGAACCTGCAGCAGCTGGACAGCTCGGTGAAGCAGCAGAGCACCCAGGTGCCGGAGCTCGCCGCCCAGCTGGACGCCATCACCGCCGACACCGAGAAGGCCACCCAGAACGTCATGAACCGCCTGGACGTGCTCATGGCCGCCAGCGACCAGGCCCAGTCCTCCGTGAAGGCCGCCGTGAAATCCCTGGTGGCCACCCAGGAGGCCCAGGCGAAATTCCACGCCCAGATGGACACCTACCTGGAGAAGGCCAGCCAGGGCGCGGATCCCGCCCAGTTGTCCCAGGAGATCCTGGAATTCCTCTTCGAGCACCAGATGAACCCCCCGCCCCCGCCCGCGGACATGGAGGCCTGCCTGGCCCCCCTCAACACCGTGGCCGACGAGGCCTTCGAGATCCTGAACACCCTCCAGTTCCAGGACATCACCCGCCAGAAGGTGGAGAAGGTGGTGCTGCTCCTCAAGCAGTTCAAGGACGGCCTCAACCGCCTCCTGGCCATCTTCAACATCGAGGGCGCCCTGGTGGGGATCCCCCCTCAGGAGGAGGCCATCTTCGACAACCGCGCCACCGCCACCCAGGACCACATCTTCGAGACCAGCCTGGAAGCCGACGACAAGAAGGAATCGGTGGACGACATCATCGCCCAGTTCAAGAAGGCCAAGGGGTGAAGATCGCCTGGGCCCTGGCGCTGCTGGGCACGCTCCTGGCCGCGAAGGCCCCGGGGCTGCGGTCCCTGGAGGCCCGGAGCGGCGGGCGCCTGGGCGTGTGCGTCCTGGACGCCGGGGGCCGGAAGCTCCTGGAGTACCGCGCCCGGGAGCGCTTCCCCCTTTGCAGCACCTTCAAGGTCCTCCTGGCCGGGGCCGTGCTGTTCCGGGTGGACGCGGGCCGGGCGGCCCTGGACCGCAGGGTGCCCTACGGGGAGAAGGACCTCCTGGCTTACGCCCCCGTCACCCGGGCCCGGGCCGCCGAGGGCGCCCTGACCCTGGAGGAGCTGTGCGCCGCCAGCGTGCAGGTGAGCGACAACACCGCCGCCAACCTGCTCCTGGACACCCTCGGGGGCCCCGGGGCCGTCACCGTGTTCGCCCGGAGCCTGGGCGACCCCGTCACCCGCTTGGACCGCAAGGAGCCCGAACTCAACGACGTGCCCCCCGGGGATCCCCGCGACACCACCACCCCCGAAGCCATGGCCCGGACCCTCCGGGAACTGCTGGCGGGCAAGACCCTCTCTCCGGCCTCCCAGCGCCGTCTGGCGGGTTGGATGGCGACCTGCACCACCGGCACCCATCGCCTGCGCGCCGGTTTTCCCGCCTCCTGGCAGATCCAGGACAAGACCGGGTCCGGGTTCGAGAAATCCGGGATCGCCAACGATATCGCCGTGGCCATCCCCCAGGGCGGCTCCCCCCTCTACATCGCGGCCTACCTGACCGGGGCCAAGGGGGACGCCCAGGCCAGGGACGCCATCCTGGAAGAAGTGGGGCGCATCGTTTCTAAATTACCGAGGTAATGAACTCCGTCCCCGGAGTGGATCCCCTCTTTCATCCCCTTCATCCCATTCATCCAATTTGATCCCTGTTCCCGCAGGGCAAGCGATGAGATGGGGCGGCGCGTCCTGGATCCGCATGCGCCGACCCATCCCGGCTCTGGCCCTGCGGGAACAGGGATAAAATCAGATGAACAGGATGAAGGGGATGGGCGATCGCATTCAGTCCGTTCCCGGCCGAGGAGCCCCACGGTTGCCATCCTCTGGCATCGATAACGCTAGGTGGAGTGGGTCGAAACCTCGGCCAAGGAACCCGCCAGGTACCCCGTGCTGAACGCGGCCTGCAGGTTGTAGCCGCCCACCGGCCCGTCCACGTCCAGCAGTTCCCCGCACACCCGCAGGTTCTCCCAGCCCTTGACGGCCAGGGTCCGGGGATCCACGGCGGAAAGGAGCACGCCGCCCGCGCTGACCTCCCCCTTCTCCAGATCCACCCGGCCGGGCTCACCCAGGGGAAAAGCGGCAAGGAGGGCGGCCAGATCCTTCCGGCCGGCCCGGGGCAGGTCCTTCATGCGCTGGTCGGGGGCGAGGCCCAGCATCCCCAGGGCCGGCGCGCACATGCGTTCGGGGAGCCACCGGGCCAGCCAGGTGCGCACGGCCAGGTGGGGGTTCTCCCGCTGCAGGGCCACCAGGTCCCCGTCCAGATCCCCGGCGGCCAGCTCGTAGCCCAGCCACGCGGCCCCGTCCCGGCGGGCGGCCTCCACGGGGCGGCTCAATTCCAGGGCGGCCGGACCCGAAATCCCGGCCCGGGTGAAGAGGACATCCCCCGGGTACCGGGCCAGGACCTTGGCGCCGGGGCCGGCCTTGAGGAGGAGGGCGCCTTCCCGCAGGGGGATGCCCTCCCATTCCGGCCGGGGGGCCTTCAGGGGAATGGGGGCCAGGGCCGGGAACCAGGGGGCCACGGGCACGCCCAGGGCCCCCAGGGCGGCCAGGAGCTCGCCCCGGGTGCCCGTCCTGGGATAGCTGGCCCCGCCGGTGGCCAGGATGAACCGGTCCGCCCGCAGCCAGGTGCCGTCCTCCAGCACCAGGGCCTCCAGCCGGGGCGCCCGGCCCTCCAGGGCCCGCACCCGCGCCCCCAGGCGAACCTGGACCCCCGCCCGGCGCACCAGGGCTTCGAAGGCGGCCGTCACCTTGGCGGCCGAGCCCGGGCCGTCCACCGGGAAGACCCGGCCGTTGTCCCGGGCCTGGGCGTGGACGCCCTCCCGGGCCAGCAGGTCCAGCACGTCCCGGTTGGTGAAGGCGAAGAGGGCCGGGCGCAGGAAACGGGCCTGGGCCCGGGGGAAGGCCGCCAGCACCGAGGCCATGGGCCCGTCGTGGGTGATGTTGCACTTCCCGCCGCCGCTGATGCGGATCTTCATGCCGAGGCGGTCGTTGGCTTCCAGGAGGGTGGTGTCGAAGCCCGCGCTCGCCGCGCGCCAGGCCGCGATCATGCCCGCGGCCCCGCCCCCGGCCACCAGGACCTTCAAAGGATCACGCCCAAAGAGCTGTTCACGGGTTCCATGACCCCATGATAATGGTTTTCCCAGGCCAAGGAGCTCCGATGCAGACAATCAACCCCCTCGTGGGAATCCTCATGGGATCCAGGTCCGACTGGGAGACCATGAAGGAGACCGCCCGCACCCTGGCGGCCCTGGGCGTGGCCTTCGAGGCCCACGTGGCCTCCGCCCACCGGACCCCCGACAAGGTCATCGACTACGTCCTGAACGCCGAGGGGCGCGGGATCCGGGTGCTGGTGGCCGCGGCCGGGGGCGCCGCGCACCTCGCCGGGGTCTGCGCGGGCAAGACCCACCTGCCGGTGCTGGGGGTGCCCATGAAGGGGTGGTCCCTGGACGGCATGGATTCCCTGCTCTCCACGGTGCAGATGCCCGCGGGGATCCCCGTGGGCACCCTGGCCATCGGCAAGGCCGGGGCCACCAACGCCGCCCTCCTGGCGGCGGCCATCCTGGCCCTGGGGGATCCCGCGCTGCGGGAGCGCCTCCTGGCCTACCGCAAGGCCCAGACCGAGAAGGCCCTGGCCGACGACGATCTGTCCCTCTGATGCTAGTCTGAGGGAATGACTGGAATCGGATTCACCAACCCAAGACCCGCGCAGTTCCGCCGTCTGGGCCACGTGCTCTACGCCGCGGGCCTGCGCATGCAGAAGGCCATGGCCGAGTACGTGAAGGACGGCACCCGGCCCGACCAGATCCTCGTCCTCGAGCACAACCCGGTCTTCACCCTGGGCCGCAACGCCACCCGCCAGGACATCCACGTGGCCGACGCCTTCCTGGACCAGCGCGGCGTGGAGGTCTTCGAGACGGACCGGGGCGGCCAGGTCACGTACCACGGCCCCGGCCAGGTGGTGGTCTACCCCATCTGCAACCTCAAGGGGGGCCGGGAGGACGTGGGCCGGCTCGTGCGCGGCCTGGAGGAGGCCATGATCCGCTGCGCCGCCGACTTCGGCGTCAAGGCCGACCGGCTCCAGGGGTTCCCCGGCGTGTGGGTGGACACCCCCCGGGGCCCGGAGAAGCTGGGGGCCCTGGGCATCCACCTCAACCGCTGGATCACCACCCACGGCATCGCCTTCAACGTCGCCCCGGACCTGGCCCACTTCAGGTGGATCACGCCCTGCGGCATCACCGACAAGGGCGTGTGCTCCCTGGCCTCGCTCCTGGGCGACGCCGCCCCCACCTGGGATCAGGCCGCCGACAGCCTCCAGGCGCACATGGCCGCCACCCTCGGCCTGGACGTGCTGCCCGTGCCCGAATCCAGCCGCAGCGTCTCCGCCCTCACCTGGCGCCGGGCCCCCGGCGGGGTGGAGATCCTCGTCATGCTGCGCAACCCCGACCAGGGCCTCTGGTGGTCCAGCGTCACCGGCATGGTGGAGCCCGGCGAGACCCCCGAGGCCACGGCCCACCGGGAATTGAAGGAGGAGACGGGCCTGACGGGCACCCTCACCGACATGGCCTTCTCCCACAGCTTCTGGATGGATCCGGCGATCCTGGGACTGCCTTCCGGCCCGCCCCGGTTCAACCGGGAGACCTGCTTCCACATGGAGGTGGCCCCCGGGGCCCAGGTGGACCTGGCCCGGGACGAGCACAGCGAATACCGCTGGTGCGGGTTCCAGGAGGCCCATGACCTCATGATGTGGGAGGGCTCCAAGGCCGCCCTCCGCCGCCTCCGCAGGGAGCTCGAGGCCTAAACCTTTCCCCGCCGGCCCCCTCCATACCTTCGGGGGCCCCGGCGAATTTCAACACCCGGTGAAATACCCCTTGCTCCGCGGCCTCCCCGCATTCATGCTCTGATAGTGCAGAGGCTAAACCCGCCTTTCCCTCGTTCGTATGCCGACTGATCGCGTTTCATCCATTTGACACCTAAGGAGTGGTGATGGTTCGTGCCTCCATGGTCCCCGTCCTCGCAATGTGCTGCAGCCTCGGGGCCCAGACCCCGGCCCCCGAAGGCAAGCACCTCAGCCTCCAGGAGGCCATCCAGATCTCCCTGCGCAACAACCTGCAGGTGGACATCGCCCGCCAGGCCCGCGAGGAGACCCAGTCGGGATACCTCTTCAGCCAGGGCGCCTTCGACTGGAACCTCTCGGCCCAGGCCCAGTCGTCGCGCATCGACACCGCTTCCAATTCGCCCCTGTTCAAGGGCTCCTCCACCGTGGTGGCGTCCCAGTACACCTCGTACGGACGCAGCCTGACCGTGGACATGAACAAGGCCTTCGTGTGGGGCGGCAGCGTCAAGTTCGAGTACGCCCCCGTCTACAGCTACTACCGCGGCCTCACCCTGGGAACGCCCGACGTCCCCTCCAACAATTCCTATCCCTACACCGGCTCCCTCTCGGCCACCTACAGCCAGAACCTCCTTTCCGGCTTCGGCCGCGAGGTCACCACCGCGCCCATGGTCGTGGCCCAGAAGAACGCCCAGGCCGCGGACTTCACCTTCCAGCTGGCCATCATCAACCTGGTCGCCAGCACCGAGGGCCAGTACTGGGACCTGGTCTTCGCCGAGCGCAACCTGGCCAACAAGAAGGTCTCCCTCGAGCTGGCCCAGAAGCAGCTCAAGGAGAACACCATCCGCATGCAGGTGGGCACCATGGCGCCCATCGACGTCACCAGCGCCGAGGCCCAGGTGGCCCAGGCCGAGCAGGACATCATCAAGGCCGAGGCCGCCCTGGCCAACGCCAGGGACGCCCTCGTCCGCAGCCTCTACCCCAACGCCGAGCGCCCCGCGGCCCTGGACACCACCGATTCCCCCACCCTCGCCCACATCCAGCTGGACGAGGCCGCCGCCACGAAGATGGCCATCGATCGCCGCGTGGAGCTCAAGTCCGCCCGCATCGGCAAGGACATCGCCCAGCTCAACGCCAAGGTCGCCCAGAACCGGACCCTGCCCACCCTCTCCGCCTTCGGCACCTACACCGGCAACTCCAACAACTACGATTCGCTCAGCCCCGTGAACAAGGACCTTACCGGCGCCAAGTACCCCGGCTACACCGTGGGCCTGCAGTTCGCCATGCCCATCCAGAACCGCGCCGCCAAGGGCACCCTCTCCGCCGCCAGGGCCGCCCTGCGCAGCAAGGAGCTGGGCCTGCGGGACCAGGAGCTGAGCATCGTCCTGGAGGTCCGCACCGCCCTGCGCAACGTGGAAGCCTCCGAGAAGGGCGTCAAGGCCGCGGAGAAGACCCGCTACTTCCAGCAGAAGAACCTCGAGGCCGAGCAGAAGAAGTTCGAGAACGGCATGAGCACGAACTTCGTGGTCCTGCAGGTCATGACCAACCTCGACAACGCCAAGAGCGCCGAGCTGCAGGCCCAGATCGCCTACGCCAAGTCCGTCACGGCCCTGGAGCAGGCCGTGGGCAACCTCATGGAAGCCCGCAACCTCACCATCAAGTAGGCCGCCCATGCGCCCCCGGGAACTCGTGATGGCCTGGGCAAAGGCCTTCAACCGCGCCGACCCCGACGGCCTCGCGGCCTTCTACGCCGAGGACGCCGTGAACCACCAGGTCGCGGAAGCCCCCGTGGAAGGCCGCGAGGCCATCCGGCGCATGTTCGCCGAAGGGTTCAGGGCCGCCGAGATGGTCTGCATCGTGGAGAACATCTTCGAGGACGGCGAATGGGCCATCCTCGAATGGCGGGATCCGCTGGGCCTGAGGGGCTGCGGGTTCTTCCGGGTGGTGGACGGGAAGATCGTGTTCCAGCGCGGGTACTGGGACAAGCTGTCGTTCCTCCGCATGCACGGGATGCCCATTCCCAGGAACTGAGCCCGTCAGAGATCCCCGGGCTCGTCCACGTCCCAGGCGCCTTCGGGAAACGGCACCTCCGCGACCCCGGGCCCCTGGAGCAGCCCCCGGGCGCCGCGGTCCCCGGCCAGGGCCAGGAGCTCCGGGAAGGCCCGGGCCGGAAGGATGGCCGGGATGCCCCGCACCCCGCCGTAGGCGCAGGCCACGGGTTCTCCCTTCCACCGGGCCAGGAGCCGCGCAACCAGCGCCGCGTCCACCGCGGGCTGGTCGCACACCAGGAAAAGCGCGCCTTCCACGCCGGGATCCAGAGCCCGCACCCCGGCCCGGATGGAGCTGGCCATGCCCTCCTCCCAGCCGGGGTTGGGCACCACCCGCACATCCAGCCCGCGCAGCTCCGCCTCCATGTCCGCCGCGCGGCACCCGGTCACCACCAGAACCGGCGAGCAGGCCCCCACGGCGGCCACCGCCCTCCGGAGGAGGGACACCCCGCCGTAGCGCTCCAGCTGCTTGGGCCGGCCCAGCCTCCGGGAGGCGCCTGCGGCGAGGATGACGGCGGGTAGCATGGGCGGTCCCGTGGAAAGTTGTAACCAACAGGATAGGGCCATGGCGGTATCATCCATTCACCGAACTTTTGTGGAGTTTTTGATGCTGCTTCTGCCCCTCACCTTCGTCGTAGCCTCCGCCGTGGCCCAGACCGGGCCGGCCCTCACGCCCGCGGCCCAGAGCCTCGTGGCGGCCGAGTATGCCTTCTCGGACCAGTCCGCCAAGGACGGGATCCGGGCCGCCTTCATGGGCGCCTTCCACAAGGACGGGCTGGTCTTCATCCCCCGGGCCGTCAACGGCCTCGCCTACTACGGCACCCAGCTGGAGATGGGGGCCTCCCTCCAGTGGTTCCCCATCCGCGTCGACACCTCCTCCGCCGGGGACCTGGGGTACTCCACCGGTCCCTACACCTTCCGGAGCGCCAAGGACGCCCCGGACGCGGCCTACGGCTGGTTCGTGAGCGTCTGGCAGCGGGAGGCCGGATCGCCCTGGAAGGTCCGCCTGGACATTGGCGTCTCCACCCCCGACCCCAGCGAACTGCCGGCCCCCAAGGCCCTGCCCCGCAGCACCGCCGCCCTGCCCCCCGCTCCCGCCGTCAGCCCCTCCGCCTCCACCGAACTCACGGCCCTGGACGCCGCCTTCGGCGAGGACGCCGCCAAGAACATCCAGAACGCCTACAAGGCCCGGGTGGACACCAACGTCCGGCTGTACCGCAAGGGCCGCTTCCCCCTCGAGGGCGCCGGCAGCCTCCAGCGCTACCTGGATCCCTTCCCGGTGACCTTCCAGCCCGCCGAGGCCATCGTCTCCGGCAGCGGCGACCTGGGCTTCTCCCGCGGCACCCTCACCCGCAAGGACCCCTCCGGCCCCCAGACCTCCAACTACGTCCATGTCTGGAAGAAGACCGGCGGTTCCTGGAAGCTGGCCGTGGAAGTGGAAGTGCCCGCCAAGTAAGCGGAAAATCAACCGATCGGTCCGCCTGAGCGCCCGCAGCTGCGGGCGCTCGCCGTATCCGGGCGCCGCAGGGGCGGTCCCCCCGATTGGCACGCCCGTCGCACCCTCCCCCCGTCGTGTCGGGAGTCCGTCGTGGGGATCAAAGGTCTCATCCTGTGTGCAACCCTCCTGGTGGCGGGGCCGGGGGCCCTGGCCCAGGCGCCGGCGCCGGGGCCGTCGGAGCGGGCCCTCCAGGAAAGGTACGTGCCCGATGACGGTAAACCGACGCAGGGCCGCGGCGAGGCCGGTGCGCCTTCGGGCTGGCGGGCCCTGGGGTCCATGCTCATCGTGCTGGGGCTGGCGGGCGGAGGGCTGTGGGCCTTCCGCAAATGGGGGGCCAAGCGGTTGCCGGGCAGCGGCGGGGCGCGCCTGAACGTGGAGGAGACCCTGGCCCTGGGGGACCGCCGGTTCGTTTCCATCCTGAGGGCCGACGACGAGAAATTCCTCATCGCCCTGGGGCCCCAGGGGGTCACCCTCCTGGCGCGCCTGGACAGCGTGGAGGCCGGGGGCCCCGCGGACTTCGCCACGGCCCTCGCCCGGGAGGCCGACATCGCCACGCCCATGGCCGTGCGGGACGTGGAAGCCATGATGCGGGGGGAAAAGCCATGAAGCGTTTCTGGCCCGCCCTCCTGATCCTTCTCATGGCCGGGGCGGCCCTCCACGCCCAGCAGGCCCCCGCGAACCTGCCCAGCCTCACCGTGGACTTCGGCAAGACTCCCCAGGGGCCGGCCCTCAGCGCCACCCTCCAGGCGGTGCTGCTCCTGACGGTGCTCACCCTGGCGCCCACGATCCTCATGACCACCACCTGCTTCATCCGCATCATCATCGTCCTGGGCTTCATGCGCCAGGGCATGGGCACGGCCTCCACGCCCAGCAACCAGGTGCTCATCAGCCTGGCCCTGGTGCTTTCGTTCTTCATCATGGCGCCGGTGGGCCGGGAGATTAACACCACGGTCCTGCAGCCCCTGAACCGCAACGAGCTCACGGTGGACCAGGCCCTGGACAAGGCCGCCGCGCCGCTGAAGGTCTTCATGCTCAAGCACACCCGCAAGAAGGACATCGCCCTGTTCCTGGGGATCGCCAAGGCGCCGCCGCCCCAGACCAAGGCCGACGTCCCCATGGAAGTGCTCATGCCCGCCTTCCTCATTTCCGAGCTCAAGACGGCCTTCGAGATCGGCTTCATGATCTTCCTGCCCTTCCTCATCGTGGATATGGTCGTGGCCTCCATCCTGCTGAGCATGGGCATGATGATGCTGCCGCCCGTGGTCATATCCCTGCCCTTCAAGATCCTGCTCTTCGTGATGGTGGACGGGTGGTACCTCATCGTGGGCTCGCTGGTGCGCGGGTTCACGGGCTGATGGAGAAGAAGCCATGAACGAGATCGTCATCGTCGATATCGCCCGGGATGCCCTGAGGACGGCCCTCTACGTGGCCGGCCCGGCCCTCGTCGTCTCCATGATCGTGGGCCTTTCCATCTCCGTCTTCCAGGTGGTGACCAGCCTCCAGGACCAGACCGTGGCCTTCGTGCCCAAGGTCGTGGCCGTCATGGCCACCGTGGTGCTCTGCTTCCCCTGGATGATGCGGCTCCTGATCCAGTTCACCACCCGCATGTTCACGGAATGGAACGGCGTCATCAAGGCCCTCAACTGATGCCCGCCACCCTGGGGAGCCCCGCGCTCTGGGTCTTCACCCAGGCCAGGGTCCTCGTGTTCCTGCTCACGCTCGTGAGGCTCACGGGCCTTCTCGCCACGATGCCGGGCTTCGGGCAGACCCGGGTGCTCCTCCAGGCCCGGGTGGCCCTGGTGGTGCTCATGGCGGCCGTCATCACCCCCCTCGCGGGCGTTCCCCGCGCGCCGGTGGAGACCATGTGGGACCTCACGGGCGTGGCGTTCACGGAATTCGCCGCCGGCCTCCTCCTGGGGCTCGCCGTGAGCTGGATCGTGGACATGGTCTCCTTCGCGGGCCAGCTCATGGACACCCAGATGGGCTTCTCCTTCGTGCAGTTCCTGGACCCCGTCAGCGCCCACCCCGTGGCCGTGTCGGGATCCCTGCTCAACCAGGTCGCCATGCTCCTGATCCTCGTCTCGGGCCTCCATCACCAGATGATCCGGGCCCTGGTGGAGAGCTACCGCATCCTCCCCATGGGCGGGACGCTGGCGGTCAATCCGCAGCTGGTGGTGGTGATGATGGGCCAGATCCTGGTGAAGGGCTTCCAGCTGGCCTTCCCGGTGCTGTTCACGCTCTTCATCGTGGACTTCATCGCCGGCATCGCGGGCAAGTTCATGCCCCAGCTCCACCTCATCACCCTCACCTTCCCGCTGAAGATCGCCATCGGGCTCATCCTCCTGGGCGTCATCCTGCGGGAATTCTCCCCCTGGATCGGCCCCCTCCTGGAGGCCGCGCCCCGGGAAGCCCTGCGCCTGCTGGTGAGCCATGGCTGATCCCTCACGTACCGAGAAGGCCACCCCCAAACGAAGGCAGAAGGCCAAGGAGGAGGGGTCGATCCTGCGCGTGGCCGACCTGGACGCCACGATCATGCTGTGGGCCAATTTCTTCCTGTTCCTCTCCCTGGGCGCGGCCACCGTGGGCGGGCTCGCCGGAGCCATGACCTTCATCCTGCGCACCTCCGGCCAGGCCGGGTACCTGGTGGAGAACAACCTCCACGCCCTGGCCCTCAGCCTGCTCCAGATGGTGGGGCGGATCCTGGGCCCCTTCCTCCTGGCCAATTTCATCCTGGCCCTGGCCAACCAGTTCGCCCAGCACGGGTTCAGCTTCCACATGAAGCTGCTGGTGCCCAAGTTCGACAAGCTCAACCCCGCCTCGGGCTTCAAGAAGCTGTTCTCGCCCCAGTCCGTGGCCAACCTCCTCAAGAGCATCCTGAAGTTCATCATCGTGGCCTGGGTGGCCTACCTCGTGGTGGTGCCGCGCATCCCGGCCATCCTGGCCACCATGACCTACCCCATGGCCCAGGCCCTGGAATACTTCCGCGAGACCATCTTCCTGCTCTACCGGGACATCATGCTCGTGATGATCGCCCTGGCCCTGGGCGATTTCCTGTACCAGCGCCACCAGCACGAGGAGGGCATGAAGATGACCAAGCAGGAGGTCAAGGACGAGGCCAAGGACGCGGAAGGCAACCCCGAGATCAAGGGCAAGCAAAAGTCCCTGATCTTCGCCGCCGCCATGCGCCGGATCATGTCCAAGGTGCCCAAGGCCTCGGTGGTCATCACCAACCCCACCCATTTCGCCGTGGCCCTGCGCTACGATCCCACCACCGCCGCCCCCATCCTGGTGGCCAAGGGGGTGGACCACCTGGCCCTGAAGATCCGGGAGCGGGCCAAGGAATCCGGCGTGCCCATCGTGGAGAATCCCCCCCTGGCCCGGGCCATCTACCACAACGTGGACCTGGACAAGCCCATTCCCGGGGAGCTGTACCAGGCCGTGGCCCAGGTGCTCGCGTATGTGTACCGCCTCAAAAGCGCGGCCTGAGGGCCTATGCATTATTAGGAAAAAAAAACTTGGGTCCGGGGCGTCCCCATCCGAAACAATAGATATAGCTTCGGTGAACCCCTTTGCCACCCCCCATCATCCCCTCCCACCTTCCCCCCCAACGCCTCCTCCTGGTGGATGACGACCTCATCCTCCTGGAGACCCTCCAGGAACTCCTGACAGCCGAAGGCTTCACGGTCACCCCCGCCTCCTCCGGCGAGGAGGCCGACGAGCTCATCGGCCAGATCCATCCGCCCTTCGATCTGGTGCTCACGGACCTGGTGATGCCGGGAAAATCGGGCATGGACGTGCTCAGGGCCGCCCTGGCCCGGAACCCCAGTTGCACCGTCCTGGTGCTGAGCGGGTACGGCACGGTGCGGGAGGCCACCGAGGCCATGGACAAGGGAGCCTACGGCCTGGTGAACAAGCCCCTGCAGATCGAGGCCTTCCGCCAGACCCTCCGGCGCATCGTGGAGCGGGCCCACCTCATCCGCGAGCGGGACGGCCTCGCGGCCCGGGTGCGGGAGCTGGAGGAGCGCATCGGCCGCCTGGAAGCCATCCAGGGCCGCATGGAAATGCTGGCCCAGCGCATGGATCCGCGCACGCCCGAAGCCGGGAGCCTCCAGCTGCTCAAGGATCTCCGGGCCCGGGGCATCCTGGACGAGGAGCGTTTCAGCGCGGCGCGCAAGGCCCTCCTCGCGGGGTGGAAGCCGTGAGGGGACTCACCGCCGCCCTCCTGGTGGTGGCCCTGGTGGCGGGCGCGGCGGAACCCAAGGCGCCCCGGATGACGGACGAACAGGCGGAGGCCCTGGCCCGCCAGGCCATGGCCTCGGACGACGCGAAATTCCAGCGGCACGTCCTGAACCAGCTGGAGGGTTACCACTTCAAGAGCACCTTCGCCAAGGAGCGGGAGACGGTGCTCTTCGCCCAGGGCTTCCTCCAGGACCGCATGGGGGATACCGCTCGCGCGGCCGTTTCCTTCCACAAGCTGGAGACCACCTGGCCCAAATCCTCCTACCTGCCCGAGGCCCAGCCCGCCATGGCCCAGGCCGCCCTGGACCGGGGCCGGCCCAAGGAGGCCGAGTCCCGGCTCACCAAGGCCCTGGCCGCCGACCTTCCCGCCGAGACCATCCGCCGGTGCCAGGAGATGTACCTCTGGTGCCTGGCCGACCAGGGCCGGGCCGCCGAAGGCATCGAAACCGTGCGGGGCCTCAAGCCCCTGGGCCTCTCCAGGCCCACGGAAAAGGGCCTGGTGGGCATCATGGAAGCCCTGTGCGCGGCGGAAAAGCGCTCCGAGGCCGAGGGTGTCCTGGCCGATTACCGAAGGCTCTATCCCCGGGGAACCTACCTGGCCCGGCTGAACCTGGCCTGGGGCAAGCTCCTGGGCACCACGGGCGATTCCCGCAACGCCGCCCGGGCCTTCCAGAAGCTCATCGAGGAAAAGCCCAACGCCCCCGAGGCCGACGAGGCCCGCATGGCCCTGGCCACCCTGCTCACGGACGGCTCCCTGCCCCCCAAGGACGCCGAAGGCTACCCCGACGCCCAGGCCCTCCTGGCCCGGGTGAAGAAGGCCGGCGGCAGGGAGGATGCCACCCGGCGGGCCCTCATGATCAACCTGCGCATCGCCCTCAAGGAAGGCCACTGGCAGGCGGCCCTGGACACCGTGGGCCAGTTCCGGGCCACCAAACCCGGGCCCGGGGAAGGCAAGCCCGTGGCCGACCTGCGGGCCGAGGCCGTGCGGGGCCTGGTGAGGGAGTGCCTGGAAAGGCAGGAACCCCAGCGCCTCCTGCCCATCCTGGACGCCGAGGGCATCCTCTCCCTGAAACCCGCCCAGCGCGCGGACCTTTCCCGCGCCCT
This sequence comes from Mesoterricola silvestris, assembly GCF_030295405.1. GTDB lineage: Bacteria > Acidobacteriota > Holophagae > Holophagales > Holophagaceae > Mesoterricola > Mesoterricola silvestris. Next base: position 1,937,166 of record NZ_AP027080.1, on the reverse strand, counting down.
GGCCCGCAAGGGCCTCACCGAGGCCTCCCGCGCCATGGCCCGGGCCGTCCCCGCCAAGGAGCAGCCCGCCCTGGCCAAGGCCGCCCTGGAGGGGCTGAACCCCGGCACCGACCCCGAGGGCACCCTGGCCCTGCTGCCGCCCCGGGCCTCCGGCCCCCGGGAGAGCCTCCTGCGGGCCCAGGCGGAGGTGGCCCTGCGCCACTGGAAGGAGGCCCGCGCCGCCCTTGCCAAGGCCCGCCCCGGGCCCGAGCGCATCCAGGCCCTGATGCTGTACCTGTGCCGCCCCCTGGACGAAGGGGAGAAGCCCGAGGCCCGCGCCAAGGACATCGAGGCCTGGCACGCCAGATCCCCGGAAAAGCCCGCCGACAAGGAACCCCTGACCCTCCTGGCCGCCGACCACCGCATGCGGGCCGGGGAATGGCGCGCCGCCCTGGCCCTCTACCCCACAAATCCCACCGCCGCCAACCAGGGCTGGGTGGCCCTCATGCGCGCCACCTGCCAGGCCCGGCTGGGCCAGCAGGGACCGGCCCTGGCGACCCTGAAGGAAGCCAGGGAAGTGGCCGGGTTCAAGGCCGAGCGCGCCTCCCTGGAAAGGCGATTGACGCTGTAGGGAGGCCCTGAGGCTGATCCCCTCTTTCATCCCCTTCATCCTGTTCATCCCTTTTTCATCCCTGTTCCCGCAGGGCCAGCGATGAAGTGGGCCGGCGCGTCGTTGATCCGCGTGCGCCGACCCATCCCTGCTTTGGCCCTGCGGGAACAGGGATGAAAATGGGATGAACAGGATGAAGGGGATGAGCCCTCGAACGCTGCCCGTTCCCGGCCGACGAGCCAGACCGCAGTCCTCCCGGGATGGCTATCGGTTGGCTTCGGCAGGGATCGTTCGGGTGAGTCGGAACCTAGGAACCTTCCAGGTACCCCGGGTCCTCCATCTCCACCAGTTCCCCCGCCGCCAGCCGGGTGCGCTGGTCTTCGGTGAGCACCAGCTCCTGCCACCGCGGATCAATCCGGGAATTGAAGAAGTGCACGGAGGCCTCGCCGTCCTCGTAGGCCTCGCGGGAGGTCCAGAGGTGCGCCCACCCGATGTTGTTGATGCGCGCGTAGACGATCACGTCAGCTCCGGTAATAGGCCTTCACGGCGTTCACCACGGCCTCGGCGTAGCGCTCCCGGAAGGCGGGGTCCTTGAGGTTTTCCACGTCGTCCTCGTTGGTGAGGTTCGCCACCTCCACCAGCACCTTGGTGGCCGCGGCGCTGTAGCGGATGACGGCGGGGACGAAGCTCTTGCCGGAGCGCTGGATGACGTTGCGGATGGGGCGGTTTCCGTGGACGGGGAGATCGTCCTGGCCCAGCGTCTTCAGGAGGGCCTCCGCGAAGAGGCGGCTGCGGGCTTCGGACTGGAGGCGTTCCTTGGCGGTGAAGGCGACCCGGGCGCCCACCTTCATCTCCTTGACCCTGGCCGCGCGGCGGTCGCCCAGGGCGAAGCTGGAGGGCACGCCGGAGGCGCCGGGCACGTAGACCATGGTGCCCCGGGCCGAGGGGTGGAGGCTGTCGGCGTGGAAGCTGATGAAGAGGGTCTTGCGGGCGTCGCCGGCGCGGGCGAAGGCCGCGAAGAGGTCGTTGGCCAGCACCCAGCGCAGGTGCACGCTCACGGCGTTCGGGCTCTCGCCGTCGTTGGCGAAGGGCGGCGTGGTGAGGATCTCGGCGTCGTGGGTGGGGCGGACGATGCTCTCGCGGACCTTGAAGCCGATGCTGGGGTAGCGGATGGTGCTGGACACCACCGCCTCCGTGTCCTGCTCCAGGATCCTGCGCACCCGCATGGCGATGTCGTAGACGAAGTCGGATTCCCACGCGCCGTTGGCCGCGGCCCCCTTGTCCACGCCGCCGTGGCCGGCGTCCAGGACGATGCGGATGCCCTTGAGGCGGGGTCCGGCCTCCACGGCGGGGGTGCGCCGCACCTCGGCGCGGACCTCCCGCTCCTCGGCCAGGGCCACGGACCCTTCGGCCTGGAAGGGATCGGCCAGGAGCGTCTGGGGGATCTTGATGAGCTGCCCGGGCTGGATGGCCCGCACGTCCTCGATGCCGCTGCGCCGCGCGATCTCCAGGGCCAGGTCGTTGACGCCCTTGGGGTCCACCTGGTCCGTGTAGCGCATGACGACGGCCGTGTAGAGCGCCTCGCCCTTGCGCAGGTGGTAGGCGGCGTACTTGCCCTGGGCGTCCTCGCCGAAGGTGAGCAGGGCCCGGTAGGCGGCGACCCGGGCCTCGTCGTCCAGGCCGTCCTCGGGCTGGCTGCGGTCCACCTTGGCCTGGCCCCGGCCTCCCAGCTCCCGGGCCAGGAGGGTGCGGGGGATCACCCAGACGTCACCCAGCCTCAGCTTTTCGGGCCGGGCGGGGTTGGCGGCCTGGAGCTTGTCGTAGTGCTGGCCGTGCCCCACGAAGAGCGCGGACATGAGCCACACCGATTCCAGTTCGGGCCAGCGCACCTTGTGGCGCACCTCCGAGGCCGACCACCGGTCCTCGGGGAACAGGGCGTGGAGGGCCCAGAGCCTGCCCTCCGGCGTGAGGTCCTGGAAACTGGCCCAGCCGGAGGCCGGGGCCGCCAGGAACCTGCGGGGCAGCTTCGGGGCCTCCACCAGCACGCCCTGCCGGAAGACGAGGCGGATGCGGGCCGCGCCGCCCTTGGGGAGCCTGGCCTTGACCTCCGCCGTGGCCGGGGCCGCCAGGGCCACGAAGCCCGCCGCGGCGGCGAAGGCCAGCGCCCTCAGCCCTCCCATGGCACTTCTTCGCCGGAGACGCCGGCCAGGGATGCGCGCACCCACTCCCGCATGCTCTCCTCCATGGCCTCGGGATCCTGGGCCCGGGCCTCCAGGAAGGCCTGGAAGCGCCGTTCCAGGTGGGAGGTGCCCTCCTCCAGCAGGAAGAGCCGGTCGGCGATGCGGCCCTGGGGATCCTTGGCCTGGGTGGGGGGCAGCTTCATGGTGCTGATCTCCAGGCCCGCGGCCCCCAGCGTGAACGTCCATTCCATGTCGCCGGAGAGGAGGCGCACCTTGGCCTTGGCGGGACGCATGCCCCGGCTCAGGGCCTCGAAGGCCTCGCGGCTCTCCGCGGGATTGCCCTTGCGCAGGCTCAGCTCCTTCACGTCGCCGCTTTCCGTGACCAGCTGCATGGCGTCGTCCACGAAGCAGGCGGATTGGTCCCCGTCCAGGCCGCTGACGCCGCCCTCCTTGAGGCCGCGCATCCAGAGCCAGAGCAGGAACTCCTCGCCGAGGAACCGGCCCTGTTCAATGAGTTCCATGGGTTTCATGCATGCTCCAGCGTGAGATCGAGGGGATCGAGGGCCATGAGGGAGTCCACGGAGATGCCGGGCAGCATGCGCCCGGCGAGGAGCAGCGGCGCCAGGGGCTGCAGCTCGAGTCCGAAGGACTTCATGAAGAGTTCGAAGAGGGCCGACTGGGTCTTGGAGGAGGAGGCGGTGGTCCAGAGCATGCCGCCCTTGAGGTCCCAGGCCACCTCGGCCACCTTGGGGGTGGGCAGCACCTTGAGCAGCAGCTCCACCTTCACCTCCTCGGCCAGGGAGGTGCGGGCCTCCCGGCCCACGAAGGCCAGATCCTTCTCCTTCTGCAGGTTCTGCAGCCGCAGGTCCACCTGGGCCTTCAGGAGGGCGCCGGGCACCTTGCGGGAATCCATGCGCAGGCCGAAGACGGCGAAGCGCTCCTGGACCACCCAGTCCCGGTCCGGGGGCAGGATGAGGAGGTTGCGCCAGTCGCACCAGCCCATGCGCTCCTCCTCGAGCCCGTCCTCGAAGGGGCGGTAGGAATGCTCCTTGAGCCCCTCGTGCAGTTCCTGCTCGGAGGGCACGGGCCCAAGCACCAGGAAGCGCCTGAGTGATAAGGTTCCTTGGATCAGGCTCATGTATTCCCCCGCAAAAGGCGGCCTAGACGATTGATGATGGGCTGGTTGGGATGGGTGTCCTCGTTGGCCAGCAGCGGGTCCGAGGAGAGCTGCGGCTCGACGATGCGCACGGGTTCGTGGAGGTCGGGCATGGCCAGGCCCGGGTCGTCCAGGGTGAGGAGCAGCCCCGTGAGGTTGTCCCGGCCGCCCCGGAGAAGGGCCTCCTGGGCCATGGCCTCCAGGGTGGCGCTGGCCGGGTCCCCCCGGGACAGCAGCAGGGCCAGGTGTTCGTCCGGCACCTCCCCGTGCAGGCCGTCGGTGCAGAGCAGCAGGCGGTCCCCGCGGCGCAGCGCCACCCGGCTCAGCACGGCCCGGATGGGCACCGGCGCGCCCAGGGCCTGGGTGATCATGCTGCGCTGGGGGTGGGTCTTGGCCTCGTCGGCGGTGATGGTGCCGTTGCTGATCATCTCCCGCACCAGGGTCTGGTCCTCGGTGATCTGCACCAGGCCGGGCTTGCGATAGATGTAGGCGCGGCTGTCGCCCACCTGGGCCAGGTACGCGTGGCCCTTCCAGATGACGGCGGCGGTGAGGGTGGACCCCATGCCCCGGCTGGAGCGCTCCGAATCCGCGTAGCTGAGCACCGCGCTGGAGGCGCCCTCCACGGCGCGCTTGAGGGCCTTCAGGAGCCCGGCCTCGTTGGCCAGGTGGGCCGGGAACCGCCCCCAGTGCCCGAAGAGGTTCACCGCCACGGACGCCAGCCCTTCCCGGCTGGCGATTTCGCCGGAGGCCGCCCCCCCCATGCCATCGGCCACCGCGGCCAGGATGCCGGCGTGGCACGTGTTGGGCATGGGCCCCAGCCCGTTCACGAGAGGCTCATCCCCATCCAGGGCACTGACCAGATAGGCGTCTTCGTTGTTTTTCCGCACCCTTCCGACGTGGGTGATGGCAGCATAATCGATGAGCATGAAGGGGATGTTCCTGCAGACGGCGAAGTGGTCACATCCGGGGCGCAGAACCGGTGCGGGGAGGATTCCATGGTACCAGGAACCCCATCATATCCCCTGACCGCCCATCATACGTAAATCAGAAATCCAGGAGCCTCCCGTGATCACCCATGCCCCCGCCGCCTCCCAGCACCTCCCTCCCATGACCCCGACCCAGACGGTCATCGCGGTCATTCTCCTGGTCCTGGTGCTCTGGGTTGCCTATAGAATCGGGAAAGTGATCCTCCAGGTCGTGGCGGGCCTGCTTTTTCTCGGCCTCGCCGGCTACGGCATCTGGTACCTTTTGATCAGGTAGAATTTTCGTCCTTCCCTTCACCATCCCTCGAGGAGCAAGCATGGCTGCCATCTCCTGCCCCAATTGCGGCGCTGATCTCACCGTCCCCCAGAGCGTTCGCATCGCCGAATACCATTTCGGCCGCCTGGAAAAGGTCGACCAGGCCCCCATGGAAGGCCCCGGCTTCAAGTACCACTTCGAACAGCCCGACACCTACACCATTCTCTGCAACACCTGCAAGCGCCTCGTGCGCACCCTCCCCATCGGCAAGTAACCGGAGCCGACCCAAAGGAAAGGGGCCCTCGCGGGCCCCTTTCCTTTGGATCGGCCGAAAGCCAGGAGTGTGGCCTAGGATTCGTCCGTGTCCCGGACCTTCGCCCCGGTTCGCTGGCGCAGGCAAGCTGCGCCATCGGAAAGCCCCCCGCCCTGGGACCGGGGGAAGTGCTGCCGCATTCCTTCTCCGATGAGCGGCCGACCAGGTGACAGCGATGGGGCTCCCCTGAAGGACCTATCCCTTGGGTGCACGCTTCAAGGGATCCGGGAGCAGCTTGACCCGCGCCGACGTTGACTTGAGACGATGGTGCAGGCGGATGAGCGAACCGAAAAAACGTCGGCGCGCCCCCCAAATCACCCCGAAGGACTCGAAGCGATTCCAATCCCGACCGGGGCCAGAAGGTGCAACACAGCCCTCACACCCCCCGACGCGAGCAGTTCGTTGTCGCCGGCCCCGCCGGCGACAACGAACCGGGGCGAAAATCTGGGACCCGTGCGATTACTAATTCTTGAGGATGCGCGGGGTGATGAAGATCAGCAGTTCGTCGTTGCTGTCCTTGTTGATCTTGTTGCGGAACAGGAACCCGATGAGGGGCAGGTCCTTGAGGAAGGGCACGCCCGTGGACTGCTGGGTATTGTTGTTCTTGTAGACGCCGCCCATGATGGCCGTGCCGCCGTCCTTCACGAGCACCTGGGTCTCCACGGCCTTGCGGGTGATGGTCGGCGTGGTGCCCACCAGCTGCCCGAAGTCCGCGTCGGCCTTCTCGACCTTCACGTCCATGAGGATGGTGCCGTCGTTGGTGATCTGGGGGGTGACCTCCAGTTCCAGGTTGGCATCGGCGAACTGCACGGCGATGGCGCCGTTGGCGTTGCCGGCCTGCTGCGCGGGATAGGGGATCTTGGCGCCGGACAGGACCTTGGCCTTCTTGTTGTTCTGGGTGACCACCTTGGGCGAGGAGACGATCTTGACCACGCCCTGCTTTTCCAGGGCCTGGAGAATGACGTTCACGCTCATGCGGTTGCTCAGGAAGGAGACCCAGAATTCCCCGGCGGGGCTGGAGATGTCCGTGACGCCGGTGGCCCCGGGCGCGAAGGCCACGGTGGCGGCGTTGCCCGTGGTGGCCAGGTTGTTTATGCTGTTCCAGGAGGTGCCGTTGGTGCTGCCCCAGGGGGCGGCGGTGCCGGCCGAGTTGGTGATGGCCGCATTGCCGGTGTTGGTCGTGGGCCACTTGACCCCGAAGTCCTTTTCCCAGTTCTTGGAGGCCTCCACCACCCGGGCCTCGATCTGCACCTGCTGGATCTGCACGTCCAGCTGGGCGATCAGATCGTCCAGGAGGGGGAGGTTCCGGGGCAGGTCCGTGATGATCAGGGTGTTGGTGCGGTCGTCCACGATGATGCTGCCGCGCTTGGTGAGCATCTTGTCCAGGATGGCCTTGGATTCCACCGCCTTGGCGAAGGAGAGCGGCCGGGTGATGCTCTGCACGTCCCCGGCGAGGCTCTTGGCGTCGTCCAGGCGCTTGCGATCCTCCTCTTCCTTCTGGAGCTTCTCGATCTTGGCCACGCGGATGATGCCGTTGCTCACTTCCTTGCCCAGCCCGGCATGCTTGAGGATCACGTCCAGCACCTGGTCCCAGGGGGTGTCGGTGAACTTGAAGGTGTAGATGCCCTGCACGTCCTGGTCCACGATGAGGTTCAGGTGGGCCGTGTCGGCGATGATGCGCAGGAAGCTGGTGAGGTCGGTGCCCACGACGTCGATGGTCATGCGGGCGCCGGTGTAGCGGCCGGTGGTGTCGCCCAGGGTGCGCCCGCTGCGGGACTGCTCCCGGTGCGGCGCGGCCTTTTCCTGGCCCAGGGCGGTGGGCAGCACGGACTGCACGGCCAGGGACGGCAGGGCCTGGAAGGGCGCGCCGATGGCCGGAACGGGGGCCAGGGGCTCGGCCTTGGCCGCGACCTTGGGGGCCTCTTCCTTGATCACGATGGGGGCCGCCGGCTGAGCGGGGGTCTCCTCCTTCACCACGTACGGGGCGCGCTCCACGGGCGCGGGGGCGGCCGTGGGAAGACCGGGCTGGGGCACGGGCGTCATGGCCGCGCGCTCGGGCAGGACGGGGGTCTGGGGGAGCGCGGCGAGGCTGGAGGCCACGGTTTCGGATTCCATGGGCGGCGCGGGAACGGCGGGCGCCGGAGCCACCTGGGTCCCCATCTGGGCGCGCACCGCGCCCTGACCGGCATCCAGGGCGATGCTCACCCCGGTGCCGTCGCTGGTCACCGTGGCCTGGGTCCCGGGCACCACTTCGAGGACGATGCGGGTGACGGGCTGGGGCGCCGTCGCGAACTGCGCCAGGCGGGAGCGGAGGATCTGCGGGCAGGTAAGCCCCAGCAGATCCTTCCTGGAGACCTTGTCCCCGCGGTTCACCCCCGGGAGGTCCACCACGACCCGGGAGGGCTTGGGCAGCACCTGCAGGCGGGGAACGCCCGTGAAGCCGGGGATGCTGAGTTTCAGCACCTGGATGGCGCCGGGCTGCATGGCAGCCCCCACGAGCGTTGCGGTGGCGGCGTTGGCGCCGGCATCAGGGAGGGCTCCGTTGAGAGATCCGGATTGGATCCCCGCCAGTACCACGCCCCCTGCGACCAGCAAGGAACTCAGGCGAGCATTCATCGTTTACCCTCCTCGCGTTTGAACGTCTTGACGACGGTTCGGAAGATTTTGGTGTTAGTGCTGCTGGCATCCCACTGATGGAACGTGACGGACTTGTCGTTGATGGCGACCAGTTCACCGTCCCGGAACCGATACCCGATGGGCAGGGAACGGACGTTCCCGCGGGCATCGGTGACCACGGCCAAGACCTTGCCGTTGGAAACCACCATTCCTTTGACGCCGATGTCATCCACCAGGTCCCCCTTGTTGGTCTGCTCCGCATCGGTGGGGGCGGAGAAGGGGTCCCGCTGCAGGGTGGGCCTGTAGGGGGTCGCGCGGACGGCGATCAGCTCGTCGGGATTGATCCCCTGGTTGGCGGAAAGGGCCGGCGTCGCCACGGATTCCGCGTGGGGCTTGGCGCCTTCCTTGGCGGGGGTGCCCTGGGCGAAGAGCTGAAGGCCGAGCGCCAGGGCGGGGAGGATGTATGCGATCCGTGCCATGGTCTCAGTCTCCCGATTCTTTCTTGGCCGGCGCGGGGGCCGGTTTGGCCGGCGTGCCCGCCGGAGGCGGAGGCGGCGCCGGGTTGTATACGAAGGCGCTGACCTTGCAGGTGACCGAAACGGGATACAGGGTTCCTTTGGTCTCCCGCTTCAGGGCCATTTCGCTGAGGTTGATGATCTTCTCGTAGCCGGAAATGAGGGAGGCGAACTGGCCCAGCGTGTGGTAGCCGGCGCGGAACGTGAACTGCACGGGATACTCCGTGTAGTAGTCCTTGGCCACGGGCGCCATGAGCGTGAAGGACACCTGTTCGATCCCGGCGGTGTCCGCCAGTTTCTTGACGCGGTAGGGGAGCTCGCCGCGGTCGGCGTCGGTGGGCATGATCTTGATCAGCTCGTCGATCACCTTCTCCTGCTCCACCACCTCGGCCTTGAGCTTCTCGTAGTTGGCCTTGAGGGCGTAGCCCTTGGCGACGTCCGCCTGGAGGCCCTGGTTCACGACCTTCAGGCCCGCGAGCTCGTCGCGTTTGCCGCCCAGGAAGAAGACGATGAGGATGGCCAGCATCAGGCCAGCCAGGCCACCGATCAGCAGTTGTTTCTGAAGTTGCGAGTTCATAGCTACCTCAGGCCGAATTCTTCAAATCACAGGAGATGGTGAATTCGACGGTGCGCCCGTTCTTGTTGGCGGCCGGATAGTTCACGTTCTTGAACCACTTGGTCTGCTCCACCAGGCGATTGCGGAACTGGTTCACGGCCTCGAAGCTGGAACTCTCGCCCCTTATGCTGATGCTCAGTCCCTTCTGGTTGATCTCCCGGAACCACACGTCGTCGGGGAGCGCATTGGCCAGTTCCTCCAGGAAATGCACCGGAAGGTGCTGGAAGGACTTGAGCCCCATCATCACTTCCTTTTTCTTCTGGAGCATCTCCTTCTGGGTCCTGAACTTGCGTTCAAGATCCATGTATTTTTCGAGCTCCTTCTTCTTGGCCAGCAGTTCGACCTTGGTCCGCTGCTCGCGCTCGATCTGGGAATTCAGCATGACGTAGTAGATGCCGCCCGCCGAGGCGATGACCAGACCGAAAAGCACCCCTGCGATGGGAAGACTCGGCCGTCCGGTAGCCGCGGAGTCCGCGTAGACGGGCACGGCCTCGGCCTTTTCGGCCTTCTTCCCACCCACCTGGGCGAGCGTGTCTCCCAGAAGGTTGATCTTGATCATCGGTCCCCCACTTGGCGCAAGGCCAATCCGACCGCGACAGCGGCCGTGCAGCCGACTCCATTGACCACGGCAGGATCGAGACTCCGCTCATCCATTTCGAGGAGCTGGAACGGATTCAGGCGATCCACGGAAACCCTCAGACGATCCCCCAGGATCTCGGGGAGCTTGTCCACCTTGGCGCTGCCGCCGCAGAGGAGGACCCGGTCGAGGCGGTCCACCTTGAAGCTGGAGCGGAAGAAATCGATGGTGCGGCCCAGTTCGTCGGCGAAGCCGTCGGAAACGGAGGAAAGGGAGGGTTCCACCTCTTCGGGCGTGCGGCCCTCGGCGGCCTGGCCTTCCTTGAGCAGTTCGGCGGCCTCGCGGCTCACGCCCCAGTCCTCCATGAGCTTGTCGGTAAACCGGTGGCCACCCCAGGCGATGTCCCGCCAGAAGAGCGACTTGCGACCGACCAGCATGGTCAGGTTCGTGAACTGGGCCCCGATGTTCACCAGGGCGACCACCTCGTCCCGCCCGCCCGGGGGCGAATTGATCTCGTAGGCGTTCTGGATGGCGAACACGTCCACGTCCACGAGGACCGAACGGGCGCCGGCCATGGCCACGCAGCCGATGTAGGACTCGATCTTGTCCTTGCGGCAGGCCACCAGGACCACGTCCATGTTGCCTTCGGAGGGGCGCTCCTCCAGGACCGCGAAGTCCAGGGCGTAGGCGTCGAGGCCCTGGCCGGCCGGGAAGAAGCTCTCGGCCTCCCACCGCACCGACTCCGCCAGCTCCGTGGGGCTCATGAGCGGGAAGGTCACTTTTTTGACCATCACCTGCTGGCCCGCCACGGAAATGGCCACGTCCCTGGCCTTGATCTTCTGCTCCGCGAGCACCTGGCGTATGGCCGCGGCCACCGCGTTGCTGTCCATGATGTCCCCGTCGACGATCGCGTCGAAGGGGAGCGGGGCTATGCCAAGTTTCTGGAGCCGGTAACGCTGGCTCCCGCCTTTGCCTAGCACCTGCAGTTCACAGACCTTTACGGAACTGGAACCAATGTCCAGGCCCACGAGCTGGTTTTTTTTGCCACCGAAAAGACCCACTTGGAGCCTCGCTTTAGTTGATTAGGCGGTTCAGTTTAACCCTTATATCTTCCCGGTCAACCGAATGTTGCTAGCAGACATTTTTATCCGGATCGAACGCGATGATGACGACGGTGATGTTGTCTTCCCCCCCATTGCCCATGGCTTTGGCGATCAATCGACCTGCAGCCTCATCCATGTCCGGGGCACTCTGGACTATTTCCCAGATTTCCTGATCTTGAATCATTCCTGACAGTCCATCGGAGCAAAGCAAAATCCGGTCCAATTCCTTGGCCTGGATTTCCCTGACCGAAATATCGAGTTCTCCGCCATTGCCCAGGGCCTGGGTGATGACGTTGCGGAAGGGGTGGCGGCGGGCCTCGTCGGGGGTCAGGATCCCGTTGGCCACCTGCTCCGCCACCCAGGAATGATCCCGGGTGACCTGCTGGATCCCTTCGGCGTTCAGAAGGTAGGCCCTGCTGTCGCCCACGTGGACGAGGGTGACGGTCTCCCCGTTGACCAGGCAGGCCACCACCGTGGAGCCCATGGATTCCCGCTCGGGGTTGGCGCGGATATCGTTCAGGATGCTCTGGTCGGCCAGGAGGAGGGCCGCCTTGAGCCGGTTGCCGTCGTACGGCAGGGCGGTGTCGTACTCCACCGGCCAGGTCCGGTCCCGCTCCACCGTGTGGGTGATGAACTGTCCGATCTTCTCCACCACGATCTGACTGGCCACCTCCCCCGCGGCATGGCCGCCCAGGCCATCGGCGACCACGAAAAGGCCGAGGTCGGGTTCCATGAGGAAATTGTCCTCGTTGTGCTTGCGAACGCACCCGACTTCCGTCCGTCCCGCTGCCACCACCCGCATGCTCAACCCCTTTTGAATAGCTTTTCCAGCTTGATGCGCGTTTCCGCGACGAGTTCGGCCCACTGTTCGCCCAGGCTCGCCACCTGTTCCTTGGCCACGGCCTTCTTGTCGGCGGGCTTGCCGGGCTGTTTGAAGATCGCGTGATCGGGGGCCAGGTTTCGCACGGATTCCCAGAGCCGGGTGGCCCGGGCCTGCATCCCCAGGCCCTGGAAGGTCTGGGCGAGGAGGATCATGGAATCGACATCCTTCGCGTTGAGCTTGATGGCGGTCTCCAGCGCCTTCACCTTGGCCCGGGCATCCCCTCCGGTGGCCTCCAGGACCTTGCCGTGCAGGGCGTGGAACTCGGGGCGCTCGTTGTCCAGGCGGATGGCGTAGAGGATCAGGGCCAGGGAACGTCCGAAGGCGCGGCCATCGAAGGCGCCCAGGGCGTCCTTGTACCACTCGTCGGCGGTCTTGGGGATCGCCGCCCGGTCATGCCCCTCGTCGAGCTGGATCGGCGCCGCCTCGGGCTGCGCCTGGGGCTGCGCGGGCTCCGGGGGCGCGGCGGCGGGGGCCGGGCCCCGGCTGGGGGTGTCCTTGAGCATGCTGAAGGCCTCGGCCAGCATGCGGAAGCGGCGCTCCGCGTCGGCCTTGGCCTCGCCGGTGAACCGGTCCGGGTGCCAGACTTTCGCCATCCGGTGGTAGGCGGCCTTGATCTCCTCGATCGTGGCACCAGGCGAAATTTCCAGCACTTCGTATGGGTTCATCTCGGTTCCATGGCGAGAAGGATCATCTCGGGGGTTCTGCGGTGTCCGGTGTGTCTGTGATATTAACCCAGGACTCTTGGGAAAAAGATAGGGGACAATCGCGGTCCGGGGCGGAACGCGCCAAGGTTCTCCCGTTCCGCAAGGACCTTTGGCCCCCGGCGCCGCTCTTGGAGAATCTATCTCAATATCGATTTTGGTGGCACACTCGAAGCAGAGCAGGAGTTGGGCATGGGTCCGGGTTCGTTGGCAGATCTGAGGGAGGGGCTGGAAGCGGGGGATCTGTCCGCCGAGTTCCTGGCCCTGCGCTCCCTGGACCGCATGGCCCGCCTCGAGCCCCGGCTCAATGCCACCGCCTCCCTGGACCGCGCGCGCACCCTCGCCGCGGCCCGGGACGCCGACGCCCGCCTGGCCCGGGGAGAGCGCTCGCCCGTCCTGGGCATCCCCGTGGTGCTCAAGGACAACCTCAACTGGAAGGGGGCCCCCGTGGGCAACGGCTCCCGCATCCAGCGGGGCTACCGGGCCCCCTACGACGCCACAGTGGTGCGCAGGCTCCTGGAGGCGGGGGCCGTGCCGGTGGCCAAGGCCAACATGGACGAGTTCGCCATGGGCTCCAGCGGCGAGCACAGCGCCTCGGGCCCCGCCCGCAATCCCTGGGACCTCTCCCGGGTGCCCGGGGGCAGCTCCTCGGGCTCGGTGGTGGCGGTGGCCGCGGGCTACGCCCCCCTGGCCCTGGGCACCGACACGGGCGGTTCCGTTCGGCTGCCGGGAAGCTTCTGCAACGTCACCGCCCTGCGCCCCACCTATGGCGCCCTGAGCCGGTACGGGGTCACGGCCATGGCCTCCTCCCTGGACATCGTGGGGCCCGTGGCCGCCTCGGCCCGGGACCTCGCCGCGGCCCTCTCCGTCATGGCCGGCTCCGATCCCCTTGACGCCACCAGCGTGGACCTGCCCGGGCGGGAGCGCCTCGCGGAGCTGCGGCCCCGCGCCCTCAAGGGCCTGCGCATCGGCCTTCCCCGGGAGTGCTTCGGCGAAGGCATCGAAGAGGGGGTCCGGGGGGTCCTGGAGGCCGCCCTGCGCGCCCTGGAGGCCGAGGGGGCCGAGCTGGTGGAGGTCTCCCTGCCCCACACCCGCTTCGCCATCGACACCTACTACCTCATCACCACCTCGGAGGTGTCCAGCAACCTGGCCCGGTTCGACGGGGTGAGGTTCGGCGCCCGGACCCCTTCGGAAACCCTGGACACCATGGTCGCCGCCACCCGGGACGAGGGCTTCGGGATGGAGGCCAAGCGCCGCATCCTCCTGGGGGCCTTCTGCCTCTCCCGCGGCTACTACGAGGCCTTCTACCTGAAGGCCCAGAAGGCCCGGACCCTCATCCTGCGCGATTTCACCGAAGCCTTCGGGCAGGTGGACGTCCTGGCCACCCCCGTGTGCCCCGGCACCGCCTTTCCCCTGGGCGACCGGACCGGCGATCCCCTTTCGATGTACCTCTCGGACGTCTTCACCGTCACCCCCTCGCTGGCGGCCCTGCCCGCCCTTTCCATGCCGGCGGGCTTCGCGTCCGGCCTGCCGGTGGGCCTCCAGCTCATCGGTCCCTCCCTTTCGGACGTTTCCCTGCTGGAACTGGCCCACGCCTACCAGCAGATCACGAAGCATCACACCGAGGCGCCCCGCCTCGATTGCTAGGAGCACCCAATGGCATTCGACGTCGTCATGCCCCAGATGGGGGAATCCATCGCCGAGGCTACGATCCTGAAGTGGCACCGGCAGCCGGGGGAAGCCATCGGCAAGGACGAGACCCTCTACGAGATCTCCACCGACAAGGTGGACGCCGAGATCCCCGCGCCCATCGCCGGAACCCTCCTGGAGATCCTCGTGGACGTGAACGCCACGGTGCCCGTGGGCACCGTGGTGGCCCGCATCGGCGCGGCCGGGGAGAAGCCCGCCGCCGCTCCCGGGAAGGCCGCGCCGGCCCCGGCCCCCGCCGCCCCCGCGGCGGCTCCCGCCCTGCCCCCGGCCCCCGCCGGGGATACCCTGGAAGGCCGCCTGCGCACCAAGTCCAGTCCCCTGGTCCGCCGCATGGCGGGGGACCACGGCGTGGACCTGGCCACGGTGCCCGGTTCCGGCATGATGGGCCGGGTCACCAAGCAGGACATGGAGGCCTACCTGGCCGCCAAGCCTGCGGCCTCCGCCGCGCCGGCCGCCCCCAAGGCCGCCCCGGCCTCCGCCGTCCCCGCCTTCGCCCCCGGCGAGCGCGTCCGGGTGGAGCCCATGTCCCGCATGCGCAAGATCATCAGCGACAACATGGTCCTTTCCAAGCACACCAGCGCCCACGTGTACACGGTCTTCGAGATCGACATGTCCAACGTGTCGCGCCTGCGCGCCCGGCATAAGCAGGCCTTCGAGGCTTCGTACGGCACCAAGCTCAGCTTCATGCCCTTCGCCATGATGGCCGTGGCCAAGGCCCTCCGGGCCTACCCCGTAGTCAACGCCAGCGTGGACGGCGATTCCATCGTCTACAAGCAGGACGTGCACCTGGGCATCGCCGTGGCCCTGGACTGGGGCCTCATCGTCCCCGTGGTCAAGAACGCCGACCAGCTCAACCTGGGCGGCCTGGCCCTGGCCCTCAACGACCTGGCCGGCCGGGCCCGCGCCAAGCAGCTCAAGCCCGACGAGATCTCCGGGGGCACCTTCACGATCACGAATCCCGGGGTCTTCGGCGACACCTTCGGCCTGCCCGTGATCAACCAGCCCCAGGTGGCCATCATGGGCATGGGCGCCGTGAAGAAGCGCCCCGTGGTCGTCACCGACGACCTGGGCCAGGACGTCCTGGCCATCCGGGAAGTGATGTTCAGCGCCCTGAGCTTCGACCACCGCATCATCGACGGCTCCACCGCCGACCTCTTCATGGCCGCCGTCAAGAAGGAACTGGAATCCTCGGACTTCGGCCTCGCCTAGGAATCGCCCGTGTCCCGGACATTCGCCCCGGGTCGCTGGCGCAGGCAAGCTGCGCCAGCGACCCGGGGCGAATGTCCGGGACACGGACGATGACTCACCACCCTCCTGCGCGCCCGCTAACGAAAAGCGCCCACCTCGCGGTGGGCGCTTTCCGTCAGCGGGGGCTCGCCACTACTTCTTGGCGGGGATCCACTTCTTGCCTTCATCGGTGAGGTTGGTCTTGGTGCAGGGCATGGCGGTGTGGCAGGACTTGCAGGTGACCTTGGGATCCTTGGCCTTGGCTTCCTTCTGGATGGCGACGGTGGCGAAGGAGAACGAGGCGGCGCAGAAGGCGACGGCGATGGCGAGGATGGAACGCTTCATTGGAACCTCCAAAAGGTAGCCCAAGTCTATCCAAGGAAAACGGGGGGATCAAGAGAACAAGACCCAGGGATCGTAATTAGCCGGCCCCCCCCGGCGAAGAAGCTACCAGCCAAGCAAATAGGCGAACATCAGGGGCGCCACGATGGTGGCATCGCTCTCCACGATGAACTTGGGGGTGTCCGCCCCCAGCTTGCCCCAGGTGATCTTCTCGTTGGGCACGGCGCCGGAGTAGGAACCGTAGCTGGTGGTGGAATCGCTGATCTGGCAGAAATAGCCCCAGAGCGGGGCCTCCAGTTCCAGGTCCTGGTGGAGCATGGGCACCACGCAGATCGGGAAGTCCCCCGCGATGCCGCCGCCCACCTGGAACATGCCCAGGGAACAATCCTTCGTGATCTCCTGGTAAAAGCGGGCGAGCCAGGTCATGTACTCGATGCCGGTGCGGACCGTGTGGACGTTCTTCACGTCGCCCCGGATCACGGCGGCGGCGAACATGTTGCCCAGGGTGCTGTCCTCCCAGCCGGGCACGACGATGGGCAGGTTCTTCTCGCAGGCCGCGATCATCCAGCTGTTCTTGGTGTCGATCTGGTGGTACTGCTCCAGCACGCCGCTGCGCAGGAGGCGGTACAGGAACTCGTGGGGGAAGCGGCGCTCGCCGGCGGCATCCGCGGCCATCCACTCCTTGAGGATGGCCTTCTCGATGCGGCGCATGGCCTCCATCTCGGGGATGCAGGTGTCCGTGACCCGGTTCATGTGACGGTCCAGGAGGGCCTTCTCGTCGGCGGGGGTGAGGTCGCGGTAGTTGGGCACGCGCTCGTAGTAGTCGTGGGCCACCAGGTTGAAGATGTCCTCCTCCAGGTTGGCGCCGGTGCAGGTGATGAGATGGACCTTGTCCTGGCGGATCATTTCCGCGAGGCTCAGGCCCAGTTCGGCCGTGCTCATGGCCCCGGCGAGGCTCACCATCATCTTGCCGCCCTCCAGGAGGTGGGTGCGGTACCCCTCGGCCGCGTCGACCATGGCCGCCGCGTTGAAGTGGCGGAAATGGTGCTTGATGAACGAACCCACGGGGCCCGGGGTGAACGCGGCGCTGCTCGGCATGGTCGACTCCATTCAAAGGCATACGCCCCCCAAGGTTCCCGGGGGCCGTTGCGAAGGATACCACGGCTAGGGGCCCGGCTACGTAATCGCACGTGTCCCGGACGTTCGCCCCGGTTCGTTGCTGCGGGCCAAGCCCGCAGCAACGGAAGGCTCTCGCCCCATGGTTGGGCCTGTGTTTCACGCATTGGCCCCGACCCACCTTGGGGCCTCACTTCGAGTGCTGCGAGGAGGGCATTGGACGGCGCCAACGCTGATTAGGGAAGGCGACCTCGTCTCGAACCGGGCCTTCGGCAGGTCTGGGCTTGAGCTGACTTCAAAAGATTGTGGGCGGTGCAAACCATTCAACGTCGGCTTGGCCGGCGATGACGAAACAGGGCGAACGTCTGAGACACGTACGATTACGTAGCCGGGCTTCTAGCCCCTCTTGCCCGCACGGAAGAGGGCCAGCACCGCCACGTCCCGGGCCCCGGCCGCCCCCAGGGCCTGGGCGGACCGGAGCAGGGTCGTGCCGGTGGTCCACACGTCGTCCACCAGGAGCACGGCCTCCCCCTCCACGGCCCGGCCGGGAACGAGGGTCACGTGGGGCCCCATGCGCCGCCTCCTCCCCTGGGGCAGGCTGGCCTGGGCGCGGGTGTACAGGGGCTTGCGAAGGACGGCCCCGAAGGCGGTGCCCAGGCGGGCCGCGAAGGTCAGGGCGGCCCGTTCGGCCAGGTCGAACCCCCGGTACCAGCGCCGGAGCCGGGCGGTGGGCGCGCTGCACACCAGGGTGGCCTCCGCGGTCCAGGGCGGAAGGGGCGCCCGGGCCGCCCGCTCCAGGAGGGCGTCCATCCACCCCAGTTCCCCCCGCTTGATGGAGGGCACCAGGAGAGCCCCCAACCCGCCGTGGTAGTCCCACAGGGCATCCCCGGAGGACCAGGCCACGGGGTCGGGACAGGGGTCGGCCCATCCGTGGCCCAGGGCGCACAGGGGGCACCGCTCCTCCGGCAGGGGCGTCAGCAGGCTCCAGCAGCGCCCGCACAGGCCGGCCTGGGCCTGGCCGTCCACGGGGCCCAGGCAGCCCCGGCAGGGGATGACCTCAAGCGGGGTCCGCACCGGAGGCCCTCCCCAGGACGCTGTGGCGGCGTCCGTACCCGAAGTACACAAGGATCCCCAGCGCCAGCCAGATGCCTAGCCGGTACCAGTTGGCCACGGGCAGGGAGAACATGAGGAGCAGGCAGGAGAGGATGCCCAGGATGGGCACCGCCGGCACCCAGGGGCACCGGAAGGGGCGCTCGGCGCCCGGGTGGGTGCGGCGCATGATCAGCACCGCCGAGCACACGATGACGAAGGCCAGGAGCGTTCCGATGTTGGTGAGGTGGAGGAGCACGTCGATGGGCAGGAGCCCGGCCATCACGGCCACGCAGGCCCCGGTGAGGATCGTGGACTTCCAGGGCGTGCGGTACCGCGGATGCACCACGCCGAACACCTTCCTGGGCAGCAGCCCGTCCCGGGCCATGGCCAGGAAGACCCGGGGCCCGCTGAGCATCATCACCAGGAGCACCGACGTGATGCCGGCCACCCCCGCCACCGCCACGAGCCCCTCGGCCCAGCCCTGGCCCCGGGCCTTGAAGGCCAGGGACACGGGGGCGCTGATGTCCAGCTGGTCGAAGCGCACCATGCCCGTGAGCACCGCCACCATGGCGACGTACAGGATGCTGCACACGGCCAGGGACGTCACGATGCCCACCGGCACGTCCCGCTGGGGATTCCGGGCCTCCTCGGTGTGGGTGGACACCGCGTCGAACCCGATGTAGGCGAAGAAGATGATGGCGGCGCCCGCCAGCATCCCCACGGGCTTGCCCCCCGGATCCACCTGGCCGGCCACGGTGTGGCCGAAAAAGCACAGGCCGGTCCACCCGTACGGGGCGAAGGGCCGCCAGTTGGCGGAGCTCACGAAGAACAGGCCCGCGGCGATGACGAAGAGGACCGCCGCCACCTTCACGGCCACCATCACGGTGTTCAGGCGCGAGGTCTCCTGGATGCCCCGCACCAGGACGTAGGTGACCGCCCCCACCACCAGCGCCGCCGGCAGGTTGACCAGGGCCCCGGTCCCCACGAGGCTTCCCGCCGCGGGGTCGTAGCGCCAGGGGGAGGACACCAGGGCCGCGGGCAGGACCAGGCCGGCCTTGGCCAGGAGCCCCTGGGCGTAGGCCGACCATCCCGTGGCCACCGCGGCGCTGGCCACGCCGTACTCCAGGATCAGGTCCCACCCGATGATCCACGCGAAGAGCTCCCCGAGGGTCGCGTAGGCATAGGTGTAGGCCGATCCCGCCACCGGCACCATGGCCGCGAACTCCGCGTAGCACAGCGCGGCGAACACGCAGGTCACCGCCGCCACGGCGTAGGAGAGCATCAGGGCCGGGCCCGCCACGTTGCGCGCCGCGGCCCCGGTGGCCACGAAGATGCCCGCCCCGATGACGGCGCCGATGCCCAGGGCCGTGAGGTGCACCGGGCCCAGGATCCGCCGGAGCCGGTTCTCCCCGCGGGCCTCCTCCAGGAGCGCCGCCAGGGGCTTGCGGAAGAAAAGGCGGGAGCGGCGGACGCCCGCCGGCAAACTGGAATCCATGGACCACCTCCGAATGGGAAAGCACCCTGGAGGCAGGGAAACCCCTTCCCCGCCGGTCCTGATCCTCCATGTTCATGACGCCATGGAGCATTCAAGCGTTGGTGACGGGGTTCCGTCCTCCATTGGTGAGGCGGTGGTTCAATCCCCAGGGAGAGCGTCGCCTGGCGATTTTGATGCCCGAGCTTAGCGATTGGTTTCCGAGTAATGTTTCATAACGCTATGTTTGCGCCCGTACAAGAAATAGATGCCGAAACCCAGTGCCAGCCAGGCGATGAGCCGCCACCAGTTCTCCGTGGGAAGCGAGAACATGAGCAGGAGGCAGGACAGGATGCCCAGGATGGGCACCACGGGCACCCACGGGCAGCGGAAGGGGCGGTGCACGTCGGGGTACTTCTTCCGCATGATGAGCACGGCCGCGCACACGATGACGAAGGCCAGCAGGGTCCCGATGTTGGTGAGGTGGAGGAGGGAGTCGATGGGCAGCAGGCCCGACAGGACCGCCACGAAGATCCCGATGAGGATGGTGGACTTCCAGGGGGTGCGGAATTCCGGATGCACCACGCCGAAGACGCCCTTGGGCAGCAGGCCGTCCCGGGCCATGGCCAGGAAGACCCGGGGGCCGCTGAGCATCATGACCAGGAGGACCGAGGTGATGCCGGCCACCCCGGCGGTGGCGATGAGCCCTTCGGCCCAGCCCAGGTGGTGCACCTTGAAGGCCATGGACACCGGGGCGTTCACGTCCAGGTGGTCGAACCGGACCATCCCCGTGAGCACGGCCACCACGCCGATGTAGAGCACGGTGCAGAGCACCAGGGAGATGACGATGGCCAGGGGCACGTCCCGCTGGGGATTCCTGGCCTCCTCCGTGTGGGTGGAGACGGAATCGAAGCCGATGTACGCGAAGAAGATGATGGCCGCCCCCGCCAGCATTCCCACGGGCTTGCCGCCGGGGTCCACCTGGCCGGCCACGGTGTGGCCGAAAAAGCTCAGTCCCGTCCAGCCGAAGGGCGCGAAGGGATGCCAGTTCGTGGCGCTGATGAAGAAGGCGCCCACGGCGATCACGAAGAGCACCGCGGCGACCTTGATGGCCACCATGGTGGCGTTGAAGCCGGCGCTCTCCTTGATGCCCTTGACCAGCACGAAGGTGACGGCGGCGGTGACGAGCACGGCGGGCAGGTTCAGCCAGCTGCCGGTGCGCACGAAGGCGCCGTGCACCGCGTCGTAGCGCCAGGGCGATTCCCGGAGGATGAGCGGGAACTCGATGCCCAATTTGGACAGCGAGCTCTGGGCGTAGGCCGACCACCCCGTGGCCACCGCCGCGCTGGACACGCCGTACTCCAGGATCAGGTCCCACCCGATGATCCAGGCGAAGAGCTCGCCCAGGGTGGCGTAGGCGTAGGTGTAGGCGGATCCCGCCACGGGCACCATGGAGGCGAATTCGGCGTAGCACAGGGCCGCGAAGATGCACGTGATGCCCGCCACCACATAGCTGAGCATGAGCGCCGGCCCCGCGACGTTGTGGGCCGCGGCCCCGGTGGCCACGAAGATCCCCGCCCCGATGATGGCCCCCACGCCCAGGGCCGTGAGCTGCACCGGCCCCAGGACCCGCCGCAGCCGGTTCTCCCCCCGCATCTCCTCCAGGAGCAGTTCGAGAGGCTTTCGCTTGAAGAGCTGGGACGTGATCTTCTCCGTCATGGTGCAGGTCTCCGTTCGATCCCCTTCGGAACCGTCAAGGCAAGTCATTGTGGAAACGATAAAGGCCGTGAGCTTGACCCATGGTAGCGCAGGGCGGCGGGGTCGCCAGGGGTTCGTGCGGGTCCCGGACTTGCGCGCCGGTTCGTCCTCGCCGGACAAGCCGGCGAGGACGGGGAGTGGGGAAGGGACGAGGGGGGGTGCTGCGCCCGTTTCCTTCGATGGGGGGTCCGGAGAGCGGAACCGGGGGGCCCTCCGGGAGGCCCCGGGCTGGTGGGCGGCTTTCAAGGCCTGGGTGGAATCGCTTCGCGTGGGGTCGGTCGGCGCCGGGGGGCGCCGACGCTGATTGGCTCCGTTGGCCCAATTCCATGGGGGGTCGCCTTCGCCATTCAACGTCGGCGCGAACCGCGGGCCTCGACCCTCACTCGCAGCACGTCCTGCCCTCCCCAGGTCCCCCCGGATGGGCCCAAACCCCACCAACCCGGAACCTCCCTCGGAGCTGGTACGTGGAGCCTCGCCCCTTCGGCCCCTCCGGCATCCAACGAGGCCGGCTTGTCCGGCCGAGTAAACGGCGCGCAGGTCCGGAACACGGGCGCTACCCAACCGTACGAGACGTTCATGGACGTACATAGCAAGGGCCGGGCTTGCCACGGCACTCGGGGGAACGACTTAGGGCTGCTTCTTCCGATCTGACCCGGTTCATCGCACCCCGATGCATGGGGCCCGGCTTGATTCCATCTTAGCCGCACGCGGCCCCGCGGCATAGCCCGGCCCTCGTCCGGGGGGGCCGCGGGAGCCCGCGCGATAAATTCTTTGATTTCCAAGGCTCTTTCCCCGAGGCGAAAAAAAGGGGGCGGGTCCCCCTTGACGCCCCAAGATCTTGGGGTGATTCTTTCTACCCAGCACAACCCCTTGATGTCGAACCTGGTAGCAAGCTGGATAGGCCACGTGCAATGGGCCATTTCAACGCAGCTCGAGCCCAACCCTGAGGATCTTATGCAAATTTCTCGCGCCTTCACCAAAGCCGGCAAGGATCCGCTCGCGGGCATCCCCTTCGTGGGGCGCACCAGCCGGATCACCAAGCTGGACGGCACCGTGGTGTTCGAGGCCAAGGATGTGATGGTCCCCGAGAGCTGGTCCCAGGTGGCGGTGGATATCCTGGCCCAGAAGTATTTCCGCCGGAAGGGCATCGACGCGGCCAACGGCGGGGAGAAGGACGCCCGGCAGGTGTTCCACCGGCTGGCTGGTTGCTGGCGGCACTGGGGCGAGCAGTACGGCTACTTCGACGGCCCCGAGGACGCCCAGGCGTTCTACGACGAACTCGTGTACATGCTGGCCAACCAGATGTGCGCCCCCAACAGCCCCCAGTGGTTCAACACCGGCCTCCACTACGCCTACGGCATCTCGGGCCCCGCCCAGGGCCACAGCTTCGTGGACCCGGTCACCGGGGCCATGTGCCAGTCCACCTCCGCCTACGAGCGCCCCCAGCCCCACGCGTGCTTCATCCAGAGCGTGGAGGACGACCTGGTCAACCCCGGCGGCATCATGGACCTGTGGACCCGCGAGGCGCGGATCTTCAAGTACGGCAGCGGCACCGGCACCAACTTCTCCAAGGTGCGGGGCGCCACCGAGAACCTCTCCGGCGGCGGCTGCTCCTCGGGCCTCATGTCCTTCCTGGCCGTGGGCGACCGCGCCGCGGGGGCCATCAAGTCCGGCGGCACCACCCGCCGCGCCGCCAAGATGGTCTGCCTGGACCTGGACCACCCCGACGTGGAGGCCTTCATCGACTGGAAGGTCACCGAGGAGCGCAAGGTCGCCATGATGGCCGCGGGCAGCATCGTCCTGGGCCGCACCTGGAACGCGCTGTGCGAGGCCGTGGAGGGCTCCACCACCCGGGACGCCAACCCCCGCACCAACGAGAAGCTGCGCAAGGCCCTGGCCCGGGCCAAGGGCGAGGGCGTGGCCTCGGCCTTCCTCTCCCAGTCCATGAGCCGCCTGTCCCAGGGCGACTTCAGCCGGGACCTCAAGAGCTACGACACCGGCTGGGACGGCGACGCCTACGCCACCGTCGGGGGCATGAACTCCAACAACTCCGTGCGCGTCCCCGACCAGTTCATGCGCGCCCTGGAAAAGGACGGCGACTGGTACCTGGAGCGCCGCACCGACGGCAAGGTCCACAAGACCCTCAAGGCCCGGGACCTCTGGGCCAAGGTGAACTACGCCGCCTGGGCCTGCGCCGACCCCGGCATCCAGTTCGACACCACCATCAACGACTGGCACACCTGCCCCGCCGACGGCCCCATCAACGCCAGCAACCCGTGCTCCGAGTACATGTTCCTGGACGACACGGCCTGCAACCTGGCCTCCCTGAACCTGTGCAGCTTCCTCACCCCCGACGGCGGATTCGACCTGTCCGGGTACCGCCACGCCATCCGGCTCTGGACGTTCGTCCTGGAGATCTCGGTCCTCATGGCCCAGTTCCCCTCCGAGCGCATCGCCCAGCTCTCCCATGACTTCCGCACCCTCGGCCTGGGCTACGCCAACCTGGGCGCCATGCTCATGCGCCTGGGCATCCCCTACGACAGCGAAGCCGGCACCCAGTGGTGCGCGGCCCTCACCGCCATCCTCACCGGCGACGCCTACGCCGCCAGCGCGGAGATGGCCGGCCAGCTGGGGCCCTTCCCCGGCTACCAGCTGAACCGGGATGCCATGCTGCGGGTCATCCGCAACCACCGCCGGGCCGCCTACGACGCCCCCGCCGCGGAGTACGAGCAGCTCTCCATCACGCCCCAGGGCCTCAAGGGGAGCCTCCTGCCCAAGTCCATCCTGGACGCCTCCCGGGACAGCTGGGACCGCGCCCTGGCCCTGGGCGAGGCCCACGGCTTCCGCAACGCCCAGGTGACGGTGCTGGCCCCCACCGGGACCATCGGCCTGCTCATGGACTGCGACACCACCGGCGTGGAGCCGGACTTCGCCCTGGTGAAGTTCAAGAAGCTCGCCGGCGGCGGCTACTTCAAGCTCGTGAACCGCGCCATCCCCGAAGCCCTCATGCGCCTGGGCTACAACCCCGCCCAGATCCGCGACATCGAGCGCCACGTGGTGGGCTGGCTGGAGATCACCGACGAGACCCCGGGCATCTCCCGGAGCCGGCTGCTGGCCAAGGGCTGGACGGCCGAGGAGCTCGCGGCCATCGAGGACAAGCTCCCCACCGCCTTCGACCCCGCCTTCGTCATTCCCGTGGACCGCCTGAAGAAGGACTTCGGGGAGGAGGACGCCCAGGCCTTCCTGGACGCCCTGGCGGGCACCATGACCGTGGAGGGCGCCCCCCACCTGAAGGACGAGCACCTGCCCATCTTCGACTGCGCGAACCGCTGCGGCCGCAAGGGCCAGCGCTTCATCGCGCCCATGGGCCACATCCGCATGATGGGGGCCGCCCAGCCCTTCCTCAGCGGCGCCATCAGCAAGACCATCAACCTCCCCGCCGAGGCCACGGTGGAAGAGGTGGGCGCGATCTACAAGGCCTCCTGGCAGCACATGCTCAAGGCCGTCGCCCTCTACCGGGACGGCTCCAAGATGAGCCAGGCCATCGCCACCAACCTCGACCTCCTGGAGGGCATCGACACCCTCGTGGACGACGAGGCCCCCAAGGCCGAGAAGGTCCAGGCCCTGAGCCAGGCCCTGGCCCAGCAGGTGGTGCGCACATACCGCAAGAAGCTCCCCAACCGCCGCGGCGGCTACACCCAGGCCGCGACCATCGGGGGCACCAAGCTCTACCTGCGCACCGGCGAATACGAGGACGGAACCCTCGGCGAGATCTTCCTGGACATCCACCGGGAGGGCGCCGGGTTCCGGGCCGTGCTCAACTGCTTCGCCATCGCCGTGAGCATGGGCCTGCAGCACGGGGTGCCCCTGGAGGAGTTCTGCGAGGCCTTCCTCTTCACCCGCTTCGAGCCCAACGGCATGGTCCAGGGCAGCGACACGGTGAAGTTCTCCACCAGCCTCATCGATTTCGTGTTCCGGGAACTGGCCATCAGCTACCTGGGACGCTACGAGCTGGCCCAGGTGGAGCCCGAGCAGCTCATGCAGATGACCGGCGGGAACGGCTCCCACAAGCCCGAGAGCCAGGGCCTGTCCGCCGCCGCCATCGGCGGCATGACGCCCCTCTTCCCCGAATCCGAGACCGCCAACGCGCCCCAGCCCGCCCCCGCCCTGGCCGCCCACGGCCACCCCGCCCCCGGCGCCGCCAAGGCCGCCGCCGCGCCCTCGGCCTTCATGTCCGCCCGCCAGAAGGGCTACACCGGCGACCCCTGCCCCGAATGCGGCCACCTCACCCTGGTGCGGAACGGCGCCTGCATGAAGTGCCAGACCTGCGGCGCCACCACCGGCTGCAGCTAGACTTCGCCCGGGTCCCAACCTTGCGCCAGGAATCCGCTGACGCAGGCAAGCTGCGTCAGCGAAAAGCTCGCGACGGTAGATTATGCGTAAGTGTTGGCACACTCCGGCTTCGATGGACGTTGGGGCAGGATTGATGGCTGGGCTCTCCGGATGGGCCTATACCCGTTCCGTCCGCTTCAAGTTTCCCGGAAGGACGACCGCTTCGCGCCGACGCTGACCGGTTCAAGCGGCAGCCACCTGAAACCAGAGACTCCGGCCAAAGGGATCGTGCCGATTCCAGATGTTTGCGACTGCTGCCAACCGATCAACGTCGGCGCCACCCCACCCCCACCCCGGAACACTTGAAGCGTACCCCTGGAACCTAGGCCCATCCGGAGAGCCCACCCCCCCAACCGGGCCGCAACGCCCATCGAAGCCGGCGTGTGCCAACACTTACGCCTATCCTTTCGTCGCAAGCTTTTCGCTGACGCAGCTTGCCTGCGTCAGCGGATCCCTGACGCTGGTCCGGGACACCCACGCCTCACCCATTCAGTTCGCTCGCCAGGATCCGGTGCGGCAGGTGGAGGCCTTCCCGGATCTTCACGCTGCCGGCCAGGTCCTTGAAGCCCCAGCGGCGGTAGAAACGGAGGGCCCGGGGGTTGCCCTCGAAGGCCTCCAGCCAGACGCCCCGCACCCCCTTGGCGCGGGCGTCCGCCAGGAAGGCGGTCATGAGCGCGTCCGAGACCCCCTGCCCCATCCACGGCGCGGGCACGTAGAGGCGGCTGAGCTCCAGGTGCGGCCTCGCCAGCCCCTCCACGGGGCAGGGATCGGGGGAGAGCGCCACGTAGCCCCGCCATCCCTCCGGGCCCTCCGCGATCCAGGTGCCGTTGCGGATGAGGCCCTCCATGACGGGGGTGGTGAAGGCCTTGGAGCACAGCAGGTCCAGGGCCTCCTCCGGGAAGAGGTAGCCGAAGGATTCCCGGAAGCAGGCCTCCGCGAACTGCCCCAGGGCGTGGCCTTCGTGGAGTTCCGCTTTCCTGACGGTGAAGGTCATGGCCGCCCTCCTTCGATCTTGAGACTCAGGCGTCCCAGGGGAAATGGTAGGGCAGATCATACCACTTCCTCAGCGTCTCCATGTCCTTTCTCAGGGCGGCGCCCACGGGGCAGCCCTTCTCCTTCCGGATCCCCCAGGCGAGGTGCTCCTTCTCCCCGGCGGTGAAGATGTGCTCCTCGCCGGGGGCCTTCCGGCTCGCCCGCAGCTCCCGCAGGATGTCCCCGGCGATCGCCTTGAACCGGTCCAGCTCGATGAATTCCTCGATGTCCACGGCCATGAAGAAGTGGCCGATGGGGATGGGGACCTTGTTCCCGGCCCCGTCCAGGCCGTTGAGCAGCTTGAGGTAGGCCCCGTCCTGCAGGGCGGCGCTGAGCACCTCCACCACCGTGGCGTAGCCGTAGCCCTTGAACCCGGCCATGTCCTCCCCGATGCCCCCCAGGGGCGTCAGGGCGGCCTTGCCCAGGGTCAGGTCCACCAGCACCTGGGCCGTGTCGGTGCGGGTGCGGCCCTCCTCGTCGATGACCCAGCCCGGGACCAGGTCCTTGCCCATGCGGGCGTAGCTCTCGATCTTGCCCCGCTGGGTGACGGAGGTGGCGCAGTCCAGGATGAACGGGAAGTCCTCGTCGGTGGGGAAGCCGATGGTCAGGGGGTTGGTGCCCAGCATGTTCTCCACCCCGAAGGTGGGGGCGATGGAGGGGCGGGCGTTGGTGCCGGTGATGCCGATCATCCCGGCCTTGGCGGCCATGGAGGCGTAGTACCCGGCGATGCCGTAGTGGGTGGAGTTCCGCACGGCGGTCATGCCCATGCCGTGGGCCCTGGCCTTGGCGAGGGTGGTCTCCATGGCGCGCTTGGCCACCACGTGGCCCATGCCGTTGTGCCCGTCCAGGACGGTGACGGTCTTGCGGTCGCGCACCACCTCCACCCGGGTGACGGGATCCAGGATGCCGTCCCGGATGCGGTCGATGTAGATGGGCTTGAGCCGCCCGATGCCGTGGGAGTCGATGCCCCGGCGATCCGATTCGATGAGGACGTCGGCCACCACGGCCGCGTCCGGCGCGGGGACGCCGGCGGCCACGAGGGAGTCCCGCATGAACCCCTCGAGGAAGGTGAAATCAAGCCAGACGCAGTCCTGGTAGTGGCGCGGATACTCGTCGACCCACTGCATGGGGGATCCTTTCAGGAAGGGATGGTGCCATGGTGGGCGTTCCGGCCCGGTGGCACAAGCCCCAAAGGATCTACTGCCGGTACTGGGCGGGGGGCCCGAAGACCCCGGGCCTCCCCGGGATCTGGAACCTCACGAAGAGGCCGCCGTCCCCCAGCACCAAGTCCGGCAGGCCGTCACCGTCGACGTCGGCGATGGCCACGGAGCCGGGGCCCTGGACCCCGCCGTAGCGCACGGGAGCCTTGAAGGCGCCGGTCCCGTCCTGGATGAGCACCGCGACGCTGCCGGGGTCGCCGGGCACGCCCGCGTTGGCCACGACGATATCGGGGCGGCCGTCGCCGTCCAGGTCGCCCACGGCCACGGCGGAGGCGAAGGCGTCCCCGGCGTCGTAGGTGACGGCGGGCTGGAAGGCGCCCCCGGAGGCCTGCAGGAGCACGCTGACGCCCTGGGTCGTGGGCGCCGTCCCGGTGCCGTTGTTGGCCACCACGAGATCGGGAAGCCCGTCGCCGTTCAGGTCCGCCACCGCCACGGCCACGGGGTGGACCCCCACCGCGTAGTCCACCCGGGGCAGGAAGCTGCCGGGATGGGCCGGGTCCTGGAGGAACACCGAGACCTGGTTGCCGGAGGTGGTGGCCACGATATCCGCGAGGCCATCGCCGTTGAGGTCGGCCACGGCCACGGACGTGGGCTCGCCGCCCGCGGCCAGGGCCACCGGGGCCGCGAAGGTCCCCCCCGGGGCCTGCTGGGTGAAGAGGAGGAGGGTGCTGGCGCCGTCGGCGGCCACCACCACGTCGGGGTAGGTGTCCCCGTCCAGGTCGCCCACGGCCGCGGCCACCGGGTTGCGGGTGCCCACGGGCAGGGCCACCGGGGCCTTGAACCCGCCGGGGACGGCGGGATCCGGGAACAGCACCGAGACCTGGTTGGAGGCCCCGGCGCCGGGGGCCAACTGCCGGTTCGCCACCACGACGCCGGGATTGCCCGCGGGGGAGAGCCGGGCCGCCACCAGGAAGGCCGGATTGGCGCCGGCGGCGGTCTGCACGGGATCCAGGTAGGTGCCCCGGGCCGCCGGGTCCTGGACCCGCGCCGAGACCCAGCCGGAGGCGGCGGCCCCGCCCCCCTCGAAGTGGACGGCGTCCACGATGTCCACCAGGCCATCCCCGTTCAGATCGGCCACGGCGACCCAGGTCACCGGGTAGTCGGCGAAGCCCGACCGCTGGTAGTGGCTGTCCCCCGAGCAGGACAGCTGCAGGGCCGCGAGCCCCGCCACCAGGGGGGCGCCCCAAAGGATCTGGTTCATCGAACGGGTTCCCATGCTGGATCCTCCGCAACGAAAATCGACAAAACCCCGGGATGGCCTCCCTGACCTGGAATTTTAGACGCCCCCTGGGCCGGGGGCGTTGAGCCGCGCCGGGGCTTTTTTTCCGGGCGTCCAGACCTTGCAATGCGAGGCATTACCCCTCCGGAAGGCCGATCCCCCCGGTGCCCGCGGCTAGGAAAAAATCATTTCCATGAGAGTTCCCTTGGGATGGCATCCAAAGCCGTGGCAAACTCGATATTCAGGCCACGAACCGGCCCGGAGTCCTGATTGGCTATGATCAATGCCGTGACGATCTTCACAACCTGTGGCAGCGAAGAGACAGCCCTCACCATTGCCGCCGCGGTCGTGGACCAGGGGTACGCCGCCTGCGTGAACATCCTGCCCTCCATCAAGAGTTATTACTACTATAAGGGCGGAACCCACCTCGACGAGGAGGTGATGCTGATGATCAAGACCAGCCGCGACCGGTACGACGCGGTGGCCCAGGTCATCACCGAGCTCCACACCTACGAGATCCCGGAAATCCTGATGGTCCCCGTCGAAGCTTGTTCCGACAGTTTCCTCGAATGGATCGAGGAATCGGTTTCGCGAGAAGGCTGATCGCCCCACAACCAGGAGAACACCATGGAAATGTCCCTCAGCGGAGAGTTTCTCAGCGTCGTGGAACAGGCCGCCATCGCCTGCGCGGTGAGCATCGGCAACGGCAACCGCAAGCACAGCGACTGGCTCGCGGTGGAATCCATGCGCCACAGCATGGAGCACCTGCCCATCGACGGCACCATCGTCATCGGCGAGGGTGAACGTGATGAAGCGCCAATGCTTTACGTGGGCGAGAAGCTGGGCCTGGGCATGGGCCACCCGGCCATCGACATCGCGGTGGATCCCCTGGAGGGCACCAACCTCTGCGCCACCGGCGCCCCCAACGCCATCACGGTCCTGGCCGCCTCCGAAAAGGGCGGCCTCCTCCACGCCCCCGACCTCTACATGCAGAAGCTCTGCGTGGGCCCCGCGGCCAAGGGCAAGGTGAGCCTGGACGCCACCCCCGCCGAGAACCTCAAGATCATCGCCGCAGCCCTGCACCGGAAGGTGAGCGAACTGACCGTGGTGGTCCTGGACCGCCCCCGGCACGACAACCTCATCGAGGCCATCCGCTCCGCCGGAGCCCGCATCCAGCTCATCGGCGACGGCGACCTCTCCGCCGCCATCTCCGCCGCGGTCTCCGGCACGGGCATCCATGCCGTCATGGGCATCGGCGGCGCCCCCGAGGGCGTCATTTCCGCCGCGGCCCTCAAGTGCCTGGGCGGCGAGATCCAGGGCCGCCTGGTGGTGGACACCAACACCGCCAGCCGGGAGAAGGCCGAGGCCATGGGGGTCGACTTCAACCGCATCTACTTCACCGACGACCTGGCCCCCGGCGAACACATCGTCTTCGCCGCCTGCGGCGTCACCCGGGGCAACCTCCTGGACGGTGTCCACACCTTCGGCGACGGCGTCCGCACGGCGAGCCTGGTGCTGAACCGGAGGCCGAGGAGGGTGAGGTTCATCGATACCGTCCACGTGAACGAGGGCGAGGACATCACGGTCCGGTTCTAGGCGGGAGTGGGCGTTCGTGCCTATCCGGGGATTCCCTGCCGGGGGCTGCGCCTTGAAGGGGGGGGGTCCCATCAGGGGGGGTCTACCCACCGGGGTCCCGGACTTTTGCGCCGACCCACCGGTACCGCCGGTTCCAGTCCTCGCTGCGCTGCGGGCTGGAACCGTCGGTTAGCCGTAGCTCGGTCGCGATTACTGGTACATCGGGATTGGGGGGGGTTCCGGACTGGGGCCTCGGATGGTTCGAGGAAAAAGCGCAATTTCCATCCAACCCTTCCATCACTGCGCACCTCGGCCACGGTTAACCGGCGGCTCCAGCCCGCGGCGCAGCGAGGACATCACGGTCGGCTTCCAGGCGGAAACTGGCGTTTGTGCCTTTCGGGGGATTCCCTGCCGGGGGCCCCGCCTTGCTTGGGACGCGTCCCATAAGGGGGCTCTACCCATTGGGGTCCCGGAAAGGTGCGCCGACCCACCGTTACCGCCGGTTAGCCGTGGGCGGGGTGCGCGGTGATGCGAGGGGGGATGGAAATTGCGTTTTTTCCTCGAAACATCCGCGGCCCCGGTCCGGAACCGCCCCCCAATCCCGACGTACCGGGAATCCCGACCGAGCTACGGCTAACCGCCGGTTCCAGCCCGCAGCGCAGCGAGGACTGGAACCGGCGGTACCGGTGGGTCGGCGCAACAGTCCGGGACCCCAATGGGTAGGGCCCTCCTGATGGGCCCCCCCCCTTCAACGTGCAGCCCCCGGCAGGGAGGATCCGGATGGAACCGAACGCCCTGGCCTGCCCAGACGCCCCCCTACCTCGCCAGATCCCCCGCCCTCACGAACTGGACTTTGCCTTTGGCGGTGGGGATGAGTTTTTCGAGGGCTTCCACGGTTTCGGGGTAGATGTGGCCGATGATGAGGGCCTGGCCTTCCTTGTGGGCGATGGCCAGGGCGCGGTCCCACTGGCGGGACATTTCGGCGAAGGTCTTGTCGTCGTCCAGGAAGACCTTGCGCTGGACCGTGGGCACGGCGAGGTCGCGGGCCACGTCGAAGGCCACGGAGTCCTTTTCGGTGCGGCTGTCCACGAAGAAGCATTTCTTCGCGCGGATCTCCTCCAGGACCCACCGCATGCGGGTGCGGTCGGGGGTGATGCGGGAGCCCATGTGGTTGTTCACGCCCCGGCGCCAGGGCACGTCGGCCAGGGCCTTGCGCACCCGGGCACGCAGCTCGGGCTCCTTGAGGTCGAACATCACGGCCTCGGGGCCCGGATCCTTGCCGGGGGCGGGGTAGCCCAGGGGCTCCATGGGGAGGTGCAGCATGACCTCCTTGCCCCGGTCGTGGGCGATGTCGGCGCTGGCGCGGGTGCGCTCCTGGTAGGGCAGCACGGCCACGGAGAGGGGCACGGGCTGGGCGCAGAGGCGCGTGACCAGCTCGGTGGGGGCATAGCCCAGGTCGTCGATGACCACGGCCAGCTTGGGCAGGGTGGATTTCGGTTCGGGGGCCGGCGCGGGAGCGGGCGATGGCGCGGGCGGGACCGGTTCGGCCTTCCGGGGCTTGGGTTTGGGGGCAGGCCGGGGCTGGGCCTTTTCCTCGTCCCCGGGCAGGCGGCCCTTCCGGGAGCAGGACTGGGAGGTGAAGAGGGCGCCGATGCCCAGGCCCAGCGCGAACATGAGCACGGCCAGCCCCGCCAGGCGGGGGGTGGAGGCCCGGCCTCCCCGTCGCGTCACCACCGGCTCAGACCCAGTCCCGGTCCGCGGGGAACCTGTTCATCAGCCCGGACACCAGCACCGGATCGCGCCGGTTCTGGCGGGGAATGCTCCACTGGGCCGCCTTGCCCTTCTCCTCGAGGATCTCGAGGATCCGCGGCAGGGGGTCCTCCTCGGGCTTGAGGTTCTTGAAGAGGTGGTCGGGGGTGACCCCGGCCTGGGCGGCCTCCCCGGGGTGGGCGGGGTCGGCCTTGGCCTTCATGGCCGCGGGCTTCTCCCCCCCCACGCCCAGGAATTCGCCCCCGGCGCCCAGCCAGCGCTTGTTCACCACCTCCGCGGCGCCGCCCTGGCGCAGGGGGAAGCGGGTGCGCTCCACGCCCAGGCCCATGGTGCGCTCGCCGAAGACGGGCACGGACTGGAACTTCAGGGCCGAGGACAGCGCCTCGGCGGCGCCGCAGGTCCAGGGGCCCTGGAGCACCGCCACCTTGGCGAAGGGCGGGAGACCGGCGGGAACGATGGCCAGGGGGATGGGCGCCTTGCCCGTCTCCTGGATGGTGGCCAGGGGCCCGGCGCCCACCAGCAGGCCCGCCACCAGGGCGGCCTCGCTGAGGCTGCCGCCGTTGCAGCGGCGCAGATCCAGGATCAGGGGGAGCTTGTGGTCCAGGTCCTTGAGCAGGGCCTGCAGCTCCACCGCACGCCCGGGGGTCAGGTCCTCCATGCCGATGAGGTTGGCCTTGGCTTCCTTGCGGACGAATGCGGGCGGGCGCGCGATCAGCTCCCGCTTGAGGGTGATCTTCTTCAGTTCGCCGTTGGCCGCGGCGTAGCGCAGCAGGGAGATGTCCGAACCCGCCACCCCGCGCAGGCGGCGCTCCAGGGTCCAGCTGCTCATGGGTCCGATGGAATCGCCGTCCACCTTGCGGATCACGTCCCCGGGCTGGAAGCCGGCCTTGGCGGCGGGGCTGCCGGCGGTCACGCCCATGACCTGGGCGTAGATCTGGCGCTTGAGCACCTGGATCCCGATGGAGGCCGGGCCGGGGTCCGGAAGGCGCAGGTCCTCCGGGGTCAGGTAGGCGTTCAGGGGGTGGGCCCGCTCCAGGGCGGCCTGGATGCCGCCGTTGAGGACCTTCTCCATGTCCGGGGGATCCACGTAGTGGTCCTTGATGAGGGAGAGGACGTCCTGGATGTCGGAGAGGCCGGCCAGGGGATCCTGGCTTACGGGCTTGAGTTCCTTCCGGGGGGCTTCCTGCACGGGGCGGAACACCACCGGGTAGGTGAACATCGCCACCAGGGGGAGGGTCAGGAGGGAGAGCCAGGTGCGCTGATGCATGCCCTAGTGTAGGCGGTTTTGCATCCTGGACGCGAGATCATCCAGGCAGATGTCCGTGGCCCGGTTGGGCTCGCCGCGGGCGAGGCCGGCCAGCCGGGCGTGGTCCCCCATGAGCCGGGCCGCCTCCTCCGCCAGCGCGAGGTGCATGCCCTCCCCCTGGAGGACGACCCGGGCCCGGCCCGCGGCCTCCATGGCCCGGGCGTTGGCCACCTGGTGATCCCCGGCGCTGCCGGGCATGGGCACAATGACGGCCGGCCGTCCTGCGGCTTGCAGTTCGGCGCAGGTGCTGGCCCCGGCCCGGGTCACCACGAGGCTCGCGGATTCCAGCTGCCGGTCCATGAATTCCAGGAAGGGCGCCAGCCGGTGCCGGGGATGCCGGTCCCGGGCGGAGAGTTCCGCGAAGGGGCCGGCGCCGGTCTGGTGGAGGAGGTCCCACTGGGGGAACCGCTCCAGGAGCCCCGGGGCCGCCTGGAACACCGCCTCGTTGAGGGCGCGGGCGCCCCCGCTGCCCCCCAGCACCAGGAGCCGGTACGGGGGACGCTGGGCCGATAGGGGCTGGAAGTCCCGCAGGAAGGCCTCCCGCACCGGCGTCCCCGCCAGGACGCACCGGGCCCCGGGCAGCCCCGCCGAGGCCTCCGCCATGCCGCACCAGACGCCCTCGGCGCCCGTGGCCAGGCGCTTCACCAGGAGCCCCGGGCTGGCGTTGGATTCGTGCAGGAAGTAGGGGATGCCCAGGCTCCGCGCGGCCAGGAGGGCCGGGCCCGCGCCGTAGCCGCCGGTGCCCACCACCGCCCAGGGGCGGTACGTCCTCCAGGTGTTCACCAGGATGCGCCAGGCCCGGAACAGCTTCCACGCGGCCCGCGCCGTCCTCAGGGGGGAGCGCCCCACGAAGCCTTCCACGTCCAGCAGCTCGTAGGGCCAGGGGCCCGGGGGCAGGAGCCGCGCCTCGATGCCGCGGGTGGCGCCCACGAAGGTGATGGGGCGGTCCCAGCGGGCCCGGGCCCCTTCGGCCAGGGCCACGGCGGGGAAGAAGTGGCCCCCCGTCCCGCCCCCGGTGAACACGAGGCTCTCGGCGTACATGCGTCCTGTCATGGGCATGAGGATACCATTTGGTGATTCCCTGGTAGTATTTAGGACCAAGCCGTACCGAAAGGGCGGCTCCCTTTTTTTCGGGAGATCGAATGAAGATTCTTGTGGCCCTGAAACAGGTGCCCGACACCGAGACCAAGATCAGGGTGGCGGCGGACGGGAAATCCCTGGACGCCGGCGACGTCAAGTGGATCACCAGCCCCTACGACGAGTACGCCCTGGAGGAGGCCCTGCGCCTCAAGGAATCCGCCGCCGCCGAAGTGACCGCCGTCTCCGTGGGCGGGGACAAGGCCAAGGACATCCTGCGCAACGCGCTGGCCCTGGGCGCCGACCAGGCCGTGCTGGTCAAGTCCGCCGAGACCGGGGACCCCCTGGCCGTGGCCCGGACCCTGGCCGCCTTCGCCCAGGACAAGGGCTTCGACCTGATCCTCCTGGGCAACAAGGGCTTCGGCGGCGACAACGCCTGCGTGGGCCCCATGCTGGCCGAGCTGCTGGGCCTGGCCCAGGCCAACGTCGTGACGAAGCTGGAACTGTCCGAAGGCCGCTTCAAGGCCGAGCGCGAAGGGGACGCCGACAGCGAGGTGCTGGAAGGCTCCCTGCCCGCGGTGGTCACCGCCCAGCGCGGCCTCAACGAGCCCCGGTACGCCAATCTCAAGGGGATCATGGCCGCCAAGAAGAAGACCATCGAGGAGGTGGAGGGGGCCGCCGTGACGCCCGCCGTCACCACCGTCACCCTCGCCCTGCCCCCCTCCCGCCCCGAAGGCCGGAAGCTGGAAGGGGACGCCGCCGCCCAGGCCGCGGCCCTCCTGGGTCTCCTGCGCGACGAAGCCAAGGTCCTGTAACCCATCCATTCCGAGGTCGAAATGATTCTGGTTTTCTGTGAGACGAAGGATGGGAAGATCCGCAAGCCTTCCCTTGAGGCCCTCTGCGAGGCCCGGCGCCTCGCCGATGGCGCCGGCAAGGGCCTGGGCGCGCTGTTCGTGGGCGCCGACACGACGGGGGCCGGCGAGGCCGCCCAGTACGGCGCGGACGTCATCGTGAAGATCGAGGCCCCGAGCCTCGCCGCCTATTCCAGCGACGGCTACGCCACGGCCATCGCCGACGCCGTGAAGGCCAAGGGCGCCACCGCGCTCCTGGCCGCCGCCACCTCCTGCGGCCGCGACGTGGCCCCCCGGGTCGCGGCGCGCCTGGGCGCGGGCTACGCCTCGGACGTCACGGGCCTGTCCATGGTGGAAGGCCGCCTCCAGGCGGTGCGCCCCGTGTACGCCGGCAAGGCCTTCGCCACCACCGGGTTCGAGACCCCCGTGCAGGTGGCCACCACCCGGCCCAATATCTTCGCCCTGGCCCCCTGCCCCAAGGCCGGCGCCGTGGAGACCCTCCCGGCCCCCGCCGGAGGCTTCCTGGCCGTGGTGAAGGAGATCCTCACCAAGGGCGCGGGCCACGTGGACATCGCCGAGGCCGACGTCATCGTCGCCGGCGGCCGCGGCATGAAGGACGGCGCCAATTTCGGGATCCTGGAGGAACTGGCCGGGGCCCTGGGCGGCGTGGTCGGCGCGAGCCGGGCCGCCGTGGACGCCGGCTGGGGCCTCCCCCACAGCATGCAGATCGGCCAGACCGGCAAGGTCGTGAGCCCCACCCTCTACATCGCCTGCGGCATCAGCGGCGCCATCCAGCACGTCGCCGGCATGTCGGGCTCCAAGGTCATCGTAGCCATCAACAAGGACCCCGAAGCCCCCATCTTCAAGCTCGCCACCTACGGCATCGTGGGCGACCTGTTCGAGGTGGTGCCGGAACTCACCAAGGCCGCGAAGGCGCTGGGGAAGTAGGTCGGGGCATCCGGCTGGGGGCGCCGGGACCGGGTCCTCCCGGCCGGCCCAAGCGTTCCCTGCCGGGGGCTGCGAAGGGGATCGACGAGGTTCCCGGGGGAGAGGGCGGCCCATGCGGTCCCGGACCGGCGCGCCGACCCACCGGTAGCGATTTCGCAGCAGCGAGCTGCTGCGAAATTGCTTGCCGTTGTCCATTGAGGACGGGTGAAGGAGGGCGTGGGGTGCGCTTCTTCGGCATCGCGCGGAAGGGATGCTTCGACCTGCATCCGAAGGACCGGGAGCGGTTTTTTTTGAACGCCTCCGCCACCTCTCATCCATGGATCACGGCAAGCGATTTCGCAGCAGCTCGCTGCTGCGAAATCGCTACCGTTGGGTCGGGGCGCCGGTCCGGGACCGCATGGGCCGCCCTCTCCCCCAGGAACCTCGACGATCCCCCCGCAGCCCCCGGCGGGGAAGGATTGGACCGGCCGAAAGGTCCAAACCGCGCGCATGCGTTCCCAGTGCCCTCGGCTCCCGATCCGCTTCGGGGGGCGGGGATCAGGTTCTGGAGGTGAAGAGTTCGAAACCTTCGGATTCCAGGTAGGCGCGGGCGTCCTCCACGTCGCCGAAGCGGGCGATGACTTCGACGCCTTCGCGCACGTCGCCGTCGGCGCGGTCCAGGGTGCTGAAGCCTTCGCGGATGATGCAGCCGCCGCCGGTCTCGTCCAGGCCGAGCTGGACCAGCTCCCAGGTGACGCCGTGCTCGTCGCGCCACACCTCGACGCTGATCACGCGGGCTTCTCGAAGAAGAGCACCACCATGCCGAAGCCCACCCGGTCCCCGGCCTTCAGCTCCCGGGCGTCGCCGGGGGGAAGGCGCTCGCCCTTGATGTAGGTGCCGTTGGCCACGCCGTGCTCCTCCACCAGGAAGTAGCGGTTGTGCTCGCAGAGGATCCGCGCGTGGCGCCGGGAGACGCTCAGCTGCGGGTCCTCCTCGGTGAGGTCGATATCGGGGTGGATGCCGGTGTTGGGGTCGTAGCGGCCCACGAGGGCGCCGTGGGAGAGGATGTTGAACTTCCGCCCCGAGATGACGGACACGAGGCTCACGGAGGTAGGCTGGGCCTTGGCCTTGGCGCCTTTGAAGGGCTCCGGGTCCACGCGGCCGGCCAGCTCGCGGTTGCGCTGGGCCAGGCGCTGCATCATCTTCACGGACACTTCCGGGTTCTGGCGGATCATGCGCAGGAAGGTGCCCCGGGAGATGGTCACCACTTCGGTGTCCTCCAGGGCCACCACCGTGTGGTGGCGGGGGATGGGCTCCAGGAGGCTGCCTTCGCCGAAGAAATCGCCCTTGGCCAGTTCCTCGGACCAGTCCCCCTGGGGCTCGGTGCCCACGTACATGCGGATCTTGCCCGTGAGGATCACGTACATCGTCTGGGCCAGATCGCCCTTGCGGTACACAATCTCCCCCTCCTTGAAGGTGAGCTTGCTCTGGCCTATGAAGTTCGAATCGGACATGGGTAACCGAGGGATGGATCTAAAGATAACCTGCCTTCCCTTCCGATGGGAACTTCACTGGCGGGCGATTTTTCCCTTTATGCTTGGGGGATGCATCTTCTCCGGTGGATCCTCGCGCCCCTGGCCCCGCTCTACGGGGGGATCGTGGCGGCCCGGAACCGCGCCTTCGACCGCCACCCGGAGCGCGCTGCCCGGGTGGACGTTCCCGTGGTCTCCATCGGCAACCTGACCACCGGAGGCACCGGCAAGACCCCCGTGACCCTCCACTTGGCCGAAACCTTGGAAGCGGAGGGCCTCATCGCGTCGGTGGTCTCCCGGGGCTACGGGGGGAGGCGGGACCTGGACCCCATGGAGGTGGGCCCCGGCTCCGACCCGGCCCAGACCGGGGACGAGCCCCTCATGATGGCCCGGCGCCTGGGCCCGGGGCGGGTGGTGGTGGGCCGGCGGCGGCACCACGCGGCCCTGCGGGCCCTGGCCCTTTCCCCCCGGCCGGACCTCCTCATCATGGACGACGGCTTCCAGCACCGGGGCCTCCACCGGGACCTGGACCTGCTGCTGCTGGACGGGGTCCGCCGCTGGGGCAACGGCCGCATGCTGCCCCTGGGCGATCTGCGGGAGCCCGCGGCCTCGGCGGCCCGGGCCTCCTGCCTGGTGGTCACCCGGGGCGCCCGGGCCGACCGGGACGCCATCCTGGCCTGGTGGGCCCGCTTCGGGTCCGGGGGCCCGGTGTTCTGGGTGGATTTCGCCATCACGGCCCTGCGGCGCCTGGACACCGGGGCGCGCATCCCCCTGCCCCTGGGCGCCCCGGGGCCCCTCTTCGCCTTCTGCGCCCTGGGCCACCCGGAGGCCTTCTTCGCCGATCTCCTGGTGGCCGGCGCCCCCTGGACCGGCAGCCGTGCCTTCCGGGATCACCAGGCCCTGGGCCCGCGCCTGGGGGCCCTGGAGGCCGAGGCCCGGGCCGCGGGCGCCGGGGGCCTGGTGTGCACGGAGAAGGACGCCGTCAAGCTGGACCCCGCCCGCGCCACCGGCCTGCCCATCTGGATCGCCGAGCAGCGGGTGACGGGGGCCGAGCCCCTGGAGGCCTGGGTCCTGGAGCGCCTCAGAGGCTCTTCAGGATCTCCTGGCGCTTCTTCTGGTACTCGTCCTCGGTGATGAGGTTCTCGTCCCGCAGGCGCTTCAGGGCCCGCAGGCGGGCCTCGGGACCCTCGGCCGGGGCGGCCCGGGGCTCCGCGGCCCCCTGGAAGCCCGGCAGCACCGGCGCCGGCGCCGCGTAGGGCACCGCCGGGAACTCCACCCAGTCGGCGCGCCGGGAGGCCAGGCCCTCCCCGGTGATCGCGGCCTTGCCGGCGTCCGTCCGGGAGCCGTAGGTGAATTCGGGCTTGTCGCCCCGCACCCGGAAGCGGTCCACGAAGTCCAGCCGCGCGTCCCGCACGATCATCTGCACCTTGCCCCCTTCCACGAAGAGCCGCGCCGTCACCCCGAAGGCCGGGTTCAGGAACCCCCCGCCCCGGCGCCCCGTGCTGAGCAGCACCAGGTCCTCCCCCGGATCGGCCACCGCGAAGGCCTCCAGCAGGGGCTTGACCAACTGGTCCACCTCCTTGGCCTCGAACAGCGCCCCCTCCTCGAAGCGCAGCGCCCGCAGATTGCGCCGCAGCGCCTCCGCGTCCAGCGCCACCGGATGCTGGGAGGGCGCCGCCCCGCCTTCGGCCGGAACCAGCTTCACCCAGGTGAACTCCTTCAATTCCCAGTTGGTGCGATGGGGTGCCGCCGCCAGGGCCGCCACCGCGCAAAGCACGGGCAAACCCGCTAGAACCTTCATGGAACCTCCGAGGGGTCGATACTTCCGCCGACAGCATAGCACCCAGGTTGACCCCCTTCCCCCCGTCGTGATACGGTGACCGTTGCCCGTTCCGATCCCCCAAGGGCGAAGACAGGCAAGGCAAGCGCGGGCGTAATTCAGTGGCAGAATGTCAGCTTCCCAAGCTGAACGTCGTCGGTTCGATCCCGATCGCCCGCTCCAACTAGAACCCCGAAACCATGAGGTTTTGGGGTTTTTTTGTACCCGCTTTTCCCAGCGCCCCAGCGAGTCCCCAGCGTCTCTGCGTTTTTACTTTTCAAGGTTGCCTTCGGCGAGATGGGAACCATCGGCGCCGGGAATTCCAGAAAAAGAATTAAACGCTGGGGCGCTGGGGGCTCGCTGGGGCGCTGGGGAAAGAAGGGAAACCGGGTTTTGACCGGAGCGACGAATGGGCCCCGCTACTTCGCGCCCCCCGGCGTGCGGTCCCAGGCGGTGAGGAGTTCCTCCCGGCGGAGGGCGCTCCAGTCCCGGTCGCATTCCGTGGTGGTTCCCGAGCATTCCCGGAGGTTCAGGTCATGCCAGGTGATGAGCCAATGGATTTCCATTTCGCTCAGGACGACGGGGATTCTCGGTTTGGCGGTCTGCATCATGTGGCGCAACCCAGGGAGGATCCCCTCCGGCGCCTGGAGTGGCCTCCGGAGGGGTACCCTAGGACCATACCTCCGTCCGGTGCCGGGGACCCCGAAGTTCCCCTGAACGGGTCAAATCCGGGGATGAACGGGTTCATATGATCGAATCATATAATTGCGAGAGCCCTCGAATCCCTCCCTTGCGAAAACGGATCGATGCCCGATGCTTCGGTTCCAAACCGTCGACGGCCAAGGAGGTACGTATGCCTGTCGCGAAACTGAAGAGCTTCCTGGATGACCACGAGGTGAAATACCTCTCCATCACCCACTCCAAGGCCTATACCGCCATGGACGTGGCCGAGTCCGCCCACGTGAAGGGCCGGGAGGTGGCCAAGACCGTCGTGGTGAAGGTGGACGACCACCTGGCCATGGCGGTGCTGCCCGCCACCCGCAAGGTGGACCTGGATCTCCTGCGCCGGGGCACCGGGGCCGTGAACCTGGACCTGGCCCGGGAACCGGAATTCCGCAGCGACTTCCCCGGGTGCGAGCTGGGGGCCATGCCGCCCTTCGGGAACCTGTACCGCATGGATGTCTTCGTGGACCCCCGCCTGGCCTCCAACGAGGAGATCGCCTTCAACGCGGGCTCCCATACGGAAGTGGTGCGCATGCGGTACCTGGACTTCGACCGCCTCGTCCACCCCCGGACCCTCGCCCTCTCTGCGCCCTAGTTGCAATTAATAGATAAAAACAAGCGGCCGTGCCTGGAACATCCCGGCGGCCCCGGTCATCCAATAGCCAAACCCGGACCTGCCCCCGATGGGGTGGGACCCGCTCCACACCCCCTTGGCGCACCGCAAGGCGGGTAGGCATCGTGCCGACCTTTTCATGGAGGTCCCTTCATCCAACCCGAAGCCGGGCGATCTTCCCATCCCGGCCCCACGCACCTGGAGAAAGCCATGACACGGACAACCCTATCGAACTCCTTCCTGGCCGCCGCGGCGGCGGCCGCGCTCATGATCGCCCCCGCCTGCGGACGCAATGCGGGTGAAAAGGAGGTCAAGGACCTCTCCCAGAAGGCCGCCGAGCTGGAGACCCTCAACCAGAAGGCCGGCACCGCCAGCGCCGAGGAGCAGAAGAAGCTGGCCCAGGCCGGCGTCACCAACGTGGCTCCCAACCCGGACACCCTGGAACTGACCCCGGAACAGAAGACCGCCCTGGAGGCCCGCATCAAGGTGGAGAAGAACAGCTCCTACCAGGCCCTGCTCCAGGAGGTCCTGGACAAGGACAAGGAGATCAAGGGCCTCAATGAGAAGATCGGCCACCTGCGGGCGGTCCTGCCCCGGCCCGAGATCGCCAAGGCCGACGACACCCACTACGACATGGCCATGCGCTACCTGAGGAAGCGCGGCGTGCCCGAGGCCAAGGCCAAGGAGCTGGTGGCCAAGGTGCTCACCATGGACCAGCTGGCGCCGGGGTTCCACGTCTACCACTTCTACAGCAATGGCGTCTACGGGTCCTGGGTGGCCCAGGGCAAGGCGGACCTGAGTCCCACCCAGCTGCAGGCGGACCGCAAGGCCCGCATCGAAGGCGAGCGTGACCAGGCCGAGGCCCGCAGCAAGGAGCTGCAGGCCCACATCGTGGACCTCACCGCCCAGTCCGAGAAGCTCACGGCCGACATCGAGAGCATGCGGACGGAAAAGGAGCGCATGACCAAGGACCTGCAGGTGCTCACGGCCGCCAGCCAGACCCAGCAGGCCCTGCTGAATTCCGTCCACTACCTGGTGGGCCGGCGCAAGGTGCTCGAGGACGAAGGCATCATCGTGGTGCCGGTGTTCTCCAAGGACCGGGCCGGTTCCAACTGGAACGACCAGGCCTTCACCAAGACCGCGGACCTGAGGTCCCAGGATTCCATCACCATCACCGCCGCCGACGCGGGCCTGGAGAAGATCAACAAGATCAACGTCGTGCCCGGGTCCCTGGTGAAGGACAAGCACTACACCCTGGCGTTCAACCCGGACCACACCCAGGCCACGGTGAAGCTGCTGGCCAAGGACCGGTTCCGCAACGAGAAGGTGGTCTTCGCGGTCACCGACTGACGGCTTCCTTCAGCCTCACCCGGGCCTCTTCCAGGGTGTAGGGCTTGGCCAGGGCCAGCAGGTGGGGGTCCGTGGCCAGGAGGTGCCGGGTGGCGTCCCCCAGGAAGCCCGTGGCCAGGATCACGGGCAGCCTGGGGTGGCGTTCGCGAAGGAGGGCCAGGGTTTCGAGGCCGCTCATCCCGGGCATGTTCACGTCCAGGAGCACCACGTCCACGTCCGGGTCCAGGTCCAGCATGGCCAGGCCCTCGGGTCCGCTGGATGCGGTGGCCACCCGGTGGCCCAGCAGTTCAAGCAGTTCCGGGGCGGCATCCCGGATCAGGTCGTCGTCATCCACCAGGAGGATGCGCAGGGGCCTGCCGGGATCGGTGTCCACGGGTTCCGCCGCGGCAGGCGCGGGGGCCCCGGCCAGGGCCGGAAGGCGCAGGCGCACCCGGGTCCCCTCCCCGGGCCTGCTGTCCAGGGTGAGGGTGCCTCCGTGGGCCTTGGCCGTGCTGTAGACCATGGCGAGGCCCAGGCCGGTGCCCTTGCCGTAGGGCTTGGTGGTGTAGAAGGGTTCCATGGCCCGCTGGAGCACCCAGGGCTCCATGCCCTGGCCGGTGTCGTCCACCGCCAGTTCCACCAGGTCCCCCGGCAGGCTCCGGGTGCGGATGACCAGGGCGCCCCCTTCGGGCATGGCGTCCACGGCGTTCACGCACAGGTTCATGAAGGCGCTGCCCAGGGCGCCGGGCTCTCCCATGACCCGGGGCAGCCCGGGCTCCAGGGCCACGTCCAGGCGCACCCGCTGCAGGAGGGTGCGGCTGAGGAGCTCGCACTCCTGCCCCACCACCTCGTTGAGGTCCACCGCGCAGGCCTCCCGCAGATCCTTGCGGGCGAAATCCGCCAGGCCCTTCACCAGGTCGCGCCCCCGCACGGCGGCGCGTTCGATGGTGCCGATGGAACCCAGGAGGCGGTCCTCGCCGGCATAAGCGGCCTTGAGGGTCTGGGTGACGGCGTGGATGGCGCCCAGCACGTTGTTCATGTCGTGGGCCACCCCGCCGGCGAGGCTGCCCAGGCTCTCCAGCTTCTGGGCGTGCTGGAGGTCGGCCTCCAGCCGCTTGCGCTCCTCCTCGGCGCGCTGGCGCTCCAGGCTCGCGGCGATCTGGCCGGAGACGAACTGCAGCAGCGCCAGATCGGACTGGGAGTAGTGCACGTCGCCCCGGTAGCTCTGCACCGCCAGCATCCCCAGGATGCGCCCGTCCATGGACAGCGGAACGCCAAGCCAGTCCAGGGGCGGCTCTCCGCGCAGCACCACGGTGCCCCCCCGCACGAGTTCCTCGATGCGGTCCGGATCCAGGCGCCAGGGCGCCCCGCTGCGCAGCACCAGTTCCGTGAGGCCCCGGGCCATCCTCAGGGCCGGCGGGGGCGCATCGTTCTCATCCACGAAGTAGGGGAAGCGCACCGTATCCCCGCCGGGGTCCAGCAGCGCCACGTAGAAGTTCTCCGCGGGCATGAAGGCCTTGATGATCCCGTGGATGCGCACGTACAGGTCCCCCAGGCCCCGGGCCGCCTCGGAGATCCCGTAGAGGGCGGTCTGCATCCTCTGGGCCGAGAGCCGGTCATGGATATCCATGTTCATGCCCACCCAGGACTCCACGGCCCCGCCTGGCCCCAGCAGGGGCACCGCCCGCACGTGGTTCCACCGCCATTGGCCGCTGTGGTGCCAGAGCCGGTACTCCTGCTGGACCCTACGGCCCTCCCGGAGGCCCCGATGCC
This sequence comes from Mesoterricola silvestris, assembly GCF_030295405.1. GTDB lineage: Bacteria > Acidobacteriota > Holophagae > Holophagales > Holophagaceae > Mesoterricola > Mesoterricola silvestris. The sequence goes on along the minus strand of NZ_AP027080.1, from coordinate 1,892,804 downwards.
AGGTTTCCAGGGCCCGGAGGCGGTCCTCCGGGTGGATGCAGGCCTCGAAGCCCAGGCCCAGCCACTCCCCCGGGGTCTGGCCCGTGTAGGCCCGCCAGGAGGGGGAATCCTCCGTGACCCGGCCCCGGGCGTCGCAGGTCCACACGATCTGGGCCGAGGCCTCCACCAGAGCGCGGTACCTGGCTTCACTGGCCTGGACCGTCCCCAGGACGTCCAGCACTGGCTCCGCGCCATCCATGGGCTCACCTGCCATGCCAATCCCCTGCCGCCCGGAGGCGGGCGATGCGGTCACCCCTTGGGGGCGGATTCCGGGCCTTCCCCTTCGGCGGGCTCCAGGTTCTGCAGCGAGATCATGGGCGCGTGGATCTCCAGGTTGGCGCCCTCCTCCACGTGGATGGCCGATACCCGGCTGGCGGTGGGGGCCGTGTACTCGTTCTGCATCTTCATGGCCTCGAGGATGAGCAGGGGCTGGCCCTCCTCCACGATGTCCCCGGGCTGCACGAGGAGCTTGAGCACCTTGCCGGGCATGAGGGCGATGAGGAGCTTGGCCTCGCTGCGCTTGCTGCGGGCCATGGCCTCGGCGAGGAGCGCCTTGCGCGGGTCCTGCAGGGTGAACTCGTAGGCCCCGTCGTAGGTGGCGGCCCGGAAGCCGTGGAGATCCGGATCGGGGTTGCGGATGCGGTCGATGTTCACGCCCACGCTGCGCCCCTCCATGATGATGGAATAGCTGGAGCGCTCCACCTTCACGATGTCCAGGGGAACCTCCACGCCGTCCCAGGTCATGACGGTGGTGCCGCGGCGGCGGTAGATCTCGAGCTCGACGGTCTCGTCGGCGACGACTAGGGTGCGTTTCATGATTTCCTCAGAGCCGGTTGAACTTGTTGAGGGACTTCCAGGCCTGGCTGGTGGGGACGCAGTCGTTCCTGGGGGTGGGCTGCTGGGCCCGGCGCTCCTCCATCTCCAGTTCGTCGAAGAGCGCGGCGGCCACGGCGAACTTGAGGCTGGGGCCCACGGCCTTCTGCTTCCACCAGGGGTGGGCGAGGATGCCCGTGTGGAGGTCGCCCTTGAGGAACTGCTTGTTCTCCAGGAGGGTCTTGAAGAAGGCCACGTTGTTGCGCACGCCGCCCAGGCGCATCTCCATGAGGGCCGAATGCATGCGCTGCAGGGCCTCCTGGCGGGTCTGGCCCCAGGTGGAGATCTTGGCCAGCAGCGGGGCGTAGAAGGGCGACATCTCCCAGCCGAAGTAGACGCCGCTGTCGTTGCGCAGATTGTGCCCCTGGGGCGAGCGCAGGTACTGGATGCGGCCCGAGCTGGGGGCGAAGTCCCGGTCCGCGTCCTCGGCGTTGATGCGGCACTGGATGGCGTGGCCCCAGAAGGGGATCTTGTCCTGGGTCAGGGGCAGCTTCTTGCCCTGGGCGATGTCGATCTGCCACTTCACCAGGTCCTGGCCCGTGATCCACTCCGTGACGGCGTGGCCCCCCTGGATGCGGCAGGTCATCTCCAGGAAGTAGTGGTTGCCCTCCTGGTCCAGGAGGAACTCCACCGTGCCGATGCCCACGTAGCCCACGGCCCGGGCGATGGCCACGGCCTGCTCCCCCAGGGTCCGGCGCAGTTCGGGGGTGACGCCCGGGGAGGGGGCCTCCTCGCAGATCTGCTGGAAGCGCCGCTGCACGGAGCCCTCCCGCTCCCACAGGTAGACGTAGTTCCCGTGGGAATCGCCGGCGATCTGCACCTCCACGTGGCGGGGGTGGACGATGGCCTTCTCCAGGTAGACCCGCTCGTCCCAGAAGGAGAAGATGCTCTCCCCCTTCACCCGGGGCAGCGCCCGGCGCAGGTCCCCGGCGGTCTTCACCAGGCGCATGCCCTTGCCGTCCCGGCCCAGCACGGGCTTGACCATGAGGGGGTAGCCCATCTTCCTTGCCTCGTCCAGGAGCTCCTCGTCGCCCATGGTCTCCTGGATCCCGGGCAGCACGGGGCAGCCCACGGACCGGGCGATTTCCCGGGCGGTGATCTTGTTGTCCATCTTTTCCAACACTTCCGCGCTGGGGCCCAGCCAGGTGATGCCCGCCTCCTGGATCTGCCGCACCGCCTCGGGGTCCTCGGCGATGAAGCCGTAGCCCGGGTGGATGGAATCCGCCCCGGTCTTGCGGCAGGCCTCGATGAGCTTGTCGGCGCGCATGTAGCTTTCCCGGGCGGGGGTGGGACCGATGGGCACGGAGAGGATGGCGAGGCGGACGTGCATGGCCCCCCGGTCCGAATCCGAATAGACGGCCACGGTGGGGATATCGATTTCGCGGCAGGTTCGCATGATCCGGCAGGCGATCTCGCCTCGGTTCGCGATGAGCAATCTGGTGACGGGCATGGCCTCTTCCTCACGGATGGCCCCGGGCACAAACTGGGGCATCATAGAATAGTGCGAACCCCCAGACTACCAAACCTGACCGCAAGGTCCATAATCTCAGTCCTCCTGGTCCTCTCCTTGGCCGCTTGTGGGCGCAAGGGCGACCCCATTCCCCGCACCCGCGCGGCGCCCGGCCCCTGCGTCATCCGCTGGACCGCCCACCGGGTGCTGGAGGTGCGCCTTCCCGTTCTGGACGCCCGGGGCGGAAGCCTCGTGGGCGTGGAGAAGGTGCGGGTCTTCCTCCTGCCCCTGGGCCCTGCCCGTCCCTCCGCCCAGGAGGTGCTCACCCGGGGCGAAGTGGTGCTGGAACGCAGCCGCCCGGATCTCCCGGCCCCCGGCGGCGTCGTTCAGCTGGACATGCGTCAGATCGGTCGTCCCTCAGGCTGGGTCGTGGCCGCGGCGGTGCGGGTGGGGAATGTGGTGGGCGTGCCCAGCGACCCCATCGCCTGGCTGGATCCCGCGATCTAGATCGGGATCTCGACCCACCCCGGCTTTGGCCCTGCTGAACAGGGATGAAGAGGATGAAGGGGATGAAGCCCCGGGCCCAGGTCCATCCAGGCTGAGGCTGGCTGCGCGGGCCTTCCCGGGCGAACTTCCGGGACCCGGCCCCTTTTTATCCCAATCTATCCCCCCACCAATTCGCCACGGCCTGGGCCAGGGCGTCCTTGGGCAGGGGTCCGAGGGGCTCCCCGGGGCCGGCGGCGGTGACGGGGAGGAGGGTGTTGGCCTGGTGGCCGAAGGCCCTGCCGCCGCCGATGTCGTTCACGAGGATGGCGTCCAGGCCCTTCTTCCGGAGCTTGGCGGTGGCGTTGGGGACATGCGCCTCGCTTTCGGCGGCGAAGCCCAGGAGCCACTGCCCGGGGCGCTTCTCCGCGGCCAGGGTGGCCAGGACGTCCGGGGTGCGCACCAGGGTGAGGGTCTCGGGGCCTTCGGCCTTTTTCACCTTTTCGGGGGAGAAGGTCTCGGGGCGCTGGTCGGCCACGGCGGCGGCGGCCACGAGGCCGTCCATCTCCGGCCACAGCTCCCGGCAGGCCGCGAGCATCTGGTCGGCGCTGCGCACCCGGCGGGTGGCCACGCCCCAGGGGGCGGGGAGCTCGCCGCCCAGCACCAGGTCCACCCGGGCGCCGAGATTCCGGAAGGCCCGGGCCAGTTCCACGCCCATCTCCCCCGAGGAGCGGTTGGTGAGGGTGCGCACCGGGTCCAGGTCCTCCCGGGTGGGACCGGCGGTGACGAGGATCCGCCTGCCCTGGAGGCTGGGGTGGGCGGGCCCGGCCAGGGCCTCCACGGCGTCGGCGATGTCCAGGATATCGGCGAGCTTGCCCGCGCCCTCCTCCCCGCAGGCCAGGAGCCCCTCCACCGGTTCCACGATGGTGTGGCCGAAGCCCTTGAGGGTGGCCACGTTGGCCCGCACCGCCGGGTGGGCCCACATGGCCGTGTTCATGGCGGGGGCCCAGAGCACCTTGGCCGTGGTGGCCAGGAGGAGGGTGGACAGCAGGTCCGGGGCCAGGCCGTTGGCGGTCTTGCCGATGATGTCGGCCGTGGCGGGCACCACCGCGGCCACGTCCGCCCAGCGGGCCAGGTCGATGTGCTCGATGACCGGATTGGGGCGCCACTCGTGGTAGTCCGGGTTGGCCCCGAAACAGGGCTGGCCCGTGAGCGAGGCCAGGGTGAGGGGCGTGATGAACCGGGATCCCGCGTCGGTCAGGCAGCAGCGGACCACGTGGCCGCGCTTGGTGAGGGTGCGGGCCAGTTCCGCGGCCCGGTACGCCGCGATCCCCCCCGTGATGCCCAGCAGGATGTTCATGTTCCAGCCTCCAATACCATACTAACCCTGGATTTCTCCCGTTTTCCTTGATAGACTTGCCCTCTTCGAGGGAAGTCCATGAGCGTTCAGCGCACCGTAGTCCATATTCCGGAAGAGATCGCCAACAAGTACCGGTTCGTCGTGGTCACGGGCAAACGTTGCGAACAGCTCCAGCGCGGCGCCTACCCCAAGGTCGAGGTGACCGTCCCCATGAACAAGCTGGGCCAGCCCCAGGAAGCTCCCCGCCTCGCCTCCTTCTGGGCCCAGGTGGCCATCAAGGAAGTGGAGGAGGGCCGCATCGCCTTCGAGGAGCCCGAAGTGATCACCCTGGACTACACCACCGAGATCCCCATCTCCGTGGAGTAGGTTCCGCACGGGAACGGGAAGGGGCCTCCGCGAGGGGGCCCCTTCTCTGCATAGTGGGCCTTTCGGACCGCCCAGGCATGCCCTGCCGGAAGAGCCCCCCCAGCGGCAAACCCCTATTTCAACATTCGATGAAATAGGGGTTGCATTCCCTCCGTGGGGATCCATAATTCAACGAGCGTTGAATAAAGGATTGCCGTGCCCACCCCCCGCCCCCGTGGTCCCAAAGCCGTGAAGATGGATCCCCGAACCCTTCTGGACGCCGCCCTGAAGGTCTTCGGGCGGGAGGGGCTGGAGGGGGCCAGTTTGCGGGCCATCGCCCGGGAGGCGGGGTGCGATCCCTCGCTGATCTACTATCACTTCGAGAACAAGGAGGCCATGTTCACGGCCCTCCTGGAGGAGCGCATTCCGCCACTGGTACGGGATCTGCGCCGGCTGGCCAATCCGGGGGATCCCCGGAGCACGGCGGAAAAGCTGTGGACGGCCCTGCGGAGCTTCCACCACCATCTGCACGACAGCGCGGGGTTCCGGGCCATGGTGCGGGGGCAGATCGTCCGGGGGGCCGAGACCCTGCCGGATCAGCTGGCGGTGCGCATGCGGCCGGCGCAGCTGGCGGTGCTGACGATCCTGCGCCGGGGCCAGCGGCGCGGGGAGCTGAGGCCGGACCTCAATCCCTTCCTGATGGGCCTTTTCCTCATCCGCATGGAGGCCGAGATCCTGGATCTGGTGCCCGTCTTCTCGGAGCGTCTGGCGGGGATCCCGGCCCCAGAGGCCATCGCCTGGGCCGAGCGCACCTGGTTCGACGTGTTCTGGCGCGGCGTCGCCGTCCATCCCCTGGAGCCCCTGCCCTTCCTGGAGAACCTATGAAGATGACCGCCCTGGCCTTGCTGGCCCTGTTGGCCCTCGGCTGCCACCGCGACGCCGCCGTCACCCTGAACGGCCGGGTCGAGGCCTACCTTTCGGATCTGGGGCCCCGGGTGCCGGGCACCGTCGTCTCCATCGAGGTGAAGGAGGGCCAGCGGGTGAAGGCCGGGGATCTCCTGGTGCGCCTTTCCGCGGCCGAACTGGGCCCGGCGGTGGACCGGGACGCGGCGGGCCTGGCTTCGGCCGAGGCGCGCCACCGCATGTACGTGGCCGGGAACCGCCCCGAGGACATCGCCCAGGGCGAGGCCCGGGTGAGGGACGCCCAGGCCGCCCTGGCGCTGGCCGCCGATACGCTCAAGCGCGTCTCCAGCCTGCACAAGGACGCCATCGCCTCCCGGGCCGACCTGGACAAGGCCGTGGCGGACCGGGACCGGGCCGAGGCGGCCCTGCACCTGCAGAAGAAGGCCCTGGAGGAGCTCCGCGCGGGTTTCCGCCGGGAGGACCGCGCCGCGGCGGAGGCCGACGCGCGCAAGGCCCGGGCCGTCCTGGACCAGAGCCGGGTCCAGGAGGGTTTCCTGGAGATCCGCGCGCCCTTCGACGCCGTGGTGATCCACCGCCTGCGGGAGGTGGGCAGCGTCGTGGGCGCCTCCCAGGCCGTGCTCACCATCGCGCGCCTGGACCAACTGTGGGTGCGCCTCTACATCCCCCAGCCCCTGCAGCCCCGGGTGGCCCAGGGCATGCCCCTGCAGGTGGCCACCCTCGACGGCCGCACCTTCGAGGCGGCCCTGGACGAGGTGAACAGCGTGCCCGAGTACACGCCCAAGATGGTGGAGACCGCCGAGGAGCGCATCAACCTCGTCTACCCCGCCCAGGTGCACCTGGCCCGGGGCTGGGACCAGGGCCTCATCCCCGGCGTGGCCGTGGACGTCAAGCTCAGGCCCCGGGGCAGGTGACCATGGCCCGCCTCCTGGAGACGACGGGACTCGCCTGCCGCTACCCCGACGGCACCCGGGCCGTGGAGGGCCTGGACCTGGCCCTGGAGGAGGGCGACCTGGTGGGCCTCATCGGCCCCGACGGCGCCGGGAAGACCACCACCTTCCGCATGCTCATGGGCCTCCAGCGCCCCACCGGCGGCCGGATCCGCCTGGCCGCGGACCGCCATGCCCTGAGCTACGTGCCCCAGGTGTTCAGCCTCTCCCCGGACCTCACGGTGGAGGAGAACCTCCAGCTCCAGGCCCGGCTCTACGACCTGAAGGACCCCGCCCCCCGCATCGCGTCCCTCCTGGCGTCCGTGGACCTGGACCGCTTCCGGGACCGCATGTCCGGGGCCCTCTCCGGCGGCATGAAGCAGAAGCTCTCGCTGTGCTCGGCCCTGCTGCCCGCGCCGCGCCTCCTGCTCCTGGACGAGCCCACCACGGGCGTGGACCCGGTGAGCCGGCGGGAATTCTGGACCATGCTCCACGCCATCCACGACGAGGGCGTGGCCATCCTCTTCTCCACCCCCTACATGGACGAGGCGGAATACGCCCTGCGCCTGCTGCTCATGGACGGCGGGCGCATCCTGGCCGAAGGCACCCTGGACGGGTTCCGGGAGGAGATGGGGGGCGTGGTGGCGGCCCTCACCATGGCGGACCGCAAGCTCGCAAGGTCCCAGGTGGCCGCCCTGTCGCCCCTGGATCTCTTCGCCGAAGGCGAGGTGCTGCGGGCCCGGTTCCCGGACCAGCCCATGGAGCCGCTCCTGGCGAGGCTCCGGGCCCTGCCCGGGGTGGCCGCGGCGCGGGAATCCGAAAGCACCCTGGAGGACTATTTCCTGCACGTGCTCAGCGCCCAGGAGGGAGCCCTCCATGAGTGAGCCCATCCTGCAGGTGGAGGACCTCACCCGGCGCTTCGGGGAGTTCACGGCGGTGGACGGGGTCTCCTTCGAGATCCGCCGGGGGGAGATCTTCGGGTTCCTGGGCCCCAACGGCGCCGGGAAGAGCACCACCATCCGCATGCTCTGCGGGGTCCTGGCGCCCACCTCGGGACGCGCCCGCGCCCTGGGGCGGGACCTGTTCACCGAGGGCCAGCGGGTGCGGGCCCGCATGGGCTACATGAGCCAGAAGTCCAGCCTCCTCACCGACCTCACCGTGGGCGAGAACCTGGCCTTCTTCGGGAGCCTCTACGGGCTTTCCGGGGACCGGCTGAGGGCCGAGACCGCCCACCGGCTGAAGGAGATGCAGGTGTGGTCCCTGCGGGACCACCTGGTCTCGGGCCTTTCCACCGGCGAGCGCCAGCGGGTTTCCCTGGCCGCGGCCACCCTGCACGAGCCGGAGGTGCTCTTCCTGGACGAGCCCACCTCCGGGGTGGATCCCCTGCGCCGGCGCCTCTTCTGGGAGGCCATGGCCGACCTCATCGCCGACGGCATGACCATCCTCGTCACCACCCACAACCTGGGCGAGGCCGACCAGTGCGACCGCCTGGCCTTCATCCTGGGGGGCAGGCTCGTGGCCAGCGGCAGCCCCGCCTACCTCAAGGCCAGCCTGGGCCGGCGGGTGATGGCCCTGCGCACACCCGAATACCGCCGCCTGCAGGAGGCGGCCCGGTCCATCCCGGGGGTGCTCTCCGCGGTGCTGCAGGGCCGCTCCGTGCGCCTGACCTATGCCGAAGGCGGGGACCCCGCCGCGCTCCTCCAGGCCGTGGCTTCCCTCGGCCTGCCCTTCGCGCCCGCGGAGCCCGAGCTCCCCTCCCTGGAAGACTTCTTCGTGGACCTGGTGGACCAGGGCCGCGGCAACGCCTGAGGTGAATCATGTGGAACCGCATCAAGGCCCTGGTCTGGAAGGAGTTCCTCCAACTGCGCAGGGACCGGCTCACCATCGGCTTCGTCCTCGTCATGCCCCTGGCCCAGATCCTCATCTTCGGCTTCGCGGTGAACACCGACGTCAAGCACCTGCCCTGCGTCGTCTATGACGAATCCCGGAGCCAGGAGAGCCGCGACTTCGTGGACGGCCTCGCGGCCACCCAGTACTTCGATCTCAAGAGCCGCGTGGACAGCGAGGCCGCCTTCACCCGGGAGATCGACATGGGCCGGGCCCAGGTGGGCGTGTGGTTCCCCCCGGACTACGCGCGAAAGCTCAGGTCCGGCGGCACCGCCGAGGCCATGGTGGTGGTGGACGCCTCCAATCCCACCACCGCCAGCAACGCCATCGCCACCGCCGTGGGCGTCTCCCAGATGCGCGGCACCACCCTGCTCTTCCAGCGCATGGGCTACGGCCAGGCCACCCAGCCCATCCCCCCCATCGACCTGCGGGTGCGCCCCTGGTACAACCCCAACCTGCGAAGCCCCAACTTCATCGTCCCGGGCCTCGTGGGCGTGATCCTGGCCATGACCTGCGTCATCTACGCCTCGGGCAGCATCGTCAAGGAGAAGGAACGGGGCACCCTGGACCAGGTGATGGTCACCCCGGTGCGGCCCTTCGAGCTGTTCCTCGGGAAGATCATCCCCGTCATCGGCGTCGCCTACCTGCAGCTGACGGTGCTCTTCGGGGCGGCGCGGCTCCTGTTCGCCGTGCCCATCGCCGGCTCCGTGCCCCTGCTCTACGCCACCGCCCTCTTCTTCATCGTCCCCATGCTGGGGGTCGGCATCCTGCTCTCCACCGCCGCCGACACCCAGGCCCAGTCCACCCAGATGGCCATCCTCACCTTCCTGCCCATGGTCTTCCTGTCCGGCTACATCTTCCCCATCGAAGGCATGCCCCTCTTCTTCCAGGGCCTGGCCCAGATCATCCCCCTCACCCACTTCCTCATCATCGTCCGCGCCATCGTCCTGCGGGGGGCCGGGATGGAGGCCTTCTGGCCGCAGCTCATCAAGCTGACGGTCTTCGGAATGGTCGTCTGGTCCATGGCCCTCCGGGTCATGAAACGGGCTTCGGCCTAAGGCTTGTCGCCAAACCCAAGGTGCCTTGAATTCGCGATGAAGGGTCTGTCCCAGGTTGAGCGGATCCCACTCCATCCCATCAATCGGCGTTCATCCCTGTTTCCGCAGGGCTAAGGCAGAGGTGGGTCGGAGCGCACGTTACGCGACGTCCTTGACCCGAAGGTGGCGATAACTCCCAGCGCAGTTCAAACGGGGATAAACAGGATCCAGGGGAAAAATCAGGATAAAGAACCTCAGGTCAAACCTAGGGCCAGATCACCGAGAACAGCCCATCGATTCTTGGCCTAGCCCCAAAGGAGGAGGAAGGAACTCGCGCCGATGGCGAAGAGGGCCAAGCGGCAACCCCAAATGAATGCGTGTTTCATCGAACGACCTCCATTGATGATTATTTGAATCCAGGCCCTGTCGACGACCTCGCAAGCTTCAATATAGGTCGTCCCCATGAACATTCACGGTGCATTCCGGTGCGCCGCGCAGGGGAACCGGCCGGCAGGAATGATTAGTATTTCAAGAAATAGTTCCCCTTCCCGGGCCCCGGTAGACTGGTGTCTGGAGACGTTCATGCACAGCCTCAGCCTCGGATTGAAAAGCTACCTCACCGATCCCCGACTCCTCCCCATCGCGGAGAAGGTGGAACGGGGCGAACGGCTCACCTTCGACGACGGCCTCCTGCTCTACGAAAGCCCGGATCTCACGGGCATCGGCGCCATGGCCCACTTCGTGCGGCTCAAGCTCCACGGGAGGAACACCTACTATGTGGTGAGCCGGCGCCTCTCCTACACGAACATCTGCGTGACCCACTGCCAGTTCTGCGCGTTCCAGGCCCGGCCGGGGGATCCGCGGGCCTACGTCCTCTCGGCCGACGAGATCATCCGGGAGATGGAGAAGCCGGAGAACCTGGGGGTGCGGGAGCTGCACATGGTGGCCGGGCACTACCCCAAGCTCAAGATCGAGTACTTCGAGGACCTCTTCCGGCGCCTCAAGGCGCGGTTCCCGGACCTGCACCTGAAGGTCTTCACCATGGTGGAGATGGACTACTACGCCCGGGCCTCGGGGATCCCCATCGAGGAATTCATCTCCCGGTGCATGGCCGCGGGCCTGGAGAGCTGCCCGGGCGGGGGCGCGGAGATCTTCGACGAGGGGATCCGCGAGAAGATCTGCATCGGGAAGAAGGACGCCGGAACCTGGCTGCGGGTGGCCGAACTCAGCCACCGCATGGGTCTGCCCACCAACTGCACCATGCTCTACGGGCACATCGAGGAGGCCCGCCACCGGGTGGACCACCTCCTGCGCCTGCGGGAGCTCCAGGACCGCACCGGCGGCTTCCTGGCCTATATCCCGCTGGCCTACCAGATCGAGGACAACGAGCTGGGGCGGGCCTACGAGATCCACGAGACCACCGGCCACCAGGACCTGCGGGAGGTCGCCGTGGCCCGGCTGATGCTGGACAACGTGCCGCACATCAAGGCCTACTGGGTCATGATCACCGAAGGGCTGGCCCAGGTGGGGCTCACGTACGGCGCCGACGACCTGGACGGCACCATCATCGAGGAGTCCATCGCCCACCTCGCCGGCGCCAAGACGCCCCAGGCCCTCACCAAGGCCGAGCTGGAGCGTCTGATCACCGAGGCCGGCTTCCAGCCCATGGAACGCGACAATCTGTACAAGGTCTATGCCTGAGTCCGGCAAGGCCGCGCTGAGGCGGCACTACCTGGCCCTGAGGGACGGCCTCGATCCCCTCGAGCGGGCCCTGTGGTCCGCCCAGGCCTGCCGCCACCTGGCGGCCTTCTGCGAAGCCCGTGCCATCCATTCCGTCGCCGCCTTCTGGCCCCTGGGCTCGGAGATCGACCTGCGGCCCCTCCTGGACGCGCACCCGTTCTGGACCTTCCACTTTCCGAGGATCGTGGAGAAGGCCCCGCCGACCCTGGCCTGGGGGCCGCGCCCCCTGGGCCCCGGCGCCTGGGGCCTCCAGGAGCCCCTGGCCGCGCCCCACGCCGTGCCGCCGGTGCAGCTGGTGCTGGTGCCGGGTCTGGCCTTCGCCGGGGACGGGCACCGGCTGGGGTACGGAAGGGGCTTCTATGACGCCGTCCTTCCGGCCCTGGGACCCGGGGTCGTGACGCTGGGCACGGGGTTCGGCGTCCAGCACTGCCCGGCCCTGCCCACGGGGCCCGGGGACGTCCCGGTCATGGGCTTCGCGGACGAGGCGGGGGTGCGGCTCCTACCCTAGCTTGAAGATGCTCTCCCCGCCCGGGTAGTCCTCGCTGGAGGCCTCCCGCATCTTCTGCAGCACCTGCACCAGCACCCGGATGCGCTCCACCATCTCCATCACCTTCTGGAGCTTGGGCTCGTCGGGGTATTTGCGGGCGAGCAGCTCGATCTGCATGGAGATCACGGCCAGCGGGTTGTTGATCTCGTGCTTGAGGGTTCCGGCCATCTGGCGCAGGGAATCCAGCCTCTCCGCGGCCCGGGCCTTGCGCTGGAGCTCGTCGTGGCCCCGGAGCACCTGCAGGCGGTGGTGGAGGGTCTCCCACCGGAAGCCCTCCGGCAGGCAATCCGTGGTGCCCACGGCCAGGAACCGGGGGAACTGGTCGTCCCGGGCCCGCACCACCAGGATGGGCACCGTGGTGAAGCTGGCGTTGCGGCGGTAGGCCTCCACGGTGCCCACGGGGTCCCCGGTGCCCTTGGCGTCGATGACGAGGTACTTGAAGGGCTCGGTGGGGGCCCGGGGCGGCTCGGCCTCCAGGAGGTGGAGGGAGAGCTCCTCGGCCTGGGCCACGCTTTCGAAGAGGCCCACCAGCTCCATCTCCTCCGTGACCAGGCCGAGGACGGGCATGGCCCGGCTGTCCAGGGTGTGGTGCACGTCCTTGGGGAATTCCAGGGACAGGGCCTGGTCGTTCCAGTGCCAGCGGATCCCCGATTCCTGCAGGGTCCGGAGGGTCCAGGGGTCCGGGGTGGGAATGGCCATGCCCGCGGAGAAGGCCAGGCGCAGGGTCCAGTCCGAGGTCTGGTCCAGCCACCGGCCCTGCACCGTGGTGCCTTCCGGGGCCCGCATGAGCAGGGGCTCCACCAGGCCCATGAGGGCCTGGGTGGCCAGGTCCCCGGCCACCCAGATGGTGCCGGGGGGCACCGCCTCCAGCGTCAGGGGGATGTTCCGGATGGTGAGCAGGTCCCGCCACACGGGCTCCAGCACCTCCTGGAGGGCCTGGAGGCTGGTGGAGACGGGGGTCTCCCGGGGCACCTCCAGGAGGGTTTCCTGCAGGCCCGATTCCACCAGGTGCTGGATGCGCCCGGTCTGGTGCCGGAGCACCGCGGCCAGATCGCCGTAGCCGCTCTCGGCGTAGCTCTGGATCCACCGGAGGCTGGACCCCATGGCCCCCAGGAGTTCGCCCATGCGCTTGACGATGCGCTCGTGCAGGGTCTTCAGCCGCAGGTACTCGCCCTGGATCTCCGCCTGGCGCATGGCCCGCTGCACCAGTTCCGTGTGGCGAAGGGCCACGGCGCCCTGGCGCACGAAGGCCTGCAGCAGCGCCAGGTCGAACCGGGAGAAGGGCCTCCCCTGCTGGGCGCGGTCCAGGTACAGCACGCCCTGGATCTCGCCGCCCACCTCCAGGGGGGCGCACATCACGGCCCCCACGGTGAGTTCCAGCAGGCTCGCGCCCCCGAAGCGGGGGTCGATCATGGGCGAATTGCTCAGCACGCCCGTGCGGTGGGAGAGGACGTAGGCCACCACGGAGTGGGACAGGCCGAGCCGGTCCTCCACGTCGCCCACGCGGTGCAGGTTCTGCCAGGTGCCGTCCGGGTTCACCATCACCACGAAGCCCCGCTCGGCGCCCATGAGCTTCAGGGCCTCGGCGAGGATGCTGCGGAACATGATGTACGAGCTGCCCTCCCCCAGGAGGCTCTCCGAGGACCGGTGCAGCAGTTCCAGGGCCCGCAGGAGGACCATGGCCTGGCCGGGCTCGGGCTTGATCTCGGTGAAGAGGTCGCCCACGCCCTCGATGAAGTTGACGCCGTCCAGGCCGGGGAACCCTTCCGTGAATTTCAGGCACCAGTCCCCGAGCCCGATCTCGTCCCCGTCCTCCAGGGCGCTCCCGATGGGCGTGGAGACCGAAAGGCCGTTGAGCAGGGTGCCGTTGCGGGACTCCAGGTCGCGGATCCACCATTTCCCGCCCACCTTGGCCACCAGGGCATGGGTCCTGGAGACGCTGACGTCGGCGGGCAGGGCCACGGGGCACAGCACGGGATCCCGGCCCAGCTGCACCGGGTCGGCGACTTCATGGCGCCTGACGACGCCCCCTTCGGTCCAGGACAGGTACGGCACGCCGGGTCTCCCTTCAGGGCAGGGGATAGGCGGTGGGCTTGTTGCGGCTGGCCCGGAACACCAGGACCGTGTGGCCCAGGACCCGGACCACCTCCAGGCCCGGGACCTTGGCCGTGAGCGCCTCCACCGCGCTGGCTTCGTCCTCGGGGGTGTTCTGGTTGAGGCGGAGCTTCATGAGTTCCAGGCTTTCGAGCATGACGTCGAGTTCCTGGGCCAGCGCGTCGGTGAGCCCGGCCTTGCCGATGTGGACATTGGCCTTGAGGGGGTGGGCCTTGGCCTTGAGGTGCTGGCGTTGTCGGGGGGTGAGCATGGAGACCTCGGTTCGGCGGGATTCGTGGAATGTCCTAGTATAGGAGTATCCATGAGGCTTGTGATGCTCCGTACCCTTTCCGCCCTTATCCTCGCTTCGGCCCTGGCGGCCCAGGCCCCCCGGACGATGCGCGTGGACTACTACCACACCGGCACCGCCGCCTCCGAGACCTTCGCCCCGGACCGCACCGTCCTGGAGCCCCTGCCCTGGCCCGGGGATCCCGCCAAGGCCCTGGACACGTCCAACCTGGGCAAGTACTACTTCGAGGTGGTGGACCGGGCCACGAACCGGGTCCTCTTCTCCCGGGGCTTCAATTCCATCTACGGGGAGTGGGAGACCACGGGCGAGGCCCGGACCACCCCGCGGACCTTCTCGGAATCCCTGCGCTTCCCCCGCCCCGAAGGCCCGGTGCAGATCAACGTCAAGAAGCGGGACGCCCGCAACGCCTTCCGGGAGATCTGGTCCTTCTCCCTGGACCCCGCGGACCCGGGCGTGGATTCCGCCCCGCCGCCCTCCCCCGGCGCGGTGATCCCCATCCAGCGGTCCGGTGATCCGGCCGGGAAGGTGGACCTGCTGATCCTCGGCGACGGCTACACCCGGGAGGAGCTCCCGAAATTCGAGCAGCAGGCCCGGAAGCTCACCGAGGCCCTCTTCGCCAGGTCCCCCTTCCGGGAGCACCGCCGGGACTTCAACGTCTGGGCCCTGTGCCCGCCCTCCGAAACCTCGGGCGTGAGCCGGCCCTCCACGGGCATCCACCGCCGCAGCCCCCTGGGCACGAGCTACGACGCGTTCGGCAGCGAACGCTACATCCTGACCTTCGAGAACCGGGCCCTGCGGGACGCGGCCTCCTTCGCCCCGTACGACGTCCTGGAGATCCTGGTCAACGGCGAGACCTACGGCGGCGCGGGCATCTTCGGCCAGTTCAGCACCGTGGCGGCCGGAAACCTCTACGCGCCCTACGTCTTCGTGCACGAATTCGGCCACCACTTCGCGGGCCTGGCGGACGAGTACTACACCTCGGACGTGGCCTACGAGAGTTCCAAGGACCGCCCCGAGCCCTGGGAGCTCAACGCCACCGCCGACCCCAAGGCCCCCAAGTGGAAGTCCCTCGTCAAGCCCGGCACCCCCCTGCCCACGCCCTGGAAGAAGGAGGCCTTCGAGAAGTCCAGCCACGAGACCCAGGCCCGCCGCCGGGAGCTTCGCGCGACGAAACGCCCCGAGGCGGAGATGGACGCGCTCTTCGAGGAGGAGAAGGTCTTCGAGACCCGGCTGCTGGGCACCGACGCGCACTCCGGGAAGGTGGGCGCCTTCGAGGGCTGCAACTACGAGGGCACGGGCTACTTCCGCGCCCAGGAGGACTGCATCATGTTCACGCGCGACGACGTTCCGTTCTGCGCGGCCTGCGCGGGCGCCATCGAGCGGGTCATCGCCCTGTACGCCAAATGAAGGCGAACGGCACCCAGGCCCTCAAGGAGAGCCTCCGGCGGGGCGACGCCCTGCCCGAGGTGTGGATCCGCTTTCCCAGGCAGCTGGGGGACGTCATCTTCGCACTGCCCTTCCTGGGCAGCCTGCAGCGGGAATGGAACGCCGCGGCCGCGGAGCTCGGCGTCACCCTCAAGTGGGTGGCCGTGGGCCACGCCATCGGCGCGGCGGTCTTCAGCGAGGCCGCGGAATCGGTCATCGCGGAGAGCGTCATCGAGACCGGGGGCGTGGGCAAGCCCGACCCCTGGATGCTGCTGCGGCGCTGGCGCAAGGACCGCCCCGTGGCGGTCATCAACCTCAGCCAGTCGGTGCGGCTCATCCTGGCCGCCTGGATGGCCCGGGTGCCCATCCGCGGCGGCATCGCCGACAACAACCTGAGCCTGCTCTACACCCACCCGTTCAAGTACCGGGACCTGCCAATCCACATCGTGCAGCGCTACCAGCCCCTGCTCGAGAAGCTCACGGGCCTGACCGACATCCGGTGGCTGCCCATCACCCCCGACCTCCTGGGCGGCAAGGGCGCCCTGCCCCTCCTTCGCCGCGCCGGCTGGGACGGAAGGCCGTACGTGGTGCTGGCCTTCGGAACCCGGGGCGAGGAGAAGCGCTGGTTCCCCGAGCACGAGAACTGGCCCGGATTGTCCCAGCTCCTCATGGACCAGGGATTCGCCACGGTCCTCCTGGGCAGCCCCGACGAGAAGCCCCTGGCCTCGGAACTGGCCGCCCTGGCCCCCGGGACCATCGATCTCACGGGCCAGACCACCATCCCCGAGGCCTGCGCCGTGCAGTACCACGCGTACGGCTGCGTCGGGGTGGACACGGGCCTGTCCCACTGCAGCGCGGGGGCGGGAAGGCCCACCGTGACCCTCATGAACATGTCGCTGGAGCACCTCATCCAGCCCCAGGGACCCTTTTCCGTCGCGGTGCGGGGCCCCGCCATGGGCCTCGGCGAGGGCGAACGCCCGGGAAACCCCCGCGGAGGCGGCGCCCACCGCATCACGCCGCTGCGCGCCGCCAACATCCTCCATGCCCTGGCCCTGGAGGCCCGGGGGGAGCAGGTGGGGCCCCCTTCGACCTCCGCCGGGGTTTGAGGGACCCGGCCTGGAACCAAGCCCCCCGCCCTGGCATCTGATCACCAACGGAACACGACCGGTTACTTGGAGAATTGAATGATCCCGCACCGCACCGGCCTCTTCCGCTGCCTCCTGGTCGCCGTGCCGGGGCTCGCCCTCTGTGCCCAGGCTCCCGAAGGCTGGAACCGCAGGGAGGAGCTGGGATCCGGCCTGCCCCCGGGCGCGGCCTGGTACGGGGCGGGGCTGTGGACCGCGGACCGCCATGGCCCCCCCGCCCCCCTCGTGGACTCCCTGGGCATGGGCAACGGGTACGTCGGCTCGGGGATCTCCGCGGAAGCGGGGGCCGACCTGGGCCGCTGGAGCTTCGCCATCCAGGGCCTGGCCGACACCGACGCCCAGGGCCGCTCCCACTTCACGGTCATGCGCAGCCATGCGCGGTACCACTCCGGAGGCTGGACGGCGGGGTTCGAGCAGGAACCCCTGGTGTGGGGCTACGGTCTCACCGGAGGCTACCTGCTGGGCGAATCGGCGCGCCCCGTCCCCAAGCTCCGCCTGGAGACGCCCTACTGGCACCTGTCCCTGGGGAAGTGGTCCCTGGGGGAATGGGGGTTCCAGTGGTTCACGGGACGCCTGGAAAACGGCCGCTCCATTCCCGCGGCCTCCCAGATGCCCCTTTCCATCGCCTCGGACATGGCCCTGAACGGGGACCCGCAGAGCCCCTTCTTCTCCGGCTGGAGGACCCAGGCCCGGTCCCGGGACGGGAAGGTGGAGTTCTACCTCAACTGGACCGTCCTCTGGGGCGGCAACCGCGACGGCGTGCCCATGACCCGGGGCTACAGCCTGGGCGAGTACCTCACCGCCATCACGGGCACCAAGGACGCCCTGGCCGAGGGCGGCGTGGACTTCAACGACCCCAACCACCCCCAGCCCACCCTCGTGAACGGGGCCGCCAGTTCCACCAATTTCGACGTGGGCATGCGCTTCCGGGCCGACTGGCTCGCCCGCGCCACCTCCAGCGAGAAGGCCTGGATCTACGTGAGCCGCGGCAGCAAGGGGGTCCTCCTCCAGTGGAAGGTGCTGGCCCGGAGACCGATCCATTACCTCGGCAAGGAAATCGATGGGACCTGGCGGAGCGTCAAGGGCCTCAGCGCCTCCGCGGTGTGGAACAGGAAGGACAGCTATGTGGCGCCCAACCTGATCGCCCCCAACGATACCATCGGAATCCTCCTGGAGTGGCCCGGGGTGCGCTTCGGGCTGGAACACCACGACACTTCCAACCCTCCGGGCATCTCCTACCGGTCCTTCGTGAACTCCGTCTATCCTTCCGGGTTCTACGCCTACGGCGACCCCCTGGGCGAGGCCCTGGGCGGCGAGGCCAACACCACGGTGGCCAAGGTGGAGCTGGACCTCGGCTCCCGCCTGTCGTCGAGCACCTGGGTCTTCGTGGGCATCCGCCCCTTCCGGGACGCACCGGAACTCTGGAACGCGGCCCACCCGTCCCTGAGCCCCGCCAACGACGCCTTCCAGGGCCTCCAGCAGGACCTGGCCTGGAAGGTGGCCCCGGCGGCGACCCTGCGCGCCGGGGCCTCCTGGACGCGGCATTCCGCGGTGGGCTGGGTGCCGGGGGCGGCCGGGAACGGCTTCCGCTACTTCGCGGAACTGGCCTACCGGTGGAGCCGGTAGGTCAGAGCCAGGCGGAAAGCGCCTCCATCCTCCGGGCCTGGAGCTGGGCGGCGTCCAGCAGTCCGCCACCGGGACCCACGCGATGGGCCAGCACGGCCACGCAGAGGCCATCCTCGGGCCGGAAGAAGAGCGCGGGCCCCGTGAACCCCAGGTGGTACCAGAAGGCCGATGCCGGCCCCGGTCCCGAATCGGGAACGGCCGGCGAAAGGCGGTCCCGGTCCCACTCCACCACGTGGACCCCCTCCCGGCGCACGCCCTCCAGGAGCTCCCCGAAGCGCCCGGGGCCGGTGAAGGCCCGCTGGAGGCCCAGGCCCCACCGGGAGCCGTCGGCGCCCCGCGCCGCGTCCCGGGCCATGAGCAGGGGCGCGCCGGAGGCGACCCACCTTTCCAGGGAGGCCCGCAGGCCCGCGGCGTCGGTCCCGAACCCGGCGTGGCCGCGCATTCCCGCGCGCGCGTTGGCGTCGTTGGGCAGGTGCGGGTCCCGGGGCGGGAAGGGCAGCGCGGGTTCGGCGAGCTTCCACATGTCCAGGTCCGGGCCCTGGGGCGCGTAGGCCGGCGCTTCGCGCCAGGGCGCGGGCTCCAGGCCCGAGGAGGCCGCCCCCAGCTCCGCGAAGGGCACGCCCGTCCTGCGCTCCAGCAGTTCCGCCAGGAGGCGGTAGCCCAGGTCCGAATAGAGGCTGGTGCCGGGGGTCCCCCGGACCAGCTTGGGATGGGCCCCGGCGGGGAATCCGCGCGCCAGCTGGGCCGCGAGGGGCTCCCCCGTGAAGGGGAGCCACGGCGGAAGGCCCGCGGAATGGCTCAGGAGCTGGCGCACCGTGAGGGGCTCCGGACGGTCCAGGAAGCCCAGCTCCCCGCGCCGGTCCTCGTCCAGGTCCAGGTGCCGGTGCGCCAGGGGCGCGGTCACCAGGGGCTTCGCGAGGGACGCGAGGTCGTAGAACACCTAGTCGATCTTCAGGTTCGCCAGGGACTCCGCCACGGACTTCTGCACCATGTCGGCCACCTTCATGGCCTCGAAGGCGTCCTGCCACGGGCAGAGGTCCTCCCCGAGGCCCAGGCACGCGGCGTAGAAGGCCTCCAGTTCGAGCTTCAGGGGCTCCCCCTCGACGATATCGATGACGTCGGGCAGGACAGCCGGTCCGTCGGGGCCCATGGCCAGGCGGAGCACTTCCAGCTTCTGGGCGGCGAAGTCGAGGCTGGCGTAGGCCCGGGTCCCGAAGGCGCGGAGCACCCGCTCCTTCTTGCGGGCCACGCGGCTGGCGGTGACGGTGGCGAAGGCGCCGCCCTCGAACCGGAGCCGCGCGTTGACCAGGTCGGCGTACTTGGTGAGCACCGGGACGCCCACGGCCTCCACGGACACCACGGGGCGCCCGATGAGCGCCAGGAGCAGGTCCAGGTCGTGGATCATCACGTCCATGATCACGTCCACCTCCATGCTGCGCATGGGGAAGGGCGAAACCCGGATGGCCTCGGCGAAGTGGGGCTTGATGCCCAGGGAGCGCAGGGCCGTCACGGCCGGGTTGAAGCGCTCCAGGTGGCCCACGGCGGCCACGAGCCCGGGCCGGTCCCGGCGGGCCCCGGCCAGGGCCCCCAGGAGGGCCTTGCCCTCGTCGAGGGTGGCGGCCAGGGGCTTCTCCATGATCACGTGCTTGCCGGCCTTGAGCACCTCGAGGCCCAGGGCGTGGTGGAACCCGGTGGGCGCGGCGATCTGCACGGCGTCCACCCGGTCCAGGACCTGGCCCATGTCCGGCGCCCAGGCGGTGCCGAACTTCTCGGCGATCTCCCGGCCCCGGGCCTCGCCGGGATCCACCACCGCCACCAGCTCGGTGGCCTCCGATCCGGCCGCGATCCGGGCATGGTGCTGGCCCAGGCTGCCCACTCCGACGACGGCCACACGCAATTTGGACATGGTGTCTCCCAAGCAATCCGCTGGATCCAGCCTATCAGAGGGAGGCCAGGAAATCCCGCAGCGCCGCCGGGTAGAGGGCCATCTCCTGCTGGTACACCCGCTGCTGCAGGGCCTCGGGCGTATCCCCGGGCAGGACGGGCACCCGGGCCTGGGCCACGATGCGGCCGTGATCGTAGACGTTGTCCACCACGTGCACGGTGCAGCCCGATTCCGCGACGCCCGCCTCCAGCACGGCCCGGTGCACGTGCATGCCGTACATCCCCGGCCCCCCGAAGGCCGGGAGCAGGCCCGGGTGGATGTTCAGGATGCGGCCCTCCCAGGCCGCGGGCAGATCCAGCTTCTTCAGCCATCCGCAGAGGGCGATCACGTCCGCTCCCGCCGCCTCGGCCCGGTCGAGGCAGGCCAGGGTGAAGGCCCGGTCGTCGTCGAAGGCGGACCGCGCAACCACGGCGACCCCGAGGCCCCGCGCCGCGAGCCGCTCGACGCCCGCGGCCCTGGCGCTGGAGGACAGTCCCAGGACCGGCGTCGCGGGGACCCGCCCGGAGGCGCAGGCCTCCAGGAGGTTGAGGGCGTTGCCCCCGGTGCCGGAGATGAAGAGGGCCAGTCGTTTCATCTCCCCATCCTCTCACGGCGCCGCTGCGGAACCTTGCATCCCGGTGTGGCCGAATGCAACGCGCCCGGGGAAGGCCCCTCGAAAAAAGGCCTTAAACCTTTGTGTAATGCTGAATCAAAACAACTTGCCATTTGGCATTCTTCCTGCTCCCTGCTCGGCGGGGATGAACCCCACCGCGGCCCAGCCCGCACAAGGAGATCACCATGGCCAACACCCGCACCTTCGGCATCCTCATCGCAGCCGGCCTCATCGGCGCGGCCCTCGTGGCCCAGACGCCGGCGCCCCAGCCCGCCGCCCCCACCAGCCAGCAGCTGGAGCACCGCGGCGAGAAGAACATCAAGCACGGCACCCGCAAGGAAGTGCGCGGCCAGGCCGAAGTGGCCAAGGGAAAGGCCACCGAACGCCGGGCCGGCCGCGAGGAGGCCAAGGCCGGCCAGCTCGCCGCCGAGGGCAAGGCCGGTGCCGCCGCCCGCCTGGATGCCAAGGCCGACCGCACCGAGGCCAAGGGCAAGGCCGAAGTGCGCCAGGGCCGCCGGGTGAAGGCCGCGGGCCGCCACCAGGTGAACAAGGGCGTCAACCAGCTGGAGAAGGCCAAGTAGCGACAGCCTGCAGGATCGGGGAGGCCTGGGCCAGGCCTCCCCCTTTTCACAGATCCCGGAGGAAGTCCCCGGGGTCCCGGCCCGTGCGCTGGAGGAAGTCGGCCCCCAGGCTCGGCACCCCCGAGCTGGGTTCGTCCAGGTAGAGCGACTCCACGCGGTGCATGGGGAAGAACCGCGTCCCCAGCGCGACCTGGTCGTCCTCCCCGCGGCGGACCATGGCCAGCACCTCCTCCCACACCCGCAGGTCCAGGCCCCGCAGGGCGAGGCCGGAGGCCTCCAGCCCCAGGAGCCTGCCCCACATGCGCTCCCTCGGCTCGCGGAGCACCGCGACCACCAGTTGGCCAGTTGAGAACGGCAGCGAAAGGGGCATGGGGCGGTTCCGATCCGGGGGGCAGGAACCGCCAGAATAGCAAACCGGGCCGCCCCTGGGTATGCTGGCTGGGACGCCTTGGAGGGACGCATGAATTTCACGAGCCGGATTGAGGGCCTCACGGCGACGATCGGACTCGAGGGCAGGTTCACGTTCGAAGCGCATCCGGGCTTCAAGGCCTGCACCCGGGAAGCCCTGGAATCCGGGCCCCTGGAGCGCATCGTCCTGGACATGGAGAAGGTCACCTACCTCGACGCCAGCTCCCTGGGCATGATCCTCCTCCTCCGGGAGTCCGCCGAGACGCGCCAGGTGGCCGTCGTCCTCCACCGCCCCTCGCAGCCGGTCATGAGCCTCCTGGAAGTGGTGCGGTTCGAGAGGCTCTTCCAGATCACGAACTGATGGACGCCCTCGACGTCACGGGCGCCGTGGTCATCCCCGCCGCCGCCTTCCAGGTGAAGGCCGTGAGGGCCGGGGGCCCCGGGGGTCAGAACGTGAACAAGGTGGCCTCCAAGGTGGAGGTTCGGGTGGACCTGGCCCTCATCGAGGGGCTGGATCCCGCGTCCCTGGACCGCCTGCGGGCGAAGGTGCGCAACCAGCTGGACGCGGAGGGGCGCTGGATCGTCACCAGCTCGCGCACCCGGGACCAGCTCCTCAACCTCGAGGACGCGCGCTCCAAGGTGGCCCAGGCCGTGCTGGAGTCCCTCAAGGCCCCGGTTCCGCGCCGGCCCACGCGCCCCACCCGGTCCAGCAGGACGGTGCGCCTCATCGTCAAGAAGCGCGCCGGAGCCGTGAAGAAGGACCGGGCCCGCAAGGACTGGGACTGACAGGCGGGACCTCCTTCACTACCATGGGGGAGTGATCAACCCCTTCAGGCTCTTCTTCCGGGAACGGACCCCGCCCGCGGGGGCCCCGGCTGAGGTGCCGGTTCCCGCTCCCGCCCCGGCGCCGGATCCCTTCGACGGGCCCTGGGCCATCCTCTCCGGCGCCGCCACGCCTCCGCCGCGGCCCCTGTCGCCGGCGGAGCTGGAGCAGGTGGATCTCCTGGCGCCCCGGGTCCTGGAGCACTTCTCCCGGAACCGCCCCGACCCGACCTCCTTCCCCGCCCTGGCGGTGCGGATCATCGACCTGCTAAACGAGCCCGACGTGGACATGGCCCGGCTCCTCAAGGCCATCAGCCCCGACCCGGCCATTTCCATCAACGTGCTGCGCGTGGCCAATTCGGCCCTCTACAACCGCGGATCGGACATCACGGAGATGCGCATGGCGGTCATGCGCATCGGCCTGCGCGGCGTGGGCGAGATCGCCGCGGGCGTCGCGGGGCGGAGCCTGTTCGACGTGGGCCTCCGCGTGGAGTACGAGGTCTTCGGCACCCGGTGGTCGGAGCTCTTCCTGGACACCATGGCCGTGGCCTTCGGCGCGAGCCAGTTCGCCTTCGAGCAGCACGTGGGCCGGGCCGACAGCGCCTTCCTGGCGGGCATGTTCCACGACCTGGGCAAGTCCCTGGCCCTGCGTTCCCTGGCGGCCCTGGTCATCGCCGGCGAGGTGGAGGCCCCCCTGCCCGACCCCGTGGTGGACGAGGTCCTGGAGCGGGTCCACGTGGAGATCGGCTGCGCCGTCCACGGGATCTGGGGCCTCCCCGCCCCCCTCCAGGACATCTGCCGGCGGCACCACGCCCCCGAGGTCCCCGCCGGCCCCGGGGACCAGGAAGTCCACATCCTCCGCCTCGTCTCCGGCATCCACCGCCTCGTGAAGGATCCCTCCGACCCCCGCCACCTCGACGAGACGCGCCAGTCCATATCCGCCATGCACCTGGTCCGCCGCGGCGCCGCCCTCCTCCACCGCGAAATGGAGCAGCACGTGGAGCGGGTGAAGCTCCTCTTCCCCCCAACCCCCTGACGCCCGCCCATTCCCGCCACGTACACCCCTGGATCAGGGAGGCGCCCGTGTCCCGGACGAGCGCCCCGCTAACGTTCGTTCGTGTCCAGGTACGTGGGGAGGCTGCGCTGCTGGGTCAGGAGGGCCTTCAGCGCCTCGCCGGCGTCGCTCTTGTTCTGGCGGCGGCGGGTGGGGCCTTCCACCAGTTCGTCGGGGTCGTAGTGGACACTGCGCAGCACGTGGTCCATGGTGTCGCCGGGGATGATCTGCTGGACCTTGAAGTCCTCGTCCTCGTTCACCACCACGTGGGCCTCGGTGGGGGCCCCGAAGAGGTTGTGGCGCATGCCCAGGATGTCCTGGTAGGCGCCCGTGAGGAAGAAGGCCAGGTAGTAGGGCTCGCCGCCCTTGGGCTCGTGCAGGCTGATCTCGTCCCGCACGTCCTTGAGGTCGATGAACTTCTCCATCTTCCCGTCGCTGTCGCAGGTGATGTCGCAAAGCGTGGCGGAGATGGTGGGCTTCTCCTTGAGGCGGTGGATGGGCATCACGGGGAAGAGCTGGTCGATGGCCCAGTGGTCGGGCATGGACTGGAAGAGGCTGAAGTTGGCGATGAGCTTGTCGGCCAGGCTCTTGCTGAGGTCCTGGAACTCCTCGGGGATGTACTTGAGGCTCTTGTAGCTGAAGATCTTGGAGAGCTTGCGGCACACCTCCCAGAACAGGATCTCGCCCTTGGCGCGGTCGTCCAGGGACAGGTAGCCCAGGTTGAACAGCGTGATGAGCTCGTCCTTCTGGGTGATGGCGTCGTGGTACATCTCGGCGAAGTTCTTCACCGACAGGTTGTCCCGGGTGTAGGCCAGCTCCTTGAGCACCTGGGGCTCGTTGCCGGTGAGCTCCACCCGGTACTTGGTGTGGGTGGTGTCGATGAGGCCGATGATGTCCACCACCACCACCTCGTGGAAGGCCGCGATGGCCCGCCCCGATTCGCTCAGGAGATTGGGGACGGGGACCTGCTCCTGGGCGCAGACGTCCTGGGTGGTGTACACCACGTCGGAGGCGTACTCGTCGATGGTGTAGTTCATGGAGGAGCTGAAGGTGGTGCGGCTGCCGTCGTAGTCCACGCCCAGGCCGCCGCCCACGTTGAGGTACTTCAGGGGCACGCCGCGCTTGTAGAGCTTGGCGTACATCCGGGTGGCCTCCTTCATGGCGGTCTTCACCCGGCGGATGTCGGTGATCTGGCTGCCGATGTGGAAGTGCAGCTCCACGACGGAGTCCAGGAGGCCCTTCTTCTCCAGGGTCTCCACCGCCTCCAGCAGCTCCTGGGTGTTGAGCCCGAACTTGGAGTGGTCCCCGGCCGAGCTCTCCCACTTCCCGCTGCCCATGGCGTTGAGCTTGAAGCGCAAGCCCAGGAGCGGCTCCACCTTGAGCTCCCTCGCCACCTTCAGGATCATGGGCAGCTCGGTCATCTTCTCCACGGTGATGAGCACGTTGCGCCCGGCCTTGCGCGCCAGGAGCGCCATGCGCATGAAGGTCTCGTCCTTGTATCCGTTGCAGGTGACCAGGGCGTCCGGGTGGAGGTTCATGGACAGCGCGATCATCAGCTCGGGCTTGGAGCCCGCCTCCAGGCCGTAGCGGTACTTGTAGCCCGCCTTCACCACCTGGTCCACGACCTCCTTGATCTGGTTGGTCTTCACCGGGTAGACGCCCTGGTAGCTCCCGGCGTAGTCGTACTCCCGCATGGCCTTGTGGAAGGCCTCGTTGAGCTCCGTGACCCGGGCGGCCAGGATCTGGGGAAAGCGCAGGATCAGCGGGGTGTCCACGCCCTTCTTGCGCAGGTGCTGCACGATGTCGAACACGTCGCAGGACAGGTTCTCGTCCCGGGTGGGATGGACGACGAGGTGGCCCTTGCTGTTCACGCCGAAGAAACCATAGCCCCATTCCTTGACGCCGTACATCGACATCGCGTCCTGGACCGTGAAATTCTTGATTGCCATCTAGGTGCTCTCCGGTGGGTTTCCCCTCGTGCCACGTTATAGAAAAACGGCTTGGGAATAAACAAGGAAACCCGCCCTAGCCCAATATCCTCCCCAGGGTGGCCAGCCAGTGCCGGTGCCGGACCCTCCTCAGCGCCGTCCCGCGGGTCAGCGACTGCCACCGGCCCACGCCCATGACCCCCGCCTCCGCGGGCTGGGTGTGGAGCGGGCTCGGCCCTCCCCACAGCCCTTCGTCGCCCCACAGGGGCGCGCGGTTCCAGGGGCAGGCCTCCTGGCAGAGATCGCAGCCCGCGGCCCACCGGGTCCCGGCCAGGGCCGCCTCCACCGCGGGGGGCGGCGGAGCCTCGGTCTCCACGGTGTAGGTGGTGAGGCAGAGCCGGGGATCCAGCGCGAAGGGCTCCAGGGCTCCGGTGGGGCATGCCTCCAGGCACCGGGTGCAGGAGCCGCACCGCTCCCCCGGGAAGGGCCGGTCCGGGGGCAGGTCGGCGTCCAGCAGCAGCACCCCCAGGAAGCCCCAGGAGCCGGCCTTGCCCGCGATGAGCAGGGTGTGCTTGCCCTGCCAGCCCAGGCCCGCCCTGGCGGCCAGCTGGCGCTCCAGGATGGGCGCCGTGTCCACGCAGACCCGCCCCTGGAGCCCCGGGCGCAGCTCCTGGGCCCTGGCGAGGAGGGCCTTGAGCCGGGGCTTCAGGATCCGGTGGTAGTCCGGGCCCCAGAGGTAGCGGCTGACCTTCAGGGAGCCCGGCGCGGCCCCGGGCACGGCTCCGGGCCGGGCGTAGGGGAAGAATCCCACCAGGGCCGTGCGCGCCCCTTCCATCACCGAGGCGGGGTCCGCCAGGGCCCCGGGAAGCAGGTAGGGCAGGAGCCCGCCCCGGCCCTCCGCGAACCACCGGGAAAGGCGCTCCCGGTCGAAGGGCTCGCAGGAGGCGAAGCCGACCCGGGCGAACCCCAGGTCCAGGGCCGCGGTCCGCAGCCATTCCTTGAAGCTTTCCGCGGTCGAGGTGGACAAAAGATTTACACTCCCATCATGGACATACTGACCATATCAATGCTTGTTCAATGGTTTGCTGTTTTGATTAGGCTTGTGACATTTGAGTATGCCACGGTTCCACTCTTGTTCCACTCTCGGGAGAAATGGGCTCATCCGGGAAGTTCGACTTCCACCCCCATATCATCCCCCATCCGTTCCGCACTTACCCGGGCCTCTTCATAGATCGTCCAGGCCGCGAGGGCTCCAGAGGCATCCCTTTCCTGGACCAGGAGCCCGTGAAGCGACAGCGCCAGGAATGACCCCCTCTCCGCGATGCCTAGGATCGAATGCTCCAGAGTCCCATCCAGCATGTCGATGCCATCCAGGTTGTCCGCCGCCGTAGATGCCTCCAAGAACAGAACCCAGGCAATCCGGCTCAGGTCCCGCTTGTGGGCTTCAGTGAGGGAAAGGTAAAGCTCTAGGGCGTTCTCTGAGGCGCGGGTAGCTGAGGCCAAGATGGCGGTTGCATTTTCTCGGTTCATGGCTGAATCTCCAGCCCTCTTTTTACCGGTGGTCAAAATTGTCCGCAACCGCGATGGAGGGAACCGCACCCGAGCCGGTTTCGCTCCAAATTTTGGGGATGAACGGAAATCCGCTCCCGTTGAACGCCATGAACGGATCTACAGCATCCGGATGATCTTAGACCGGCCATCGGCCTTGAATTGCTCCCTCGGGAAGGCGTCTTCCACGGACTTCAAGGTCCGGTGCCCCACCACCTCATGAT
Organism: Mesoterricola silvestris; assembly: GCF_030295405.1. Classification (GTDB taxonomy): domain Bacteria; phylum Acidobacteriota; class Holophagae; order Holophagales; family Holophagaceae; genus Mesoterricola; species Mesoterricola silvestris. The sequence continues at coordinate 1,865,491 of NZ_AP027080.1, read as the reverse complement.
CCTGGGGATCCCCGATGATCCTGGCTGTGACCATGCGATCGGAAACAGAGAAGGATTCAACCGCCGTGATGGGGACAAGGGCCTGGGTGGTGCGGCTGGTCTTCACGGTGACGCAGTGAACCTCCCCGTGGTACCGGTAGAGCATCGCATCGCCCTTCACCCGCTCCACGGCCCTCCGCACCTTCTCCAGGGTGATGGGCTTCTCCAGGAAGTCCGATGCCGCAAGGTCAAAGGCGCTGATTGCGTATTCCCGGTGACCCGTCACGAACACGACCGGAATTTGCCGGTCCTGGATCGTATCAAGAACGTCCAACCCTGACGCCCTAGGCATCTGGATATCCAGGAAGAGCGCGTCCACCGCAGTAGGGTTCGCGGTGATCCAATCCACTACGGATTCCCCATCCCCACATTCATAGATCACCTCGCACCCTAGTTCGCGTAGGTATTTGCTCATCTTCGCCCTGGAAAAGGGCTCATCATCCGCAACCAGGCATCGCATCAGGGCTCCAGTGGGAGGGTGATTATAGCCAGCGTCCATCCATCCCGGGAACACAACTCACATGAGGCCCTGGGACCATATGCGAGGGCCAGCCTTTGTCGCACGTTCTCAAGCCCTGTGGCACCTTTGCGCTGGGTCTGGTGCATGGGCTCCCCGGTATTGCCCACGGTGATTTCCAGGCTTGCCCCCTTGCGCCTCGATTTCAAGGAAAGGATCCCTCCAGTCTTCGAGGGCCATATACCATGGTTTATAGCGTTCTCCACCAAGGGCTGAATAAGGATAGGCAGGATGGGCACCCCGTCAAATTTGACTGGCCAGTCCCAATCCACCCGGAGCCGATCCCCCAATCGAATCGACTGGACCTGGAGGTATTCCTGAATCAGGGCGCGTTCCTCTGCCAGGGGAATAGAGTCCGATTTGGTCACCTTGAGCAACTTGCGGAGGTAGTCCGCCGAAGCGTCCAGCATCGTTTTGGCAAGCTCTGGGTCTTCGTCTATCAGGTATCCGGCGCCGTCCAGAATATTGAACATGGCATGGGGATCCACCTGGGACGCGATGAGCCTGGCCCTGGCATCCAGGAGGGCCTTTGCGGTTTCGTCGGCCCGCCTCCGGTGCTTGGACCTGGCCATTTCCAGCCCGTTCATCGTCGTGGACAGGAATCCGGCAAAGCCTAGGATCCCCAGGGTGAACAGGATGTTGCTCCAGACGGACCCTGGAGGCTTCCCCTTGAACAGCCAGTAAAAGGCCCCGTAATCCAGCGCATGCATTCCCAGGCACGCGGAGCCCGCAATCAGGATGCCCTTCGGGTTCCACCGGTAGCGCCAGCGGCTATCCTCAACATAGGTCCACAACATGGGCGCACAGAGGACGTAGATCAGCCCCACCAGGAGCGGACCTAGGATCGCATAGAGGTAGACCCACCCGAAGCCATGGTCGCTTGGGAGGCGCAGGAAATACCGCTGCCGAAGAGGTATGGTGTGAACGCTTTCGACGGCTAGCACGAACAGCAGAACCCACGTTCCAACGTGGTTCCGCCGCACGGTGTCACCCGATCTTATTCACGTTGCAGCCGACATCCGAAAGAATCGGGGTGGTAGGCCCACCGGTCCCAGAAGTGTCATTGTTGGTCGAGATGGTCCCCAAATCATCCTTGGTTAGGGACAGAGGCTTGGCGGTCGGTGTCGGGACGGTTGTTTGGATGGGTGTAATTTCCACGTTATCTCCCATGGGATAAGGGAGTTTATGCGGTTATCAGCGTGATTCTCATCACGATATGCACAGATTCAGCGGATTCCATGCCGGACGTTGCCGAGGGTCAAGCGTGGCCTCGTATTCCTGGGTCCTGCGTTCACCTTCGGCAAGCGCCCGCTCCATCGCTTCCTGGGCCGGTGCTTTGGGGGTTGGTGCTGGGGCTTCCTTGGTCTTGGCCACCTAGAACCTCATGAGTTGACACGCCGTTCCGAGTCCATGGGTGCGGTAATCGTCGGGGAGGATGAAGGTCGCATCCCTCGGGTTCAATTTCCAGCCCGCCCACAGTCCCCAGGAGCGGCACTGCCAGAGGAAGCCCACATACCCACCCTGCCATGCCAGGAACCACCCTGGGACGCCGCTGGGAGGCACACAGGCCGCATTTCCGATCCATTTCACCGTGGGTTTGGGCAGCGTGGATACCAGGGGCCAGAATCGCATGTTGCAGATCGGGTTTCGCAAGAACCATCCGTAGGCAGTGCCTTCGCGGAGGGCCCACCATTCAGGAAGTAGCCCATCTTCCCGGTTTCCGAAGAGTTCATCCAGCCAGGGCCAGAGGAAGCCGTAGACGAACTGGCCGCGATTGATGTTGGATTCCTTGAGCCGCTTGGGTGCCCATTTCAGGAGCGGCCACATGAATACCACACCCAGGAGGTAGAGGGGCAGGAAGACGACCACTTCCGCGATGAGCCAAGTCAGGAGCCCCCACAGGGCCATGAGAGCGGGCCTCATTGCACGGGTGCCGTGGGGATCGGCGCAGCGGTCAGGAGCGCGTTGATCTGGTCGTTGACGGCCTGGAGTTCCGTGCGGGTCGCACTTGTCTGCGTGGCAAGGTCCCGCTGCATATCCTCCTGGACGGAAAGCCGGGCCTGGAGGGCGGCGCGTTGGTTGGCGAGGGTTTGCAGGTCCATAGGGCCTCCTAAATGATGACCTTTACCTCATCCACATAGAGGGATGCGGTCTTCGTGGTGCTGTTGTTGTCCTCGACATCGCACTCCAGCCGGATCCCGAACTCCCCTCCCGCGCTCACATACGAGGTGATTGAGACGCTTCGCTGGGTCCAGGCGAGGCTCTGGCCGCTGTGGGTGTAGTTGTAGGTGGCAAGGAGCGTTTCCGTGCCGGTGGAGAGGTTGACGATGTAGGCCTTCACATAGCTGTTGGAGAGGCCGCTGGTGCTGTTCGTGGCCCATCCGGTCTTGAAATCCAGGGTCACGGTCTGCCCCGGCTGGAGGGCCGGCGAGATGAAGGTTTGGCTGAGGCTGTCGTTGACCCCAAGGAACGTGCCGGTGACCGTCAGCATCGCGCTTCCGGTTCCGGTCCCGCTACTGGTGGTGTTGTAGGCCAAGAGTCCAGCGGTGGTAGCCCAGGGGGCGAGGTTGCGGTAGAAGAAGCCGTTGCTGATTCGGTTGTAGGTCTGGAATACGCGGGTGTTCACGGTGGCGACCTTGTAGCCTCCGAAGTTCCCTGTCCCCGCCATCTCCATGTGGCAGTTGGCATCCGTGGTGCCGTCGATGAACGTGGTGGTGAAGGCAGGGCCCGACAGTTTGAACCCCGTTGGGACATTGCCCGTGCTTCCCGGAATGTAGTTGGGATCTTTGATGATTCCCAGGATCGCCAGCACGGCTTCAAGTTTCTGGGCAGTGACGGCCCCGTCCACGATGAGGTTGGCGTCGGCCATGCGGCGACAATACAGGTTATCGAAAGACCCGTAGTAGCCCACGTTCGAGCGGGAACCCAAGTAAACCTTGGCCTTGACGGTCCCAGAAGGGGCCGCGGTGGACCCAAAAGACAGTTTCACCCATCCGCTATTCACCGACCTGGAGGCGGACGGCGATGTGCCGATGGGAGATCCCGAAGCATCGCAAAAGTCGATTGAGATTGAGGCCAGAACGTTGGAATTGGTCTGATCCTGATAGGTCTGGGCCTCAAAATAATACTGGTCCCCTTCATTCGCGGGGAATTCTGCAATCTGATTCCGGACGAAATTCCCCGTTCCAGGGAAAACCCTGCTACCAGTTCCCGCCCATGCGAGAGAAGCCCCGATGCCGCCGACTACCGTATTCACGGCCTCCCACGCACCGGACGGCCATCCCCCAGACGGGGCTGCGGCTTCGCTGTTCGGGTTGGGAATCAGGTTGTCCAGATTCGCAAGGACCATGTTCTGCGCAAGGATGGCCTTGGCGGCTACCTTCTGCGCGGTGACGGCCCCATCCACAAGGAGGTTGGAATCGGCCATGCGGCGAAGGTAGAAGTCGTCCCAATAATAGCGATACCCAGACGGGGCACCGTTGCATCCGATGGTTACCTGGTAGCCCACGGCACCACCCGGGGCCGTGAGGTTGGTCGCAACCTGGACATAATTTGACCAATTGAGGCCCGACCCGTAGATCCAATACCCTGCTACCTCGCTCCCGTTTGCGTTGGTAAAGGACACATAGAAACCGCCATGGCCGGAATCGGATGCCTGGTTCACCAGCATCCATGCGGACAGATAAACCTGGTCCCCCACGGTGCAAGGGATGACGGGGGTGATGGCCACGAGCTGCGCAGATGTTCCCGTTGAGAGAATGGATCGGCATTGGTTCCCGGTGCGTGCGCTTCCGGTGTAGAGCGCCGCCGCTTCATAGGCTCCGCTTGGCCATCCACCTGCTGGCGCGGCCTGTTCACTCGTCGGGTTGGGGATCAGGTTGTCCAGGTTCGCCAGCACCATCTGGGAAGCCACAACCTGCCCGAATATGCCGATGGCCGCCTGAGTGATTTCCCCCCATGCGTTCCCGGCTGCGTTCACCTGGAACTTTCGGTTGTCCGTGGTCTGCGCGAGGTAGCCCGCAGGGTAGGTCCCGTTCGGGAGGGTGGGGAGGGCGCTGGAGGCCCAGGCGACGGCGTGGAGCTGGCTCTTGTTGATGGCGTCCAGGGCCTTGGTGGTGGCATCCGTCGCCGCTGAGGACACGGCTGAGGAATAGGCGGCGTTCGCCTTCGTCGTGGCGTCCGTGGCGGCAGAGGCAATGGCGGCGGACTGGGCCGCGTTGGCCTTCGTGGTGGCATCGCTAGAAGCATTCACAGCGATCTTGGCGTTGATCGCGCCCTGAAGTGCGGCCCTGGTGCTGGCGATGTTGGCCCACCAGGTGGAGAGGGACCCTACAATCCCCGTTGCCGTGAACGTGGTCCCATCAGGCCATGAGGTTGCCCAGTTGGAAGGGGCGCCAGCAGCGATGAGGCCCGTTGAGAGGGCGACTACGGCATTGTCGTAGGCGGTGGCGCTGACGGTGTAGGTGGAAGCCTGAGCATCAAGTTGGGTCTTGGTCTGGGCTTCGTCGTTCCACTTCTGGACCAGGAGACCCTTTTCCAGGTTGGTCAACGCATTGGGAGAGTTGAGGTCCCCGACTGCGCTTCCGACAGGTCCATCCGTGACGGTGGCCGATACCTCGTTAAAAGCGGATTGGCTGGTCCCGTAGAGCGCGAAGACGCGGATCCGGTAGGACCCGGGCTCCAGGTTGGACGCCACGGCAGAAAGCCCGCTGACGGGCATGTCGTTCCAGGGCCCATACTCCCGGCTGATCGCGGCGTTGTAGCCTGTGGGGGAAGAACCCGTTGCGGGGCCCCAGGAGGCCGTCAGGATGTGGGAAACCCGATCCGTGAGGGTTTGCACCGACTCGACCGCCGCGAGGCCGGTCACGGCGGGGACAGCGGTGGAAGGGCCCGTTGTTCCCACGGCAATGAGGTTCGATTCGATGAGGGCGTATTTCGTGGGGTCATGGCTCAAGGCCGTGATGGCGAAGCGTCCTGGATCCTTTTCCACAATGGAAATAGTTCGGTAGAGGGATGCGGTAGTTCCCTCCTGGAGCATCCAGACGGCGGTGGCCGTGGGCGTCAGGGTCCATGCTGCACTCGTGAGGGTGGAAAAGGTCCCTGCGGCGTTCGTGACCGTCCTGGTTTCCAGCGTCCCGTCAGGCTGGCGCACCTTGAGCGTGTAGGTTTTCCCGCTGGCCAGGGTGACGGGGGCATCGAGTGTGACGGAGGTGGATGTGGCCGACACGATGCGCCCGCCCCACCTGCCTTTCCCGGCTCGGTTCTTGTCGTGGACCTGGATGATATCCCCAGGCACGCATACTGCCCCTTCCATGGGGGAGATGAAGTCCACCGTTTCCGTCTGCATCAGCTCCGTGGCCAGGATCCGCTTGCCGTAGCGCCGGGCCTGTCCCTTGGAGGTGCATCCAACGGCAGTGACGGAAACAGGGTTGTAGCCATACCGGGCGATCCCCGCGGCATCCTCCACGTATTCCACGGCAGAGGCATAGCCGAGGCTGGGATCCGACCACGTCACGAGCGCGGCGGTGTGCCGGGCCTTGTAGGCGGTGCCGGTGTATTCAAAGCGCCCATCTTCGACGTTCGCGTTGACGTAGAGGGCGGCAGGCACAGAATCCACGTCCGCACGGGCCGAAACCGTTCCACCCGCATAGTAAACGATCCCCCAGAAGACCGAGGCCAGTTCGGAAAGGATCTTGATGGCTTCGTCCTGGCCCTGGATGTAGAGGGAGCATCGGAAGCGCGGTTCCGTGCCGCCGTTCCCATCGTCCACCAAGACATCGCACCACTGGGCAATCGTGTAGAGCGCCCACTTGTCCAGGCCCGCGACGTTCAGGTAGTTCCCTGCCCCATACCGGGTATTCGTGCAGAGGTCGTAGAAGATCCAGGCCGGGTTGTCGGTCCAGGCCAGTTTGAACGTGCCGTCCCATCCCCCGCCCGTGGTCCCGGTCCCGGTGGTCGCATAGGCCCGGGTGGAGGGGGTGTAGTTGGCCGGGACCTTGATGATCCGACCCTTGATCTTGGCCGTGACTTCCGGGATGGACGAAAACAGCTTGGAATCCATGGAAACCGCGATGGTCGCCATGTAGGGATTGGAGAGCTTGGCATCCGTGATGACCGTGTAGGCGTCCCACCAGGTTTCATTCTGGAGGTAGTCCGAAGTTGAATCCGCCGTGAGGCGCGTGATTCGGATCGTCCAGGGTCCAGCCGCCGGGAGTTCGATGCGCCATGCCTTAGTGGAGGCCGAAGACTGATTGTCAGAATTGACCAGATTGCCCAGGACTTCCCAGGCGCCCCCATTCCAGGACGCGCTCTGGCGCTCAATCTTGAGCGTCACGGTCGTTTTGTAGGATGCCCCTGTCGTGGAGTCCACGCCCCGGAACTGGGGAAAGCGAAGACGGATCCGAACGGCAGTGATTCCAGAGGTAGATATGGTCCTGGGTATGGCACCCGAGGCAATGGAAACCCGCGTGTTGACGATCGTTTCAGACTCCACGCCCTGAATACCCGGGATGGGAACCTGGGTGAGCGTCCCGGCGGTCATGCCCACGGCGAGGCTGGACGTGTTGAAGGACCCATCCGAACCCTGGACAGGGGTCCCATCAAGGTAGACGGATTTCAGCCCATCCGAGAGGCCCTGGATGGGGCCTTCGCTGAGGATCTGGAGCGTCTTCCCACGCTCCGTTCCGGTGGTCCCTGCAAGTCCAGGGTCCTGGAATGGATTCGGGTTCGAAGGATCACCGTTCCAATCGATTCGTCTCATATCACGCGCTCACAGGGGCAAGGGCCCAAACCCAGGGGGACGTATCCCCGTTCCCGCTCATGGTTCCAACTTCATCCGGAGCCATCCCGCCCATGCCGTTGGTCTGCCAGGATTCAGGCTGGCGTCCCGCAGAGATGAGGTGGCCGCCCACGATCAATTCCCCGTAGGCGATTGGAATCGGCTTGCCCTGCCCTGTCGTGACGCGGGGGGATCCGAATGAATAGGTAGTGGGGTTCTCGGAGTTCAGGGAGGGGTTGTTGACGGGGTTTGCCGACAGCATTTCAGCCACGCCACCAAGGGCCATGGACGCACCCACGCCAATCAACCACTGCTGGTGATACATGTTCCCAACAACAATCAGAACGGAACCCGCCACAACCTTCAGGAACCCGCCGTCTGCCCCCGAAACCACGGGGATGATCTTCAGGGTGGTGGCGTTGCCCATGTTCCACTGGAGCCCTTCTTCGTCCAGGGCTTCCCCGTCCAGGACGATCGAGAAATCGTTTTGGAGGTGGTTCCGCAGGTAGGCTTCGAACCCCTTCACCTGGGATCGAAGCGCCTTGATGGCTTCGGCGGTGGTATCCACGTCGAAGACGAACTTCCGCCCGAATTTCCGAAGGGCCCCGTAGAGCAGAATCGTGCGTTTCACGCCATCCTCCTGACCGTCAGCGAGTGCTCCCGTTGCCAGTAGCCGTCCAACATTTCGACCCTTGAAAGCTGTTTTCCCCTGTGGTGCAGGAATCTCCCGTCCCCGACATAGACGCCTGCATGATGGGTGGGATTCCCGAAGAACAGGACATCCCCCACCTGCCTGTCAGAATTGACCGCCTGGAACCCGCATTCCTGGAAGTGGGTTCGGTAGTGGTCCTGGCCGTCTTCCGGGTCCCTCATGTAGTCGGGAAGCGTGATCCCTCGAAATGAGAACCAGTCCTGAAGGATGGAATAGCAGTCCTGAACACCCCAGGCGTAGACCCGTCCCTGAAGGGGAAGCGCATTGGTCATCCGGGTCCATTCCCCCTCGGGGGTCACGATCCACCAGGGCAGTTGGGACCGGAGGCAACCGGCCTTGTCCTGCATGGAGGGTTCGACCTTCCCGCTGGGATGGGAGTGGACCACGCCGATGATGACCCCGGAATCTTCGGCATCTGCCCAGTCCGCAGGGTGAATCTCGAATTCCCCTTCGCTGGCGATGTTCCGGCAGGGCCGATAGACCGCCTTGCAGGTCCCATCCCAGACGAACAGGCCGCAGGACTCACGCGGGAATTCCGCCCGCGCATGGGCCTGGACCAGGGAAAGCAGTTCCGGCGTCATGAGCCGATCGACTGCGTTCCAGGGAACGCGCCAAAGGGGAGGTTGCCGGTGGGGTAGTGGACCTTGCAGCCGTTGGCCGTGGCCAGTCCTTTGTCACAAGTCATGACGTAGGGGCAAACGTCCGTGTTCTCGCTGGACCAGCGGCAGGTGGTGGCCTGGATGATGCCACGTGGGAGTTTCATCCCCTGCGCGTCAATGGGGGCCATGAGTTCAAACGTGATGGATTCGGGCACCTCGGAGGTCTTCTGATTGATGATCCAAATTTCATCCGGCATACACCGGTTGGGATCCGCGCCGGGCATCCCGTCCAGGTGCTTGGCGTAAGTGACCTTCCGGATGAGCTTGGCGCCCACCAGGTCTTTGAAGTCACGCACCATGGCCCCGACGACGCCACCGATGTTGGAGACGGTGATCTTGGGCCGGGGAAGCGTCCCCTTGGCGTTGGTGGCAAACCCTTCGGCCTCGATCGGGATTGCGGTGTAGGTCACACCCTGCCACACGATGTTCGCGCCTGCCGCCGTGGACGAGGCGCAGAAGTAGGAGACAGCCCCACCGATACCGGTTGCGTCCAGGACGTAGAGGTAGATTTTGGCCGAGGGCGTGAGGCTGAGAAGTTCCGAATACGGCAGCGTCATGCGGGCACCTTGCGGAAGATGGCGCTCACGGCCCAGGAGTTGTAGTCCACGGGCTTCGCGGGGGTCCATTTGTCGGCGACCCACAGGCCCGTATCCCCGTCAGGCGCCGTCCAGGTGAAGGCGGTCACGTTCGCGGTATTCGCAATGAACCACGCCGCGATGGCCTGTGCCTCTCCCTGGCTTCGCTTGGAGAAGGTCAGATTCCAGGTAGGCAGGTAGGGGTTCAGCCCCTTATTGCTCCGCTGCTCATACCCGTCTCCAAGATTCACGGTGCGCGTTGCAGGTTCAAGGCTGGGATCGGGTCCCCAGTCGGGGATATACGTGAACGCCGCCATCACCTACCCCCCGCCATCATTCCGCCGGCCCGCTGCGCGTTGTAGAGTTCTTCCTGGGCCACGCCGCGCATGCGCTCAATGAGCCGCTTGCTCATCGCGTCATCCTCGCCCTTGGTCGTGGTGGTGGCTGATCCGCTGCGGTCGATGTTGATCTGGACGGTGAGGTTCTGGACCGCACCCGTTGCGCCCGTGTTGTATTGCTTAGGCACGACCGCCTCACCCTCATGGATCAGGGCCAGCATGTCCTGGGGGACGTAGTTGGTTCCGGTGGCCAATGGAGGAACGTTCACGGTGGAGAGCGTTGGCGTGAAATCATTCCCGCCGCCACCAAGACTCCCGAGCCAGGATGAGAAACCAGCAAACAAAGGCTCTGTGATGTTTTTCTGAACCGCAAGACGGGCCAAGTCCTTCAGCATGGATGTGATCAGATCCCCGAATGCGTTCTTGCCTGTAAAGCAGAAATCAACAAACGAATTGGCGCTATCGGATGCCCAATTGTTGATGGTGTCGCGGAGGTCCCCGAACGTCCCCGTCATGATGTGGGCCTGACGTTCCAACTCCATCATGCGATCACGGTATTCCGGCATCGTGACATTGCCATCTTGGTAGAGCTGGTTCAAGACCGCCTTTTGAGCTGACAACTTCGCATCCTCATCCCGCAGGCGGGTTGCAGCATCGGCTTCCGCGAACATGAAGTTTTCAGCGGCCTTGGCCTGGGCATACTGAAGATCCAGCGAATCACGGAGTCGCTTTTGTTCGTCGGCGCGTGAATCTTCAGCGGCTTGGTAATTCAACTTCCCGCTGGCCTTCTCCCGCATCTGCCGAACCTGTTCATCCACTAGCCTCATCTCTGACGCGGTGTATTTCAGGCGCTTGGCGTTAGCGTATAGTTCAGCGATAGACCGTTCGATTTCACTGGTGGCAGCACCGCCGAACGGCATCTGAAGTTCCGCAAGGCCGACAATATTCTTCTTTGTCAGGTCACGCACGGAGGTCTTGTGCTCCTCCACAAGCTTTTGCGCTTCCTGGGCTCGCAACTGGGCCGCCATCTCTTCCTTGGCCTTCTTTGCCTGTGCCTCGGATTCTTTCCGGCTGGCTTCGGCAGCGGCATCGGATGCGGCCTGTTTCTCGACCTGGACCGCCTTGAGCCTGTTCACATGCTGCGTCAGGGAAGCATTCAGGCGCGTGAGCGTGGCGTTCTCCTGATCTAGTTCAGCAGTGATGCGCTCGAATTCAGTTTCTCCAGAATCACCACCGTAGACGGAGCCGCTGGAAGTCCTGGAAGCAGTTGCCAGATTTGCCTTGAGGGCCGCAACGCGCTGTTCGGCCTCGGCAACCTGGTTCCGCATGCTGACGATTGACTGAATATCGGCGTCACCAGCCCCTATGATGTAGTTCTTCCCTTCGGCGCGGGCCTTGTTCCGTTCCTTGAGGGCAATCAATTCCTTGTCGAGTTGCTCCGTCAGTTTCTTGCTCTCTTCCAGTGCTGACGTCGCAGAGGATTTAAAACTGTCGCGGAAGAAGTAGGCAGCGGTTCCAGCCGCTACCAGGGCCGTCACGGTGGCCGAAATGGGGCCACCAAGGGCGGTCACGATTGTCTTGAACCCTGTTGTGGCAAGGCTGCCAGCACCAGCGGCAACCGTGTTCGCCCTCTGGGCAAGGGCTTGCTTGGCGAGGGCAACCGTGTGGGCTTCGGTCGCCGCCGTCACCTGGGCCTCTTGGAGTGCAATCATCCGCTGGACTGCCGCCGCCTCGAATGCGGATGCGGTTCCAACCGCAATGGCCGTCGCTTTGGACCGCTGGGCCTGGGCGGAAGCAAGCGTGATCGCCGTGTTTCGGACTTCGTTTTCTGCGTAGGCTACGCTCTCGATACGAGCCATTTTGAGGCTCTGGAGATAGTCGGTCATCCCACGCAACTTTGACCCAAGGCCAGCATCCGAACCCGTCTTGGGGCTCCCGAATTCTGAAACCACCGATCCGTAGGCAAGCCCAGCTCGAAGGGTCAGGTAAGCTGATCCAAGGGACAGCACGGCGTTTCGATGCTCCCCAAGCCACTTCACGGAATCGACGGACCCCGAAACAACGCTGGTGAAAAATGCCGTTGCGGCGGGCGTGGCATCGCTGATGCTCCGGGTAAGCTCTTGCATGCCCACCCGAACGTTCTCATTGAATCCGCCCTGGCCCATCTTGTAGATGGAGGCGCTGACTTGGTCCTGGAGGTTGGAGAACGCGCCGCCTAACGTCTCGATCTGCCGCTCCATACCGCCGGCAAACTTCACATCCGAGATGCGGGCCACGGCCTTTGAAATTTCGTAGGCATTTCTGGAGACGGTTTCCGATACGCCGCCCGAGGAAAGGCGCACCTGATCACCGATGGTCATGACCGAGAACCCGAGTTGCTTCATGGGCTCAATCTCGCCCGCAGCGAGAGAACCTACGGCCCCGATGGTGTCCTGGAACGAACGTCCCATGCCCGAAGCTAGGTTGCCCAGGCTGGTCATGGTGGTCATCGTGGGATCAAGACCACGGGCCCGCATCATGATGTAGGCACTGGTGACTTCCCCCAACTGGAATGGAGTCTTGGCCGCGAAGTCCGTCAATTCTCCGAACACCTGGTTGGCCCGAGCCTGGCTCTTCATGACCGTGACCAGGGAGGTATTCAGCCGCTCGAATTCCGCGTTAGTGCTGTAGACCTGTTTCGCGGCAATGCCAAGGCCAGCCACGACACCGAGACCCGCCATGACGCGGCCCATCTTGGCAAGGCTTGCTTCGGCGCGGTCGGCAGTGGTCGCCAGGGCACCAAGTTTCTTGTCACCCTCGGCAACCTGGGTATGGTCAACGGCGATTGTGAGCCTTGCGAGGTCTGGCATTTCACTTCTCCTTCGTCGCAGCTCGGTTCAGGAAGGCATCGTCAAAAGCGCAAATCAGACGGATTTCCCATGGGCGGGTGGTTATTTCCATGCGGGTGAAGTAGGCGTCAATGTCGGACCACTGGAGCGGGCTGGCATCGAATCCCCGAGGTCTTCGTTTACTGAGGTCGCGGAACCATGCCCATGCGCGTTCGGCTTGCTCGGGCATTTCGGGACCATCCATGAAGTCGGGATGAATCCCCGCTTCATCCAGATAGGCCCCTTTCTCTGCCAGCGTGAGCCCGTCCGCATCGGGTTCTGATAGTCGGAACAGGCGACACGCGGCATCGAAAGCCTCGGCCTCTAGACCTTGAAAAAAACTTCGTCGTTCCCCATCTCGGCCACGATGGCTTCGCGGAGGATTGCGAGATTGGGATTCGACACGAGCATCAGGGCGTTTTCGGGCGAGTAGGGAAGCGCCTCCCCTTCCCATTCGATCCCCGTCCAACCGATGATGCGGGCCGCGATGTAAGCGTTCTGGATGGCCTCACGCTCATCGCCACGTGCGATCTTGCGACCCTTGACCATGGCATCGGCACGGTCGCGTTCCGCCTTCTTGGTGGCGGGATGAACGGCTCCAGCCAGCGTGATCTCGACCCCAAGCAGGGCGGGATGATCCGGCTTGACGATGACGCTATCGACGGCTTTGACTTTGCTGAGATCCACGGTGACTCCTAGGGCTTGCGGGTGATGAAACAGGCTGTGGCCGTGCCGGTAAGCGGCACATAGGCTTCATAGGTCAGCGTCTCGATGCGGACGCCGTCCTTTTCGGGGTTCTTGCGGTCGGTGATCTTGGCCCGTCCGCAGTCGATGACGTAGCTCTTGCTGGCCCCATCACCGAGGGTCAGGGAGAGGGGGAATTCGGTTCCGGCGGCGTAGCGGTCGGACTGCGTGTGATCCGCGAAGTAGACTTCTAGGGTGCCGGTGATCTTTACGGCCTTCTGGGTCGCGTTGTGCGCGGCGGTGCTGAAACAGACCCGGCCTACTTCGGAGCTATTGTCGAAGTCCATGCTCCACTTCGTGACGTTGGGCATGGAGACGGCATTGAGCTTGAGACTTCCGATGACGTTCCCGAAAACGGGATTGGTGTTCGCGGCCCCGATGCTGGAGAACAGGGTGGAGGCCGTCATGGTCCCAACCGTCATGGCCAGGAGTTCCAGGGAATACTGGACGGTTTCCTTGAGGGCTCCAGAGAGTCCGAGCTTGTTCACGACCACGCCCGTCATGGGTTGGTATTTGGTGGTCGAAGTGCTCTGATCCTTGTGCTCCAAGGTGACGCTCTTGGGCGTGACGGAGGTTCCGCCCACCTTGAGGGTATTTCCGGTGATCGTGCGCCCCGCTGCGGAGGTTTCAGTCACTAGACCCGTAGCGCCGCTGAAGGTCAGGACAGTCGTGGTTACGTTGGTGATGGTCTGGGAACTGTTGTTGCCGCCGTTGGTGAACCCCGCCATGGTGACGGTATGCCCAATGGCGAACCCATCAGCCACGAAATCTCCCGTAGCCCGGGTGATGGTCTTCGCGCTGCCATCCACGGCGAGATTCACAGAGGCCAGGCTGGGGCTCCAGGTGGCCCCCAGAGCCGCCGCAAGGAAGTCGTCCAGGGTGGCGTAGCTGAGTTCACCCTTGATCGAAGGCGAGGCTTCGGGGGCACCCATCGCGCCGGGGGACCGCTGACGATCCGTGCGGATCTCATTGGATTCCACGTTGGGGATGGAGATGTTGGAATCGTAATCCGTGCAACGCAGGGTGATCCCAACCGGAGTGCTCGGGGTCGTGTTCAGCGTGGTTTCGGGGATGTAGGTAATTTGCATGGATCACCTCGTTTCAAAAGCGATGGAGACAGGGCAGGAAACCCAGTCGGTTTCGGTGTTGACAGGTCCCGGATTAGCGTCTTCGGTGTCGAGCGTTACGCCGCCCTGGATAAGGCGTTGGTGCCCAAATTGGGCAATGACGGCATCGACCGCCATGGTGAGAGCCGCAAGCCCTTTGCCAGCGGGGGCACATGGGGTGATCTGAAAGATGCCCCGGTAAAACCGCTTGCTGGGATCTCCAAGCGCCCTCCAGGATCCAGTTGGGATGAAGTCATACCGAAAGAAGAGGACGGCAGGACTGGGCTTGGTGAATGCGATTCCAGGCAGCGCAACGAGCGCGGGATCCAGCCCGGGAAGAGCCTTCAACTGGATCTCGCCCGCAGCACGGCAAAGGTTGATGCTCATCGCACCACCTCTGCCAGCGACTTCAGGAAAATCTTGTTCCAGCGGTCAACGGCGACACGCGCCATCCCGGCAGGAGCCTGGGTTGAATGGCCATACTCCAGAGGTATGATGTAGGGGACATTGTTGGAAAGGTAGGTGATGCCACCCGCCCGGAGGCCAGAAACGTAGGTTGCGCAGCGGGACAGGGACGGCCCTCCGCTCTTGGCTCGGGTCTGGTCAATGTTGACCATCCGCTCGTCCCCGGCGAACCAGTTGGAACGAGCCCAGCCGGTGTCCACTGGCGTCAGGAGAACCAGTTCGCTCAGGAAGTCGTAAATCACCTTGCGGACGAACCGGTTTGCAGTGATTCCCGTCTTCTTCTGGAAGGCGCGGATGTCATTGGCGCAACTCATCGCTGCACCGTGAGGTTGAACGTGATGTTGAGCCCTTCGGCCCGTTCCGGGGTGGTTCCAAGAACAGTCCAGACGGAATCATCGAATTCGGCCTTGTCCCCCGGCATGGGGTCGAACTTCAGGCCCAGGCCGGCGACCATGACCGCCCGCAGGTGGGTTTCAATGAGGGTGCCCTTCTCCAGGCGGTTGTCGAACGCCTGAATGACACCACCGGACGCCTTGGCGACGATGGCCTGCACCGTCTGTTCCTTCCGCGTCTGCGCGGCCTCGCCCGTCACCGGATCTGGCGTCCCCGTCACCACGCGAACGAGGGTGATGGGCTCGCCGTTGTCTTCGATGGCGTCGAAAGCCGCTTGCTGGAGGACTTCCCCGTGCCCGCTCATCCACGCACCAACATGACGCTGGACCCGTAGCTGTTGAGATACGGGGCGAGGTAAGCGAGAACGTGATCGGGGAAGGCTTGGGTGGTCTGCCCTTCGATTTCCAGGGAGCCCACTTTGAGCCGGGACGGGGCGGCGTCCGTGTTGCGGTTCTTGAGCCAGAGCCAGATGGAAAGTTCGATCTGGGCACGTTTGACCGCCATGGGGACCACATCGGAGGGGATGGGGAACCCGCTCCGATCATAGATCCCCACACGAGGGAAGGGCATCGGCTGGGCCTCTTCCGAGGCCACGCGAGAGCCCTTGTAGTCGAGCGCGTTCATCTTGCGGGCGCCCTGTTTCAGCGCCGCTTCCTGGCTTGGGACATCCGTGGGCCACCCCTTGGACTGCGCAGCGGTCAACGTGGCGATGTGATCCAAGGCCTCTGCGAGGGAGGCCATGGTATCCGCGTCGGACGCGCCGGGGGTGGTGGTGAGAGCCATGCTAGTTGGCCTTCTTGGTGCGGGCTTCCTTCACCGCTGCGAGGATCTTTTCCTTGCCCGCCTGGAAGACCAGACCGCCGATGTCCAGGTTGTTGGACTCGGCATAGGCGATGAGTTCCCCGGCCTTCATGTCGTCAAGGGACTTTTCGCCTTCCTTGGACTCAGCAATCGCCCAGCCGGCATGGATGAAGTTCTGCACTTCGTCGGGATGCACATCGGCGGTTCGGGGACCGCCCGTGTCTTCCCATAACCACACCATGGGGGTGAGAACAGGCGCTTGCAGGGCTTCGGTCATGGCTCATCCGAATGAAGCCCGGGGGTCCGAAAACCCCCGGGATGATTGCGACTAGCCGAGCAGATCGGCGATGAATTCGGACTTGAGCGCCTTGACGCCCCAGGCCAGGCCCACCTCATACTTGATGCGCCGGTAGAGCTTGTATTTGGCGATCTGGAAGGTGAGGCCGGAGAAGGGGTCCGTCAGGTTGTAGACGTCATCCGCGTCATCGCCCTCTTCGGGCATGGCGGGGGTGCGAGTCAGGAGCTTGATCGCGGCGCGTTCGAAGCCCATGTTGCCGGTGAAGGTGGCGCCCACGGTGATGGCGGCGTTGTCGGCCACGGCCTGGAGCAGACCGGGGGCGGCGAGGGTGAGCACACCACCGGCCAGATCGGCAGCGGCGATATACTTGTTGGTATCGCCCGCGAAAGTGACCACGTTCCCGGCCTTGACCGTTCCGGCGCCGGTATCGACCGCGATGGCGGTGGCGCCAATCGCGTAGCCAGCGACGTTGTTCACCAGGTAGCCCGCGCCCGTTCCGGCGGCGATGGAGCCGACCTTGGCGGACTCACGGATCTTGAAGCCGTGGATGTCCAGGAGGATGCCGCTCTCGCGCATGCTGGTGGTGCCCGCCTCGTTCGCCTTGGTGAGCTGGCCCAGGGTCCGGAGCTTGGCGCCAGCGGCAGTGTTGATGACGAGCTGGAGATCGGACAGGGGGGCGCCGTTGTCCTGGAGGATCTTGCGGAGGTTCGCGGGGTCGCTCAGGTCGGTGGCGAAGGGGGTGGTTCCGGCGGTGCCGGTGGCGCGGGAGGCGCTCACGGCCAGACCGGCGAGGTCGGTTTCCACCAGGTTGCGGAGGGCACGGAAGGACTGGGCGAGCTGCTGGGCCAGGACATCCTTGTAGGTGCCACTCTGCTCGAAGCCCTTCAGTTCCTCCCCGCTCCAGCGGATGGGGGAATACTTGGACTTCTGGATGGTCATGGTGGTGTTGCCGATGTTCTGGTCGCCATCGTCGGGGGGGAGCTGGCCAGCGACGATGTCACCGGTGCTGGCGGCGGGGGTGACGGGCGTGGTCACGATCTGGCCAACGGCGGCCTGGGAAGCCTTGGCGTCGATCTCGACGGCGGGGATGAAGCCCAGGGGCTCAGCGGCCACGATATCGAGGGCGGCATACATGACGGGGATGAGGTTGGTCAGGGTGTTGGACATCGCAGGAATCCTTTAGTCGGTCAGACTTCCGCCGTCCTTCATGAAGGCGGAACGGTCTGTGGGCGTGAGTTGGTCGAAGGAGGCGCGGGTCATGGTTTTGGCGCCGGGGTTGGACTTGGTGTGCGGGGCGCCTCCTCCCGAGGCGTTGGTGCCTTCGAAGGCACGACCGAAGATCGGATCGGCCTTGAAGCCATCCAGGAGGTGTTTGAAGGTCGCGGGTTCACCACCGGCACCGGCAACCAGGGGGTTGCCAACCGGATCGAGGATCTGAACCGTGAACTTCCCATCCTGTTCCAGGACCTTCACACGCCCCAGGACATGGGGCATGAGGAGCTGGGGGACGCCCTTGGCTTCGGTGATCGCCGCCGTGGCCTGGGCTTCGATGAGGTATTTCTCCAGCGCCGACTTGTAGCGCATGGCGGTGCCGTTGGCGGCTTCCAGGTCTGCCTTGTGGGCTGCGGCCATCTGCTCCCGCTTCTTGGCCTCGCCGTCCAGCACCTTCTGGTATTCGCCCTTCTTGAGAGCGTCCTGGAGTTCCAGTTCTTCCTTCTTCTTCTCCAGGTCTTTCTCGCGCTCCAGAAGGGCGGAAATCTCTTCCGGCGTCTTCCCGAGCTTTTCCCACGCCTTGGCCAGGGGCTCGTATTTCTTGCTGTTCGTGCGCTCCTTTTCGAGCGCGGACTTGAGGCCGGTCACGTCCTCGGGTTCGTATTCGAACATCCCGTCATCCGCCTTCTTGAAGAGGGCGGCGCTTTCGGCGTCCAATCCGTCCAGGGACTTGAGCCTGATCTTGGTCATGCTGGGATCTCCCCTAAAGGCCCATTCCCTGGGCACATTTAGAGGTTGGTTCCTGGCCTGTCCACTCTACGGGCGTTGGAGTGGAAAACGTGTTTTCAGACCAGACCCGATCCCCGCATCTGATCCGGCGTAGGGACCAATTCCGGGAAGAGCATCAGCACCTCGTCAACGATCCAGCCAACTAGGTAAGCCATCGCTTCGTGGTTGGTGGGACTAATCTTGACGCCGCAGGTTTCCAGGATCTTCCAGGCTATGTGGGTCGCTTCGTGGGCCACGGTGTTGTAGGTCCCGTCAAAAATGCCCAGGATCCACCATCGGATTCCCGCCTTGTCCAGGAACGAGTGCGAGATGCCCGCCATATCGGACAGGGCTTCCTCCTGGAGAGGGGAATGGGCCTGGATGAAGTCGCTTGCCTCCCCAATGTCCAAGGAGATGTGCAGTTTGAACCCGTAGAGCGGAACCCGGATCACCTGCATGGCTCACCCCACGTTCTCAACGGGTCGGCGGTAGAGGATCCCTCCCACCACGGCGTAGTTTTGGCTGAAGACGATATGTTCCGGGACGCATTCCCGCTTGACGGGGTCCACGTGGATCAGGGCGAAGGACTGGCTGTAGCGATTCAGCCCTTCGACGTAATCAAAGTCAATTTTGGCCAGGCATCCGGTGGTGAGTTGGAAGTAGGCGCCGGAAAGCTCGTTCACGGTCGCCTTGAATTCGGGCTTGTGGGTGTGCCCGCCGACACTAGAGATGCCGTAGTTACCGGGATGATGCCCTACCAGGAGGGTGTTGAAGTAGATTTTGTAGTTCTTGGCGATTTCGTCTCGCCCTTCCTTGACCTGATAGGCGCTGAAATCGGCCTTGTTGACCAGGTTGATACGGAAGGCGTCCAGCCCGAAAAGGGTTGAGAGGCTGATCCCCATGAGGTCCATGAGGGGCACGATGTAGGGGGTCCGGTCGGCCATGTGCCGCAGGACCCGGGCGTCGTGGTTGCCGATAATGAGGTCGATCTGGGCTTTGGGGCACCCTTTTCGCAGGGGCCGGAAGATGTGGTCCCGCACGAATTCAAAGGCACCCTTGACGCTGATCTGCCGGGGATCCTTATCGAACCGGCTGAATTCCGCGAATTCGAACACGTCTCCATTGAGGACGATCACGTCAGGCTGAACCCGCTCTGCCGTGGCGATGAAGACGGATAGGGGGAAGGGATCCGAGTTGCGGTCGTGGAAGTCGGACCCGATGAGGATCCGCTTGATGCCGTCCGCGTGGGTCACCTCGTATTTCCCTACCCAGGGCAGGATTTCAATTTCATAGAAGCCTCGGTATCGGTCCCGGGCGGAATGGGTAGCGATGGCCTTCTCCAGGCGTTGCGCTCCCCGGTGGTGCTCCAGGCCCGCCTCCCGCCTAAATTCGTGGAAGGTGCCGAACCTCGCAGACCAGGTGCGTTCCGAATACTGGCCCTCGTTCCGGTAGAGGGTCCGGGAAATGTGCCGGGTAGGGAATTCCTCCTGGATCCGCCGAAGGTCCGCGATCATGTCTTCGGCGTTCGCAGAGGGGTCGTATTTCCGTTCCCGCTCGGAAAGTAGGGTCCTATCACCTTCGGGTTTCTTCGAGCCTTCCTCGGCTACCCGCTGGCCCAGGGGCTTGTTCGTTTTGCTCCCATGTTCACGTTTCTCGAACGCCTGACGGTCCCGATCACCCCCATGGGGGAAGAACGGCTCGTCCACGGAGGGTTCTGGAAGCCCCTTGGCGCGGGCCCTTGCGCACCGCTGCTGGTGGGATCGCCATTGGGTCCGGGTCCATCCTATGGGGCGTTTGCGATCACTCATCATTGCCCCCTGACTTGATCCAGGATGTGGAAGTAGGCGGCGCCATCCACGGCGTTATCCCGCTTGGGGCTGGCAGTTTCGCGGGCCAGTTTCACCAGCACCATGAGGATGGCCAGGTCTTCGCATGTGACCTGGGAAAGGCCGGGTCTGCCCGTGGCCCTGGCGAGGTCTCGGATTCGGCTCCAATTGTCCAGGGGCGTTCCGTATGCCGCTTGCCGGTCACCGTTGACCAGGGACTCTGCTTCCATGAGGATCGACTGGGGGTTGCTCACGAATACATCTCCTCAAGTTGCTTGATGGTCAGGGGGTTGCCCTTCTGGTTGATCATGTCTGCGAAGGACAACTTGCCCTTCTGGTAGAGTTCCAATTTCCGGTCGCCTAGAATCTCCACCTGCCGCGCCTTGGGCTGGGCATCAAACCAGTTTTGGTAGGTGAATTTCCCTGAGACGGGACCGTCCATAGAGGCGCGGTCGCCTTCGGGGATGTTGTCCAGTTCCTTGGCCAGGGTGGAATTGCCGTGGGCTTCGCGGGCGAGTTGTTGCCAGGATTTCGTCTGCGGGGTCAAGAAGCATCGGCACCCAAAGTGAAGCGCAGGGGTTGGATGCTCGGAACCCCACGGGAACGTTACAGAATCCAAGGCCCCGCAGCGCGGACACGTAGAAATGTCGAGTGTGGCCGTCCACGTCTCCCCCGCCATGATGTCCGAATTGGCCTCATAGGCTGCGTGGTGGGCCGCGCTGCTCATGGAGATCACGCTGGAGCGCACCAGGGCCTCCGCATTGCGGCGGGCCGTGTAGATCGGGGCTCGGAGGGCGGGCTGGACCGTGCGGAGGTCCACCTTGCCCGCAGCGTTGACCCCGGGGAGGTTCTGGCCCAGGATCCGGTCCCGTAGCTGGGTAATGGTTTCGCCCCGAAGCACGCCCTGCCGCATCTGATCTGCGAAGGCGTTTGTCAGGTCCGCCCCCTGCCTTGCCCACCAGTCCGCAGAGGGGGCGCCCTGGATCAGGGAGCCGTCTGCAAGGCTCCGGAGAAGTTCCGGCGTCCATTTGGGCGGGATCATGATGTCGGCCCCCATGGCGGCGTTCACGGCGGTTACCACGCCCTTGCCGGATACCCGGATGAGGCCGGTCATCTCATCGGACTGGAAGGATGCAATATCCCCATAGCCGGTTTCGATGGTCTTCTGGGCCTGGGCCAGGAGTGAGCGCAGCCTTGACTTCTGCCAGTCCGTGCGCGGGGTGTCGAGCCCTGACCCCACGAGATCCCGGATGAGGTCTTGCCCCAACTGGAGGATCATCCGGTCAATTTTGGCCGCCAGCCCCGCCTCATAGCGGGTGGTATCCACCATGAGGGAGATGAGGTTGGAGCGGATCTTGTCAGGAATTGGGGGTGTCATTTCTGACCGCCATCAGACGTCACGTCGAAGGCATCCACGCCCATTCCGCAGGAGTCGCTGAATCGGGATGCGATTTCAACCGCCATGCGGGCGTCAGCGCCCATAGCGAGGGCACCCATTGCGAAGTCACAGCCAGAGCCCCAAGCCATGAACGGATCTTCCACTGGCACGGGGACCGGAAGATGTTCATATGTAAATGCTTTACCGTTTTCGACAACGATCAATCTGGACCAATCATCTGTGGCCTGACGAGCGGGCCATTTTTCGGGGTCAGATCCATTGGCATACCACTTAAAGAGGTTTAGCCCCCCGGCGATTTCACCTGTCATTCCGACAATGGCCCCATTCTCGAAGCGTTGAATTTTCGTGCAGGAGGATGCCAAACCGCAATTGGTCGCCTGCCGATCCGCCGCCAACGTCTTCCCGTCCCACGCAATGACAGTCATCACGCCCCCTTGTAGACCGACTGGAGCCCACCCGCGAGGATGACCCGGCCCGTGCTTGTGACCGCCCGCGCCCTGTGGAGGTCAGTCGTGTTGTGGGTTCCCCCGGTGACCTGGGCCTTGACCAAGGGATGCGTGGAGGTGTCACACGTCCCCGCCGTGGTCGTGGAGGCGGTCCCATCGTCGTGTTCGATGAGCCACGTTGCGGACACGATGGTTTCCCCATCCTGGAGGCGGTTCGCGCCGGCGAACGAGATGGTCAAAACGCGGGATTCGCCGGGATCGCGGGGGCTGAAAATCTCGAAGTCGCTCATGGGGTTTCCTCTGTGATGGCGGGGTTGACCGTGGAGATGAGGCCTGGGGCCGTGTAGGTGTTCACGATCCCCTTGGGCTGGACAAAATTGACCAGCGGTCCGGGGGTGATGACGTTGACCAGGCCCTTGGGGGTGATGAAGAATCGGGGATCAGTGACCAGCACATGCCCCGTCAGCCCGTCAATGGAGCCGCCAAGGGGCAGGAACGCGACGGATGAACCCGCCACCCCGTGGCACCCCTCGGCACTTCCGGCCAGATTGAAGGGCTGGGAGCTCGTTCCCGTGAAGGTGGGCATGGAGAAGGTTCCCGAGGCTCCCCCGCCGAAGGTGAGGGCCTTGGTGCTGGATCCGACAACCCCTTGGGCCCCGGCAATGGACCCGTTCCAGGAAAGCGCCTTGGAACTGGAGCCCGCCACGCCATGAACGCCCGTGGCCGATCCTGAGAGGGGGAGCGCCAGGGATGACCATCCCCCGATTCCCGAGGGCGTGAAGGTGCCCGATGCGGATCCCGACAGGGGGAAGGCGGTGGCGCTGGTCCCGGTGACGCTCTGTGTGCCCTGGGCGGATCCAGCCAAAGGCATCGCCTTGGATGAGGTGCCCACGACTCCATGCCCACCAGACACGGAGCCCACGAAGGGAACCGCCTTGGAGGACGCTCCCGAAACACCATGGACACCCGAAGCGGAGCCGGCGAAGGGAAGGGCCTGGGAGCTGGATCCAGCGAACCCGGGAGGGGTGTGGGTTCCTGCCGCGCTCCCGGAGAAGGTGAACGGCTGGGAGCTGGCCCCGGAAACACCGTGGCACCCCGCCGCAGACCCGGAGAAGGGCATTGCGGCACTGCTGGTGCCTGAGAAGGTGGGCGGGGTGTGCGATCCAGCGGCGGAACCCGTGAAGGGCATCGTCTGGGCCGAGGTCCCAACCACGCCATGCGCTCCCAATGCATTTCCGGAGAACGGCAGGGCCTTGGAGGTGGTCCCGATGTAGGCGGTATGGATCCCGGAGGCAGAACCGGCCAGAGGAAGGGCCTGGGATGACGTTCCAGCCGTCCCGTGTGCCCCGGAAGCACTTCCCCCCATGGTGAGGGCCTTGGAGGATGCCCCGGCGACTCCATGAACCCCTGACGCGCTCCCACTGAAGGGCAGCGCACCCGATACGAGCCCTGCCACGCCATGCGCCGCGACGATGGCCCCAGCCAGGAGGAATGCGGCCACGCTGGAACCCGTTGGGGTGACAGGGCCCACCTGGAACACGTTGTTTTGAAACACGTTCGACTGGAACACGGGCCCGGGAGCCGATACCGCCTTGAAGGTGGCAATCAAACTGCCCAGAATCGTCGCGCTGCTACTGGTGATGGTGTCCTGGTAGGTTCCTGTGCTGGTGAGAACCCGGTCAAACGTGGTCTGGTAGACCGTGGAGCCGTCACTGGAAACCTGCTGCTGCCTGGTGAAGCCCGTCCCGTTCTCGGTCAGGGTGGTTGAGGACGAGTAGTCCTGGAACCAGAATGTGATGGCAACGGCGTTCGCGCTCGTGGTCGTGACGCTGCTGGTGGAATGGGCGGTGTTGGCCGTCGATTCGCCGTTGAAGGCGTATTGATCAAGGGGGCTGGTCTGGTCCGCCCCGCTGTAGACATGGACAATCGTCGTCGGGATGGACGTGGCGCCGGTCGTGATGGTGATGGTGATCGTTCCGGTCGCCGATGCGATGGCATAGAACCCATATCCAGAGATGCCCGCTGCCGCAGGGTGAATGCCCGTTCCAAGCTGGGTGTAGGTGTTCCCCTGGGTGTCTGCGCAGGTGGTCGTTGCGAGGCTGTTCCCGTTGGAATGGGCAACGAAAATGAGGTCCCCAGCCACAACCGCAACGCCCGTCTGGACCTTGCTATTGGCCGTGCCGTAGGACGCTCGGAGGGCGATAGCCACGGCCTACCCGATGACTTCGACGGTGGCGGTGTGGCAGGTGATGGTATTGGCGGCGTTGGAGGTGCCACAGGCCACGGTCACGCCAAGAACTGCCGATGCCGTGGTGTCAACATTGACCGCTGCCGTGGCCACCAGGGGCCACAGGGCCATCACGGCGGCGGTGTTGGCTCCCCGCACGAATCCGCTTCCGATGACCGTTGCCGTAGTCCCAGTGGCACGGCAGACGATATCCACGTCCAGTTCCCACGGACGATTCGTCATGCTGGCCGTGGTCATGGTGATGGCAGTGGACGTTACGACCGTGACGCCCCCCAGGGTAATGGTGAAATTCAGGGTGGGTGCGGTCGTCGTGTCGCCGTAGACGCCCTTCATCCGGATTCGGATGGTGCGCCCCACGGTCAGGAAGTTGGCCGGAAGGGTCAGGGTCCCAACGCCTGTTCCAACGGCGCCAATCAGGGTAGCTGCCGTGGTGAAGGATGCGAGGGTCGTTGCGGAGGTCTTGGTCCAGATCACGCCCCCTAGCCGTTCCTCCAAGCCCTTGTTGTAGGCCGCTTGGTAGGTGGTGGAGGCGAAGAATCCATTCGCAATGGCCCCGCTGGCTCCAGCCTGAAGGGTGATGGTCGTATTGGCCTGGGCGGTCCCAATTATCAGGTCGCCGATTCCCGATGCTCCACCATCGACATAGAGGTATCCATCTTTGGCGCTGCCCCACGCACCCGCGTAGCCAGAGCCGTTGATGCCCAGGTCGATGTATTCGGCGGTATCTGTTCCGCTGTCGGTCGTGCAGACCACATCCGTGGAGGAACTGGAGCCCGTATCCTTGTTCTGGAAATTGGCCTGAATATAGCCCGCATAGGACGCCACGAAGTTCTGGAAGAACCGCGTCAGCGTGAGCGGGGTCTGCGCGTCCTGGATGCCCGTGATGGTGTCTACCGAATGGGCCGCGTTCCACTCGTCGGAACCTACGGGCGAGGTCCCATCGTCAGCGACCGCTACAACGGCGGCATGCGTGATGCCCATGGCTTACAGCGTGCGGATGAAGGAAGTGACCTGGATGGGGCCGCCCGCGACGATGGCCGTGGTGTTGAGGTTCAGGTCAGCGCCCGACGTTCCCACGGTGCCCTGTTCAATGAGGGTCGTGCCGTCGCTCTGGAACAGGCGATAGAAACTGGCCGTGCCCGAAGCATCGGCAGCCGAATCCTGGGTGATCGCGTTGGCCGTGAGGGTGTGCGCCGTGGCGGCGAAGGCCGTCGCGCTCATGGTCAGGGTTCCCAGGAGCGTCGGGGAGCCCAGGGCCGCGTCCGCATTGGCGGGAACGCTCCCGGCGTAGACTTTCAACTGGCCACTGGCGGCGGCGGTATTGAAGGGGGCCAACATGGAACCGGCGAGGGTGCTGGTGAGGGTGGGCATCGGGTCTCCTATGCAGCGGTAGTGCCCGGGTCACCCGGGACGATGGGGGTTTTGAACGGAAGGGGTTGCTCCGCCTCCAACTTCAAGGTCTCCACTTCGGCGTCAACGTCCGTGTCGGGCGGAAGGAGTTCCTTTTCCACGAGGTAGAGGACCCATGCTTTGAGCGTGATCTTGCCCTGCACCACGGCCTGGAGCATGACGGCGAGTTCCTGGGGATCAACGGTGTCTTCGCGCCATTCGCGGTTGACCTTGAGGGATCCGCCGGAAGGAAGCTTGATCCATGCGGCGGTGAACAAGAGGGCCTGTTCAAGGGCGTCTTCGAAGGTGCGAACCATCGCCTTAAGGGAGGATTCCCCTTCCCGGGTTTCCTGGCCCGCTTCGGTGGCCGTCTTCTGAACGTCGCTGGTGAGCAGTTCCCCAGCGACCCGGCGCATCATGTCTTCGGTGTCGGTGAGGTCCTGTCGGCCCGCTTCGATGGCCTTCCCGGTGTGTTCCACATATTTCAGGTCCGCGTCGGCCTGATCCGAGTTGATGAGGCGGTTGGGGCCTACGACTACGGGGGTATTTGTAGCATTTTGAAGTTTGCGGGCGAACAGAAGGGGCACCCGCGCAACGTGCAGGATGTGCTTTTGGTCGCTCTTGCTCTGCCAGTGGTCGCAGCACAGCCACGCCAGGTCTTCCAGCGGGGGAGTCGCGGTCATGAACCCTGTGCGGCCCGTGTAGCAGGGAATCAGGGGGATGAAATCCAGGGTGGTGGGTCCGCTGAGTTCGGGATCGATGACCCATTCGTGCTTGGCGTTCTGAACGAAGACCCGCACGGACCCGGGCTCCAGGACGCGGATTTGATCACGGCTGGTGGTTCCGAATTCCCCATCGGGAACGTCAACGCATTCCTTGATGCGGACCTGCGTCAGGACCATGCGCCCATTGACGTTCTGAGCCTTCCAGCCGATGACCTGCTTCGCCTGGACATGGACCCAGAAAGGGCGAAGGCCAAGGGCCCGTTCCTCTGCGAGGTTGAGGGTTGCCTTGACCACGGGGTAATCCACAAGGATGAACCCGATCCCATCCACGAGGCACTGTCGGAAAACGTCCCGGGCGAAGGTATCCAGGTCCCTGCCCTGCCGGTCCACGTCCTCCAGCCAAGGAACAATTTCGGCGGGAATGTCGGTCCCCAGCGTGATCGGGACGCCGAAGGGCTTGCCCACCATGGAATGAACGGTCTTTTTGAACGAGTTGTAGAGCGTGGACTTGGCGAGGCGATGCTCATACGCCTGGTTCTCCTCGCCCGGCTCCTGGGGCAGGTATTTCTTCCCCGCCTTTCGCATGGCCCGGGTCCCCCCCATGAGCGTCTGGGGCAGCTCGATGGCCTCCATGAGTTCGCAATGGGCTGCGTTGGGGGTCGAAACGTCGGAAGTCATTAGCGCCGCCCGCCCATGCGATCAACCTTGGACCCAAGTTCCTTCAGGGCCGCAAGGATTTGATCCTGCCTACGATTCGATTCCTCGTCCTGGCGGCGGTCAAGGGCTTCCTGGGACCGCTTGAATTCCTCCAGGGCCGTCACGCGGCTGCTCATGGAATTGGCCCACGCAATCAATCCGCCGGCGATGACAACGGCGGAAAGAAGGTTCTGGACGTTGATTTTCGTATCGAGGCGTTCGTGCAAGGTCACTTGAATCTCCCGATGCCAAGGGCCTGTAGGCCACGGTCTGCGCCAACCCCAAACAGGGCTCCCTCAATACGACCTTTGAGTCTTTCCGCCTTGGCCACGCCTTCGGCGGCTACCCGTGCCGCATGTTCCTGGACGTAGGCTTGCTGGTAGAAGGATGCTGAGAGCTTGTATTCATCCCGCGCTGCGTAAACGGACTTGAGTTCCTGATCCCGATCCGCAAGGCGCTGGAGCGTGAAGGCGTATCGCTCATCCTGGGCCTTGATCGTATCGGCCTGAGAAGCGATGAGTTCGTCCTGGAGCTTCAGTCGCTCCACCAAACTGGGGTCATCCGTGGAGGATTGAACCCCTTGGCCACCAGGGGAATTCGCTGGGCGTTGGCCCTGTCTCGCGGCGTCCAGTTTGCGTTGTAGCTCGGCATTGCGAGCTTCGAGACTCGATACCTTATCGTCATAAGCCGGAGCCTTGGCGTCGTTCTCCTGCTTCGCGGCTGCGTCCCGTTGTGCCTGTGCATCGTGAACCTCTCCCTTGGCTGCGTGGTTGGAGCCCTGAATCGAGGACGCATTGGAACGGTCAGAATTGACCGCAGCTTGGTGTCGGAGGTAGGCGGAACGCCCCCAGATTCCGATGACAAGCACCAATACCGCGATGACGGCTGCACCAATGAGGCGGGTTTTCATGGAGAGGCCGTTGGTATCCATGGCTATTCCTGGGAAGGGGTCTTGAACTTGGAGGCCACAGCCTCAACCACGCGCTTGACCGTGTAGGACCCTGCCCCGCCACCGGTCAGGCCATAGACGAAGGTTTTGACCAGATCCACCGTGTCCATGTGCAGGAAGGCGGACATCGAGAGACACGCCACAAGGCCCCACACAAGGGCCAGGATGGTCAACACGATGGCAAGGCGGCTTGCGGAGCCCTTACCCGTGGCGTCATCCTCCATCACTTCCTGGAGGCTTTGGCGGATGCTCTTGAGGTCAGGCACTCGGCACCTCCATGAGCGCGTCCACGGCAGCGGAGAAGGGCTTGATGCCGTTGGGGAGGCCCGTCTGCCGGTTGATGCCGTTGATTCGGGCGCGAACCCTGATCCACTGGCGGGCGTTCGCGGCCTCGCAGATGCCGTGCTGGGACATGAAGTGCGCCAGGGCGCGAGCTGCGATGGTGGGGTCAAGCAGGAGGTCAGGATCGGCCAGGAGGTCCACCTTGAGGGCGGCACCCGTCTTCTCGTAGTTCTCCTGCCATGTGGTCTGAATGAACCCCCGGCCATAAAACCCGCTGGGCCAGTATCGTTCCTGGGCTCTCCAGAGGTCCGGCTGCCTCTCTTGCTTGGCGTGGATCTCGCGGCAGGGAACCCAGGACGGGCATTCAACCTGAATCGTCGCCGCCGCTGCCACCCTGACCAGGTGCGTATCGATCCCAAATTCCCGCAGCGCAGCCACGATCAAAGGCCAGTGCGCCTCAACCGCCGCCTGGGGCGCCTTGAGGGCACTGACGATCTGGGTTGCGGACAGGGGCATCGGAACCTCGGATGGGCGGGAGGCGCTCGGCCCTGGAGCCGGTCCCCAAAGAGGTGCCTCCCGGATTCAGAGTCATTCCGGGGGTGTCCACTCAACGGGCGTTGGGGTGGAAAACCTGTTTTAGGCCATGCTTCACGGGACAAAAATCAAGCCCCCATTGAAGGGGGCTTTTCGTGGGGGCCGGTCAAAATTGTCCGCCTGTGGGGTTGGAGCACTGACCAGGGCCTTTTCGGTAATGCGTTCGTTGCCCTTATTTTTCAACCAAATGTGCTCGAGATTTCAGTCACATATTATGAAGCGGACAGAACATCGCTGGCTGCCTGGGTCATCCCTTCCTGTTTTTCGAGGTAGGACACAGCTTGGATGATCTCGGGAAGGATATCCCGAGTCATGAGGATGTCGGCGTCCTTACGCTCGGTGTTCCTGGCCAGGAGGGTAAGGACATAGGGGTGGGGAAGTTCACCAGCCATCTTTTCAAGGTGGCGGTTGAAACTCATCTGGATCAGTTGCATGTTGGGCACAGGGACTCCTTTGGGGTATCAGCCCTTGGGTTGAGCGGGAAGATTATGGGCAAAGAGGGCGCGTCTAAGATCGGCAATCTGAGAACTCAGCGCCATGGCTTGGCAGGGATCTAGGAATCCGGGTTCGAAGGACTCCAGATTCTCTATCTCTCGCTCCAAGTCCCGGCGCTTTATCTCATGTTCCAGTTCCGCGACGCGGGCGGTCAGGATGTCGTTGACTTCCTCCAGCGCCTTCATGTTTTCGTAGCTGACTTCACGGTTCACGGTAGCCTCCTAGGCATCAACCCTTGCGGGCCTTGTGGCAGTTTTCGCAGAGGTAATAGGCTGGAATGACCCTGGAATACCTAGCGTCGAAGTATGCAAATAGGCGCGTATACTCGATCTGGGTTGTGCTTCCGTTGACATCAGCGTCAGGCGTGACCGGAATCGGGGCAGGGATGCGACGAGCCACGATCCCGGCTCGAAGGACTGAATCATCCACTTCGAAGTGGTATGGGCACTTGGTATTTGCACATGCTTTCATGGATTCCTCCTGGGAAGGGTCATCCGGCCTTCTTCCGCCGGATAATGTTGTAGAACTGGGACTTCTTGAGGTTGACCACCCGAAGGATGACTTCCTTGGGGTGCCCTTGACGGACCATGTCAAGCACCATCGCATTCCGGTCCTCTTTGGCCGTGCGGGTGTAGTAGTCAATGGTGCGGGGCAACCACACGTACCCCCCTCCCAGGCGATTGAGCAACTGGGCCAACTGTCGCCTTGCAATCATCCCGGCGGCGGGCTCCTGGATACCGCGGCCAATAAGGAGTTCCGTCATGGACTCCAGGAGGATTTCGGCAGCGGTGGGGAGCGATTCGTCCATTTTCTCTGGCAGGGGGCGGCAGGCCATGAGCGGTCCTAGAGGTAGAAGGGGGTGGAGGTGCAGGTGGGCCGGATGTATTGGCACCGGTAGCGGGTTTCATCCCCTACGTGGTCCTCTGACTTCGTGTTCACGTCATCCGGTTTGTTGGGGTCGCGTGGGAGTGTGGGGACCGTGCGGATGAACCCGTCGCGGCAGTTGTTGAACACGAAGAGTCCTGGTTCTTCCATCGGGAACGTGTGGCATGCCTTCAGCCGCTTCCGGATGGCTTCCCAGCCCGTCTTTCGAGATCCGGGGGACTTGTCACAGCGTTCCCACAGAATCCCGCGCTTGGCCATGTCATCCGCGATGCACACGCCGTTTTCCGCATCGAATATCGAATTATCCGCTGGTCCAGGAACGCATCGTGGACCCCAGGGAACCGCAGTCAGAAGGGCTTTGATTTCGTCGGCCACTTCGACCGCGAGTTTCTTGCACCCCTCGTCTGGGGTCCCGTTCCAGCCGTAGATTTCCCCGATGCGGAACAGGCTCCCCCTGGGCCATGCCTTCTTGGTCCCGTTGGCCAGGGTCGCCTCGGTCCCGTCGCTTTCGGCCCAGAATCCCACGCTGAACGGCTTGGAGCTGCCCCAGTCAAAGGATCGGTCGATGATCCAGCTAGATGGGATGTCGAAGGGCACGAGTTCATGGACGCTGGCCTTGTAAACGTCATCGAGCATGCCGCCCGCCACGATGTTCCAGTCGCCATCACGCATCGCCTTGACCAAGGCGGGCGTTCCCAAGCCTTCAAGCCGTGAGAGGTATTTGGGGTCATTGAGCATCAGGGACGGGTTATCAGCCATCTTCGCGGGGATGTATTGCCGCAGCATCCCGCCGTCCTCATCGGGCATTTGGGTGATCGCCATCGGCGGGGCCAGGTCAACCCACGCGGCCTTGACCCAGTTGTGGCCCTCGCCTCCAGGGTTCGCGCTGCACAGGATGCGCGGGAACATGCCTTGGAGTTCGTCGGGGATCTTCAGGCCCACCATGCGGACGCGGCCCCGCAGGTAGCGATACATGGTCGAAGTGAAGTGGGTCAGCTCGTCCATCATCAGGACGTGGATTTCGGCGCCCTGGTAGTTGTAGACGTTCTTTTCGTGCTGGCAATGGCACAGGAAGATTTTCGAGCCGTTGGGGAACGCGATGAACCCGTCGTTGAGGTTGATCGTGACCCGCTTGAGCTTGACCAAGGGGGCCAAGAGGGCTTGGAAGCTTGAGGGTCCCTCCATGTGGTTCTTCCACAGGTCGGGGAACGTCCTCCGGAACAGGTAGACCTGAAGCCCGGGGATCATCAGGCACCACAGAATCGCCGCCACGCGCATCAGGTGGGACTTCCCGCCGCCGGCTGCGCCTCCATACAGGATCTCTGTCGCCAGGGAGTAGAAGGCTTCGTCCTGCTGGTCGTGCAGTTCCCCAAGATCCAGCTCGACGGGGTCAGCGGTCATTTTTGACCGCGCTTACTGGTGATCTTGACGATGATCGGCTGATCGGACGTAACCTTCGCGTCCACCTTTTCCACGAGCATGCCCTTGATCTGGGCCAGGAGCTTGAGGGCCGCGATCTTGTCCAGCACCTTGTATTTCTTGAGCTTCGGGACGACTGCAACAGGATTGCCGTCCCCGTCAACCATCACGCCTTCGGATTGTTCGATAACTTCCATCCCCGCAACGCTTTCCGCCGTTACATCGTCCAGCGAAGTTATGGGCACCAGCGTCCCATTTTTGCGGTAGGCAAGCCGAATGTCAAAAGATGCTATGTTCTTGAGTTTATTGATGATCCATTCAGACGTGACCCCGGCCTTTTCGGTCTGCTGTTGACCTAGCTCGGCAATATATGCAGCGACTTCCGCATTTTGCAACCATCGCCATCCCGTCGTGCGCGATGATTTAGGGCTAACTCCAACCCTCTCAGCGGCTTTCGTGGCGTTGCGGTCGATCACATACTCTTCAGCAAATCGGAGACGGAGAGCAACAGTTGAGGGGCATTTGTCGCCCTTCTTCTTCCCCATGCGGTTCTTGGGTTTCGGGTTGGTGCTCATGACGCTTCCTCGATCTCTTCAGCGAATCGGTCTGGTTGGTGGGTGAGATGCCAGAGGCCACATTGACGGCATGGGTAGGAACGGAGGTCCAGGGTTCGGTTTTCGCGGATCCACTTGGTGATCACCCGGTCTGCGATGCCCTTGGAGGGATACCCCTTCTTTTCGGAGCAGAGGGTCATGGCTTCACCCGGTCAAGGCGGAACATGATGGACGAACCGATGAAGAACGCGCCCCAGGCGGGTTGGTTCTTGCACACAGCGACAACCGCACAGAATAGGCACACCATCTGCATAACAGCACTGGTTCCGGCCAGAAAAGCGTCCAAGCGTGTCATGCTGCCTCCCGTTTCCCAAGGGCGAGACATGCGGGGCATTCTGCGATTACACCCTCTTGGGGTTTGATGTCCCAATACACTCTGTCGTGGCCCTTTGCGCAGGAGCCGAATGAGGCCAATTCCAGGGAGTGACCGTGTTCATTCCGGATGATCACGCGGGTTCGGAGTTGGAACCTGACGGGCTCCGGGGTGGTGAAGAAACGGTTCCACCAGCTCATTTGTAGTCCCCATCGCCCATCTGGAACCAGCCGGCGGAAACCTGCCTGTAGGCGGTCCCCCCGCATTCCTGGCAGGGCTGGGATTCAGGAGCGGCCACGGGCTCAAGGTGTTCCCGCTTGTCGTGGCAGGTGGAGCATTCGTATTCGTAGAGGGGCATTAGGCGCACCTCCCTTCAGGGTGGACAAAATTGACCACTTCGGAGAATTTGACGGGGTGGGCAGGATCGGCCCCGAAGGCGTAGATCAGTTCCACCAGTTCAGAGAAGACCCGCTTGCTCATGGTGGAGGTCCGCTGTCCGCAGACCACGAATCCACCGTCGATCCCGGGGACCACCTTCTGTCGCTTCAGGGCGGCGGTGAAAACATCCTTCCATTCCTCGCGGGAAAGGTGCTGGCCATACCAGTCAACCTGTTCGGATACTTCGTCCAGGAGTGCCCACAAGAGGCGGTTTTGTTCTAGGTTCCTGGTTTCCTCTGCCAGGGTGACGGCGAGGGGATGTCCACCCTGCACCTGGCGTTCCCAGTTCGCGGCGATCACCTGGAGCAGGTAGTCTAGGTTGCGGCGCTCCCGGAGGATGAAGACCTTCTTGTCGAAGCTCATGCCTTCTCCACGCAGTAGAAATAGGGCCAAGCCAGAGCGCAGGCAACAAGTGTGATTACCCCTGCGATTGCCCTTGAATAGGGGGTTTCTCCCAATCTGGAATCACGGCATGTCTTACAAACCGAGTGCCATGAAAGGCCAATTCCGAAACCCAGGTAGGCACCGAGAAACAAGGCAAGCACGCTGGTAGTCATGCCTTCCCCCGCTTCGTGGTCTTCTCCGCTGCCTTGATGGCGTCGTTGGCGATGCGGATCAGGCGGTCGAATTGGCCGATGATTCCAGACAGGGCGAATTCTGCCGCCTCATTGGCCTGTGTCTCTGCGGATGACATGGCAAACCAGAGACCTTCAGAATCAGCGCTCTTGAGTTCGCTGATCTTGCACTTGAGTTCAAACTGCTGACCAGCAATTCGGGCGGCGAGGTCGGGGATGGATGCATTCTGGCTCATAGCTACACCACCTTGACCAGAAACCCGAAGGGGAGACGGATGCCCAAGTAATCCAGGCAGACATAGACGAGCGCACGGAGGCGAACAGGCTTCCTGGCACGGATGGTTAAGGTAACGGTTTCGGAAGGCATCAGAACACCCGGAAGGAAACGCTGGATCGGTAGTAGGAACCGTCCGGCCAAGTTTCGAGGTTGGTTTCCCCTGCGAACGTAGAATTTTTACCAGCGTCAGAGGGCCTAGGATCGGTCTGGGTTTCGGCGGCTGTCGCGTTACCGTGGCCCGGGTCCTTCGACGCAGCCAGGAGCAAGGGGCAGGGGCGCAGTATGCGGTTGGGGGTCATGACTCACCCCGTTCAAACCCGAAAGGCCCCGGGGCTATGAACATCTCCATTTGCTCTGCGCGAGTCTGGGGGAATCGCCTAGATACCCTGCTCCATTTGGCCTCCAGGTGGTTCCATGCCCTACGGATGGGATCAGGGCGGGTTGAGAGGCGGGGATCCCCGACCAGGACGGTGACGCTTTCGGAATCGTCCCAGCAATGGGTGTAGCAAGGGGAACCGTCGAAGCTTCGCCCATAGACTTCTGCCACCACAAGGCGGAAGACCGCCGGGGGATGGGCGAGACTGGGGATACGGGTAATGGCAAGGGCCGTCATGACGCCCTCTGCTTTTCGGTGATGTCCTCCTGGGCCCAGTTCAGGAAGGACCGCATCTCAACCCATTCGCAAGAACCTACGCCCAACATGGATCGGGTAGCCCCCAGGCTCAGAACCTTGAACCGAACCATGAGGCCAGCGATCTTGACCACTTCGCGCACCTGGCCGCGGTCGCCCTGGAACACCATTCCGGGCTCGATATCGTCTGACGTGAATTTCGTTCCAATGATCATGATGCCCTCTGGATTGGCTGTGGTGTTACGTCTTCGATGGCCCAGGTCAAGAAATCAGACATCGAACAGGTGTAGGCACGTTGATGTATTTTGGAAAATCCGCAAGGGGTAAATTTCAATGTTTTCAGTTGGTAACGGAGCCTTGCGCCTTGAACCCAGAGGATTTCCCGGATGCCCTCCGTGTGGTGGATCTGGTTGCGACCGAAGATCAGCATCCCGGCCTTGATTTCGCTGGCGATCATGCGGCCACCCGTTCTGTAACGTCTCGGTTGGCCCATCCGATAAAATCACCAATGTTGCAGGTATAAATACGGTTGCAATCCATTCCGCGGTCATACCGCCGCACCTTGTAGGTGATCCGCCTACCGCTGATGCTGACGATTTCGCGGACGTTGAAGCCGCCTGAACGGAGGTTGCGCCCCGCGATGCACATTCCGGGTTCAAGGTCTTGTATGGTCATTCGTAATCCTCACGGATATCTTGGTATTCATGTATGTTGTGGTCGGTTTCGCGTTCGATTTCGATGTAGCGGGTCAGTTCCGGCTTGAACACGAGGGGGAGATCCATCACCGGCCCATTCCGGTGTTTGGCGATGATCAGGTCGGTGCTGGTAGCCCGCATGTCCCGGTGGATGAACATCACGACATCGGCGTCCTGTTCGATACACCCGGAGTCCCGGAGGTCGGTTAGCTGGGGTTTGCCCCCGCTGCGCTTGTCGGATTCGCGGTTCAACTGGGACAGCAGGAGGATGGGCACATGCCGATCCTTGGCCAGGAGTTTGAGGGAGCGGGTAATCTCGCCTATCCGGGTTGTCTCCGTCTGGGATTTGTTACCGCTGGGGCTGGTGATGAGCTGGAGGTAATCCACAACCACCAGGCCAAGGGCACCGTGCCGCGCAATGATCCGATCGACCTGGGCCGCAATTTCGGTCACGGTAATCTTGCCCCGGTCGGAAACATGGATCGGAAGGGCGTCAACCTCGGCCTTGCCTTGTGCGAAAAGGGCAAACGCCTCGTGATCACACTTCTCAATCATTTCTCGGTAGTTGACCCCGGATTTGTCAGCCACAAGGCGATTCCAGAGTTCTTCCTTGCCCATCTCCAGACTGAAAACGGCACTGGGTTTCCGGTTCTGGGCTGCCCGAAGGACCCAGTTAAGGGCCAGGGCGGTCTTCCCGATGCCAGGCCGGGCCGCCAAGACGATCAACTGCCCAGGCTGGAAACCATGGGTCAGCCCGTTCAGGCGAGGCCAGCCCTGGAACTTGGTCCCGAAGGTGGACTTGCCCTGAATCCGATCCGCCACCAGCGCAAGGGCTTCGTCGGAGAATCGGTTGACGGCCTCTGCATTACCCTTGTCTGTGGATTGGGCCAAGCTCGAAAGTTCGCCGGCAATGGTAGCCATGAGTTCGGCAGGGTCGAACGTATCCCCCGCTTCCCGATACAGACGCCCACCAAGAGCGATAAGGTCTCTCTGGAGCCGCTTACGTTTCAGGATGGCAATCAGGGTTTCCGGCCTGCCTACCTCCATCGCCCCCAGGATGTCGAATACCTCCGTCTGGGATATGTGTTCCTTCAGGCCTGGGGCGTCCATGATCGTCAGGGCATTCACTTCCTGGTGAGAGTTCACGAGGTGCTGAATGGCCTTGAAGAGGCGCTGGTGGGCCGGAACAACAAAGTCTTTCTCGCTCATCCCCGGGATATGCACCTGAAGGGCAGTCTCATTTCCGGGGGCGCAGAGGGTCGCCAGGAGGTAACGTTCCGACTCGGGATCTTCCGGGATCGGCTTCATGCGGGCACCGCGAGGATGGGGGGAGCCGTTTGGGCGTCAATCCGTTCCAGGACAATCCGGGCGATAGGGAGCATCTGGCGGTAGGGCTTCTTCTCTGGGCCGTAGAAGCTCGAAACGTGCATGATGGCGTGGTCCCGGTGATCCCATGCTTCGTAGACCATGCGCTGAATGTCGGGGGGGTAGCTCTCGGCCTTGGCGTAGAGCATCCCGCAGGACTTCAGTTCCCTGGGGGAAGCCTCCTGGGAATCCACGATGCGCTGGAAGTTCCGGGCCGCTGGTGCGAATGCCCCCTTCTTCGCGGGCTCGTGGGTCAAGGGGTGTTCTGTGGGCCACTTCGTGTAGACCGCCCGGAGGAATGTTTCGTTCTCCGGCAGGATGTCGAGTTCGACCTTCGGAGTCTTCCCATACTTTCCCCCCTTGGGGGGTAAGGGGGGTATTTCTTTCTCTTCTCTTCTCTTCTGTACTGGTTCGCTCTGGTTCGGATCGGTTAACCGCGGTTCACTTTTGCTATCCGTGGTTAACCGTGGATTACCGTGTTTATCCAGACCTAACCGCCGCTTGGCTTGGGCAAGTCTCATAGAATCAGCTTCGGTCCGGATTTCTTCGATGAATCCAGAGGTCATGGTGCCGTTCTCGTGAACATCGAAGCACCGAATGATTTGGGGGAGCAATGGAGCGATTTCCGAGGGATCAACCTCATACATTTCAGCTATGCCTTCCGCGGTTGACGGCACTGAGCCCTTGATCCAGCATTCGTCCATGAGTTCCCGATAGAGGCCACGGGCTGCCCAGTCCATGCGCTGGACCTTGCGCGAACCCTGCCATTGGCCAGGATTCCAGCGATACCACGGGAGGGGGGCGGTAAGCCTGGATCTCGCCATTAGGCACCCCCTGGGCCGGTTGTGATGCAGTTGGGCCAACCGCCCTTGCGACGCGCTGCCTCAATAACGACGGTCTCCCATGCTTCCCATGATTCAATGCGCCCAGATACCGACTCTGGCGCATTTTCCTCAAGGTCTATTGCGGAACAGGATTCACGGGCTGGGCATGTCTCGCAATCCGGCCCGGCATCCTCGAACGAGATATCCTCGATCTTCCGGTTGAAGGGGATGATTTGGGCCATTACGCCGCCCCCTTCTTCTGCGCTTCTTCCATGGCCCTGGAGGCAGCTTGGAAATAGGACTTGCCCCCAAGCACCTGGTTGATGCCCTCCCGGAAGGGAAGCTGCACCTCGTGGGGGAGGCTGTCATGGAGTTTAGCTGCCTCGTTGGCGAGGATGGAACATCGGGTGGCGAACAGTTCAAGGTGATTCATGCGACTGCCTCATGCTTCAGGGGGTAACGCCAGCAATAGATTCGATCGGGTTCAATGGGCCATAGGTCAAGGTCGAGCCAACACCGCCAGTAGGCGTTCCATTCGCCCTGGATAACTTCCCGTGGGTCGTTGGTGAGGATGTCCACCACTCGGTAGGGTTCAGGGAGCCTTTCGGTAGCTCGGACGCCCCTGAACCGCGGTTTCATGCGGCACCCTTGGTATCCGCGATGGCTTCATGGGTTCTGCCGGTCCAGGTTTTCGCGTTGAGTAGGGCCTGGGTTGCTAGGCCGATGTCCAACCGATAGGCATTGGGGACCGTTTCGTAGTAGGCCGCTGTTTCCTGGGCCAGGGCGGCGATGTCACGGGATATTGCGGCAAGAGTTCTCATGCAACCTCCTGGATTTGGATTCCGTAGACATGGGCCATAAGTTTGCGTTTGATCTTGTAAACGTCGGTCCGGACGCCTTTCACATCCTCGACCACTTGATTCCCTCCCTTGAGGTAGACGAAATCCGCCACGTAGAACACGGGACGCTCTCCAGGTGTGGATGGAACCACCTCAAAGGGAACCTGCATCTTGAGGTCGGTAATCTCCCCTGCCCTTTCCAGGAGTTGGAGTTCAAACGCCCGCTTGGCCTCGCGTTTGGAGGCGAACCCGTTGGTGCGGACGTTCTTGTATTTGGAGGGTGCGTTCATCCGGCCACCTCGCAATCAAACAGTCCCCCGTGCTGGGCGTTCTCTGCGCTCCGGAGATTCCGGCATGCCTGGCCCCAGTAGGACGCCTTGAGTTCAGCCCCGATGAACCTGCGGCCCATCCTGACGCTCTGGAAGCCCTCTGATCCAATCCCCATGAATGGGGAGAGGACGGTATCGCCGGGGTTGGACCAGAGTTCAAGGCCGCGCTGGATCACCTGGAGCTGGAGAGGGCATACATGGCGTTCGTCGTTGTGTTCCCGAGCGGATTCCTTTTGGAGGGTGTCGCTTGGGTTGATGTCCATCCACACAGGCGAGGCATAACGCTGCCAGAGGCTCACGGGGAACTGTTCCGGTGTATGAGCGATGGGTTCCGGGTTGTCCCCGGGCTTGCGCATGGTCACGAGGTAGTCAGGGATGCCCTGCCGGGACATGCTGGAATCCTTCCGGATCGTCTTGTGCAGGAGCCCCAGGGCCTTCGTGCGCTGCATGGCCGTGACAGGATCTTTCCAGATGCACACCTCGGAATGGAAGATGAACCCGGCGTCCTGGAACATGCGGATCAGGTCGCCCCTGAAGTCCCGGATGCCGATGAACCCATCCCGTTCCTTGGAGACGGGCAGGTTCATCACATGGAACGAAACCAGACGCCCCGGCATCATGACCCGGTGCATGTCCTGGACCAGGAAAAAGAAGTGCTTATAGAACGCATCGGCGTCCCGGCAGTTACCCATGTCCCGGTCGCTCGCGCTATAGGTGTAGAGCGAGGCGAAGGGCGGGGAAAAGATGGAGTAGTGGACAGAATTGTCCGGCAAACCGGCAACCACCTCCACGCAATCTCCGTGGTAAGCGGCCCAGTTCTCGCCGAATTCTTGGTTCAGGATCTTCATGCGGCCACCATCCAGAAGGGGAGTTCCATGTCAACTCGGGGTTCGTAGGAATCCGAAGTCCGAACACTGCCCCGGATATCGGCCTCGTTCATGTCGCGCATGTGGTCAACCATTTCCGCCGCCATACGGGCCGCGTCGGCTTCCTTGCGCTGGATATTTGCGACTACCGCGCCTTCGATGTCGCTGGTCACGATGTGGCAATGGACGGTCTGGGTCTGCCCAAAACGGTAGGACCGGCGAACGGCCTGGTAGAACTGTTCATAGGAGTCCGACAGGCCGAGAAACGCCACATTGGCGCACCTCTGGAAGTTCATGCCGTATCCACAGATGGATGGTTTGCTGGTCAGGATTTGCACATCGCCCGTGACGAACCCGAGCATGGCCAACTCCTTCTTTTCGTTTGAGTCGCTTCCCGTAACTTCGACCGCGCCGGGAATCATGCTGGTAACGGTTGCGGATTCGTCGTTGAGGTTGCACCACACCAGCCAAGGCTCATGAGGTTTTTCGGCCACCAGCGCGGCAACGGCCTCGCAGCGTTCCTTGGTCGTTCCCTTGCGGGCTTGCTGCCGTTCCTGGAGGGTCGTTGCCTCCAGCGCGAACAATGCGCCTTCAGGGGTGCTCATGGCCTCCACAATATGCTGATGCATTTCCAGGGGCGGAAGGGTGAACGCGCCATCCTCATACCCCAGATCGGAGGGCTTCCGGATCATCACGGCCCAGGAGCATACCCACTGCCAGAAATCCTTTTGGGCATGGCCCTTGAGCCGCCATTGGGAGGTGTCCCCGCCATCGTGGACGAAGAATGTGGACAGCATTTCAGTGCGGGTCAGAACCCCCAGAAATTCAGCGTGATTCCCAAGCTCCATGTGATCGTTCGGCGCGGGCGTGGCCGTGCATGCCAGCTTGAACGGGGTGTCTCGGAACGAGTCGATGATCTGGTTGCGGAACTTACCATCGTAGGATTTCAGGATGCTGGATTCGTCCAGGACGATGCCGGCAAAGTCGGAAGGGTTGAAGTGCTCCAACATTTCATAGTTGGTGATGACGATGCGGTCATCACAGGGGACCCGGGAATAGGTCACGCCGATACCGAATTTCTGGCCTTCCCTGCATGTCTGCTGGGCCACTGCCAGGGGGGCAAGGATCAGCACCCGCCCCGGGATCTGATCCGCCCATGCAAGCTGCATCGGGGTCTTCCCGAGCCCGCAATCCGCGAAGATCGCGGCGCGGCCCCGGCGCAGTGCCCACTTGACGATATCCCGCTGGAAGGGGAAAAGCATGGCCGGGGGCTCGGCAGGGCTGGGCAGTCCGGTCGGAATGGCCCGGATCGCCTTGGAGTCCAGGAACGAGGCGTAATCGCTCACGCTTCCCCCTCCTGGAACAGGCTCATACCCAGGGCCTCCAGACGCCGTTCTTCCTTCCGGCGCTTCTCCTGGGCCTCGGCTTCCTTCTGCCGTTCTTCAGGCGTGAGCCAGCCATGGGAATGCCGGATCACCTCGCTTCGTGCATGTTGGTTGGCTTGGTGCATGTCATGCCTGACCATCTATCACCTCCAATGGGAAAAGGGGAACCCCCAGGCATTGCGCCTTGAGGTCGAATAGCGCCGTGACCCTGGGCTTGCGGAGCTTCCGGGGGCGCTTGTAGCCGCACTTCTTCGCGCACACGGATCCCATACCGAGCGCGAGGGCTTCGGGCTGTTTGAGGATGCGGTGACAAATGCGGCAACGGTCACTCATGCGATGTCTTCCTTACCCAAGGCGGTGCATGAGGGTGCGCCATGCGAGGCAAGCCACTGCCGGAACTTGCCCGTTGCCAATGGCCTTAACTCGGCCCACGTAATCGGCCATCCCATCAGCCATTCCAACCATTGGGGGTTGACATATTTCCCATGGAGTTCCGAGAAAAGACTCGGGAACATGGATGGCAGTTCCTCTAGATTCCCCATAGGGTTCTTCCGAGCCCACCATTTGCGGTTCTTCCACATGGATGCCCGTGCAGTGGGAACCATCTGAACCAATTCCCCAGGGCCGGGCAATCTCCCTTCTCGGTGGGATGCGGATCGGGGCCGATTCCGGGTGGTAGGCGTTCCTACCAAGCAACCAGATTCGGTCCCTCTGGTGAATTGCTCCGGCGTGGTGTGCGCCCAACACGCCCCATGCCGCATGGAACCCCAGTTCGGCCAGGTCACCAAGGACGATATCGAGTCCCCGAAGAGTGAGCATTGGGGAGTTTTCCACGAAGACGTAGCGCGGTCCCACCTCACGAATGATCCTGGCAAATTCCCGCCAGAGTCCGCTTCGCCCCCCCCCAGCAACTCCTGCGCCTTTTCCGGCTGCGCTGATGTCCTGGCAGGGGAATCCTCCAGCGATGACATCAACGTGCCCTCTCCAGGGCGTTCCGTCGAAGGTGCAGACATCATTCCAGACGGGGAACCAGGGCAGGATGCCGTCTCGCTGTCGTTGCAGGAGGACAGACCGAGGGTATTCCTCCAGCTCAACGGCGCCGACGCACACATGGCCGCAAAGGATTCCTCCGAGGATTCCGCCCCCGGCTCCGGCGAAGAGATGGAGTTCACGAAGTGGAACATTCATTTACCCTTCCTGGTCAGGTGCGGGAACCGCCGTTCCTTGGGCTTGGGATCATGGCTGAACCAACCCATGAGCCCAAACCAGGCAAGGATGACCACGACCAGGGGGAAGTTATCGGCGAGGACGTTCATGCCATCACCTCTTGGGCTTTGGCATTCAGGGCCAGCACGGCTTTGCAGGTCGGGCACACGCAGGGGCTTTCCAGATTCGGAAGTCTGACCCTCTCGCCTTCCAGCCGGGCCTCTTCTGCCGCTTTCCACAGATCCAGGAGTTCCGGTGCGAGGTTCCGCATCGCCGCGATGAGTTTCCCGTTCGCAGCCGCAGTCTCTTTGGGCTCATCCTCATCCCCAAAGTGGATATCACAGATGGAACCCATACCGTCCTGGCCATCGGCGAAGATATAGCCACATTCACAGCCCACCTTGGGTCTGGCGAAGTGGGGCACGGTCCACCTGCCTTGAGTGGCCGCTGCCTCAAGGGCGCGAAGGGTCTGAAGGGGCGTCTGGCTCATGCGGCCCTCCCCATCACATGGTCCATACCGTCCAGCATGTGGTCCCAACATGTGGCTCCGCCCCTGTCCTGGAGGATGCGACCGGCGCGGATCAGGGCGGCTATGTCCTCAAGCTGGGCACGGGCTTCCAGGAGGGCGGCTTCGGCTTCTTCGTGCTTGGCCTTGTGGTGGTCGGCATTCTGGGCGTAGTTGGCCGCTTCTTCCGTCCACTTGGTGCGCTCGGCCCGGAGGGTTTCGGCTTCCGCCGTCAGCCTGACGATTTCCTTTTCCAGGGAACGGGCGTATTCGGGGGAGTCGTAGACCACCATGGCCGGGGCGTCCGCTTTTTTGATCAACTCATGCGGGAGGAATGTTAGGGGGTCCCCGTCATAGTTGTCCAGGACAACCAAAATAGATCCCCGGCGACCATCAGCAATCCCGGTTTCAAGCACGGACCCAATTTTTTCTTCATCGTGTAGGAGGTAAGGGGCATCCGCAACCTCCACCCGATCCCCCACCTTGAACGGCGCGGTTTCGTTCTGCTTCTCACGAGCATTCATTGTTTTCTCCATGGTTTAGGCCGCTTTGTGGGCCGATGATTTGATGAGTTCCGCCAGTAGCACGGCGGCGTAGCGAAGGGCACACATCGCCCGGGAGGTTCCGGGTCGGTTCTGAAGGGCGGTGTCGGCATCCCCCAGGAGCGCAGCGGCTTCCGGGAGGTGGTCAAAATTGGCCAGGAGGTCTAGCGATCTGCGGAGCGTCTGGCGGGCAAGGGTAGTTTCGGGCCTTGACCAGAGGGACGATTCCGCAAGGGCCACTTGGCAGCGGATCTGCATGAGGGCTTCACGATTGGGGGTCATTCGGCACCAGGAATTCAGGCGCGAACATCAGGATCATGAGGGCGCAGGCTCCCACGACGATGAGTTTGGCGATGTTGAGGAACGGGGTCATAGATCACCTCCACCGGGCCGGAAATTCTCGGCCTGGGCTT
This sequence comes from Mesoterricola silvestris, assembly GCF_030295405.1. Lineage (GTDB taxonomy): Bacteria > Acidobacteriota > Holophagae > Holophagales > Holophagaceae > Mesoterricola > Mesoterricola silvestris. Next base: position 1,822,049 of record NZ_AP027080.1, on the reverse strand, counting down.
CCAGTTCACGAATGAGCCTCTGGAGGTCGGGGAATACGTCCCGCTTCTCCTGCTCAGTGATCACGCCGTCTTCCCGGGCCTGGATCATCCCGGCCATCGCTTTGCCGTGGTGGAGGGCGATGAGGGCCATGAGCTGCCCCGCGTCCATGACGGGAACGGGTTCGCCAGCGGTTTCCTGGACCAGGGAGTAGCCGTTCTCTTTGGCTATCCAGGACAGGAGCCCCGGGCCCACTTCCCGCGTCCATTCCGGGAGCCAATGCACCGGCATGGAGCCCCGCCCATGGTCCAGCCAGATCGAAAGGGAGGACTGGGAACACTGCATGTCGGTGGCGATGGCCTTGCGCTCCCGGCCACATAGCACCGTCTCCTGGTTCAGGCGCCGCTTGAATCGCTTGATGCGACTCTCTTCAAAATTCTCCGGCTGGCCTTCAGGGAGACAATGAGCGAGATTGGATTCCATGATGGGAAGCTCCTTGGTGTCAAATGTGCAAGTAGGACGGACCTACAAACGGGTCCGGGATGGGGAGACGCTGACAAGCGGCCTGATGCCCGAACCACGGACGCCCAACCTCATCCCCCTCGACGCTTGGGCCACGTTCGGGGACCGCGATTTCCCCGAGCTGTGCGAGGCCGCACGTCAGGTGCAGACCGTCCTCAAGCTGCGGCGGGACCACGGATGCCAGCCAACCGCCAGAGTGGTCAATTTTGTCCAGGGGGATCATGCGGCCTCCGGGGGCGAGGGATGATCCAGGAGGCAGGGGGGCAGAACCCCAACCGAGAACAAGTCGGGCCGAGTAGACCAGCACGGAATCGCTCCAGAGGTGGCCCGGTGAACAGTAATCGAAAGGTCTTCAGTCCACCGCCTACGGTTGAACCGGATGGCCTTGAGGGTGTTTTCGGTCACAGGGATCAACCCATTTCGGCTCATCTCGGCCAGGAGGGTCCAGTTGGCAAGGGTGAGGGGAGCGTTGATGACCATAAGGACAAGGTAGACATAATGTATCCCTCTGTCAAGGGGTGTCTCCCTATACATTTTGTACACGACCGCCAGAATGGAGGCATGGCTGACGATTGGACAAAACGATCCCTATTTCGCGCTTGGGTGAAGGAGGCGAAGGGGATTATCCAGACCAGGATTCCCAAGGCCACCAATATTGATGTGGCCGATGCCCTCGGCCTGTCCTACAACAGCCTCAAAAAATACCTCAGTGTTGCCAAGGGGAATAAGCATCGCCCTGGCGAAACATCCATGAAACTGCTGGGGGCCATCGTCAAAAAGGATTGGCGCACTCTATTGGATGACCCATCTGAAGCCCCTATGGGAATTGAGGCCGAGGTATGGGATTCTGCCGCAATGGACGCCCGCCAGTTTGCAAATGACCTTTTCCACGAGGGGAAAGACCTTACGCCGGAACAGAGGAAAGCAATTCTAGAAATGGTGCGTACAATGGGGAAGCCCAATATCGGGCATGACCACTAGGAGGATGCCGGTGCGCGGAATAGAACTCTTTCCGGTTGCACTCGCTCTTATCGTTGCCCTGGGATGCGAATCAAGCAAGGTTCAAGGCCCTGCACCTGTGCCCCAGGTGGAACCCGCACCGGTGGCACCGGCCCCACCCTTCGCCTTCAAAAATTATCGACTTGGGATGACGATGAAGGAATTCAACGCGCTCAGGCCCAAGGTCACGTTTACCGGCGGGACCAAGGATTCGCCTTCCCGGTTCGTTAAGGAGACCATCGCCGGTATATCATCCGACATGTATTGTTCGTTTGATGACTTTGGAGATGGCTTTCAGCTCGCTTTCTTCTCTTTTAGCCCCAAAAAGGATGATTTCACGGCGATTGCCGAAGCATTGGTAACAAAATTTGGACGCCCAACGCGCATGGACAAGGTATCCAAATCGAATGCCATGGGGGCCAAGTTCCATGGCACAGAGATGGAGTGGGAAAATGGTACATCCCGAATCGTGGCCGAAGAACTTGGGGCCAAAATAGACGAGAGCCGGATCATCTTCCTTTACCGTGATCCCCAAGGGAGAAAGACCAGAGAAGTCATCGCCAAAGAGAAGCGGAGCGCCAACGATGTTTAGAATTCGTGCCGCCATGGCCCCCATGGCTCTTGTCATCATCATGGGGTGTGGGGGTGCCTCAACCTCGAAACCTGTTCCGGCGATTGCGGTCAACCCCTCCAGCGTCACAATCCCTGCGGGTTCATCGGCGCAGTTGACATCCACGGTTCCGGGTGCCATCTGGACTTCAAACCCAGCCACCGGGGCCGTCTACGTGGATAGCCAAGGCATGGTATCCATCTCCAACGTCCAGGCCGGGTCTGCCGTTGTGACAGCTACTCACCCTGGAGATGCCCGCGCATCGGCGAGTTGCACGGTTCACCTGGTCCAGGGGCCGAGCCTCCTGTATTCAACCCAGCCCTCGGGATCCCTGGGGATGGCCTATCACTTCTGGGTCAAAGATGCTGAAGTAGCCGGTGCAACTAATACTTACACCTGGACGATCACGGGTGCGAACGTCTCAAACCTCCAGAAGTCGGCAAGCGGCGATACGGTGGATTTCGTTGTGAGCAGCGGCTATCCCCTCAATGTCGCCGTGATCCTCTCCTATTCCAACTGCCTCACCCCCATTCCAATGAGCTGGTCCATCCCGTTTTGACCCCTTCATGAGTCTAAGAGGGCCCCGCAAATGCGGGGTTTTTTAATGCTTACATAAAGTTACAACTCTGTGACAATTACCCTCTTGCGGAATGGATACATAATGTCTACCTTGAATACATCGCAGCACCGATCCCCCAGGAGCCCAAGACCATGACCGACATCGCAAGCCTAACGATCAAGGTTGAAACCAAGGAAGTGGAAGCGGCTATCGTGGCGCTCAACCGGCTGCGCGATGCCGCGAACGAGGCCCGGGAAGCGATTGCCAACATCGGACTTCCTGCGGTCAAAAATGTCCACATGGAGATGGGCGGGGCCGTGAACTGCGTCGGATCTATCGACAAGGAAGTTCTGGAGTTTATCGAGCGGCACAAGCGCATAGGTGGCCTTCTCTCCTAGCCCCATCTGATCCCCAAAACATGTTTCCCGCACTGCCCGGAGAGCCCGGGCTTGAGGCATTGGGAGTCATGGCTTCCAACCTTCTTTGAAAATCACCCCGGACTCACGACAACGAAGCGTGGCTAAGGGGGCCGAGAAAACAGACACCGCAAAACGGGTTCTTGACCCAGTGAGGCTGGCGAAATCCTGCGCGGTGACGCAACAAGGCCCCCTGGAGCCCATCCAGGAGCCTGGGTCTGACAAGGTTTCGACAGGTTGAGAGGTTGCACAAGCGCAGGCGGGGGTTGATCGGTTGGCCCCCTCATCAAGCCGATCAAAAGCAAAACGCCAAACACAGCAATGTTGTTCCGTTTGCCCGCAGCTTCCGCCCCATGGCGCAGGCCGCCTAACCATGCTCTGGGATTAAACCCGGGGCACAACGGACCTGACCCCGTGGCAGTTGGTCAGGTGGTGGAGGTGCTTAACCAGCACCCTGTAGTGCAAAGCCTGTAATCCGCGAATGTGATTTTTCTTCTTGGACCGGGGTTCGATTCCCCGCAGATCCACCAGTTGTTTTAAGCGAGGGGTCTTCGGACCCTTCGATCAAGACAACCCTGAAAGGAGCATCAATGACCGAACAAGCCGAAGACAAGCGAATGCACTTCCTGGCCATGGTGACCAACGCGGGGTTAGCCAACCGTGTGGTGGTCGCGGCCCGATGGTGGAGGGACCTACCCCCAAGCAAGCGGCAGAAGACGCCCAATTCCGAACTCCTGAAGGATTTCCGATCCTGGGCATGCCTTTGAGTTTCAGCGAGCGCCAGCGTTTCGGCCCTGGCGTTCGATGAAGTTCAACAAAGAAAGGACACTATGCCCAACTACGTTCAATGGCGCGTCTCAAACTCGTGGCGGCCCTTCTGCGACCGCTGGTGGCTCCACTGGCTCCAGGCCCCCCGCCTTCTCTGGTGGGATTTGCAGGATGCCTGGGCCAGGGCGCGATACGGTTACGCCCCGGGCGACATCTTCGACCTGTGCAGCTACCACGCCGGGGTGACGCGCGGGCTCATGAAGGAATTCCTGGACCGGCACCACGGTCATCCGCTCTACCTGGAGCCCGAAGAATACAAGGCCAAGCTGGAAATCATCCTGGACGGGTGGGAGGCCATGGAAACCCTCGTGAGTGACGATTGGGTTGGCGTGAAATCCTACGAGGCATGGCGGGCACCCCTGGAAGAACGGTGGCGCAACGGCATGAAGGAATTCACCGAGCTTTACGTTTCGTTCTGGCAGTAGCCGACCTAATTCCCCAACCTGAAATGACAGGTGCAATCGCATCGGTGGGACCTCCGTCCCTGGGCCGATGGCGGCGAAGTGGCCTCAACCATGGAAGCGCGGGAAGTCTGTCCCTGCTCTGCCCTCACGACTAGCTCGCCTTGCAGCGAGTGCCAGGGCAGAGTTGGGTTGAGTCTCCCTGAATTGGGAGCCCTCCCCGGATGGGGCGTTAGATACAGCCGCCGTAGCGAGATGACGGCCCCGGATGTGGTAACCGGGTAACCAAACCGGATGAGCCGTAGAGCAATCACGGCTGGGCTGTAGCGCGGGTTGGTCCTGATAGGGGCTGATAAAGAATCCCCGACATCCGGTATCTGATGCAGGTGGTCCGGATGACCGGAAGAGTCTCATAAGCTCATCCAGGCGGGTTCAACTCCCGCACCTGCTACCAATCCGCCAGCAAGGGGATATATGCACCCGCCTTCGAGCGGCAGTCGGATGGCCCACCAAAGTTTCAGTCCGAATGGCAGTCGGGGAAGACCGGCATCCTGGGGCGACGTGGAAAGCGGACACGCGAGGCGGCACGATCCGTTATTCGTGAGAGCCGGAGTAGCGCCCGGCCCCCAGGAACCTATCAGCACCACCCATCACGCGCTGTCGGGGCATAGAGCGCCCATCAACAATCGACAGGGGACATATCTGGACCGAAGATCAACGGAATCACTCCGTCCTGCCGCGTGAAAACCTGCACTGGCACCATGCGCTAACCCCGCATTCGGTCCGCACAACGCCTAGCAGGGGGGCCACAACGTGAAGCCCCCGCCAATCCCCCCATCCTGGGACTGTAGCGCCTCAAGCCGACGCGCCCAGGACAACCCAGCGGGATGCGTTGACGCGCCCCGCTGGCCCCATCACATGCACGGCAGACGGAAGGGAAGCGCGGGTTGCGACCGTGGCCCTGATCCCGTTGGGCCTCTAGCCGACGCCTCGGCAGCATGTGACAACCCACACACAAGGCGGCCAGGAGTGCCGGTGGAATGCTTGGACCTGCCTGGCGCCTTGTGTGTGGCTCCAATCTCAAAATCGGATCGGCAACCCCTGGCCTTGGCGGGCCAACGTGCGGAGGCCGATCCGATCCCCATCCAGGGAGCGTCAGACCGCGTAGGCATACGCCCTGACGTGCGGGGGAGTTAGGAACGTCCGCGCTGAATGCGCGCGCGAGTAGCGGGTAGCGCTCAATCCTTCCCCTCCCTGGACCCTATCTGCGCGTTTCCTATCCCCTCATGGCGAGAGCGTAGGGAGTGTGCCTAAACCAGAAAGGAACCTGCAATGTGTCAGTTTCTCTCCGGCCTCGTGACCATCGAAAAACACCCCAAGGTGCTCTGCCTCGATCTCACCAGCCACGACGCCACCCTAGCCATCCTCAAACTCAAGCCCGAAACTTACCGGGAATTCGAGTGGACCCGGGAGGATACCGGCGACTCCCTGGATATCCGCGTGATGCCCGGCGAGGACCGGAACGAGTTCAAGAGCGCCATCCTGGCCAAGTTTCCGCGCCGGATCGACTGTATCAACGACTGCATCCGGCAGATGGCTGAAAGCGGGCGCAACCTCAACTACGACCTCCACAGCCTGACCAGCGCCGAAGGGCTGAAGCTGCCCGACAGCATCGGCGGGTGGCTCGACCTCCGCAGCCTGACCAGCGCCGAAGGGCTGAAGCTGCCCGACAGCATCGGCGGGGGGCTCGACCTCCGCAGCCTGACCAGCGCCGAAGGGCTGAAGCTGCCCGACAGCATCGGCGGGTGGCTCTACCTCAGCAGCCTGACCAGCGCCGAAGGGCTGAAGCTGCCCGACAGCATCGGCGGGGGCTCTACCTCAGCAGCCTGACCAGCGCCGAAGGGCTGAAGCTGCCCGACAGCATCGGCGGGGGCTCTACCTCAGCAGCCTGACCAGCGCCGAAGGGCTGAAGCTGCCCGACAGCATCGGCGGGGGCTCTACCTCAGCAGCCTGACCAGCGCCGAAGGGCTGAAGCTGCCCGACAGCATCGGCGGGTGGCTCGACCTCCGCAGCCTGACCAGCGCCGAAGGGCTGAAGCTGCCCGACAGCATCGGCGGGTGGCTCGACCTCCGCAGCCTGACCAGCGCCGAAGGGCTGAAGCTGCCCGACAGCATCGGCGGGTGGCTCTACCTCAGCAGCCTGACCAGCGCCGAAGGGCTGAAGCTGCCCAAGGGATGCAGCGACATCTACGCCTCCGACAAGGTTCGCCGTCAACTCAAGTCCCGCAAATAGGAGCCCACCATGCCCCAGACCAAGGCCACGGCCTACGTCTCCCACAACGCACACGGAAGGGTGATCACCGTCCTTTCCGATGTGACCCACAAAACCCTGTTCGCCACCCTGGATGACGGATTCGGCATGGAGCGGGCGCGTTCCTGGGCCAAGGGAGCCAACGTCAGCCTGACCGCCGAAGCCCAGAAGGAATGGGAGTTGGGGGCCTAGATGGAACAACTTCTCAACCCGCTGGTGATCGTGCCGGATTCGCAGATCCCGCATGTGCCAGCCCTTCCGGTCGCGCCGGGCAGTGGATACCGCCGCGACCCCCGATTCAAGGTGAAGTCCATCACGCGGGGGTGAGCCCCGCACCACGGCAGGGGCACGACCCCAGGCGCCTGCGAAGCGCAGCACAAGCCCGCTGCTGTATACCCAAACCGTGATTCTTAATCCGTTGAAGTCGAGAGCCCCGCAACCAACATTGCCGGGCTCTCGCATTGAGCGGATATACCCGCCCCACATCGCGCCCTTGAGCGCACAGGAGGAACCATGCATGGTGATCAAGTTCAAGCCCCTGCGGCCCCTGCCGCCTCCACCGCCCCGCGCACCTTCGCCAATCAGGCTGAAACCTGCCGCGTGAGCTTGCACAAGCTGACCGAGACGGATATCAAGGGCGTCTATTCCTTGATCGTCCACGTCCACCACCCCAGCGGCCTCTTCGGCATCGTGACCCTTCCCATGGATCAGGTGCCCATGGAGGTTGCCGAAGACATCGGCGGGAAGGACTGGACGCATCCCCTGCTTCAGCGCATGCACCGGGAAGCCATGGATCAGCTCTACCGCCGCTCCCTCTCAGCCTTCGACATCGCCGCCCTTGCCCACGAGATGGCCGCATGAGCCGCGTCGAACCCTACCGCGACCTCGGGGACCCGGAATTGAGCGTCTACATTCACCAACTCTGCCAGGAGCGGAGCAAGCCGAATCCTGACCTCATGGTCCAGGAAGAACTCCGCGCGACCATCGCCCGAATCAAGGATGCCCGCCTCATCGCCCACGCCGAACGCAAGGCGATGGAGCCGGAGCTTGCGGCGATCCTTCGGCCCGTGTCCAAGCACCTGCGGGTGGCCCTGTGACGACCCGCCTCCAGAAAGCCGCCGATGCCCTTGCAGCACGGTTGATGGTCTGGAAGAAGCTCCACGCCTACCACCGCGAAGTAGGGGACGAAGACGTAACCCTCGTGGTTCCCGATCTGTGGAGCCCTTCCGATCAATCCGCGATGGACGAATACGAATCCGCCAAAGCCGAAGCAATGGGGCAGCGGCCACTCTTTAAGGAGACTGCATGATTCTGCCCAACGTCCCGGGCATCAACCCCAACATCCCGTTTGCGGATTACCTCAAGCTGCCGGGATTGAGCGCGTCAGCCCTTAAGAAGCTCATGCGCTCCCCGCTGGCCTTCAAGTGGGCCAAGGATCATCCCGACACCGGCTCAACCCCTGCCCTCGCCATGGGAACCGCAACCCACACCGCCATCCTGGAGCCCGAACGCTTCAAGGAGGATTACGTCATCTGGGACGGCGACAAGCGGGGGAAGGACTGGCTTGCCTTCAAGGAGGCCAACGCGAACCGGTCAATTTTGTCCGCATCCGAGTATGAGAACGTGGAGGGGATGCGGAATGCCATCCGCAATTTCGGCCCTGCCGCCCGCTACCTCCAAGACGGCATCGCGGAAGTCACCATCCAATGGATCGACCCGGAAACCGGAAGGCCCATGCGAGGCCGAGTGGATTGGGTTACCAAGATCAACGGGCAAACCGTTCTCTCGGACCTCAAGACCACCCGCGACAGCAGCCCGCGCAAGTTCGGAGCCGATGCCTACAAACTCGGCTACCACATCCAATCCGCCCTCTACTGCGACGGCTGGTATCACCTCACCGGAGAATTTCCGCGGTTCGTCTTTCTGGCCGTGGAAAGCAAGGAACCCTACGAACCCGCCGTGTTCAACACCCCTGAGGATGTCCTGGCCCAGGGGCACGAAGAATACATGCGCCTCCAGGCAACCCTCAAGGAATGCGAAGACACGAACACCTGGCCGCCCAGGGCCATGGAAGAACAGGACCTCACGCTGCCGGCCTGGGCCATGGACAGCGAAGACGAAGACCTCTCAGACATCGGCCTCGACCTCACCGCATAGAAAGGAGCTTCTATGGCCGCTTCACCCGCACCGCTCGCTCAACCCAAGAACTATGACCAGCTCTACCCAGGGCGCTTTCTCAAGGCCGGGATCCTGGACGGGAAGAAGGTCACGCTCACCATCGCCGAAGTCAAGCACGAGAAGCTGGAAGGCGAGAAAGGAGAGGAACTGAAGGCAATCATGTCCTTCGTGGGCAAGGAAATGCAGTTGGTGCTGGCGAAGACCAATGCCATCTGCATCAAGGCCATGTTCGGCCCCACCCTGGCCAACTGGAAGGGCAAGAAAGTCACGCTCTATGAGGGCAAGGTGGAAGTCGCCGGTCCCATGAAGGGCCAACCCTGCATCCGCATCTGGGGAAGCCCGGAGATCCCCCAGGACATGACGATCCCGATCAAGCTGCCCAAGCGGAAGGCGTTTGAGGTGGTCATGCACAAGACCGAGCCCAAGCCCGCGCCGCAGGAGTAGCCATGGCTGAAACTGCGCACGAAGAAGACGTAGCCCACAAGAAGTCCTTCAACCTCGAAGCCCTCTCCGACCTGCAAGCCCTGGGCCTTTCGGAACACGACGCGAAGCAGGTCATCAACGCCGTCTACCTGAAGAAGGTGCGGCACATCTCAATTTCCTACTGAAGGGAGCCATGAACAAGATCATCGGAGTCCTCATCATCGTCTGCGGCATCGCCTTGTCGCTCTACCTGGGCGTTTACGTCTGCCTCATCGGCGGCATTGTCCAGATCATCGAAGCCGTGAAGCAGACCCCGGTCCCGACCCTGGACGTGGCCTGGGGCATCGTCCGCGTCCTGCTTTCCAGCCTCGTCGGGTGGGGCTCATTCGCCCTCTGCTTCGTCACGGGTGGGGCCTTCCTCGCCGACTCCTAGACGCCCATGCTTCTCACCCTCTGCCTCGTCCTGACCGTCCTCATCCTGGGATGGGCCGCTATCCATGCGACACCACAGGCCCACGATGACCGGCAGAACTGCACGCCCAGCGGGGACGCTCCAAGCGGGTTGGGCTACCTTGGGCGGGCCGTATCCGAGCCTGACCCCTACCTCAAAATCCCTTTACCCACGCGGGGGGAGCCCGCACTGGCAGGGAGTTACTAGCACCACAACCCCTCCCTGCCCCGCTTGCACAATCCGTTGAAGTCAGGCCCCTTCCCCGGGGCCTGCATTGAGCGGATTCACATTGACCGCCTAGGAGAAAGGAACCCAAGTGCAGATCCTTCACTGGGAAGAAAATCGCCGTAAGAAGGGTGAATGGAGGCTCATGGTTCGCTTGCCGGGTAAGCGCCCCCGATGCGTAGCAACGTGCTGGGAGGGTTACGGGACCTGGCATACCTGGGATCGGCAAGGTATCGGGGGCTGGAACAGCGAAGAAAACCCCGAGCCCTTTTGGAAGGTCAAAGAAATCGCCGCTGGGGCCGCTGTGCTCCAGGGATTCATCTAGTGAATGCTGGGAGCCCCCATGCTCAAACTCGCCGCGAAGGCGGATCCCCACCGTATCAAGTGGTATCGCCGCCGGAAACGCACCTCGAGGGGCTCCCCAACAGAACGCCGGATGACGCGCTGGATCAAGCGGTTCAAGCGTTGGTTCCCCAAGGCGTGTGACCGCGCCATGGTCCGGATTATGTCCGAGCATCCGGAAGTCCACTTCTACCGTTGACCCGTCCCAGGAGGATCCATGAGCCAGGATTGCGGCGGTTGCCGCCACTTCTTAAAAGTCCGTGGCAACTGGGGCAACTCGGGGCTTTGCGAGTTTCAAGACCGTAGGACGGATGAAGATTGCGGCCACAACTGCCCCGACTTCAAGCCGATCAAATTTGACCGCCTCGCTTCCAAGCGTGAGGCGCAGATCGAAATCGCAACATCCGAGTGACTCCTGAAAGGTGAACCATGGACCCCATTGACGAACACGAAGCTTATCTCGTGGGCCAGATTCGGAACGCTCAAGAACAATACCAGCATGCCATCGATACGCTGGTGAAGGAGTTGTGCCGAATCCGGTCCTTGCGCCCCCTTCCTCCGTTCATGCTCCCCATCAAGCCGGATCCCTTGCCAGGGTGCGACTGCCCGAAGTGTGGTCGGGGACACATGGTGGAGGAAGTCCAGTTCGCGGGGTTCACGAAGTGCGACCACTGCGGGCATTCCCTCCCCTTCTAACCCATCCTCGCGCTGCCTACCGAGGCTAAACAAGGGCGGGTGCAAGGGCTAGGTCAGGGGATGGACTGCACAACCAAACTCGACACCCCCAAGCTCACAACGCTCCCTCAAGGCGTTATCCAACCCATTCCTGGAAAGGAAGGACCGCCATGCCCATGCAGACCTACAAAATCAAGGAAACCTATCTCGATCACCCTGCCGGTTCAACGGTCTATGACCTGATGGACTGTGATTACGGGTGCTCTGCCGAGGATTCCATGGACAGCGGAGAGGACTACGCCGCCGTCACCCTCGATCCCACGGGGAATTATCCCTTCTTCACCATCCCCACGCGCCTCCTGAAGGCAGTGACATAAGCCATGCCCGCCTACCTCAAGCAAATCACATACAGAAATCGGGCCTTGCTCGACCTCGCCCGCTTTGCCCCCCACTGCATGAATTGTGGGGGTGGCTGCGAGGGTGAAATGGTCGGGTGCCACTCCAACTCCCTCCAGCATGGCAAGGGTGGGTCCTACAAGGCACACGACATCCCGGCTTTCCTCTGTGGGTCATGCCATGACCTTATTGATGGGAGAACCGGCGGGCGTGGCCTCCTGCCCAGGGAAGAACGCGACCGGATCTTCCTGGAAGCCGTCTACAAAACGTGGCTCTGGCTCATGGAGTCGGGCCGTCTGGAGATTGCGTCATGAACCCCTGGGAGGATCGCCTAGACATCCTGGGCCAGCCCCACGCATCCGTCCACCGCGACGGACACAAAGCGGTCCTCTATGGCGGCGAATGGTGGGCCTACCACGCGGAACACCGTTGGACGCCCCCAGGAAGCCCCAGGATCGGGCCGGAACCGGCGGGGCCATTCCACACCCTGGACGAGGCCAAGCAGCACGTAGAGACCCAGGGGTTCACCTCTGCGATGCCTTTTGAACGGAGCGCGTAATGGAACCCCGCCTTGAGCCCATCGACATCACCGGCCCCGCCAACAAGGTGCTGGCCATCCTCGCCGTCATCGGAACCATCCTCCTATGGGCCAACCTCCAATGAACCCCATCCGCTACCAGACCCTCGCCGAAAAGACCGACATCATCAAATCCATTCCAGAGGACAAGCTGGACGCCTTCCTGGCCTCGTTCAGGGCGAAGTTGGAGGCCCACCTTGCCGTCCGTCCATCCTGGACCGACATCAACGCCCGCACCAAATGGGCGTGGGACAAGCACGACCTGGAAGTCGATATCCAATGCCTGGAAGCGCAGAAAGCTGCGCGATGGCATCCCGTGGAGAGGGCATCATGAGCCGCTGGACGGAACGTTACTACGCCGACAAAGCCGCCGGCACATGTGTCAGGTGTCACCACCAGGACGCTGTCCCTGGCCAGGTGGAATGCGGTTACTGCGCCGAAGCCAATTCGGATCGCGTCCAGGCCCTCGAAACCGACCGCCGCAAGAAGGGCCTGTGTCCCCACTGCGGGAAACTACCCACGCCGGGTTACAAGACCTGTGCCGTGGCGAGGCAGCAGGATCGGGACTACCACGCCGCGAAGAAAGCACAGGTGATCCACCAGGTGGCCGCATGAACCTGCGCATCTTCGCTTCCCTGGATCGGGTCTTCCCCACCACCCAAACCTGCACCCACTGCAACGGAACCGGCATCGCCTACACCGAAAAGGCGACCATGTTCCAACCCGGCTGGGTCGAGCCCTGCGAACACTGCGACGATGGCCGGGTCTATTGGCCAACGGCGCGGCTCAATTCCCGTCACCGAATCACAAAAACGTTTCTCAGGAGGGCAGCGTGAGGGATGAGGTTCCTGTTTTCAACATCGATGAGAACCCAGAAATCGAGGCTTTGCGCGAGGTTGAGGGCGTCATCGAGATTAGCCCTCGTGCCCCTATCGAGGCTGTCGTGGACGCCTACATCGCTTCCCAGCATCCCCACAATCGCAAGACAGGACGGAACTACCGCCGTGACATCATGTTGGCGATGGACTGGATGAGCGTTGAGCGGCCCGAGGATTTGCGGGTTGCCCAGCTCGTCGGATTCCACTCCCACATCCTGGCGACCGTTCCCGGCAAACCCACCCAAGCCCACAGGATCATTGCCCTGCGTTCGTTCCTGAAATGGACCGGGGCCATGCAGGGACATTCCCTCAGCATCGACCAGGTGTTCTACCTGCTCAAGGTTCCCACGGCCAAGGTGCTCAACCCCCACCAGGTGATGAACCCGGAAGAGATCAAGGCGTTCCTCCAGGTGGCTAAGGGATCCTTCCGGGATTACGCCCTCTGCATCGTCGCCCTGGGCTCTGGCGTCCGCATTGCTGAGCTTTGTAACCTGGACGTTCGGGACTTCCTGGCTGACGCCGCCGGCGGATGCACGGTTCACGTGCGACAGGGCAAGGGAGGGAAGGACCGCATGATTCCGGTTCGCAAGGAAGTGCGCCAGGCCGTGGACGAATACTTGGAATCAACGGGCCGCAGGGCCGGTGACGCCGGAGCCCTGTTCCTCGCTGAGGACCGCCACCAGTGCGGATGGAGACTGAGCACGAAGACCGCCTCCAAGATCATCCGTGATACCGCGGACAAGGCTGGAATCCGCAAGCGCATCACACCCCACGCGCTGCGCCACACCTTCGCGGATTCGACCTACCTCTACTCCCGGAACCTGGTGGCCGTGAAGGATCTCCTGGGCCACGCGACCATCGCAACCACTCAGCGGTACGTGGCCCACCTGGACCAGCTCGACCTCCGGAAAGCGATCCCCGCCTACCTTGTCGGAGGCATCGGGCCGCGCGTGCTGCCCGAGATCTCCAAGTCTGAAACCCAGAAGTAACTGTCCAAAAGGAGGAACCACGCCATGTTTCGCAACCTCAATTTCATGCTCCGCGCCCTCGCACTTCATCCCTGGGTGACGTTCGCGGACTTCGACAACTTGCCCGAAGCATAACAGCCCAGGAACATGACATGGATCCCCATACCACTCGAATCCTCATCTCCGCCCTCGCCAGCAACGCCAGGGTCGAGGCCATGAAGGCAGAGAACCAGCATCGCCTTGCAACCGGTAACTCCGTAGCCTACGGCGAGGACGCATTCCTCATCGAGGCCGGCCACCTCGAAAACCTCGCCCACGAGATCGGGTGAATATCCACCTGGAGGGACCTTTGACCGTCAGGGAAGAAATCATCCGGCTCAAGCGGCCACCGATCACCTTCACACCGGAGGAGGCCATCGCCATCCTCAACAGCCTGGAGCCAGGCAACACCCTGGAGGCCCACTCCATTGCGGATGACGCCAGCCTCCGCGTCCTGTCCCGCCTGGGCGGCCATGAGATCGTCGCCGCATTCCGTGCCGCCGAGGACCGTTGTGGGTTCTGGGACGAGGCCATCGAATCGTAACCGAATGTCCAGGAGCCGACATGATCTGGAAGCCGATCGCCACCGCCCCCAAAAAACACCAGAAACCCATCCTGCTCGGGTTCCCAGGGTCAGTCCATGTTGGGATCTGGTACGAAGGAAAGCGGAAGCAGGGATGGCTCGTCATCGACGAACCCAAGTGCGGAATCGGAGCATCACCGACCCACTGGATGCCCCTCCCCGAACCCCCAACCCAATAGCCACTGTCCAGCCTCGCCCCCTCCGGAGCCCCCTTGAACCTCATCCGTGTCTTTCCCCGCAGGACCAGCTTGACCCCCACGGATCCCATGGCCTTCGTGGGCAACCCTCCCCTGGACGGGCTGCGCCCGGAGGCTGATGAGGTTCATGTGAGCGTGGCCTTCACCTGGGACATCCCCGAGGCCCAGCGCCTCGCCCGGGAGTGGGGACGGTTCTACCCGGTGGTCAAGCTGGGAGGCCCGGCCATGGGATCCCCCTTGGAGTCCTTCGTCCCTGGCCGCTACCTCCGGAAGGGCGTGACGTTCACCACCCGGGGATGCAACAAGAAATGCCCCTGGTGCCTGGTCCCCGGGCGCGAGGGCCGCTTGGCCGAGGTCCAGGACTTCCCGGACGGATGGATGGTCCAGGACAACAACCTGCTCCAGGCCGGGCGGGACCACATCCTCAAGGTCATTGCCATGCTCAACCGCCAGCGCCGGGCCGCCTACTTCTCCGGGGGCATTCAAGCGGACCTGGTTGACGAGTGGTTCGCGGACCAGTTGCGCGGGATCCGCGTGGGGGCCGTGTTCCTTGCCGCTGACACCGCCGGGGCGTTGCGCCCACTGGAGAAGGCCCTGGGCCTCCTCTCTTACCTGGGCCGGAAGAAGCTCCGGTGTTTCACCCTCATCGGGTTCGGCGGGGAAACCATCCCCCAGGCCGAGGCCCGGTTGGAAAAGGTCTGGTCCCTTGGCGGGATGCCGTTCGCCCAGCTCTACCAGCCCGCCGACCGCTACATCGACTACCCCCGCGAATGGCGGGCGTTGAGCAAGAAGTGGATGCGGCCCGCCGCCATGGTGGCCTCGCACCGAGATCCGAAACCCATCGACCCTGGCCCCGAAGCCTGGATCGCGTAATGTCCAGGGTCGCCTGGACCCATGAAAGGAGCACACCATGACCCCAGATCCAGAGATCGTCACCCAGATGCGGAAGGCGCTGCGGGAGTGCCGCGAAGTCCTTGCGCTCTGCACCACGGAGCCCACCTACCCGAAGGACACGCCCGAATACATCCCGACCCGCAACCTGTGCGACCGCTACGGCTACGGCGCAGTCATGGCTGCGGCGTCCACTGCCTGGATGGAGCGGATGAAGGCCGAGGGCTACCCAGAGGGCGGCGCACACACCGCCGGTCCCTGCGCCAGCACCGTGAAAGCCACCCTGGACCTCATTGACGACACCATCACGGCGTCTCTCGCTCGCTGATGTCCAAAATCCACCCGCCCAAGGAGGGCAACGTGACCCAGGAAGAAATCTACGACCAGAAAATCTCGCCCCTCATGAAGCAGATCATCGCGGTCTGCAAGGAACACAAAATCCCCATGGTTGCGTCCTTCGACTGCCCCAATGATGAACCGGAAATCGGGGATTCCCTGCGCTGCACGACCGCCCTGTTCGGAGATGAATTCATCGGCAAGCAGGACGGCTTCAAGGAAGCCTTCCGAATCCTGAAGCGCCAGCCCGAGTGCTTTGCCATCACCGTCATGGGCGCGAAGTAGCGCCTGTCCATGAGTGAACGCCTGCTCCGAGTGACCGCCCCGCATTTCGTTGCGGGTGCTGTGTGGACCTTCAAGGGCAATGCCTGGGTCTGCACGGAAGCCGCCCCCATCCTCCGCTGGATGGTCGGGCTTGGGGCGGTCGCCATGGCACACCGCCGCCCGAAGCTGGAGCGCAAGGGCTGGCGTTTCGAATGGCTGTAGATGTTCATTCACCGCTCGATCCGAAGCCGCACCTTCCCGCCTCCAATGCCCTCCCACTTCGCACTTGGGACCATCCGAAGGCAGTCCTCAAGGAGAACGAACGGCGTATTGCCTCTGGCGTGCAGCGGCAGACAGTTCCATTCCGCCTCAATAGAGGCCATATCCAGAACGGCCTCGCCCTTTTCGAGCAGTTCTCGCAGGGCCGGGACAATAGCGGCCTCTTTCAGTTCGTGAGCGGTGAACAAATCCATGGAGTTTCCCTTCCAAGGTGGGGTTGATCGTCAACCCGGAAGTAATTATCCCATGCCCTCTTTTCCGCCTTCCCAGGAGCAAGCCGTGAACGATTGCTACACCACCACCATGCTCCCGTTCCCCTACCGTGGGCGGGCCCAAGTCCTGCACGGCACATGGGGATTGCGCGGCGTCTATGTGGCCATCACCATCCGCATCAAAGGGTCGGCATGGGTGTGCCATCCCAAGAATTCTGGCGACAAATGGCACATCGAGGGCCGCTACGGATCTAAGGTGGCCCTTTGGGAGAACGCCAGGCCGCCCCGCAGTATCCGCAAGGCCGCGAAGATGGCGCTTCGCCACTTCCTCAACCGATGATCCAGGAGACATATGAACGCTCCCATCCCCATTGAACCTGACCCCTGGCTCACATCTGCGGAGGTGTCCGAAATCTACAAAATTAGCGTCCCCACCCTCTGCATCTGGAGAGGGAAACGCATCGGTCCACCGTTCCGTCAACTAGGCCGAGCCATCCATTACCGCAAGTCGGATGTGGATGCTTTCATCAAAACGCACATGGTTCAAACGGCCAGCTAGACCATGCTGGTTTCACCCGCCCCGACTCGCACCCCGAGCCGGGGCTTTTTGCCGTTTAGGGCCGCGCTGATCCATGCGGAAGTGGCTTCGGATGCCTGGGCCAGGATGCCTCCTGGGGATAAGTGGATATAGGTGGCTTGCATCCCCGGGAGTTTGTGGCCCACGAGAACGTCCATATCAGCGGGAGGGAATCCAAGTTCGACTCCTACCGTCTCAAAGGTCCGTCTGAAATCGTGGATCCAAACATCCGGGACCTTCGCCGCTGTTTTGACATCGGCCCACCACGAGTCCAGCGACACGGCTCGGAAATGGCCCAGTTTACGTCCGCGCCAAACCCAAGGTCCTACATGCCCCGCTTGGGCTTTCAGAATCTCACCCATGGATGAGTTGATCGGGATGACTTTGGAACGTGAGATTTTCTTGGTTTTGTGCTCTGTGATGGTAACGGACATGGCATTCCAATTGATATCGCTCCAGGTCACGGCTACGGCCTCGCCCACGCGCATGCCTGAGACGGCAATCAAGCGAATGATGTCGGCCTTGTGGCCTTCTCCCAGGGACGCTCCGATGCGTTCCAGTTCGTCCGCAGTGATGACCCTTTCCCGATCTTCAGATCGGACAACTTTGACACCCCTACAAGGGTTCATGACCCGCTGGCGCCAGCCAATATCCGAGGCGTAGTCCAGAAGGCTGGAGACAAGATCAACGCAGAACCCAGCCGTGATCCTGATGCCCTTGGCTTCGATAGCTCGGTGCATGGCCACGATATCCTTGTGAGTCAGATCCTCAACCAGCCGCTTCCCAATGAGCGGCTGAATGTGATTTTCGAGATATCCCTTGTAATTCTGCTGGGATCGTTTGGCCAGTTCCCGATATCCCACGGAGGCAAGGTAGTCCTTTGCCAGGGCATCGAAATCGTGAGGGTTGCGCTTGGCCTTAACTTCGGCGCGGATGTCTTTCCCCTCGTCATGCAACTTGCGCAGTTTCCCGGCCTCGATCCGCGCAGCATGCACCGTCCAGACCTCGCCGGGGTCCCCGCCTGGGATAGCTTGATGGTATTCTCCAATCCTTACCCAAATCTGTTTCCCAGCCCTGCGAGCTACGAACCACCAGCACCGATTCCCGGCAGGCGTGATGACCAACGCAAGACCTAGTTCGCTCGCGTCCCAAAGGGTGACCTTGGTTGGGCCGGGTTTAGTTCGCTGGCACAGGGTAGGCGTCAGGGCGATGTTTGACCGTTTCATGGTGGAACAGACCCCCCTCAGAGTGGAACAGGATAACTCGTTCCACGCTGGTTCCACTCTCCGGATGAACAATTGCAAAGGCAGAAAAGACATCAAACATATAACACCTGCACACCCAATCTATGGATGAACGCAGCAAAAACCACATAACTATGGAAACAGTAAAATGGATATACTGACCCTGGAGCTCTTCGATGTCACCGTCTCCGAGGCCCTCCGGGAGGTGAACCGGGTGCTGGAGGACCACCCCGGCCTTCCCCTGCGCATCGTCATCGGCGGCGACGACATGCTCCTGCACAACGTGCAGCGGTTCCTGGAGCGCTCGGGACGCACCGCCACCCCCTTCCGGGAGGGCTCGGGCTGGCGCGTCGAGACGGCGTCCCGGGACGCGCCGGCGCCGGCCCTGGCCCGCGCCCCGGAGCCCGCCGTGCGCGTCATCCCCGCCCCGGCCCCGGCCGCGCCCAGGCCCCTCCTGCTCACCCGGGCCGCCCTGGGCGACGGCAACGGCGGCGTGGGCCGGCGCCTGCTCCTGGGCGTCCTGCGTGAACTGGACCCCCAGGTGCCCTGGGTGGCCCTGGCCCTGGAGGCCACCGGCCTGCTGGAGGATCCCGAGGCCCTGGCGCTCCTGACGGCCCTCCAGGCCCGGGGCACCCCGGTGCGGGTGTCCCGGGGGAGCCTGCTCTTCCCGGACGGGCCCGGGGGCGCCTTCGAGGTCATCGAGGACTCCCAGTGGCAGCGCCTCGCCGGCAAAGGGGAATTGACGATACTATAAATAATTTAAGACAAGTCCTTCGATGGGTTGAACCGGCTCCGGAGCCGGTAGACTGGAGTTTCAACCCGCTAGACCCTTCCACCGTCCAAGGACGAGAGCCCAGAAAGCGCCGATTTCCCCATGACCGTACCGAACTACCTGACCCTCGCCCGAATCCTCATGGTGCCCATCCTCGTGGTGGTGCTCCTGACGCGGGTCACCAACCACGAAATCATCGGCGTCCTGGTCTTCTGGGCCGCGAGCCTCACGGACCTCCTGGACGGGTACCTGGCCCGGAAGTGGGGCCAGGTGACCACCCTGGGCAAGCTGCTCGATCCCCTCGCGGACAAGCTCCTCATCATGGGGGCCCTCATCAGCCTGGTGGAGCTGGACATGGCGCCGGCCTGGATGACCTTCATCATCCTGGGCCGGGAGATGGCCATCACGGGGCTGCGGGGCATCGCCAGCGAGGAGGGCGTCACCATCGCCGCCGAGCGCCTGGGGAAATGGAAGCTGGGCTTCCAGATCGCCTCCATCTCCTGCCTCCTCCTGGGCCCCAAGCTCGACCTCTGGCTCCTGGAGTGGACGCACCTCGGGATCTTCCGCTTCTTCATCAGGTTCCCCAGGCCCTACAGCTTCTTCTGGGGCATGGGCGTGCTGCTCCTGTGGGTCGCCATGATCCTCTCGGTGTGGAGCGCCGTCACCTACTTCCGGAAGTTCTGGCACAAGCTGGGCCACAGCCTCCTGACGGGCCACGGGCGGCTATCGGCCCACGAATCCCCCGACCGGATCGGGTGAGGCGGCCATGTTCAGGAAATACCTTCTCGCCGGTTTCTTCACCCTGCTGCCCGCGGTGGTGACGTTCTGGATCCTCCGGGCCATCTTCAACTCCCTGGTGGACATCTTCCGGGGCCCGGCCTCGGTGATCGCCGCCATGCTCCACCTGCCCGTGCCGCCCCCCTGGGGCCTGGCCCTCATCTCCGCCACCGCGACCATCTCCCTCCTGCTCCTGGCCGGGGCCCTGGTGGGCAACTTCGTGGGTCGGCAGATCCTCGCGTGGCTGGACGAGCTGGTGATGTACATCCCGGTCGTCAAGGGCATCTACGGCGCCACCAAGCAGCTCATGAGCGCCATCCAGAGCGGCCAGGGCGGGTCCTTCAAGGAGGTCGTGCGGGTGGAATGGCCCCGGCCCGGCGCCTACACCCTGGGCTTCGTGGCCCACCGCGACTGCGGCTGGGCCGGCTTCGACCCGGGCGACGAGATGGTGGCCGTCTACATCCCCACCGCCCCCAACCCCACCTCCGGCTACGTGATCATGGTGCCCGCCTCCACGATCACGCCCATGCCCCTGAGCCCCGAGCAGGCCCTCACCTGGGCCATCTCCGGCGGCGTGGTGACGCCCACCGGCGTCAAGGCCCCGTGAAGCCCTTCCTGGGCAGGCGCATCCTGGTGACGGGGGCCGGCTCGGGGATCGGCAGGGCCTGCGCCCGGCGCCTGGAGGCCCTGGGGGCCGAGCTCATCCTGGCGGGGCGGCGCGCCGAGCTCCTGCGGGAGACCCTCCCCCACGCCCGCCACGTCCCCCTGGACCACACCCGGGACGAGGACGTCCAGGCCTTCGCCCGGGACTGCCCGCCTCTCGACGGCATGGTCCTGGCCGCGGGTTCCCTGCTCACCGGCGGCGTGGAGGGGACCTCGGCCCCCGCCTTCGACCGCATGATCGCGTCCAACCTCAAGGGCCCCTGGCTCCTGTGCCACCACCTGGGCCCCAGCCTCCGGGACGCGGCCAGCGTCGTGCTGGTGGGTTCCAACGTGGGCATCCGGGCCATTCCCGACAGCGCCGCCTACTGCGTGGCCAAGGCCGGCCTGCACATGCTGGCCCAGGTGCTGGCCCTGGAGTGGGCCCCCCGGGGCATCCGCTGCAACGCCGTCGCCCCCGGCCCCGTGCACACCGCCATGGTGGACGCGCGGCTCCGGTCCGCGCCCGATCCCGCGGCGGCCCTCCACGCGCTGGCCCAGGTCAATCCCATGCGCCGCCTCGGGCGGGAGGAGGAGGTGGCCGCGCTGGCCATCCACCTCCTGGGGGACGAGAGCCGCTGGACCACGGGCACGGTGATCCCCATCGACGGCGGCGCAAGCGCCGTCTTCTGAGCCGGCATTGCCCCGGGCCCCGCCCAGGTGTCAAACTGGACCGACCTGACCAGAAAGAGGATTCCGATGCCGGTTGTCACCCCCGCCCAGTACCGCACGATGCTCGACAAGGCCCAGCAAGGGAAGTACGCCTACGCCGCCTTCAACGTCACCTCCACCGAGACCGCCAACGCCGTGCTCCTGGGCCTCAAGACCGCCAAGGCCGACGGCATCGTCCAGATCTCCACCGGCGGCGCCGAGTTCATGAGCGGCCTGGGCGTCAAGACCATGGCCTACGGCGCCATCGCCCTGGCCCAGTACGTGCACTACATGGCCCAGCACTACGAGGTGAACGTGGCCCTGCACACGGACCACTGCCACCCCAAGTACCTCGAGACCTTCGTGCTCCCCCTCATCGCCGAGACCGAGCGCCGCCGCGCCGCGGGCCAGGGCAACCTCTTCAACGGCCACATGTTCGACGGCTCCGAACTGCCCCTGGACGAGAACATCAAGCGCTCCACGGAGCTCCTCAAGCGCTGCGCCGCCAGCGAGATCATCCTGGAAGTGGAGACCGGCGTCGTGGGCGGCGAGGAGGACGGCCACGACACCAGCGGCGTGCCCAAGGACAAGCTCTACACCACCCCCGAGGACATGGTGGAGGTGCACAAGGCCCTCTCCCCCCTGGGCCAGTACCTCCTGGCCGCCACCTTCGGCAACGTCCACGGCGTCTACAAGCCCGGCAACGTCGTCCTGCGCCCCGAGATCCTCCGGGACGGCCAGGCCGCCATCGCCAAGGCCTTCCCCGGCCAGCGCGGCCGCCTCGTCTTCCACGGCGGCTCCGGCTCCACCCTGGCCGAGATCCACGCCACCCTGGACTACGGCGTGGTGAAGATGAACGTCGACACCGACACCCAGTACGCCTTCACCCGCGCCATCGCCGGGCACATGTTCAAGAACTACGACGGCGTCCTGAAGGTGGACGGCGAAGTGGGCGACAAGAAGGCCTACGATCCGCGCCCCTACATGAAGAAGGCCGAGCAGAGCATGGCCGACCGGGTCGTCCGCGCCTGCGAGGACCTGCGCAGCGCAGGGAAGATGCTCGGCACCATCCAGTAGCCGGATCCCGGTAGACCGCCCCCGACCGGAACTTCAGCCAAGGATGGACCGCGCTTCGGTTTTCATCCCTTTCATCCCTTTCATCCTGTCCATCCCCGTTCCCGCAGGGCCGGCGACGGGTATGCCGGCGCACCGCTCACCTGCGTACCCCGACCCATCCCGGCTATGGCCCTGCGGGAACAGGGATGGGCAGGATGAAAGGGATTAAAGGGATGGTTTGGATCCGATTTCGGGAACAGCGCGGTCAGCTGGCGGCGTCCGCATCCTTGTTCAACCTGGGGAACACGAACCCCGCGGCGGCGGCGCCCAGGAGGGGGGCCACCCAGAAGAGCCACAGCTGGCCCAGCGCCCAGCCCCCTTCCGCGAAGAAGGCCACGCCGGTGCTGCGGGCGGGGTTCACGCTGGTGTTGGTGACGGGGATGCTCACCAGGTGGATGAGGGTGAGGCAGAGGCCGATGGCCAGGGGCGCGAAGCCCGCGGGGGCGCGCTTGGAGGTGGCCCCGAGGATCACGAAGAGGAAGAAGAAGGTCATCACCACCTCCGTGAGGAAGGCGGATCCCAGGGAGTACTGGCCGGGGCTGTGGATGCCGTACCCGTTGCATGCGAAGCCCCCGGCCTGGAACAGGGGCTTGCCCGAGGCGATGAGGTAGAGCACGCAGCCCGCGAGGATGGCCCCGGCGACCTGGGCGGCCCAGTAGGGAACGACGTCCTTCCAGGCGAAGCGGCCCCCCACGGCCAGGCCCAGGGTCACGGCCGGGTTCAGGTGGCAACCGGAGATGGGGCCCACGGCGTAGGCCATGGTGACGACGGTGAGGCCGAAGGCCAGGCTCACGCCGTGGAGGCCGATGCCCACCCCGGGGAAGGCCGCGGCCAGCACGGCGCTGCCGCAGCCGCCCAGGACCAGCCAGAAGGTGCCGAAAACTTCCGCGGACAGACGATTCGTCAAGGGCATGGGGCCTCCTCGGGAACGGGTGCTTGAATGGAAAATGCACCTGCATTCTAGGTTCACCCCGCCGATTTTCCAGCCCAAAGTGGCCGGGGCGTTCAGAGCCCTTCCGCCGCCTGGCATTTCACCCGGGGCACCACCTTGAGGGTGGACAGGTCCAGGTGGTACAGGTCGTTGATGGTCACCCCGGCCATGGTGTGGTCCAGGGTGGCCTTGGCGTCGCACCAGGCCACGTGCAGGGGGCAGGGCCTGCCCCTGCTCAGGCAGTCCGTGAAGCCCATGACGCAGACGGTGGTGGTGTCCATGGTGTTCAGGATGGCCACCACCTCGCCCACGGTGATGGAGGCCGCGGGCCGCGCCAGGCGGAAGCCGCCGTGGGGGCCCCGCATGGATTCCAGGATGCCCCCGTGGGCGAGGGTCTGGAGCACCTTGGCCAGGTAGGGCCCGGGCAGCTCCACCCGGCCCGCCAGGTCCTTGGCGAGCAGGTAGGACCCGTCCTCGGGCAGAGCCGAAAGCGCCCGCAGGGCGTACCCGGTGGCCATGGAGTAGAGCATCGCCTGTCCCTCGATCCCCTGAGCCTACCCCTGAACGAGGTGGCAGGAAAGACAGTTGGCCCGTTCCGGGTGCGGATTGCGCCTCATGCCGGGATGGGCCTCCCGCCCGTGGCAGGCCTGGCAGTTCTCGCGCATGGCCACGGGGTGGGGCAGCGCGGGCGGGGCCCCCGGGTAGGCCCGGGCGCCCCGGGCCCGGGAGGCGGGCTCGCCCCTGAAGGCGTTGGGGCGCAGGGGCGCGGCCTTGCCCGACGGCACGTGGCAGGACTGGCACCAGCCCCCCACCTTGTGGGGGACGGCCGGCACGCCGCCCTGGATCTCCCGGCCATGGCAGTCCGTGCAGGCCGTGCCCGGGTCGAGGGCGTGGGGGATGACCGGCGGGGCGTAGGCGTGGAGGCGCCCGGGGGCCTTGGCGGCAAGGGCCGACCCGCCCAGGACGGCCCCGGCCAGGAGCAGGGAGATCGCCAGGGTTCTCATGCCTTCTCCACCCGGCAGGCGCACTTCTTGTAGTCCGGCTCGGCGCTGATGGGGCAGATGCTGTCCTGGGTCACGGCGTTGATGAGCTGGCTCTCGTCGAAGAACGACGTGTAGACCGTCCCCCGGGGCACCTTCCCCCGGGCCGCGAAGCGGCACGGCAGGGTGACGCTGCCCCGGCGGGAGGTGACCTTCACCTGGCCGCCGTCGGCCACGCCCAGGGCCTTTGCGTCCTCCGGGTGGATCTCCAGGAAGCCCCCGGGCTGGGCGCGGTTCAGCTGGGGCACGCGCCGGGTCATGGTGCCGGTGTGCCAATGCTCCAGCATGCGGCCCGTGCAGAACCACAGGGGGTACTCCGCGTCCGGAACCTCCGCGGGACCCTCCCAGGGGCGCAGCCACACCACGGCGCGGCCGCCGTCGGCCTTGTTCTTGTAGAAGGACACGCCCTCCCCGGCCTTCACGAAGGGATCCTCCCCCTCCACGTAGCGCCGGGCGGTCTCCCTGCCCTTCACCACGGGCCAGCGCAGGCCCCGGGCGGCCTTGAGCTCCTCGAAGGTCCCCAGGTCCTTGCCGGTGCCCACGGTGAACTGCCGGTACTCCTCGAACAGCTCCTTCACGTACGTGGCGCGGTCCTTGGGGAAGAGGTCCCCCAGGCCCATGCGGCGGGCCACTTCGATGATCTGCCAGTCGTCGGGGAGGCAGCCCTTGGGGGGCTCGGCGAGCTGGTCCCAGTGCTGGGTGCGGCGGTCGCTGTTGCCGAAGAGGCCCTCCCGCTCCACCCACATGGCGCTGGGCAGCACCACGTCGGCGAAGTCCGTGGTCACCGTGGGGTACACGTCGGACACGACGATGAAGCGCCCGTCCTTGCGGGCCCCCTTGCGGTAGCGCTCCACGTTGGGCAGGCTCACGAAGGGGTTGGTCACCTGGATCCACATGCAGGTGATATCGCCCCGGTCCAGGGCCCGGAACATCTCCACGGTGTGGTGGCCGGGCTTGGGGTTGATGCGCTCCACCGGCACCTTCCAGATCCGCGCGGCGATGGCCCGGTGCTCGGGGTTCATGACCACCATGTCCGCCGGAAGCCGGTGGGCCAGGTCCCCCACTTCCCGCACGGTGCCGCAGGCGCTGGGCTGGCCCGTGATGGAGTAGGCCGTGGAGCCCGGCTTGCAGATCTTGCCGGTGAGGAGGTGGAGGTTGTAGATGAGGTTGTTCATCCAGGTGCCGCGGCTGTGCTGGTTGACGCCCATGCACCACACCGACATCACCTTGAGCTTCGGGTCGGCGAAATAGCCCGCCAGCTGCTCCAGGGCGGCCACGGAAAGGCCGCTCACCTTGGCCACGTGCTCGGGGGTGTAGGTCTCCAGGAAGGCCGCGTACTCCTCGAAAGTGGCCTTCTTCGGCTCATCGGCGAATTTCGACTTGTCGGCCAGGCCGTAGCCGATCTGCTCCTTGCCCCGCTTGAAGACCACGTGCCGGGCGATGAAGTCCTTGTCCACGGCGCCCTTCTTCACCAGGAGGTGCGCGATGCCGTTGGCGATGGCCAGGTCGCTCTGGGGGGCCATGAGCAGGTGGGTGTCGGCGAAATCGGAGGTGGGGGTGCGCCGGGTGGCGAGGTCCACGATGCGCTTGGCGGGGTTGGCGCCCTTGCTCTCCAGCACCTGCCCGAAGAGCACGGGGTGCGCCTCGGCCATGTTGTTGCCCCAGAGGATCAGAACGTCGCAGAGCGCCAGGTCCTCGAAGCAGCCCATGGGCTCGTCGCTGCCGAAGGTGCTCATGAACCCGGTGACTGCGCTGGCCATGCACAGCCGCGCATTGGCCTCCACGTTGTTGCTGCCCATGCCGGCCCGGAACCACTTGGTGGCCGCGTAGCCGTCGGTGATCATCCACTGGCCGCTGCCGTAGATGGCCACGGCCTCGGGGCCCTTGGCGGCCAGGGTCTCCTTGAACCGGCGGGCGACCAGGTCCAGGGCCTCGTCCCAGGTGGCCTTCACGAGCTTCCCGCCCTTCCGGATGAGGGGCGTGGTGAGCCGGTCCCCGCCGGTGAGGATGGCGGGGAGGCTGTAGCCCTTGGCGCACAGCAGGCCCTTGGTGCCGGGGTGCTGGTCGTCGCCCTTCACGGCCACCACCCTGCCCTGCCGCGTTCCCACCATCACGCCGCAGCCCACGCCGCAGAAGCGGCAGGGGGCCTTGGCCCAGCGGATGCCGGGGCCCCTGGGGGCCCCCTTGGCCACCGCGGCGGCGGCCAGGGGGGAGGATGCCAGGGTCGCGGCGGTGGCGCAGAGGCCACCCTCGCGAAGGAAATCGCGGCGGGTCAGGGGCTTGGACATGGTGCCTCCGGGGGCCTTACTTCTTGGCGGTCTTGGTCTTGTCCCGCAGGTCGCGCAGGGCGAGCTGGCCCTGGCGGGCGAAATCGATGGCCTCGCCGAGGATGCGGGCCACTTCCTGGGGCGCGTGGAAGCCCATGGAGTTTTCGGCGTTCACGAAGTCCGTGCGCCACTGGGCCTTGCGCTGGAGCTCGAAGATGTCGCCCAGGGCGGTCTCGGGGATGCCGTCGTTCTTGGCCTTCTCCAGGTCGTTGATGAGGGCCACCACGGCGTCCTCGGCGCGGAGCATCAGGGTGTGCGTCTTGTCCTGGATGGCCTCCACCCGGGCCTTGAGCTCGCCCTCGGGGAAGCGGTGGCAGGTCTGGCAGGCCCGGGAGATGTTGAGCAGGGGGCTGCGCACCTGGTGGTCGCTGATCTTCAGGGCGCCTTCACGCACGTAGGGCATGTGGCAGTCGGCGCAGGCCACCCCGGAGCGGGCGTGGACGCCCTGGCTCCACATCTCGAACTCGGGGTGCTGGGCCTTGAGGACCTCGGCCCCGGTGCGCTTGTGCTTCCAGTCGAAGAACCGGTGCCCGTCGGGGAACTTGTATTCCGAGTAGGTGGCTTCGATCTGCTCGACCTTCAGGCCCTTGTTCCAGGGGAAGAAGAGCGTGGTCTTGGGGCCGCAGTAGTACTCCACGTGGCACTGGCCGCACACCATGGAGCGCAGTTCCTGGCGGGAGGCGTCCCGGTTGGCGTCGTAGTTCCGGCTGCGGTCCCCCTTGCGCCAGGTCTCGATGGAGGGCAGGTGCGGCACGGGTTCCGAGCTCCGGGCCAGGGCGTCGATGCCGTTGATGAAGCCGGGCTTGGTGACGCGCAGGGCCATGGTCTTGGGATCGTGGCAGTCGATGCAGGCCACGGGGTGCTTCACGAGCTTGGTGGCCTCGGCGTAGGGCAGCTTGCCGATGGCCTGGAACCCGGCCTGGAGCTGGGCCTGGGCGTTGGCGCTGTCCAGGGGCTCGGCGAGGGTTCCCGGCGCCCCGGCCTTGAGGCCCGCCTCGCGGTAGGGCACGGTGGTGGAGGCGTGGCAGTGGAGGCAGGCCCCGGGCTGGGGGCGCTCCGTGACGCGCTTGGTGGCGCGCTGGTCGTCCAGCATGAAGGCGTGGCCGCGGCGCTGGCGGTAGTCCAGGGCGAAGGCGTAGCCGTCGAAGATGACCGGCAGGTGCGGATCCTCGGTGAGCTTGCTGATGGCCAGGGTCTCGCTCCCGCCGCCGCCGTACTTGGTGCCCGAGCGTTCAATGGTGCGCAGGTAGCCGTCGTACTGCCGGGGGAAGTTCTTGCCCCAGATGGCGGGGTCCACGGACGTCTCGTCCATTTCCACCACGCGCACGGAGGTCTTGCTGGCCTCGGCCTTGTGCTTGGAGATGCTGGCGTTGAGCAGGAGCACCAGGATGGTGCCCGCCGCGGCCGCGGCGGCGATGAGGCCCAGCCTGAAGGCGGGTCGGTTGAAGAGGGGCGGCTTGGTCTCGGTCATGGTCAGCCTCGCGGGGTCGGGGTGGATGGGGAGGAGGTTCGGGTTTCAGCGGCCATGGCCCACGCCGGGGTGGCAGCGCACGCAGCCGTAGAGGTCGGCGCGGCGCGCGGGATCCGTGGGCACGCCCAGGGTCCCGTGGGCCGTGATCTCGCCCGTGAGGCCCGCGTGACACCGCACGCAGTTGTCTTCCAGCACCTTGGCGTTTCCGGGCTTGATGCGGATGGGATCGGGGTAGCCCCCCATGGTGAAGGCCTGGGAATGGTGCCAGCCGTTGGAGGCCTTCACGAAGTACTTGTTCACGATGTTGTTGTGCGGAAGGTGGCAGTCGTTGCACGTGGCCACCGCGTGGTGGGACCCGTGCAGCCACCCGTCGTAGTTCTCCTGCATGACATGGCAGTTCACGCACACCGCCGGATTGTCGGAGAGGTACGACGTCCCGTTGGCGGCGACGAAGGTGTAGACGCCGGACCCGAAGAACACCCCGAGGAGAATCGGGATGGCCAGACCCAGGATGAGAACGGAGCTCTTGGCTTTCACGGGGAATTCCTCGGATTGGGGGGTCGCGGGGGAATCATACCAGGGCCATATCGGCCTTGGCGTCGGTTCCGGTGAGTTTCAGGCCGTAGGCGTCCTGGAGCACCTTGAAGACGTTCGGGCTGAGGAACGCGGGAGCGGCGGGGCCCACCGCGATGTTCTTCACGCCCAGGTGCAGCAGGGTGAGGAGCACGGCCACGGCCTTCTGCTCGAACCATGAAAGGACAATCGTCAGGGGCAGGTCATTGACGCCGCACTGGAGGGCCCCGGCCAGCCCGACGGCCACCTGGATGGCGCCGTAGGCGTTGTTGCACTGCCCCATGTCCAGGAGGCGCGGCAGGCCCAGGAGCGTGCCGTAGTCGTGGTCCAGGATGCGGAACTTGCCGCAGCCCAGGGTGAGGATGAAGGAGGTGGCGGGGGCGTTCTTCGCGAAGTCGCTGAAGTAGTTGCGGCCGGGCTCGGCCCCGTCGCAGCCGCCGATGACGAAGAAGCGCGTCACCTCCCCCTTGGCCACCGCGTCCAGGATGGCCGGCGCCGCGCCGAGGATCACGCTGTGGTGGAAGCCCACGGTGAGGGCGGGCCCCGTGCGCTCGGGGAGCGGCCCCAGGGCCTTGGCCCGGGCGATGACCGCGGAGAAATCGTCGCCCCGCAGCCGCGTGCCGCCGGGGACCGCCGTGACGCGGGTGGTGAACACCCGGTCCTTGTAGGATTCCCGGGGCTCCAGGATGCAGTTGGTGGTGGCCAGGATGGCGCCGCCGAAGGCCTCGAACTCGGTCTTCTGAAGCTGCCAGGCCCCGCCGAAGTGGCCGGCGAGATGGGGATGGTTCTTCAGGACGGGATACATGTGGGCCGGCAGCATCTCGCCGTGGGTGTAGACCAGCACGTCGGTGCCCTCCACCTGGGCCAGGAGGTGCTCCAGGTCCAGGAGATCGTGGCCCGTGACGAGGATGCCGGGCCGCGGCCGGGTGCCGGTGGCCACCTGGCCGACGGCGGGCTGGCCGTAGCGCTCCACGTGGGCCTCGTCCAGCATCTGCATGACCCGCAGGTTCTGCTTGCCGCACTCCAGCACCAGTTCCAGGAGGCTGGGCACGTCGAAGTTGACGTTGGTCATGGTGGCGAAGAGGGCCTCCTCGGTGAAGGCCGAGACGGCCTCGTCCACCTTTCCCAGGCGCCGCGCGTGGTGGGCGTAGGCGGCCATCCCCTTCAGGCCGTAGAGCAGCGTCTCCTGCAGGGACTGGACGTCCTCGTCCTTGCCGCAGATGCCGAAATCCTCGCAGCCGGTGCCTTTGGCAGCCTGCTCACACTGGTTGCAGAACATGGTTTCCTCCAAGAATCCTGGGAACAGCGTCCCAAGGGGGCGGGGTCGGGCGCCTTGATGGGCGTCAAGGATCCGCGTTATTTGAGAATTTTTTCACGATTGATGGTGCAACACGGGATGCGCGGGCCCCTGCGGGCGCACGTCCCTCCCGGCCCCGGGCGCCTGGAAACGCGCCGCGATGCCCGCACAGACCCAGCCTAGGTCCCTTCAAAACCGGAATGTGAACTCTTTAAACTTTTTTTCAGGCCCCGGCGTGGATGGCCATGACCGCCGCCAGCAGTTCCAGGGCCTCCTTCTTCGGCCGCTGGAAGGCGTTGCGCCCCATGATGCTGCCGAAGCCGCCCCCGGCGGCGATCTCCCGCACCTCGGCCAGCACCTCCTCGGTGCCCTTGGCCTCGCCGCCGGAGAAGATCACGATGCGCCGGCCGTTGAAGGCGGCCTGCACCACGTGCCGGATGCGGTCCCGCAGGGTGGACGAGGGGATGCCGTACTTCTCGTAGACCTTCTTGGCCTCGGCCTGCTCCAGGAAATCCTTGGGCGGCTTCACCTTGATGATGTGGGCTCCCATCTGCGCCGCCATCTGGGCGGCGTAGGCCACCACATCCAGGGCGGTCTCGCCCTCCTTGGAGACGCCGGCTCCCCGGGGGTAGGCCCACACGACGGTGGGCAGGCCCACGGCCTTGGCCTCCAGGACCAGCTCGCGCAGCGCCTCGTACTGGGCGTTGCGCTCCCCGCTGCCCGGGTAGATGGTGTAGCCGATGGCGGCGCAGCCCAGGCGCAGCGCGTCCTCCACCGAGCCGGTCACCGCCGAGCAGGGCTCGCCCACCTTGGCCAGGCTATCGCTGTTGTTGAGCTTGAGGATCAGGGGGATTTCCCCGGCGTAGTCCCCGGCCACGGCCTCCAGGAAGCCCAGGGGCGCCGCGTAGGCGTTGCACCCGGCCTCGATGGCCAGCTCCACGTGGTAGCGCGGGTCGTAGCCGGCGGGGTTGGGCGCGAAGCTGCGGGCGGGGCCGTGCTCGAAGCCCTGGTCCACGGGCAGGATCACGAACTTCCCGGTGCCGGCCAGCTTCCCGGTGTTCATCAGGCGGGCCAGGTTCGCCTTCACGCCCGGGCAGTCCGAGCCGTACCACGAAAGGATTTCTTTGACACGTGCGGTCATCGCGTCCTCCGGAATGGGGTGGCCCCATGCTACGCCGGGTCCCGTTCCATTATGCCCCGCGGGGGCAACCCTGCCCCGGGGACTCAATCTCAGGTAGAATGACCCCCGAGGCCGAACCATGTCCCAGCCGCACGATCCCTTCCAGAACCTGCCCGATTCCGCCCGCCTCTGGCTGGTGGCCCTGGACCGGCCCCTTTCCGGGGAGGCCCGGGCCCGCCTCCAGGAGGGCATGGAAGCCATCCTGGGCCAGTGGCGGCACAAGGGGCACGCCTACCAGGGCGCCTTCGCCCTGGTGAGGGACCGGATCCTGGCCGTGGCCGAACCGGACCTGGCCTCGGCGCCTTCGGGCTGCGCCATCGACGGCATGCTGCGCAAGGTGCGCCACCTGGTGGCGGGCCTGGACCTCGGGGAGGTGGATGCCGCCTCCGCCGTACTGGTGGACGCCGGGGGACTCCGGGCGGTGCCCAAGGCGGAGCTGGAGGCCCGGCTCCAGGACGGCTCCCTGGGCCCGGACACCCCCGTGCTGGACCTGTCGCTCTACACCGTGGGCGACCTGCGCGCGGGGAAGCTGGAGGCGCCCCTGGCCCGCACCTGGATCGGGCGGAAGTTCAAGGTAGCTTGACGGGCTCCTCCACCACGATCTCCGTGATGAGGGAGTTGGCGATCATGCAGCACTCGTGGGAGGCCTCGTGGAGCTCCCGCAGCTGGCGCGCGGTGGGGGCCTGGCCCGAGAAGGTGATCTCCGGGTGCAGGGCGATGCGGGTCATGGCCACCTTCCCCTTCGGGTTGCGCCCCATGGTGCCCACCGCCTCGTCGGCGTAGGCGTCCACCACGAAGCCCTTGCCGGCCGCGATGGAAAGGAACCAGAGCATGTGGCAGCTGCTCGCGGCCGCCACCAGGGCCTCTTCCGGGTCCACGTGGGTGGGCTCCGACAAGGGGGGCGGCACCACGAAGGGCGAGGAGGAGGCCGGCACCCGGGCCCCGCCGTCGAAGACCCACTCGTGGGCCCTGCTGTAGCGCGAATCCACGAAGGCCGCCTCGCCGCGCTTCCAGGCGATCCGCACCTGATGCTTGCCCATGGGGTCCTCCTTCCCGAATTCTTTTATACAAGAACGTTACAGGCAATATAAGCACGTTTTCAAAGGCCGGAAGACCCGGGGGCGGAAATATTCTTCCCATCGCATACTTCCACCATGGCACCCGAAGAGCGACCTTCCCTCCTGTCCCCCTGGGACCTCCTGGCCGTGGCCGGCTTCGCGGGCCTGGCGTTCTTCTACGCGTGGATCACCCCTTCCCTGCCGGATCCCGTGCCCACGCATTTCGACGCCCGGGGCATCGCCAACGGATGGACGCCCCGCGCGGCCCTGCCGTGGGTGATCTTCGGGATCCCCCTGCTGATCTGGACCGTCACCTTCGTCACGGGCATCCTCATGTCCCTGGCCCAGAAGGACCCGGCCAGGGCCCGTGCCGCGGCCATGGCGCCCATGCGGGGCCTGCTGGGCCTGGGTCTGTCCCTGCTCATGGGGTTCATCCTCCTGACGCCCTTCAAGGGCCCCGGCATCGGCCTGGCGGGGCTCGGGTGCCTCCTGGCCCTGGTGGTCGCGGGAATCGTCCTCATGGCCCGGGATTTCGCCCAGGTGCGGACCGTGGACCCCACCCTCGCCTTCTACAAGTGGGGGCTCTTCTACGTCAACCCGGATGACGACCGCATCTGGGTGCCCAAGGCCATCGGGGTGGGGTGGACCCTCAACTTCGCGAAACCGGCCTCCTGGGTGGTGCTGGCCCTGCTGCTGCTGCCGGTGGGGGTGGTCATCCTCCTGACGCGCTAAGGCGTGTTCGGAATGTTGGGCCGTCCTGCTCCCCAATGAGCGCCGGCACGACCAGGCCAATTCGTTGAATGGCGGGGTCAGCTCCTACTTGATCCCATGCCGAGAAAAACCAGGGAAACTGCCAAACGCTGGGGCGCTGGGGGCTCGCTGGGGCGCTGGGAAAGGAATACCCTGGTTTTCCGGCTTTTCCCAGTGCCCCAGCGAGCCCCCAGCGCCCCAGCGTTTCAGCTTCTCGTTCGTTTTGCCCGCGCGCCGCGGACAGGCCGTCCAGAGCTTTCACCCGGCCCCAATGTAAGCGATAGCCACCCTTGCGGCCCCTGTCTATATGAGCACAACCCCTTCATTCATTTAACTTGGATCCTTACAAACACGCCCTATTCGAACTGCTTCCGGAACGCCTCGAACTCCCCCCGCAGCGCGGCCAGTTCCTCCTTCAGCGCCGCCACCTCGGCCTCCAGCGCCGAGGCCCGGGACGGGACGGGCGCGGAGGGCTCGGGAGCCGCGGGCGCGTCGCCCAGGAGATGGGCGTAGCGGGTCTCCTTGGTGCCCGGCTGCCGGGGGAGCCTGGCCACCAGGGGTTCCTCGGCCTCCAGCATCAGCCCCAGCACGGCGTCCACCTCCTGCAGGTCCGGGAAGGGGTACATCCGGGTGCAGCGGTTGCGCAGCTCCCCGGGGGTCTGGGGGCCCCGCAGCAGGAGCTCGGCGAGGATCGCGCATTCCTGCACCGACAGCCCCAGGGATTCCGCCAGCCGGTGCTCGTACTTCTGGACCCGGCTCCCCGCCGCGCCCACGAACCACACGGCCTGGTGGTCCCGCAGCTCCTGCAGCGCCTCCATGACGGCGGCCTCGTCCAGGGCCAGGACCGGATCCCGGTTGGTGCTCTGGTTGCAGGCATTCACCAGGGCATTGAGGGTGAGCGGATAGTAGTCCGGCGTGGAGAGGTGCTTCTCCACAAGACAGCCCAGCACGCGCTGCTCCGTTGCGGTGAGGCGGTACTCGGCCATCGGTGGACTCCTTGCATCCATCCTCTCACGAAGGCCGGGGCACCGCGCATCGGCCGGGCTCCGCCACCTGAGGGCGGGGTCATCGCACGTGTCCCTGACGATCGTCCGGAACACGTGCGTTCAGCTTTTCTTCACTTTGAGGAAGTTCTGGAAGAGGCGGAAGGCCGCGATGAAGGAGAAGGCTGCTGCGAAGAAGTAGGCGGTCTTGTCCTTGGCGGCGAGGCAGACCATGGCGGCGAGGATGCCCGCGTAGACGCACACGGCGCAGAGGGCCAGGTTGACCCAGGGGTGGGCGAAGGGGGAACTCGACCGGGGCGGGAGATCCGTCACGACAGGCCACCGCCTCCCAGGTAGCGCTCCTGGAGGATTTCGAGGTGGTGGATGGTGTGGCCGGCGATGACGTAGGCCAGGTCCGCGGGGGAGACCTGCTTGCCGTTGACGGTGCCCCGGCGGGTCCAGGCCCCGGGGGCCAGGCCCCGCACCAGGGCCAGGGTGGACCGGCGCACCGCGGCGAACTCCTCGGCCAGGTCCGCCAGGGGCCGGGCGTCGGCCTGGGCCGCCCGGGCGTAATCGTCCTCCTCGAAACCCGGCAGGGGCGTGCGCTCCTCCCGGGCCACGCACAGGAGGCGGTAGGCCATGATCCGCTCGGTGTCGGCCAGGTGGCCCACCAGGTCCTTGATGCTCCATTTCCCCGGCGCGTAGCGGAAACCGCCCCGCTCCTCGGGGATCGCGGCCAGCAACCCGGCCAGGTGCCCTCCCTGGCGCTCCAGGAGGACGTCCACCTCGCCGGCGGGGACCCGGTCGGCGTAGACGGCGTATCCGGCGGGGATCTCCCCGGGAACCGGTCTGGGAACGTGGGCCATGGGAGCCTCCTGGATGGAACCGCCATCATACCCCTTCCCCGGCGGGTGGTAACCTGATCGCCTCCCTGGAGGCCGCCCGTGGACGAACGTGAATTCCTCCGCCACCTGCTCGCCACCCTG
Source organism: Mesoterricola silvestris (assembly GCF_030295405.1). Lineage (GTDB taxonomy): Bacteria > Acidobacteriota > Holophagae > Holophagales > Holophagaceae > Mesoterricola > Mesoterricola silvestris. The sequence goes on along the minus strand of NZ_AP027080.1, from coordinate 1,787,081 downwards.
GCCTACCGGGGCGGCAAATGCCTGCGCGGGGCCCCGCCCGCCTTCGCCACCTTCCCGGGCGGCGGCCGGACGCCCCTGGCCATCCTCTCCCACATCAGCGATCTCCTGGAACGGACCCACGCCCTGGTCCTGGGGGAGGAGCTGCGGCAGGAGGCCGTCCCGGAGGCCTGGGACCTGGAATCGGCCCGTTTTTTTGCCGCCATGGAGCGCCTGGACGGACGCCTGGCCGCGGGCCCCCTGGGCACCGACTGGCAGCGCCTGGTGCACGGCCCCTTGGCCGATGCCCTCACCCACGTGGGGCAGCTGGCCATGCTCCGGCGCATGGCGGGGTGTCCCCTGCCGCGGGAAAGCTATTCCGCCGCCGAAATCACAACCGGCCGGGTGGGTGCGGACCAGGCCCCGGCCCGCAAGCCGTACCCGGCATGAGGCGCTACTCCCTCAAGGTCGCCATCTCCACGCTGGTGTCCGGCCTGATCCTCCTGTCGGCCGCCTCCGTGGCCACGGCCCTCTATTTCGGCACCCGGGAGGCCCTGTACCTCACCACCCGCCAGGCCATGGGGCGCATGACCCGCTCCGTGAGCGACAAGCTGGAATCGCGCCTGGCCGGGGCCGAGCGCCTGAACCTCCTGCTGGCCTCCCTCATCCGCTCCGGCAACCTGGACCCGGCCCGGGAGGAGGCCTTCACGGATTTCCTCGCCGACGCCCTGGCCGCGAACCCCTCCCTCACCGTCATCGACGTGGGCCTGCCTTCGGGGAACAAGTACCAGGCCCGCACCATGGACGACGGGACCCTCTCCCGGCGCCTGGTGCACCGCTCCGCCCGGGACGTCCTCAGCACCTGGCACCATGCCAACCACGCCTACGCCAAGGAGTTCCCCGACACCCGCGCCGACCTCGAAACCGGCTACGACCCCCGGGAGCGGCCCTGGTACAAGGCCGCCCTGGCCGCCGGCAGAAACACCTGGACGGAGGTCTACGGCTCCCGGGCGGGCCTCAACTACTCCAACGTGAATCCCGTGTACGACGCCAAAGGCCGCCTCCTCTGCGTCACCGCCATCGACCTCAACGTCGCCGGCCTATCGACCTTCCTGGAGGGCCTGCGGGTGGGCCGCACCGGCCGGGCCTTCATCGTCGACGACGCCGGCCACGTGGTGGCCATGCCCCTGGGCCCCGGGCACGACCTGGGCCGCATCATCAAGTCGGTCCCCCGGGGGGACCGCATGGAGTACAGCCTCAGGGAGATCGGCGACCTGGCCGACGCGGGCATCCGCGAGGCGGTCCTGGCCCGCAGGGCGGCGCCCCAGATGAAGGGGTGGGACTTCCTGGCCTTCCGGGACCCCTCCGGGCGCCGGATGCTGGCCTCCTTCCGGCCCGAGCCGGGCCACCACTTCACCGTCGGGGTGGTGGTGCCCGAGGAGGAGATCCTGGGCACCATCAAGCACAGCCTCCGCATCACGGCGGGGATCACCCTGGCCTTCGTGGCGCTGAGCCTCGTCCTGGCCTACGCCATCTCCCGGGCCATCGCCAGGCCCCTGGGGGACCTGGTGGGCGCCGTGGACCGCATCCGGCTCCTGGACCTGGGCGACCCGCCCCGGATCCCCACCTCCATCCTGGAGGTGGTGCAGATCGACCGGGCCATCGCCAACATGCGCAACGGCCTGCGCAGCTTCAAGAAGTACGTCCCCTCGGACGTGGTGCTGGACCTCATCCGCCTGGGCCGGGAGGCCGTCATCGAGGGCGAGAAGCGCGAGCTCACGTTCTTCTTCTCGGATATCCAGGACTTCACCAGCATCTCGGAACGGGTGGAGCCCGAGGAGCTGGTGGCGAAGCTGGGCGCCTACTTCGAGGCCGTCAGCCGCGTCCTCATCGAGCACGGCGGCACCGTGGACAAGTTCATCGGCGATTCCGTCATGGGCTTCTGGAACGCCCCGAAGCCCCTGCCCGACCACGCCCTCCGGGCCTGCACCAGCGCCCTGCGGGCCCAGGCGCGCATCGCCGAGCTGAACGCGGCCTGGAAGGGCGTGGCCTTCCACACCCGCATCGGCCTCCACACCGGCGAGGCCATCGTGGGCAACATCGGCTACGACGCGCGCATGAACTACACCGCCATCGGCGACAACGTGAACCTCGCCAGCCGCCTGGAAGGTCTGAACAAGGTCTACGGCACCCGCATCCTGATCAGCGGGGCCACCGCCGCCGCCGCCGGGGACGCCATCCTCACCCGCCCCCTGGACCGGGTCAGCGTGAAGGGCAAGCGGAACTCCGGCCTCATCCTCGAACTGGTGGCCCTGCGGGCCGAGGCCACCCCGGACCAGATCGCCGGGGCCGAGCGCTTCGCCGAGGCCTTCGACCGCTACCAGGCCCGGGACTTGACCGGCGCCCTGGCCCTCCTGGAGGAGCCCGCCCGGGCCGGGGACGGCCCCGCCCAGGTGCTGGCGGAGCGCTGCCGGCACTACCTCGGCGCGCCGCCCGGGGACGACTGGAACGGCGTCTTCGAGCACCACGCCAAGTAGCGCCGCCGGGCCCACAGCGCCACGCCCGTGGCGGAAAGCGCCGCCACCGCCAGCCCCAGGGCCGACACCAGGACCCGCCCCGGCAGCCCCAGGATCCGGCCGGAATGCAGGGGGAACTGGGCCTGGAGGAACACGTCGCCCGCGCTGCCCTCCCCCGGCACCTGGGCCCCGGCGGGGGCCCCGTCCCGGGCCCTGAAGTAGAGCCAGGCATTGCCCAGGCCCCCGTCCCCGTGGTCCCGGCCCGGTTCGAAGAAACCCACCCCGTAGACGCCCGAGGCCAGGAACAGCCCCCCCGGGGGCCGGGTCCAGCCCCGGCGCGCCGCCTCGGCCCGGGCGGCGTCGAGGATGCCCCTCCGGTCCACGGCGGGCCCGCCGGCCTCCCGGGGGTCGAAGGGCGAGGGCGCCAGGGTGGAAAGCCGCCCCACCAGGGGCCTCACCACCGGGTCCCCCAGGTTCATGGACACGGAGGTGGCCGCCAGCACCAGCAGCGCCCCCCAGGCCCACACCCCCCCGGAGCGGTGCAGGTCGAAAACCGCGCGCACCCACCCCAGCCCGAAGCGGAACCTGAAGGAGCGCCGCCAGGCCGGAAGGCTCGGGAAGGACGCGGCCAGGGCCGCGAAACAATCGAAGGTCCACAGCAGCCCCACGCAGCCCATGAGCAGCACGCCCCAGGTGCCCGGCAGGTGGAGGCTGTAGTGGAGCTTGTAGAGGCAGGGCAGCAGGTCCTCCCGGGCCAGGGAAAGCCGCCCCCAGAGCCGGCGGGCCTGGATGGCGCCCGTGGCGGGGTCCACGGCCACCTGGTCGAAGCCCAGGGCGTACGGCCGGCCCGTGGCGGGGTCGAGGCGGGGCTCCACCCGCGCCAGCCAGGTGTGTCCCGGCGGCACCGCCAGGGGCGCGTAGGTGACGCGCAGGCGCGGATCCCCCCGCTCCAGGCGGTCCGCCAGCTCCAGGGCGGGCAGCGCCGCGCCCCCCGGGGCCCGGAAGAACCGGGGGTTGAGGGCCGCGTCCAGTTCGTGGTCCCAGGCGATGACGGCCCCCGTGAGCCCGGCCAGGACGAGGAAGAGCGCCGTGGCCAGCCCGGCCAGGCGGTGGAACCGCTTCAGGAAGCCGCGCACCCCGGCCCCCTACCAGCGGTAGCCGGCGGAGAGCACCACCTTGCGCCGGGTGCCGAACCAGGCGTCGCCCCGGTTCAGCAGGGCCACCACGTAGGTGCGGTCGAAGAGGTTCGTGGCGTTGAGCGCGAAGCGCCAGGGGCCGCGCTCGTACGAGGCCAGGCCGTCCCAGAGGGTGTTGGCCGGGGTCTTCTGGGTGTCCGTGCCGTCCCAGGTGACGCCCACGTACCGCACCCCCAGGCCCGCCCGGAAGCCCTGGAGCCCGCCCCGGAACTTGCGCACTGCCCACAGGGAGGCCGCGTGCTCCGGCACGTTGGGGACCCGCTTGCCCAGGGAGGGGTCCGCGGGGTCGCTGCTGGCGGTGAACTCCGCCAGGGCCAGGGTGTACTTGGCCACCAGGTCCCAGGCGGGAAGGTTGGCGTTGGCCTCCAGTTCCGCCCCGCGCACCGTCACCTCCCCCTTCTGCACCTGGTTGCCGGGATCGGAGGGATCCGTGGTGAGGCGGTTGGTCTCCACGAGCCGGTACGCCGCGGCGCTCGCCGTGAAGGGCCCCGCTGGGGCCCACTTCAGGCCCGCCTCCACCTGCCGGCCCCGCTTGGGCCGGAAGGCCACCCCATGCACGTCCGCGCCGGCCACCGGTTCGAAGGATTCGGCGTAGCTGGCGTAGGGGGACCATCCGCCCTCGGCCAGGTACAGCAGCCCCAGGTTCCGGGTGGACGCCGAATCCGCCTTGTCCGGGGCCCCCTCCACCCCGCCGCGGCTCCGGTCCAGGCGCAGCCCGGCCATCACCACGAAGCGGCCGTCGATCTTCATCTGGTCCTGGGCCACCAGGCCCGTTTCCCGGGTGCGGGTCACCGTGGCCGGGCCGAAGGCCAGGACCGGGCGGGGGAAGGCGCCGTAGGCTGGCGCGTACACATCCAGCGGCGTGGCGGCCCCGCTGAGGTAGGCCTGGCTGTCCCTCATCCACAGGCCGTCCACCCCCGCCATCACCGTGTGCCGGATGTTGCCCCAGGCGAGCCGGCCTTCCACCAGGACCTGGGCGTTGGTGACGCTGGAGTGGTTGTCGGTGGCGTACCAGGTGCGGTCCAGGCTGCGCCCGTCGGGGAGGAAGCCCTCCCAGTAGTTGGCGTACATGCTCCGCAGCTTGCCGTTCACCTCGTCGTGACGGGCCCCGGCGCGCAGGGTCCAGGCCGCGCCCAGGCGGTACTCCGCCTCGAAGCCACCGCGGATGCGCGTGCCGCCGTAGGTGTCCCAGTCCGGTTCGGAGATGAAGGTGTTGGTGGGGATGAACCCGTGGGGCCCGGGGGTCACGGTGCCCACCAGGGGGAAGAAGCCTTCCGTATTTTTGCTCCGGTCGCGCTGGTACTCCGCGAACACCGTCACCGACCCCGCGGTCCCCGGGCGCCAGGTGAGGGAAGGCGCCACCAGTTGGCGTTCCTCGTCGGCGTGATCCACCTGGGTGCGGCTGTCCCGGCCCAGGGCCACCACGCGGTAGAGCCACTCGCCCTTGGCGTCCGCCGGACCCGTCACATCGGCGGCCACCTGCCGGTGGCCGAAGGTCCCCCCCTGCACTTCCACTTCGTTCTGGGCCTGGGCCTGGGGCCGCTTGGAGACCAGGTTCACCACGCCCCCGGGGCCGTTCTGCCCCGCCATGACCGAGGCGGGCCCCCGCAGCACCTCCACCCGCTCGAAGGCGTAGGGCTCGTCCCGCACGATGCCGTACCATCCGCTGAGGGGCCTGCGCAGCCCGTCCAGCAGGGTCGACCCCTGGCTCCCGCCCCGCAGCAGGAACCAGTCCCCGCGGTTGTCCAGGCCGTACACGTCCGCGTTGACCCCCGGCGCGTAGCGCAGCACCTCCTGCAGGGTGCGGGCGCCCTGGTCCCGGATCTGGTCGGCGGTGATGACGCTGATGGCCTGGGGCGTCTCCGCCAGGGGCAGGTCCAGCTTCGTGGCGGTGGCGCTGCGGGTGGCCACGTAGCCCACCACGGGGGCCTTGGGGTCCTCCTTGGCGGCGCGGCCGCGCACCTTCACTTCGGGGAGGGAGGCCTCCTGCGGGGGGGCCTGGGACAGCAGGGGCAGCGCCAGGAAGGCGAGGGACAGGGTACGGGCGGACATGGGACTCCTGGGGGCGCCCGGGGCGCCCCGATGGGGGGGGTGGGGGACGCCTAGGCGTCCAGGTTGAAGGTGATGGGAATGAGCACCCAGGCCGTCACACGCTCGGCCCCACGCCGGGCGGGCGCGAAGCGCCAGCGGCGCACGGTCTGGAGGCCCGCCTGATCCAGGCGGGGGTGCCCGGTGCTGGTGCGGATCTCGAGTTCCTCGGCCCGGCCGTCCACCCCCACCCGCACCCGGAGCACCAGGCGGCCCTCCTCGCCCAGGCGGCGGGAGAGGGGCGGATAGTCGGGGGCCGGGTTCTGCAGGTAGGCCGCGTCGAAGACCGGGGGGAGGACGCCGTCAGGTTGGCCGCCGGGAACACCGCCCACCTGCCCGCCGGCAACACCCCCCGGCAGCCCGGGGGCGGCACCCGGGGCTCCGCCTGCGGGCCCGGCGCCCCCCCCGGGTCCCGGGGCGGCCGCCGCCGGGACCGTGGGCAGGCTAGCGGGCGCGGCGACCGGCACCTCCTCCGCGGCCGGGATCAGGGGCGCGGCCTCCCTGCGGGCCGCCGGGGCGCCGCCGCCCGGAGAGGGGGGCGGCGGCGCGGCCATGGGCAGGCCCTCCTCCAGGGACACGGCGACGGTAGGCCGCACGGCCGCTTCCCCCGCCCCCACGGACAGGAGCGCCAGGGCGCCCCCCATCAAGCCGTAGAGGGGCAGGGACAGGACGAGGGCCCCCAGGGGCCGCCCCTTGGGCCGTGCGCCGAGGGGCGGAGGAGGGGGGAGGATGTTGGAACATTGGCGACCCATGGGTAAAGATTATCGTAATGAGATTGAGTCTCATAGTATTTTTTCATGACGACTTTTCCCCACCCCCCCCAGGCACAAAAAGGCCGGCGGCCCCGGGTTGCGGGGACCGCCGGCGGAACGAAAGGGCCTACCAGACCTTGATGCGGTCCTTGGGGGCCAGGAAGAGGGCCTGGCCCTCCTTCACGTCGAAGGCCCGGTACCAGGCGTCCAGGTTGCGCGCCACGTTGGGCCGCAGGAAGCCGGGAGTGTGGGGATCGGTGGTCACCTGGTTGAGCAGGGCCTGGTCCCGGTACTTGCTGCGCCACACCTGGGCGAAGCCCAGGAAGAAGCGCTGGTCGCCGGTGAAGCCGCCCAGCACCTTGGCGGGCTTGCCCCCCAGGGAGGCGTGGTAGGCGTCGAAGGCCACGTTGAGCCCGGCCAGGTCGGCCAGGTTCTCCCCCAGGGTCAGTTCGCCGTTCACGTGGGTGCCCGGCAGGGGCTCGTAGGCGGCGTACTGCTTGACCACCTGGTCCGTGAGGGCGGTGAAGCGCTTGACGTCCTCGGGGGTCCACCAGTCGGCGAGCTTGCCGTCCTTGTCGAACTTGCGGCCCTGGTCGTCGAAGTGGTGGCTGATCTCGTGGCCGATGACCACGCCGATGGCGCCGTAGTTCACGGCGGGGTCGGCCTTGGCATCGAAGAAGGGGGCCTGGAGGATGGCCGCGGGGAACACGATCTCGTTCCAGGCCGGATTGGCGTAGGCGTTGACCGTCATGGGGGTCATGCCCCATTCGGAGCGGTCGATGGGCTTGCCGATCTTATCCAGCTGGCGCTGGTACTGGAATTCCGCCGCCCGGCGCAGGTTGCCCAGGGCGTCGCCCCGGCGGATCTCCAGGGCGGAGTAGTCCCGCCACTTCGCGGGGTAGCCGATCTTGGGGGTGAAGCGGGCCAGCTTGGCCCGGGCCTCCGCCTTGGTGGCGGGGTCCATCCAGGTGAGGTTGGCCAGGCGCGCGTCCATGGCCTGGATGATGTTCTTCACCAGGGCATCCATCTGCCGCTTGGCCTCGGGGGGGAAATGCTTGGCCACATAGAGCTTGCCCACCGCCTCCCCCAGGACCCGGCTGGTCAGGTCCACGCCGTGCTTCCAGCGGGGCTGGTCCTCCAGCTGACCCGCCAGGACCTTGCCGTGGAAGGCGAAGGACGCCTCCACGAAGGCCTTGGGCAGGCAGGAGGCGGCGCCGCTCACCGCGTGGAAGGCCAGGTAGTCCTTCCAGGTGTCCAGGGGCTCGCGGGCCATGAGCAGGCCTTCGCCGGCCACGGCGCTGGGGTGGGATACGATGATGACCTTCTCGCCGCCGACGCCCGCGGCCGCCAGGAGGGGGCCCCAGCCCACGCCGGGGTAGGCCTTCTCCAGGTCCACCGCAGGCGAAGGATTGTAGACCTTGTCCCGCTGCCGCTGCTGGACCCGGGTCCAGTGGGTGGCGGCGATCTTCGTCTCCAGGTCGAGGATCCCCTTGGCCCGGGCGTCCGGGTTATCGAAGCCCGCCAGGCGCAGCATGGTGGCGATGTGGACGAGGTACTTGGCGCGGATGGCCTCGAACTTGGGGTTCTTGGCATCCAGGTAGTACTCGCGGTCCGGCAGCCCCAGGCCCCCCTGCCCCACGCTCACCGACATGATGTCGGGGTTCTTCATGTCCTGGCCGATGCGCAGGCCCAGGGGCATGCGCATGCCCTGGCGGGTGGCCTTCCCGAAGTACGCGGCCAGCTGGGCGCGGTCCCCGATGGCCTGGATGGCGTCCAGGGTGGGCTTCAGGGGCGCGAGCCCCTTGGCTTCGATGGCCGCCTCGTCCATGAAGCTCGCGTAGAAATCCCCCACCTTCTGGGCCTCGGAGCCCGGCGCGCCCTTCACCCGGGCCTGGGCCTCCACGATGTCCCGGGTCTGCTTCTGGCTGAGGTCCCGCAGCAGGGCGAACATCCCCGAATCCGCCCGGTCGGCGGGGATGGCCAGGTTCCGGAGGTAGGTCCCGCTGGCGAACCGCCCGAAATCGTCGCCGGGGGCCACGGTGCGGTCCATGCCGGCGGTGTCGAAGCCGAAGGCGCCGTACACCGGCCGGTGGTCCGCCGCGGCGGCCTTGGAAGGTTCGGCGGCTCCGAGGGGCCCCGCCAGGAGCAGGGAGCCGGCCACCAGGTGGGCCATGAGGCCATTTCGTTGCATGGGATCTCCAGAAACGTGAAGGTTTGCCGATTCGACCCCGGGGACCGAGCCGGGGTTTACCTGAACCTGGGGATCGGCGCCCCTGGCCCGACGTTCCACGATACCCCCATCTTGTCCTACCCCATGCCCATGTCCATCCCCTCCATCCTGTTCATCCCTTCCATCCCTGTTCCCGCAGGGCCGGGGATGAGATGGGGCGGCGCACAGTGGATCCGCATGCGCCGACCCACCCCGGCCCTGGCCCTGCTGGAACAGGGATGGAAGGGATGAACAGGATGCAGGGGATCAGCCGCAGAACTCAGCCCGTTCCCGGCTGAGGAGCCGGACAGCGGTTTCCATGGAGTGGCGATCCATGGCCATCGGTAACAACAGCTTGAGTGGGTCGGTACCTTGCTTAGCGGCCGAAGAGGTTCTTGGCCACCATGACCGCCATGGCGGGGTTGGCGGCCAGGCGGCGCTTCAGGTAGCGCACGGCGTACTTCCATTCCTCGGCAAAGGGAACGTACAGCCGCACCACCTGGCCCCGGCCGATGATCTCCTTCTGGAGCTCGGTGCGGGGCACGCCCAGCAGCATCTGGAATTCATAGGCGTCCCGGGGCACGCCCCGCTTGTCCAGGTACTCCATGCAGCGCCGCACCAGGGCCTCGTCGTGGGTGGCGATCTCCGGGGTGTGGCCGTTGTCCAGGAGGAGCTGGACGTGCTCGAAGAGCTTCTCCTTCATGGCCGGCTTGTCCTGGAGGGCCACCGAGGCGGGCTCCCGGTAGATGCCGATGCAGATGCGCACCCGGCAGGGCTTGGCGTGCAGGGTCCGGATATCCTCGGAGGTGCGGAAGAGGCGGCTCTGGAGCACCGTTCCGAAGTTGTCGAATTCGTCCCGCACGGCCCGGAACATTTCCAGGGTGCGGTCCGTGAAGTGCCGGTCCTCCATGTCCAGGGTGATGCGCAGGCCGTGGGGGGCGGCGGCGGCGGCGATGCGCTTGAGGTTCTCCTGGCAGTAGGCCACGCTCTCGTTGATGCCCAGCTGGGTGGGCTTGAGGCTGATGGTGGAGAAGGTGCGGCCGGCCAGCGCCTCGATCATGCGGAAGTACACCTGGACCGTGGCTTCCACGTCCTCCCGCCGGAACACTTCCTCCCCCAGGAGATCCAGCGTGGAATGCACCCCGTGGAGGCCCTTGAGCTCCTCGGCCTTGGCCACCCCGGCGGCCACGCCCTTGCCCGCGATGTAGGGGGACGCGAAGGTGCGCACCAGCGGGGCGGGCATGAGGTCGATGAGCGTGGTCTTGAGATCCATGGGGGCCCTCCAAGGCAGGTGGCTTAACTTTGGGTCTCCCGGAATGATCCATTCAATTGAATTTTTTGAAATTCAAATTACTGAAACTAAAGCGTAAGGTGGATTCATGGAACTCACCCCCACCACCATCACCCAGGTCCGGGCCTTCGAAGCGGTGGGGCGCCTGGGCAGCTTCAAGCGGGCGGCAGAGGAGCTGTTCGTCACCCAGGCCGCCCTCAGCCACCACGTGCGGCACCTGGAGGAGCACCTGGGGGTCCAGCTGGTGCGCCGCCTCCACCGCCGCATCGAGTTGACGGCCGAAGGCGCCCAGCTGCTGGCGGAGGGGGGGCGGGCCCTGGAGGCCCTGGCCACGGCCCTCCGGGACCTGAGGCGCTCCCGGGAGGAGGCGCTCCGGGTGAGCGTCCCCCCCTACTTCTCCCTGCGCTGGCTCACCCCGCGCCTGGGCCACCTGTGGAAGCGGCACCCCGGCCTGGATCTGCAGCTGCACCACACCTACCAGACCGTGGACCTGCTCCGGGACCGGGTGGACGCCGCCATCGCCTGGGGCCACGGCAAGTGGCCCGGCATCCAGTCCACCCTCCTCATGACCAGCCGGCTCACCCCCATCTGCACCCCCGAGTACCTGCGCCGCCACGGCCCGGACCTCAAGCCGGCGGATCTGCTGGGCCATCCCCTCTTCTACGAATTCGACGCGGCCCACTGGCACCAGTGGTTCCGGGCCGCCGGCGCGGAAACGGCGGCCCGGCTCCAGGGCGTGCGCATCGACGATTCCCACGCCCTGCGCCGGGTGGTGCTGGACGGCCACGGGTTCGGGCTCTTCTTCATGGAACTCATCCAGGGGGACGTGGCTGCGGGGCGCCTGGTGCAGCCCTTCGACCTGTGCATCGACCCGGGCTGCGCCTACTACCTCAACCGCTCCCGGGACGCGCCCATGGGCGCCAAGCTCCAGGCCTTCACCCAGTGGATCCTGGCGGAGGCGGAAAAGGACCCCTACGTCTGATCCGGGAGGGGGGCCATGGCCTCCCGTTCCTCCATGGACAGCACATAGTCCACGTCCAGCACGATGACGAAATCGTCCCCCACCTTGCCGATGCCCCCCAGGAATTCCGAGCGCAGGGCACTGCCGAAGGCGGGCGCCGGCTCGATGTCCTCGGCGGGGATCTCCCGCACCGCCTTCACCTGGTCCACGATGACCCCCAGCACGGCGGGCCCGTCCTCCCGGTCCACCTCCAGGATGACGATGCAGGATCGCCGGGATATCTCCATGGGCACCTGGCCGAACCGCACCGCCAGGTCGATGACGGGGACCACCGCCCCGCGCAGGTTGATGACGCCCCGGATGGCGCCGGGCATCAGGGGCACCTGGGTGAGGGCCCCGTACTGGATCACTTCCTTGATGGACCGGATGCCCATCGCATAGGTCTCGCCCCCCAGGACGAAGGTCAGGTACTGCTGGGGCGCCGATCGGGGAGCCGGGCTCGCCAGGCCCCCCCGGGTGTTCATTTCCATCAGTCCAGCCATGGCGCTGTCGCTCCTTTTCGATGAACGGGACTAGAACCGCGTGAATTCCGCTTCCTCGGGGCCCCGGGCGGCCCGGGGCCGGGCCTGGGCCGCGGCGCGGGCCGGGGTGCGGGCCCGCTCCGTCTTCCGGGTGGCCTTGAGCTGGAAGTAGGTCATGATCGTCTGCAGTTCCGAGGCCTGGGCGTTCACTTCCTCGGAGGTGGAGGCCAGCTCCTCGGAGGCCGCGGCGCTGTGGGCCACCGCCTGGCTGATCTGCGCCACGGCGCTGTTGATCTGGCCCACCCCGGAATTCTGTTCCATGGACGCCGCGGCGATTTCCTGCACCAGATCGGAGGTCTTCTGGATGGAAGGCACGATGGTGTCCAGCAGCTTTCCGGCCCGGTCCGCCAGATCCACGCTGCCCGTGGCGAGGCCGCTGATCTCCTCGGCGGCCACCTGGCTGCGCTCGGCCAGCTTGCGCACTTCCGCCGCCACCACCGCGAAGCCCCGGCCGTGCTCCCCGGCCCGGCCCGCCTCGATGGCCGCGTTCAGGGCCAGCAGGTTGGTCTGGTAGGCGATGTCGTCGATGATGGCGATCTTCTGGGCGATCTGCTTCATGGCGCCCACGGTCTCCTTCACGGCGGCCCCGCCTTCCACGGTCTCCTTCGCCGTGCGGGTGGCCAGGTCCCCGGTCACCTTGGCGTTCTCGTTGTTCTGGGCGATGGAGGCGCTCATCTCCTCCATGGAGGCGCTGGTTTCCTGGACGCTTGCCGCCTGTTCACTGGCGCCCTGGCTCAGGGACTGGGCGGTGGAACTCAGCTGCTCCGACGCCCCCACCAGCATCCCCGCGGATTCCTGCACCTGCCCGACCACCTCCGACAGCTTTCCGACCATGTGCTTGATGGAGGCCATCATGCTGGTGGAATCCCCGGGGACCGTGACCACCTCCAGGCCCAGATCCCCTTCGGCCACCTTGGCCACGATGCTGGCCGCGTAGGCCGGTTCGCCGCCCAGCTGGCCCTTGATGATGCGGGTCACCAGAAGTCCGAGGCCCACCGCCAGGAGGATCCCCACGCCCACGGCCAGGCCCATGCCCACCGTGGCGGAGTCCGCCGCCTTGCCGTTGGCCTCGGAAATGGCCAGGGCCTGGTCCATGTTGCCCTTGATCATGTGCTCGATGAGGTCGTTGATCTCGTTGGTGATCTTGCTGATCTCGGGGTTGAAGGACAGGGCGATGCCCTCGGCCATCTTCCCGTCGGTCCTCGCCTTGACCATCGGGCCGGCCACGTGGCGGTCGTAGAGGGTGAGCAGTTCCTTCATGCGGGCCAGGTTCGCCTTCTTCTCCGGGGTGTCGGCCTGGGGCCCGTAGGCGGTGAGGGCCTCGTCCATGCGCTTCCAGTACTTCTCCTTGTTCTCCAGCACCGCCGCCACCTGCTCCTTTTCCGGAGCCGCCACGAGCTTGGAAAGGCTGTTGCGCACCAGCTGGAAACTGCCGTTGATGGTGTCGAGGTTCCTCATGGGCGCCGTGGCGGTCTCGTACATGGCCTTCTCGCCTGCGGCCAGCTTGCCCAGATTGACGATGCCGATGGCCCCGATGGCGCCCGCGATGACCGCCACCAGGGTGAAGGCCAGGATCAGCTGCGAGGCCAGTTTCAGGTTCTTGTACCACTGCATGGCGAGCTCCTTGGAATGAGGCGGACGGCCCCGGGGGGCGGCCTATGGCGGCTGCCCCGGGTGGAACCACCCGGAGGGTCCTTCGGAAAGGGACCACCGGGACTGGAGATGCTTGGATGAACCCATTATCCAAGGCTGCTGGTAATTTTGATTGGGAATCCGGTTCCTTTCCAAGAAGGATCTGCGGCGGGACGCCCTCCCCGGCGCAGAATCTATTCCTGGGGCGATTCCCCCGCGAAGAAGGCCGGTATGGGGAACCCGGCGTAGGGCTTCACCTTGCGCATGATCGGAATGGACGTTATGCGCTGAACCGGCAGGTCCCCCGAAAGGAGCCAGTCCGCCAGGCGTTCAAAATGATGGGTGTTGAGGGTCATCACCTGCAGAAGGTAGTCGATGGGCCCGGCCACCTGGTTGCAGCGGATGACGAAGGGATTGGCCAGCATCGCCTTTTCGAACCGGGCCCTTTCCTCCAGGCCCTGGGTGGTCAGGGTGATCTCGACGTAGTACTCGGCGGCGTCGGCCAGTTTCTGGATATTGATGTCCGCCACGTAGCGGCTGATCACCCCCGCCGCTTCCAGCTTCCGGACGCGCAGGAGCACCGCGCTGGGCGACAACCCGATCGCATCGGCCAACTCCTGGTTCGTGATCCTCGCCCGGGTCTGCAGAATGCCGAGGATCGCTTCATTGATCTTGTCGATTTTGAGTTTGGACACGGCAGGGTTCTCGGGGGCGGGGCCAGCAAGGGCCCTTGCCGAACGACGTTTCACGAAAGGGCGTGAACGTCCGCACGACCCGTCGCATCCAGGGTACTACGCGGGGGGGTCCCGGCAAAAGCCCACCCGACCCACGCCCCGGACCCGGGAGCACTTGCCTGTTCTCTATTAATAAATTATAATTCATCCGAGGAGGTATCCATCGATGTCGCACGCTGGTTTCAAGGCAGGAAAACCGGGAAGGCGCGGCCTCCGGGCCCTGGCCATCCGCTGGGGGTTCGGCCTCCTCGCCCTGGCCGCCCCGGGGTGGGCCCAGACGCCGGTGGAAAGGCCGGTGAGGATCGTCAACCACGGGCCAAGGGCCTGGTACCTGGTGGTGAGAACCCGGCCGCTGGACCTGGATCTCCAGGTGGACCGGCACGACGGCGCGGGCTTCCGCCCCCTGGGGAGCGGCCGCTTCACGCTGCTTTCCGGCCGGACCTATGATTTCTCCTGCAGCCGTGAACGCACGGGCCGCGCCGAAGTGCCCCTGGCGGCCTTCCAGAACCGCAATCCCCTGGGCGCCAAGGCGGCGTTCGTGTGCGTCAGGGGTGTCCTGACCCTGGGGCTCGCCTACGACGGCGCGGCTCCCCCGCATGCCCAGGCGGCCGCGACCTGCGATGGCACCACCCTGACCATCCGGCTGAAGGAATGGGGGGTTCCGGCCCCAGCGCCGGCGAGCCCGGCCCCCTCCGCGCTGGTGGCCCTGCTACAGGCAGCCGAACAGGCTCGGGGGGAGGCGCCTGGGGCGGAACCGGCGGGTGCGGCCCGGCCTGCTTCGCGGGATGAGGCCGTGCAGGCCCCCGCGGATCCGGCCCCGGGCCCAGCCACGGCCGAGGTTCCGGCGGCCCCGGGCCCAGCCACGGCCGAGGTTCCGGCGGCCCCGGGCCCAGCCACGGCCGAGCCTCCGGCGGCCCCGGGTCCCGGAGGGACCGTCGAGCTCATTGCTTCCCGGTTGGAGGGCACACGGATCTACAGCGTCCAAAACGGATCGAACCTTCCCTGGATGATCGCCAGCGTCCAGGCGAAGCGGGGCACCCAGGGCCTGGGGTATTGGAGGGCCTCCCAGGCGCAAAAGGGCGTCTATTTCCGGCTCGCCTCCCCCGAACCGGACGGACGGCCCATGCGGCTCTTGCCGGGCCAGATCTGCTATCTGCCGGTCCGGCCGGGGGAACCCCGGATCATGCGGCTGGTGGATTCACGGTCGGCCGTTTCTTCGATCCTATGGAACCTCCGCTTCGAGGCGCCCCTGGGGTTCTTCGGCAATCCCGCGGACAGGGCGAGGGCGAGGGTGGTCGCGGACCTGGTCGGGGATAACCTCCGGATCCGGACCCCGACCTGGCTCCTCCCCGGGGTGGCCCGGATGCCAACCCAGCCAGCCGCCAATGCGGAGCCGGCCCCGGTCCCCGCCGGGGCGGCGCCCCCCGCGGCCCCGGATCCCTCCCGGAAACGCAAGGCGGCCGATGCCCCGCCCGACCAGCCCGGTCCCCAACGGCGCTCGGGCGCCGATCCAGCCGGCGCGGCCCCCGCGGACGGAGGGCCCCGGCCCGGCGCGGCCCCCGAAGGCGAGCCCATCCCCGCCGGGGTTTTCGTCTTCCGCAACCAGTCCACATCCAACTGGATCATATCGGTGGAAGGGCCGAACCCGAGGGTGACGGTTCCGGTGTACCACCGGGTGGACGGCCAGATCCGGCCCAAGCAAAAGTTCCTGGAAATCATGAAGCCTGGGGATTTCTACCTGCTTCATCCCGGTGCCAGCCAGTTCATCCCCGTCCCCGCCGGGACCGCCCCCATCGTGGTGCACATCTACGATCAGAAGCGGCATACCCCGGACCTGGGCTACGTGGTCCTGGACGCTGCTTTCGGCATCCGGCCCGCGTTCGCCGGGGAGCCGAGGCCCGGTTTCCAGGCCGCCTACCTGCGGGCCCTCTCCCTGGATGCCAGGACGGTGACCTTCCGGGGAACCGCCTGGGAAACGACCCTCCTCACCGAATACAAGGAGCCCAAGGAACCCAAGGAGTCCAAGGAACCGGGTCCATCGCCGGCGAACTAGGCTCACCGGCCAGCACCTTGGAAGGGAGGAACGCCCTGCTATTTGGCTTCCGGATGCGCCCCGGCCCGGGCCAGGGCGGCCTCCTCGGCTCCCCGGAGGAGCTTCTGGACGAGGGGGTACGTGGGCGAGGCGGGGGACAGCCCCTCCCGGGGGGTTTTCCCGGAACCGTCCCGGGCCAGGGGATCCGCGCCGGCCCTGAGGAGGATGCCGACCCCCTCCACGCGGCCCTGGACGGCATGGCCCAGGGCGGTCCTCCCCTGGGGGCCGTCCTTCGCCTCCAGGTCCACCCCGCGGGCGATGAGTTTCGTCAGGACCTTGAAGTCGAAATCCCACATGGGAAGCGGGTTCCGGGCGGCGCCCGCCGCCAGCTGCACCATCCGGTAGCCGGACGCGGGGTCCCGGAGGTTCACGTCGGCCCCCTGGTCGATCATGAAACAGGAAAGCTCCGGGTTGAACCGCTCCATGGCCTCGAGCAGCAGCCGGTCCTTCACGTCCTGGGGCCTTTCCATCAGGGGAGGAACCTGGAACCCGCGCCGGTCGCCGATGAGGGCCTTGGGGTAGACCGCCCGGGCGATGTCCGACAGCACGTAGTAGTCCATGGGGATGGACCGGTGGAAAAGGGCCATGGCGGTGGGCACCTGGGCGGGGTCCTTGCTCTGGAGCAGCCGGATCACGGCCTCCTTGGCCACCGCTGGCGAGCGAAGGTCCAGCGCGAAAAGGGTGTGGGGCGGGGGCGGGCCGGGGGTGCCTGCCGGTTGGTGGGCCCCCAGCCGGAACCGGAGGGCATCCCCGTAGAAGTTCGCCGTCCCCGGCGCCACCTTGTCCGGCCAGGATCCCCGGGGGCGCGGGAGGGCTTCCAGGGTGAAGTGCCGCTGCGGGAAGGACCACTGGAACTGGGGGCTGTCATTGATGGAGAAGGTGATGGTCGGGAATTCGGAGCGCAGGACCCGGCCGGAGCCCACCGTCCAGTCCAGGAAGAACCCGGGCCGGGAAAAGAGTTCGCAAAGGCGATCGAGCCTCCGGCCGATCTCCTCGCACCGGTCCCGGTGGCCCTCCGGCCACCGGGCGGTGAGCCCCCCATCGGGGAACAGGTGCCCGATGAGGTTCAGCATGTTGGTCACCCCGGTCCCCTTGAGGTTGAACCCCCCGGGCTCCACGTAGGTGACCGGGATGGGGTCGTCCTTGCCGTTGAGTCCCACGAGGAGGTCGCTCCAGGCATTGCGGGCGGCGGTGGTCCCCTGCCGGGCCAGCTCCCCGTGGTTTTGCAGGAAACGATCCAGCCCGTCCTGGACCTCCTTGGCCTCCCGGACGCCGTCCCGGGGGTCCCTGCGCAGGTTCGCGCGCACGGCCGCGAGGTTGGCCGGGGCCAGGACCTCCCCCCGCCGGAGCACGATGAGGAGGAAGTTCCGCAGGGAGGTTTCGCCGCAATCCGGGTAGGGCCGCGGGCCGCACAGGGCCGTCGCGTAGGGAAGCAGGTCCGGGACCGGGGTTTCGAAGGTCCGGGAACCCAGGAGGAAGGCGACGGCCTCCCCGGGCGGGACCCCGCCGCCGGCCCCGGACGCCCGGGCCAGGAACTCCGGAAGCTGGGCATGGTAATAGGCCTCGTTGAAGACGATGCGCGGCGATCCGGGTGCCGGCTGCCGGAGCAGGCCCAGGCCGTGTTCCGAATCCCCCAGGGCCCGGTACAGCCCATCCGCGGAATCCGCCGTCCTCCACGCGTAGGCCAGCAGGGCCATCTCCAGGATATCGGGCGGGTAGTGGCCGGCGGTGTCGCCGGACTCCTCCAGGACGGCCCGCTGGGCCAGGTGCGCGAAGGCGCGGCGCAGCTCGTCGTAGGCCCTGAGCTGCCGGCCCCGGTGGGCCTCCTTCGCCGCCCCGTCCCAGTCGAGGATGCGGTACACCGCCTCCCGGTAGTCCAGGCCGGCGGGGTCGTGGGGGGGACGCGGCCCGCCCGCGGCGCGCAGGAGCTCCCGGTAATGGGCCGTGGCATCCAGCAGGGCCAGGATCTTCCGGAGGCCCAGGCCCCGGCCCGCCTTTTCCTCCCGGGCGATCTCGCCGATGGGGTCCAGGTCCCGCTCGTTGTGCACGAGGTTGATCCCGTCCGGGGAGGGGAAGAGCCGCTGCACGACGCCCGATAGGGCATCCTGGGGGCAGTCGTAGGGGCTGGCCCGGGGAAAGGGCGGGAACCGCGGGTCGGGCACGGAGGTGTACCGGCCGAAGAACCGGAAATTGGCCAGGACGCCGGATCGGAGGGCGGCCATCCCCCACAAGGGCGAGAGCCGGAGGTGTTCGGGATGGGTGTGCAGGTAGAGGTCATAGGCCTGTTCCGTGGGCACCTCGGCGGCGCCGGGAAGGCCGAGGACACCGGAGGCGGCGAGGATCCACAGGCCCAGAACCCTGGGATGGCCGAACCCCCGAACCGAGCCAATGAACACCATGCGACCTGCCCTCCGGGACCTAAATAATATTAATGAATAATGTTTTGACGGGCAAGCATTCGCTCGCCTTAACGTAAACATTTGGATGCTTGATGATGCTGCCGGGCGCTTGTGGCTACATATTATATGTTTATACTAACCCCCATGGGGTGTCGTTTCATGGCCAGGCCGGGAAACAGGGGGGGTGGATCCGGCGGGTGGGCCCGCGGGGGGTGCGTCCTGGGCTGGATGGCCGGCCTCTGCATGGCCTTGTCCCCCGCGGGGGCCCAGACGCCGGTCCGCGTCCCGGTGCGCATCGTCCATGAAGGGAAGGTCGCCTGGTTTCTCCGGGTCAACCACCAGACGCCCGACCTCGACCTCCAGGTGGACCGGGGCGACGGCCGGGGCTTCCGGCCCCTCACCGCCGGCCGGTTCCCGCTGTACGCCGGGACCACCTGCAGGTTCTCCTGCAGCCAGGAGCGCTCGGGCCGCACGTCGGTGCCCCTAACCGGCAGGGACCGCCTGAACCCCTATGGGGCGAAGATGGTGTTCACCTGCGAGCAGGGCGTGCTGACCCTGAGCCTCAGCCTGGACAAGGCGCCCCCCCCGGGCTTCGCCATGCCCGTGGTCTGCAACGGCAGGGCCGTCACCATCAAGCGGAGCGACTGGGCCGAGCCGGCGGCGGCGGCCCCGGAGGGCCCCGCGGCCGCCGCCCGGCCTGCCACCTCCCGCCTGAGAGGCGCACGGGTTTTCGCCATCCACAACGCCTCAAGCCTGCCCTGGCTGCTCACCAGCCCCCTGGAAGGCCCCGAAGGCAGGAACCTGGGCTTCTGGCGGGCCTCCCGGATGCGCGCCGGGGTTTATGTGGGACTCACCCCGGCCACCCCGGACCCCCTGACCCTGCGCCTCCCCCCGGGCCGCAGGTGCTACCTGCCGGTGGAGCGGGGCTCCGTCCGCACCCTCACCCTCACGGATTGCCGGAACAACACGCGGGAAAGCCTCTGGCGCTTCCGTTTCGAGGGGCCCATCCATTACAGCGGCGAGGCGGAGGCCATGGAGGTGGCCGGCGTCCACGGGACGATCCTCCGCATCAAGGCCGGCACCTGGGCGGCTCCGCCGCCCCTGCCGGAGGCGGGCGACCCCCCCTCGCCCCGGGACACCCGCCGGGAGGCCGGGGCGGCCCAGCCCTCCCCCCAGCCCCGGAAGCGCAAGCCGGCCGCCGTCCCGGAGGAGCCCCCCGGCCCCCGGCGGCGGGTGGACCTTCCGGGCGCCCCCCCCTTCCCGGGCCGGGTCCTGACCCTCCACAATGCGTCCGACGGCCCCTGGATCCTTTCGGTGGAAGGCCCGGACCGGTGGACGACGCCCGGGGTCTTCCGGGAGGAGGCCGGCCGCTACCTTCCCGTGGAGGAGCTGTTGGAGGTGGTGCTGCCCGGCGACTGCTACGACATGCCCCCGGGCGCCCGGCGCTACCTCCCCCTCTCCGGCGGGGCGCATTGGGTCAAGGTCCGGTTCATGGACCGCGACCGCCGCAACCCGCCCCTGGGCTTCGTGCTGTTCGACGCCTCCACGGGGGTCCTCCCGGGCTTCCGCGACGAGACGCGGCCGGAGGTCAAGGAACGGTACCAGCGGGTCCTTTCCCTGGGCCCGGACGCGGTGACCCTGGGCGACTCCCCCTGGGACCCGGCCCTGCTGGCCGGAGGCGAGGAGAAACGCTGACTATCCGCCCGCCTTGCCCGGATCCGGCAGGGAGTAGGCGTCCCGCTTTTCCAGGAACATGGTTATGCAATTCACGAATTTGAGCGTCCCGAAGGCCAGCCAGTCCCGGAAGACCCTGCGTTCCAGGCGGTAGCGGTACCGGGGGGCCAGGCCCAACAGGGAGCGCAGTTTCTGGGTGTAGTAGTCCTGGGTGTACGGGAAGGAGATGCGCAGGTGATGCCGGTCGGCAAGGCTGAACGCCATCTTCTTCGGCATGTAGTGGGTGCAGAGCCGGATGAAATCCGAATAGGTCTCCGTGAACGCATCGAGGGTGTACCGGGACCGGCGCTGGCGGTACAGGCCGAAGCCCAGGCGGCTCATGAACCGGATATAGGCCGCCCGGTATTCGTGGTTGCGGATCCGGTGCACCCACGGCAGGCGCAGGTGGCCCTCCTGGATGGCGCAGGAGAAGGGGAACAGGTGGGCCGAGAAGCCGCCTTCGCAAAGCACCCGGCTGATCTCTCGGAACACCAGGTCCGGGTCCTCCACGTGCTCCATCACCTGGTTGGTGAGGATCACGTGAAAGAAATCGTCCGGGTAGGGCCACCGGTCCGCCGCGGAAATGATGCGCGCGAAGCGCTCCCAGGGCACCCCCGGGTGCTCGCCGCGCAGGTAGGCCAGGGTGGTGTCCAGCATGTCGCGGGCATGGCCTTCGTACTCCTCCACGTCGTGGCCCCACACCTCGAAGGTCCGCCCCGGGAACCGCGCGGGGAGCAGGTCCTGCAGGTAGGCCATGAGGTGGCCGTTCCCGCACCCCAGATCCAGGATGCGGATCACGGGCGCCCCTTCGAACCGCCCCAGCTCCGTGAGGATGATGGCCAGGAGATGCAGATGGGTAATGGATTCAGGTTTCCGGTCCATGGCGAGAACACCTCCTGCGCGAGGTCGGGATCCCGGTCGAACATCGGCCGTACAGGCATTCTTTCAGGGTGGGGCAACCATGGATAATCCCTGATTTGAATAATGTCAATGGCGGCCTTCAGCCCAACTCCACCCGCACGGAGCTGCGGCCCGGGGCCGAGGGCTCCACCAGGATCCGCGCCGGGATGGCCTCCCGGAGCGTCTCCACGTGGCTGATGATGCCCACCTGGGTGCGCCGGCCCAGGGTTCCGCCCAGGCCCTTCAGGATGCCCAGGACCTCCTCCAGGGTCCGGTGGTCCAGGGTGCCGAACCCCTCGTCCAGGAGCAGGGTCTCCACGGGCATGCGCACGGTGCGGTAGTCCGCCAGGGCCAGGGCCAGGGCCAGGGACACCAGGAAGGTCTCCCCGCCGCTGAGGGTGGTGACGGGGCGCTCCTGGTTGGCGTGGTTCCCGTCCCGCACCGCGAAGGCCAGGGCCTCCTGCCCATCCGGGTCCCGGGCCGGCACCAGGGCGTACCGGGGGCGGAGCCGTTCCAGCTTGGCGTTGGCCTTGGCCAGGAGGTCCTGGAGGTTCAGCAGCTGGGCGAAGCGCTTGAAGACGCTCCCGTTGTTGACGCCGATGAGCAGGTGCAGGCGGTTCCAGAGCTCGAAGGCCCTGCGGGCCTCCTCCCGTCTCCCCTGGGCCTCGCCCATGCGCTGGACGTTGGCCGCGTTCGCCTCCAGGCGCCGGGCGATGCCCGCCTGGCGCGCCTGCAGCTCGCCGGTGGCCTGTTCGGACGCCTCCTTTTCCCCCAGGAGATCCCCCGGCGCCGCATCCCCGGGCAGGTCCCCGGGCCGGGATTCCCCGTGCAGGGCCCGGGTGCGCCCGTGTTCCAGGGCGATGTCCCGGGCGGACTGCAGCTCCCCCTGGAGGCGGGACCGCTCCTGGAGGCGGGCCTGCAGGTCCCCGGCGGCGATGCGCCGTTCCTCCAGGGCCTCCCGGCCGGGGAGGCCCAGCTCCCGCATATGCGCGTCCAGGCTCCGCTCCTGGAGGGCCAGGTCGTCGGCGAGCTTCCGCAGGTTGGCGGCCTTTTCCTGGTGCTGGCCTTCCAGGGCGGCCCGCTCCCGCTGGAGCCGGTCCACGGCCTGGGCCAGGCGCCGGTGCGCCGCCTGGGCCTCCTGGTCCGCCTGCTCAAGGGCCCGGGCGAAGGCCCCGGGGTCCTGGCCGCCCAGAAGGGCCGCGGCCCGGGCGTCCAGGGCCTTCCACTCCCCGGCCAGGACCGCGGCCTTCTCCCGGGCCAGCGCCAGTTCCCGGGCCGCCTTGTCCCCCAGGGCCCGGGGCTCGATGAGTTCGGTTTCCGCCCGCAGCAGGGCGGCCCGGGCCGTTTCGTCCCTTTGGACTGCCGCCCGGTACCGCCCCGCCAGGTCCTCCCCGGCCTCCAGGGCCGCCAGCAGCGGCTCCTTCCCCTCCAGGGGCAGCTGGAGGCCGCCAAGGGCCTCCGCCAACCCGGTGCGCAGGAGGCCGTTCCGGGCGCGGGCCGCCCCCAGGAGGGCCCTGCCCTTCTCCAGCTGCGCGGTCCCGGCCCGCCGCCGTTCGGCGAGCACATCCAGGTCCCCCTTGCGGGCCAGCAGGCCCTGGTGGGCCCCGTGGACCCGCTGCCGGGCCTCGCCCAGAAGGCGGTCGGCCTTGTCCGCATCGTCCAGGAAGGCGTCCAGGACCCCGGCGCGCCGCTCCGCCTCCAGGCGGGCCCCCTGGATTTCCTCCGCCCCGGGAAGGCCCTGGAAGCCCAGGGCCCCCGCCTGGGCTTCCAGGCCCGAGCGCAGCTCCTCCAGGCGGCGCCCTTGGCCGGCCGCCGCCTCCTTCCGGAGGGCCAGGGTGGCCTGGAGGGCGTGGCTCTGGCGGTCCAGGGCCTCCCAAGTGGCGTGGGCGGCGGCCATGCCGCCCCGGGCCTGGTCCAGCTCCCGCTCCAGGTCCTGGCAGCGCTGGCGCCGTTCCAGGTCCTTCGCGGCCAGGTGGGCCTCCGCCAGGATGGGGTGGTCCAGGCCTCCGCACAGGGGACAGGGGAGGCCCTCCTGGAGCCGTCCCCGCTCCTGGGCGATATCCGCGGCCCATTTCGCCTGCTCCAGCCGGCCCTGGATGCGGGCCGCCTTTTCGGCCCAGTCGGCCTCGATCCCCCGGGCCTCCCGTTCCGCCAGGGCCTTCTCCCGGGCCTGGGCCTCGAGTTCCCGCAGGGCCGCCCCGGCCCCGGCGGTTTCCGCCTCCAGGGGCCCCAGGGTGGCGAGGGTTTCCGCCAGCCGCCCCAGCGCCACGATCCTCCGGGCGAGCCGGTCCTTTTCCCCCTGCCAGCTGGAACGGGCCTCCGGAACCCCCGGGAAGCCCTGGAGGGCGGCCTGGAAAGCTTCCTGGCGGGCGGTTTCGCCCCCCTGGGCCTCCCGCAGGGCGTCTTCCGCTTCCCGGAGCCGGTGTTCGGCCTCGGCCCATTCCTCGCCGGTGCGGCCGGCGGCCGCCTCCAGATCCGCCACCTCCCGCTCCGCGGACGCCGCCCGGCCCTCGTCCTCCAGCAGGCGTTCCACCCTTTGCCGGAGCCCCCCGAGGGCCTCCCCCAGGGGCGCGTGGGGGGCCAGGTCCTCCAGGGCCCGGGCGGCCCCGGCGGCCTCGTCGCGGCGGGTGGCCGCGAGCCGTTCCAGGCGCTCCCGTTCCTGCTCCCGCCCGCGCTGGGCCTCCTCCTCCGCGGCCAGGGCCCCTTCCAAATGGTCCAACTCCGCCCGCTTCTGGTCCCGGGCCTGGTGCACCTGGAGGGCCTCCCGGATCCCATCCTGGTGGTCCAGGCGGTTCCGGGTCGCCGCCTCCGCGGCCTCCCGCACCGGAGCCAGGGCCGCGGTTTCCGCCTCCAGCCTCCCGTCCAGGTCCCGCAGGCCCGTTTCCAGGGCGGCGGCGGCCTCCGTCTCCACCCGGATGCCGGCGGCGCCCTGCCGGATCTGGTCCAGCAGGGCCAGGGAGCCCTGGGCCTCCTCGAACCGCTGGAGCCGTTCCAGCCGCGGGCCCGCCTCCGCCAGGGCGGCCTCCGCCCGCTTCAGCCGGTCCCCGGAGGCCGCCCAGAGGTCCTCCAGGCGCTCCGCCTGGGCGAGCCAGTCCAGCCAGGCTCTGAGGGTCTCCAGGCGGAGCTTTTCCGCCCCCAGGGCTTCCTCCACCCGGCCCCGTTCCGCTTCCAGGGCCTCCAGCTCCTCCCCGGGCAGGAGCTCGATGCCCTGGAGGGCGAGGTCGGCCAGGGCGAGCCTGGCCTCGGCGTCCTTCTTGCGGGCCTCGGCCCGCTGGCCCAGCACCTGGTACCGGTCCGTGCGGGTGAGCCGCTCCAGGATCGTCGCCTTCTCGTCGGGGGTCGCGTTCAGGAAGGCCGCGAATTCCCCCTGGGCCAGGAGCATGCAGCGGTTGAAATCCGCCACGCTGAACTGGTCCAGGGCCTTCTGGAAGGGTGCCTCCCAGTCCTTCTGCCGGGTTCCGCACACCAGGGTCTCCCAGGCCTGGGGCTCCCCGGTGAGGATCTCCAGGGTGCGCTCCGGCGGCTGGGGATTTCCGTCGGGCCTCCCGCCGGCTCTCCAGCAGTGCCAGGTGGCGCGGTACCGCACGTCCCCCTCGGGGGCCCTGCGGCTGAATTCCAGGGTGGCCCAGGCCTCGCCGGTGCCGTGGGAGATCATCAGCGCCGGGTCCTTCTCCGGCCTGCCGAAGCTCCGGGGCAACCGGGGCGTCTGGCCGAAGAGGGCCAGGGACACCGCGTCCAGGAGGGTGGTCTTGCCCGAACCGGTGGGGCCGGAGATCAGGAAGAGGGAGAGGCCCCGCATCCCGCCCTCGAAATCGATGACGCCTTCGCCGTAGAGGGAATTGAGGTTCTTGAAGGAGAGCTTGAGCAGTCTCACAGGTTCTCCTCCCCCAGGAGGGTCTCGAAGGCCGCCATGAGCTCATCGGCGTTCTCGCCCTTGGCCTTGCACAGGAGCCGGAAGACGTCCCGGGGTTCCAGGGATTCCAGGGAGGGGGCCGGGCCGTCCCCGCCCTCCGGGTCCCCTCGCCGCACCAGGGTCTGCTGCAGGCCCACCAGGAGGGGCCGGGGCTCCCGGGCCGCCACCAGGGCGCGCACCTCGTCCTCCAGGCCGGGCTGGTGGCGCTCCACGCACACCTCCAGGGAGAGCATGGCCGGCAGGGGCTCCGTCCAGGCCAGGTCCTCCAGGTAGGCCCGCACCTGGTCCGGGGTGCCCGCGAACTCCAGCACCTGCCGGAAGGCGGGCACCGGCAGGCGCTCCAGGGCCAGGGCGCCCCCCTCCAGGCGGACCAGGTTCACCTGCCGCGCCGTCGCCCCTTCCCGGGCGTTCAGCGCCAGGGGCGTGCCGCAGTAGTGGGCCCTGCCGCCGGCCACGGCGTAGTTCCGGTGGATGTGCCCCAGGGCCACGTAGGCGAACCGCTCGTCGAAGATATCCGCGGGCAGGGCCCCCAGGGTGCCCACCAGGTGGGTTTCCAGGGGCGCGTCCCGGGGGGTCGAGCCCACGCAGGCCAGGTGCCCCATGGCCAGGAGGGGAACCCCCGGGAAGGCCCCTTCCGCCAGGTCCGCCAGGCGCCCGTAGAAGGCCCGGAAGCACGCCGCCAGCAGGACGCCCCGTTCCTCCGGCGTCCCGTCCAGGGTGCGGAAGCCCAGCCGCCATTCGTGCACGAAGGGCGCCGCCGCCACCACCGCCTCCACCGCCCCCCCCGCGTCCCGCAGCGGGCACAGGCACCGGCCCCAGCTCTCCGGATCCGCGTCCAGCCCCCCCACCACATGGATGCCCAGGTTCCCCAGCAGCTCCGACGGCGCGTCCAGGCGGGAGGGCGAATCGTGGTTCCCCCCCGTGAGGATCACCTGCCTCAACCCCGTCTCCCCCAGGTCCCGCAGGAAGGTGTAGTACGTGCGCTGCGCCTCCGCCGAGGGATTGGCCTGGTCGAAGATGTCCCCCGCCACCAGCAGCGTGTCCACCCCCCGCTCCCGGATGGTGGTCCCCAGCCACTGGAGGAAGCGCTGCTGCTCCTCCAGCCGGGAAGCCTCCCCCAGGGCCGCCCCCAGGTGCCAGTCGCTGGTGTGGATCGCTAACATAGGGGACTCCCGAGCGGGGCGGATGCGGGGCCCGCCCCTAAGAGGATGACAGGCGCGGAGGGACAGTTCCTGTCGGGGGCGGCCTCCGGGTCCCGGCCGGTGCGACCTTCCCGAGCGCCCCGTTCGTGCCCAAATGGAAAGCCCCGAAACCGCAAGGTTTCGGGGCTGCATTTCGAGTGGTGGTTCCTCAGGGACTCGAACCCTGGACCCTCTGATTAAGAGTCAGATGCTCTAACCAGCTGAGCTAAGGAACCGACTCGGAAGTTATAGTCTACCCTGGATGATGCGGAACGCAAGTGAAAATGATGGAGGAAAAGCGGCCGGCTAGGGCTTGCCGCAGCAGCGCTTGTACTTCTTGCCGCTGCCGCAGGGGCAATCGGCGTTCTGGGCGGG
The DNA here is from genome assembly GCF_030295405.1 of Mesoterricola silvestris. GTDB lineage: Bacteria > Acidobacteriota > Holophagae > Holophagales > Holophagaceae > Mesoterricola > Mesoterricola silvestris. The sequence goes on along the minus strand of NZ_AP027080.1, from coordinate 1,760,572 downwards.
GGTGCCGGCGGGCTTGGGGTAGGGCTGGCGGGCGATGATGGCGTGGACGGCTTCGGGGGCGAAGGTGGGGAGGTCGGGGATGGGGTCCTCGTCGAGGTCCTCGGCGTCGCCGGGCCAGTGGAGCTCCTCCAGGGAGAGGAGGGCGTCCTCCACCAGGTGGTGGGTGAGGAGGAAGCGGCGGCGCTCGTGGGCGTTGTACCGGGTGATGGCGTCCTCCAGTTCGTCGGGGTCCACCAGTTCGCGGTCCACGCGGCCCCGGCGCAGGGCCTCCCGGAGGCGGGGGAGGAAGGCGGCGAAGCCGGCGGTCTCCAGGGCGATGATCAGGAAGGCCCAGGCGGTGGGGTCCTCGGCGGGGCCCCGGGCCTCGAAGGTGGCCAGGAGGACGTCGAAGGCCCGCAGGAGCTTGTCCTCGGGGAGGTGGCCCTGGAAGGACAGCACCAGGAGCGCGTCCATGGCGGCGCCGCGCACGTAGGGGTCCAGGGCGGGATCCGCGGCGGTGGCCTCCAGGACGGCGGGGGTCCCGATGCAAAGGGAGGCCAGGAGGGAGGGCACCCCCTCGGTGAGCAGGTCCCCCAGGAGGGCGTCCTGCTGGTCCGCGGGGAGGCGCAGCATGGACAGGAGCGGCTCCAGCGCCCGGGGCTCCCGGAACTGGGCGAGGAGGTACAGGGCGTAGAGGTGGGCGTTGGAGCCGGTGGCGTCCAGGTACGCCATGGGGTCGGCGGCGGCCTCCCCCAGGATCGTCAGGAGGCCGGGGATCACCGCCCCGGGCTGTTCCATGGCCTCCAGCAGGGCGGCCTCGGGGAGGCCGTCGTAGGGGAGCTCGAGTTCGGCGAGGATATCCGAGGGGGTCATGGCTCAGCCGTCCAGGCCGTGGTCCATGTTCATGGCCCGGCGCACCTGCTGCAGGGTGGCGACGCCTTCCTCCCGGGCCCGGGCGATGCCGCGGCGCAGGACGTCCTTCACGTAGCCGGGGTCCTGGGCGTAACGGGCGCGGCGCTCGCGCATGGGGGCCAGGTGGGCGTTGAGGGCCTCGGTGAGGGCGGCCTTGAGCTTGCCGCCGCCGCCGTCGCCGATGGCCGCGGCGATGGCCTCGGGGGCCTCGCCCGTGCAGATGGAGATCAGGCGCAGGAGGTTGGCCACCTCGGGGCGGTTCTGGGGGTCGTAGGCGATGTTGCGGTCAGGGTCGGTCTTGGCGCCCTTGATGACCTTGGCGGTCTCCTCCGCGGTCATCTTGAGCATGATGGTGTTGCCGCGGCTCTTGCTCATCTTCTGGCCGTCGGTGCCCAGCACGAGGGGGATATCGGAAAGGAGGGCGTCGGGGATGGGGAAGACCGGGGCGCCCGCGGCGAAGCGGTCGTTGAAGCGCCGCGCGATCTTGCGGGTGAGCTCCAGGTGGGGCAGCTGGTCCCGGCCCACGGGCACGACGTTCCCCTTGCAGAAGAGGATGTCCGCGGCCTGGTGGATGGGGTAGGTGTACATGAGGGCGTTGACCTGCTTGAGGCCCGCGGCCTTGATCTCCTCCTTCACGGTGGGGTTGCGGTCCAGCTCCGCGGTGGTGACCAGGTTCATGAAGGGCAGCAGCAGCTGGTTCAGCTCGGGGATGTGGCTGTGGCTGAAGAAGAAGGTGCGGCCGTTCTCGGGGTCCAGGCCCGAGGCCAGGTAGTCCAGGATCACCTCGGTGACGTTGGCGCCCACGTTCTCCGCGCTGTCCCGGTCCGTGAGCACCTGGTAGTCGGCGATGACGATGAAGGTGGTGGCGCCCAGCTCCTGGATGCGCACCCGGTTGGCCAGGGTCCCGAAGAGGTGCCCGATGTGCAGGGGGCCCGTGGGGCGCTCCCCGGTGAGGACCCGGTACTTGGAGGGGTGCTTCGGCAGGTCGTCCCAGATGGCCTGGCTGCGCCGGGAGGCCTCCAGGAAGGTGGCGGACTCGCCCTCCACGTCTTCGGCGTTGGTGATGAATTTCTCTTCCATTGGGGCTCCGGTAGGACCTCAGGCTCCCAGCAGGAGCCGGGCCAGGGGGGTGATGTAGAAGGCGTCCGCCACGAAGAAGAAGGGGCTCAGGATCGTGGTGATCACCACCGGCAGCACCAGGAAGCACACCAGGAGGACGATGGTGATGGTGGGCTGGATGCGGTCGAAGGTGGGCAGCATGTGGTAGGGGAGGAAGCCGCGCAGGATGCCCGCGCCGTCCAGGGGCCCGAAGGGCAGCAGGTTGAAGATGGCCAGGCCGATGTTGATCATCACCAGCCGCCCCAGGAGCGTGATGGCCAGGGCCGACCCCGCCCCCATGCCGGGCACTTCCATGAAGCGCTCCACCGGGGTCTGCATGGACGCGAAGAACCAGTTCAGGCGCAGCCCGGGGTTCCCAGGTCCCACCACCCGGATCAGCATGGCCAGGATCACCAGGAACACCAGGGACTGGAGGAGGTTGGAGGCGGGGCCGGCGGCGGCGACCATGGCGTAGCCCACCCGCATGGGGTACTTGCGGGTGAGGCGCCCGGGGTTCACGGGCACGGGCTTGGCCCAGCCCAGCACCCGGATGCCGGAGATCATGCCCAGCAGGGGCAGGATGAGGGTGCCCAGGGGGTCGATGTGGGCCAGGGGGTTCAGGGTCATGCGCCCCAGGCGGGCCGCGGTGTCGTCCTCCAGGTAGTAGGCCGCGGCGGCGTGGGCCGCCTCGTGGACGCTCAGGGCGAACAGCACGGCCACGTACGTGACGAGGATCGTGGCGATATGGATGTTGTCGAACAAGGGGCCCCCCGGGACCCTCATCATACCGTCAGATGACGATCGTCTCCTTCACCAGATCCCCTTCCCGGAACCGGCTCCACCGCAGCGGCGTGAGATCGATGCTGCGGTAGCCCCCGGTCATGACCAGCTCGGCCAGGCCGATGCCCACCGCGGGGCTCTCCATGGCGCCGTGGCCGCTGTAGCCCACCTGCAGGAGCAGGCCGGGGTGGTTGGCGTGCCATCCCAGGATGGCGTTGTGGTCGGGGCCGGTGGTGTCGTAGAGCCCGGCCCAGCCGCCCTTGAGCCTGCAGGTGGCGGTGGGGGGCATGCGCTCCTGCATGACCAGGTTGATCTCCTCCACGTAGTAGTCCGGCTCGAAGGTGGTGTCCAGGCTGTCGGGGGTGTCGGCCTTGGCCTTGCCGATGAGGAGGTTCCCGCTCTCGTGCTTGAAGTAGATGCCCTGGTCGATGATGGTGAGGGGGATGTCCTGCCAGCGCGGGTCCTGGTCCGGGAAATCCGTGAGGAACATCATGCGCTTCTGGGCCAGGATGGGCATGAGGTCCTCATCAGGACACCCGGAGCGTTTCAGGAGCGGGTTGGTCCAGGGGCCGGAGCACAGGGCCACCAGGCCCGCCTCGATCACTTCCCGGCCCCCGGGACCCGCCACGCGCAGCCCCGTGACCCTGCCGGCGGGATCGAAGACGAGGGCCTCGGCCTCGGTGCGCAGTTCCAGGCGGGCCCTGCCGGGGTGGTCCTGGAGGGCCCGCTCGAAGTAGCCCGCCGCGGCCTGGCTGGGGTCGAAGCTCCCGCAGTCCCGGCCGAACACGCCCCCGGCGATGGGCTCCATGCCCAGGAAGTCGCGCACGTCGGGGTCCACGGCGTCCACGGCGCAGCGCAGGCCGGGGATCCGGGCCTCCACCTGGGCCGGGTCGAGGAGCTCGAAATCCACGCCGTTGGCCTTCCAGATCCGGGCGGCGTCGGGCACGCGGCTCCAGGCGTCCGGGTAGTAGGTGAAGAGGTACCCCGTCTGCCGGAATCCGATGCCCACGCCCATGTCGTCCTGGAAGGCCTTGAGGATCCCGATGCCCCGGGTGCAGAGCTGCTGGTTGATGGGGGTGGTCCACAGGTTCCGGAAGCCCCCCGCGGAATAGGCGGAAGCCCCCGTGGAGACTGCGTCCCCCCGGTCCACCACCAGGATGGAGCCCGTGAAGCCCTGCTTCAGGAGGTTGTACACGAACGAGCCCCCGCCGATCCCGGCCCCCACCACCACCACATCGAATCTGCGCACCTTGCCCTCCGGAGGGGAGAGTATGCCCGGACTGCCGTCCCTTCGTCCAAGGTTGCGGGTCCCACGGGGCCCCCCACCCGGATATGCTGGAGCGTTCAACGTACCCCGGAGCCCGACATGTATCTGAAGGACAATCCCCCCTCAGTGGCGAGCCATGGAAGGACGGTCATCGGGTTCAACTGGATCGGCGGCCGCGAAGTGGAGGGCGACCTGCCCTCCTTCGATTCCCGGTCCCCCATCGACACCCGGGACACGGTGGGCATCTTCCCCGAGTGCGGGGAGCGGGACGTGGAGAAGGCCGCCAAGGCCGCCGCCGCGGCCTTCCCCGCCTGGAGCGCCATGCCGGCGCCCCTGCGGGGCGCCCTGGTGGGGCGCATCGGCGAGGCCCTGGCCCGCCACAAGGAGAAGCTCGCCGCCATCATCACCCGGGAGGTGGGCAAGCCCCTGCGGGAGGCCCGGGGCGAGGTGCAGGAGACCATCGACCTCTGCCACTACCTCCAGGGCGAGGGCCGGCGCCAGCTGGGCCAGGTCATCCCCTCGGAGCTGCCGCAGCGCCACATCACCGTCCACCGGCGCCCCCTGGGGGTGGTGGCCGTGATGGCCGGCGGGATCTTCCCCCTTTCCACCCCCGCCGCCCGGATCATCCCCGCCATCCTGTGCGGGAACACGGTGGTGTGGAAGGCTTCGGAGGACGCGCCCACCATCGCGTACCTCTTCGCGCGCTGCATGATGGATTCCGGCCTGCCCCCGGGGGTGGTGAACATCCTCAACGGCAAGGGCCGCACGGGGTGCGGCAAGCACGTGGTGGCGGGCCTGGACAAGGGCTTCTACCAGAAGTTCTGCTTCTCCGGCGGCACCGCCGTGGGCCGGCTCATCGCCGAGGCCTCGGGCCGGAACCTCTCGATTCCCAGCCTCGAGCTCAGCGGCAAGAACCCCATGGTCATCCTCCCCGACTGCGACCTGGACAACGCCGTGCGCGGGGCCCTTTGGGGCGCCTTCGGCACCGCCGGGCAGCGCCGCACCTCCATCGGCAACCTCATCGTCCACAAGGACATCTACCCGAAGTTCAAGGAGGCCTTCCTGGCGGCGGTGGCGGACCTGGAATTGGGCAATCCCATCAGCAACCCCGACGTGTTCTTCGGTCCCATGATCAACGCGCGGTTCGCCAAGGCCTTCGAGGAGCACTGGAACGGCGGCCTGGAGGAGGGCGCGACCCTGCTCTGCGGCGGGGCGAAATGGACGGAGGAGAACCGCACCGCCAAGGTGCACGGCCCCCTCGCCAAGGGCCACTTCATGCAGCCCTGCGTGTGGGAGGGCGTGACCCCCGGGATGAAGCTCTTCCAGACGGAGATCCTCGGCCCCACCGTGAACCTCTGCCGCGTGGAGGACTTCGACGAGGCCATGGCCTGGGCCAACGGCACGCCCTACGGATTGAGCAGCGCCATCTACACCGCCGACCGCGCCCTGGCGGAGCGCTTCACCCGGGAGATCCGCGCGGGCCTGTCCTCCATCAACAACTCCACCAGCGGCACCGAGGTCCACGTCCCCTACGGCGGCATCGGATGGAGCGGCAACGGCACCCGCGAGGCCGGCCCCGGCGCCCTGGACCCCTACTGCCGTTGGCACGCCGTGAACGAGGACACCTCGGGCGACCTCCAACTCGCCCAAATCCACACCGACTACACCCTCAAGCACACTTACGAAGCGAGCCACTGGGAGAAATTGTAGGATGCCGATTTGGTACTAAAGTGTGTCGGCTAACCCTAGGTCCTGAATCGCTAGGTTGTTCTCGGTGATCTGGCTCCAGCTTTGACCTGACGTTCTTTATCCTGCCTTTTCCCCTGGATCCTGTTTATCCCCGTTTGAGCTTCGCTGGGTGTTGTCGCCACTTTTGGGTCAAGGACGTCGAGTTACCTGCGCTACGACCCACCTCTGCGCCAGCCCTGCGGAAACCGGGATGAACGCCGATGGATGGGATGAACGGGGATCTGCTCAACCTGAGACAGCCCCCTTCATCACGGTTTCAACGCAGCTCGGGTTTCCCGACACACCCTAATTCTGAAACCGCCTGGGGCGCCGGGCGGCGGCTTTGGCGGCGCTCCGGGCCTGGGCGCGGGCCTCCTCCAGGGCGGTGCCGTGGCGCCAGAGGGCGGGGAAGGTTCGCTGGAAATCCACGGTCCACAGGAGCCGGAGCCGGTGGCGTTCGCGCCCCAGCCGCCAGCGCCCGGGGTCCCGGAAATGGAACCACGGGATGCGCGCGGACCCGATCATTCGGGCAGAACCGGACAGGAGCATGGCGGACCTCCGGAAAGGAAGCGGCAGGCGGGTGGGGGGCAAGGGGGGTGCGTCCAGGGGAACTCGTCTTCAATAATAATTAATTACTAATGCCTGTCAACACCTCCCCGGCGGATTCGTGCCGGTTTTGTAATAGTCTCAACCAATGAACCCAGGTCCTTTCCTGATTCATCAATGAACACATCATTCATTGCGCCTGCGGTAAGCTGGAGCCATGCGATCCCTCCCCGCCCTGCTCTGTTTCGCCCTGCCCGCGCTGGCGGCGGTTCCCCAGATCCGCGTGGGGCTGGACACCCAGGGGCTGGAATGGATCGTGAGCCTGGAGGGGGGCGGGGAGCTGCGCAGCCTGGAAGGCAAGCGCCTGCTCAAGGTGGCCGAGGGCGAGAAGTTGCGCATCTGGTGGGACAGCCGGGGCGAGGCGGATCCCACGGACGAATACCGGGTGCAGGTGGGCACGGCCATGAACCTCGCCGACGCCACGGCCACCCTGAAGAAGCTGGCCGCCCTCGGCGAGGTGCCCGAGAAGGTGGAGGTCCCCGACGGCGGCACCTGGCGGGTGCTCACGGGGCGCTTCGAAAGCGCGAAGGAGGCCGAGCCCATCCTGGAGAAGCTGGCCGCCCACGGCTACGACGAGCTCTGGGTCTCCACGGAAAAGCGCAAGGGCAAGCCCCGGAAGGCCAGGGCCCTCTACGCGGTCACGGAGCGGTACGAGCGGCTGCCCCTCCCCAATTCCGGGGTGCTCCTCCAGCCCGCCCGGGAACTCACCACCATCGTGGGCAAGGGCCGCTACCGCGGCGCCATGCGCATCTTCCCCAACGCCCAGGGCCGGCTCTCCGTGGTCAACACGCTGGACCTGGAGACCTACCTGCGGGGCGTGGTGCCCCGGGAGATGGGGGCCTGGGAGTACCCGGCCCTGGAGGCCCTCAAGGCCCAGGCGGTGGCGGCGCGCACCTACGCCTACGTGAACCTGGGCAAGCGCGCCAAGGAGGGCTTCGACCTCCTGGACACCGTGGCCGACCAGGTCTACGGGGGCCGGGACGGGGAGCAGTCCCTCACGGACCGGGCCGTGGCGGAGACCGCGGGCCTCATCGCCACCTACGGGGGCAGGCCCATCCAGGCCCTCTTCATGGCCGACTCGGGCGGGGGCACCATCGACAACACCTTCGTCTTCGGGGACGGCGGGCCCTACCTCAAGGGCGTCTCCAACTACGCCGCCTCGCCCCAGGTGATCACCTTCAAGGGGGCCCTGGCGGTGGCCGGGGACACCCCCTGGCTCACGCCGGAACTGCTGCGCCTGTGCGCGGCGGGGCTGGTGCCCGCGGCGGACCTGGATTCCGGGCGCATGGCCCGACCCGCGCGCCAGGACGACCTGCGTGCCACCGTGGCGGCCCTGGCCTCCCGGCTGGGCCGGGTTCCCGTGGCTCCGGAACCCGGCCTCCTGCTGTGGATGGCCCGGTCCCTGGGCTTCGGGGAGGTGGTGGAGGGCCTGGAGCGCCCGGACGATGCCCGGTACTTCCTGGGGGACGCGGTCCCCGCCCCCGCGGACCAGCCCCTGGCCTCCTTCCTGGCGCGCCGCGGCATCGCCCCGCCGGCCCTGTGGCGCACGGCCCCCACCCTGGGCCAGGCCTTCCAGGTGCTCGGGCGCCTCTGGCAGGAGCTTGAGCCCGCGGAATTCCTGGAGGGCACGCTCCTGCGGGACGGCCAGGTGCGGGTGAAGAACGGCGGCCCGGGGCCCCTGCCCCTGGCCCCCTCCATCCTGGTGGCGGAGGAGGCCCCCGGCGGAAGCCTGCGCCTGGTGGCCCAGAGCGCGGTGCAGGTGGGGGACCGGGTGCGGTGGATCCCCGCCCCGGGCGGGTCGCCCCTCCTGGTGAGGCGCCTGGACCCGGACGGGACGGCCCTGGACCGCTACAATCCCACCGCCCACTGGAAGGTGGAGATCAAGGAGGCCGATCTCCTGGACCGGCTCCGCACCCGCGCCGGCATCAAGGCGGTGAAGGGCTTCGAACTCACCCACAACCCCCAGGGCCGGGTCACGGACATGGTGGTGCGGGACGGCCAGAACCGGCCCCACCGCTTCCGGGGCATGCACATCCGCAACCTCCTGGGCCTCAAGGACAACGTCTTCCGCATGGCCACCGTGGGGGAGGCGCCCTCCCGCCGGTGGATCGTCTACGGCAGGGGCTGGGGCCACGGCGTGGGCATGGACCAGACCGGCGCCTACGGCATGGCGCTGGAAGGGGCCACCTTCGACGGCATCCTGAAGCACTACTACCAGGGGATCCAGCTCACGCCCATCCCGGACTGAGTGCTGGGATAATCCGTCCCCATGGCCCCCGTCTTCAGCCTCGGTCCCCAACCGGCCTTCCCCGACCCCCGGCGGGCCGATGGCGAGGGCCTGCTGGCGGTGGGGGGGGACCTTTCGGCGCCGCGGCTCCTGAACGCCTACCGCCTGGGCATCTTCCCGTGGTACAGCGAGGGGTCCCCCATCCTGTGGTGGTCCCCCCCGGAACGGGCCATCCTCCTTCCGGGGGATGAGCACCTCTCCCGGTCCACCCGCCGCGCCCTGGCGCGGCGGCCCTTCGAGGTGCGCGTGGACACCTGCTTCGCGGAGGTGATCGGGCACTGCGCCCGGGTGGAGCGCGCCGGCCAGGACGGCACCTGGATCACCCGGGAGATCCAGGAGGGCTACCTGGCCCTGCACCGCCAGGGCTACGCCCACAGCTTCGAGGCCTGGCGGGACGGGGAGCTGCGCGGGGGGCTCTACGGCGTTTCGCTGGGGGCGGCCTTCTTCGGGGAGAGCATGTTCAGCCTGGAGAGCTACGCCTCCCGGGCGGCCTTCGCGGCCCTGTGCCGGCGGGCCTGGGGCTGGGGCTTCCACCTCATCGACGGCCAGGTGCCCAACCCCAACCTGGAGACCCTCGGGGCCCGGGTGGTGGGCCGGGACGCGTTCCTGGCGCGCCTGGCCGCGGCCCTCCAGGTGCCCACGCGGCGGGGGCCCTGGACGGCCGAAGAATGATCTAATGGGGACCATGCATCCACCCCTGCCCCCCTCCTGGCCCTTCGCGCCGCGGGAACCCGGCCCCGGCCCCGGGACCCGCACCGCGGCCCTGCCGGGGCTGGAGGGCCTCTGGACCCTCCAGGCCGTGCCCGGCCTGGACCTGGATGGCGCGCCGGAACCCCTGGGCGGCGCCTTCGGGCGGGGCGGCGTCTTCCGCTGCGGGGACGCGGTGATCCGCCCCTACCGCCGGGGGGGCCTGGTGCGCCACGTCAACGCGGCCCTCTACCCCGGCCCGGCCCGCTTCGACCGGGAATTCCAGGTGCACCGGGCCCTGTGGGAGGCAGGATTTCCCACGGTGGAGCCGCTGGGCTGGGGGTTCCGGCCCCGGCTCTGGGGCTGCGAGGGGGTCTTCCTCACCCGGTTCGCGGGGGGCGCGCCCTGGCCCCGCGCCTGGGACGCCGCCGCCCTGCCCCAGGTGCGCGCCCTCATCGCCGCGCTTTGCGCCTGGGGCCTCTACGCCCCCGACCTCAACGCCACCAACTTCCAGGTGCTCCCGGATGGGCGGGTCCTGGCCCTGGACTGGGACCGGGCCCGGTGGATGCCGGGCGTCGACCTGGCCGGCCGCTATGAATCCCGTCTGGCCCGGAGCCTCCAGAAGCTCGGCGCCCCCCCGGAATTTGTGATCTAATGCCTCGTTCCCAATAGGTTCAATATCGGATAATCTTGTCCGAATAGGAGTTTGACCATGGATTGGAGAGACAGGCTCACGGTGTGGTTCAGGCACGCCTTCTTCTACGGCGACAACTGGGTGAGCATCTGCGCGGGCATCCTCACGACCGCCACGGGCTTCACGCTCCTGTGGTCCTGGTTCCGGGAGCTGGCCAGCCCGCATTCGGCGCTGCCCTACGTGGGCATCCTCCTCTTCGTGCTCCTGCCCCTGCTGTTCCTGGTGGGGCTGTTCCTCATCCCCTTCGGGATGTGGCTCAAGTACAAGAGGATGACCAAGGCCGGGGAGAAGCCCGCGGTCATCCCCAAGGTGGACCTCACCACCCGGCACATCCGCAAGGTCCTTTCCGTGGTGGCGGTGGCCACCGTCCTCAACATCGCCCTGCTGGGCGTGGCGACGGTGCGGGGCGTGGAGTACATGGACTCCAGCAAGTTCTGCGGCCTCACCTGCCACACGCCCATGATCATGGAGTACCGGGCCTTCGTGGATTCGCCGCACTCCCGGGTGGGCTGCGCCCAGTGCCACATCGGCCCCGGCGCGGACTCCTTCATGCGGGCCAAGCTCGCCGGCGTGCGCCAGCTGTTCGGGGTGATGTTCAACAACTACCACCGGCCCATCCCCAGCCCCGTGGAGAGCCTGCGCCCGGCGAAGGAGACCTGCGAGTCCTGCCACTGGCCCCAGAAGTTCCACGGCAACAAGATCCTCGTGAAGACCCACTACGGCGACGACATCGCCAACACCCCCGCCATCACCGTCCTCATGCTCAAGATCGGCGGCCGCAGCGGCGAGGCCAACACCGGCATCCACGGGCGCCACATCGACACCTCGGAGCGCATCACCTACTCGGCCGGCGACGAGCGCCGCCAGGTGATCCCCCGGGTGGTCTACCGGGACGACAAGGGCCAGATGGTGGAGTACGTCTCCTCGGACACCAAGCTCACTCCCGAGCAGCTCGCCAAGCTCCCCCAGCGGAGCATGGACTGCGTGGACTGCCACAACCGGCCCACCCACGCCTTCGAGAGCCCCGAGTGGGCCATGGACCGGCGCATCCAGGAGGGCCTCGTCAGCCGCGAGATCCCCTTCATCCACAAGAAGGGCGTCGAGATCCTCAAGGGGGAGTACAAGAGCCAGGACGACGCGGCGGCGCGCATTCCCAAGGCGCTTGTGGACTTCTACGCGGCCAACTACCCCGAGGTCTACAAGGAGAAGAAGGCCCTGGTGGACGCGGCGGCCATCGCGGTGAAGGACGCCTACCTGCGCAACGTCTCGCCCGAGATGAAGCTCACCTGGGGCACCCATCCCAACCACATCGGGCACCAGGACGGCGGGTGCTTCCGCTGCCACGACGGGAGCCACACCAGCAAGGACGGCCGCACCATCGCCGCCGACTGCGACACCTGCCACACCATCCTGGCCCAGGACGATCCCAATCCGAAGATCCTCCAGGACCTCGGCACGAAGTAGGCAAAAGAGCTCCCGGAAACGGGAGCTTTTTTTTGGCATGCTGGAAGACATGCAGCGTCCCGTCGCACCCGCCGTCCACAGGTTCAGGGAGAAGGCCTCGGTCTTCCTGACCGAGCTGCACCCCGCGGGGGACGCCGGGGAGCGGGAGGCCATCCTGGTCCGCCTGCGCAAGCGGGACTTCGACGCCAACCACCACTGCACCGCCTGGCGGGAGCTGGGCGGGGCCCAGGGCGCCGACGACGACGGGGAGCCCTCGGGCACCGCCGGGCCGCCCATGCTCCGGGTCCTGGAGGGCGAGGGCCTGGTGGACGTGCTGGCCGTGTGCATCCGGTGGTTCGGGGGCACGAAGCTGGGCACCGGGGGCCTGGTGCGGGCCTACACGGAGGGGGTCCAGGGGGCCATCGCCGCGGCCCGGGAGCAGGGGCTCCTGGAGGCCGTCCGGGCCTGGCGCGCCGGTTCCATCACGGCCGAGGCCGGCCAGGCCCACCTGCCCTTCTCGGTGCTGGGGGCCTTCCCGGAGGCGGAGATCCTGGGCCAGGACTTCCGGGGGGCCCAGGCCATCCTGCGCTTCCGCCTGCCCCTCACGGCCGACGGGGCCCGGGAGGCCGCCCTGGCCGCGCTCTGGCTGGAACGGAGCCGCGGCGGCCGGGTGGACTGGGAATAGCCTCCGTTCGCCGATCGGGGTCCGGCGTTCGCCGAATGGCCCCTCCCCCGGGGCCCCGGCGTCCGTAGCCTGGATGCAGGGAGGTTCGAACCATGGAATTCATACAGGGCGTCATCCAGTGCTGCCCCGTCGCCCTCTGGTGGTTCTCCGCGCTGCTCACCCCCACCCTCATCGCCCTCATTCCCATGAACAGCGCTCAGAAGAGTGGCCGCTCCTGATGATCTGCTAGGCTTTACCGGAGAGATCCATGCAAACGATGAATGAGACCCCCGCCCCGCAGCCCCAGTCCACCCGCCTGTGGATCGGCATCGCCATCATCGTGATCGGCATCCTCGCGGCCCTGGACAACCTGCCCTTCGTGCGCGACAACGAGCACTTCTTCCTGAATCTCTGGCCCGTGGTGCTCATCATCGTGGGCATCGGCAAGGTGAGCCGGGGTTCCGCGGAAAAGGGGATCTCGGGCTACCTCTTCATGCTCGCGGGCGCCTTCATCCTCGTGCACAACTTCGGCAGCGACAGCCTGGCCAGCGCCATGGGGCCCCTGTTCATCGTGGCGGTGGGCGTCTTCCTGGTCACCAAGGCCCTGCGCAAGAACCGGGGCGTGCCCCCGGACCTGGCGGCCCACGACAGCTTCGTTTCCGCCACGGCCATCCTGGGCGGCAGCAAGCGCCGGGTCACCCACCAGGACTTCAAGGGCGGCGAGCTCACGGCGATCTTCGGGGGCTTCGAGCTGGATCTGCGCCAGGCCACCATCGAAGGCAACCAGGTGCGGGTGGACGTCTTCGTGCTGTTCGGCGGGGGCGAGATCAAGATCCCGCAGCACTGGGCGGTTTCCATGAAGGGCACGGCGCTCCTGGGCGGCTTCGAGGACAAGACCCTCCCCATGCCTTCGGCCGAAGGGGAGGCCCCCAGGGTCCACCTGGTCGTCACGGGACTGGTCCTGTTCGGCGGCCTCACCGTAATGAACTGACGTGAATCCCATCCTCAGCAGCCGCGCGCGCCTGGGGACCTACCTCCTGGGGTGGGTCCCCATCGTCGCGCTCCTCACCTTCGTGGCCATGAGCCAGGACTGGCGCCTGGCGGAGGCCCTGGCGCTGGCGGTGCCCATGGGGGCCGGCGGCGCCTTCATGTTCCTGTCCTCCTGGTACCTGTGCCGGGCCCTGCCCCTGCGTTCCACGCGGGTGGGCAGCCACTGGACGGCGTGGATCCTGGCGGCGGTCATCATGGCCGCCCTGTGGGCCGGGGCGGGCCTGGCCCTGGCCTGGTGCCTGGCCAAGGCGACGCCGCTCACGGGGCTCTACCACCGGGCCCACGCGGCCCTGCCCACCCTGGTGGGCATCGGCGCGGTGCTCTACCTGGCCACCCTCACCCTCCACTACCTCCTGGACGCCGTGGACCTGGGCAAGCAGAGCGAGGCCCGGGAGGCGGAGTTCCGCATCCTGGCCCAGGACGCCGAGCTGCGCGCCCTGAGGGCCCAGCTCAACCCCCACTTCCTCTTCAACAGCCTGAATTCCATCAGCGCCCTGACCACCATCGATCCGCCCAAGGCCCGGACCATGTGCATCCTGCTCTCGGATTTCCTGCGGGGCAGCCTGAGGCTCGGGGAGAAGCGCCTGGTGTCCCTTTCGGAAGAGGTGGACCTCCTCAAGGCCTACCTCTCCATCGAGCAGATCCGCTTCGGGAGCCGGCTCCAGGTGCAGTGGGAGCTGGACCCCGCCACCCTGGGCGAGGAGATCCCCGCCCTCCTCCTGCAGCCCCTGGTGGAGAACGCCATCAAGCACGGCATCGCCGGGCTCACGGAGGGCGGCGTGGTGCGCGTGGCCTCCCGCAGGGAGGGCAACGTCCTGGAGCTGCGGGTGGAGAACCCCGTGGATCCCGACACGCCGGTGGTGCACGGCCTGGGCATGGGGCAGCGCCAGGTGCGCAGCCGGCTCCAGATGCGGTTCGGGGACCGCATGCGTTTCGAGGCGGGCACCACCGACGGGGTCCACCGGGTCCGGATGGTATTTCCATGCGAGGTCAAGCCATGAGCGAGAGAACCTACACCGCCATCATCGTGGACGACGAGGACCTGGCCCGGGCCATCGTCCAGGAGCACCTGGGCGTCCACCCCGAGATCCGGGTGGTGGCCAGCTGCGCCAACGGCTTCGAGGCCGTCAAGGCCGCCACGGAGCACAAGCCCGATCTGCTCTTCCTGGACATCCAGATGCCCAAGCTCAACGGCTTCGAGGTCCTGGAGCTGCTGGACCCGCAGCCCACGGTGGTCTTCATCACGGCCTACGACCAGCACGCCCTCAAGGCCTTCGAGGTCCACGCCGTGGACTACCTCCTCAAGCCCTTCGACGCCGAGCGCTTCGAGGAGGCCCTGGTGCGCGCCAAGGCCCGCTGCGACCAGGGCGCCCCCTCGGGCCCCCAGCCCGCGGAGCTCTCCGACGCGGCCCGAAGCGACTGGCCCCTGGACCGCCTCGTGGTCAAGGACGGCACGAAGGTGACCCTCATCCCCCTGGCCAAGCTGGACTACGTGCAGGCCCAGGACGACTACGTCCTCCTGAAGACCCCCGAGAAGAGCCACCTGAAGCAGCAGACCATCTCCAGCCTGGAGACGAGGCTGGACCCCAACCGCTTCCTGCGCATCCACCGCAGCTTCATCATCCAGCTGGACCGCCTGGCCAGGCTGGAGCAGACCCCCTCGGAGAGCTGGATCGCGGTGCTGCACGACGGCACGCGGCTGCCGGTGAGCAAGAGCGGGTACGCGCGGCTGAAGGCGATGCTGGAGAAGGGAAGCGTCTGACCGGCATCTAAGGGGCGGAGGCCCCCATGCCCATTTCGCGTTTTCTTTCCAAAGCCGCGCCCATCGCCGCCCGCATCCTGCTGGGCCTGCTGTTCGTGGTCACCGGACTCAACGGTTTCCTGGACTTCCTGCCCCGGCCCACGGCCCCCATGCCCGAGGGGGCCGCCGCCTTCGCGGGGGCCATGATGAAGACCGGCTACCTCATGCAGCTGGTTGCGGGAACCCAGTTGGCGGCCGGGCTCATGCTGCTCGTTGGCCGGTTCGTTCCGTTGGCCCTGACGCTGCTGGCGCCGGTGCTGGTGAACATCATCTGTTTCCATGTCTTCCTGGCGCCTTCGGGCCTGGGGCCCGGGGTGCTGGCCCTGGTCCTGGAACTGTACCTGGTGTGGACCCGCCGCGCGGCCTTCGGGCCGGTAATCGCCTTCCGCTGACCGGCCCTTCAGGCCAGGCCCGAAACGTCCCCGGCCGTCAGGTCCACGTGCCCGCCCCCGGGGCGTTCCACCCGCAGGCGCCCATCCCCCAGCCACCCCACGCAGACGCCCTCGCCCTGCTCCCACCGGATGGGGTCGCCGGGGGCGGGCCACAGGAAGGGGGCTTCCCGGGGGATCTCCAGGTCCTCCCAGGCTTCGAGGATATCCCGGGCCAGGGCGCCGGCCTCCGGCACGCCGCCTTTGGCCAGGTCCCGGAGGCAGGCGGGGGGGATGGCCCGTTCCGGAATGGCGGGGGCCTCCGTGAGGTTGAGGCCCAGGCCCAGGAGGACCCGGTCGCCCTTGGCCTGGCCGATGATGCCGCCCAGCTTCACCAGGCGGCCCTCCCTGCGCCCCACGAGGTCGTTGGGCCACTTGAGGCCCAGGGGGGCGCCGGCGGGCTCCAGGACCTCCAGGACGGCCGCCATGGCCCGCTGCAGGAGGAGGCCGGGGGGGACCCGGGGCGCGGGCAGGCAGGCGCTGAGCCAGAGGCCGGCCCCGGGGCGGCTCACCCACGCGTTGCCGGCCTGGCCCTGGCCCTTGAGCTGCTCCCCGGCCAGGACGGCGCAGCAGCCCAGTTCGGGGTGGCGCTCCAGGAAGGCCTGGGTGGAGTCCACCACCCCCAGGCGGATCAGCGGGAGGGGCATGGCTTCTGGTTCTTCAGCCAGAGGATGCGCAGGCCGTCCAGGGTGAGGTCCGGCGCCACCTCGTGGATGAAGCGGCTGGAGGGGGCGATGACCTTGGCCAGGCCGCCGGTGGCCACCACCTTGGAGCCGGGGTACTCGGCCAGGAGCCGCTCCAGGATGCCGTCCACCTGGCCCACGTAGCCGTAGTAGAGGCCCGACTGCATGGCTTGGATGGTGGAGCGCCCCACGAGCCGCTCGGGTTCGGCGATCTCCACCCGGGGCAGCCGCGAGGCCCGCTGGAACAGGGCCTCGGCGCTGATCTTCAGGCCGGGGCAGATGATCCCTCCCAGATACTCGCGCTTCTCGTTGACCACGTCGAAGGTGGTGGCGGTGCCGAAATCCACGGCGATGAGCGGGGCGCCGTAGGCCTCCAGGCCGGCCACGGCGTTGACGATGCGGTCCGCGCCCAGCTCGGCGGGGTTGTCCAGCAGGACCTTGAGGCCGGTCTTGATGCCGGGCTCGATCCACAGGGGCTCGGACTTGAAGTAGACCCGGAGCCAGGCGTCCAGGACCGGGTGGAGCGGCGGCACGACGCTGGAGATGACCACGTGCCGGATGGCCGCGGGATCGATGCCGGCGTGCTTGAGCAGGGCCAGGCTTGAGAGGCCGTACTCGTCCACGGTGCGCTCCCGGCTCGTGGCCAGGCGCCAGGAATGCAGGATGGGGCCGCCCTCGCCGGCGGCGAGGTCGAAGATGCCCAGGACGATGTTGGTGTTGCCCACGTCCACGGCCAGCAGAAGACTCATAAGCGCTCCGCCCTCCAGAATGGCCCAGGCCGGTCCCGGGATCAATGCGCCAGAAGGCCTCAGGCCGGGGGGGCGCTGATGCCTTCCTTCCAGTGCTTGCGGCACAGGGCGGTGTAGCTCTCGTTGCCGCCGATGAGCACCTGGGGGCCTTCCATGACCACCTTGCCGTCCACGATGCGGGCGTTCATGGTGGCCTTCTTGCCGCACCAGCAGATGGTCTTCAGCTCCTCGATGCGGTCCGCCAGGGCCAGCAGGGCCGCGGATCCGGGAAAGAGCTCCCCGCGGAAGTCCGAGCGCAGCCCGAAGGCCATGACGGGGATGCCGGTGGTGTCGGAGAGCTCGCAGAACTGCATCACCTGCGCGCGGGTGAGGAACTGGGCCTCGTCGATGAGGATGCAGTTGGGCAGGCCGCGGCGGGCCACGGTGGCCGCGTGGAGCTCCACGATGTCGGTGTCGGGCTTGATCATGGCGTCCACCGGCGCTTCCAGCCCGATGCGGGCCCGGATGAGGTTGGCCCCCTCGCGGGTGTCCACGCTGGGCTTGTAGAGGTGCACGCTCTGGTGGCGCTCCTGGTAGTTGTAGCGCACGGTGAGCACCTGGATGCTCTTGCCGGCGTTCATCGCGCCGTAACGGAAGAAGACAGTCACCCGGGTACCCCCATCGAATGGATACGCCAGTATAGCGGCTACTTCTGCGCTTCCTCCAGGGAGGTCTGGGCCTCCTCCCAGGCGCTCATGGCGTAGGCGAGCTCGGTTTCCAGGGCCTTCTGGGCGTCCAGCTTGGCGCCGAAGAGCTCCCAGTCGGCGGGATCCGCGGCGGCCAGGTCCCGGGCGAGGCCGGCCAGGCGCCCTTCCAGGTCCGCCACGGCGGCCTCGGCCTCCTGCACCTTGCGCTCCCAGCGCTTGACGGTCTTCTGGCGCTCGCGGTCCACGGGCTGCGGCTTCTGGGGCTGGGACTTCGGGGGCTGGGGGGCGGCCTCGGCCTTGCGCCTGGGCTTCTCCTCCTCCTTGGGCTCCTCGGGCTCCTCGCCGATGTCCAGGTCCACCCAGGCCTGGTTGTCCTCGTAGCCGCCCTCGCGGAATTCCGTGCGGTTCTCGTGCACCCGCAGGATGCTGTCGGCCACGCGCCCCAGGAGGTAGCGGTCGTGGGTCACCACCACCACGGCGCCGGTGAAGCTGAGGATGGTGTCCTCCATGGCCTCCATGGAATGGATGTCCATGTGGTTGGTGGGCTCGTCCAGCAGCAGGAGGTTGACGCCTTCGCGGATGAGCGTGGCCACGGAAAGCCGCGCGCGCTCGCCGCCGCTGAGGACGGTGACGGGCTTGTCCACGTCGTCGCCCCGGAAGGAGAACTTGGCCAGGAAGCCCAGCACGTCCTGCTTGGGGGCCATGGGCACCACCGCCTGGATCTGCTGGAAGACGGTGTTGCGGGCATCCAAGTTCTTGTGGTGCTGGTCGAAGTAGCCCAGCTTCACCTGGCTGCCCAGGCGCGAGCCCCCGGAGAGGAATTCGATCTCGCCGGCGATGGCCTTGAGCAGGGTGGATTTCCCGGTGCCGTTGAGGCCCACGATGGCCAGCTTCTGGCCGCGCTTGATCTGGAAGTGCTCCAGGGGCGCGAAGAGCGGCACGCCGTCCCAGCCCACCGAGGCCTTGTCCAGCACCAGGGCGGTGTCGCCGCTGCGCTGGGTCTCGGGGAAGCTGAACTTGATGCGGCGGCGGTCCTTGAGGGGCTTCTCCAGCCGCTGGAGCTTGCCCAGCTGGGTGCGGCGGCCCCGGGCGATCTTGGTGTCCTGGCCGGCGATGTTGCGGCGGATGTAGTCCTCCTGCCGCTTGATGTACTCCTGCTGGCGCTCGAAATGGCGCTCGGCGATCTCGATCTCCGCTTCCTTCTTCTCGATGAACTCGGTGTAGTTGCCCTCGTAGGAACGGCTGCGGCCCAGCTCGATCTCGAGGATGCTGGTGGCGATGCGGTCCAGGAAGTAGCGGTCGTGGCTGATGACGGCCACGGTGGCGTTGGTGCCGTTGATGAAGCTCTCCAGCCAGCGCAGGCTGGGCAGGTCCAGGTGGTTGGTGGGCTCGTCCAGCAGCAGCAGGTCCTGGCCCTGGAGGATGGCCTTGGCCAGCATCACGCGGCTCTTCTGGCCGCCGCTCAGTTCCAGGACGCTCTTCTCCAGCATGTCGGGGGCGAAGCCCAGGGCGAAGAGGATGCTCTCGGCGCGGCTGCGGATGGTGAAGCCGTCGAGGCGCTCAAAGGATTCCTGCACGTCCTGGTACCGCGCCATCACGGCCTCCAGGTCCACGCCCGGCTCGGCCATGCGGTGCTCCAGCTCGCGCATTTCGTGCTGGAGGGATTCCACGTCCCCGAAGGCGGCCATGGCCTCCTCCAGGACGGTGCCGCCCGTGGCCGGCACCAGGTCCTGGGCGTAGTGGCCCACCCGGATGCCCCGCTCGGCGGTGGGCCGCACGACGGTGCCGTTGTCCAGTTCCAGTTCGCCCAGCAGCACCTTGAAGACGGTGCTCTTGCCGGCGCCGTTGCGGCCGATGACGCCCCAGCACTCGTCCTCCTGGATGGCCCAGGTGACATCTTTCAGCACCTCGTGGGGGCCGAAGCTGAGGAAGGCGTGGTTTAGGCTGGCGAGCATCTGGGCTGTTCTACGAAAAGAGGCCACCGGGTTGGTGGCCTCTGTTTTGGTGGAGCTAAGCGGGATCGAACCGCTGACCTCTTGCATGCCATGCAAGCGCTCTCCCAGCTGAGCTATAGCCCCGGGGGAAGTAATAATCATGCCACCGGATGGAGAAAACCGCAAGCACAAATTCAGGGGCCAAGGCGGAGGCGCTGGCCACTCTGGATCCGGTTGCCTTTGATCTTGTTCCACTTCCGCAGATGGTCCACCTCCAGGCCGTACCGGGTGGCGATGGCGAAGAGGGTTTCGCCCTTCTTCACCAGGTGGGTGCGGGGGCGGGTTTCCAGGGCAGGCTTGGGGGCGGGCGCCTTGACGGCCTGAGGAACGGGCGGCAGGTCCGCTTCGGGGGCCGGCTGAGGAGCGGGCTCGGGAACGGGCGCAGGAATGGTGGGGAGCGCTTCCAAGGGATGGTCCTCGATGACCTTGGACCGCTCCACGGGGTTGAGCAGATCGCGGTTGTCGATGGGGGCCGGGGGCGGAGGCGGCACCTTGATGACCTTGCCGGCCCGGAACTGGCCCTTCTTCAGGTCGTTGGCCTCCAGCAGATCCTCGGGGCTGAGCTTGAACTTGGCGGCCAGCTTGGCCAGGGTGTCGCCCTTGCGGATCTTGTAGGACTGGAAGTCCAGCCGCTGGTTCGCGGGGATGCGGGCCAGGGCCCGGGCCGTGGCGCCGCTGAGGCCCGGGGGCACGCGCAGGGTGTAGCGCCCCGGGGGCGTGCTGGCCCGCAGGAGCTCGGGGTTCAGTTCCTTGAGGGAATCCACGTCGGTGCCGGCGTAGCGGGCCAGGACCGCGAGGCTGGTCATGCGGTCCACCTCCACGGTCTCGTAGGCGTAGGGCTGGAGCTGCTCCACCTTGAAGCCGTAGCGCTCGGGATCGTGGCCGATGAGGATGGCCGCGCACAGTTCGGGCACGTAGTTCTTGGTCTGGTTCCGGAGCCAGCGGCTGCGGGCCATGTCCCAGAAGTTGCGGCTTCCGATGTTCTGGGCGGCGCGGTCGGTGGTGAGGGGACCGGCGTTGTAGCCCACCAGGGCCAGGTACCAGTCGCCGGAGGTCTCGTAGAGGCGCCGCAGGTAGCGCGCCGAGGCGCGGGTGGCCTTGACGGGATCGCGGCGCTCCTCCACCCAGGCGTTGCCGTTGAGGCCGTAGATGCGCCCCGTGGACCGGATGAACTGCCACATGCCCACGGCCTGGGCGTAGCTGCGGGCGCTGTTGATGAAGCCCGATTCGATGACGGCGAGGTAGGCCAGGTCCTGGGGGATGCGCTCCTCGGCGAATATCTGCCGGGCCATGGGCAGCCACATGGTGGCCCGGGACAGGGTGCGCTCCATGAAGCCGCGCTTGCTGGTGGTGAACTCGTGGACCCAGGCCAGGACCTTGTCGTTGAGGTCGATGGGGAAGTCGTACTGCGCGCCCGCGGTGGAGCCCTTGACCTGCTCCAGCTCGGCCTTCAGGGCCTCGCCGGAAAGGGGCACCACCTCGGTGGCCTCCTTGAGGCCGGGGTCCGGGGTGGCGGGGGCGCTTTCGCTGTCGGGGAGATGGGATTCCAGGTCCTGGAGCCGGTCCAGGAGCGCCTTCACCTCGGGCGATTCCAGGGCCTCCTCGGGCCAGTCGGCCACGAGCACCTCGGCCTCCTCGGCGCGGGTGCCGGCGCTGTCCCAGTCCTTCTCCTGGGCGTTGCGCTCGCCGTCCTCCACCAGGGTCCGGAGCCGGGCCACCTCGGGCCGCGGCCGGGGCGCGGAGGCCTTGGGGGGCTGGGGGGGGAGGGCGGGCTTGGCGGGCTGGACCGGCGCGGCCGCGAAGGCCGCCAGGCCCACCCAGCCGGCCGTGATCAGGGCCAGGAGCCGGCCCCGGATGCGACGGGGGCTATCCGGGGCCGGGCAGGCCATTCAGTGGCTCTCAGCGCTGACCAGGGCCTCGTAGGCCGCGGCGTCCAGCAGCTCGGAGTTGAGGCCGCCGTCGAGCTTGACCTTGAGCATCCAGCCCTTGCCGTAGGCGTCCTCGTTGACGTACTCGGGGTGGGCTTCCAGCTCGCCGTTGATCTCGATCACTTCGCAGGCGGAGGGGATGAAGATCTCGGACACGGTCTTCACCGATTCCACGGTGCCGAACTCGTCGCCGGCCTTGAACTTG
Organism: Mesoterricola silvestris; assembly: GCF_030295405.1. Classification (GTDB taxonomy): domain Bacteria; phylum Acidobacteriota; class Holophagae; order Holophagales; family Holophagaceae; genus Mesoterricola; species Mesoterricola silvestris. The sequence continues at coordinate 1,738,903 of NZ_AP027080.1, read as the reverse complement.
GCGCCCACTTCGGGCATGTCCACGAACACCACGTCGCCCAGGGCCTCCTGGGCGTAGTGGGTGATGCCCACGAGCGCGGTGCCGTCGCCCAGGGGCTTGAGGTATTCGTGGTTCTTGGTGTACTTCACGTCGGCGGGGTACATGGATTCCTCCAGAGGGATGATTCTAGCCGCGGTGGGCCGGTCAGGGGTTGCCAGGTGGGACTACTTGGCGCGCTTGTAGAAGGGGGTGGGGATCACTTCGGCTTCGCAGGCCTTGCCGCGGATGTCGACGTGGATGCGGGAGCCCAGAGGGGCGTTGCTGATGGGAACGTAGGCCAGGCCCAGGTTGAAGCCGCAGGTGGTGCTGGGGGAGCCGCTGGTGACGTAGCCGGCCTTCTTCCCGTCCACCAGGACGTCCATGTGGTCCCGGGCGATGTCGCGCTTCTCCAGCATGCGGAAGCCCACCAGCTTGCGGCCGAGGCCCTGCTCCTTGAGGGTGGCCAGGGCCTCCCGGCCCAGGAACTCGCCCTTGTTGAGCTTGATGATCCAGCCCAGGTCGGCTTCCAGGGCGTTGGTGGTGTCGTCGATCTCGTGGCCGTAGAGGGCCATCTTGGCCTCCAGGCGCAGGGTGTTGCGGCAGCCCAGGCCCGTGGGGACGAGGCCGTGGGGCTTCCCGCTCTCCATGAGCTCGTTCCAGACCCAGGCGGTCTTTTCCGCGGGGCAGTAGACCTCGAAGCCGTCCTCGCCGGTGTAGCCGGTGCGGGCGAACATGGCGGGCATGCCCTTGAAGTTGCCGAAGGCGAACCAGTAGTACTTGATCTGGGAGAGGTCGATGTCCACCAGGGGCTGGAGCACGTCGATGGAGAGGGGGCCCTGGAGCGCGACCTGGCCGGTGGCGTCGCTCTCGTTGGTGACCTCCACGTCCCACTTGGCGGCGTGCTTCTTCACCCAGGCGAAGTCCTTGTCCACGTTGGAGGCGTTCACCACCAGGAGGAAGTGGTCGTCGGCGATCTTGTGCAGGAGCAGGTCGTCCACGAAGGTGCCGTTCTCGTAGAGGAAGGCGGTGTAGTGGATCTGGCCGTGGGCCAGCTTCACGACGGCGTTGGGGGTGAGCCAGTCCAGGAAGGCCATGGCCTGGGGGCCCTTGACGCGGATCTCGCCCATGTGGCTCACGTCGAACAGGCCCACCTTGGTGCGCACGGCCACGTGCTCGTTGATGATGCCGGTGGGGTACTGCACCGGCATGTCCCAGCCGCCGAAGTCCACCATCTTGGCCCCGAGGGCCCGGTGGACGGCATTGAGGGGGGTCTTCAAGAGTTCGGGCATGGCTTCTCCATGAGCAAAGACAGGTTGAACGTGCCAGAACCTTGATTGTAGGGCAGCCCCCGAGATTTTCACACCCTTCGCCGCCAGGGAAGCACTCCCGGCAGGTCCCAGGCCAGGGTCCAGAGCCCTCCGGGCCCGGGCCGGGCCTCCAGGGCCACCGCCTGGGGCAGGATCTCCACCCCCCCCGCCAGGGCCCGGTCCAGTTCCGCGGCGTAGTCCGCGTCGATCTCCCGGGCCGCGTCGAAGCCCGTCACGTCGCCCCGGTGCGCGAAGAACACGATGGCCGCGCGGTGCCCCAGGCGCACCATGGCCCGGAGCTCCCGCAGGTGCTTGGCGCCGCGGAGGCTGACGGCGTCGGGAAAGCAGGCCAGGTCCCCCACGCGAAGGGTGGTGTTCTTCACCTCGATGTAGACGCAGCGGTCCGACGCGTCCCGCGCCAGCACATCGATGCGGCTCCGCTCGTCGCCGTACTTCTGCTCGGTGAGCACCGAATGGAGCCCCGGCAAACCGGGCAGCCGGTCCTGCCGGGCGGCCTCGGCCACCACCCGGTTGGGCATGCCCGTCTCCACCCCCACCCAGGTGCCTGCTCGTTTGCATGCGAGCCAGGTGTAGGCCAGTTTCCGGGCCGGGTTGGCGCTGGGCTCCAGCAGGACGGCGTCGCCGGGTTCCCAGGAGGAGGCCATGGTGCCGGTGTTGGTGCAGTGGGCCGTAATGATTTCCCCGCCGGGCAATTCGACATCCGCGAGGAAGCGCTTGTACCGTTTGAGAATGATGCCGGGGACAAGGCCGTTCTTCTGGATCAGCATGGGGTCTCCGCTAGGCGGAAGTATACGGGAGCCGCCGGAGGTCCGAAGAGTCGGTTCTTTTAGGAAGGGGTGACAGAACCCTTGAACACCGGGGAAAGCGTGCGTAGCGCAAGGGCAAGGATCCCCAATCCTGTTCATCCCCCCCATCGGCGTTCATCCCTGTCTCGCAGGGCCAGCGATGGCTTGGGTCGGCGCATGCATTACCCGCAAGCGCCTACCCAATGAAGCCTTGGCCCTGCCTGACAGGGATGAACAGGATGCATGGGATGAAGGGGATGAAGCCCACCCATCCCGTGACGAAAGCGGGTTTTGTCCATACCAGTTATGGATGCATCTCCTTCAGGAGCGGCAGGAGGTAGAGGACGAAGGCCGCGCCCAGCACCGCCATGGCCACCCGGAGCCCGACCAGGTCCGACAGGGCCGATCCGGCCATGGGGCCCACCATCAGCCCCAGGGAGAAGGCGATGTTGAGGAGGGAGAACACCGATCCGAAGTCCGTGCTTCCCTTGCGCTCCACGTGCCCGGCCAGGGCGGGGCCGCAGGGGGACATGAGCAGGCTGCAGGTGCCGCCCATGGCCAGCATGTAGGCGTACACGGCGGCCCGGGTGGGCAGGAAGGCCGCGGTGGCCAGGAGCGCCGCGGCCAGGGCCATGCCCAGGCGCAGGGGGCCCCGGGCCCCACGGCGGTCGGTCCAGTGGCCGACCAGGGGGGAGGTGACGATGCTGGCCAGGGCGGCGGTGGTGAAGGCCAGGCCGATGGCCATGGCGTCCATGCCCAGGTGGTTGGCGAGGTGGAGGGGCAGGACCGCCTCCAGCACCGCGCCCAGCACGGAGCCCAGGACCATGGCGCCGGCGAAGACCCGCACGGTGCGGTCCCGGAGCAGGCCCAGGTAGCCCGCGCCGCCGGGCTGGGCGGGCGGGTCCGCGGGCAGCAGGGTCAGGCGCACCAGGGCGTCCAGCACCGCCAGGCCCGCGGCGAAGAGGAAGGCGGCGCGGATGTTCCACACCCGGGTCATCCATCCCGCGAAGGAGGGGCCCAGGAAGAGGCCGAGGTTGGCGCAGGCGAAGCAGGTGCTCATGGCCCTGCCCCGCTGGTGGGAGGGGAAGTGGTCCGCCAGCATGGAAAGGCCCGCCACCCAGGTGGCCGCGGCGGCGATGCCCTGGAGGACCCGGGCCAGGAGGAGCAGCGGGAAGCTCCCCGCGAAGGCGAAGAGGATGGTGGCGCCCCCGAAGCCCACCAGGCCCCCCAGGAAGGGCCCGCGGCGCCCGTGGCGGTCGGCCCAGGTGCCCAGGGGCAGGGCCGCCAGGAGCAGGGCCCCGGCGTAGCTGCCGAAGAGGAACCCCAACTGGGTCTGGCTCAGGCCGTGGAGCCGCGCGTAGGCCGGCAGGAGCGGCGGGAGCATGGCGTACACCACCGTGTCGGCGAAGAAGGCCAGGCCCACCACCACCAGGGCGGCGTACTTGGGGGCCAGTTTCACCGCAGGCCCCCGGCCAGGATGCGGTCCACGGCCTCGGGGAGGTCGGCGGCCACCAGGTCGGCCAGGGCGCCGTCCACCTGGGAGCCGTACCCCGTGCGCACCAGGGCCGACCGGCACCCGGCGTTACGCCCGGCCTCCAGGTCCAGGGCCTTGTCGCCCACCATCCAGCTGCGGGCCAGGTCCAGGCCGTGCTCTTCGGCGGCCCGGATCAGCATGCCGGGGTTGGGCTTGCGATCGGGGTGATCGGGGTGGGCGTAGTCGCCCTGGCCCCGTTCGTGGTGGGGGGCGGCGTAGATGGCGTCCATGCGGGCGCCGTGCGGGGCCAGGAGCTCGGCGATGCGGTCCATGACGGCGTGGAACTCGTCCCAGCCGTAGCGGCCCTTGCCGATGCCGCTCTGGTTGGTGACCACCACCACCGGGATGCCCAGGGCGTTGAGCCGGGCCAGGGCCTGGGCGGCCCCGGGCACCAGCACCACGTCCTCGGGCCGGTGGAGGTAGCCCACTTCCACGTTGAGGGTCCCGTCCCGGTCGATGAAGACCGCCGGCCGCGGCGCGGCCTGATCCTGGGAAGACGCTGGAAACATTCAATACTCCCGGAAGGCATGATGGCATACCATGCCGACCCAAATGGACCTGGACGGGGATGCGCCCGCCGGGCCTACAGTTCCTTCACGAGGGCCAGGGCGGCCTGGCACAGCCGCCGCACCCCGGGCACCAGGTCCAGGGAGGCCAGGGCCTTCTCCCCCACCCACTGCCCGCCTTCGGGGGGCGGGGGGACCTGCTCCTCGGGGGCCTTGGTGCGCAGCAGGTGGGTGAGGTAGAGGCGCTGCTGGCCTTCCAGGCCCTCCAGGCGCAGGAGCCAGGGGGTCGGGAGCCGCGAGGTGCGCTCGTCGAAGACCACCGGCAGCCGGGAGGGGTCGTGGAACCGGAAGGGGATCTTCCAGGTGGTGTCGATCTGGGCCTGGAGGAGGGCCGGGGGCAGGTAGCCCGGGGACCAGGGCACCTGGGGCGGCATGAGGAGGCCCCGGTGGGGCGGATGCACCGAGGGCACCAGGAGCACGAAGGGCATGGCCGATCCGTGCACGAGGACGCCCTCGATGAAGGTGGTGAGGTAGACCGGGCCTTCCGGCATGCTCACCTCCCGCCCTGGATCTCCAGTTCCCGCAGGATGCGGTCCCTGGCTTCCATCACTTCCGCGACCAGGGCCGCGGGCTGCACCTTGCGCAGCTCCTTGGTGCGCCGGTCCTTCAATTCCACCACGCCGTCCTTGAGGCCCTTGGAGCCCACCATGACGCGCAGGGGGAAGCCCAGCAGGTCCGCGTCCTTGAACTTGGCCCCCGGGCTGAGGCCCTCCCGGTCGTCGTGGAGCACCTCGAAGCCCGCGGCCTCCAGGTCCCGCTCCAGGCCGTCGGCGACGCCGCGGACCTCCCCGTTCCCGGGGTCCAGGTCCAGGAGGTGGACCTGGTACGGGGCGATGGGCCAGGGCCAGACGATGCCGTCGGCGTCGTAGTTCTGCTCGATGGCCGCGGCCACGGTGCGGGTGATCCCGATGCCGTAGCAGCCCATGACCATGGGGTTCTCCTTGCCGTGCTCGTCCACGTAGACGCAGTTCATCTTCCTGGAGTACTTGGTGCCCAGCTTGAAGACCTGGCCCACCTCGATGCCCCGGAAGGCCTGGAAATGCCCCTTGCCGCAGCGGGGGCAGAGGTCGCCCTCCTGGGCCATGCGCAGGTCGAGGAAGACGGCCCCGGGCAGGTCGCGCTTGGGGTCGAAGCCGAAATGATGGCATTCGGTGACGTTGGCCCCGCAGGTGAGGTTGACGGCGCCTTCCAGGCTGCGGTCCACGAGGTACACCAGGGCGTCCTTGGGCGCCTGGTGCAGGGCCCAGTGGCGGGTGCCCTCCTGGGGGAGGGGACCCAGGAAGCCGGGGGCGGCTCCGCAGAAGTCCTCGCCGTCGGCCATGGGCTGGAGATCCGCGGCGCCCAGGTAGTTCTTGACCTTGACGGGGTTGAGTTCGTGGTCGCCCCGGAGGACGCAGGCCACGGCCACCTGGCGGGTGGCGTCGCCCTCCCCGGGGAATTCCGCGGTCAGCCAGTACACCTTGGAAGTCTGGTGCAGCGGAAGGCCGTCGTGGGCGTCGTCCTTGAAGGCCTTCGCCTGCTCCTCCATGGCCGTGATCCCCGGGGTGCGGAAGTGGGAGCGGCTGAGGCCCTGGGCCGGGCCGTGGTCTACGGCGGGAATGCGGGGCGCCTCGGTCTTCTCGACGTTGGAGGTGTACTCGCAGGAATCGCAGGAGAGGATGCCGTCCTCGCCCGAACCCGCCAGCACGTGGAATTCGTGGGTGAAGCTGCCGCCGATGGCGCCGCTGTCGGCCTCCACGGGGCGGAACTTCACGCCCAGGCGGGAGAAGATGCGCTTGTAGGCGTTGAACATCTCCCAGTAGCCCTTGTCGGCGTCCGCGTCGTCCACGTGGAAGGAGTAGCCGTCCTTCATGATGAACTCCCGGCCGCGCATGAGCCCGAACCGGGGCCGGATCTCGTCCCGGAACTTGGTCTGGACCTGGAAGAGGTTCATGGGCAGCTGCTTGTAGCTGCGGACGTTCTTGCGGACGATGTCGGTGATCACTTCCTCGTGGGTGGGGCCCAGGCAGAATTCGGCGTCCTTGCGGTCCTTGAGGCGCAGGAGCTCCTTGCCGTAGAAGGACCAGCGCGTGGATTCCTGCCAGAGCTCCGCGGGCTGCACCGTGGGCATCAGCAGTTCCTGGCAGCCGTCCTTGGCCAGTTCCTCCCGGACGATCTGCTCGAACTTGCGGATGCTGCGCAGGGCCAGGGGCAGGTAGTCGTAGATGCCCGCCGCGAGCTTCTGGATCATGCCGGCGCGCATCATGAGCTGCTGGCTCACCACGTCGGCGTCCCGGGGAACCTCCCGGAGGGTCTGGATCAACATCTTGGTCTGCTTCATCGGGTCTCTTTCAAGGGGTGTCGGATCTAGGCGAGCAGGGAATTGACGATCTGGCTGGCGGCCTTCCCGTCGTAGGCGCCCCCGTGGGTGGCCTGGAGGGCCTTCATGACGGCGCCCATGTCCTTGCGGCTCTGGGCCCCGGTCAGGGCGATGGCGGCGCGCACGGCCTCTTCCAGCTGGGCTCCCCCCAGCATGGAGGGGAGGAATTCCTTGAGAACCTGGATCTCCGCCAGCTCGGTGGCGGCCCGGTCGGCATAGCCGGCCTTGGTGAACTGCTCCACGCTGTCCTCGCGGCTTTTCACAAGCCGCTTCATGACGGCGAGGGCATCCGCGTCGGCCAGGACGCCCTGGGGACCCAGCCCCTTGGCCACGGCCTCGTTCTTGTAGGCCGCCAGGGCCATGCGGAGCACGGCTGTCCTCGCGGCGTCCCGGGCCATCATCGAGGCCTTCAATTCAGCTTGCAATCGGTCCAGCATGGGCGAAAACTCCATTCAACCTACCCTTTCATCCTGCCCTTGAAGCGGTCCGCCATCAATCGGTTGTGGAAATAATCCACGCGTCCGGGCCGTAACCAGTGAAATAATGAACACAATCAGAGAGGCCTCCCCCCCATGAACGTTGCCTTCATTAACCCTTTCATCGAGTCCACCCTCCGCAGCCTGGACATGATGGCCAATATCCAGGCCGAGAAGTCCGGGCTGGAGCTCAAGGAAGACCTGATCACCACCTACGACGTGTCGGCCATCATCGGCCTCACGGGGGAAACCTCCGGCTCCATCATCATCAGCATGCCCGAGGCCCTGGCGTGCAGGATCGCCTCCAACATGCTCATGGAGGAGATCAAGACCCTGAACAAGAACGTCGAGGACGCCATCGGCGAGATCGGCAACATCGTCGTGGGCGACGCCCGCCGGAGCCTCATCCAGGACGGGCACCAGCTCAACATCTCCATCCCGACGGTGGTCATCGGCGTGGGGCACAAGATCAGCCGCAGCGGGGACGTGCCTTGCATCGCCATCCCGTTCACGACGGAGTTCGGCGACTTCGAGGTGAATGTCGGGCTTCGGGAGAGCTAGGAGCGGAATTCCCAGGGCGAAGGCGGGGTCGGGTCGAGGCCGGGAACGGCTTGGCCGCGGCGATTCGGAAGGACCCTTGGAAAAAATCAAACGCTGGGGCGCAGAGGGCTCGCTGGGGCGCTGGGAAAAGAAGGTGAACCGCGGGAAGGCCCTGGAGGGCCGGGGCCGGCAAGCCTCCAAAGAAAAAGGCGCCTCGCGGCGCCCTTTTCTTCGGGAAGGTGGAGGCTAGGCCTTCTCGAACTTGATGACTTCCACGGGGCAGCCCGCGGCGGCGGCTTCGATGCCGGCTTCCATGGAGTCCTGGAACTCGCCCTTGAGGGAGCTCATCTCGTCGCGGTTCTCGGTCTCGAGGCCGTCCTCGCGCACATCGCCCTTGATGACGCAGGTGGTGTCGGTGACGAGGAAGACGTCGGGGCATTCCGCGTCGCAGGCGTTGCACACGATGCAACCTTCTTCGATCCAAACCTTGGTGATGGCCATGGGTATCTCCTAAACAGGGGCCTCGGCCCCACCAGTTTGCACTTCCTCAAACCTATCATCTCGGGCCCGGCCCTCCAAGCCGGATTGTGACCGAATGCCCCGGCTGGCCGGGGCTGGTTTTCTGGGCTATGGTACGGATCCAGGAGGGGTTGTGCGTCTATCGGAAAATGCCATCCTCGCCCGGATCCGGGATCTTTTTCCGGGCGGCGGGGACCTGACGGATGACTGCGGGAGGATCCCTCCGGCCCCTCCGGGCGGGACGCTCCTGGTCACCACGGACCTCATGGAGGATGGGCAGCACTTCAGCCGGGACTGGCATCCCCCCGCCCTCCTGGGCCGCAAGCTGCTTCTTGTGAACCTCTCGGACCTGGACGCCAGCGGGGCCGTCCCCACCGGGTTCACGCTCACCCTGGCCCTGGGCCGGGACCTGGAGGCGGACTGGGTGGACGCCTTCCTCCGGGGCCTCGCCCAGGCCGCGCGGGAGACGGGGGTGCCCGTCCTGGGCGGCGACACCGTGGGCCGGGACCGGGGGCTGGGGCTGGGCATCACGGCCTTCGGCACGGCGCGGCGGTGGCTGCGCCGGGACACCCTGGAGACCGGTGACGGCCTCTACGCGGACCAGGAACTGGGCGCGAGCCTCCGGGGGCTGCGCAAGCTCCAGGCCGGCCAGGACCCCCTGCTGCCGGACCCCGACGTCTCGGCCCACCTGGACCCCAGGCCCCGCATCGGCCTGGGCCCCCGCCTCGCGGCGATTCCGGAAGTGCATGCCTGCATGGACATCTCCGACGGCCTCAGCCGGGACCTGCGCACCCTGGCCCTGGCCTCGGGCAGATCCATCGTCCTGGACCCGGGCCTGACCCGGGAGGCCATCGCCGGCGGCGAGGACTACGCGCGGTGCTTCTCCAGCTCCCTGCCCCGCCCGGAACTGGAGCGGCTCCTGGGGATCCCCCTGATCCCGGTGGGCACCGCGGTGGATCCTGGCGAAGGGCCCCTTCTCCACTATGATGGAGATACGCTGCGGCCCATGCCGGACCTCAGCTTCGACCACTTCGCCCCGACCCCAAGGAAACGATGACCGATCAGCCCCCGCAGGACGCACCCAAGCCCGGGTTGCTGGCCGCCCTCAAGAGTCACATCCTGCATCCGGAAATGACCTCCGAGCAGGTCGCCCTCAGCTTCGGGGTGGGCTTCTCCCTGGCGTGGAACCCGCTCCTGGGGCTGCACACGGCCATCGTCCTCCTGGCGTGCTTCCTCTCCCGCCGCCTGCACCGGCCCATCATGTTCCTGGCGTGCTTCATCAACAACCCCTGGACCATGGTCCCCATGGCCACCGCCAGCGCCTACATGGGCAACCTCCTGCTCGGGCGGGGATTGAACCTCAATCTCGGGGGCATCCGCTGGCACGAGATCACCTGGCGCAGCTTCGCATCCCGGGAGGGCCTGGACTGCCTGTTCGGGATGCTCAAGCCCATCCTCCTGCCCTACCTGCTGGGCGGCTTCGTGCTCAGCGCCCTGGCCATGCCCCTGGGCTACTTCGCCATGCTCCACGTGGCCCGCCGCCTGCGCCGGGTCCACCTCCACCTGCCCCACCGCCACCACCCGAAACCCTAGGAGAACCCCATGGACATGCGTTTCCTCATGAAGCAGGCCCAGGCCATGCAGACCAAGCTCCAGGAGGCCCAGAAGAACCTCCGCGCCGAAGGCACCGCCGGCGGCGCCATGGTCAAGGTCACCCTCAACGGCTCCAAGGAGCTGGTGGGCATCTCCGTGGCCAAGGAGGCCATGGATCCCGAGGATCCCAGCATGCTGGAGGACCTCATCTCCGCCGCCTTCAAGGACGCCTCCGCCAAGGTGGACGAGTCCATGGGCAAGGTCACCGGCGGCCTCACCGGCGGGCTCAACATCCCCGGGCTCGGCCTGTAATGAAGCTCCCGGCCCCCCTGGAAGCCGTGGTGGAAGCGCTCCAGAAGCTTCCCGGCGTGGGCGCCAAGTCCGCCCAGCGCATGGCGCTCCACCTCCTGAAGGAGGGCCCCGGGGCCATGGAGCACCTGGGCGACCTCCTGCGCCACGCGGCGACCTCGGTGGGCTTCTGCTCCACCTGCGGGGCCTTCACGGACCGCCCCGTGTGCTCCATCTGCTCGGATCCCGAGCGCGACTCCCGCACCCTGGTGGTGGTGGCCGAGGCCAGCAACGTCCTCACCTTCGAGCGCAGCGGCCACTTCCACGGGCGCTACCACGTCCTGGGCGGCCTCATCTCGCCCCTGAAGGGCGTGGGCCCGGACCAGCTCAAGGTGCGCGAGCTCCTGCGCCGGCTGGAGGACGAACGCATCCAGGAGATCGTCCTGGCCACCAACCCCACCCTGGACGGGGAGGCCACGGCCTCGTGGCTGGCCCGGATCCTGGAGCCCCTGGGCCTGCGCACCACCCGCATCGGCCTGGGCCTGCCCATCGGCAGCGACCTGGAATACGCCGACGACCTGACCCTGGACCGGGCCCTGGAAGGCCGGAGACTCGTCTAGGTATCCAGGAGCCCCGCCAGGATGTCCCGGAAGCCGTCGCCGTAGTCGCCGCCCAGGGGCAGCACGTGCTCGATCTGGGCGGTGCGGGCCAGGGCCAGGGTGCGCACGTCCACCTGGGACGCCAGGAGGAGGGCCGGTGTGTGGTCGCCGCCCCTGCGGCGGATGCGGGCGAGGAAGTCCGCGGCGGGGAGGGTCCCGACGGTCTCCCCCAGGATCACCACGTCCATGGGGAAGACCTTCAGGTGATCCAGGGCCTCGGCGGCGCTGCGGGCCTCGTGGACCTTCCGGTAGCCGTCGGCGCGCAGGGAGGAGGCCAGGATGGTCCGGTCCAGGTCGTCCGTGAGGGCCACGAGGATGCGGCGCCCGTCCTTGCGGGAATCCCGGGGCGGGTCCTCGGGGGCCTCGCCGCGCTGCACGTCCACCAGGGCCTTTTCCGGCGCCTCCCGGCGCCCCCGGGCGGGGAATCCGGCGTTGAATTTGTGCAGCCTCCGGCCCAGGACCTGGCGGATGGCCTGGGCCTCCATGTCGCCCAGGTCCACGAAGCGGATGCCCATCTGGATGCCGTCGGCGCCGTGGGACACATGGGCCAGGACGCCGGAGCACACCAGCACGGGGGAATAGGGCAGCTGGTCGATGCGCAGGATGGGAAACCGGGAGCCGGGCGGGAAGGTGGCGGCGCCCAGGGCCAGGGGGGCCTTGCCGCGCACCGTGATGGCCCGGTCCACGCGCATGCGGATGCCCTCCAGGGAGAGGTTCAGCAGGGGCCCCGTGACGCCCCGGGCGCCCAGGAAGCCCTCCAGGGCCGTGACGGTGGCCTTCTCCCGCGGGCCGAAGTGGACCCGCATGCGGGTGCGCCGGTCCGCGAAGCCCACCGCTTCGGGAAGGCTGAACCACCCGCCTCCCGCGCCGCCCTCCAGCAGGGTCACGGGCGCCAGGAGGCGGACGCCGTCCAGGGTGAACAGGAGCGAGGCCGCGGCCCCGGGGCCCAAGCCGGCCGGCAGGGGCCGCACCCGGAAGCCGGGGGGCGCCTCCCGGGCCTCCTCCACCCGCACCGCCACGCTCCCGTGGCCCTCGGCCAGCAGTTCCGCTTCCGTTCCCGTGCGGGCCAGGTCCTCCAGGTAGGCGAGGATCGTGGCGGCATCCCGGAGGAACCGCTCACCGCCCTGCCCCTGATCGTGGGTCGTCATCATCCGCTCCGTCGTGTCAAAGCCGCACCACCACCCGCGTCCCGCCGCCGGGCCGGGGGAAGAAGGAGAGATCCGCCCCCTGGGCGTTGAGCCACTTCAGCGCCAGGGGCAGGCCCAGGCCGGTGCCGTCGGGGCGCCCGCTCTCGAAGGGCCGGAGCATGCGGGAAAGGGCCTCGGGACTCAGGCCCGGCCCGTCGTCCTGGATCTCCACCAGGCGGTCCCGCACGCTCACCTGCACGCGCTTGCCGGGGGGCGTGGCGTGGCAGGCGTTCTCCAGGAGGTTCACCAGGGCCTGGTGGAGCAGCATGGGATCGGCCAGGGCCCTTCCGGCCCCCTCCACGGTCAGGATCCGGTCGAAGAAGGCCGGGCGCCGGTGCACCTCCTGGGCGGCCTGGGAGGCCACCTCCTCCAGGCGCAGGTCCACGCACTGGGGCTCCAGCGGCTTGGCCCACTGCAGGAAGCGCTGCACCAGGCGCTCCAGGCTGTCGGTTTCGCCCAGGACGGCCTGGGCCGCGTCCCGGTGCCCGGCCCGGTCCAGGAGCTGGCCGTGGCCCTTGAGGACGGCCAGCCCGTTCTTGAGCTGGTGGGCCACGCCCGCGGTCATCTCCCCCAGTTCCGCGAAGCGGTCCCGCAGTTGGAGGCGGCGCTCCTCGGCCTCCAGGGCCGTGATGTCCTCGAACTGCAGGAGGGCGCCCACGATGTGCGGCGCCTCGATGCGCCGGAGCTGCCAGCGCCTGCCCCCGCCTTCGCAGCGGTAGGGGGGCCCGGGGGCGCGCTCCAGCCCCTCAAGTAGCCACGGGAAGGCCTCCAGCACGAAGGCCGCCTCCAGGCCCACCACGCCGGCCTTCACGCCCAGCAGGTCCCGGGCCGCGGCGTTGACGGCCGCGAGGTTCTGGCGCTGGTCCACCCACAGGATGCCGAAGGGCAGCGCGTCCAGGAGCCGCTCGTGGACCGTGCGCAGTTCGCCCAGGCTCGCCGCGAGCCGGCCCCGCTCCTGGAGGCTCTGGCTCACGGCGCCCAGCAGCACCTCCTCGGAATCCACCACGGGGCGCCGCCGGAGCTTGAGCCACCGCCACACCGCCATGCACAGCCCCAGGATCAGGAGGGCCGCGGGAGGTCCCAGGACCATCCCCAGGACGAGGTGGTTCCCGCGCGTCAAAGGGCGGCCTCGACGCGTGCGCAGAGGGTCCTGAGTATCTTCAGGCGGCCGTAGAACTTGTCCTCGCTCTCCACCAGGGTCCAGGGGGCGATCTCGGTGCTGGTGCGGTCCAGCATGTCGCAGATGGCGGCCTCGTAGGCGTCCCACTTCTCCCGGTTCCGCCAGTCCTCATCGGTGATCTTGAACCGCTTGAACTTGCTCTCCTGGCGCTCGTTGAAGCGCCGGAGCTGCTCCTCCTTGCTGATGGCGAGCCAGAACTTGGCCACGATGGTGCCCGAGCGCGCCATCTGGTCCTCGAAATCGCAGATCTCCCCGTAGGCCCGCATCCAGTCCGCCTCGGTGCAGAAGCCCTCCACGCGCTCCACCAGCACCCGCCCGTACCAGCTGCGGTCGAAGATGGCGAAGCGCCCCTTGCGGGGCAGGCGGCGCCAGAACCGCCAGAGGTAGGGCTGGGCCCGCTCCTCCTCGGTGGGGGCGGCGATGGGGGTGATCTCGCACAGGCGCGCGTCGATGGCCTGGGTGATGCGCCGGATGCTGCCGCCCTTCCCCGCCGCGTCGGCCCCCTCGAAGACCAGGACCACGTTGTGGTCCTTGAAGGCCTTGTGGCGGGTGAGGAGGTTCAGGCGGCCCTGCCACTTCTCCAGTTCCTTCTCGTACTCGGCCTTCTCCACCTTGCGGGTGAGGTCCAGGGAATGGAGGATGTTCACGCCGTCGATGCTGGGGGCCGGGGCCGGGGCATGGACCACCGGGGCCCTGGGCGCCGGTTCGTCGATCCTGGCCCGGAGCCGCTCCAGGAGGGTCCTGCCGACGGTGAGCTTCTGGTAGCGGGGATCGGCGGCCTCCACGACGATCCAGGGGGCTTCGGCCGTGCTGGTGTTGCGCAGGGCGCGCTCGGCCACGTCCCGGAAGGTGTCGTACATCTCGAAGTGCTTCCAATCGCGGTCCGTGACCCGCCAGCGGGTGAGGGGATCGCCCTCGAGCTTCTTCAGGCGCTTCTTCTGGGCCTGCTTTGACAGGTGCATCCAGAACTTGAGCACCAGGGCCCCCTCGTCGATGAGCATCTGCTCGAATCGGCGGATCTGCTCCAGGGACTGGTCCAGGCGCGCGCCCTTGATGCGGCCGTGGGCGGCCTCCAGGATGGCCCACGAGTACCAGGACCCGTCGAAGATGCCCAGCTTGCCCTTGGGCGGGAGCTGGCGCCAGAACCTCCACATGTGGGGGCGCTCCAGCTCCTCGTCGGAAGGGTCGGAAAGTCCGTGGGTGAGGATGTGGCGCGGGTCCATCCACTCGTTGAGGGTGTTGACGGTGGCGCTCTTGCCCGCGCCGTCCACGCCGGCGATGAGGATGACCACCGGGACCTTCCGGGCCGAGGCGAGGTCGTACTGCGCGTCCAGCAGCGCCTCCCGCAGGGCGGGCACCTCCTGGTCGTAGACGGTCTTCTCTATGGAATGGCCCAGTTCGGCGGATTCGAACATGGTGGCTCCGGTGGGTGAGGGTCGGAGCGAATTCTAGCCCAACTTTCCGACCCACCCCATCCAATAAACCAGATCTCCGTTCGCGGGGAATACCGGTCGGGGCAACTCGCCGGGAAGGACCTGGGGCCGGTGCTTCATCCCCTTCATCCCCTTCATCTCATTCATCCCCGTTCCAGCAGGGCCCTAGCCGGGGTGGGGCGGCGCTAAGTTGATCGGCATGTCACGACCCATCCCGGCGCTGGCCCTGCTGGAACGGGGATGAATCGGATGAAGGGGATGAAGGGGATGGATAGCCTCGATCGGAGAAATCCCCAGCCTCTCTCGTGATGGCCAGGCTCCTAGGCCTTAACGCGGGGATCCTCCTCCACGATTCCCCACCGGTCGAACCGCGCGAGGAGCAGAAGCCCGGGAATGGCCACGATGGCGCAGGCCAGGAAGTAGCCGGACCAGCCGAAGCGCAGGGCGAACCAGCCCGCCGGGGCCGTCAGGTAGCCCCGGGTGATGGCCAGGAGGCTGCTCAGGAGGGCGTACTGGGTGGCCGTGAAGCGCCGGTCGCAGAGCAGCATGATGAAGGTGGCGAAGGCGGTGCCCCCCATGCCGAAGCTGAGGTTCTCCAGGGCCAGGGCCACGGTTAGCACCGCCAGGCGGGGGCCCAGGTGGGACAGGGCCCAGAAGGCGAGGATGGACGCCGCCTGGCAGAACCCGAAGAGGAGGAGCGCGCGCTTGAGGCTGAGCTTCTTCATGAGCAGCCCCCCCAGGATCCCGCCCAGGATGATGGAGACCATCCCCACGGTCTTGGTGGTGGCGCCGATCTGGAGCTTGGTGAACCCCATGCCCCGCAGGAGGAAGGGTGCGCTCATGGCGTCGGCGAGCTGGTCGCCGATCTTGTACAGGAGGCAGAAGGCGAGGATCTCGGCGATGGCGGGGCGCTTCAGGAGCTGGGCCAGGGGGGCGGTGACGGCCTCCCGGAGGGTCTTCGGTGGCTGGATCCGCGCGTCCGTGGACCAGGCCAGGAAGGTGCCCAGGGCGCCCACCGCCATGAGGCCCGCCATGGCCAGGTACGTGGCCCGCCACCCCGCGGCCTGGGCCAGGACGAGGGCCCCCGCCCCGCTGGCGAGCATGGCCACCCGGTAGGCCCCGATGTGCACGGCGTTGGCCAGGCCCAGGTCCCGCTCGGCGAAGGCCTCCCGGCGCCAGGCGTCCACCACGATGTCCTGGCTGGCGCTGGCGAAGGCCACCATGAGGCCCAGGAGGGCCAGGCGGCTGACGCTCACCCGCGGATCCGCCAGCGCCATGAGCACCAGGAGCAGGCACAGGGCCCCCTGGAACAGCACCATCCAGCCCCGCCGCCGCCCCAGGAAGGGGGGCAGGAAGCGGTCCAGCACGGGAGCCCACAGGAACTTGAGGGCGTAGGGCTGGGTCACCAGGCCGAAGAGGCCGATGGCCCGGAGATCCAGTCCGGCTTCGGTGAGCCAGGCCTTGAGGGTGAACCCGGTGAGGTAGAGGGGCAGGCCGGAGGCGAACCCCATCAGGGCCACCGTTACCATCGCCAGGGATTTCTTCCGCATCCTCCGAGGATGGTTGGATCAGGCCTTCATGTCCAGCGCGACGCCCAGAATGTTCTGCTGGGCCTGGAGGAACTTGAGGTCGGCCTGGTAGCTGATGCCCCGGGTGTCCAGGTTCACGGCCTCCGTGGCCAGGTCCACGTTGGAGCCGCCGGGGTTCGTGGGCTCCTGGCTCTCGCTGATGCCGGAGGCCCTCACCCCGCCCTGCTCCAGGTCCTGCTGGCGGACCGACTTGGCCCGGTAGCCGTCCGAGTTGAGGTTGGCCACGTTGTTGGCGGAAAGGGCGATGCCCTGGGCCGAAACGCCGATGCCGGAAACGCCTGCGGAGATGCCGTCCATGAAACCCCTCGGTAGTTCCAGCATAGGCGGAACCCTCAACTTCTCAAGACTGTTCGTACCAGGTGCTGCCGCTCCGGAAGAGCCGGGTCTTTTTTGCCTTCTCCTCGAAGCGCCGCACGGCCAGGTCCACGAGGCGGGTCAGGAGCTCCGCGTAGGGCACGCCGCTGGCTTCCATCATCTTGGGATACATGGAGATGCTGGTGAAGCCGGGGATGAAGTTAATCTCGTTGAGAAACAGCCTGCCAGTCGAACGGTCGAGGAAGAAGTCCACCCGGGCCATGCCATAGGCGTCCAGGGCCCGGAAGGCGTCCACGGCGTAGCGGTGCACCAGGTTCGCCACGCCCTCGGGCAGTTCGGCCGGGATGCGGGTGGTGCTCTTGCCGTCCAGGTACTTGTCCTTGAAATCGTAGAATTCCCCGGCCGGAAGGATCTCCCCCACCACGCTCACCCGGGGGTCGTCCCCGCCCAGCACCGCCACTTCCAGTTCCCGCACGGTGAGGCCCTGCTCCACCAGGACGCGCCGGTCGTAGGTGAAGGCCCGCTCCAGGGCCGCGGGCAGGTCCTCCTCGCGCTTGACCTTCTCGATGCCGATGCTGGAGCCGAGGTTGGCGGGCTTCACGAAGACCGGCAGGCCCAGGGCCGCCAGGGAGCGGAGCACCTCCCCGGAGCCGCGCCTCCACTCCTCCTCCGTGAGGCCCACGTAGGGCACCACGGGCAGGCCTCCGGATTCCCAGATGCGCTTGGTGATCCACTTGTCCAGGCCCGCGGCCATGGCCAGGAGGCCCGCGCCGGTGTAGGGCCGGTGCAGCGGCTCCAGGAAGCCCTGGATCTGGCCGTCCTCGCCCCCGGCGCCGTGGATGGCGTTGAAGAACACGTCGGGCAGTTCCGCCATCTCGGCGCCGGCCTCCAGGGGGAGGAATGGGTAGGGTCCGCGCGGGGGCATCTCTCCCGCCGCGAGCCGGGCGAAGGGGTCCCCGTTGAGCACCCACACGCCGTTGCGGGCGATGCCCATGGGCCGCACCTCGAAGCGCTCCGGATCCAGGTGGGCGGCGATGCTCCGGGCCGACACGATGCTCACTTCGTGCTCCGGGCTTTCCCCGCCGAAAAGGAGACCGATGGAAAGGCGCGCGTTGTCCATGGGACAAGTCTAGACTAGTAGCTTCGCCTTCCGCAGGAGTTCCCTTGCGCACCGCCATCTACCCCGGTTCCTTCGATCCCGTCACCCTCGGCCACTGGGACCTCATCCTGCGCGCGGAAAAGCTCGTGGACCACCTCATCGTCGCCGTGCTCCACAATCCCGCCAAGAACACCGCCTTCACCGTGGCCGAGCGGGTGGAATTCCTCAAGGAGCTCACCGGGAACCTGCCCAACATCGAGGTGACGAGCTTCCACGGCCTGCTGGTGGACTACGCCCGGAAGCGGGACGCCCAGTTCATCGTGCGGGGGGTGCGCGCCTTCTCGGACTTCGAGTACGAGTTCCAGATGGCCCTGATGAACCGCAAGCTCTCCGCCAGCCTGGAGACGGTGTTCCTCATGCCCAAGGAGGAGTACAGCGTCGTGAGCAGCCGCATCGTGCGGGAAGTGGGCGGCATGGGCGGGGACATCTCCGGGCTGGTGCCCGAGGCGCTGGTGGACCGCGTCGCCCGGCGGCTGAAGGCCCCGGCCCAGGTCTGATCAGCTTCCGTACAGCTCCAGGAACTTCTTCTGGATCTCCACCAGGTTGAAGGGCTTGCCCAGGATGCGCACCTGGGGATCCCGGCCCGCGGCCTCCTCCGCCTCGGGGTCGAGGTACCCGGTGGCCAGCAGCACCGGAAGGCTTCCGCTGCGGGCGCGGATGCCCCGCAGGGCCTCCAGGCCCCCCATGCCGGGCATGTTCAGGTCCAGGAGCACCAGGTCGGCCCGGTTGCCCGCGTCCAGCCAGGCCAGGGCGGCCGGGCCCCCTTCCACCGTCTCCACGTGGTGGCCCAGCATGCGGAGCATGGTGGGCACCGATGCCCGCAGAAGCTCGTCGTCGTCCACCATCAGGATGGCCAGGGGGGGCACCGCGGGCGAGGCCTCCGGGGCCGGGGCCTCCGGGGCGGCGCTGGCCGCAGGGAACCTCAGCAGGGCCCGGGTGCCCCGGCCCGGCTCGCTCTGGAGGCCCAGGGTGCCCCCGTGGGCCCGGGCCGCGTTGAGGACCATGGCCAGCCCCAGGCCGGTGCCCTTGCCGGAGGGCTTCGTGGTGAAGAAGGGCTCCATGGCCTTGCGCATCACCTCCGGGGCCATGCCCTCCCCGGTGTCCTCCACCGCCACTTCCACCCAGTCACCCTCCGCGCGGCGGGTGCGCAGCGTGAGGGTTCCGCCCGGCGCCATGGCGTCCGCGGCGTTCATACAGAGGTTCATGAGGGCGCTGCCCAGGGTGCCGGCCTCGCCCAGGATGGGCGGGAGCGCCTCGTCCAGGTCCATGACCAGCGCGTATTTCTGCATGAGGGTGCGGTCCAGGAGCGCCACCTCCTGGCGCACCAGGTCGTTGAGGTTGACGGGGGCCGGCTCGCGCAGGCCCTTGCGGGAGAACCCCACCAGGCCCTTGACCAGGTCCCGCCCGCGGGCCGCGGCCCGCTCCATGGTGGCCAGGGCCCCGTCCAGGTCCGCGTCCTCGGCGTAGCGCACCCGCAGGGCCTGGGTGAGGGCGAAGATGGCGGCCAGGACGTTGTTCATGTCGTGGGCCACGCCTCCCGCCAGGCGCCCTAGGCTTTCCATGCGCTGCATGTGCTCCACCTCGGCCTCCAGGAGGCGGCGGTGCTCGTCCTCGCTGCGCTGCCGGGTCACGTCCCGGATGATGGAGAGCTGCACCGCCTCCCCGGCCAGGTTGATGATCCGGGAGGACACCTGCCCGATGACGATGGCGCCGTCGGCCCTGCGGAAGGCCATTTCCAGGCAGGTGACCTGGCCCTCCCGCCGGAGTTCCTCCGTCCACCGCCCGCGGTCCAGGGGGTCGGCCCACACCCCCAGCTCGAGGGAGGTCTTCCCGAGCACCTCCCCCGGGCCGTAGCCCAGGAACCGGGTGAAGTTCTCGTTGACCAGGAGGTAGGTCCCGTCCTCGATGCGGGTGATGGCGATGGCGTCGGGGCTGGCGTGGAAGGTGATGGCGAAGCGCTCCTCCGAAAGGCGGACCTCCTCCTCGGCCTGCTTGCGGGCGGTGATGTCCTGCACGATCCCCGCCATGAGCCCGGGCTTGTGGTCCCTGCCGCCCCGGGGGCCGCCGGCCACGAGGATCCAGCGGATCTCGCCGTCGGTGCGGCGGATGCGGCACTGGAAGGTCCAGTCCGAACCGGTCTCGGCCCCTTCGCGGATGGTCCGGGCCACCTCGGCCCGGTCCTCGGGCACCACATGCGCCAGGAAGATCTCCCGGGTCCAGGGGGTTTCCGCGGAGACGTACCCGAAGATCCGCGCATGCTCCAGGGTCCGGTACCCGGAGCCCTCGGCGTCGTCGAACTCCCAGGCGCCGGTGTGGCTGCGCTGGAGGGAATAGTAGAGCCGCTCCTCGCTCATCTGCATGGAGCACTGGGCCAGCATGACCTCGGTGATGTCGGTGAAGGTGATCACCACGCCGTCCACGGTCTGGGCCAGGGTGCGGTACGGCAGGGCCCGCACGATGAACCAGCGCTTGCCGTCCACCGCCTGGGCGTGCTCCTCCCGGGTGCCGTGGGTGGCCAGGACGTCGCGTGCCAGGCCCAGCACGTCGGCGCCGCGGAAGAGGGGCACGATGTCCCCGATGGGCCGGCCCAGGTCGCCTTCGATGAGCCGGTAGACCTCGGTGGAGGCCGGCGTGAAGCGGGTGATGCGCAGCTCGCCGTCCAGGAAGATGGTGGCGATGGCCGTGGACGCCAGGAGGTTCTGCAGATCGCTGTTGGCCAGGCGCAACTCGCCCACCTTCTGCTGGAGCTCGTGGTTGAGGGTGGTGAGTTCCTCGTTCACCGACCGGAGCTCCTCCTGGGAGGCCTGCAGCTCCTCGTTGGAGGCCTGGAGCTCCTCGTTGGACGCGCTGAACTCCTCGTTGGTGGAACCCAGCTCGTCCACCGTGGCCTGCAGCTCGGCCTGGGTGACCCGCAGTTCCATCTCCATCTGGTCCAGGAGCGGGTTGTCCCGGGCCGAGGGCAGGGGCGGCTGGGGGCCCGCGGATTCCAGGGCCTGCAGGATCACCGCGTACACGCCGGATTCCCGCTCCAGTCCCGGCATGGGGCGCACCGTCACGCGCAGGGTCTCCTCGCCCTGGCCGGCGTCGGCCTTCACCACGGCGGTGGCCTGGCCCGGACGGGTGGGATCCGCCGCCTGGGCCAGGAGGTTCCTCAGCTCCCGGCGCAGGGGGCCGGGGGCGCTCTCGAGGAGGTTGCTGCTGGGGGGGCCCATGGGCGGGTGGAGGAACCGTCCGATGCGCCCGGCGCAGAAGAGCACATCCCCCAGCTCGTTCACGATGGCGCTGGCCGGGGCGTATTCCTCCAGGAGCATCCGCTCGAAGAGGCCATCCGTGGTGAAGGTCGGCCTGCCGGACACCGCCCGGTCCAGGCGGGGGCGCTCCCGGTACAGGAGCCGCCGGTCCCCCAGGGGAAAATCCAGGGGGAGCTGGTACTGCACGTCCCGTTTGATGAATATCCGATTCAATTTGTCCACCGCCTCGAACAGCTCCGGGTTGGAGGCGAGCCCCTCCGCGGGCCCCAGGAAGAGGACCCCCCGGGGCTTGAGGGCGAAATGGAAGAGGGGTACCAGCTTGCGCTGGAGGTCGGGCTGGAGGTAGATGAACACGTTCCGGCACGCGATGAGGTGCAGGGAGGAGAAGGGCGGGTCCCGCACCAGGTTCTGCACGGAGAAGACGCACATGTCCCGCAGTTCCTTGGCGACCCGGAAGAGGGCCCCCTCGGGGGTGAAGAACCGGGCCAGGCGATCCGGGGAGACGCCCCGCAGGGCCCCGGCGGCGTAGCGGCCCGCCTTGGCCTGCATGAGCGCGTTGGTGTCGATGTCGGTGGCGAAGATCCGCACCGGGCGCCTCGCGCCCAGTGCGTCCAGCTGCTCCTTGACCAGCATGGCGATGGAGTAGGCCTCCTCCCCCGTGCAGCAGCCCGGGACCCAGATGCGCAGCGGCTCCGGATCGCTCTTCCCCGAAGCCAGCTCGGCCAGGAGGTGGTTGGAGAGGCTCACGAAGGCCCCGGGATCCCGGAAGAACTCCGTGACGCCGATGAGCAGATCCTTCAGGAGGGCCTCGGCCTCGTCCGAGGAATCCCGCAGGTGGCCGAGGTACTCATGGAGGGTGCGCGACCCCGTGGCCCGCACCCGGTTCTGCACGCGCCGCTGCAGGGTGCCGGGCTTGTACCGGCTGAAGTCGTTGTCCGTCTTGCGGGCGAGCACTTCGCAGATGCTCTGCAGAACCTCGGCCGGGTCCTTGGGGTCCTGGAGATGATCGTGCGGCATGCCCATCGCTTCGGGCTCCTGGGGGGAGTTCGATGGAATTGTAGCGGGGCCGGAGGGATCTTCCCAGCGCGCGCGGGGCGGCGGGGAAGGCCGTTTTGAATGAGTCATAGCGCGGAAATGAACGAATCAAGACGACGGCGGATTCACCGGTCCGAGAAGGCGTGCTCCACGATGGACAGCGGGTGCCGCGTGCCCGCGAGGTAGGCGTCGATGCAGGCCACCACCACCGACGACCGGGGCCGCGCCGCGATCTCGTCCCGGGTGAGCCAGTGGCAGGCCAGGATCACGGGGTCCCGGGGGGCGGGCTCCAGGCCCGCGGGCACCGTGCCGGTGAAGGCGGCGCGCAGGTAGTCGCGGCCGTTCTTCGCCTTGAGGTGGTAGATGCCCAGGAAGGCCTCGGGGGTGAAGGGGAGCCCCGTCTCCTCCAGGGTTTCGCGCACCACGGCCTCCAGCATCGTCTCGCCGGGATCCACGTGGCCCGCGGGCTGGTTGAAGACGCGCTCGGGGTGGACCCCGTCGGTCTCCTCCACCACCAGGAAGCGTCCTTCGCGTTCGATGATCGCGGCCACGGTGGGCCTCCAGCCTGTCATGAGATCTCCGCCAGCTTGAGTCGTGCCTGTTCCTGTTTCAGCCAGTCCTTCTGCGGATCCGTGAGGCCCCTGGCCAGGGCCTTCTCCGCGGCGTCCTTGCACGTGAGCAGCAGCTTCCGGTCCCGCACCAGGTCCGCGGCCTGGAACCGGGGGAGCCCCGCCTGGCGCGTTCCGAAGAACTCCCCGGGCCCCCGCAGCTCCAGGTCCTTCTGGGCGATGCGGAAGCCGTCCTGGGTCTCGGTGAGCACCCGCAGGCGCTCGTTCTCGCTGGCGGAGAGCATGATGAACTGGCTGCGCGCCGACCCCCGCCCCACCCTGCCCCGCAGCTGGTGGAGCTGGGACAGGCCGAAGCGCTCGGCGTGGTCCACCACCATGACCGTGGCGTTGGGCACGTCCACCCCCACCTCCACCACGGTGGTGGCCAGGAGGATGCGGGCCTCGCCCTTCACGAAGGTGTCCATGCGCGAGGCCAGCTCGTCGGCCTTGAGGCGACCGTGGACCACGGCGATGGCCGCGTCCGGGAACTGCGCGCGCAGCAGGCCCTCCATGGCCTGGATATCCCGCAGGGGAACCTTGGTCTCGTCCTGGGGGTCGATGGCGGGGCTGATGACGAAGGCCTGGTGGCCAGCCTGGAGCTCGCGCTCCACCAGCTCCCAGGCGCGCTCGGCGCGATCCGGTTCCAGGAGGCGGGAGGTGATGGGCTGGCGCCCCGGGGGCAGCTCGTCCAGCACGGACTGCTCCAGGTCCCCGAAGAGGGCCAGGGCCAGGGATCTCGGGATGGGGGTGGCGCTCATGACCAGCCAGTGCGGGTCCAGGCCCTTCTCCTTGAGGGCCTCCCGCTGGCGCACGCCGAAGCGGTGCTGTTCGTCCACCACCACCAGCTGGAGCCGGTGGAAGGCCACGGCCTCCTGGAAGAGGGCGTGGGTGCCCACCACGTAGGCGGCCTCGCCCGAGGCGATGCGGGAGAGCGCCGCGCGCTTTTCCGCGGCCTTCATGGGGCCCAGGAGCAGCTCCATGCGCCCGGCCTCCCCGGCCAGGATCCGGCGGAAGGTGGCGGCGTGCTGGCGCGCCAGGACCTCGGTGGGCACCAGGAGCGCCGCCTGGCCTCCGGTCTCGGCCACCATGGCCATGGCCAGGAAGGCCACCAGGGTCTTGCCGCTGCCCACGTCGCCCTGGAGGAGGCGGTGCATGACCCGGCCCGAGGTGAGGTCCTCCACGATCTCCCGGAAGGCGGTGCGCTGGGCCCCGGTGAGCCGGAAGGGAAGGAAGCCCTTCAGGCGCTCCCGCAGTTCGGGGGAGGTGGGCACCCGCTGCCCCCGGCGGGCCAGGCGCCCCGCGCGGCGCAGGGAGACGCCCAGGGAGAACGCGAAGAGCTCCTCGCAGGCCAGGCGCTGGTGGGCGGGGGTGGCGTGGGCATCCAGCAGCGCGGCGTCACTGTCGTCCGGGGGCTGGTGCAGCAGCCGCAGGGCGCCCAGGGTGTCGGGGTAGCCCCGGGCCAGGTCCGGGGGCAGCCATTCGCCTGGGTCCGCGGCGCGGGCCAGGGCCTCCTGCACCAGCCTCTGGCGGAACCGCCCGGTGATGGGGCCCAGCTTGCGGTAGAGGGGGAGGAAGCGCCGGATCCAGAGGTTCTCCTCGTCCCCGGCCTTGCCCATGTTCTCGAAGGCCGGGCCCCGCATCTCCAGGCCCCCCCGGCCCATGGCCACGGGCCCGAAGGCCAGGATGCGGTCCCCAGGCCGCAGGGCCTTGGCCAGGTAGCCCTGGTTGAACCAGATGAGGCGGATCGTGCCGGTGCCGTCCTGCAGGAGCACCTCGGTGAGGGCCATGCGCTGCACGCGGGTGGTGGTGCTGCGCAGGTCCTTGACGGTGCCCAGCACGGTCACGGGCTCCCGGTCGGGGCTCCAGCGGGTGTCCAGCTCGCCGATCTTCTGGAGGGTGCCCCGGTCGATGTAGCGGTACGGCAGGGACCAGAGCAGCTCCTTGAGGGTGGTGATCCCCGCGTCCTCGAAGGCCTGGGCGAAGGCCGGCCCCACGCCCCGCAGGGCCGTGACCTTGGAGGAGAGGGGGAACACCGGCAGCGCCGCGGCCATCAGCCCATCTCGGAATCGGTGGCGCGCTCCATCTCGCGGTACCGGGCGTACTCGCCCTCGAAGTAGAGGCCCACGGTGCCCACGGGGCCGTTGCGGTGCTTGCCGATGATCAGTTCGGCGCTGCGGTCGTCCTCCACCTGGCCGTCGGCGGGGGGCTGCATGCGGCGGTGGATGAACATGACCATGTCCGCGTCCTGCTCGATGGCGCCGGAATCCCGCAAATCCGACAGCTGGGGGCGCCCGCCCTGGCGGTGTTCCACTTCGCGGTTGAGCTGGCTGAGCACCACCACGGGGATCCCGTGGTCCTTGGCCAGGAGCTTGAAGCCGCGGCTGATCTCGCCGATGCGGGTGGCCTCGCTCTGCTTGGCGGCGCGTGAGGAATCCGGGCTGCTCAGGAGCTGCAGGTAGTCCACGATCAGCAGGTCCAGCTTGTGGTTGGCCTGGGAGAGGTGGCGGTCCACCATGGCCGTGATCTCGCGGGTGGTGATGGCGGCCTGGTCATTGATGTAGATGGGGAGCTCCAGCAGGGCGTCCCGGCTCTTGAGGAGCCGGGCCTGGACGGCCTCGTCGAAGTTGCCCGCGGCCACGCTCCGGAGGTTCACGGCGCAGTGGGCCGACAGGAGGCGGTTGAAGACCTCCTCCTTGGACATTTCCAGCGAGAAGAAGGCCGCGTGGGCCTGGTGGTACATGGCCGAGCGCAGCAGCCAGTTCAGGGCCAGGGCCGTCTTGCCGATGCCGGGGCGGGCGGCGAGGACGATGAGGTTGCCGGGCTGGAAGCCCTGGGTGATGGCGTCCAGCCTGGAGAAGCCCACCTTGAGGCCGGTGGAGCCGCGCCCCTCCAGGCGGTCCAGGAGGTTCTCCATGGCGTCCTTGGCCACGTCGCCGATGTGCTCGAGCCCGCGGCGCTCCTGGCCCTGGGCCAGGCGGAAGAGATCCACCGCGGCCTGCTCCACGAGGGTGTCGGGGGGCGCCTCCTCCTCAGCCGCCTGGCGCACCAGCTGGGCGCCCAATCGGATGAGCTGTCGCAGCTTGCGCTTGCGGATGAGCAGGTCGGCCAGGACCTTGGGCCGGCCCACCTCCTCGGCGCTGAGCAGGTCCACCAGCCCGGTGAAACCGCCCACCCGGCCCAGGTCCCCGGCCTGGTCCAGGGCGTCCTTGAGGGTGAGGGAGTTCACCTCCAGCTGGGCTTCGATGAGGGATTTCAGGGCCTTGAACACCGCGCGGTGCGCGGGGTGGACGAAGTCCTCCTCCGTGAGGACGAAGGACGCTTCGGCCGCAGCCGTCTCGGCCCCGGGCGCGCAGCAGGTGGCCAGCAGCGCGCGTTCGGCCTCGATGTCCTCGGGCAGGCGTTGGGGGAGCCACTCGCTCATGGGATCACGTCAGGGGTGGGTGTAGCCGGTCCCCGTCACATCGATGAAGATGGGGTTGGTGACGGCGATGGGGTAGATGCCCCGCATGATTTCGTACCAGGGCGTCCCGGCCCGGTAGGGCCCGGTCTGGTCCAGGGGGACGCCGGCCTCCACCACGATCCAGGCCCCGGTGCCCGTGGTGGGCAGGGCGACGGGAACGGTGGCGCTGAAGAGGCGGTTGTCCGTGGCGGACTGGGTGAGGCTGGAGGGATCCAGGGTGGTGGCCACCACGCCGTTCACGACGATGCGCACCTGGTCCACGGGCATCCAGTCCGTCCTGTAGAGGTTCACCACGACGTTGGCGGTGGCCATGGGGCCCTTCACCAGGCCGCCGGGGCCCGTGCCCCCCACCGTCACGTCCAGGAAGGGGCCGGTGGAGGCCACGGCGGCGCCGGACTTCAGGGCAGCGGAAACCGTGGAGAGATCCTGGATCAGGTCCGAGGTGGGCGCGGTGCCGGCAATGGGCGGATTGGTGAGGACGGGCGTGGCCTTGAGGTAGGTGCGGGCCAGGCCCACGGGCGTGTCGAGGCTGAACTTCGCCGAGGACAGGCCCAGGGCCTTGGTGAAGGCCGCGGGGGTCTGCTGGTTGAGGAGGCCGAACCAGTCGGAGCGGACCTGGAGGAATTCCTGGAACCAGGGATCGGGGGCCGTCTTCACGAAGCCCTCGCCCCGCAGGAGCTCGATGGCGTCGAAGGCGCCGTTGACGGTGCCGTTGGCGTAGAAGCCCGATTCGTTCCACCAGGCGTTGACGCCGGTGCCCACGGGCACGGCGGGGTCGAAGCCCTTGAGGGTGAAGAGCCCGCTGGCGCCCCGGGGGCGGTGCACGATGGTGAAGGAGCCCTTGGCCTGCGTGATGAAATCGGAGAGGGTCCAGTTCTCGGGCTGGAGCGCGCCGCCGAAACGGTAGGCGGTGGCCGCGGGGGTGGACAGCGCGGTGACGGCACCGTAGCCGGGCAGTTCGGAGGTGCGGGCGTTCATGACGAAGGGATCGTTCTTGACGGCGGAAAGCTGGCCGGCGCTCCAGCCGACATAGTCGAACTCGGTGCGGAAGTCGTTGTAGAGCCGGTTGCCGTCCGTGCCGAGGTCCTTCTCGGTGGAGGCCACCACCTGCACGGCCTCGGCCAGGGCCGAAACCAGCTTCTCCACGGGGAGGTACCCGCCGCCGCTGGCCTGGGAGGGCCCGGGCACGTCGAAGGTGGTCCAGCCCGCGGGCAAGGCCCGGGGCCAGACGATGAAGGAGTGGGATGTGGCGGTCTGGCCCTCGTACGCGGTGATGTCCGCGCTCTGGAGGTTGGAAAGGGGCCCGTGGGTGGCGTAGGCGCGGTAGGTGCCGCCCTGGATCAGGGGGTTGCCGGTTTCGGTGACCTGGCCCGTGGAGGAGCCGTTGGCCAACCAGAAGTAGACGTTCGGGACGTTGGAGAAGAACCCGGTGCCGAACATCTCGTTGCCGGCGCGGAACTGGCTCTGCCCCGCACCGCTGCCCACGACGGCCACCTTCTTGGTGATGGCGTCGAAATAGGACGAAAGGGTCCGGGTCCTCCGGAGCTCGGGATCGGGCGTGATCCCGGTGCCCTTGAATGTGAAGCGCATGGGCTGCAGGTTGCCCGTCGGGGCATCGGCCTCCCGGGTATCGAACAGGTGGGCGGCGTAGAGGCTCCGGAACGCGGAGCCCGTGGAGCTGACGATGTCCTTGGCTTCGGGGCACAGGTAGTCGGTTGGACCCACGTAGTAGCCCTGGCTGGGAAAGATGGCGATGGGCCCGCTGAGGAGGGGGCGCAGGGTGTTGTACGAGTTCACGCTCTGGTACTTGACCTGCTGGCCCACCTTGTTTGTGACCACGATCCGGTAGGTGCCCACGGGCAGGTACATCGTCGTGCTGTCGCTCGGGAAGGTGGAGATGCTGGTGATGTTCTCGCCGGGCTCGAGCCAGACCACCCGCTCGGGGATCCAGATGGCATTGCCGGTCTGGCCCGCGTTGCGCTCCACCCGGACTTCGGTGGAGAGGGGCCCCTGCTTCATGGCCGATCCCGTGAGCGAGAACTGGAGCTGGCCGAAGCCCTGGGGCCAGAGGCCGTCGGTGGTGTTGTACTTCGCCAGGGCCATCTCGTCGAAAAGGACCTGGCCGTGGTTCGGGGTGGAGGAATCGCTGCTGATGCCGCCCAGGATGTACAGGCGCCGGTTGTAGGAGAGGGAGGCGCCCGCGGCGAGGCCCGCGGGCGGGAGGGGAAGGCTGCCCGCCACCAGGCGCTCGGGGAACGAGGGCCGGAGGGTGTCCTGGGCGTCCTGGCGGTCCGCGGCGACGGCGAGGGCGGGCGCGTCCTGCGACATGATCCCGATGGAGGCGTGGGAATCCACGGCGCCGGCGCTGGGTTCCACGGCCATGAGGACCACCATGGGGGACTGCACGGAGGTGGCGATGGGATTGCCGAAATCGCTCCCCGGGATCCGGACGCCCCAGTTGTTGTCGTCCGCATCCGTCAGGTTCAAGGGCTGGCCGTACACGTTGACCCCCGCGGGCACGCAGAAGCGGTAGCCGCTGGAGGTCTGGTGGAGGGCGTCCCCGATGCTGCGCACGCCCACGGGAGAGCCGCTCTCGTTGACGATGGTGGTGGTGGCCAGGACGTAACGGTTGAGCTTGGCCAGGGAGAGGACATGGACCACGCTGACGCCCAGCACGCGGCCGGAATCGTCCCAGGCGGCGCCCGGGATCTTGTGGGCCCTGTCCAGGATGCGGCCCCTCATGGTGAGGGTGCTGGGTTCCGTGAGCGTCTCGGGTTCGAAGGTGTCGAAGACCAGCTGGAGATCGGGGTCCTGGTTGACGACGGGGGTGAGCCGTTCGAGGGTGTCCGCGGGCATGTTGACCCGCTGGTAGCTGGTGTCCAGGGCCACGTAGCCCGCGTCCACGATGCTGCCGCCCGAGGCGGCGCCGGCGATGGGCTGCTGGGAGGCGTCCCCCCAGCGGGTGCCGTCGATGGCGATCTGCACGAAGTCGTTGCCCAGGTAGTAGTCGCCAGGGCCGGCGGTGGATTTCAGGCCCGCGACCCGGTCACCGCCGGCTTCGGGGATGGCCTCCGCCACGACGGTGGTCCGCTGGAAGCCCGTGGCCCGGTAGCAGCCCGTGGCCGTCAGGGCCAGCAGCGCGGGCACGGTGAGCGCGACACCCACGCGGGGGTAGGGACGAGAAAATGGCCGCACGGGGCTTGTATGATTCATTAATTCTCACTCGCGATGGGCCCCGTTGGGGGTAAGGGACTATGCTAACTCACGATGGGACTATCTGCCTGGGTTACTCTCCGATCCGGTTCACGGCGGTGGCTGTGGGCAACCCTTCTTGTATTCTTTACCATTGATTTGCTTTGGATTCTCCTATGGTTCCCCAAGGAGTTCGCTTCCCGCATTTTTCTGCGGGACGCCCTTCCCGCGCAGCGGGGCCCCGCCCTGGTCCTGGGGGCCGGCGTCTACGCCGACGGGGAGCCCTCGCCGATCCTGGAGGGCCGCCTGGAAACCGCCCTGGCGCTTTTCCGGGCCGGCAAGGTGGGCTGGATCCTGGTGTCCGGCGACAACCGGGCCCAGAACTACAACGAGCCCCAGGCCATGCGCAAGTGGCTCATCCGCAGGGGGATCCCCGTGGAGTTCGTGGTCAGCGACTACGGCGGCAGGCGCACCTATGACAGCCTGCGCCGGGCCCAGGCCGTCTTCGGGGTCCGCCGCGCCGTGGTGGTCACCTCGGACTTCCACCTGCCCCGGGCCCTGTACCTGGCCTCCAGCATGGGCCTGGAGGCCACCGGCGTGGCCGCGGACACCTCAAAGGTGCCCCTGAGGGCCAGGACCGGCTTCCTGGCCCGGGAATTCGCGGCCCGGCACGTGGCCGTCCTGGACCGCTGGTTCCCCCCCCACACGATGCTGGGAAACCGCGAGCCCACCCCCGACGACGCTAGAGCAGGGACTTGAGCGCCCGGTAATCCGTCTTTCCCGTTCCCAGCACCGGGATCTTCGGCAGGGGGATCACGGAGCGGATGTTGTGGATGGGGCTGAGGCCCGCCTCGCGAATGGCCTGGTTGGCCTCCTCCCGCGTGAGGCCCCGGGTGGTGAAGAGGGTCAGTTCCACGGCGTGGCCCTCCTCCCGGGCCTCCACGGCCAGGGACGCCTCGTCGGCTTCGGGGTCCTGGAAGCGGGCCAGGAGGGCCTCCTCCACCGCCGGCAGGCTCACCATCTCGCCGCCCATCTTCACGAAGCGCTTCAGCCGGCCCGCGAAGGCCAGCATGCCGTCCTCCTCCCGCACCAGGTCCCCGGTGCGGTACCAGGCGTGGCCTTCGAACTCCACGAACGGGGAAGGCCCGTCGAACCCCAGGTAGCCCCCGAAGACGCTGGGGCCCCTCACCAGGAGCATGCCCATGGACCCGGCCGGGGCGCGTTCGCCGGTGTCGGGATCCACCAGGACGTGGGCCACGGAAGGCATGCACCACCCGATGGTCCCGTGCCGCCGGCGCTCCTCGCGGTTGGCGGCGACCACCGGCGAGCATTCGGTGATGCCGTAGCCCTCCAGGATCACCATGCCCGGCCACCGCTCGTGGATGGCCTCGAAGAGCGCTTCGGGGCATTTCTCGGCCCCGGTGATGACGAATCCCAGGGATTCCAGCTGGGCCGTGCGCGCCACCCGCACGATGCCGTTGAGGAAGGTGGGGGTGCCCACCAGGGCGGTGACGCGGTAGGCCTCGATGTGCCGGGCCAGGGCGGTGCCGTCGGTGGGCACCGGGTAGTACACCGCCTGGAACCCGCAGCACAGGGGCAGGACCACGGTGCCGGTGAGCCCGAAGGAATGGAAGGGCGGCAGGAACCCCACGAAGCGGGCCCCGTCCAGGAACCGGTACTCCGCCGCGATGTCCCGCACGTTGGCCAGCAGGTTGGCGTGGGTCAGGGGCACGGCCTTGGGCAGGTTCTCGCTGCCGCTGGTGAAGAGCACCACGGCGGTGCCGGGGATCCGGGCCCGGCGCAGGGGCTTCCAGGAGACCCAGGCCCGGAGCAGGGCCTTGAGCTTGGCCCCCCCGGTGAGCGAGGCGCCCACGTCCTCCATGAGGAGGAGGCGGTCCCGCAGGGCCTCCAGGTCCATGCCCTGGGACTGGATGCGCTCCACCACCTTGCCCACCGTGAGCACCCGCCTGACGTCCAGCAGGTCCAGGCCGTGGGTCATGTTCCGCACGCCGGTGGTCCAGTTCACCATGACCGGCGTCTTGCCCGCGAACAGCACGGCCAGGTACAGCACCGCCGCGCCCACGCTGGAGGGCAGCATGATGCCCACGTAGGGGCCCTCGATGGCCTCCAGGACCGGCTTGAGGGCCAGGATCGAGGTGATGATGTCGCGGTAGGTGCGCACCCCCGAAGCCTGGTCCGCGATGACCGTCCTGCCGGGGTCCCGCGCCGCCTGGCGGAGGAAGACCTCGGGGATGGTGGCGCCCTCCGGCACCATCGCGGGCAGGCCCATGTGGCGGAACCAGGACGAGGGCACGGGCTTGAGGGGGGCCCCGGCGGTGTCCAGGGTGTGGCCCGAGGCCGCCAGGAGGGCGTCGCCCACGGTCACGAGGGAATCCGGGTCGCCCAGGTGGTGGCCGAATTCCTGCTCGATCCACAGCTGGAGCTCCAGGCGCATGAGGCTGTCCATGCCCAGGT
Organism: Mesoterricola silvestris; assembly: GCF_030295405.1. Classification (GTDB taxonomy): domain Bacteria; phylum Acidobacteriota; class Holophagae; order Holophagales; family Holophagaceae; genus Mesoterricola; species Mesoterricola silvestris. The sequence continues at coordinate 1,707,354 of NZ_AP027080.1, read as the reverse complement.
CCCGGGCGAGCTGGTCGCCATCCCCCAGCCCGGGCTTGCCGGACATGTCCCGGAGCTTGGCCAGCACCTGCTCGCGCACCACGGGGGAGGCCTGCCCCGGGTCGCCCTGCAGGCGCACCTGCGGCGGATCGGGGATGACCCGGCGGCCCCCGGGCTCCCAGGGCGTGGCGGGCACGTGGAGGGCGGGGGGCGCATCCTCGTTGAAGAAGGCCTCCATCCGCCGGTTCATGGCCTCCCGGCCCTCGTTCCGCGGGAAGTCGGCGGGTTCGATCATTTCCACCGTCACGTCCCGGCGGGGGCAGAAGAAGATGAAGCTGGCGAGGATATCCAGGCCCTGGCGCAGGAGGACCTTCACGAAGTCCGGGGAGTGGCCTGCGGCGCGGCTGAAGCGGCTCCCCCAGAGGCCCCGGGTGCGCACCAGCACCACCCGCGCCCCGGGCGCGGCGGCGAGGATGGTCTCCACGGCGCTGTTGCCCCCCAGGTCCTCCCGGCGGCTGCGCATGAGATGCCCGCCGGGGTAGAGGAGGAGGTTCCTTCCCGCCGCCAGGTCCTCCCCGCATTCCCGGATCACCCGCTCCACTTCGGGCCGGCAGCTTTCACCGTACTTGGCCAGGTCCGGCAGCGCCTTGACCCCGAACTGGCGGGTGATCCAGTTGATGCCGGGGCCGGCGATGCGGTCCCGGTCCGCCAGCGAGGCCGGGCGGAAGCGGGGGTACAGGGTCCCGGCCACGATGACCGGGTCGATGAGGGCGGGGTGGTTGGGCAGGAAGAGGATCCCGCCGGTGCCCCGGGCGGCCACGTCCTCCAGGCCCTGCACCCGGATGCGGTAGCGCAGGGAGAGGAGGACGCGCCCCACGCCGATGAAGAGGGAGGCCATCACGCCCATTTCGCACTCCTGAGGAGGACCCGCATCCCCGCGCTGAGGACGAGGGCCAGGGCCCCCACGACGCCCATTCCCGTGGTGGGGGCCCAGTGGGCGTTGAGGAGATTCGACAGGGGTCCGCTCAACATGATCCCGCCGAACACCGCGAAGTTGGCCGCGGCCAGCACCGCGCCCCTGCGGGCGGCCTCGGGGCGGCGCTGGATGAAGCTCTCCACGGGGATGAGGAAGATCCCCCCGAACAGCCCCACCAGGGCCACCGCCAGGAACACCGCGGGCACCACCAGGGGCGCCGGCAGCAGGCGCAGGGCGGGCAGCGCCATCATGGCCAGGCCCATGCCGGCGCCCGCGGGCGCCAGCACCCGGTGCCAGCCGTCGCCCTTGGCCCACCGGGGGCTGAGGATGCCGCCGGCGGCGATGCCCATGAGCTGGCTGACGATGAGGGCGCTGGTCAGGGACTTGCTCAGGCCCAGTTCCTGGATCCCCAGGGGGTTGATGAGCAGCACCTGCAGGGAACCCGAGAACCAGATGAACACCGAGGCCCCCACGGTGAAGGCCAGGAGGCCGTCCTTGCGGATGGCCGAGAGGTCCCGCAGGGTGGCCAGGGGGCCCAGCCACGGGAAGGGGGCCCCGGGGTCCGCGGCGGGATGGGAGGCCACCCGGAAGCTCACCGCCAGGCCGCCCAGGGCCACCAGGACCACCCCGGCGCCCACCAGGAGCCGCCCCCGCTCCACGCCGTGGAAGGCCGGGCCGGCCACGTCCAGGGTGAAGCCCGCCGCCGCGATGCCCACGAGGATGCCCACCGTCACCACCATGCGCAGCACCCCGTTGGCCCGGGTCACGTAGTCCCCGGGGTACAGTTCGGGAATGGAGCCGTTGATGGCCGGGCTCATGAACGCGGCCTGGGTGCCCATGGTGCCCAGCATGATCATGATGAGCCACCAATTACCCCACGCGATGCCCGCCGCCCCCACCAGCATGGCGGCCAACTCCACCGCCTTGGCCGCGATGACCACGGAGCGCTTGGAGAACCGGTCCGAGGCCCAGCCCGCCGGAGCCGCGAAGAGCAGGTAGGGGAAGGTGAACACGAAGATCGCCACCCCCTGCAGGCTGGTGCGCCCCGCGGCCACGGCGAGGACCAGGACGGCCTGCTTGTAATAGTTGTCGTTGAACACGCCCAGGAAGAAGGCCGTGGCCATGGCCGCGAACTTCCCCCGGGCCCGCCGGATCTGCCCGCTCTCATCGCTCAAAGGTCCTCCCCGGAACGAAGCGGACCCCGGGCTGCCCCAGGGTCCGTTGTGACGACGCCCGCATTGGCATGGATCAGAGATCGATCTCCCCGACGCCCAGGTCGTCGGCGGTGTCCTCGGCCGTGTCCTTGATGGCGGGCGACACGTCCAGGTCGTTGGCCAGGCCGAGCATCTCGCTGGAGGAAGCGTAGATCTGGCCCACGGTCTGCTTGCGGGTCTCCAGGGTCTGGATGAGTTCCTGGACGCGCTTGATCTCGTCGTTCAGGTGCTGCCATTCCACCCGGATGGTGTTGTTCATCTGCTCAACGTCCTGGCGGCAACGCTCCCGGGCCTGCTCGTAGAACTGGTTCTGATCCCTGTTGAGGTCCATGAATTCTCCATATACAAGAAACGGTGCGCACCAAAATCTCGGATGGATCAGGATACCTGGAATTGGCCTAGTTGAATATCTTGTAGGCCACCCAAGCCACCCCGGCGATGAGGGCGACGAGGACGGGGATCAGCCACAGGGGCTGCTGGGTGGATCCCATGGAGGCGGGAGGGGGCATGGGCATGGGTTCCGGGGGGCGAACCCGCTGGGGCTGCGGCTGGGCCGGCAGGGGCTGGGCCTGGAGGGGGCGGGGCGGCGGCGGAGGCTGCGCGGGGGCGGGCTGGGCGAGGTCCGGGTACCGGTGCTGCAGGAGTTCCTCCAGTTCGGCCCGGGTCCCCTTGAGGACCATGTTCACGTACTCGGCCACGTCGTGTTCGGTGGGCTCGCTGCTGGTCTTCACCAGCAGGTTCTTCAGGTCCCGCTCCAGGAACCGGGCCGACACGTAGCGGTGATCCACGTCCCGGTTCAGGGCCTTGTTCACGATGGCCGCCATGGCGGGGCTCACGGCCGGATTCACCGCGCGCACCTCCTGGACCTTGCCCATGCGCACCTTCTCGAGCACCCCCAGCTCGCTGTCCGCCTGAAAGCAGCGCTCCCCGGTGAGCAGCTCGAAAAGCACCAGGCCCAGGGAGTAGATATCGGACCGGCCGTCCAGGGCTCCCCCCAGGGCCTGCTCGGGGCTCATGTACAGGAGCTTGCCCTTGAGGGCGCCGGCCATGGTCTGGGTGCTCTTGGTGGCGGCCTTGGCGATGCCGAAGTCCACCAGCTTCACCGCGCCCTCGTAGGAGATGAGGATGTTCTGGGGGCTGATGTCCCGGTGGACGAGCTTGAGTTCCTTGTCGTTGATCCCGCGCTTGCGGTGGGCGTAGTCCAGGGCGCTGGCCACCTTCATGGTGACGGCGGCGGCGATGGGCTCGGGCACCGGCAGGCGGTACTCCCGCACCTTGCGCAGCAGGCTGCGCAGGTCCCGGCCGTCCACGAACTCCATGGCGATGTAGTAGAACCCCATCGCCTTCCCCAGATCGAAGATCTGGCAGATGTTGGGATGGGTCAGCTGGGCGGCGAGCTTGGCCTCGTCGATGAACATCCGCACGAACTCGTCGTTGTCCGAGAGGTGGGGGAGGATGCGCTTGATGGCCACGATCTTCTCGAAATCGTGGACCCCGCGCTGGCGGGCCTTGAAGAGCTCGGCCATGCCCCCCACGGCCACCTTCTCCAGGAGGTAGTAGTTGCCGAACTCCTCCATGCTCTCCTCCGCGGGGGCCGGCGCCGGAGGCGGGGGGGGCGGGGGCCAGTCCTCCGGGAGCCGCGGCAGGGGTCCGGTGGCCTTGATGTCCACCTCGGACCCCTCGAAGAAGCCCGAGATGCTGGGTATCCCGCCGAGGGTGAAGTCCTTGGGCAGCGGCGGGGTCACGGCCCGGGGCGGCTCGGGGGGAACCTCGTCCATGTCGGCGAGGATGTCGGCGAAGAGGTCCTCGGTGGTGAACTTCTGGGCCCCGGGGCCGAAGCCCCCCAGGCAGGACCTCAGGGTCGCGGGCCAGGCCTGGGTGGACACGTCCCGGCCCATGCGGTGCAGGGCCCGGGTGTCCAGGCCGGCCTTGGCGGCCCAGGCCGCGTCGGATTCCGCGCCCCCCAGGGCCACCAGGGGGATGCCGGGCTTGCGGGCCTGGAGGTCCCGCAGGAGGGACAGGCCCTCCCCGCCGATGACCTTGGGGTCGAACAGGACCACGTCCGGGGGCGTGGCCGCGGCCCCCCCGAACCCGCTGGGGGCGCCCTGCACCCAGACCACGTCCCAGCCTTCGTTCCGCATGAGGGCGGAGAGGTCGGGGGTCCGGAAGGATTCGCCGTCCACGATGAGCAGGTGAGCCTGGGCCATTAAATTCTCGAGAAAACTGGATTATAGACCGCAGGAGCGGACGCGGCCAACTGCTCATCTTCCCCAATGAAGGCTGGCGCCGCCTGCGACCCCGTGGTAGTCTGGTGGACGGCCCTGGAACCGGTGTTCAGGTTTCCGGGCGAAATCAAGGCGGAAGGAGGTGTCCCCACATGCCACTGGTCAAAATCAAGGAAGATGAAACTTTCGAGAACGCGCTTCGCCGCTTCAAGCGGAAGTGCGAGAAGTCTGGAATTCTCAGCGAGCTGAAGAAGCGTCAGCACTACGAGAAGCCCAGCGCCAAGCGCAAGCGGAAGATGCTCGCCGCCCGCAAGAAGACGCTGAAGCGCCTCGCCCAGGAGCGGAGGCTGATGGGCTGATGCCCTCGTTTCCGATAGGATAGGAAGGCCCGCCCACGGCGGGCCTTTTTCGTGCCCCCATGACCAAGCCCCCCCTCGCATCCGAACTCCAAGCCGTGGAATTCCCCACCCTGGCCGCCCTGGTGGCGGGGGGTGCGCGCACCCGCCTGGGCCGCGCCGGGCTCCAGGCCCTCCATCCCTGGGACGGGCTCTGCGGCCTGCGGCGCCTGAAGCAGATGGAGCTGGGACCCGCCTGGTCCCTGGACCCCGGCTCCCTGCCCATCGTGCCCTTCGACGAGGCCCTGGACGAGGTGATCAACCCCGCCGGGTGGCCCCTGCCCGAGCATTGGCGCCAGCTCCGGGAGGGGCTGCGCTCCCTGGCCACCCTCCTGCGCACGGTCCGGGGCCTGGAATGGCCCGGGGACCAGCCCGGGCCCGAGGGCACGGAACTGGGCATCGACCGGCTCCAGGTCACCGCCGACCTCCTGCCCGACCCGGGCCCCGTGGCCGACCAGCTGGGCCGGAGCTTCACCGAGGACGGCCAGCTGGACCCCATGCGGGTGCCGGGCCTGGCCGACCTGCACCGGGCCCGGTCCCGGTGCTACCAGGCCATCAGCAACCGCCTCCAGCGCATCCTCCGGGATTTCCCCGACGCCTTCCAGGAGTTCAACGTGGTGGAGCGCAACGGGCGCTTCTGCCTCCCGGTGCGCACCGAGCGCCGGGGCATGGTCCCCGGGCTCGTGCTGGACCGCTCCAGCAGCGGCGCCACGGTGTTCGTGGAGCCCTTCGAGGCGGTCTCCCTCAACAACGACCACGTGGAGGCCGACCGCGAGTACATGCAGGCCGTCCAGGCCTTCCTGCGGGACCTGCTGGAGGGGCTCCGGGCCCGGCGCTTCGATTTCGAGCGCTGGCACCGCTTCCAGGCCGACGCGGACGAGGCCCTGGCCCTGCTGCGCTGGGGCGCCCTGTGCGACGGGGTCCTGCCCGACCTGGGCCGGGACCGGCTCCACCTCCAGGAGGCCCGCCATCCCCTGCTCCTGCCCAACGTGCGCGCCGCCCTGGACCTGGACCCCCTGGACCACGAGGCCGTGCCCCTGACCCTGGAACTGGACCGGGAGCGCCCCGGCGTGGTCATCTCCGGCTCCAACACCGGCGGCAAGACCGTCGTCCTCAAGACGGTGGGGCTGCTCACCGCCCTGGCCCGGTCCGGCTGCGCCATCCCGGCGCGGCCCGGCACCGAGGTGCCCGAGATGGCCACCCTCCACGCCGACATCGGGGACCACCAGACCCTCATCGGCAGCCTGTCCACGTTCTCCAGCCACATCCTCCACCTCAAGCGCATCGTGGGCCAGGCCCGCTCCGGGGGCCTGGTGCTGCTGGACGAGCTGGGCACGGGCACCGACCCCAAGGAGGGCGCGGCCCTGGGCATCGCCCTCCTGCAGGCCCTGTCCCGGCGCCAGTGCTGGGTGCTCTGCTCCACCCACCTGGGGGAGATCAGCCAGTGGGCCCTGCGCCACCCCCGCTTCCAGAACGCCTCGGTGCAGTTCGACGAGGAGCGCCTGGCCCCCACCTACCGCCTCATGGTGGGCATGCCCGGCCAGAGCCGGGCCCTCACCATCGCCGCCAAGCTGGGCCTGCCCCGGTCCATCCTGGACCACGCCGAGAAGGTGCTGGGCCGGCGGGAGCAGGACTGGCGGGAATTCCTCCGGCAGCTGGAGGCCGATCGCCTGCGCCTGGCGGACGAGACCCAGGCCCTGCGGGAGGCCGCCGCCGCCGTGGAGAAGGACCGCAGGATCCTCGCGGGCCGGGAGGAGGCCCTGCGCCTTTCCCAGGAGAAGTTCCAGCGGGAATCCGCCGAGAAGGTCCAGCGGGTGCTCGACTTCATCGATCACGAATCCAAGCGCCTCGTGAAGGAGCTCAAGGAGAAGCACCGGGCCACCGAGCCCTTCAACGCCGACCGCGTGGGCACCGAGGCCCGGGAGCGGGTCAAGACCATGGAGCACATCGCCCGCGCCGAGCTCCGGGCCGGGGCCGCCCCGCCCCGGCCCCAGGACGCCCCGCAACTGCGGGAGGGCGGCTACGCCCGGCACCGGGGCCTGGGCGTGGAGGGCCGCATCGCCAGCCTCAAGGGGGACCGGGTCATGCTGGAGACCCCCCAGGGAAGGCGCATGGAGACCCGGGCCGGGGAGCTCGAGCCCATCCACCGGGGCGCCCTGGGCTCCGAAAGCCCCCGCCGGGGCTCCGTGCGCTTCCGGGGCGGCGCCGAGGACATCCAGTCCGAGATCAACCTCATCGGCCGGGCCTCGGACGACGTGGACACCGAGATCCACCGCTTCGTGGAGGCCTCCCTCGCCGCCGGCCAGAAGTTCATCCGCGTCGTCCACGGCCACGGCACCGGCCGGTTGAAAGCCGCCGTGCGCGAGGCCCTGAAAGGCCACCCCGGCATCGCCAAGGTGGAGGACGCCCCCCAGGCCCAGGGCGGAGCCGGGGCGACGGTCATTACGCTCCGTTGACGCTTCCCGCCTGAAGCGGGGGTTCTAAAAATGCCAAATGCAAGGGATGAGGGGCTTTATTCGTATTTGGTTCATGATCTGAACGGCCTGTCCGGAGCGTGACGGAAAAACGGGCGAAAAGCTGAAACGCTGGGGCGCTGAGGGCTCGCTGGGGCGCTGGGAAAAGCAGGAGAGCAGGCCTAAGGAAGGGCGGCAGGAACCCCGGGAGGGACCCAGGACACGAATTCGGGGAGAGCACCCAGGGTATGCCTTTCCCCAGCGCCCCAGCGAGCCCTCAGCGCCCCAGCGTTTGGCATTTCTCCTGGTTAACCCCAGCACACTAGCCCAACTTCCCCGACCCACCCCACCTCATAAAACCGTAAGTCCAATCGCACGGATTTTCGGTCGGGGCAACTCGCCGGAATTCACGATCCGAATTCGATCCGGTTTCTATCCCCTTCATCCAGTCCATCTGATTCATCCCTGTTCCCGCAGGGCCAGCGCCGGGGTGGGGCGGCGCGTAGTTGCTCTGCATGCCCCGACCCATCCCGGCTATGGCCCTGCTGGAACAGGGATGAATCGGATGATCAGGATGAAGGGGATGAAGCGCCGAACCCAGGTCATTCCTGGCGAAGGGGGAAGGCTGTAGTTTTCATGGGAAGACGATGTGCTGGCTTCGGTAGTGATAGCTGGAGTGGGTCGGAAAAATGGACTAGGTAATGCAGCGTATGGCCGGGAACTGAGATTCATTCACACTTGATGGCGGAAGGCAGGTCCCCGGAGCCGTTCTCCGGCGGGCCGGGCCGAGCCCTGTCCAAGGAGATCCCATGACGTGGTACCGCAACCTGAAACTGGCGACCCAGCTCATCCTCGCGTTCACCCTGGTGGCCCTCGTGGCCGTCCTGGTGGGCCTGCGGGGCCTGGGCAACACCCGCACCGTGGCCGGAATGATGAAGGAGATGTATGACAACAACCTCATCTCGGTGTCCCTGGTGGGCAAGGCCCGCAGCGCGGGGGTCATGTACGCCCGCCTCGTGAACAACTACTACGTGGCCCCCGACGCCGAGCACCGGCGCACGGTGGGCGAGGGCCTGGCCGCCGCCCAGGCCAACCTGTTCGAACGCATCAAGGAGGAGCGCGCCACGCGCATGGCCCCGGAAGAAGTGGCCCTCTGGGCCTCCTTCGACAAGATCTGGGGCCCCTACGAGGAGGCCAACAAGCGCTTCCTCGCCCTGGTGGACGCCAACAAGCACGCCGAGGCCAGCACCTTCCTCTTCGCGGAAGTGCGGCCCAAGACCCTGGAACTGGACAGGACCTTCAAGGCCATCGAGGAGGTCAACCTCCAGGACGCCGCGGCCACCCAGAAGAAAAGCCTGGAAGCCGTCGCCTCCATCCAGAACCAGACCCTGGCCCTCATCGCCCTGGGCTTCGCGGTGGCGGTGGGCCTGGGCCTGGCCGTTTCCAGCATCCTCCGCAAGCAGGTGGGGGGCGAACTCTCGGAGGCCTCCGACGTGGCGCGGCGGGTGGCGGCGGGCGATCTCTCCGTGGACGTGAACACCGCCCCCGGGGACACCACCAGCATGATGGCCTCCATCAAGGACATGGTCGGCCGCCTTTCGGAGGTGGTGGGCAAGGTGCAGGAAGCCTCCAATTCCATGGCCGGGGCCGCCGAGCAGCTCAGTTCCACGGCCCAGTCCATCAGCCAGGGCGCCAGTGAACAGGCCGCGAGCGTGGAGGAGACCAGCGCCTCCATGGAGCAGATGAGCGCCTCCATCGCCCAGACCAACGACAACGCCCGCACCACCGGGGGCCTCGCCACCGCCACCGCCAAGGACACCGTGGAGGGAGGCCAGGCCGTGCGGGAGACCGTGGGCGCCATGAGGGAGATCGCGCAGAAGATCGGCATCATCGACGACATCGCCTACCAGACCAACCTCCTGGCCCTGAACGCGGCCATTGAGGCGGGCCGGGCCGGCGAGCACGGCCGGGGCTTCGCGGTGGTGGCCGCCGAAGTGCGCAAGCTGGCCGAGCGCAGCCAGGTGGCGGCGGAGGAGATCAGCCGGCTCGCCTCGGGCAGCGTGGATCTCGCGGAGCGCGCCGGGCATCTCCTGGGCACCATCGTGCCCTCCATCCAGAAGACCTCGGACCTGGTGTCGGAGATCGCCTCCGCCAGCGCCGAGCAGAACTCCGGCGTGGGCCAGATCAACGGCGCCATCGCCCAGATCAGCCAGGCCGTGGCCCAGAACGCGGCCGCGTCCGAGGAGCTGGCCTCCACCGCCGAGGAGGTGACCTCCAACGCCCTGGAACTCCAGAACGTCATGGCCTTCTTCCGGCTCAAGGGGGGCTCCGCCGAGCCCGCCCGGCGCAAGGCCGCCGCCCTCCCCAGGGTCCGGGATGCCCGCACCTTCGACGAACCCGGCTTCGCGCGGTTCTGAGGATGGACGCCATGACCCAACCCATGACCGTCAACCGCCGCGCCTCCGCCCCCGTCCACGGCCAGGCCTCCCGCCAGTATCTCGCCTTCGTGCTGGACGGCGAGACGTACGCCATGGAGATCCGCTCCATCAAGGAGGTCATCCAGTACGGCGCCCTCACCCGCGTCCCCATGATGCCCGCCTTCATCCGGGGCGTGATCAACCTCCGGGGCGCCGTGGTGCCCGTCCTGGACCTGGCGGTGCGTTTCGGCCGCGGGGCCCGCGAACCATCCCGGCGCACCTGCGTGGTCGTGCTGGAGGTGGATCACCCCGGCGGCGCCCTGGCCCTGGGCTTCCTGGTGGACCAGGTGCGGGCGGTGCTGGACATCGCCGCCGCCGACATCGAGCCCCCGCCGGCCTTCGGAGGCAGCCTCCGCAGCGACTTCCTGGAGGGGATCGGCAAGGTGGACGGCGAGTTCATGATCCTCCTGGACGTGGACCGGGTCCTCTCCGTGGAGGAGCTGTCGGAAATTTCCGCCTGAATCGGGAACGATCCGGCTTCCCCGGAGGTCTAAACTGGGACCCGAATCCCCGGGACACCCAGGAGAACCCATGCGCATCCTCGCCCTCGCCTCCCTTCCGGCCCTGCTCGCGGCCCAGAGCCCCGAACAGACCACCACCCTCAAGGACCAGCAGGGCCTGGCCGTGACCATCTACAACGACAATCTTGCGCTCGTCAAGGATCTGCGGGAGGTGCGGCTGCCCAAGGGGGACCTGGACCTGGCCTTCCAGGAGGTTTCGGCCCAGATCCGGCCCGAAACGGCCCTGATCCGCAACCTGACCGAGGCCAAGGACTTCTGGATCAACGAACAGAACTTCGATTTCGACCTGCTCACGCCCCAGAAGCTGCTGGAGAAGTACGTGGGCCGCAAGGTCACCGTCGTCTCCCAGAAGCCCAACCCCGAAGGGGCCGGCTCCCGGGAGACGCGGGAGGAGGCCGAGGTGCTGGCCACCAACGGCGGCGTGGTGCTGAAGTTCCCCGACCGCATCGAGACGAGCATCCCGGGCCGGATCATCTACCCCGGGGTGCCCGCCAACCTCAGGGCCCGCCCCACCCTGGTGCTCAGCCTCCACTCCCCCCGGGACCACGCCCAGAAGCTCGAGCTGAGCTACCTCACCGGCGGCCTCTCCTGGCGCGCCGACTACGTGGCCAACCTCTCCCCCGACGAGAAGACCCTGGACCTCAGCGGCTGGGTCACCCTCACCAACCAGAGCGGGTCCGCCTACCCCAACGCCACCCTGCAGCTGGTGGCCGGCGACGTGCACCGGGCCCCCGCGAACCGGGCCCCCCAGGCGGCCCCCATGATGACCATGGCCAAGGCTTCCGGCCGGGCCGAAATGAAGGAGGAGAACCTCTTCGAGTACCACCTCTACACCCTGGACCGCCTCACCACCCTCAAGGAGAACCAGACCAAGCAGGTGGCCCTGCTCACCGCCCAGGGCGTGCCGGTGCGCAAGGAGTACCTCCTGCGCGGGGAGCCCTACTACTACCAGGCCCGCTACGAGGACCTGGGCGAGAAGTCCAAGGTGGGCGTTTTCGTTGAGTTCCGCAACCGCGAGGAATCCCGCATGGGCATGCCCATGCCCAAGGGCGTGGTGCGCGTGTACAAGCGGGACGGCCAGGGCCGGCCCCAGTTCGTGGGCGAGGACGCCGTGGACCACACCCCCCGCAACGAGACGGTGAGACTCAAGCTCGGGGACGCCTTCGACGTCACCGCCACCCGCAAGCAGACCGACTACAAGGTCCTGGGGGTCCAGGGCGCCTACCGCCACGTGACGGAGGCCGCCTTCCAGATCGAGGTGCGCAACGCGAAGAAGGAACCGGTCACGGTGTCCGTGCTGGAGCCGATCTACGGTGACTGGGAGATCGTCCAGAAGAGCCACGATTTCACGAAGGAGTCCAGCGGCCTGGCCCGCTTCGAGGTGGCCGTCCCCGCCGAAGGGAGCGCCACCCTCACCTACCGCGCGCGCATGCGCTGGTGACCGATGTGACTTATATCAACGCACGCACCCCGAGGTGCGGCTATTTTGGATCTGTGGTCGACCTGACGCGAGCCCTCTCTCTGGATTCGTAGGCTCCGTGGGGAACGACAAAATGCGAGAGTCGAGTCTTCGACGCTCTCTGGTCATGGGATACCCACCCCGCATCGTCATGCGACGCATGATCAGGCACCACGGCAAACAGTGTAACCCAATTCGATCATTTTGTATCGATATTTTTTCTAACATTGGCCGCAGTCCCCGGCCCAGTTCCCACGGAGCTCCCCATGGCAAACCCGGTCGCGGCAAACCCGGTTGCGGACTTCTTCGACAGGTTGAGGAAGAACGCGGACGCGGTGCTGGCTGAAAGCGGCGATTCCGCCAAGATCCAGATCCAGATCGGCTCGGCCACCTGCGAGCACGCCGCCGGTTCCCTGGAGGCCCTGGACGAATTCCAGAAGCACATCCAGGCTTCGGGCCGGGACGACATCGTCATCCACAAGACGGGCTGCACGGGGCGCTGCAGCAAGGAGCCCATCGTGGGCATCATCTCCCCCGGCAAGATGCCCGTGAAGTACGAGCGGGTGGACCGGGCCCTGGTGCACAAGATCTTCTCCAGCCACATCCAGAAGGGCGAGCCCCTGGTGGAGCACGCCCTGGACGGTTCCCTGGACGAGCGGGCCGAGCTCAGCTTCATCTTCTGCGAAGGCCGGCGCTGCACCACGGGCCAGACCCTCAAGCACGCCTTCGACCGCAAGCTCAAGGAGGCCGGGGTTCCCGCGAGCCGGGTGAAGACCTCCCACGTGCGGTGCTTCGGCGCCTGCAGCGACGAGACCGAAGGCAAGTGCACCCACGTCCTCGTGAACCCCGACCAGGTGCTCTACCGCATCTCCACCGAGAAGGACCTGGACGAGATCCTGGCGAAGCACGCCATCGGCGGCGAGCCTGTGGAGCACCTGCGGTGCCCCGAGAAGCCCATCACCCAGGACTTCTACTCCCTGTACGGCGACATCCACTTCTTCAACCACCAGAACCGCATCGCCATGCGCAACAGCGGCATCGTGGACCCCGAGAACCTGGAGGAGTACGTCCGGTTCGGCGGCTTCGCGGCCCTGGCCACGGTGCTGGGCAAGAACGATCCCCTGTGGGTGATCAACGAGGTGCTCAAGGCCCGCCTGCGGGGCCGGGGCGGCGGCGGCTTCCCCACCGGCCAGAAGTGGAAGATCGCCCACGACCAGCCCGAGAAGACCCGCTACCTCATCTGCAACGGCGACGAGGGCGATCCGGGCGCGTTCATGGACCGGGGCATGCTGGAGTCCGACCCCTTCAACATCGTCGAGGGCATGATCATCGCGGCCTTCGCCATCGGCGCCGGCCACGGCTTCTACTACATCCGGGCCGAGTACCCGCTGGCCATCAAGCGCATCCAGAACGCCCTGGCCCAGTGCCGCAAGGCCGGCCTCCTGGGCAAGAACATCATGGGTTCGGGCTGGGACTTCGATATGGAAGTGCGCCTGGGCGCGGGGGCCTTCGTGTGCGGCGAGGAGACCGCCCTCATCCGCTCCATCGAGGGCGAGCGCGGCCAGCCCAAGGTCCGCCCCCCCTACCCCACCGTGCGGGGCCTCTGGGGCAAGCCCACCTGCATCAACAACGTGGAGACCTTCGCCAACATCAGCGCCATCATCAACTACGGCGGCGAGTGGTTCGCCAACCAGGGCACCGCGGACAGCGGCGGCACCAAGGTCTTCGCCCTGGCCGGCAACGTCAAGCACACGGGCCTCGTGGAAGTGCCCCTGGGCACCCCGCTTTCCAAGGTGGTCTTCAACATCGGCGGCGGCGTCAAGGACGACAAGGCCCTGAAGGCCATCCAGACCGGGGGTCCCGCGGGCGGCTTCATCCCCGCCTCCCAGTCGGAGATGGAAGTGGACTTCGGCCCCCTGAGCCGGGCCGGTTCCATCATGGGCTCCGGCGGCATGATCGTCCTCAGCGAGGACGACTGCATGGTGGACCTCTCCAAGTTCTACCTCAGCTTCACCCAGGAGGAGTCCTGCGGGAAGTGCACCCCCTGCCGCGAAGGCACGACCCGCATGCTCGAGATCCTCGAAAAGGTCACCTCGGGCCGGGCCGTCCTCTCCGACCTGGACAAGCTCGAGCGCCTCGCCAAGCTCTGCCAGCAGACCGCCCTGTGCGGCCTGGGCCGGGCGGCGCCCAACCCGGTGCTCAGCTCCCTCAAGAACTTCCGTGACGAGTACCGCGAGCACATCGTGGAGAAGAAGTGCAAGGCGAAGAAGTGCGTCGCCCTGATCCGCTACCAGATCGATCCCGAGACGTGCATCGGCTGCACCGTCTGCGCCAGGAACTGCCCGGTGGAGTGCATCTCCGGCCAGCGCAAGACCGCCCACCTGATCGACCAGGAACGCTGCGTGAAGTGCGGGCAGTGCTTCGAAGTCTGCCGGTTCGACGCGGTCGAACGCGTCTAATCCATCGCACCCCTGACACAGGAATCCACGATGACCGAGACCATGATCAACCTCACCATCGACAGCGAGCACATCCAGGTGCCCAAGGGGACCACGGTCCTCAAGGCCGCCGAGAAGCTGGGGATCCACATCCCCAGGCTCTGCTACCACCCCAAGCTGAGCCTCGAAGGCGCCTGCCGCATCTGCGTGGTGCAGGTGGAGGGCTTCAGCAGCTTCCTCACCGCCTGCAGCCATGAGGTGTGGGAAGGGATGAACGTCCAGACCAACTCCCCCGAGATCCGCCTCGCCCGGCGCGACATCGTGGAGCTGCTCCTGGACAACCACCCCATGGATTGCCAGACCTGCGACCGCGACGGCCAGTGCGAGCTGCAGCGGCAGGCCTACCGCCTGGGGGTGCGCGAGCGCCACTTCGAAGGCAAGCGCAAGCGCTTCCCCATCGACGACCAGAGCGAATCCGTGGTGCGGACCCCCGAGAAGTGCATCCTCTGCGGCCGGTGCATCCGGGTCTGCGAGGAGGTCCAGGGCGTGCACAACCTCAGCCAGCACGGCCGCGGCTTCGAGACCGTGGTGGGCCCCGCCAACCTGGGCCCCATGGACGAGAGCGCCTGCATCCAGTGCGGCCAGTGCATCAACGTCTGCCCCACCGCCGCCTTCCTGGAGAAGGACCACACCGAGCGCGTGTGGGAGGCCCTGGCCATGCCCCGCGACAAGAAGCATCTCGTGGCCCAGCCCGCCCCCTCCATCCGCGCCGCCATCGGCGAGTGCTTCGGGCTGCCCATCGGCACCCCGGTCACCGGCAAGCTCATCACGGCCCTGCGCCGCCTGGGCTTCGACGCGGTCTTCGACACCAACTTCGGCGCCGACCTGACCATCATCGAGGAGGCCAACGAATTCCTCCGGCGCATGGGCGGGGAAGGCCCGCTGCCGCTGCTCACCTCCTGCTCCCCGGGCTGGGTGAGCTTCATGGAGAAGTTCTACCCGGAGATGATCCCCCACACCTCCACCTGCAAGTCCCCCATGTCCATGCTCAGCACCCTCGCCAAGACCCACTACGCCGAGAAGAAGGGCCTGACCGCCGACCAGATCTACATGGTGGGCATCATGCCCTGCGTGGCCAAGAAGTTCGAGGCCGCGCGCCCCGAGCACGCCATGGAGGACGGCACCCCCTACACCGACGCCGTGCTCACCACCCGCGAGCTGGCCTGGATGATCAAGAGCTACGGCATCGATTTCGTGAATCTTCCCGACGGCGAATTCGACCGGCCCCTGGGAATCTCCTCGGGCGCCGCCGACATCTTCGGCGCCACGGGCGGCGTGATGGAGGCCGCCCTGCGCACCGCCGCCGTGAAGCTCACCGGCGACGAGCTGGGCCCGCTGGTCTTCGAGGACGTGCGCGGCGTGACCGGCCTCAAGGAGGCCTCCATCACCCTCGCCGGCACCGAGATCAACATCGCCGTCTCCAACGGCCTCACCAACGCCAAGACGATCCTGGAAGCCATCAAGAACGGCGGCAAGCAGTACCACCTGGTGGAGATCATGGCCTGCCCCGGAGGCTGCGTCGCCGGCGGCGGCCAGCCCTACCCGCCCTTCTCCATGGACGTGCTGGATCCCGAACTGGGCCGGCTGCGGGCCAAGGCCCTCTACAAGATCGACACCGACAAGCAGCTGCGCCGCAGCCATGAGAATCCGGCCATCGAGCACCTCTATGCCGAGTACCTAGGCGAACCCAACGGGGAGAAGGCCCACCACCTCCTCCACACCCACTACCACGCCCGGATGCCCAGGGGGATCAAGTGAGCACCATCGCCAACACCGACAACTGGCTTGAGATCAAGGCCGCGGCCGTGGCCGCCCTGCCTCCGAGCGTGGTGGAGTTCATCGCCTCCCTCGAAGGTTCCGTGCACTCCGAAAGCCACCTCATCGCCATCCTGCACATGGTGCAGGCCGAGACCGGCTGGCTCTCCACGGAGCAGATGGGAGCCGTGGCCCAGCTGGCCCAGATCCCCCTGGCCAAGGTCACCGGGGTGGCCACCTTCTACCACTACTTCCGGCTCCAGCCCCGGGGCAAGCACATGATCAACGTGTGCCTGGGCACCGCCTGCTACGTCAAGGGCGCCGACAAGATCAGCCAGCGCCTCATGGACAACCTGGGCATCCAGTTCGGGGAGACCACCAAGGACGGCATGTTCAGCCTGGAGTCCACCCGCTGCCTGGGCACCTGCGGCCTCGCGCCCGTGGTGATGATCGACGACCAGGTCCACGGCCCCGTCACCCCCGGCGAAGTCAGCCTGATCCTCGAGAAGTACCTCAAGAAGGAAAAGACGGCTCCCAAGGCCTGACCCGAAGGATCCCGAGAATGGCCGGAGGCCCGGGGCGGCGCGTGGGAACGCCGTCCTGGATCTCCGGCCAGGTTTCTGTCTGGGGATGGGACCCGATGGCATTGCTTATCCCCTTCATCCCCTTCATCGGCGTCCATCCCCGTTTCCGCGGGGCCAGCGATGGTCTGGGACGGCGCGGGCGTGATCCGCTGGCGCCGACCCATCCTGGCCTTGGCCCTGCGGTAACGGGGATGGACGCCGATGAAGGGGATGAAGGGGATAAGGAATGGCCGTCCGGGCGGGTCCAGAGGCTATCCTTGGTTGATCGCCTCTTCGGCCTTGGAGCGCCCATGTCCCTGTCCCCCCTCGTTCTCCTCGCCTGCCTGCCATTGGCGGCCCAGGACCTCGCCGGCGGCGGCGCGCCTTCGGATCACTGGACGGGCACGGTGGGGGCCATGGTGCTCACCTACCCTTCGGCGCCGGGCTCGGCCACGAACCGCACCCTCCTCCTGCCCACCCTGGGCGCCCAGTACGGGCGGTTCTACCTGGGCTCCAGCCGGGTGGCCCTGGGCTTCGGCGGGGGGGTCCAGGTGTGGCGCACCCCGGCGTGGACCTGGGAGGTGGGCGTGGGGGCCGGGGACGGCCGTCCCGAAAACCGCGCCCCCGAATTGGCGGGCATGGGGGACCGGAGCCGGAGCGTGTGGGCCGGAACCGGGCTCCTCTGGCGCGGCGGGGGCTGGAACGCCAAGGCCACGGTGGCCCACGGCCTGAGGGACAGCGCCGGGAACCGGGGGACCCTTTCCGTGGGGCGAATCCTTCGCCTGGCCCCCCAGTGGACCCTCTCGGCCGCCCTCCACGCGGATTGGGCCGACGCCGACAACATGGCCTACGATTTCGGCATCACCCCCGAGCAGGCCCTGCGCCGCGCGGCCCTGGTGGCCGCGGGGGACACCCGCCTGAAGCCCGGCGACACCGGCCCCTTCGCCCCGGGGGCGGGGCTGCGCGACGTGGGCGGCATGGCCTCGCTTATCTTCCACCCGGGACCGCGCTTCTCCTACCACCTCAGCCTGTTCGGGGGCGCCTTCCAGGGCGGAGCCCGCACCAGCCCCCTGGTGCGCCGTGAAACCTACCTGAACGCAGGTGCGGGATTCGGCTACCGCTTCGGCTAGGATGAACGCATGACTCCCAGAGGCTGGAAGCGATTCCTGTCCCGGCTCCGGCGGCTCCCGCTGAGGCTGCGCAGGGTCCTTCGCGGCGGCACGGAGGGCCTGCACCTCAGCAAGACCAAGGGGGCCGGGCTGACCTTCGTGGAGAACCGGCCCTACGTGCCCGGCGACGATCCCCGTGCCATCAACTGGCCCCTCACGGCCCGCACCGGCGAGCCCATCATCAAGACCTTCCAGACCAGCCGCGAGCTCATCGTGTGGCTGGTGGTGGACCCCTCCCCCTCCATGTTCCTGGGGGACCCCGTGAGCCCCATCCGGTGGGCCCTGGAGATCTGCGGGGCCGCCCAGGCCACCACGGCCGCGGGCAAGGACCGCCTGGGCCTCCTGGTGCCCGGGGACGCGGGCACCCCGCCCCTGCGCATCGCACCCCGCCGGGGCCGGGTGCAGGGCCTGCACCTCCTGGAGGCCCTGGCCGACCGGGGCCCGGCCATTCCGGGGCCCGGGGACTGGCAGGCCGCCCTGGGGCGCTGGGGCGACCACGGACGGGGCCACCGCCTGTGGATCCTCAGCAACGGCGCGGGCCTCCAGGGCCTGGCCCCCCTCCTCAAGCCCCTGGCGGCGCGGCACCGGGTGGTGTGGTTCCGGCCCGACCAGCCCCACTACCGCCACATGCCCAACTGGCCCGACCCGGGCTTCCCGCCCAACGTGGAGCGCCAGAACTGGAACATCATGGAGGATCCCGTCACGCGCCTGGGGATCTGGCTCAAGGGCGGAGGCGCCTGATGGGCACCCCCGTGTGGAAGGCCCCCGCCGAACTGCCCATGGGCAGCCTGGGCAGCCTGGAGCTGCGGGACGACGACCCCGGGGCGCCGCCCCTGCCCCGGCCCGGGGAGGAGCGCCTGGGGCCCCTGGCGGTGCGCGGCGTGGATCCCCTCAAGGACGGCCGCGGCTGGCGCATCACCGTCCAGCCCCTGGGCCCCGGGCTCGCGGTGATCCGGCCCATGGACCTGGGCGATGGCCGCAGGACCCCGGAACTGCGCATCACCGTGCCCCGCACCGTGCCCTTCGGGGCGCCCTGGGTGGCCGTGGGCGGCGGCAAGGAGGATATCCTGCCCTTCGTGCCCTTCCCCTGGGAATGGGCCACCCTCCTCCTGATCCCCCTGGCCGGCGCCGCCTGGGCCCTGCGCCGGCAGCGCGCGCGGGGCTCCGCCAAGCGCCGGCGGCGCGCGGCCCGCAGGGCCTTCCTCCACCACTACCCGCCCCGCACCTCGGGGAGGCTGGACCTGGACGCCGCCCACGCCACGGGCCGGGAGTTCCTGGCCTCCCACCGGGGCGAGGAGGCCCTGGGATGGGGCGCCGACGCCCTGCGGGCCCAGGGGCTGGAGGTGTGGGCCACCTGGGTGCTCAGCCTGGACGCGGCCCGCTTCGCCCGCACCGAGCCCCCCTTCCCCCCGGCGGCCGATCTCCTCCACGCCCTGGAGGGGAAATGACCTTCGCCCTCCGCTACCCCTGGCTCCTGCTGCTCCTCCTGCCGGGCATCTGGATCGCGGTGCGCACCAGCTACCGGTGGGGCATCCCCAGCTCCCGGCCTTCGGGGCCCCTGGCGCGGTGGCTCTCGCACCTCATCCCGGCCCTCATCGCGGCGCTCCTGGTGGTGGCCGCCGCGGTGCCCGAGCGGCGCACGGCCGTGAAGGGACGGAGCCCGGTGGTGGATTTCGCCGTGGTCCTGGACGGCTCCAGTTCCATGAAGGCCATGGACGGGGGCGCCCGGGAGGACCGGTGGAACGCGGCGCGGCGGCTGCTCAAGCTCTTCATCGCGGGGCGCCCCGACGACCGCTTCGCCGTGGTGCTCTTCAGCGCGCACCCCGTCACCCTCAGCCCCCTCACCGCCGACCACGGGCGTCTGTGGGCGATGCTGGAGCGCCTGGACATCGAGAGCCGGGACGACGGCACCGCCATCGGCAGCGCCCTCATGACCGCCGTGCGCAGGCTCTCGGACAGCCCCGCCCGGTCCCGGGTCATCCTGCTCCTCACCGACGGCGCCCAGAACCGGGGCCACGTGGAGCCCATGGAAGCCGCGGAGGAGGCCCGGCGCAACGGCATCCGCATCCACACCGTGGCCATCGGGGGCGACGGGGACGCCCTCTTCCCCCTGGAGGGCGGCGGCTTCGCCAGCCTCAAGGTGGTCACCGATCCCGAGACCCTCAAGCGCATCGCCCAGGCCACGGGCGGCGAGGCCTTCAGCGCCGGCGACCCCGCGGGCCTGGCCCGGAGCATGACCGCCATCGACCGCCTGGAGAAGACGGCGCTTCCCGTGGACGCGCCCACGGAGGGCAGGCCCCTGGCCCGCTGGTTCCTCCTGGCCGCGGGCATCCTGGCCCTGCCCCTGGCGCTGGACCTGGGCCGCAAGCGGGGCCGGCAGGCCCCGGCCTGGATGGCGGACGCATGATCCCCGGCACCTTCTCCCACCCCGCCCTCCTTTGGCCCGCCCTGGGCCTGGCGGCCCTGGCCCTGGCGCTGGGGGTCTACGCCCAGACCCGGCCCGGGCTCGGGGTGCGGGTGGTGGGCCAGTTGCCCCTGGTCCAGGGACTGGGCCTCGCCTTCATCCTGCTGGGCGCGGGCATCGGCCTGGCCGAACCCCGGTGGGGGGAGCCCGAGGCCCCGCGGCTCACGGTGCGGGTGGTCCTGGACGCCAGCCGCTCCATGACCGTGCAGGACGCGCCGGGCCCCGGCGGCGCCGTCCGCACCCGGTGGGACGCGGCCCTGGCCGCCCTGGACCGGCTCTGGTCCAAGCCCAACCCCGGCATCCTCTTCAGCCTGGACCTGCTCACCGGGGACGCCATCCCGCTCCTTCCCCCCGGCGACGACCTGCGGCTCCTGCGGGACGCCCCCCGCGCCGTCACCCCCGGCGAACTGGGTTCCCCGGGCACCTCCCTGGGCCGCGGCCTGCCCCAGGTGGCGGCCCAGGCCGGGCCCCGCACCCCCGAAGTGATCCTGCTGGTGGGGGACGGCGAGGAGACCTGGGAGACCCCGGAGGCGGCCCTGGACCGGTGCGCGGCCGCCCTGAGGAAGGCCCGGCTGCCCCTCTACACCCTGTGCGTGGGGGGGACCGAACCCCAGCCCGTGGCGGGCGGCGGCCAGGGCGAGGCCCTGTTCAGCCAGGCCCGTCCGGAGTACCTGGCGGCCCTGGCCGGGGCCACCGGGGGCCGCGCCCTGGCCCCGGGCGACGACCTGCCCCGGCTGTTCCAGGACCTGGCCCAGGGCCGCGAGCCCCTGCCCATGTCCCGCTCCCTCCTGCCCGCCCACCCCGAGGCCGGGGCCTGGCTGGCCCTGGCCGGCATCGTCATCTGGCTGGCCGCCGCGGGCAAACCCATGCGGGCCTGGCGGCCCTTCCTCCTGGTGCTGGCCGCCCTCATGGCCACCCCCTCCCGCGCCGAGATCCCCCTGCCCCAATCCATCCGCGCCTGGCTGGCCCAGAGCGCCCTGGACCGCGAGGACCTGGATGCCGCCCGGCGCTGGCTGCCCCGGGGCGACGCCCCCACCCACCGCCTCCTGCGGGCCCGCATCCAGTTGAAAACCAAGGCGCCCAAGGACGCCCTGGAGACCCTGGCCCCCCTCACGGGCCAGGGCGCCCCCCGCCCCCTGCCCCCCTGGCGTGCCCCCGCCCTGCTGTTGGCCGCCAAGGCCTGCATGGACCTGGACCGCCCCGAGGACGCCCGCGCCCTCCTGGAGCGGGTCCTCACCGAGCAGCCGGGACGCGAGGAGGCCGTCCACAACCTCCAGACCCTCCTGAGGGACCCCGGCCCCCCCCCGCCCAATCCCAAGAAGCCGCCCCCGCCCCCGCCCAGCCAGGCCGCCCGTCAGGACGAGCTGGACGGCCTCCGGCAGCGCCTGCCCAGGAAGCCGCCCGGGGGGGTCAAGGACCTTTGAACGGATACGGCGGCCGGTGAACCTATTCCAGGGGAGCCGGCGCGTCCACCGGCGCGATGCCCTGGATCAGTCCTTGCTCGGCGGCCTTGCGTGCCGCCTGCACCTGGCCGGTGTCCTCCATGAGGGTGGGCGTGATGAAGATCGCCAGTTCGGTCCGCGTGAAGGTCTTCTCGGTCTTGGAGAAGAGGGCGCCGAGGAGGGGGATCCTGCGTACCCAGGGCACGCCGCGGTTGTCCGAGCCCTCCTTCCGGCGGATGATGCCGGCCAGCACCAGGGTCTCGCCGCTGGCCACCCGCACCACGGCGTCCAGGTCCCGGCGGTCCACCACCGGAAGCCGGGTCTCGGCCAGGGGGGGGGCGTTGGGCTGGGGGCTGGGCACCGAGAAGGTCCGCACTTCGGCCACCTCGGAGATGCTGGGATTCACGGAAAGGGAGATGACGCCGTCGTCCCCCACCTGGGGCAGGATGTCCAGGACGATGCCCACCGGCACGATGAGGGGCGCCAGCTGGGCGGCGGCCACGGCGGCGCCCCCGGCCGCCCCGGGGGTGATCTGGCTGCTGGGGAGGGCGTAGGCCTCCTCCCGCACCACCCTCAGGATGGCCTTCTGGTTGTTGAGGGTGGCCAGGCGGGGGGCGCTGAGCACCGTGAGGCGGTTGTCCCGCGCCAGGGCGGCGAGGGTGGCCTGCACCCGGCCCCGCTGGGCCACGAGCTTCAGGAGGCCCTGCCCGGGGGCGACGTTGGGGTTGGCGGTGGATCCGGTCTGGAAGGAGGACAGGGCGGCGTTGCCCGAGGAGGACAGGAGCCCGTTCCAGTCCACCCCCAGCTGGCTGTCGGCCCCCAGGGTGACCTCCACGATGCGGGCCTCCAGGAGCACCTGGCGCTGGCTGCGCGCGCGGGTCTCCTTCAGGAAGGCCTCCACCCTCCGGTGGGTGCCCGGGTCGGCGTTCACGGCCACCAGGCCGGAATTGGGCTGGATGAGCAGGCTCTTGCCGTCGGCGGCGTAGCCCCGGGAACCCGGGGCCCCCGGGGGGGCCCCGGCCTGGCGTTCCACGGTCCGCCCGAAGACCAGCAGCATGAGCCCGCTCTCCACGTCCGCCCAGGGATCGCTGGCGCTGCCCACCTGGACGGTGGACGTGTAGGCGCTCTGGGACGCCGGGCTTGCGCCGCCCTGGGGCACCTGCCCCGAGGCGTTCACCTGGAAGGCCTTGGAACCCGTGCGCTGCATGGCCAGCTGATCCAGGTGGTAGAACCGGAGTCCCGTGTCGCTGCGCTGGATGAAGAGGTTCCGTCCTTCCCGGACGGCGGTCAGGCCCAGCCGGGGCAGCACCTGGTCCAGCAGATCCTGCAGGGTCATGGCCTTGAGATTCATGCCCTGCACGCCGGTGGCCAGCCCCGGCTCGAAGATGAGGTTCAGGTCCGTGTCGGCGGTGGCCGCGCGCAGGACATCCTTGAGATCGGCCTCGTTCACGGCGATGGTCATGCGCTCCGGGGGCGGGGCCGCCCCCAGGGGCAGGAGCAGGAGGGGGAGGAGGAGGACAGGTTTCACGGCGGACTCCCTTGCTTCATGAGGGGGATGCGCACCTCCCCGTGGGGGCCGGTCACCAGGACGCCGGTGCCGGTGATCTTCTTCAGGACGAAGCCGCCTTCCAGCGCATCGCCCTCCCGGCAGGCCCTTCCGCCCATCCACGCCTCCAGGCGGGTGGGGGTTTCCAGCAGGAAATCCAGCCGGGGCACCGGGGCCGCCGCCTGGGGCCGGGGGGCCGGGGCGGGGCCCCGCGCCTCGTTGAGCCCCGTCCACCGGACGGGGTGCGTGCGCGGCGCCCGGGGGGCCACCAGATCCGGGGGGGAGAGGGACTGGCGCCCCGCCAGGAGCAGGGGGAGGACTTCGTTGTCCTCGGCGTAGGCGGAGGCGGGGGCCGGCGGGGCCTGGGCGGCCAGGGGAGCCGGGGACGCGCCGCCCGTCGCGGGCCGGGCCGTGCCGGGGAGGTTCATCCACGCCACGCCCGCCAGGGGCAGCGCGAGGGCGGGCAACAGCCAGCGCCGGTTCCGTTCCACGAAGGACATGTCAGCTCCCGGGCCTCAGCTGAAGGACCCGGAGATGGAGATGCTGGGTCGCGGGGCGGTCCGGGCCCGCCTCCCAGGTGAGCCCCACGGGCTCCAGCAGCGAGTCCACATCGGCCACGGCCGCCAGGGCCTTGAAGAGGTCCCCGGTGGGGCCGGCGACCTCCACGTCCAGGACCCAGCCGTCCACCCGCCGTTCCGGTCCGTCCTGGGCGGCCTCCGCGGGGAAGGCCGCCCGGTCCGCCCGGGAGGGAAGGGTGAAATCGGCCCGCACCGGATCCGTGGCGACCTTCATGCCGGCCACCCGCACCCCCTTGGCCGCGAAGGCCGCGTGCACCTGGGTCACCACCCGGTCCACCTGGGCGAGCCGGGCCGCGTCGTCGGGCACCCAGGCGATCCTCGAGCGCCAGGGGCCCGCGAGGACGGCCCGCTCCTCCCGTCCCAGGGGCGTGAAGGGCCGCGCGTCCTGGGCGGTGGCGTGGGCCGCGTCCAGGCGCCGGCCCAGGGCGGCGGTCCGCCGCGCCGACGGCAGGATGACGGCCCCGACGATCACCGCCGGAACCCCGGCCAGCAGCAGGGCCATGAGCATGCGTTCACCTTTCATGGCGCCGTCCCCGTGAGCCTGAATTTCGCCTGGGCCGCCCCCGGATCATCGCCCACCGTGATGTCCTTCAGGGGTTCCAGCTTCAGCCCGGGCTCCTCCTCCACGTGGCGGACGTAGGCCGCCAGGAACCCCAGGGAGAACAAGCGGCCCGTGCGGGCCGTGCCCTCCACCGTGAAGCGGTGGACCAGGTCGTTGGCGGGGTCCTGGCCGATCTCCACCCGGCCCAGGTCCACCCCCTCGGAGGCCCGCAGGATGCGCAGGCCCAGCCGCTCCAGTTCCGCCGCCTCCCGCCGCTGGCGTTCCTCGGCCCTGCGCAGGCGCAGGAGCCCGAAGCGCTGGCGCGCCGCGGCGTCCCCGTCCCTGGCCAGGGCCTCGCGCCGGCGGGCGGCGGCCTCGGCGGCCACCACCTCCCGGGCCAGGGTCCGTTCGTGGCGAGCCAGGAAGACCTGGGTTCCGGCCCCCAGCACCAGGGCGCCGGCCACCGCCACCCGCACCACCGTCCGCAGCGCGGCGATCCTGCGGGCCTCCCGCAGGCCCGGGGGCAGCAGGTCCAGCCCCCCCCGCTCCAGGCGCGCCCGGTCCGCCCCCCGCGCCAGGAACCCGTCCAGGCCGCCCGGAACCACGGAAAGCTCCAGATCCAGAGCCTCCAGGGTGGGCAGGGCTTCCTCCGGAAGGCCCACGACCGTGAGCCGCGCCGGCGGCGCGTCGCGGTGCTTCTGCCGGAGGTAGTGCAGGAGGAGGGTGAGCTCCTCCGCGGCCAGGCGGGAAAGGGCGGGAAGGGCCTCCCCGGGGAAGGCCGTGGCGGAAGGCAGGCGGAAGGTCCGCGCGAAACGTGGGCCCCGTCCCCGGAAATAGACCAGGCGCGCCTCGTCCCGGTCCGCCAGGAGGAACAGGGCGCTGGGGCCGCCGTCCAGGCCCTCGGCGGCCACGGCCCGCTGCCACGGCAGCGCGCAGAGCACGGTGGCCCCGGCGCCGGCCAGGGCCTCCAGCCAGGCCTCAAGTTCCCGGTGGGGAAAGGCCGCCAGCCAAAGCAGGTGGCCCCCGTCGGCGTGGTCGTCCCGTTCCAGGAAGGGCACGGCGTCCCCGGGCAGGCCGGCCTCCCGGGCCAGCCGGGCCGCCACGTCCCTGCGCTCCCGCGGGGGAAGGAACGGAACCTCGGCGCAGTGCACCGCGGACCCGGCCAGGATCAGCTGCACCCGGGCGCCCGCGGGCAGGGCTTCCCGCAGGGCGGCGGCCTCGCAGGGCACCGGCGCGCCGCCGGACCCGTCCAGCAGGCGCGCGCCGCCTTCCTGGATCAGCAGGGTGTGCACGGGGTTCACAGGTTCACCCACACATCCCGGATCTCCCCGGGGAGCAGATCCAGGGGGAGCGAAAAGGTCTGGAAGGGCCCGTTGTTCCGCTGGTAGCGGGCCCCCACCTCCAGGCCGCCGGCGGGCACGCACACGGTGCGCGTCACCGGGGTTCCCGCCTCCACGGCAAAGGGCGTGGTGCGATTCGGGAGGGCGGCGGTGTTCCCGTAGGCCACATCCGCCATGGCCGAACGGACGCCCTCCGAGGCCACCGTCAGATGGATGTTCACGCAGGCCTCGAGGCTGGCCAGGGGCAGGGGCGTCGACGGGTACGTGAGGCTGTCGGGGCTGTCCCGCCGGCTTGGCCCGGGGCTGTACACCTGGACCGCGCCGTTGACCACCCGGAGCTGGATGGGGCTGCCCCAGGCGTCCACCGGAAGCCGTCCCCGGAGATCCCCCCGCCAGTACGGCCCGTTCCACCCCCAGCGGAAGGCGGTCCCGTACTGGGGTCCGAAGGCCGGGGTGAACCCGATGGAGAGCTGATGGGCCTCCTGGTAGGT
Organism: Mesoterricola silvestris; assembly: GCF_030295405.1. Classification (GTDB taxonomy): domain Bacteria; phylum Acidobacteriota; class Holophagae; order Holophagales; family Holophagaceae; genus Mesoterricola; species Mesoterricola silvestris. The sequence goes on along the minus strand of NZ_AP027080.1, from coordinate 1,681,268 downwards.
GCGGTCCACCATCAGGCCCAGGGTCCAGGTGCCGTTGGGCGGATTGAAGCCGCAATCCGCGCGCAGGTTCGCCACCCGCCGGTCCCGGAGGCCGAACAGGGCCTCGAAGGCGGCCTTGAGGCTCCGGCGCGTGGCGGCCTCCCGGCGCTGGTCCAGCACCTTGAGGGCCAGGGGCGCCATCATCCCGGCCAGGATCGCCGTCACGGCGATGGCCACCGCCGCCTCCACCAGACTGAATCCGCGGTCGTCCCTAGGCATTGATCCCCCCGATCAGGGTGTAGAGCGGCAGCAGCACCGCCGTGGCCAGGAAGAGCAGGAGGCAGGCCATGAGGATCTTCACCGCCGGGTCCACCAGCTGGAAGGCCAGGCCCACCGCCTCGTCCACCTCGGCGTCCAGGTGGGCCGCGGCCCGGTCCAGGGTTTCCCCCAGGTGCCCGGTCTCCTCCCCCAGGGCCAGCATGCGCAGCACCAGCTGGGGCACCTGGCCGGTGCCGGCGGCGGAGGCCGCGAGGCCCCGGCCCTGCTCCACGCCGGAGCGCATGGCCCGCACCGCCAGGCGCATGCGGGCATTGCCCGTCACCTCCTCGCAGGCCCGCAGGGCCTGCACCAGGGGCAGGCCGGCCCGGTGCTGGGCGGCCAGGAAGTGGGCGAAGCGGGAGAGGGCCATGCGCGCGATGAGGCGGCCCACCACGGGCACCCGCAGGAGGGCCGTGTCCCAGGCCAGCCGGAACCCGGGGCGGCGCAGGGCCAGGGCCAGCCCCCCCCGCAGGGCGGCGGGAACCGCCACCGCCACCCACCCGAACCGGCCCAGGCCCCGCCCCAGGGCCAGGAGGGCCCGGGTCACCCGCGGCAGCGGGATGTCCAGGTCCTCCAGGAGCCGCAGGATGGGCGGCAGGCTGAAGATGCTGATCAGCAGGATCACCACCGCCAGCACGGCGGCGAGGATCAGGGGATAGGTCGCGGCTTTGCGCACCCGGGCCCGGAAGGCGATCCTCCAGTCCACGAGGCTTATGACGGCGTGCAGCGCCTCATCCAGCCGGCCAGCGGCCTCCCCGGCCCGCACCATGCCCACGTGCACGGGGAGGAAGAGCCCCGGATGGGCGGCCATGGCCGCGGAGAAGGCGGCCCCTTCCTCCACCCGCGCCGCCAGGTCCAGGGCCGCCGCCTCCAGGCGCGGGCGCCCGGGATCCCGGAAATCCCGCAGGGCGGTGAGGAGCGGGATGCCCGCCTCCAGGTACGTGGCGAGATGATGCAGGAGCGGAGGGAGATCCCCGGGCCCGGCCTTGCCCTGGGCCCGGGCGGGCGCGGCGGCTTCGGCCCGCACCAGGAACAACCCTTCGGCGGCCAGGACCGGCGCCAGGGCCCCCGGGGAGTCCGCCAGGCGCAGGCCCCGCACGGCCGCACCGGCCCGGCTGCGGGCGAGGAAGGCGTACCTGGGCACCCTAGGCCTCCTCGGCGGCCACGCGCCGGGCTTCGGTCGCGGAGATGAGCCCCTGGGCCGCCAGGGCCAGGGCATGCTCACCCAGGCTCCCCTTGCCCTGGCGCCGGGCCTCCGCCTCGATGGCGGGCGCCGCGGCCCCCGCGGCGATGAGATCGCGCACCGCGGGGGTGATGGGCAGCAGATCGTGGATGGCCCGCCGTCCCCACACCCCGGTGGCGCCGCAGGCCGGACAGCCCCGCCCCCCGCAGGCGGCGCACAGCAGGCGAACCAGGCGCTGCGCATGGATGGCCAGCAGCGTCTCCGCCAGGTCCCCGCCCGTGGCGCCCAGGTCCCGGAGCCGCGCCAGGGCGCCCACGGGCTGCCCGGCGTGGAGGGTCGCCAGCACCAGGTGTCCCGTCATGGCCGCGCGCAGGGCGATGGAGGCCGTCTCCCCGTCCCGGATCTCGCCCACCAGGATGACGTCGGGATCCTGGCGCAGGAGGCCCCGCAGGCCCGAGGCGAAGGTGATCCCGGCCTTGGGGTTCACGCCCACCTGGGTGACCAGGGGGAGCTCGTACTCCACCGGGTCCTCCACCGTCACCAGGCAGCGCTCGGAGCTGTTGAGGGCGTGGAGGGCGGAATAGAGGGTGGTGGTCTTTCCGCTGCCCGTGGGACCGGTCACCAGCAGCAGGCCGTGGGGCCTCTGGAGCAGCGCCTCGAACCGCTCCTGGATCCGCCCGGGCATGCCCAGCTGATCCAGGCCCTGCACCAGGTTGGTCTTGTCCAGGAGGCGCAGCACCGCCTTTTCCCCGTGGCGGGCCGGCAGGAAGCTGGCCCGCACGTCCAGGGTCCGCCGGCCCAGGGGCAGGCTGAAACGCCCGTCCTGGGGGCGCCGGGATTCCGACAGATCCACCTCCGCCAGGACCTTCAGGCGGGCCAACACGGCCGGTTGCAGGGCCTTGGGCAGACTGGGCCCCTGAACCAGGGAACCGTCCACCCGGAAGCGGGTGAGGACGGTGCGTTCATCGGGCTGGATATGCACATCCGTGGCCCGGTCCCGGATGGCTTTGGCGAGCAACTGGTCCACCAGTCGTGTCATGGAGCGTTCCGCGTCTCCCTCCTCCGCCCGCACAATGGCCTCCTCCAGCACCTGCTCCAGGGACTGTCCCGAGCCCTGGACCCGGGCCGCGCAGGCCAGCAGGTCCTCCTCGGCGGCGCACACCACCGTGATGCGCAGCAGGGTGTGGCCCTCCACCTCGGCCAGGGCGTCCAGGTCGAACACGTTGGCCATGGCCAGGCGCAGATCCCGGCCCTTGCGGTCCAGGGGCAGCACCCTCAGGCGCCGGGCCATGGCCTCCGGCACCAGGGCCACCGCCTCCGCGTCGGGGATCAGGTCCCCCAGGTGCACGAAGGGCACCCCCGCCTGGTCCGCCAGGGCCTCGCCCAGGGCGGAGGGGGTCACGAGGCCCAGCCGGAGAAGGATCTCCCCCAGCAGGGCCCCGGTGCGCCCCTGTTCCAGGAGGGCCAGTTCCAGCTGACGGCCCGTGAGCAGGCCCCGGTCCTGGAGCCGCTCACCCAGGCGTCTGCGAATCCCGGGAACCGTCGAGGCCATGGGCTAGTTGACCCGGACCGCCAGGTTGGTTTCGGACTGGCCGTTGTAGTTCCAGTTCGTGGGGTAGGTGCCCGGATAGGCCCCCCCGACGGCGCCCGGCCTCGCCACGCCACCGGCCAGCACCAGGTTGACGTCCAGGATGGTCCGCCCTTCCCCGGCGGAGACCACCCAGATGGGGCCTCCCGAGGCCTGGCCATTGGCGTTGTAGCCCAGGATCACGTAGGCGTTGCCCCAGGGGTCGGTCCGCCGGGCAGCATCCGCGGCCAGGTAGGGCCCCTTGTAGCCGAATTCGTCTCCGGCCACCCGGGCGGGGAAACCGAACAGCGCGTTCCCCAGCACGTCGTGCACGGCGACGGACAGCAGGTTCTCCAGGGTGTTGAACCCCCGGGCGGGAAGGGCCGCCGCGGCGGCCCCCGCGGCGGCCGCCACCTCCGGGATCCGTCCCTCCGTATACCACACCGCATCGCCCGCCCCCGAGGGGCCGCCGCCGGCGACCGCCGCCCGGGGCCGGGTGCCCGTGTCCTTCATCTGGTGCGCCAGGGCCCCGGCGATGACCATGAGGTCGTTGCGGGCCCGGGCCATCTTGGCGTCCCGCATGCTCTTCAGCACGAGGGGGATGATGATGCCCGACAGCACGGCCACCACGCCGATGGCGACGGCGGCCTCCACGAGGGTGAATCCCTTGGTGTTTTTCATTAATGATTCCTTTTACAGAAAGCGGGGACTGACGATGCCCGGCACCGGGGCGCCGGAATTCCCACGGCGTGGCCGCTCACTGCAGTATAGGCAGAAAATATTAATAAAAAATATTTTTTTTCACCGTACCTGGACCATGAGATTCCCGGCGGAGAGGCCCGCGGGGTTCCAGGGACCTCCGGTCAGGTTTCCGGCCTCCACGGTGCCCTCCTCCCCCAGGCACACGATGCGGATGGGCAGGCCAAGATCCTGGCCATTCCCGTTGTATCCCAGGATCAGGTAGGCGTTGCCCCAGGGGTCCGTCAGGCGTGCCGTGGGCTCGCTCAGGTAGGGCCCCCGGTACCGGAACCGGTCCCGAAAATCCAGGTCGCCCAGGCCGAACAGCGCGTTGGCCCGGCCCAAGGTCCGGTCCGTTCCCGCGGCGGGGGCCGTGAACAGGTTCTGGAAGGACTGCCCCGCGTCCCCGGGCCCCCAGGGGGCACCCCCCGGCCGCCGGCCCTCCGAATGCCACAGGATGTCCCCACGTCCGTCCGCCCCTCCCGGCCCCCCCGGGGCCCGGGGCCTGCAGCCGGTATCCTTCATCTGGCTCACCAGGGCCGCCGCGATGACATTCATGTCCTTGCGGGCACGGGCCAAGCGGGCGTCCGTCATGGACTTGAGGAACAGGGGAAGGGCGGCTCCCGCCAGGATGGCCGCCACGGCGATGACCACCACCGCCTCCACCAGGGAGAATCCTTCGGGACGTTGCATGGGGCTCCCTTAGATATTTATTAATTATGGCGCCTGGAGCCCGCCGCGCCAAGGGGAGACCGAACAATCCGATCCTCCCCCACCCGGCCATTGCCAAAGACGATTGAAAGATTATTATTAATCATTTGTCAAGGAGCCTTCCATGCCCAGCCTCTCGCCCCTTCTTCTGGCGGCTTCCGCCCTGGCCGCCCTTTCCCCCCTCGGCGCCGCGGACCTGGATGCCCCCATGCGCTTCGGCCTCCAGGCCACGGCTGCCCGCCCCCTCCAGGACCTGGGCACCATCACCCGGCGCACCGGAATGGGCGCGGGGGCCTTCGCCGAAGTGGACCAGGGCCCGGGCTGGACCCTGCGCACCCGCATCGATTTCCTGGCGTTCAAGGAGGACGCCGCCCGGACCCGGACCCTCCTGGACGGCCTGATGCCGCCCCGCGCGCTCAAGGTGAGCGCCAACCAGTTCTCGGTGGGGGTGGACCTGCGGAAGACCCTGTTCCCCCTCCGGGTGCGGGGCCCCTTCCTCCTGGCCGGCGTATCCCTGAGCCGGGTCGAATTCGAGACCGTGGGCCCGGTGCCCTCCGGCGCCGGAATCGGCTGGAGCAAGGAAAAGTCCTCCGTGAAGTTCGGCCTGGCGGCGGGGGCCGGCTACCGGTTCACCGACGCCCTGGCCTTCACCGTGCGCTACGCCTCCACCAACCTGGGCGGCCTGACCATGGCCTCGGTGGAGGGGGGCCTGGAATTCCGGTTCCCGGCGGGGTGGACGGAATAACAGCTCTTTTCCTTTCCCAGCGCCCCAGACTCGACGCAGTGCGTCTCGTCCTCTGCGCCCCAGCGTTTATTCTTTTCGATGGGTCTTCCGACCCGCTCGGGACAAGCCGTTCCGGGCTTCATCCCCACGACGGTGCAGACATTGGGCCAATAAGGTGCCGAAAACGTCCTGGTGCTTTGCAGGACCGGATGGGTCGGAATGTCGGGCTAGAACTTCAGCACAAGCCCAAAGCCCGTGCCCGTCCGGTCCAGCTCGATGGCCAGGTCCTTGGAGATGCTGTCCGTGGGCACCTTCCAGGACTCCGACGCGGTGAAGACCCGAACGCCAAGCCAGGGGAGGGGGAAGAAGCGCGCGTCGGCCCCGGCGTTCCGGTACGTGGCGCCCTTGTAGCCCAGGTAGTGGTAGTAGCCCCGGAGGACCAACCGGCCCTCCAGGCCGTAGTACCCCACCGAAGGGCCCAGCTGGGGCATGGGGAGGCCCGACTTGAAGGAGGCCTGGGAGGTGAGGCCTGTCAGGTAGCTCGTTCCGGTGGCCTTGAGATCCAGGGCGGTGCCGCGCACCCCCAGATCCACGCCGATCCAGAAGCCGGGCGTCCGCATGAACCGGATGGTCCAGTTCCCGGTGTAGTTGGTCACCTTCACGGAGGTGGCCACGGTGGCCTGGGCGTTCCAGGTCTGGCCGGAAATGGTGACATCCCGCGTGATCAGATTGGACCCCAGGTAGTCCTGGGATTCCACGGCAAGCTCGAGGCCGAAGCGGGGCCCCTGGTATTCCAGGCCCACCCCCACCTTCGCGCCGTCCTTGGCCAGGGCCAGATCCTTGACGATATCGAAATTGACCGGCTTGCCGTCCTGCATGCCGGTGTAGTTCCCCTCCAGGGTCGGCGCCACCCGGTGCAGGTCCAGGTACCAGGCGCCGGGGGCCTGGGCGAGGGCGGGCAGCGACGCCGCCATGGCTGCCGAAAGGACCAGAGTCCGCATGTGACCTCCCTGGGAGCTATCCGAGCGTGATGACGCCGCCGTTGATGGTGACCGTGCCGTGGTCGAAGAGGGCCGTCACGGTTTCGCGGGTGGCCGTGCCCGAGGTGCGGTTGTCCTGGATGACCAGCTTGCCGGTCACGGGGTACGCGCCGCCCTTGACCCAGGTGAGGGGCGAGGCGGGGTCGATCTGGATGCTGACGCTGTCTCCGGCCGCGGTGGCCACCGCGAAGCTGCCCGAGAGGCTGAACCCCGTGGAGGTGGTGGTGCTGGACAGGCCGCAGGTGAAGGTCCAGGCCTTGCTGTTGGCCGGGGTGGCCGTGTCCGTGACGGTGATCTTGAAGCCCGGGTTCGCGGTCAGGGTGCCGGCCGCGCCGTTCACCGTCGCCGTGAGGCTGCCGGAGTACACCCACTGGGCGGTGGAACTGCGGGTGTTCACCAGGGATCCGAAGGTCTCGGTGTAGGTGTGGGTGGACCCCGACAGGGCGTCGGCCAGGGTCAGGGTGCCGGCGAGGGTCCCCCCGCTGGCCGACCTGCACCCCGCCAGGGCCAGGGTGGCGGTGGAGCCGTTCACCGTGGGGGTGACGCAGGCCGGGTAGGCGCCGCCCAGGACCCCGGGCAGGGTCGTGAGCACGTCCGTGAACCCGAAAACCGAGATCCCCGCGGGGGATTCCTTGATGGCTTCGGTGTCCGAGGTGTTCGTGTCGAGCTTGGACTCCGTGGCGCACCCCACCAGGGCGGCGATCCCCACGGAGGCCACCAGCATGCGGATCCCCATGACCCCTCCTTTTATTTCTTTGAACTAGCCGACTTGTTGATCCATTCCGCGAAGGGTGCCGCGGGAAGGTAGCCGGGCTGCTGCGAAAGGACCTTCCCGTTCTCGTCCAGGATGAAGAGGGCCGGGAAGCCCTCGACCTTGTACGTTTGCTCGATGCCCTTATCGGCGGTGGGGGAGCCGTCCTTGAATTGGGTCTTGAGGCTGAGGGGGACCACCTTGGCCAGGGCCTCCTGGGCCTGGGGCGAGGGGAAGGTGTCCCGCTGGAGCTTGATGCACCAGCCGCACCACTCGGTCCACACGTCCATGAAGATGACCTTGTGCTCCTTCCGGGCCCGGGCCTGGGCGGCGGCGAGGTTGGTTTCCCACTTCACGTCCTTGGCGAGGAGCGTGCCGGCGACGAGGAACGGGATCAGGAGCAGCTTCATGGGGACCTCCTCAGGTGAGTCCCACCTTACGGCAAGGGCGGCCTAACCGGAAGGGGAACCCGCCCGTAACCCCCTTCGACCGGCCACAACCCAACCGTCCCCTTCCCGGAGGCCCTATGAACCGTGTGTTCGCTTCGCTCGCTCTCTCCACCCTCCTGGCCGGCACCGCCCTGGCCCAGGCCCCGAAGTTCATCCTCGTCGACGTCGTCAGCAAGACGCCCATCGGCCACATGAAGGAGGACGGCCCCAAGGAGGTGCACGTCCGCATGCCCATCTCCCTGGCCAAGGGTGTCCTGGAAATGGCCAATTCCAGCGAGGTGAAGGTCAACGGCAAGACCCGCCGGGATTTCAAGGTGGACCAGCTCATGTCGCTGCTGGAAACCGCCAAGGCGGGGGATCTTCTGCTGGAACTCACCACCGACCGGGGCGACCTGGTGAAGATCACCCTACAATGACGGGATGCCCATAACGTCCGAGACCCTCATCCGCGTGCGATACGCCGAAACCGATGCCATGGGCATCGTCCACCACGCGGTGTACCCCGTGTGGATGGAGCTGGGCCGCTCCGACCTGCTCCGGCAGCTGGGCGACGGCTACACCCGGTGGGAGGCCCAGGGGGTGCGGCTCTCGGTGAGCGGGATCCAGATCACGTACCGGGCTCCGGCCCGGTACGACGAACTGGTCACCGTCACCACCCGCGTGAAGGAGGCCAGCCGAAGGAAGCTGGTGTTCGCCTACGAGGTCACCCGCGACGGCGTGCGCCTCGCCCAGGGCGAGACCCTCCACCTGGTCACGGGTCCCGACGGCCGGAACCGCACCCTCCCCGACGGGATGCTGGCCCTGGTGGCGTCCGCCCTATAAACTGGGCCCATGAGCCTCAAGCCGATCTCCCTCCACAACACCCTGACCCGGAAGGTGGAACCGGTGGAGCCCCTGGCGCCGGGGGTGGTCACCATGTACACCTGCGGGCCCACGGTCTACAACTTCGCCCACATCGGCAACCTGAGGACCTTCCTCTTCCAGGACCTCCTGAAGCGCACCTTCCTGGCCGCGGGCTACCAGGTGCGCCACTGCATGAACATCACGGACGTCGAGGACAAGATCATCCGCGACTCCCAGAAGGGCCTGGCCCCAGACGCCGGCAACGAGGCCCGCCACGCGGCCATGGCCGAGCTCACCGCCCTCTACACCCAGGCCTTCCTGGACGACCTGGGGGCCCTGCGGGTCATCCCCCCCACGTACACGCCCCGGGCCACCGCCTACATCCCCCAGATGATCGCCCTCATCCGCAGCCTGGAGGAGCGGGGCCTGGCCTACGTGCGGGACGGCTCCGTGTACTACCGCATCGCCGGGCTGCCCCACTACGGGTGCCTGGCCCACCTGGACCGCGAAGGCATGAAGGCGGGGACCTCCGTGGACGCCGACGAGTACGAGCGGGACGCCGTCCAGGACTTCGTGCTCTGGAAGGCCGCCAAGGAGGGCGAGCCCTGGTGGCAGAGCCCCTGGGGCCCCGGCAGGCCGGGCTGGCACATCGAGTGCTCGGCCATGGGCATCGAGCTCCTGGGCCCCCGGGTGGACATCCACAGCGGCGGCGTGGACCTGGTGTTCCCCCACCACGAGAACGAGATCGCCCAGAGCGAAGGCAGCCTGGGGCACCGCTGGGTCAACACCTGGGTGCACGGGGAGTTCCTCCTGGTGGAGAACGAGAAGATGTCCAAGAGCCTGGGCAACTTCTACACGCTGCGCGACCTGGTGGCCAAGGGCTACGACCCCGCCACGTTCCGGTTCACGATCCAGTCCAACCACTACCGCAAGGTCCTGAACTTCTCCTTCGAGGGCCTCAAGGGCGCCGAGAACGCCCTGCGGCGCATCCGCCAGTTCCGCAAGCGCATGGAGGGCGACGGCGCCCAGGCCGGCCAGGGCGCCATGAAGGAGGCCCTGGATCCCGTGGCGCGGGTGGCCCAGGCCCGGGAGGGCTTCTGGGCCGGCATGGCCGACGACCTCAACGCCCCCGAGGCCCTTGCGGCCCTCTTCACCCTCATCACCGACATCAACGCCCAGGACGACCGGGTGGCCCTCACCCGGGAGGAGCGGGACGCGGTGCTGGCCTTCCTGGACGAGACCAACGCCGTCTTCGCCTGCTGGCCCCACGAGGAGGAGGCCTCCCTGGACGCCGAGGTGGAGGCCCTCATCGAGCGCCGCAGGGCCGCCAAGGCCGCCAAGGACTGGGCGGAGTCCGACCGCGTGCGGGACCAGCTCAAGGGCATGGGCATCCTCCTGGAAGACCGCAAGGACGGCACCGTAGGCTGGAGGAAGGCCTAGCCGCCCCGGTTCATCGCTGAGGGCCGGCCCTTCAGCAACGGAAGGCTATCGAGGTCACCCCCTCTTTCATCCCCTTCATCCTGTTCATCCCGTCATATCCCTGTTCCCGCAGGGCCAGCGATGAGGTGGGGCGGCGCGTCGCGGATCCGCATGCGCCGTCCCATCCCTGCTCTGGCCCTGCTGGAACAGGGATGAAATCGGATGAACAGGATGAAGGGGATCAGCGGCCGTGATCGCTGGGGGGGGGCTAGAGCGCGGCGGCCACCAAATCCGGCTCCAGTTCCTCCAGGCACTGGCGGCGCTGACAGTTCCGCTCCCGGCAGGGGGAGCATTCGATGCCAGTGCGCAGGACGGTGCCGGCGCCCTCCGGGAGCCCGGCCACCACGGGGTCCGAGCCGCCGTAGATGCCCACGGCCTGCACGCCCAGGACCACGGCCAGGTGCAGCAGGCCGGTGTCGGGGGCCACGACCCGGTCGGCCTGGCGCAGGGCGGCGGCCAAGTGCCACAGGCCCAGGGGGGGCAGCGCCTCCACGCCGGTGGCGGCGGGGAGCCAGGACCGCAGGTCCTCCTCCTCGGGGCCCAGGGACCAGCGCAGCTGGTGGCGGCCCTTGAGGCGCTCCGCCAGGGCGATCCAGTGGCGCAGGGGCCAGCGCTTGATGGCGCCCCGCCGGGAGGCCCCGGGCACCAGGACGGTCCGGGGCCTCCCGTCCCCGGCCCACACCGGGCCCGGGTCCGGCAGGGGGGCGTCGGCCAGGGCGGGGTGGAATTCCCCCAGGCCGGCGACGCCCCGGTCCAGGCCGAAGGCGCCGGCCAGGCCCAGGGCCTGGGCGTAGCGGGTCTGGCGGCGGAACGGCAGGGGCCGGGTCTGGAGGAACCGCGCCCCCTCCCGGGCGAGGCCGTCCCCCCAGCGCTCGGGCAGGTCCGCCATCCACGGCGCCAGGGCGGATTTCAGGATGCCGTGGAAGTCCAGGGACGCGTCCGCCCCGCGCAGTTCCCCGGCCACCCGCCGCAATTCCCCCAGGGCGGAGAGGGGGTTGGCCAGGCGGCTCCGGCGCACCACCACCGGTTCCAGCCAGGGCATGGGCGCCAGGAGGAAGGCATGGCGGTCCTCCACCACGGCCTGGAAACGCGCGCCGGGGAAGGCCCGGCCCAGGTTGGCCCAGGCGGGCAGGACCCGGAGCACGTCCCCCAGGGCTGAAAGGCGGAGCAGTACGATGCGCATGGGGGCGATTCTACTACCTGCCGGTCCCGGGCGGATGCTCACCGGTGGGGCCTTCCCGGTGGCCGATTCCCGGGGCGACGGCGGAGGGGCGAAGCCTTACCCTGGTTCCAGAGCCCCCAGGAGCAGCCGTGTCCGAGATCCGAACCTACCTCCAGTCCCTTCACATGGCCATGGCCGGCAGCGACCCCGCCCTGGTGCAGGACGCCCTGGCCGAAACCGAGGCGAAGTTCCGCAGGGAGCGGGAACGCCTGGCCTGGGCGGAGCCCATGCTCTCGGGACCCGAGGCCGTGGCCCGGATCCTGGCCTCCCTGGGCGCCCCGGAGGACCGGGCCGAGACCTACCGCCAGCGGGAGCGGGTGGTGGCCGAGGTCCTGGCCCCGGCCCCGGAAGCGGCCGAACCCGGGGAGGAGCCCCCCCCGGCCCGCCCCTGGCCGTCCTTCTTCGGGGTGTTCCTGGACCCCCGGGCCTACACCTCCCTGGTGTACCTCCTCATGGCCATGTTCACGGGCGTCCTCTACTTCACCTGGGCGGTGACGGGGCTCTGCCTTTCCCTGGGGTTCCTGATCCTCATCATCGGCCTGCCGCTCCTGGTGCTGTTCCTGGGCTCCGTGCGGGCCCTGGGCCTGGGGGAGGGGCGCCTGGTGGAGGCAATGCTGGACGTGCGCATGCCCCGGCGGCCCCCCCTCCTCCCCGAAGGGAAGACCTGGGTGGACCGCCTCAAGGGGCTCTTCGTGGATTCCTACACCTGGAAGTGCCTCGTATACCTGGTCCTCCACCTGCCCCTGGGGATCCTCAGCTTCACCTTCGCCCTCCTGGGGATCACATTCAGCCTGGCGCTGGTGGCCGCCCCCCTGGCCCACTGGATTTTCCACGAGCCGATCATCGTCAGCTTCAGCCAGGAGTACACCCTCCCCATCTGGGTGGAGGTGCTCCTGCCCCTGGGGGGCATCCTGGGCCTGGCCGGGACCCTCCACCTGGCCCTGGGCCTGGGGCGGATGCACGGGGCCATGGCCCGGGCGCTCCTGGTGCGGCGCTGAAGCTTGCGCATTTGGTCATAGCTTTCCACCTTTGCAAAAAAGCCCCCTCGGCCTGACAATTGAAAGAACCATGAGAGGGCATACCCACATGCGCACCCACACCAGCCTGGTCCTAACGCTCCTCGCCGCCCCGGCGCTCATCGCCCAGGCGCCCGCCGCCCCGGCGACCCTCGGCCAGCGCCTTGCCGCGGAAAGGCCTGAGATCAAGAAGCTTAACGATGCGTTCGACTACGCCCAGGCCCAGGCCCGGGCCGAGGCCCTCATCCCGGCCGCCAAGCCCGCTTTCGACAAGTCCAGCGTCAACAACCTGCACCTCAGCACCCGCACCTACGCGGACCTCTGCCAGGTGTACTTCCTGGCCTTCCAGGCCGCCGACAACAACGGCCAGTGGGAGAAGGGCCTGGAGTACCTGAACAAGGCCCTGGACACCGCCAAGGAGAACGTGGCCAGCGGCAAGGAGGGCCTCACCGAGCAGCGGGACTACTGGAAGAAGAAGGCCGACGCCTACCAGGAGCTCATGAACAAGAACGCCGACGCCATCCGCCTCCTCAAGGCCAAGACCAAGCTCGAGGACTACGAGGAAGGCACCATGGCGCAGGTGAAGGGCTGGGAGAAGGAGAAGGCCGACGGCGAGAAGTGGAGCCAGTTCTTCCAGTACGACCTGGACCTGGCCACCCGCAACGTGGACGACTTCCAGAAGTTCGTCGACCTCCAGGCCAAGAAGATCAAGGACCAGCAGGCCGACATCGACACCTACAAGGGCCACCCCGGCGACAAGGACAAGTGGGCCGAGGCCGTGGCCTCCAGCAAGGCCTACCTGGATTCCTTCGCCGAGAAGGCCGACCGGATCGCCTTCCTGCACCGCCTGAAGGTGCTGGCCCCCGACAACCACAAAGTCCAGAACGCGCTGGACGTGGCCCTGGGCCGGGCGGTGCCGGAAAAGGCCGCCCCCGCCAAGAAGAAGCGATAGCCCTTCCCGAACCCCTGGGGCCACCCTGGCGACCTCGCCCGGGTGGCCCCAAGTGTTAGGCTTGAAGAATGGCACATCGCAAAAATCAAGGCCCGCCCCGCTCCTTCTCCCCCCGCCCCCCCCGTCCCGACCGCCCGCAGCCCCCCGCGAGGGGGTCGGCGGCGCGGGTTTCCGAGACCTTCGAGGCCACCTACCTCGGACACCCCGAGGGCACCAGCGGCTTCCTGCGCCCCCTGGGCGCCACGCGCGGCCAGCGCCTGGACCTGCTCGTGGACTGGCGGGAGGGGCACGGCGCCATCCACGGCGACCGGGTCCAGGCCGAGATCACGGGCACCACGTACGACGGCCGGCCCAAGGCGAAGGTGGTGCGGGTCCTGGCCCGCAACCCCGACCCCATCCCGGCCCACCTGCAGAAGCAGGAATGGGGGTGGCGCGCCATTCCCCTGGAGCCCCGGCTCTCCCAGATCGTCAGCGTCCCCCCCACGGACCTGGCGGGGGACGGGGATCTTGTGAGCGTCCTCCTGGATCCCGATCCCGGCGCCCAGCAGATCAAGGGCGTGGTGAAGGCCCGCCTGGGCCGGCCCACCGACCTGCGCATCGAGAACAAGCTCACCGCCGCCCTCTTCAACCTGCGCACCGAATTCCCGGACGCGGTCATGGAGGAACTGGCCCCCTTCCCCACCTCCATCCCCGAGGCCTGGATCCAGGGGCGCGAGGACCTGCGCGAGCTCCTCACGGTCACGGTGGACCCGCCCACGGCCAAGGACTTCGACGACGCCATCAGCCTGGAGGCCCTTCCTGACAGCGAGGACGGGGGCTGGCTCCTGGGCGTGCACATCGCCGACGTGAGCCACTACGTGGCCGAGGGCGGCCCCCTGGACAAGGAGGCCCTCCTGCGCGGCACGTCGGTGTACTTCCCGGACCAGTGCATCCCCATGCTCCCCGAGCGCCTTTCGGGCGAGCTGTGCAGCCTGCGGGAGGGGGTGGACCGCCTGACCATGACCGCCTGGATCACCCTGGACGAGCAGCTCCGGGTGCGGGAGACCCGCCTTTCCGAATCCGTCATCCGCTCCCGCAGGCGCCTCACCTACGACCAGGTGAAGGAGGCCTGCATCGACAGCGCCCAGGCCCGGCGCATGGACATGGGCCGGGACGTGGCGGAGATGCTGGACGAGGCCCTGCGCGTTTCGCGCTCCCTCACGGAGAAGCGCCTGGGCCGCGGGGCCCTGAACCTGGACACGGACGAGACGGAATTCGTCTTCGGCGAGGACGGGCGCCCCGTGGATGCCCGCCGCTACGCCCACCACGACGCCCACCGCATGATCGAGGAGTTCATGCTGCTGGCCAACGAGGCCGTGGCCACCTTCTTCACCCGCAGGAAGATCGCCACCATCTACCGGGTCCACGACGTGCCCGATCCCCTCAAGCTGGAGGCCTTCAAGGAGGTGGCCTCGGCCTTCGGGCTCCTGCGCCCCTACGATCCGGCCACCCCCGAGGTCCTCAACGCCATGCTGGACAAGATCCGCGGCGGGCCCCTGGAGGCCATGCTCAACACCCTCCTGGTGCGCAGCCTCAAGAAGGCCGAGTACAGCGTCGACAACATCGGCCATTCGGGCCTGGCCCTCCAGGACTACCTGCACTTCACCAGCCCCATCCGCCGCTACCCGGATCTCATGGTCCACCGGGAGCTGCGCAAGGTGCTCCAGAAGAAGCCCCTGCCCGACGGCCTCGCCAGCATCCTGGCCGTGGTGGCCAAGCAGTGCAGCGACACCGAGCAGGGCGCCACCGAAGCCGAGCGCGAGAACGACCGGTGGAAGACCTGCCTGCTCATGCGCACCCGCATCGGGCACCGCTACGACGGGCGCATCCAGGGCTTCTCCCTCAAGGCGGCCTTCGTGCGCCTGGACAGCCCCTTCGTGGAGGTGGGCGTCCCCCTGGGCGCGCTGGGCGGCGCCTTCACCGTGGACGAGAACCGCACCAAGGCCTCCACGGCCGGATCCGGCGTCGTGCTCACCATCGGCGACCCCGTGAAGGTGGAGATCACCGGGGTGGACGAGGACCTGCGCCGGGTCTCGGCCTGGGTGGTGGAAGCCAAGGCCAAGGACGGCAAGGGCAAGCCCGTGACCTTCGTGCCCAGCCTGGCCGCCCCCGCCCACCTGCGGGAAGCGGATTTCGTGGAGCCGGCCCCCCCCCGGGGCCGGCCGCCGAAATCCGTGCGCCAGGCCGCGGTCCCCGACCCCAAGGGCCGCCCCGGGGGCTCCCGGCCCTACGTGCGCCCCGGCCGCCCCGGCGGGGCCCCCGCGCGCTCCAAGCCCCCCAAGGGCAGCGTCCGCGGCCCCGCCCGGCGCAAGAAGGGCTAGCCCGTGGCGGTCCCGGTCTCCATCTGCCTGGGGGTGGACCCCGGCTCCTTGGCCTGCGGCTACGCCGTGGTGTCCCGGTGCGGCTCCCGCCTGGAGCTGGTGGAGGCCGGGGTCATCCGCTCCCCCCGGGGCGCCGACTTCGACCAGCGCATCCTGGGCATCCACCGCAAGCTCGCCGAGGTCATCGCGCGCACCGGCCCCCACTTCATGGCCGTGGAATCCCCCTTCGTGGAGAAGAACGCCGCCACCGCCATCAAGCTGGGCCAGATCCGCGGCGGCATCCTCCTCACCGCGGGCCTCCACGGCCTGCCCGTGGGCGACTACAACCCCATGCAGGTGAAGAAGGCCGTCAGCGGCTACGGCTGGGCCGACAAGACCCAGGTGGGACGCATGGTCATGGTCCTCCTGAGCCTCAAGGAGCCTCTCCAGACCGACGCCGCCGACGCCGCCGCCGTGGCCATCGGGCACCTCATGGCCACGCGGGTGCCGGGGAAGTCACTCGTACCGTAGGGCCTCGATGGGATCGAGCTTCGCGGCCTTGTTGGCCGGGTAGAGCCCGAAGCCCATGCCCACGGCCGCCGGCACCAGCAGGGCCGAAAGGAAGGCCCAGGCGGGAACGCCCCCCAGGTGCTTCATGAGCACCTGGCTCAGCACCGTCCCGAGGACCATGCCCAGGGCCGTGCCGATGACGCCCCCGGCCACGCACAGGAGCGTGGCCTCGATGAGGAACTGGAAGAGGATGTTGCGCCTGCGGGCCCCCAGGGCCTTGCGCACGCCGATCTCCCGGGTGCGCTCGGTGACGCTCACCAGCATGATGTTCATGACGCCGATGCCGCCCACCAGGAGGCTGATGCCCACCATGGCGCCGCTGGCGGTCATGAGGGTCTTGCCGATCTTCTCCACCTGGGCCACGGCCTTCTCGTTGCTTTCGAGCATGAAGTTGTCCGCGTCGTCCCCCCGGAGGCCGCGGATGCGCCGAAGGCCCTGGCGCAGGGTGTTCTCGGCCTCCTTCACGGGGACCCGGGCGTCCACCTGGAGGCGCCAGAAGGGGCTGTCGAAGGCCCCGGGGCGGGCCAGCTCCCGCAGGCTCCCGAAGGGCACGAAGAACATGCCGTCGGGCCCCCACATGGCGGAATCCTCGTCCTCGCCTTCGCTGGGCATGAAGGGGATCTCCCCGTGCTTCTTGAGGATGCCCACCAGCTCCACGGTCTGGCCCGACACGGTGATGTGCTTGCCCACGGAATGCTCGCCCAGGCCCAGGTCCTCGGCGATGGTGGCCCCCAGGATGGCCAGGGGGGCCCGCGTGGTGCGGTCCGTGGCGGTGAAGTTGCGCCCGCAGGCCAGTTCCCGGTTGGAGAGGTCCAGGCCGTTCTCGTCCACGCAGGTGAGGTAGGTCACGCGCCGGGTGACGCTGCCGGCCTTCACCACCATCTGGGGGCTGAAGATGTTGGACTGGGGGCTGGCCACGCGGATCGCCGGCATGAGCTCGCGCAGTTCCCGGATGGTCTGCGCGTCCATGGGCATGCGGCGGATCTTGGCGGTCTTGAAGCGGGAGTAGGGCACCCAGGCGCTCACGAAGAAGGTGTGGGTCCCCTCCTGCTTGACGTCGGACATGATGCGGCCTTCCAGGCCCTTGGTGAGGTTCACGACGGCGATGACCGACCCCACGCCGATGATGATGCCCAGGGTGGTGAGCATGCTGCGCATGCGGTGGGCCCAGATGCTGGCCACGGCCGTCCTGAAGGTCTCCTGGAAGCGGGTCCAGGCGTTCACGGCTTGCCCTTCTGGAGCTTCACGGCGGCGCCGGCGGCGAGGGTGGCGAGCTGCTTGGCCGGGCCGGAGATGACCACCTCCCCCTCCCGGAGCCCGGAGAGCACCTCCGCGGCGCGCCGGGTGGTGAGGCCCGTGGAGATGTTCCGCTCCTCGGCCCTGCCGTCCTTGACCACGAACACGACGCTGCGGCTGCCGGTGAGGAGCCCCAGGCCCCCGGCCCCGGCCTCCCGGTCCTGGATGGCCGCCAGGGACACGGAGAGGACGTCCTTGTGCTCGGCGGTGAGGACCGCGACCCGGGCGCTCATGCCGGGCCTCAGCGCGGCCCGCTCCTTGGGGGTGCCGTCCAGGAGGATGCGCACCTTGTAGCTCTGGGCTTCCTGGGAATTGGAGGTGCTCGAGCCCGTGGGGCGGTCGGTGCTGCTGGCCACGGTGAGCACCTTGCCCTGGAAGACCTTGCCGGGCAGCGCGTCCACGGTGACCTCCGCGGGCTGGCCCACGGCCACCTTCACCACGTCCAGTTCGCCCACGCGGATCTCGGCCATCATCTCCGACAGGTCCGAGATGACCATCATCACGGCCCCGGCCAGGTTGGTGGTGCCGGCGATGGCGGTCTCGCCCTTCTCGGCCTTGAGGCCCGTGACCTGGCCGGCCATGGTGGCGCGAATGACGGTCTTGCTCAGATCGTCCTGGGCGATGGCGGCCTGGGCCTCGGATTGCTGCACCGCCACCCGGGCCCGTTCCAGGGTGGTGGCCGCGGTGTCCCGGGCCAGCTTCACCTGCTGGAATTCCTCGAGGGAGGTGAGCCCGGCCCGGTTGAGGCGCTCCTGGCGCAGGAAGGTCTGGTCCTGCTTGGAGAAGGTGGCCAGGGCGATCTCCAGGTCCTTGCGCGCCATGCGCAGGCCCATCTCCGCCTGGTTCAGGGCCTGGCGGTAGCGCTCCTGGTCCAGGGTCACCAGCAGGTCCCCGGCCTTCACCCACTGGCCGTCGGCGACGTGGAGCTCCTTGATGGCCGCCGTCACCTGCACCCCCACGTTGACCCGGGTCTTGGCCTGCACCTCCCCGTTGGCCGTGACGCTGTCCCGCAGGGCCTGCCGCTTCACGGGCTCCGTGGTGAATTCAGGCGCGGCGGAGCCGCCCCGCAGGGCCGCCCAACCCAGGGTGGACAGCACCCCCAGCGAACCGATACCCATGAACACCCAGGTGCGTAGACGCGGCATGACTTCCCCGTAAATGGAAAAATGCGATCAGTCGGATGGTCGAGGTTATCACATTCCGCCCCTCCCGGCCCTGGGCTCCGGCCCTCATTCCCGCTATATTGGAGGGAACGCCCGCCGGCGTGGCGAAATGGCAGACGCGACAGACTCAAAATCTGTTTCACGCAAGTGAGTGTCGGTTCGACCCCGACCGCCGGCACCAACGATCTCCGAGCCAGCAAAGGATCCGTTTCCGGGTTCTTCATTTCCCCCTCACGACGGGCCCGTCCCGTTTCGCGTTCAGATCGACCAACCCAGCGAGGGACAGCAAAGGGGTCTTGCCGGCTTCTTTGGTCCGGGCAGACCCCAGATCCCGCCCTCCCGCATGATCAGGGGGTGCCGGGAAGGGCCTCCGGGTTCCCCTTCCCGGGAACCGGCTCAGCGACGTCGGCAACGGGTGTCGGCCGCCGGAGGAACAGGTCATTCAGAACCGCTCGGCCCTCAGCCGCTCCAGGCGGTGCCGGATCTCGTCCCGCCCGGCCCGGAACCGTGTCCGAAGCTGGTCCGGGGTGAGGTCCGGATCGTCGCTTGCGGGATCGGGGATGGGCCAGTGGAGTTTTTCCGCCCGCCCCAGGAAGAGCGGGCAGACCTCCTCGGCGCAGAGGGTGATGACCAGGTCCACGGAAGCGGGGTCGATGTCCTGGACGGATTTGGAGACATGCCGTGTGGCGTCGATCCCCTGCTCTGCCAGGGCCTCGATGGCGTAAGGGTTCACCTGGCTGGGGCGGCTGCCGGCGCTCTGGATCCTGACGCATGGGAACATCTGGCGGGCCAGCCCTTCTGCCATCTGGGAGCGGGCGCTGTTGGCCACGCAGAGGAACAGGATGCTATTCGGGGTCATCGGGTCACCTTGGGAGTGGTCGGGTGGGGGAGCCGGTTCCTTCCCGACCGCATGACGCAGGCGCATTCCCCATGGAGGAGCGCTGCCGGATCCGTGTTCAGAGGCATGCCGGCCTGATCCCAGGCCAGCATTCCCCCATTCAGACATGCGATGTGCTCAAGACCGGCCGTGCGTAGAGTGGCCGCCGCCCCCCGGGTATAGACGCCCGAGGAATCAGCCAGGATCAGCAGGCGATCCGTAGGGAGTTCCGAAAGACGCTCGGCGAGGGCGGTATGGGGGATGTGTAGGAGGTCGGAAACGTCAAACACCTTCATTTCAATGAGCTCATCGCTGCGCAGATCCACGAGGAGAGCTCCCTGCCGAAGGGCTTCCAGGGCCTCGCCCGGGGTCAGGAACCAGAGCCCGTGAACCACTATGCCGGGACGCCGGGGCTCCTCCATGTCGCCTCCTACTTGCAACAACCGGCGCCCGCCACGGTTTCCGGGCTTCCAGCGAACCAGCGCCGCTTCAGCCAGAAGGCCACGCTCACCAGGCCGATGAGCACCGGAACCTCCACCAGGGGCCCGATGACGGCCGCGAAGGCGGCGCCGTGGGCGATCCCGAAGGTGGCCACGGCCACGGCGATGGCCAGTTCGAAATTGTTGGAGGCGGCGGTGAAGCTCAGGGTGGCGCTCTGGGGATAGTCCGCCCCCGCCTTTTTCGACAACCAGAAGCTGACCAGGAACATCAGGACGAAGTAGATGAGCAGGGGCACTGCGATGCGCAGCACATCCAAAGGCAGCTTCACGATGGTTTCGCCCTTGAGGCTGAACATCACGATGATGGTGAACAGGAGGGCGACCAGGGTGAGGGGGCTGACCTTCGGCACGAACACCCGGTGATACCAGTCCAGACCCTTGATCCGGCCCAGGATGGACCGGGTCAGGAAGCCCGCCAGGAAGGGGATGCCCAGGTAGATGAATACGCTCTCTGCGATCTGCCCGATGGTGATGGCCACCACCGCGCCCTGGAGCCCAAGCTTGGCCGGCAGCACCGTGGCGAAGAACCACGCGTACACGCTGAAGAACAGCACCTGGAAAATGGAGTTGAAGGCCACCAGCCCGGCGCAGTATTCCGTGTCGCCCTTGGCCAGGTCGTTCCAGACGATGACCATGGCGATGCAGCGGGCCAGGCCGATGAGGATGAGTCCCAGCATGTATTCTGGCCGGTCCCGCAGGAAGGCCACGGCCAGACCGAACATGAGCAGGGGGCCGATCACCCAGTTCTGGAGGAGGGAAAGCCCGAGCACCCGCTTGTTCCGGAAGACCAAGTGCAGTTCTTCGTACTTCACCTTGGCCAGGGGCGGGTACATCATCAGGATCAGCCCAATGGCCAGCGGCACGGAAGTGGTGCCCACGTTCCAGGCGTTGATGGCCCGGTTGAAGCCCGGGGCGGCGAAGCCCAGGAGCACCCCCAGGCCCATGGCCAGGAAGATCCACAGGGTCAGGTAACGGTCCAGGAAGGAGAGACGTCGGGATTCGGACATGGGGTTCCTCGGATTCAGGCGGGTTTCCGGGCCGAAATGATGAGGCTGGCGATGAAGTCTGAAGGGCGGGTCCCGGCCGGGAGCAGATCCAGGAGGTGCCCGGTCATGGGGTCGTCGCTGGGCAGCATGGCCTCCACGTTGCCGTCCTTGGACTGGAGGCCCAGGTCCACCAGCCCCGCCTCCGCGATCATGCGTTCCAGGTCCTCGCGCAACGCGGCGCCGGCAATGCAGCCCACCAGCGCCTCGACGCTTTCGCGGACCGCCTCCGGCAGGGGCTTGAGCAGCACCATGTCGGAAATGGAAACCCGGCCGCCGGGCTTCAGGACCCGTGCGATCTCCTTCCAGACCTGGCCCTGGTTTGGGCTCAGGTTCAGCACGCAGTTGGACAGGACCACGTCCACTGTCGCATCCGGCAGGGGAATGGCCTCGATCTGACCCTCGCGGAACTCCACGTTGGAAAGCCCGGTGCGTTCCCGGAAGGTCTCCGCGTTGCGCCGGGCCTTCTCCAGCATTTCCGGGGTCATGTCCACGCCGATGGCTCGGCCCGCCGGGCCCACCCGCTGGGCTGCCAGGAACACGTCCAGCCCCGCCCCGCTGCCCAGGTCCAGGACCGTTTCCCCGGGTTCCAGCCCCGCCAGGGCGGTGGGATTGCCGCAGGACAGGCCGAGGTTCGACCCCTCGGGCAGCGTGGCCAGCTCCGCGTCCGAATAACCCACCCCAAGGGCCACGTCGGACGCACGCCCCCCCCCGCAACAGGAGGACTGGGGACTGCAGCAGCCGCCGCCCTGGGCGGCGATACGGCCATAGGCCTTGCGGACGAAGGAGTGGGTGGGATGGCTGGAGGCGGTCATGA
Source organism: Mesoterricola silvestris (assembly GCF_030295405.1). Classification (GTDB taxonomy): domain Bacteria; phylum Acidobacteriota; class Holophagae; order Holophagales; family Holophagaceae; genus Mesoterricola; species Mesoterricola silvestris. The sequence continues at coordinate 1,659,691 of NZ_AP027080.1, read as the reverse complement.
CGGCTCCTTTCAGGGGCAGCAGGAGTCCCGGCGACCTGAGCCGCAGCAGTCCTCCCACAGGTAGTTCGTGAGGGTCCGGAGGTGGTCGAAACGCGCGGCGTAGCGGATGGTCGTTCCTTGGCGGGCGGATTTCAGGAGGCCGGCCTGGGTGAGTTCGGACAGGTGGTGGCTCAGGGTGGAGCCGGGCACTTCCAGGCGGGCCTGGAGTTCCCCCACCGGGGTGCCTTCCACCGGTCCCTGCACCACGAGCCGGATGATGGAAAGGCGGGTGGCATGACCGAGCGCCTTCAGGCGCAAGACCTGGACTTCGAGGGGGGAATCGGAAGGATCCATACGATAATTCTAAAAATATAGAATTTTACTTTCAATGGGTATTTTTGGTCGGAGCGCGGCGCTTTGGATCGAGCCTCGCCAGGATAGATGGGGCGAACATCTGTATGGTAGTCTTCTCGTGATGCCCCACAGCCAGCCCACCTCCACACAGGCTCGCATCCTTCGCCACCTTCGGCTGGCCGAGGAGGATGGTCGCCGGCCCAGCTACCGGGAGCTGGCCGGGACCTTCGGGTGGAGGGCCGTCGCCACCGTCCGTGACCATGTGGTCGCCATGCAGCGGAAGGGCCTGGTGACGCTGGCACCCCGTCAGGCCCGGTCCCTGCGGCTCACTGAAGCCGGGCGTGCCGCTTCAGAAGCTGCCCTGGCCAAGCCGCTGCCCAACCCGGACACCACCCTGGCGCTTGCCACGGCGGCCCAGGAGGTTCTCGACCTGCTGGCTCCCTGGCTGCGGTCCCGCAGCTACGCCCAGGGCGCGATTCTGTGGCACGAAGGCGATCCGGCCGACCGGTTGGTGAGCGTGGAAGGGGGCCGGTTGCGGGCCTTCCGCCAGCTCGCGGATGGGCGGACCGCGACGGTCCTGCAGTTCGGGGCAGGCGAAGTCCTGGGCTTCGCGCCCTTCTTCGACGAGGGCGGCTATCCAGCGACGGTGGAGGCCCTGGAGGCCACTAGGATCCGCTATGTCATCCGGCAAGACCTGGTCAGCGCCATGCGCGAGCCCCGCATCGCCATGGCCCTGCTCGGGCTCCTGGCCCGGCGCCTGCGCAAGGCCTTCGATACCATCGAACACCTCTCCCTGCATCGCGCCCTGCCCAGGGTGGCCGCGGCCCTCCAGGGCCTGGTGAAGGACGGCGCCTACCCTTTGCTTACCCTCCCCCAGCCCGCCAAGGCTTTCGCGGAGGCCCTGGGGCTGGCCGAGGCGACCCTGTCCCGGACTCTGGCCCAGCTCGTCCACCTGGGCATCCTCCACCGGCTGCGGCCCCGGCGCTACCAGGTTCTGCAGCCCGAGGAACTGGGACGGCTGGGGAGCAAAGCGGCGGTCGTTGATCGGGGTCAACGCCCGCGGGACCCGAAAGTTTGATCCTAGGGAAGCCGGACCGGACGGTCCGCTTTCCCTGGAGACTCCCATGATCGACCCCAAGGACTTCCTCACCGCCGGCCAGCTTCTGCACGGCCACCACTGCCCCGCCATGCCCCTGGGCCTGCGCGCCGGTGCCGCCGCCCTCAACGCCCTGGGCGTCGAACGCGCCAAGGACGGGCAGCTCGAAGTCATCCTGGAACTGGGTGACGCCCACTGCGCCCATTGCTTCGCCGACGGCGTGCAAATGATCACGGGCTGCACCTTCGGCAAAGGCAATATCCGCAAGGTCGGCTACGGTAAGTTCGGCCTGACCTTGGTGGAGCGCGCCACGGGCCGCCGGGTTCGGGTTGTGCCGAAGGCGGAGGCCCAGGCCGCCAGCCGACAGACGCCCTTTTTCCAGGACTACCGGGTCAAGGGGGTTCCCGCCTCCCAGGTGCCCCAGGAGGTGGTGGAACCGCTCATCCAGAACGTCATGAACGCTCCCGAGGAGAAGATCCTCAAGGTAGGCGCGGTGGAGCAGGGTCCGGTGGTCCCGAAGGGGCCGGAGCAGTTCAGCACGTTCGTGTGCGAGGGCTGCGGAGACATGGTCATCGAATCCTACGGCCGGATCCATGGTGATCAGAAGGTCTGCATCCCCTGCTGTGAATGCCAAGCCCAGGTCGCCGGGGTCTGACCAAGTCCCTTTGAAAGGTTTCCCCGTGGACCACGAACATTCCCACGCCCATGCCGCAGGGCCCCCATCCATGAACCGGGCCTTCCTCGCCGGCATCCTGGCCACCGGCCACGCCCATCCAGAACGGATCGACCCATGAATCAGCCCGTGTCCCCAACCCTCCGGAGCTACGCCCTGCTGTTTTTCCGTCTCGGTGCTATTGGCTTCGGGGGCGGCATGGCGGTGGTGGCGCTGCTGGAGGCCGAGCTGATCCAACGGCGCAAGTTCATGGAGATGGAAGAATTCCTCCATGGGGTGGCGCTGGGCCAGATCCTGGGGCCCTTCGCCGTCAACACGTCGTTCTTTGTGGGGTACCGCCGGTTCGGACTGCCCGGGGCCCTGGCCTGCACCGGCGCCTTTCTGGCTCCTTCTGTGGCCATGGTCACCCTACTCGCTTGGCTCTACTTCACCTTCCACACCATGCCAGCCCTGCAGGCGACCCTGCTGGGTCTCGGTCCCGTGGTGATCGCCCTCATCCTCAGTGCTGCCTGGTCCATGGGCCGCAAGGCGGTCCAATCCTGGCCCGCTGGTTTCCTCACCACCCTCGCCCTGGCCATGGCGTTATTCAAGGTGAGCAGCCTCGCCACCCTGGCGGCAGGCGCCGCAGTGGGGCTCTGGGCCGGCAAGGACGTCCTGTCGGGGAAAACCCGGATGAAGGCCAGCCAGGGTGGGCGGCTTTCCGCGTTTGCCTTCCTTGGCGGATTGCCGGCGGCGGCGCCCCTGGCGACGTCCCTGTCGGGCACGGCGTGGTTGTTCCTGAAAATCGGGCTCTTGTTCTTCGGTGGCGGTTTCGTCCTGGTGCCGGTCCTCCACCAGCATCTGGTCGTCTCGCTGGGGTGGCTGACGCCCCGGGAATTCCTGGACGGGGTCGCCATCAGCAACCTGACGCCCGGCCCCATCGCCGTGCTGGCCACCTTTGCCGGCTACCGGGTCCAAGGGGTGCTGGGGGCCCTGGCGGCGACGGCGGCCCTCTTCACTCCGGCCCTGGTGCTGATGGGCCTGCTGAGCCACTTCTACGGCCGGCTGAAGGACCTGCGTCTCGCCCAGAACCTCCTGGCGGGGCTCACCCCGGTGGTGGTCGGGCTGATCCTGGGCGCAGCTGCCTTGCTGGCTCCGGGCGCCATCCGGCACTGGCAGGGGGCCGTCCTCTTCATCCTGGCGCTCGCGCTGCTGCTCCGCTGGCGCTGGCACCCAGCCTTCGTGCTGGGGCTGGGCGCCCTGGCGGGGGCCGTCGGCTTTGTGCGGTGAAACCCCCTGTTAAGGCGCGGCTAGGAGCGGTTTGGGTCGGTCAGGTGGGCCTCCATGACCCTATCGGCCACGCGGGAGATCACCGTCTCATCGATCAGGGTCGCGCCCTTTTCGACGCCGAATTCCGTCAGCACCACCGGGGTGCATGGAAGCTCATAGCGCTCGAAGGCCCTGCGCCCACAGGCCGTGGGACAGCCGTCGAGGACCAGATTCAGTCCCGCCACGGCGGCGGCCCGGAGGTAACCATCCAGCGCGGCGCCGACCCCGGCGAGGCAGGTCATTTTCGCCGCACCCTGGAGGGAGAGCCTGCGCGCCACCTGGTCGGCGAGGTAGCCAGTGTTGGCGGCGCCGGAACAGGCATAGACCAGGCGCTTCTTGGGGGAAGAACAGCCACAGGACATCACGTCACCTCGGGTTGGTAAAGGGCTGGCCCATGGCGCGGGGGTACCCCGCGCGGGCCCAGCCAGGATAGCCGTCCTTGAAGACCTGGACCTGGGAGAAGCCCGCTTCCAGCAGCCGCTGGGCCAGGAACAGGGAATCGGTGCTGCAGCAGCCGCTGCAATAGACCACCACGGGGCCCGCCAGGGTCCCCTGGGGGCTGGCCAGAAGGGCCTTCAGGCGTGCTTCGAAGTCCGTGACCCGCAGAGGCAGGTTCAGGGCGCCGGGGATATGGCCGTAGACGAAATCCTCCGGCAGCCTGGCGTCCACGAAACGCGCCCCTCCGCGGAAGGTGGCGTAGGCCTGCTGGGCATCCAGTTCGGGAAAGGGGTTCCGGGGGCTGGGTTCCACCCGCCAAGCGCCGGCCGGAACACCCGCCTGGCCCCACGCGACTGAGGCCACCAGAATCCCTAACAGGCACCACGCGCTGCCGGGCATTTCAGGCCGCCTGCCTGGCCTGCCAGGCCAGCCAGAAGACCCAGAGGGCGCAACCGGTAAGCAGCAGGCCCATGGCCTTCGGGAGCACCCGCCCCAACGCGAGCGAAAGCCGGCTCTGGGCATACCGGCTCGCCCAACCCGACGAGGCCCCGGCCAGGAACAACAGCAGCACATGCCCCAAGGCATAGGCGAACAGCAGCACGCCGCCCCACAGGATCTTCTTCTGAAAGGCCACGATGGTGAGCACGGTCGCAAGTGCTGGCGTGGCGCAGGGCGCGGAGAGGGTTCCGGTGAGGGCGCCCAGGGCGAAGGCGCCCAGGAGACCAGCGCCCTGAAAGCGTTTCAGATACCCGTGTGAAACCGTCGGAAGGGCATAGAGCCCCAGGAGATGGAGACCCACCGCCAGGAGCACCAATCCCGCCAGGGCCTTCCAGCCCCAGCCGATGTCACCCAGGAGGGACCCCGTGAGGGCGGCGATCAGGCCCAGGGCGGTGAAGGCGGCGGCAAGGCCCATCACGAAGACCCCCGAGAGCACCATGGGATGGTGGCGTCCCTCCTCGGTGCCTCCCGCGAAGCCGACCACCAGCGGCGCGGCCACGAGGACGCATGGATTGGCGGAGGTAAGGAGACCGCCCAGGAAGACCAGCCCGAGCTGCTGGTAGGCCGGGGCCTGGGCGACTGCGTCGGCCAGGCGTTCGATGAGACCCGCCGTCATTTCAGGCCGGCTTTGGCGAGCGCGGCCGCGAAATCCCCCTTTTCCCAAAACCCGACGTGCCGAGCCACTTCCTTGCCCGAGGGGTCAAAGACCACCTGGGTGGGCATGGCCATGACCTTGTGCTCCCTGGCCTCCTTGGGATGCTCCGTCACGTAGAAATTGCGCACCTGGGCCCGGTTCCCGAACTGCTGCTGAAGTTCCGCCAGGATGGGCTGCATCTTCTTACAGGGAACGCAGGAGGGGCCGCCGAATTCGATAACCGCCCAGGTACCCGACTTCAGGATCTGGGTGAGGCCGGCCGGATCCAGGGCGGGCACCTGGGCGGCGAGGGCCGCGGAGGCGGCCAGAACAAGGGCGCCAATGCGCGGGAGGGACATGGGATCTCCTTTGGGGATGGAATGATGTGAACGATAGGGATGCGGTTCAGCCCTGGAGCAGGCCAAGGATCTCCGCCGAGGTGGCCACCTTGCCCTGGAACTTGAGCTGGCCGTCGAGGGCCAGGGCCGGGGTGCTGAGGATTCCCCGGGCGGCCATGACCGCGTAGTCGGAAACCTTGACCACCTGGTGATCGCCGCCAGCCTGTTCCACGGCGGCCTTGGCGTGCTTGACCAGGGTTTCGCATTTGGCGCACCCGGGACCGAAGACCTCGATGAGCATGTCGGACTCCTTAAAGAATGGCGTTGAAGAGATAACCCACCAGGACGATGCCCAGGGCCACCACCGCCACGAACGCGCCGATCAGGCGCGGGCGCATCACCCGGCGCAGGATCACGATTTCCGGCAGGGAGAGGCCGATGACGGCCATCATGAAGGCCAGGGTGGAACCCAAGGCCGCCCCCTTGCCCAGGAGGGCTTCCACGATGGGCATCACACCTGCGGCGTTGGAATACAGGGGCACGCCGATCAGCACGGCCAGGGGCACGCTGTACCAGGCCTGTTTGCCCAGCAAACCAGCCATGAAGGCCTCGGGCACGAACCCATGGATGAAGGCGCCCACGCTGATGCCCGCCAGGATGTAAGGCCAGACCTTCCCCACGATGTCCCGCACCCCCTGGACGGCCTGATCGATCCGGCTGGAGAGGGTGAGGCGTTCCTCCCCAGACTCACCCAGAGCCGGGGCGCCCAGGGCGTCCTGGACCCACCCCTCGAGGTGGCGCTCCATTCGCAGCCGCCCCAGGATCAGCCCTGCGGAAAAGGCGATAGCCACGCCGGTCCCCGCATAGAGGAGGGCGATCTTCCACCCGAACATGGCGAACAGCATTCCGAGGGCCACCTCGTTGACCATGGGGGCGGCCACCAGGAAGCTGAAGGTCACCCCCAGCGGGACCCCCGCCCGCAGGAAGCCGATGAAGAGCGGCACCGCCGAGCAGGAGCAGAAGGGTGTGACGATGCCGAACAGCGAGGCCATGGCGTTGCCCAGGCCCGCGTTCCGTCTGGAAAGCGCGTCCCGCACCCGGGACGGGCTCACGAAGGTCTGGAGGAAGGTGACGACGAAAACGATGAGGGCGAGGAGGAGCAGTACCTTGGGCACATCGTAAAGGAAAAAGGCCACCGCCTCCCCCAGGTGCGATCCGGGTGCCAGGCCAAACAGGTGGAAGGCGACCCATCCCGCCAGGCGCTGGATGACGCTGTAGGCCAGGGCCCAGAGGGGGAGGGCGAGGAACAACCAGCCCCCCCGGCGGAACCATCCGGCCCTCCCGGGGGCGGGCACGGGGTTTTCGCAGCACCGGACCTCAGCCATGGGAGGCCTCCGCGGCCGCAGAAAGGTGTTTCCGGCAGACTTCCTGGACCGGCATTCCCTTGACTTCGGCGATCCGGGCGCGATCCCGGCTGATTTCGGGGAGCGCCTCTACTTCAACCAAAAGACTGGCCAGCAGGAGCGTTGGAGGGTTCGGAAGCGACACGAAAACCCATCGCCCCTCCTTGCGCTCCGCCACGAACCCCGCCCGGCGCAACTCCCGCAGGGCCTCCGACACCGAGGAGGCGGGTACGGACAGCGCCTCCGCCACCTGGCACACGCAGAGTTCGCCTGACCCCAGCAACCCGAGCACCCGCATCCGCAAGGGATGCGAGACCGCCTTCAGCCGTTCCACCAGCGATCTGAGATCGTCCGTCATGCCCCGCGTCCTTTCCAAGCAGCCCTGAGGGCCAGGGACCGTCATGACAATCATATACAATTCGGAAATTATCGAAACTAAATTTTGATCTCGGTTTCCGGCTTCCCCAGGACGGTCATGGCCAGCCGAAAGGAACTTGCGCTCCGACCCACCTCTGGGTCAGCCCTGCGGAAACCGGGATGAACGCCGATCGATGGGATGAACGGGGACCCGCTCAACCGGGACCATCAGGATTTCGGCGCCATCAGCTCCGCCAGGTAGGCTTCCGGGGCTTTGCCCTTGGGGTAGCCGCTCTTTCGGGCCTTCTCCTTCCCGTCCGGGCCCAGGACCAGCATCGTGGGGAAAAGCTTGACCCCGAACTGCTCCTTGATCCGCATGAGCCGGGCGAGGCCGGGCTGGGCCTTGATCTTCTCCTCGGAACGCCCGGACATCGGCGGATAGTCGAGCATCACCAGCACCTTGTCCTTCGCGAAATCAGCGAAGGCCCGGGAAGGCAGGAGCTCCGCGTGGAGGACCTTGCAGAAGGGGCACCAGGCGGAACCGGTGAAGTAGACCACCACGTCCTTCTTCTCCTTGGCGGCGAGGGCCTTTCCGGCGTCCAGGTCCGTACCCCAGGCGAGCCCGCTGGCAGGGGGATTGGCGCTTGCGGCCAAGCAAGGGAGCAGCAGCAGGCAGGTCGGAACGGAAACGTTGATCATGGTGCCTCCTTTGGGAAAGGGCGGGATGGATTCCTAGGTTGTTCATGATTCCACGGGACCGGGAATCGCGATGGGTTCAGCCCCTGTTCAGGAAGCCGAGCATTCCTTCCGGTTTGTGGAAACCCAGGAGCCTGCGCACTTCCCTTCCCTCCCCGTCCATGAGGATCACGGTGGGGTAGCTCTGGACCCGGAGGGCGGACGCGAGATCCTTCCGCTTGCCGTCGGTGTCCAGACGGACGGCAACCGCATTGCGGGCGATCCAGCCCTTCACCGCCGGGTCCGGCCAGGTTTCCTCGTCCAGTTCCTTGCACTGGGCGCACCACTCGGCGTAGATGTCCACCAGCACCAGCTTCCCTTCCGCCTTGGCCTTGCGGAGCGCGCCTTCGTAGTCCTGCACCATCCAGCCGGCGTGCGCATCCTGGACCGGCGGGGCGGCGGAGCTCCGGGGCAGCAGGTCCACCTGGAGGGCCGCCTCCAGGGACCGCAGGCCCAGCAGCAGGCCGCAGGCCAGCAGAAGCAGCGCCAGGGCCTTGCGCACCTGGGCGAGGAACCCGCCGGCGGGCTCGAACGCGCCCAGGGTCGCCGCGCCGACCAGGGTCACCAGGCTCCCCGCCGCCAGGTTCGCCCACCCGGGCACCAGGAGCCGGAGGTTCCAGGCCGCGAAGGCCAGCACCACCAACCCCATGACGCGCTTGAAGCGGGTCAGCCACTCGCCGCTCCGGGGCAGGCCCGCGGCGAAGGTGCCCACCACCAGGAAGAGCACCCCCATGCCCAGGGCGAAGACGAACAGCTGCAGCCCGCCCAGGAGTACATCCCCCTTCTGGGCGATCGCCACCAGCACGGCGCCCACGATCGGCCCCACGCAGGGCGCCGAGAGGGGTCCCAGCACCATGCCCATGACGAAGGCCCCGCCGAAGCCCTTCCGGGCGCCGCCCCCCTGGAGCCGGCCGGCAAGGCTCTGCGGAAGGGCGATCTCGAAGGCGCCGAAAAGCGACAGGGCGAAGGCCGTGAACAGGACCGACACGGGGATCAGGAAGGCGGGTTTCTGGGCGAAGGCGCCGAAGGCCGCCCCGCTCCGGGCGGCGAGGACGCCCAGCACCGAGTAGGTGAGGCCCATGCCCAGCACCAGCATGGCGGAAAGGGCGAGGCCGCGGGCCCTGCCCCCGCCCTTGGCGCCGATGATGGCCAGGGTGATGGGGATCATCGGATAGACGCAGGGCGTGAGGCTCGCGCCCATGCCGGCCAGGAACACCAGCATCAGGGTCCAGGGAAGGCCCGGGCCGGAGGGCTCCCGGGGAACCGCCGCCCCGGGGACCGCCTCGACCTTCGGCGCGGCCACGGCCCGGGGGGGTTCCGGGGCCGCCGCGGATTCCGTTGCCGCCGCGGCGGCCGGGGATTCCGGAATATCGGAGGCCTTCACGAGGAGCGTCCGGGTGGTGGGCGGGTAACAGGCGCCGCCTTCCCCCTCGAGACAGGGCTGGTAGGTGACCGCCAGGGCCACGGGCCCCTTCAGCCCCTCGCCGGTGATGGGAATCCTCACGGACCCGTGCCAGATGGCTTCCCCCAGATCGTCCTTCCCGTCGGGAGGGGTCATGCGGCCCAGGTGGATCCGGCCCCCCTTGGATTGCAGTTCCACCTGCATGAAGCTCTGCTTCAGGTGGGAGCCCGGAGGGGCGGTCACCGTGACCACGCCCTTGGCGAGCCCCACCGCCACGCTCTTTTCCGGATCGAAGTCCGCGGGCTGCGCCAGGGCCGCGGCCTGGACGAGGAGCATCAGGAACAGGGCTTTCAGCGGGCGCATGGGTTCTCCGGCGGGTTCCGTGGGGGGGAGGCCCCAGGGCTTGCCCTCGATGGGAAGAGTCGGGTGGAGGATCTTCAACCAAGGTAGGGGCCGGTGGAATTAATTTGGATTAAATCTTCCAGCGGAGGCGGAAGGTGGAGCCCTGGCCCGGGGCGCTTTCCAGCTCGATTTCGCCCGCCATGGCCTCGACGATCGCCTTCACGATGCTCAGGCCCAGGCCGGTGCTGCTTTCCCCTGCCGTGGGCCGCGCGGACAGCCGTGTATAGCGGCCGAACACCTTGCCCAGGTCCTCGTCGTTGAAGCCGGGGCCCTCGTCCCGGATCTCGATCACGCCCGGTGCGAGGACCGCCCGGACCCTGCGCACGGGAGGCCCGGGGGGGGTGAACTTGACGGCGTTGGAGACCAGGTTGTCCAGGACCTCCCGGAGGTAGAAGGGGTCGGCCCGGAGCGGCGGCAGCCCGGCCCCGGGCTCGATTTCGAACCGGATGCCCTTGGCGGCCGCTTTCGGGGCGTACATGTGGAACACCGATTCCACCAGGGGCAGAGGCTCGACCCATTCCATCTGGAGCCCCATCCCCCCCGCCTCGAGGTGGGACAGGTCCAGGAGATGCTGGATCATTTCCTGCAGCTGGAGGGAGATGCGCTGGATGGCGGCCGACCCCTCCTCCAGCTCCTTCACATCGGTTTCGCCCGCCAGCATTTCGGCGTGGAGCTGGATGGTGTGCAGGGGATTCCGGAGATCGTGGGCGACGATGCCCAGCATGTGGGTCTTGTCCTCGTTGCTCTGGGACAGGCGGAGATTGGCCCGCTCCAGGGTCTCGGCCTTGCTGCGGATCTCGGCGGTGGCTTCGTCCACCTTCTCCTGGAGGGCCGCGTTCCTGCGCTTGAGCAGCCGGAAGCGCAGGGCGAGGACGCCGGCCACCAGCCCCGTCGCGAGGGCCCACGCCAGGGCCCTCACCCCCGGGCGCTCCCACCACGCGGGCAGCACCTGGAAGACCAGGGCCGCCGGGGGCCCCCAGTCCCCCCAGGGGCGCCGGCTCCTCACCATGAAGGTATAGGCTCCGGGGGGCAGGCTCGGGTAGCGGGCGCTCCGCCCCTGCAGGGGCTGCCATTCCTTCTCGAGGCCCAGGAGGCGCACTTCGTGCTCCGCGTTGGCCGCGTTCAGGAAGGTCAGCGCCGACACCTGGAAATCCAGCGTGTTCTGGTCCCTCGGCAGCGTCAGCCGCGAGGAGGGGTCGAAGGCCACGGGATTGCCGGAGGCGAACAGCTCCCGGATGAGGCTGCGCGGGGGGGGCAGCGCCGGAACCGAGGTGGGCGTGCGGAAATGGCTCAGGCCCGTGTTGCTGCCGATCCACACGGATCCATCCGCTTCCCCCAGGAAGGAGAGCGCGTCGCAATCGTCGCCGGCAAGGCCGTTGCCGGTGGTGAAGGAATCCAGATGGTCCCCGTCCAGCACCGAGGCGCCGGTCCCGGTGCCCAGCCACAGCCGCTCGCGGGAATCCACGCCGAGCAGGTACACGTGGTCCCCGGCGAGTCCCGTGCCCTTGTCCAGGTGCCTGTCCACCTCCAGGCGGCCCCCCGTGATCCGCAGGAGGGAGGCGCCCAGCGCTTCCCGGTAGGCCACCGCGATGCGCCCATCGGGCAATGCGGCGAGCTGGTACAGGGCATCGTCCCGGAGGCCATCCGCCAGGGTGTACCGCCGCCAGGCGGCGCCGTCGAACACCGCCAGCCCATATTCCCCCGCCACCCATACCCGGCCGGCGGAATCCTGGACGATCCCGAACATGTTCTCGTTGGGGGTTCCCCGGGGCACCTGGACCTCCTCGAAGCGCCAGGAGCGGCCCGACCGGAAGGCCCGGCAGAGCCCACCTTCCTGCTGGGTGAGCCAGAGGCCGCCGCGCCGGTCCGCGAGGATGTCATTGACGCCCTTGCCCCGGAAGCCGGAGCCGGGCCCGAAGGCCTCCAGCTTCCGGGTCGCCGGATCCAGGCGGAGGGGGGGACCTTCCCGCTGCCCGATCCACAACGCCCCATCCGGTCCGGTGGAAAGGCAACGGGTGTCCTTCCCCCGGGTTCCGGGGAGCAGGTCCCACCCCCGGGCGGTGGCCCGGCTCACCCCTTTCTGGGTGGCCACCCACAGGGCGCCGTCCCCGCTGCGGTGGATGCCCCACATGAGGTCGCAGGGGAGGCCGTCCCTGGACGCGTAGACCTCGAAGGTTCCCCCGCCCAGGGCGCGGGAAAGGTGGCGGCTGCCGATCCAGGTGGAGCCTTCCTGGTCCACGAGGGAACAGTAGGGGGAGTCGGCCTTGATGACGCGTTCGACGCCCCGGGAGCCATCGCCCCGCAGGAGGTGGATCCCTTCGTCGGAATTCACCAGGACCTCGCCCGAAGGCCCCACATGCAGGGAAGGGTTCCGGGCCGGGGGAAGGGGCCAGGCGGGATTCCGGAACCGGGAACTCCGGGGGGAGAGGAAGGAAAGGGCCTGGGTGGTCCTCACCCAAAGGTTGCCCGACCGGTCCACGGCCAGGGCCAGGAGGTCGGTGGCCTTGAAGCCGGCCCCCCGCCCATAGGAGACCCGGAGGCCGCCCAGGGAGAGGGCGTGGATCTCCTGGCATCCGCTGGCCCACACCAGGCCGCTTTCCGCGGCGGCCGCGACCGCGAGGGCGGGTCCGCCGGGCCAGGACGGCACGGGCGCAAAGGTCCGCCCGTCGGGGCTGTGGAACAGGCCCTCCGAGGTGGCCACCCAGATCCCGCCATCCCCGCCCTGGGCGATGCCCTTGAAGCCGGTGCGGGGCAGGCCCTGGCCCGGGCCGAGGTATTCGAAGCCGTCCCCGCTCCGGCGCGCCAGGCCCTTGCGGCGGGTCCCCACCCACAGGGTGCCGTCGCGCCCCACCAGGAGCGCGGCGATGCTCGCGGCGGGGAGCCCCTCCCGGAGGCCGAAGCACCGGAAGCGCACGCCGTCGAACTGGTAGAGTCCGCTCAGGGTGCCGACCCATAGGAAGCCTTCGTGGTCCTGCGCCAGGGCCACGGCGTTCAGGCTCGTGAGCCCGTCCTTGGGCCCGTAGACCTGGAAGGGGGTCCGCCCGGGGGGAACCGGGCGCGGCGAGGCTGCCCATCCCCAATCCAGGACGAGACCCATGACCAGGAGAAGGAGGCGCAGACGCATGGGCGTTCCCGGTCAGCGCCGGGGAATCCGGACGGGGCTCACCCAGCAGTAGCCCTCGCTTCCGCAGGTCTGGATCCAGCCGGGATCGTTGCTCCGGCAGATCTTCTTGCGCAGGCTGAACACGTGCACGTCGACGGTGCGCTCGGAGGGGTGGGTGCCCTCCGCCCAGGCCAGGCGGATCAGATCCGGGCGGGAAAGGGCGTGGCCGGCATGCGTGAGCAGGGCCTCCACGATGTTGTACTCGGCGTGGGTCAACCCCAGCGAGGATCCGTCCCGCTTCATCTCCCGCTTCATGCGATCGAATTCGAAGGGGCCGGAGTGGAGGGCGTCGGGTTCCTTGTGCCGGGTCGTTCGCCGAAGGATGGCCTGGATGCGGGCCAGCAGTTCCTCTCCGCTGAACGGCTTCACGAGGTAATCGTCGGCCCCCAGGCGGAAGCCATCCAGGCGCTTCCGCTCCTGCCGTTCCGCCGTGAGGATGAGCACGGCCACTTCATCCCGGGGCCGGAGGGCCTGGAGCACCTCGAAGCCGCCCATGGCCGGCATCATGAGGTCCAGGATGATGAGGTCCGCCGGCTGGGCGCGGTGGATCTCGAGCCCCTGGGCCCCGTTCTCCGCCACGGTCGCGCCGAGGCCGGCCCTGCGGAGGATCTTGACCAGGACGTTCCGCACCTCCGGGTCATCATCCACGATCAGGATCCGATGCATCATGCTGCTTCCTTCTCCGGGCGGATACCCATGGAAACAAGTGGCTTAAGCAACAGGGCCAGGAGGGTCGGCGGGCCCATCGCGCTGCCGGGAGAATTAATCCGATTTAATCGAACCGGTACCTATTCTTGACTAAATACTACACGACCCACAGCAACCGATCCACAACCCTGGCGAATCCGCGCACCCCCCGCACCTGAGCCGTGGAGCGCGTCTCCAGACCTTCGTTCGGCCCGCGCCGACAGGCCCGCTTTCTCTTTCCCATGGGAGGTTCCATGTCCAAACGCATTGTCCAGGCCGGTCTTCTCCTGCTGTCCATCCTGGGCGCCGGAGGCCGCCTCGCCGCCCAGGAATCCGCCCTGTCCAACTTCGAGGTCAAGCTCCGGGGCGGCTTCACCCAGGGCAATCTCTACACGGACCTGGGAACCCAGGCCATGATGGGCGTCGCCCTGGGCACCTCCGTGCCCTTGGCCCGGGGGCGGCTGGTCCTGGACCTGGGCTTCGAGTACTTCCCGGGCAAGGATTTCGACCGGATGCCCACCTCCGGCACCTTCTATTGCAACCCCGCCGCGCCTTCCACGACCTACAACGGCCAGCCCGTGCGCATCGCCATCAATTCCGGCGCCTACGGCTCGGCCGACATGCGCAAGAACCGCTTCCAGGGCTTCAATCTCCGGGCCGGCTACCGGGACAGGCTCGCCGCCTCCTGGGATTGGCAGGCCGGCCTCGCGCTGGACGACTACACGGCCACTGAAGAGGTTTCCGGCACCCTGTATCCCATCACCAATGCCACGGCCCTCACCGGCATCGCCAATCCCGCCGCGGGGGGAAAGCCCTACTACGAGAGCCTCTCGGTCACCAACCAGAAGACGAAGCTGGGCCTGGGCGCCTTCGCCGGCGTGACCACCCGGCTCACCGATGAAATCCGCCTGGAGTTCAATGTGCGGTCCGTGAGCTATACCCGCCTCACGTACCAGCCCTTCACCTACACCGGCCAGGCGCCGGCCACCCTCCAGACGACTCGCCGGGGATTCACGTTCGAACTGAGTCTCGGAATGAGCCTTTAACCCGCGGAACGGCAGAGGAGGAATGAAGATGCGCATTTCAAACCGATTCACGACCCTGGCCATGCTCCTGGCGACCTCGGCCCTGGGGGCCCAGGAGGTGACCTCCACCATCACGGGCCACGTCACCGACGACAAGAACGCGCCCATCGCCGGGGCCGCGGTCCGCATCACCGGCGCGTCCCTCATGGGCGAGCGGGTGATCAAGACCGGGGCCGACGGCTCGTACCGCGCCTCCCTGCTGCCCGGCGGCAACTACGTGATCACCGTCTGGGCCGACGGCTACATCGGCAAGAAGATCGAATTGCGGATCGCGGCCGGCGGCACCATCAAGCAGGACGCGAAGCTCAACTCCCAGGCGGGGGCCCAGAAGGTCCAGGGGGCCACCGTGGAGGTGGTGGGCACCTCCACGACCCAGAAGGACAAGACCGAAACCGGCATGCAGACCTCCTTCAGCCAGGAGACCATCGCCACCCTCACGGGCGCCGATCCCTACGGCGTGCTGACCCTGGCGCCGGGCGTCGCCGGCACGGACATGACCCACATCTCCATCCGGGGCGGCGGCCAGCAAGGGGTCAACTACATGGTGGACGGCATGGCGGCCTATGACGGCCTCACCTCCGGCGGCCGGCTGGACATGTTCACCCTCAGCGACCTCATCGAGAGCACCGCCGTGGTGCAGTCCCCCCTCAACGCCAAGACGGGCAACACGTCCTCGGGCCTGGTCTCCCAGGTGACCCGGCGCGGCTCCAACGAATTCAAGGGCTCCATCCGGGCCAAGCTCTCCAAGGGCGGGGACGTGGCCGGCGGATCCTTCGTCAACGGCTCCTGGGTGGCCAACGACACCCCCCTCAACAACCGCCTCGGGGTCCCCAACGCCACCAACCATCCGGCCTACGTGGACAGCCTGAACCGCACGTATGAGATCACGATCTCGGGTCCCATCATCCCCAACCGGCTGACCTTCACCTACGGCACCCGGCTGACGCCCGACGTGCTCTCCTCCGCCACGGCCACCCAGGTGACGGCCAATGGCGGGGGCTACGTGCCCTTCGGCGGCGTGAACTACCGGGCCGAGACCTACCAGGAGGGCGGGACGCGGTACTTCACCTCCGGCAGCACGTTCAACCAGTACTCCCTCTTCTACCAGATCAACGAGAACCACCAGGTGGAGTACAAGTATTCCGAGGTCAACAAGACCCAGGCCGCCACCACCGTCGGATCCAATCCCCAGACGGGCGTTTCCGGCAACGACCGGTTCTTCCAGCAGCTGTACGGCCTTTCCTACCACGGCCTCCTCGGCAACAACCAGATCATCGAGATCCGCTACGGCGTCAACCGCTCCGATTCGCTGTACTTCGCGGGCCCCAATTCCCCGATCACCCTCTATTCGGGCTCCGCCAGCAACACGAACCTGATCTCGATGTACAACCAGGGAAAGACCTACGTTCTGGACGGGGGCACCGCCGACACGGCCCCCGATAGCCGGAAGATCCGCAGCATCCTGGTCAACTACAACGCCTTCAAGGACTGGCACGGCCAGCACATCATCGATGCGGGCTTCGAGAGGCAGGAGCCCATCTGGGGCACGCCCAGCCGCGGCCCCAGCTACCCGACCCGGTACTACATTCCCGGCCAGATCGCCTCCTCGGTGGGAGGGGCCTATGGCGGCCAGTTCATCGTCTTCAATAGGGCGGCCACGGCCGCCAACCTGGGGGGGTCGGGCAACGTGAACGTGGCCCTGGTCCCGCGCATGCAGGTCCTCGAAGGCCTGGAATCCGCCACGGTCAGGAGTCCCAACGACAGCTTCTACATCAACGATCTGTGGACCCTGAACAACCACTGGTCGGTCATGGCGGGCCTCCGCTACGACCACCTGAAGATCGTCGATCCCGAAAGCGTGAAGGCCGACGCCAAGACGCTTTCGCCCCGCTTCGAGGTGAAGTACGACCTCCTGGGCAACCAGACCCGCGTCCTCAATTTCTCCTTCGGGCAGTTCCGGGGGCTGGTCAATGGCCGGAGCTACCGCAATTTCGTGGTGACCCGCCTGGAGCAGGCCACCCAGAAATACTGGATCGGCACCGCCCCCACCGGCAACCCCAATTCCCCCTACCTGGTCGACTACGCCGCCATCCACAACGCGGCCAACTACGAGGCCCAGGGCAGCACCTTCGTGAACCACCAGTCCTTCCGCATCGACCCCGGCTTCAAGCCGGAACTGAACACAGAGATGACCCTCGGCTACCGCCGCAACCTCATCCAGGGCGGCTGGTGGAGCCTGACCCTGATCCAGCGCAAGTACACGGACCTGGGCTACACCGAACCGGATATCTCCAAGACCATCCAGATATACAACGTGATGGATCCCTCCATCACCCAGCAGAGCTACCTGCGCACCCTGAAGAACGATCCGGACGGATTCAAGATGTTCCGGAGCGTGGAGTACGAATTCCAGGTGCCCCTCTCCCCGAGCCTGACCCTGGGAGGCAATTACACCTGGGCCCGGACCGTCGGGAACAACCTCTGGAACGACGATAACGGCTCGGCCTCCAACCAGGGCTACACCAACGCCGGCGACTTCCGGGAATCCTACCGGGCCATGGGCTACACGGACAGCCAATTCCGTCCCACGGGCGTCCTGCCCAACTCCGTGGAGCACTCGGCGAGGCTGCAGATCAGCTACGCCATGACCCGGGGCAAGTGGTCCTCCAACATCGCCCTTCAGGGGGCCTACGCCTCGGGCTTCCACGAAAGCCTCATCTCGAAGGTGACGACCAGTCCCTCCGGCGCCTCCATCGGGGTCTCCATGGTGCCCGGCCTCACGAGCAGCGCCGATATCCCGACCATCGTCCCCATCTACACCAACGGCCGGGGGCGGTACACCGCCCCCGACACCTACAACTGGAACCTGCAGTACAACGTCAAAGTGGCGCTCATGAACAAGGTGGAGCTGGAGACCCAGATCCGCGTCAACAACGTCTTCAACCACCTCTACCAGTCCACGGTGACGGGGCGCAGCAGCACCTACTACTACGGCAACTCGCTGAGCAACACCACCAACAGCAACACCGGATCCGTGGTCAACCAGACCTATGCGGACATCTACAACGGATACCGCATGGATGGCAGCCAGGCGAAGACCTGGGGCACGGCCAGCTATGGGACCGGAGCGCGCTACGTGACGGCCGACGTCATTCTTCGCTTCTAGGCAGGGGGAAAACATGAACATGGAAAAGCTCGTCACCGCGGCCCTGCTGGGTCTGGCGGCCTTCCTCCCGGCCCGGGTCTTCGGCCAGGACACCACGCATCTCCAGATCAAGGCGGGCCTCGCGCTCACGTCCATGGGCCAGCTCCACGGCATGACCGGCAAGGCCAGCGCCCCCAGCTTCGAAGGGGCCTGCTACCTGCCCAACGCCGGGAATCTCGGGCTGGACCTCGTGCCCTACGTGGGCACCTTCCGCATCAGCGGCGCGGATTCCACGGCCACGGGACCGGAATACTACACGGTCAGCGCCTGGCGCTTCGGCCTGGACATGGTCTGGTACCGGGGGAAGATCGCGGGGACCCCCGTGGCCTTCCGCACCGGGCCGGCCCTGCACAGCTTCATCGGCCAGAGCACGCTCAGCCAGACCAATTCCCTGACCAACAAGCAATGGAAGCTCGGGTGGCGGGCCGGGTTCGATGTGGCGATCACCTCCACCTGGTTCGCCAGCCTGGAACTCACCGCTTCCGAATGGCGCTCGGAGTCCAGCCAGGCGAAGAAGCAGAACATCAACCCCAACAACCCCGTCTATGCAGGCATCATGGTCGGCTACCGGCTCTAGCCACCTGGGTCAATGGAGATACATCCCATGAAACCGTTCGCATTCCCCTTGAGGATCACGCTGGCCCTGGCGCTGGGAGCCCTTACCCTCCTCGCCCAGGGGGACCAGGACTGCACCGCCGCCGTGATCTCGCCCGCGGCCTCGGAAAACCATCGCCCGCTCATCTGGAAGAACCGGGACACGAAGGAATTGTCCAACCGCGTGGTGTACGTCCAGGAGGCGCCCCACAGCTACATCGCCGTCGTGGACAAGGATGAACCCTCCGGCCACATCGTCTGGGCCGGCGTGAACACCGCGGGCTTCGCGATCATGAACACCGCCTCCTACAATTTACAGAAGCGGGACGGGCTGGTCGGCGACGGCGGCAACCAGGAGGGCGTGATCATGGCGCTCGCCCTCCGGAAATGCGCCACCGTCGAGGATTTCGAGGCCCTCCTGAACGCGGAGAAGGGCCCGGGACTGAACGTGACCGCCAATTTCGGCGTGCTCGACGCCGCCGGCAAGGCCTTCATCTATGAGGCCAACAGCAAGGGATTCAAGAAGTTCGATACCAGCGAAGCCCCCGGAAGCTACATGGTGCTCACGAACTTCTCCCGGAGCGGCAAGGAGAATGCCGGCGCCGGCTACCTGCGCTTCGAACGCGCCACGGAACTGGCCCGGCAGGTACCTGCCGGCAAGCTCTCCCCGCGCATGATCTTCAGGGATTTCGCCCGGGACACCGGCCACGTGTTCCTCCACACGCCGATCCATTCCCAGTTCCGGGAAGGGCCCGCGGCGCCTGAACGGTGGATCCACAACAAGTTCACCATCAACCGCTGGGACACCGCCTGCACCGTCGTCCTGGTGGGAAAGGACCCCGGGGACCCCGCCTCCCGGGCCATGATGTGGATCCTCCCGGGAGAACCGATGACGGCCGTCGGCCTTCCCCTGTGGCCCGACGCGGGAATCACCCCCGAGCCCTTCTGGAAGGGGGAGAAGGAGGCCCCCCTGTGGGCCCAGACGATGCGCATCAAGCGCATCGAGCGCCCCTTCTACGGCATCCCCGAAAAGCAGGAATACATGAACATCTCCAAGGTCGACAACCGGGAAGGCACGGGATTCCTGCCCAGGCTCCTGGCCGCGGAAAAGGACATCTTCGACCGCACCGATCAGTTCCTCCGGAAGCCCCGCACCCCGGCCGAACTCGCCGCCTTCCAGAACGAAATGGCCGGCCGGGCGATGGAGGCCCTGGAGTCCGTCCGCTAGGATCCCGGCTACGAAATCGTACGGGTCCCGGACGTCGGCCCCGGATCGTTGCTGCGGGCGGAGCCCGCAGCAACGGAAAGCCTCCACCTTCGCCGAGGAGGCCGAGGGTTGGACGCACTGCGTCGACAGGACCAAGGCTAGCCTGAACCAATGGCGCGGCGCCGGCACAGAGACAGTGCCGGCGCGTCCGGATCCAGGAGCAGCCATGCCCAAGATTCCCTTGCACACCCTGATGCTCGTCCCCGCGATCCTCGGGGCATCGCATCCCGCCTCCGATGCCCGGATCGCCGCCGCGATCCGCAACTCGTACAACTTCCGCGTCCACCTCAAGGGCGACGCCATCGACGTGTCCTCCAGCGGGGGGGAGGTCCGCCTCGCGGGCACGGTGGCCAACGAATTCCACCGGACCCTCGCGGAAGAGACCGTCCAGGACTTCCCCGGGGTGAAATCCGTGGACAACAAGCTGGTCGTGGCGGCCGATGCGTCCGGCACCGCCCCCGACCTGTGGCTGGCCACCAAGGTGAAGACGGCCCTGCGCTACCACCGCAACGTCGATGAAACCACCGTCCAGGTCACGGCCCACGAGGGCGTGGTCACCCTCTCGGGCCAGACCGGCAGCGCGGCCCAGAAGGGCCTGGCCCAGGATCTCGCGGCCAACGTGGACGGGGTCCGGGAGGTGAAGAACAACCTGCGGGTGGGCCCTCCGCCCAAGACCCTGGCCGAGAAGGTGGACGACGCCTCCGTCACCGCCCAGGTGAAGGCGGTGCTCCTGGCCCACCGGGGCACCCGCGTCCTGGCCACCCACGTGAAGACCGACCGGGGCGTCGTCACCGTGCGGGGCGAGGCCCGGAACGCCTCGGAGAAGGCCCTGGTGGAACGGCTCACGGCCGACATCAAGGGCGTGCGGCGCGTGAGGAACCTGATGACCGTCACCCCCTGACCCGGACCCGCGGGCCGGCTCCGGCCGGCCCGCGGGACCCCCTCAAAGCGCCCCGGGACGCACATCCCCCCCGCCGCTCTTCCGGGCATCCATGGGGTTGCCCGACACCTTTCCCCGCCAGGCGCCGCTCTCCGCGCGGGTGCGTTCGATGAACTCCTTGTAGCTCTCGAGGTTGGAGGCCACGTACCGGGAGAAGACGCCCACCAGGGCGCCGAGGTTCTCGATCACGCCCTGGGGCTCGTAGGTGAGTTCCACCAGGATCCGCGAGGAACCCCCGTCCAGGGCCCGGAAGCTCACCGAGCCGGCGTTCAGGGACCCTTCCACGCTTCGCCAGGCGATGCGGGAATCGGGCGTCTGCTCGTAGATCTCGGAGGTCCACCGCAGGTCCTTGCCGGCCGCCTCGGCGCGCCACTGCACCCGGGTGGGACCCGCCTGGGTCACCTCCTTGACGTTGCTGAGGAAGCGCGGGAAATCCTCGAACTGGGTCCATTGGTTGTAGGCCACCTGCAGGGGCACCGACAGATCCATGGACTGGGCGAAGGGCGGGAACATCTCCATGCGTCCCTTGAGCTTCGCCAGTTCGGCGCCCAGTTCCTCGTTGTGCGCGGCGGCCTGGGCCAGCAGCGGGAAGGCTTCCGCCTCCTCGTCGGCCACGTGGTCCTCCACGGCGACCATGAGCTGGCCCAGGATCCGCCGGCCATCGGGGCCGCGGAGCCCGCCCTTCAGCCGGAAATCGCTGATCAGGCGCTTCATTTCGCCATGCCCCTCGCCCAGGCGCTGGGCCATGGTGTCGTCCTGGCAGGCCTTCGACAGGACCGGGTAGACCAGGCGCTCCTCCATCCAGGAATGGATCTCAAGGGCCTGAAGGAGCTCCTTGACCTGGTCCTCCTGGCGGTCCGGGGAGGGCTCCTGCACCAGCCTCTGGTACAGGTCCTCGGCCCTCTGATGGTCCTCGTGGAGCAGGCTCGTTGCGTTGGGGGGTGTGGCCATGGTTCTCTCCTTGGTGAGGGGGTTGGCGACCGCCGGCCCGTTCCGGCGCACACATCCGCCTGGTGCGGGTTTCCGGCGGTCTTGGCGAGGAAATGCCCAGGGCGCGGGGAAGGTTCCGGGGCGCCCGGCCCGGCCAAGGCGTCCGGGCCCTTGACAATGAGCCACAAATAAAGACCTTTAAGCCCAGAGGGGCCGGGCGTCCCCCACTCCGAATCCGCCGCTACGGGCTGCGACCGCGCGGCCCCAGGCCCCGGCCCGGAGCCCATTCCCCAACCTCTCCATCCACGAGGGACGCATGCCGAACCCCATCCGAATCCTGCTGGCCCCCCTGCTCCTGGCCGGGGCCATCCTCCAGGCCGATCCCAATCTGCTCTGGGTACCCGATCGAACCCGCCTGAATGAGGGCAAATACCCAAACGACGCCAATCCGCTCTTGATATTCGAGATCGGCGATGGAAAGGCCTGGATCACCTCCCCCGATGGGGCAATCACCTGGCAGGTCGGCCGGGATCAGGGCGTGCTGGAATATCATTCCTATGAAACCTGGATGGAGATCAACCAAGATGGGGACTTGATCCTCTACGAAACGATGCAGAACGATTACACCGACGACCTTTTCACCTATGAACGCTGGCGGCAGGCGCACGCCTCTCCCGGAAAACGGTTCATGGCCATGGTCTTCATGCCAAACGGCAAGCTCATCTTCCCGGAAAAATAGGCTCATTCATCGGTGCCGGCCCAGGAGCCCGGCCAAGTAATCGCACGTGTCCCAGGCGTTCGCCCCGGGTACTCGATCGGATGGAATCAGTCTGCAGCGTGGGTTTCCCTGGGATGGAGACCGCCATCGGGAGGCTTGGCCCTGGATTTATGGGGCGGCGGCGCCAGGTCGAAATCCACGGAGATGCCGGCGGCGCCCAGGCCAGCCACGGCGAGCCAGGCGATGGATAGGGCAGGCCTCGTTCCAGCCCCCCCCTGCTCCAAAACCGAGCTACGGCAACCGGAGGACCCGGCCCGCAGCGCAGCGAGGACCGGAAGCCGACGGTACCGGTGGGTCGGCGCAATGGATCGGAACCCCATGGGCCGGCCCCTTCCTCGTGGATTCGGACGCAATGACCTGCGGCCACCGGCAGGGAATACGGGTCACCGCCAGAATGTCCAAACCGCAGGGGCCATTAGAACTCGTCGAAGAACATCTTGCGTTCGTACCTATTACGCCTTTTGCAATAGATATTCACATCGCCGTGTGAGAACGTCCGGCCTCCAACGGCATCGCTGGGAATGGTATAGCTATCCCTGGAAACGGTGTCATCAGACGAATAATTAACCCGGTAGCTGAACTTATGACTCTCGTCATCCCACAGGAAGGCCAAAAGGCCGAGGACCTCGTAGTCGTCAGGGATGGTGATGGGCCGGGTGATGGATGAATTGCTGCCCGCTGGGGCGGTGGAGCCCAGGGTGGCGAAGGAGGCCGGGTTGAGCTCGGCGATGGGAGTCGGCGGCGTGACCAGGGGCAGATCGTAGGTGGCCGCGAGGACCGGCTCGCCGGTGGCCATGGAGTAGAGCGCAAGGGCATAGACGGAACCGGACGCTGGAATCCGAAGGACCTGGTCCTCGGTGACGGCCAGGAACGGGTCCGCCTGGCCGGGGCCGAGTTCGAAGGCGCCCGCGCCGGAAACGGGGGGAATGTAGGGCGTGCTGGCGATTCCCGGGCCGGAAAGCACCGCATATCCGTTGGCCCCCAGCACGCCTTTGGGATCCTCCAGGTGGAGGTACAGCCCGGACCGGATGGGCTGGACGGGGTCCGAGGGGGTGTAGCTCACCATTGGCTCGAACTGCTGGACGTCCAGGTCCCGCTGGTTCCCCACGCAGACCCAGGTCTCCGCCGTGGGATCCCGGTGGAAGACCCACGGGCCGAGACTCCGGACGGAATGGCCGCCGGCTGACGGGAGGGTCTGGAACCGAACGATCACCTTCCGGGCGTCGGCGGAGACCAGGGTCATGGCCGGAAACGGCAGCCCATCGGCGAACCGGGGCCGCAGATCCCGGTCCACCCATTCCGGAAACGAAAGGCCATCCTGGAGGAAGCCGCCCGGGTCGAAGAACCCCAGTTCGCGGATCTGCGCCATCGTGGGCGGGGTGCCTGTCCTGGACAGGTCCTCCAGGCGCTTGATGCCGGCGCGGATGGATTGGAAGGCGCCCATGGCCGCGGTCACGCCAAGGCCGCTGAGCTGACCTGAAACGACCCCGGTCGCCAGGTTGAAGCGCGCAGAGGTGCCGTTCACCGCATTGCGCAGGGTCGCCACCGGCAGGCCCCACGCCCCGGAGGCCTGGAGCACGTCCAGCAGCGCGCCGGGACCGGTGTGGTCGGCCGGGATCGAGCCGTGCAGGTAGTCCAGGGTTGGGCTGAGGCCCAGGGCCGCCAGGAGCGGCGCCGTCTCCAGTTGGAGCTCGCCCATCTGGAACTCCAGGACCGAGTGGGTGAGCCGTGCAAAGGTGCCCTGTTCGAAGGTGGCGGCGGCCGGCATCCCGGCCGCGAGCGCGACGATCACATCGGTGCAGGGAGTGATGTTGACCTTGCCATCGAGATCCCAGCTATCGCCCGCCGAATACAGCTCGCGCCGGACACCCCCGGCCTGGCCTTCCGCTTTCAGCATGAACGGCGCTTTCAACCCCTCCGTGTTGAAACGGAAGGTCCCGTCCACGTCGCATGGGGCGGTGAGCACGTGCTGCGGGACGGCACTGTCCTTGAGGGTGATCGTGCCGACCAGGGGCGTCCCGGCCGTGGCCGTTCCCGTGATGGACGGCGGCGTGGGCTTCCCGGGAGGCGGGTTGCCCACCGTCATCGTGCCGGCCGCGGGCCTCGAACCTCCGCCGCCGCAGGCGAGGCTGAGCACCAGGCCCAAGGCCAGGGGTACCATCGGCGCGGTCGCGAGGCTCCTCGCCAACCATGGCCTGGGGTCTCGAAATTTCATGAAATTTCCTTTTACGTCCCGGCGGATAGGAATGGGAGCAGGATGGACTTCACCAAAGGGTTTGCGAACGGGTTCTTGGGAATCGTTCGGTCAGAATGAGTCGGTTACCATTGTGAATCTGTATGCATATTTAGCCTTGCATTGAATTCTCACGATCCCGCGTAGGATCGTCCAATCCGCTATGGGATTGGTGGGAATGGTATAGCTATCCGTAATAACGGAACTATTAACACCAAGATCAACCCAGTAGCCGAAGATATGACCTTTGTCATCCCACAGTACGGCCTCGATACCGATGGCCACGTAGTCGTCAGGAATCCTGATGGGCCGGGTGATGGAGGAAGCACCCAGGTTGGCGAAGGAGGCCGCGTTGAGCGCGGCGATGCGGATCGGCGGCGTGACCAGGGGCAGTTCGTAGGTTGCCGCGAGGACCGGCCCGCCGGGGGCCATGGAGTAGAGCGCAAGGGAATAGACGGAATCGGACGCTGAAATCCCAAGGATCTGTTCCTCGGTGAGGTCCAGGAACGGGTCCGGGTGGCCGGGACCGAGTCCGAAGGCGCCCCCGCCGGAAATGGGGGGAGTGTAGGGCGTGCTGGCGATTCCCGGGCCGGAGAGCACCGCATATCCGTTGGCCCCCAGCACACCTTTGGGGTCCTCCAGGTGGAGGTACAGGCCGGACCGGATGGGCTGGACGGCGTCCGAGGCGTTGTAGCGCACCATCGGCTCGAACTGCTGGACGTCCAGGTCCCGCTGGTTCCCCACGCAGACCCAGGTCTCCGCCAGGGGATCCCGGTGGAAGACCCACGGGCCGAGATTCCGGACGGAATGGCCGCTCGCTGGCGGGAGGGTCTGGAACCGAACGATCGCCTTTCGGGCGTCGACGGAGACCAGGGTCATGGCCGGAAACTGCAGGCCATCGGCCAACCGGGGCCGCAGATCCCGGTCCACCCAGTCCGGAAACGAAAGGCCATCCTGGAGGAAGCCGCCCGGGTCGAAGAACCCCAGTGCGCTGATCTGCGCCATCGTGGGCGGGGTGCCGGTCCTGGACAGGTCCTCCAGGCGCTTGATGCCGGCGCGGATGGATTGGAAGGCGGCCATGGCCCCGGTCACGCCAAGGTCGCTGAGCTGACCTGAAACGGCGCCGGTCGCCAGGTCAAAGCCCACCGACGTGCCGTTCACCGTATTGCGCAGGGTCGCCACCGGCAGGCCCCGCGCCCCGGAGGCCTGGAGCACGTCCAGCAGCGCGCCGGAACCGGTGTGGTCGGCCGGGATCGAGTCATGCAGGAAGTCCAGGGGTGGGCAGAGCCCCAGGGGCGCCAGGAGCGGCGCCGTCGCCATCCGGAGCACACCCGTCTGGAACTCCAGGTCTGTGCGGGTGAGCCGCGAAAAGGTGCCCTTTTCGAAGATGGCGGCGGCCGGCATCCGGGCCGCGAGCGCGACGATCACATCGGTGCAGGGAGTGATGTTGAGGTTGCCATCGAGATCCCTCCTATCGCCCGCCGAATACAGCTCGCGCCGGACACCCCCGGCCTGGCCTTCCGCTTTCAGCATGAACGGCGCTTTCAACCCCTCCGTGCGGAAATGGAAGATCCCGTCCACGCCGCACGCGTCGGTGAGCACGTGCTGCGGGACGGCACTGTCCTTGAGGGTGACCGTGCCGACCAGGGGCGTCCCGGCGGTGGCCGTTCCCGTGATGAACTGCAGCGTGGGCTTCCCGGGAGGCGGGTTGCTTACCGTCAACGTGCCGGCCGCGGGCTTCGGACCTCCGCCGCCGCAGGCGAGGCCGAGCAGCAGGCCCAAGGCCAGGGGCACCATCGGCCCCGCTGCGAGGCTCCTCGCCATCCACTGCCTGGGGCCTCGAAATTTCATGGACGTTCCTTTCAGGTCCCGGCGGTTAGAACGGGGAACAGGGGGCTCTTCAAAAATGAATTCGGTGGGGACTCACCCCTAAGGGTGGGTTGGCGCACCTCAATTTCAGATCGAACGGGGCGCTGTCAATATAAAAAATTTATTCAACCTGGTCCCCCGAGGGTTTGGGGGCTCTCTTCGCGTCTCTTGAGGAGAACCTTGATTCGCGCCCAGGCGGAACGCCGGGGACAGGCACGGCGATGGTGGAGGGCTCCTACGTCCGCGCCGCGGCTTCCCCCGCCAGCCAGCCCGTGGAGAACGCGATCTGGAGGTTGTAGCCGCCGGTGTTCGCGTCCAGGTCCAGCACTTCCCCCGCGAAGTGGAGGTTCGCCGCCAGGCGCGAGCCCAGGGTCCGGGGATCGATGCCCTTGAGGGCGACGCCGCCGGCGGTGACGATGGCCTCCTCCCAGGGGCCGTGGCCGGTCACCCGGAAGCGCAGGTCCTTGAGCAGGGCCAGGAGCTGCTGCCGGCGGGGGGCGGGGCCCAGGCGCTCCGCGAACACGTCCACCAGGGGCGCCGGCAGGAGGGAACGCAGGATATCCCGCAGGGGCGCCCCGGAGGGGAAGGCGCGCTCCAGCCTGGCTTCGAGGGTGGGCAGCTCCAGGGCGGGCTTCAGGTCCAGGGCGGCCTCCACCCGGCGCCCCGCGGCGAGGTGGTCCACCACCTGGCGGCTCAGCCTCAGGACGATGGGACCATCGAGCCCCTCGTCCGTGAACTCGGCCTCGCCGAATTCGCTGGGGCCCTTGCGCCCGTCGACCCAGAGGGTGAGGCGGACGTTGCGCAGGCGCAGGCCCGTGGCGGCGCACACGGGGTCGGTGCGCAGGGCCACCAGGGCCGGGCGCAGCGGCTCGATGCGGTGGCCGGCGGCCTCGGCGAAGCGGTGGCCGTCGCCGGTGGAGCCGGTGGCGGGGTAGCTGAGGCCGCCGGTGGCGACGATGCCGCTGCGCGCCTCCACCCGGTGGGAAGCGCCGCCCTGGGTGAACTCCAGGCCCCGGAAGACCCCGTCCTCGATCACGAGGCGCTCCACCCGGGCGCGGGTGAGGATCTCCACCCCCTGCCCCTTCGCCCAGGCCACCAGGGCCTCCGCCACGTCCCAGGCGCGGTCGCTGGCGGGGAAGACCCGGTTCCCGCGCTCGACCTTGGAGGGGACGCCGTTGGCCTCCAGCAGGGCGATGAGATCGCGGTTGAAGAAGGCCCCGAAGGCCTGGCGCAGGAAGCGGGGCTCGGGGTGGATCTCCGAGAGCTGCTCGTCCAGGGGGCGCATGTTGGTGATGTTGCAGCGGCCCTTCCCGGTGATGCGCAGCTTGCGGGCGGGCTTTTCCATCTTCTCGAGCAGCAGCACCTTCGCGCCCAGCATGGCGGCGCGCCCCGCGGCGGCGAGGCCCGCGGGCCCGGCGCCGACCACCACCACGTCGCACACCCGGTTCATGGGGCCTGTTCGCGCAGGACCAGCTCCATGCGGCACCGGGCGCAATCGAAGCGGCATTCCAGGCGGGTGGGGCCGTTCTCCAGGAACAGGGGGCCGGCGGGTTCGGCCAGGCGCCTCCAGGGCTCGGCGTTGGGGTGGGCGGCGCACCAGCCCAGTTCGAAGCGCAGGCAGTGGCGGGTGGTCATCACCACCCGGCCGCGGAGATCGGCCTGCAGTTCGGCGGCGGGTTCCAGGACCCGGGCCCCGGCGCGCTCATAGAAGGCCCGGGCGGCCTTGTTGGCCACGTTCCAGGTGAAATCCAGGGCCGCGGCGGGCAGCGGCGCCCCGGGTGATGCCGGCCGCGGGGCCTGGCGTGGCCGGGGCGCGCGGCGCAGCTCCGCCAGGGCGGCGGTGGCCTCCCTGCGCAGGGCGTTGAGCCGGCTCACGGGCACGAAGCGCGGTTCGGCCTCCAGGGCGGCCAGGGCGAAGGGGGTGTCCCCCATGCGGTCCAGGGCGTCGCGCATGGCCTTGGTTGCCGCCCCGGGATCCCGGGCGGGGCCGAACTCACCCTCGGCGCGGGCTTCGGCCGAAAGGCCCGTCTCGTCCTCCAGGCGGAGCGTCACGGCGCCCTCCGGGAAGACCAGGCGCCCCGTCACGGGGATCCGGCGCTCCACCTTGGCCCCGCGCAGGGCCCGGAGCCAGTGCAGGTCCAGGTTGCGGTGGAGCTGGGTGCCCGGGCGGATGCGGGAGGGGTCCTGCACGAAGATCTGGCGGTCCTCCACGGCGTTCACCACCGTGCCCGCGGCGGCCGCGCCGTCCATGAAGGCCAGTCCGTCGCCGGGGTGCACCTCGGCCCTGCGGTCCAGCACGACCCGGTCCGCCTGGATGGACCGCACCGTGCCGATGCTTTCGCCCAGGTGCCTGCCCGTTTCCGGGGTGCCCATGGACTGGCGGCCCCCTTCCAGGCGGTACGTGGAATGGCCCCGCTGGAAGGTCTTGGAGGGATCCGGCGCGAAGGCGTGGGTGCAGCGCCCCAGGGAGGCCCGGGCCCATTCCGGCCGGCGCTCCAGCACCGCGTCCAGGCGGCGCCGCAGGTGGCTCACCACGTTCTTCACGTAATCGGCGTCCTTGAGCCGGCCTTCGATCTTGAAGCTGGACAGGCCCGCCTCCGCCAGTTCCTCCAGGTGGTCCGAGAGGTCCAGGTCCTTGATGCTCAGCAGGTGCTTATCCCGCAGGAGGACCCGGCCGGAGGCGTCCACCAGGTTCCAGGGGGCGCGGCAGGGCTGGGCGCACTCGCCCCGGTTGCCGCTGCGCCCGCAGATGGAGCCGCTCAGGTAGCACTGGCCGCTTTCGCCCACGCACAGGGCCCCGTACACGAAGCCCTCCAGTTCGATGTCCGAGGCGGCGTGGATGGCCCGGATCTCCGCGAGGCTCAGTTCCCGGGCGAGGATGGCCCGGGTGAGGCCCTGGCCGGCCAGGAAGGCCACCTTCGCCGGGCTGTCGCACACGGCCTGGGTGCTGGCGTGCAGGGGCAGCGGGGGCAGGTCCAGTTCCAGGTAGGCCATGTCCTGGATGATGAGGGCGTCGACCCCGGCTTCGTACAGGTCCCAGGCCATGCGCCGGGCGTCCTCCAGCTCCGCGTCGTACACCAGCGTATTGAGGGTGGCGTATACCTTGGCCCCCCAGAGCCGGGCCTCCCGGGTCAGGCGCTCGAAGTCGGCCCGGTCGCAGCCCGCCGCCTGCCGGGCCCCGAAGCGGGCGGCGCCCATGTACACCGCGTCCGCCCCGCAGGTGAGGGCGAGGATTCCCTGGTCCGCGTTCCGGGCGGGGGCGAGCAATTCAAGGGCCATGGTTCCAGGGTACCAGGACCCCGGGCCACCCGGCACGGCAGCTCGTTCGGTTATCCGGCCCGGTAGGGCCGGCCATGGAAGGAATCCAGCAGCACCTGGCGCAGCTCCCCCAGGAGCGGAAAACGGGGGTTGCTGCCGGTGCACTGGTCGTCGAAGGCCGCCTCGGCCATGGCGTCCAGCCGAGCCAGGAAGGCGGCCTCCTCCACGCCGGCCTCCCGGATGGAGGCCGGGATGCCCAGGGTGGCCTTGAGGTCCTCCAGCCAGGCCAGCAGGCTCTCGATGCGCTCGGCGGTGTTCCGCCCGGGCAGGTCCAGGTGCCGGGCGATGTCGCCGTAGCGGTGGCGGGCCTGGGGCCGGTCGTACTGGCTGAAGGCGGTCTGCTTGGTGGGCGTGTCCGTGGCGTTGTAGCGGATCACGTTGGTGATGAGCAGGGCGTTGCAGAGGCCGTGGGCCAGGTGGAAGGCGGCCCCCAGCTGGTGGGCCAGGGCGTGGCCCACGCCCAGGAAGGCGTTGGCGAAGGCGATGCCCGCGATGGTGGCGGCGTTGTGCACCTGCTCCCGGGCCCGGGGGTTGGCGGCCCCCTCGAGGTAGGCGGCGGGCAGGTGCTCCTTTAGCATGCGCAGGGCCTGGAGGGCCTGGGGATCGGAGTACTCGTTGGCCATGACCGACACGTAGGCCTCCAGGGCGTGGGTCACGGCGTCGATGCCCCCGAAGGCGGTGAGAGGGCCCGGGAGGTCCATGACCAGGTCGGGGTCCACGATGGCCAGGGTGGGGGTGAGCTCGTAGTCCGCGATGGGGTACTTCATGCCCGTGGCCTCGTCGGTGACGACGGCGAAGGGGGTCACCTCGGAACCGGTGCCCGAGGTGGTGGGGATGGCCACCAGGACGCAGGTGCCGCCCATCTTCGGGAAGGCGCAGATGCGCTTGCGGATGTCCATGAAGCGCAGGGCCAGGTCCTCGAACTGCACCTCGGGGTGCTCGTACAGCACGCCCATGATCTTGGCGGCGTCCATGGGCGAGCCCCCGCCCAGGGCCACGATGGCGTCCGGCTTGAAGGCCGCGAGCATGGCCACGCCCCGGCGCACCACCGCCAGGGTGGGATCGGCCTCCACCTCGTGGAAAACCTCCACCTCCATGCCCAGGCCCTTCAGGATGGCGACGGCGGCGTCCACGCGCCCGTGGTCGAAGAGCCAGCGGTCCGTGACGATGGCCGCGCGCCGCCGCCCCCGCAGCTCCTCCAGGGCGAAGGGCAGGCATCCCCGCCGGAAGTAGATGCTCCGGGGAAGCTTGAACCACAGCATGTTCTCGGCCCTCCGGGCGACGGTCTTGGTGTTGAGGAGGTGCCGGGGGCCCACGTTTTCCGAGACGGAGTTGCCGCCCCAGGACCCGCAGCCCAGGGTGAGGGAGGGCGCCAGGTTGAAGTTGTACAGGTCGCCGATGCCCCCCTGGGAGGCCGGGGTGTTCACCAGGATGCGGGCGGTCTTCATGCGGGCGCCGAAATGCGCGACCCGGTCGGGCCGGAGGTCCTGGTCGGTGTACAGCACCGAGGTGTGGCCGATGCCCCCCAGGGCCACCAGGGCCTCGGCCTTGGCCACGGCCTGGGCGAAATCCGCGGCCCGGTAGAGGCCCAGGGTGGGCGAGAGCTTCTCGTGGGCGAAGGGCTCGGAGGCCTCCGTGGATTCCACCTCGCCGATGAGCACCCGGGTGTCCCCGGGCACCTGGATCCCGGCCAGGGCCGCGATGGCCTGGGCGGACTGCCCCACCACCGCCCCGTTCAGGACCCCGTCCACCAGCAGCACGGCCCTGACGGCCGCGCACTGGGCGGGGTCCAGGAGGTGGCCCCCGTGGCTCCGGAACCGCTCGCGCACCGCGTCGTAGACGGCGTCGACCACGATCACGGCCTGCTCCGAGGCGCACACCACGCCGTTGTCGAAGGTCTTGGAAAGGAGGATGGACGCCACCGCCCGCTTGATGTCGGCGCATTCGTCCACCACCACGGGCGTGTTGCCCGCCCCCACGCCGATGGCCGGCTTGCCCGAGGCGTAGGCGGCCCGCACCAGGCCCGGTCCGCCCGTGGCCAGGATGAGGTTCACGTCCGGGTGGTGCATGAGGTGGTCCGTCAGCTCCACGCCGGGGGCGTCGATCCACCCGATGATGCCGGGCGGGGCGCCGGCGGCCTCCGCCGCCGCCAACACCAGCCGGGCGGCTTCGCAGGTGCAGCGCCGGGCCCGGGGGTGGGGGCTGAAGAGGATGCCGTTGCGGGTCTTGAGGGCGATGAGGGCCTTGAAGATGGCGGTGGACGTGGGGTTGGTGGTGGGCACGATGGCGCAGATGAGGCCCACGGGTTCGGCGATCGTGCAGGTGCCGTACAGTGGCTGCTCGGCGAGGGTGCCGCAGGTCCGTTCGTCCTTGTAGGCGTTGTAGATGTACTCCGCCGCGAAGTGGTTCTTGATGACCTTGTCCTCCAGGACGCCCATGCCGGTCTCCTCCACCGCCATGCGGGCCAGGGGGATGCGGGCGTCCGCCGCCGCCAGGGCGGCCTGGCGGAAGATCCGGTCCACCTGGGCCTGGGTGAAGTCCGCGAAGCGCCCCTGGGCCTCCTTTACGCGGGCGACCAGGTCGTCGAGCTGCTGGATGGTTGCCACCGGCATGTTTCACCTCCCCGCCTTGGATGCGGAAGAGGGCCCGATGGTTCTATCGGCCGGTATCTA
This sequence comes from Mesoterricola silvestris, assembly GCF_030295405.1. Classification (GTDB taxonomy): domain Bacteria; phylum Acidobacteriota; class Holophagae; order Holophagales; family Holophagaceae; genus Mesoterricola; species Mesoterricola silvestris. The sequence goes on along the minus strand of NZ_AP027080.1, from coordinate 1,627,333 downwards.
CCAGGGCAGGTCCAGCGCCCGGGTGAGGAATTTCTGCAGGGGCGCGTTGCGCCGGCAGATCTCCGTGAAGACCTCCAGGAAATCCGGGGCGCACACCTGCTTCTGGGTGAGGGGCTGGTGGGTGTAGAAGTCCTTGAGCTTGAGGTCCTCCGCCAGGGGGCTGGCGGGATCGAAGCCCTGGGGCACCCGCACCAGGGACTCCCCCAGCACCTCCAGCCCCGCGGCCCGGATGGCCTTCCATTCCCGCGGGTGGCTTACGATGCGGTCCCGCACCCGCTTCAGGGCGGGGCCGTCGGGGCGCCACAGGCCCGCGCTGGCGAAGCATCCTCCGGGCTCCAGGTGCAGGTAGAAGCCCGGCGCGTGCACGTCCCGGGAGCAGGCCCCGTGGCGGAACTGGGCACCGACGTTGGTCTTGTAGGGCGACTTGTCCCGGGAGAAGCGGGTGTCCCGGAAGATGCGGAACATGGAGCCGCCGCTGGGCCGGGGATCGGCCAGGAAGTTCGGGCTCACCCCGTGCAGGGGCCCGCCGAAGGCGTGGATGAAGGCCAGGAGGGGATCGCGCACCTCCTCCTCGTACCGGGAGCGGTTGTCCTGGAACCACTCCCTGGAGTTGTTCTCCCGCAGTTCCGAAAGGAACCGGAAGAAGGCCGGTGTGAACCACGGATTCGCCATGCCTGGACCTCCAGGGGGCCATTATCCCAGACGGGGCGCGGTTCCGCTAATCTGGAGGGAGAACGCGAGGCGCCCATGACCCCACTCACCCAATCCCCAGCCTGGAAGGCGCTCCAAAACCACCACCGGGACATCCAGGGCCTCCACCTCCGGGACCTCTTCGCCCAGGACCCGGGCCGCGGCGAGGCCATGGCCTGCGAGGCCGCGGGCCTCTACCTCGACTACTCCAAGAACCGCGCCACGGCCCGGACCCTGGAGCTCCTCATGGCCCTGGCCCGGGAGCGGGGCGTCGCCGAGCGCATCGCGGCCATGTTCCGGGGGGACCGCATCAACGTCACCGAGGACCGCGCCGTCCTCCACGTGGCCCTGAGGGCCCCCCGGACCGCCGTCATCGAGGTGGACGGCCGGGACGTGGTGCCCGGGGTCCACGCGGTGCTGGACCGCATGGCGGCCTTCGCCGGGGGCATCCGCTCCGGGGCCCGCAAGGGCTTCACGGGGGAGGCCATCCGGGCGGTGGTCAACATCGGCATCGGGGGTTCCGACCTGGGCCCGGCCATGGCCTACGAGGCCCTGCGGGCCTACTCCGCCCGCGACCTGCAGTTCCGCTTCGTCTCCAACGTGGACGCCACGGACTTCACCGAAGCCGTGCGGGACCTGGATCCCCGCACCACGCTCTTCGTGATCTCCAGCAAGACCTTCACCACCCAGGAGACCATGGCCAACGCCCGCAGCGCCCGGGCCTGGTGCCTGGAGGCCCTGAAGGACGAGGCGGCCGTGGCCAGCCACTTCGTGGCCGTGTCCACGGACGCGGCCCGGGTCGCGGCCTTCGGCATCGACACCGCCAACATGTTCGGGTTCTGGGACTGGGTGGGGGGCCGCTACTCCATGGACTCGGCCATCGGGCTCTCCACCATGATCGCCATCGGGCCGGAGCGCTACCGGGAGTTCCTGGACGGCTTCCACGCCATGGACGAGCATTTCCGCACCGCGCCCTTCGAGCGGAACCTGCCGGTCCTCCTGGGCATGCTGGGGGTCTGGTACGCGGACTTCTTCGGGGCCGGCACGGTGGCTGTGCTGCCCTACGACCACTACCTGCGCCGCTTCCCGGCCTACCTCCAGCAGCTGACCATGGAGAGCAACGGCAAGTCGGTGACCCTGGAGGGCGCGCGGGTGGACTACGCCACCGGCCCCGTGTTCTGGGGCGAGCCCGGCACCAACGGCCAGCACTCCTTCTACCAGCTCATCCACCAGGGCACCCACCTGATCCCCTGCGACTTCATCGCCTTCGCGAATTCCCTCAACCCCCTGGGCGGCCACCACGCCATGCTGCTCAGCAATGTCCTGGCCCAGACCGAGGCCCTGGCCTTCGGCAAGACCCCCGAGGCCGTGGCCGCCGAGGGCACCCCGGCGTGGCTCGCGCCCCACCGGACCTTCGAAGGCAACCGCCCCTCCAACGTCATCCTGGCCCCGCGCCTGACGCCGGCGGTCCTGGGCAGCCTCGTGGCCCTCTACGAGCACGTGGTCTTCACCCAGGGCGCGGTGTGGAACCTGAATCCCTTCGACCAGTGGGGCGTGGAACTGGGCAAGGAGCTCTCCCGGCGCATCCTCCCCGAACTGGAATCCCCCGGGGAACCCGAGCTTTCCCACGACAGCTCCACCAACGCCCTGATCCGCCGGCTCCGGGCCGCCGCGAAATCCTGACCGCCCCCTCCTCAAACCCGATCATTTTAATGTTTCCCAGCCGTTGACGAATCGGCGCAATGGTCTACCCTTTAGCCAATCCTGAGGAGATCAATATATGACCGACATGAAGCGCATCCTGGACGCGAAGGGGTACACCTTCTTCTTCATCTCGGCCGAAGCCAAGGTCGCGGATGCCGTTCGCCTCCTGGAGCAGAAGAAGGTGGGCTTCCTGCTGGTGATGGACGGCGAGCGCATGGAAGGCGTCTTCTCCGAGCGCGACGTGGTCAAGCTCATGGCCCGCAAGGGACCCACCGCGATGGACCTGAAGGTGGCCGACGTCATGACCACCTCCGTCTACCACGTCGCCCTGCGCACCTCCGTGGACGAGGTCATGGGCCTCATGAGCGAGAAAGGCATCCGCCACGTCCCGGTGATGGACGGCAAGATGGTGGTGGGCGTCGTCTCCATCCGCGACGTGGTGGCCGAGGTCGTGGCCGACCGCGAAATCACGATCAAGGGCCTGGAGAACTACATCGTCGGGACGGATTTCCGGAACTAGGGAGTGTTCGGAATGTTGTAGGTTCTGTGGCTTGCATCATTGTCGGGTCGAGACGCGGGACGGATTGTCCAGGGCGGATCGGAAGGTCCATCGAAAGGATCAAACGCTGGGGCGCTGGGATCTCGCTGGGGCGCTGGGAAAAAAAGATGGGGAAACATGGGGGGCTCGAAGTTGGTCCGTTCTGGACTTCCGGGCTTGGGCCCTGAAGGATGGCGGGATCAGCCGAGTCGTTCACAAACGAGGTTGATCACCCAGCGCCCCAGCGAGATCTCTGCGACCCAGCGTTCGTTCTTTTTGCTTGGCATTCGCAGCACGACGGGATCGTGCGTCGACGTGTAGCTTTGCCTGGAGGCACCAGGCGCCGAGCCTATCGGACATAAGCCATCCCTGTTCAGAGATTACGAATAGGCCCCAGTTATTTGGCGGTCAACGGAATGCGGCGGCCCCTCCCGAAGGCCCAGGGGCTGACCTTCAGGCTGAAGGGGAGTTGGCGGCGCTTGAATTCGGAATTGCGGAGGAGGGCGAAGACGCGGGGGAGGGCGGCGCGGGCCTGGTCCAGGGCGGGGCCTTCCAGGGCGCAGGCCAGGTCCTCGGGGACCCGGTCCTCCTCCCTCCGGGCCTCCAGGAGGATGCCCAGGATGGCGTCCAGCTGGGCGTAGGGCATGAGGCTGGCCTCGTCGGTCTGGTCGGGGCGGAGCTCGGCGGTGGGGCGGCGGTTCAGGACGCCGGCGGGGATGGCGTCGCCCAGCTCCCGGGCCAGGGCGAAGACCCGGGCCTTGAGGCAGTCGCCCAGGATGCCGAAGGCCCCGATGCCGTCGCCGTAGAGGGTGAAGTAGCCGGTGGCGGCCTCGCTCTTGTTGCCGGTGTTCAGCACGGCCACCCGGGTGGTGCCCAGGAGACGGTGCACGGCGGGTTCCGAGGTGGCGCCCATGAGGAGCATGCCGCGGCACCGGCTCTGGAAGTTCTCGTCGGTGAGGCCGAACTTCCGGTCGGGGAAGGCGGCCTCCAGGGCCCGGGCGGCCCCGGCGAAGGGCAGGCCCGCGTCCAGCTGCAGGAAGGGGATGCCCAGGACCCGGGCCTGCTCCCGGGCCAGGTCCAGGCTCTCCTGGCTCGTGTACGCGGTGGGCAGCGCGATGCCCAGCACCCGCTCCGGGCCCAGGCTCTCGGCGGCCATGGCCGCCACCACGGAGCTGTCGATGCCGCCGGAAAGGCCCACCACGGCGGCCTCCAGGCCCTGCTTGTCCATGTTCTCCCGCAGGCCGGTGCCCAGGGCCCGGCGCAGCCACTGGGCCTCCCCGGGCTCCGCGGGCCAGGGGGAGCCGGCCGCGGAGGTGTCGGTCATGACCACCCCCTCCCGGAAGAATTCGTCCCGCTGCCAGGTGCCGTCGGGCAGCACCAGGCCCGAACCGCCGTCGAAGGTGAGCCAGCTTTCCGAGCCCACCCGGCTCGCGTAGGCGATGGCCACCCCGTGCCGCGCGGCGTGGCCCTGCAGGAGCCGCTTGCGCAGGGCGAGCTTGGAGGGCGCCGCCCAGGGCGCGCTCCGGCCCGGGGGAAGGAAGCTGCCCAGGTGCCCGGGGCTGGCGGAGGCGTTGAGGATGAGGGTGGCCCCCTGCTCCGCCAGGTCCGCGATGGGGTCGAAGGGATAGAGGATGGGTCCCGGGGCCAGCACGGGGTTGGCCCACAGATCCTCGCACACCGAAAGGCCCACGCGTTCGCCCAGGTGGTCCACCAGGGCCTGGCGCCCGGGGTCCGCCTCGAAATAGCGGCTTTCGTCGAACACGTCGTAGGCCGGCAGGATGCGCTTGCGGGCCACGGTGCGCACGCCCCCGTCCTGGCACCACCACAACTCGTTCCAGAGCCGGCCCGTGGGGGAGGGGCTGCAGGTCCCGAAGACCAGGGGCACGGGGCCCGTGATCCCGGCCAGCCGCTCCGATTCCCGGGTCACGGCCCGGCGCAGCCCGGCCTCCCAGAGGCGGTCCTCGGCCAGGTAGCCGCCCACGGCCATCTCCGCCGAAAGCACCAGGTCGGCGCCCAGGGCCAGGGCTTCGCGGTAGGCGTTCTCCAGGGCGAGGCCGTTGGCTTCCGGGTCGCCCAGGCGGGAGTTGAGCTGGAGGAGGGCGATGCGCATCCTTAGAGAATAGCGCGTTCAGTCCCGGGGGGGCTCCTCGGGCCAGGGGGAGGGATCCAGGATGCCCCAGCGCTTCTGGTACCAGACCTCCTCCAGGTAGAGGCCATGGGGCGGCGCGGTGATGCCGGCCCGGGCCCGGTCCCGGGCCTCCAGCACGGCGGGCATGTCCTGGGCCCGGAAACGGCCCTTGCCCACCTCCACGATCGTCCCCGTGAGGATCCGCACCATGTGCATGAGGAAGCGGTTCCCCTCGAAGACCAGGTCCAGGGCCGGTCCCTGCCCCTCCATGCGGATGGCGTAGATCTCCTTCACCGGCGAGAGGGCCGCGCACTCCTGGTGCCGGAAACTCGAGAAATCGTGGACCCCCCGCAGGTGCCCGCAGGCCTCGGCCATGGCCGCGCGGTCCAGGCCCTGGGCGCCATGCACGTGCCAGCGCCTCTGGTGCAGGAAGGGATCCGCGGCGGGGCCCTCCTGCAGGCGGTACACGTAGCGCTTGGCCACCGCGTGGGCCCGGGGGAAGAAGCCCTCCGGGGCGGGCAGCACGGCCATGATCCGCACGTCCGGAGCCAGGTGGGCGTTGAAGGCCGCCAGGAGCCGGTAGGGGTCCCAGGCCTTGCCCAGCTGCACCAGGACGCCCTGGGCCTTCGCGTGGACGCCGGCGTCGGTGCGGCCCGTGCCCTGGGGCATGGGGGCCCCGGGCTCGAAGGTGCGCAGGGCCTTCCACAGATCCCCCTGGACGCTGCGCAGGGTGGACTGGATCTGGAAGCCGGAAAAGCCCGTGCCGACGTAGGCGCAGCGGAGGAAATAGGGATAGGCCATGGACCATTCTAGCCCTGCGGGCGCCCTTCGGGGCGCCGCCCCTTCCCGAGGCCCATGGAATCAGCATATGTACTCCCTGCTCGGGTTATGACCGTTGGTATGGGCGGGTCGAGGGGGGGTCCCGGCACCTAGACGTCCCACTGCCGCCATTCTTCAAAAAAAAAATCCCGGAAACCCTTGACACCTTTGAATCGCAGGCCTAACCTGCTGGTAGTTTAGTTGAAGAGTAGAATCCATAAGGGTTTCAGGGCAATTCACCCCATAGAACTGAGCACCGGCGGGTATCCCCAAATCCCCCCCCCGCCGTTTCCCTTTCACCGGGGACACAAGTCCCCATTTTGGAGGTTTCCTCATGAACAAGGCCGAACTGATCAGCGCCGTCGCTGAAAAGGCTGACATCAACAAGTCCAAGGCCGCCGCCGCCCTGGATACCATCATCGCCAGCGTCTCCGCCGCCCTGCGCGCCGGCGACAAGGTCACCCTCGTCGGCTTCGGCACCTTCTCCGTCGCCACCCGTGGCCCCCGCACCGGCCGCAACCCCCGCGACGGCGCGAAGATCAAGATCGCCGCCAAGAAGGTCGCCAAGTTCAAGCCCGGCAAGAAGCTCGCTGACGACGTCAACGGCAAGGGCGGCAAGAAGAAGAAGTAGGCTTCACCGATCCCCCCAAGCGGCCCGGTTACCGGGCCGCTTGTTTTTTGGGTGCAGGGGGGGATTCGGGCAAAAATGGGACCGCTAGCGTCCCCTTTGCCCCGAACGGGTCAAACCTCCCCCGCCGGGCCCTTTCATGGAAATCGGGGCCTGGAAATGCCTGACCCGCTGGCCGGGGCTCCCCGCGGCCCTGGAATTGCTGCCCCCGGCACCAAGATTCAGGGCAAGGGCCCCCCCTTCCGATAAGATGACAGGTGCGTTTGATGGGGCGCAGCCCCTCGGATCGGGAGTTTTCATGAAGAAGATGATCATTTTCGGCGGCATCGGACTGGTGGTCCTGCTGCTCCTGGGCGGGGGCGGATTCTACGCATGGAAGGCCCTGGGCGCCAAGAAGGTCGCCGCGGCCCTGCCCGGGGACGCCGCCCAGAAGGAGGGCGCGGCGCCCAAGGAGGGGGAGGCCGCGGGCCCCGCCAAGGAGGAGGACGACGACGAGGAGGAGGCCCCGGCCAAGGGCGGGGAGGAAGGGGGCGGAGGCCCTCCGGTCATGACCCTCAACCGCCTCATCGTGAACCTGGACGGGCGCAAGAACGCCTTCCTCAAGTGCGATATCCACATCCTCTTCCGCAACCAGGAACTGGGCAAGCTGGCCGCCAGCGACAAGCCCACGCCGGAAAACAGCATCATCCGCTCCATGGTCCTGGAGGCCATTTCCGGCAAGACCGTGGAAGCCGCCTCGGACATGGAGACCCGGGAATCCATCCGCCAGGAGATCAAGGAGAAGCTCAACACCAAGTTCGCCAACCGCCACTCCAAGGAGGAGCTGGACAAGGCCAAGAAGACCGGCAAGAAGGTCAAGCCTCCCATCAAGGACGTCCTGATCGTCGACTGGGCCCTCCAGCAGTAGGACTGGCACAGGGGTTGCCGATACCCCGTCCCGCGTCCGATTCTTGACGGCCGCCCCTTCCCGGAACCCCCATGGCCAAGCGCAGCGACAGGCTCGACACCGACCGCGTCCTCACCTTCGAAACGGTGATCGGGGAGCTCATGCCGTTCATCGACACCCGGTTCCGCCTGGAGATCCAGCTGGGCACGGCCACCATGACCATCCGGGAGCTCCTGGACCTGGACGTGGGGTCCCTGGTGGAGCTGAAGAAGAGCGCCGGCGAGCCCATGGAGGTCCTGTGCAAGGGCCGCCCCGTCATGCGCGGCGAGGTGACGGTGCTGGAGGATTCGCTGGGGCTGCGGATCGTGGAGATCATCGACCCCCACCGGAAGGTCTGATCCGGTGAATGACGCTTCCTCGCCCGCCGTGCCCGTGGCCCTGTGCCTCGGCGGCATGGACCCGTCCGCGGGGGCGGGGATCCTGCGGGATGTCATGACCTTGGCGGCCCTGGGGGTGCACCCCATGGCCCTGAGCACGGCCGACACGGTGCAGAACGGCCGGGTGTGCCTGGCCATCCGCCCCCCCCGGAACCCCCTGCCCGCCTTCGACGCCCTGGTGCCCCACCTGGGGGGCCCCTGGGGCGTGAAGCTGGGCCTGTGCGCCCTGGACCCGGACACCCTGCGGGACCTGACCATCCGGCTGGAAGCCCAGGGGCCCTCGGCCCGCATCTGGGACCCCATCCTCGCCCCCACCTCCGGCGTGGGCCTCCACGATCCGGGCGCCCTGCGGGCCATGGCCGGGATCCTGCTCCGCTCCGGACCCTGGGTGGTCTCCCCCAACCTCCCCGAGGCCGCCGCCCTCGCGGGCCTGCCCACGGACGCGGACCCCGGGCGCCTGGCCCGGCCCCTCCTGGACCTGGGCGCCGGGGCGGTGTGGCTCAAGGGGGGCCACGGGGCCCTGGACCAGGTGGAGGATTTCTGGGTCACCGCCGGCGGCGTCCGCAGCCTGGGCCGCCACCCCCGCCTTCCCGGCGACCGCCGCGGCACCGGCTGCACCCTGGCCTCGGCCTGGCTCGGGTTCCGCCTGAAGGGCCTGGAGGACGCGGACGCGGCCCAGGCGGCGGGAACCTTCCTGAGGGCCGCCTGGGAGCCCGGGGCCCGCCCCGGAGGCCAGGGCCGGCCCTGCTTCGCCCCCGGGGGGCGGGCGTGAGGCGCCAGGAGGGACGGGGCTACCTGCTCCACACCGGCGACGACGTGCCCTACGCCGGGTGGGGCGGCGTGCGCGCCCTGGACGCGTCCTTCTCCGTGGCCACGGCGCCCTGGGAGGCCCTGGGCGTGCTGGCGGATCTCGCGGGGCGCCTGCCCCGGGGCTTCTCCCTCCTGTGGGACGGCCCCGTGGACTGGATCCGGGACCTCCCCCCCGAGGTGCGCCTGGGCTGGTGGAAGGTGCTCACCCACACCCGCGGGCTCACGGTCCACGTGCGGGACGAGGCCTTCGCCGACCTCCTCCGGGAACCGGCCCGGGTGGCCTTCCACGCCCCCCGCATGCCCCTGGGCGAGCTGGGCCTGGCCTGGCGCCAGGGCTGGATCGGCTGGGTCCCCCAGGAATCCGGCTCCTGGTCCCTGCCCGGCAAGGGCGCCGCCGCCGAGACCGAGAGCCCCGGCTGGCTCTGGGGCGAGCTCATCCTGCCCCTGGGCGCCGTGGAGCACCAGGACCCCGCGGACCTGGCCCGGGTGTTGGAGGACGCCCAGGCCCGTTCCGAGAAGGCCATCAGCCTGCGCATGGAGGCCGGCGCCTGGCCCATGGCCCTGCCCTTCCAGCGCCGGCGCACCGGATGGCGCGTCTCCTTCCTGGGGGGCCGGGAGTGGCAGCTCTCCGGCGCCGACTGGGACCGGGCCGCGCGGGCCGTGCGGGACCTGGCCTCCCACCTGGAGAAGGCGCTGCGCTGCCCCATCCACCCCGGCGTGAGCGCCGACCCCCGCGCCGCCGCCGACCTGGGCCGCCAGGCCATGAACGAGGGCCTCCCCTGGCGCGCCGCCCTGCCCCTCCCCCCCGCCCCCCCCTCCTTCACCCCCGCCCTGGCCGCGGACCCCCGGGACCCCGTCTCCCTGGAATCCCGCTGCGCCTTCCCCCGCCCCCTTGCCGACCTCCTCCTCCCCGCCGAGGCCCACCTCCGCGTCCCCGCCGTCCCCTCGAAGGCGCCGTCCAGGCCTTCCTGGCCGCCATCCACCCCCGCCATCCGCTGGTTCCCCCGACATCCACCCCTCCGGCCCCTTCTCCCCGAGCGCCCCTCCCCCGCCAAGGACTACCCCCTCGCCGACACCACCCGCGTCCTCCAGCCATCGCTTTTCGACGATATGTAGGGTCGGGGTCAATTAGGCGTACGTGTCCCGGATTCGCGCCCCGTTTCGTCGACGCAGGCAAGCTGCGTCGACGGAGAGCTCACGCCCCGGGGTGCGGCAGACGTGTTCGCACACTCCGGCTTCGATGGGCCTTTGGGCAGGCTGGAGGGGAGGGCCTTCCGGTTGGGCCTATGGCCCTTGGGCCCGCTTCAAGTGATCCGGCAGGAAACGGATTCGCGCCGACGCTAACCAGTCAACGTCGGCGCGGACCCCATGGCGCCGCCAGGAAACTCGAAGCGGGTCCAAGGGCCATAGGCCCATCCGGAGAGCCCGGCCCCCCCCCAGCCCCCCATCGTCCATCGAAGCCGGAGCGTGGCAACACCCACCCTCACCCCCGTCCGGTGAGCTTTCCGCTGACGCAGCTTGCCTGCGTCAGCGAATCAGTGGCGCCCGTCCGGGACACGCACGATCACCGCCCCTTCGCCACCTCGTACGCCCCCGTTTCGTGCCGGTAGAAGGCCGCCGTCACTTCCGCGCCGAGCATGAAGATGGCGCAGCTGTAGTAGAGGAAGACCAGCGCCGCCATGAGGCTGCCCAGGGAGCCGTAGAGGATGCCCCAGGTGGGGGTGTGGATGAGGTAGTAGCCGAAGCCGGCCTTGGCCACCCACCAGAGGCTGGTGGTGACGGCGCCGCCCAGGAAGGCGTGGCGGAACTTCACGTGGCGGCGGGGGATGTGCTGGAGGATGAGGGTGATGAGCAGCAGGCCCAGGCACGGCGGCAGGAAGGTGAACATGAGGATGGGGGAGAACGGGGCCTGGCGCCGGAGGCTCCATTCGAAGCCCGCGGTGAGGAGGATCACCAGGAAGGCCAGGCCCATGAGCACCACCCCCAGGCGGCGCAGCAGGTTGTGCTTGCGGGTCTGGCGGTGCACCTTGATGCGCAGGCCGAAGATGTGGGAGAGGGACCGGTCCAGCTGGTTCACGCCCCAGTGGGCGCCCACCAGCAGCACCACCCAGCTCAGGCCGATGCCGCCGATCCTGCGGCTGTGGGCGATGCTGTCGGCGATGAAGCCCTGGGGCAGGTAGGGGTACATGGACCCGATGGCCCGCTGCAGGGAGGCGCTGTAGGCGCCGCTGCCCAGCATCAGCACCAGCAGCTTGAAGAACAGCGTCGTCAGCGGGATCAGCGAAATGGTCATGAAGAAGCTGAGGCTGGCGGCGTAGGAGAGGCAGTCGTCATGGTGGTACTTCCGCAGCACCTCCCGGATGAAGTCCCCGCCCTTCCCGAAGGGGGGGAAGGCCCGCGCGGCCCGGTCGTACAGGCCATTGGCCTGGTTCGCCAGACTCGAGCGGAAATTCGAGACCGCCTGCTCCATGCCCTCAGAACCGGATGGGATGCTGGGGCAGGATGTACATCACCCACGCGAGGATCAGTCCGATGCCCAGCAGGCCCCCGGCGTACTTGAGGATGCTCTGGCGGGTGCGCTCGGGCCGGGACGTGGGCGTGAGCAGGCCCAGGATCACGGAGACCCCGACGCCCATGATGAGGAACTGGATCACGTGGCTGCTGAGGAATTTCACGGGGGGACCTGTGGGTTCGGGAGGTGGAGGGGGCAGGCTCGGGGCCTGCCATCAGGGTATCAGCCCCTCAGGTGTTGCGCAGCACGTCCAGCCACGCCTTGAGCACGAAGGCCGTGGCCCCCCAGAGGGGCGCCATGGGCAGCTCCAGCCGCGGGATGTCCAGGGCCAGGCCGCGCAGCTCCAGGCGCTGGATCCCCCAGGGGGCGCCCATGAGGGGCTCCAGGGGAAGGCGGAGGACGTCCTGGATCTCGGAGCTGAGGGTGAACCGGGGCTCGGGCTCCTCCCAGCGCAGGAAGAGCGGCGTGAACCGCGTGCGGGCCTTGGCCACCCCGTCGGGAAAGCACCCCATCTCCCAGAGGCCGTCCTTCACCCCCAGCTCCTCCTCCAGCTCCCGGCGGGCGGTGGCGGTGAGGTCCCGGTCCCCGGGCTCCACCATGCCTCCGGGAAAGGCCAGTTCCCCGGGGTGCTGGGGGGCCGTGGCCCCGCGCCGCACCAGAACCACCTCCCGGGCGCCCGCGGCGTCCCCCCACAGGAGCACCGCCACCGCGGCGCGCCGGGGGCTCTCGGGGGCCCTGGGGGAGAGCTTGAAGGGGTCCGGCCAGCGCTGGGCGACGCGCAGGCTCTCCTCCACCCGGGCCCAGGCCACGGGCTCGCCCCCGGGGGGCGGGACCCACCTACTTGATGGTTCCAAAGTAGGACCCCCTGACCCGCTCCACCGTGAAGACCCCCTTGAGCCTGCGGATGGTGCCCATGAGCTCGACGATGTGGTTGCGGTCCTTCACGCGGAGGGCGATGTAGAACACGCCTCCCCCCTCCTCGGAGCTGGAGCCGCTGAACCGCTGCATGTTGTGGCCGGCCTTCTGGATGGCGTTGGAGATGGAGGCCACCATGCCCGGGCGGTCCTCGGTGGTCACCACCAGTTCCGTGTTGAAGAGCCCCTTGGAGACCTTGCCCCAGGCCACGCTCACCAGGCGCTCCGGGTTGGGGGCGGAGGAGCTGAGGTGGGGACAGTTGGCCCGGTGGATGGAGATGCCCCGGCCCCGGGTGGTGTAGCCGACGATCTCGTCGCCCCAGATGGGCTTGCAGCACACCGCCAGGGTGTAGAGGATCCCCACGTTGTCGTCCACCAGCACCGTGTCGTGGAAGATCTCGGGGACCTTCTCCTCCTTGGCGGCCCTGCTGGCCTCGGGCACGAGGGGATCCAGGAGCTTGCGGCAGGTGACGCGGTTGAAGCCCACCTGGGCGTAGAAGGCGTCCCAGGAGGGGATCTTGAGCTCCTTGAGCCGGGCCTCCAGGGCCAGGTGGGCCTCGGGCGCGTCCAGGCGGATGCCCAGGGTGCGGGCCTCCCGCTCCAGGCGCTCCTTGCCGATGAGCACGGCGTGGGCCCGTTCCTCCTCGCGGATGTAGGTCTGGATCTTGGCCTTGGCCCCGGCCGACACCACCACGCCCAGCCAGTCCCGGCTGGGCTTGTGGTCCGCCCGGGTGAAGATCTCCACCCGGTCCCCGTTCTGCAGGGCGTGGCGCAGCGGCACCATGCGGCCGTTGACCTTGGCGCCCACGCAGTGGTGGCCCACCTCGGTGTGGATGGAATAGGCGAAGTCGATGGGGGTGGAGTTCTCGGGCAGGCTGCGCAGGTCGCCCTTGGGCGTGAACACCTGGATGCGCTGGAAGCTGAGTTCGCCCTTGAGGTTGGCCACCAGGTCCCGGCTGTCCCGGGACTCCTGGTGCAGCTCCACCATGCGGCGCAGGAAGGAGGCCTGGTTTATCTCCTGCTTGTTGGCGATCTTGCCTTCCTTGTAGGTCCAGTGGGCGGCGATGCCGGCTTCGGCGTGGTCGTCCATGTCCTGGGTGCGGAACTGCACCTCGAAGGAGTCCCCGCCGGGCATGAGGACGCTGGTGTGGATGCTCTGGTACCCGTTGTCCTTGGGCAGGCTGATGTAGTCCTTGAAGCGCCCGGGGATGGGCTTGTAGAGGGCGTGCACGAGGCCCATGGCCGTGTAGCACGAGGCCCGGTCGGGGCAGAGGATGCGGTAGGCGAGCCAATCGTGGATGTCGTCCAGGCTCTTCTCCTGGAGCCCCATCTTCTTCCAGATGCCGTAGAGGTGCTTCTCCCGGTAGAGGATCTCGGCGTGGATGCCCTGGGCCCGCAGGGCGGACTGGAGGGTCTTCTTGATCTCCTCCACCATGGGCGCGCTCTTGCTGCGCTTGAGGTCGATGGCCTTGCGCATCTCCGCGAACCGCTCGGGCTCGAGGTTGGCGAAGGCCAGGTCCTCCAGCTCGGCGCGCACGGTGCCCATGCCCAGGCGGTTGGCGAGGGGCGCGTACAGCTCCAGGGTCTCCCGGGCGATGCGGCGGCGCTTCTCCTCCCGCATGGAGGCCAGGGTGCGCATGTTGTGGAGGCGGTCCGCGAGCTTCACCAGCAGCACCCGCACGTCCTTGCCCATGGCCACCAGGAGCTTGCGCACGTTCTCGGCGTTGAGCAGGGTGCGGTCGGTGAAGTTGAGCTTGCTCATCTTGGTGAGGCCGTCGACGATGTCGGCCACCTCCTCCCCGAACTGCTTGCGCACCTCCTCGAGGGTCATGAGGGTGTCCTCCACCGTGTCGTGGAGGATGGCGCAGGCCACGCTCACGGCGTCCAGGCGCCACTCGGCCAGGGAATCCGCCACGGCCAGGGGGTGGAAGAAGTAGGGTTCCCCGCTCTTGCGCTTCTGGGAGCCGTGCATCTTCTTGCCGACCTTGAAGGCCCGGTCCAGCAGGGCCGTGTCGCCGTCGGGGTGGTGGAAGAGGAACTTGGAGCGGACCTGGTCGTAGGCCCCTTCGAGAGTAAGGCAGGAGCCCCCGCCAGGGGAGGCGTCGTCCAGGTCAAGCGTTGTCATGCCTCTATCCCGTTCCCCCTCGACTACGATATATACCATGTGCGCCGCCCCTCTCCTCCCCCTTGAAGACGCCCTCCGGATCCTGGCCGCCGCCTTTCCGCCCCCCGCGACCCCGGAGATCCGCGCGGACCGGGACGATCCGGCCCTGGACCTGAGCTCCATGGACGGGGCCGCCCTGCGCAGCCAGGACGGCGCCGCGCCCCGGCGCGTGCTGGGGACCCTCTTCGCCGGGGACGACCCCGCCGCCTTCCGGGTGGAGCCCGGCACCTGCGTGCGCATCATGACCGGGGCCGCCCTTCCCCCCGGGGCCGACGCCGTGGTGCCCGTGGAGGACCTGGTCCAGGGGCCCCAGGGCCTGACCCCCGCCGCGCCCCCCCTCCCCGGCGCCCACGTGCGCCCCCGGGGCTCCCAGGCCCGGAAGGGGGACCTCCTGCTTCCCCCGGGCGCCCCGGCCGGGGCCGGCCACACGGGGCTCCTGGCCCAGGTGGGCCTGCCCACGCCCCCCCTGGCGCGGCTCCGGGTGGGCATCGTCCCCACCGGGGACGAGATCACCGCCCACCCCGCCCCCCACCAGATCCGGGACAGCAACGGCCCCATGCTGGAGGCCCTGGCCCACGCCCTGGGCGCGGAGGTGCGCAGGCTCCCCCCCCTGCCGGACCGGCCCGAGGCCGTGCGGGACTTCCTCCTGGGCCTGGGGGACCTGCAGATCCTCCTCACCTCCGGCGGCGTGTCGGCCGGGGACAAGGACCACCTCCCCCGGGTGCTGGAGGCCATGGGCGCCCGCATCCTCTTCCACCGGATCCGCCTCAAGCCCGGCAAGCCCATGCTCACGGCCCTGCTGGACGGGCGGGTCATCCTGGGGCTGCCGGGCAACCCCGTGTCCTCCTACATGAACGCCCTGCTGTTCCTGCCCGTGGCCATGGCCGGCCTCCAGGGCCGCCGGGCCCCGGATCCCTGGAAGGAGGGGCGCCTGGCGGCCGCCGTGCCCAACCCCGGGGACCGGCCCCTGCTCCACCCCTGCCGCCGGGAGGGGAGGGACCTCCACCCCCTGCCCAGCCAGGGTTCCGCGGACCTGGTGCGCCTGGCCCAGGCCGACGCCTTCGCGTGGGTGCCCGAGGGCGGCATGGGGGCCGGGCCCACCCGGTACCTGGACACCCTATAGCCGGAATTTCTGCACCAGGTCCTTCATCTCCTCCGCCACCGTGGACAGTTCCTCGGCGGTCTTCGTGATCTCGTGGACCGTGGCCGAGAGCTGGGCGGTGGCCGCGGCGTTCTGCTCCAGGCGGGAGGAGGTGTGCTCCATGAGGCCCTTCACCTCCACCCCGGTCTGGCCCTGCTCCCGGGCGAGGCCCTCGATGCCGTGGATGCTGCCGGACACCTCCGAGATGCGGCTCCGGATGTCGTCCAGGCGCTCCAGGGTGGTGGCGACGCTCCGCACCCCGCCCTTCACGGCCTCCTGGGTCTGGCCGATGATCTCCTCGATCTCCCGGGCGGACTGGGCGCTGCGCTCGGCCAGTTTGCGCACCTCCTCGGCCACCACGGCGAAGCCCTTGCCCTGGGCCCCGGCCTTGGCGGCCTCGATGGCCGCGTTCAGGGAGAGCAGGTTGGTCTGCCGGGCGATGTCCTGGATCACCCGGATGGCCTGGTTGATGCGGGACGTGGCCTGTTCGATCTCCTTCATGCCTTCGGCGGCGCCCTGGCCGGCCAGGGCCCCCTGGTCCGTGTCCCGCACCGCCACGCCGGTTTCCGCCACGGTGCGCCGGGTGTGGTCGTCCATGGCCCGCACATTGCCCATGAGGTGCTCCAGGGCCGCCATGACGCCCTGCCCCGCCTCGCGCAGGGCCTCGCCCCCCCGGGCCGCGTCGTCCACGGTGCGGACCATCTCGTCGGCGCTGGCCGCGAGCTGGGTGCTGCCCGAGGCCACCTGCTCCGAGGCCCGCTCCACCCGCAGGAGGGCTCCGTTGAGGTCCGACACCATGCCGTTGAAGGCCGTCCCCAGCTGGCCGATCTCGTCGTCGCTGCGCACCTCGGTGCGCACCGTGAGGTCGCCCTGGGCGATGCGGAGGATGGATCCGGACAGCTCCGACAGGGGCGCCAGGATGATCCGCCGCACGAAGTAGGTGACCAGCCCGCTGATGGCCGCCAGCACCAGGATCCCCGCCCCCAGGCACAGGAGCCTGAGGTCCCGCACCTCCTTCTGCAGCCCCTCGGTGGACACCGACACCCCGAAGGCCGCCACCAGGTCCCCCACCTTCCGGTCCTTGAAGCGGTCGATGCCGAAGGCCTGGTGGCAGGTCACGCAGGAATCCTGGAGCCGGGCCGGGGCGAAGGCCACCTGGTTGGGCCGGCCCTGGGCGTCCTCGTACTCCCGGTCCATGGATTCCAGCTTCGGGTTGGCCTCGAAGGCCCGGAGCACGCCCTGCTCGTAGGCCCCCTCCTCCCCCTCCGCGGCCTTGTCGCCCACGATGACCCGGTGGTAGCTCATGCCCCGGGACCGGCAGTACTCCTCCGCCTCCGAATGCATCATGGACCGGGAGGTGGTGGCCAGGGAGGTGAGGTGGTCCCGGAAGGCCCGCTCCGCCCCCCGGGACTGGAGGGCCCCGATGAACAGCACCACCGCCCCCACCACCACCGCCAGGGCGCCCCCCACAGGCAGGAAGAACTTCAGAGCCAGCCCACGCTTGACCATGGAAAACTCCGGCAGACGGATTACCTGAGTGTGATCGGCATCCTCGGCCGGGGAATTGAATTCCGGGGGGGGGATGAAAGCCCGGGGGCATGGGCGGGCCATTGGCCTGTGTCCTGGGCTGGGCACGCGGGCAAGGTCCGGTCATTCTCCCCTTCATCCCATTCATCCTGTTAATCCCCGTTCCCGCAGGGCCAAGGCCGGGATGGGTCGGGGCATGCTGATCCATCGCGCGCCGACCCACCCCGGCCTTGGCCCTGCGGGAACGGGGATTAACAGGATGAATGGGATGAAGGGGATGAAAGCCCGGGATTCGGTCACTCCCGGCCGACGGGCCAGGCCATCGTTTTACTGGAATGGCTATACGCTGGCTTCGGTAGTGATAGGCGGGGTGGGTCGGAGATTTGCCCTAGAGGACGGCCTCCACCAGGGCCCGGATCTGGGCGGCGTGGAGGGAACCGCGCTGATCCAGGCGCTTCCCGTCCTTGAAGAGCACCAGGGCCGGAATGGACATGATGCCCAGGGAGGCCGCGGTCTCGGGATTGGCGTCGATATCCATCTTCAGGATCCGGGCCCGGTCCCCCAGGTCGGCGGCGACCTTCTCCAGCACGGGGGAGAGGGCCTTGCAGGGGCCGCACCAGGGGGCCCAGAAATCCACCAGGGTCACGCCCTGGGCGATGGCGGCGGCGAAACCGGCGTCGGAGACGGAGGCGAGGTCAGACATGGGAGGTCTCCCGGGAAGGGGGGCAGGTTTCGGAAAGCCAGCGTTCGGCGTCCACGGCGGCCATGCACCCGGATCCGGCGGCGGTGATGGCCTGGCGGTAGGTGCTGTCCTGCACGTCGCCGCAGGCGAAGACGCCCGGGACGGGGGTGCGGGTGGAGCCCTTCTCCACCAGCAGGTAGCCGTTCTCGTCCGCGGGGAGGGCGCCCCGGAGGAAGGCGGTGTTGGGGCGGTGGCCCACGGCCACGAAGAGCCCCTCCACCTCCAGCAGGGACGGGCTCCCGTCGCGGGTGTCCTTGAGCCGGAGGGCCCGGAGCTTTTCCACCGGGTTTCCGGGGGAGGTTTCCACCCGCCGGGTTTCCAGATCGGCCACGGCCTGGTTCCAGTGGAAGGTGATTTTCGGGTTGGCCTTGGCCCGCTCCTGCATGGCCTTGGAGGCCCGCAGGGTGTCCCGGCGGTGCACCAGGTGCACGTGGCGGGCGAAGCGGGTGAGGTAGAGGGCCTCCTCCAGGGCGGTGTCGCCCCCGCCCACCACGGCCACCTCCTTGCCCCGGTAGAAGAACCCGTCGCAGGTGGCGCAGGCGGAGACGCCCCCGCCCCTGCGGCCCAGCTCCTCGTCCTTGCCGATGCCCAGCCACTTGGCGGAGGCGCCCGTGGCGATGACCAGCGCGTCGCAGGTGTAGTCCCCGGATTCCGTCACCACCACCATGGGCCGCACGTCCAGGTGGGCCGAAAGGACGGTTTCCGGAACGATCTCCGCGCCCAGGCGCAGGGCCTGGGCCCGCATCTCGTCCATGAGCCCGGGGCCCGGGATGCCCTCCCGGAAGCCCGGGTAGTTCTCCACCTCGGTGGTGATGGTGAGCTGGCCTCCGGGCTGGGCGCCCTCCAGCACCAGGGGCGCCAGGTTGGCCCGGGAGGCGTAGATGGCCGCGGTGTAGCCCGCGGGGCCCGTGCCGATGATGATGATCCTGCGGTGGTTCATGGTCATTCCTCTAGTGGCGGAGCCAGGTGAGCATGTCGGCGGGGGTCCGGAAGCCCAGGCTGCGGCGCACCTCCCGGCCGTCCCCGTCCAGCAGGACGACGGTGGGGAAGCTCCGGATCCGGAGGGACCTGGCCAGGTCGGGGCGGACCTTGTCGGCGTCGATCTTCACGGGCACCGCATTGTCCTTGATCCAGGCCGCCACCTGCGGGTCGGGCCAGGTCTTCTCGTCCAGTTCCTTGCACTGGGCGCACCACACGGCGAAGGTGTCCAGGAGCACCAGCTTGCCCTCGGCCTTGGCCTGCGCCAGGGCCTTCTCGTAATCGGTGCCCCAGGCGCCGGGGGCCTTTTCGGCGGCGGCCGCGGCGGGGGCGGGAAGCAGTTTGAGGTCCAGGCCCGTTTCCACGGCCCGGAAACCAAGGAGGACGGCCAGGGCCACCAGGAAGATGGCGAAGCCCTTGCGGATCTGCCCGGTGAGCCCCTCTCCGGGTTCGAAGGCGCCGAACACCGCGGCGCCGGCGAGGGCCGTGACGGTCCACATCAGGAAGCTCGCCCATTCGGGAACCACGAGGCGCACGTTCCAGGCCGCGAAGCCCAGCACCACCAGGCCCATGACGTACTTGAAGCGGGTCAGCCAGTCCCCGCTGCGGGGCAGCGCGGCCGAGAAGGTCCCCACCACCAG
Organism: Mesoterricola silvestris; assembly: GCF_030295405.1. Classification (GTDB taxonomy): domain Bacteria; phylum Acidobacteriota; class Holophagae; order Holophagales; family Holophagaceae; genus Mesoterricola; species Mesoterricola silvestris. Next base: position 1,608,074 of record NZ_AP027080.1, on the reverse strand, counting down.
GAAGAGGACGCCCATGCCGATGGCGAAGGTGAAGAGCTGGATGCCCCCCCTCACGGCGTCGCCCTGCTGGGCGATGCCCACCAGCACCGTGCCGATGATGGGCCCCACGCAGGGCGCCGCCAGGGGCCCCAGCACCAGGCCCATGAAGAAGGCGCCCAGATAGCCCTTGCGGGGGCCGCCGCCCTGGAGCCGGTTCTGCAGCCCCTGGGGGAGGGCCAGTTCGAAGGCCCCGAAGAGCGACAGGGAGAAGGCCGCGAAGAGCACGGAAACGGGAACGAGGAAGGCCGGCTTCTGGGCGAAGGCGCCGAAGGTGGCGCCGCTCCTGGCGGCCACCACGCCGAGCGCCGTGTAGGTCACCGCCATGCCCAGGACGAGGGCCATGGAGAGGCTGAAGCCCTTGAGGCGGCCCCCCCCATCGCCCCGCTTGGCGCCGATGATGGCCATGGTGATGGGGATCATCGGATAGACGCAGGGGGTGAGGCTGGCGCCCATGCCCGCCAGGAACACCACGATCAGGCTGATCAGGAAACCGCGCCGGGGTTCGGCCGGAGCGGGGGCGGGCGGCGGTGGGGCCTGGGGCGGGGCGGCCTTCAGCTCCGGGGCCGGGGCGGGTTCCACCTCGGGGGCCACGGCCTTCGGGGCGGGTACGGACTCCTTGAGGGCGGGGATCTCCGCCGCCGCGACCTTGAGGCGGCGGGTGGTGGGCGGGAAGCAGTTCCCCCCCGCCCCTTCCGTGCAGGGCTGGTACTGGACGTCCAGGGCCACCTCGCCCTTGAGGCCGCTGCCGGCCACGGGGATGCGCACGGCGCCGTGGTAGATGTCCTCGTTGAGCTCATCCTTGGCGTCGGCCCTGGGCAGGGGGCCGGCCTTGAGGCTCCCCGGCTTCGAGGCCAGGGTGACCTCGGTGAAGGATTTCTTGATGTGGGCGCCCTTGGGGGCGGTGATGACCACGGCCCCCTTCTCGTAGGCCACGGAGACATCCGTCTCGGGATCAAAAGCGGAAGCCTGGATGGCCATGGCGCCGGCGAGGGCGAGGAAGGTGAGGATTCGGCGGAACGGCATGGGGTCCATCCAGTCAGGAAAGGGGCAGGAGGGTGAGGGGATCCCGGGAGGGGAGGTGGACCAGGGGCAGCGGGGCGACGTCCTTCAGGGCGCCGGGGTGGTCCTTCACGTCGCCGGCCTCTGCCTCGGCGGCCTTGCCTACGACGAGGATCACCAGCTGGCTCGGGTCCAGGTACTTCCGGGCCGCGCGCTGCACGTCGGCGGCGGTGACGGCCTGGATCTTTTCGCGGAAGCCCGCCCACCAGTCCTCGGGCCACCCCGCCAGGTCCTCGTCGGCGAAGGTGTTCACCACGTTGGCCTTCCTGCCCCATCGGGAGGGAAAGGCTTCGACCATGCTGTCCTTGATCACGGCCAGTTCCTCGGCGGGCACGGGGGTGTCCCGCAGGCGCTGGATCTCGGCCAGGGCCAGGCGCAGGGCGTAGGCCACGGAGCGGTTCTTGGTCTGCAGGGACCCGCTCCAGTTGCCCTTCCAGTGGGCGCCGTCCCCGAGGCCGGTGCCCACGCCGTAGGTGAGCCCTTCGTCGCTGCGGATCTTCTTCATGAGGCGCGAGGTGAAGCCGCTGCCGCCCAGCACCTGGTTCAGGACGAGGGCCGCGTGCCAGTCGGGATCGGTGCGCCGCAGCCCGGGCAGGGCGAAGCGCACGAGGCTCTGGGGCACGTCCTTGTCCACCACGTAGATCCCGGGCTTGCGGCGGAAGTCGGGGGCCGGGACCTTGGGGCTGGCCTTGGCGGCGGGACCGGGCTTGAGGGCGCCCAGGGTCCTTTCCAGGAGGCCCAGCATGGCCTCCCGCTTGAACCGGCCCGAAACCGACACCACCAGGTTGGCGGGATGGAGGAGCCGGGCGTGGAAGGCGGCCATGTCCTCCCGGGTGATGGCCTTGAGGCTGGCGCCGGTGATGCGGGCCGAGCTGAAGTGGTCTTCGCCGTTCAGGAGGCGGGGCATCTCGCCCTTGGCGATCTCCTCGATCCGGTCGTTGCGGGCCAGGAGGCCCTGCAGGAGGTTCGCCTTGGCCTGGTCCAGGCGGTCCTGGGCGAAGGCCGGGGCGGTGAGCACCTGCATGAAGAGCTCCAGCCCCTCCTTGAGGTCCTTCTCCATGAACTGCATGTCCACGTACCCGGAGGTCTCCCCCAGGCCCGAGCCGATGTTTCCCGCCAGGAATTCCAGGCGCTCGTCCAGGGCCGCCGCGGCGGTCTTCTCCGTGCCGCCGGCGCGCATCTGCATGCCGGTGAGCGCGGCGAGGCCCTCCTTGCCCCGGGGGTCCAGGTAGGACCCGCCCTTGATGAGCACGCGGATCCGCACGAAGGGCAGGTCCGCGGGGTCCCCCGCCACATAGGCCGGGATGCCGTTGCGCAGCCGGGCCTTGAAGGCCGCGGCGCGGGGGGCCTCGAATTTCAGGGGCTTGAAGGTGATCTGCTCGGGGCGCGGGAAGGTCCCCTGGGCCAGGAGGCTCCCGCCCAGGAACAGGGCCAGGATCATGGGTCGGGCCATCACTTTGCCTCCTTGCGACGGATCACGAGCGTGCTGCGGTTCCCGGGGACGAAATACTGGCGCGCCACCCGCTGGACATCCTCCCGGGTCACCGCCGCGAGGTGGGCGGGGTCGGCCAGGAAGTCCTTGTAGGTCCCCGCGCCCTCGGCCTCGGCCAGCTGGCTCAGCAGGTCCATGTTGTTCTCCATGCGGCCGTAGGTGGCGGCCTGCACCTGGTTCTTCACCTTCTGGAGCTCCCTTTCGGTGATGCCGTCCTTCTGGATGCGCTCCACCTCCTGCAGGAGAAGGCGCTCCACCTCCTCCGGCGTGTGGCCGGGGGCCGGGACCCCGCCCAGGTAGAAGAGGCCGCCGAACTTCATGGAATTGTTGCCCGCGCCCGCGTCCACGGCCACCTTCCGGCCGATCACCAGCTCCCGGTTCAACCGCCCGGAATTGCCGTTCAGCACGGCGCTGAGCACGTCCAGGGCCGGGGCGTCCCGGTGGACCGAAGGCACCCCCTTGTGCACGCACTGGACCATGGGCATGGCGTCGGCCGCGGCCTCGAGGCGCTGCTCGGCGCCCTGGGGCGGTTCCAGCGTCGTCACCTTGGGGGGGACCGCCGCGCGGCCCGGGATGGCGCCGAAGTAGGCCTTGACCAGGCCGAAGGCCTCCTCGGTCCTGAAATCGCCCACGAGGATGGCCGTGATGTTGTTGGGCGCGTAGTAGGTGGAGAAGAAGGTGTCCGCCTGGTCCCGGGTCACGGTGGCGATGTCGCTGGGCCAGCCGATGACGGGCCAGGTGTAGGGGTGGGCCTGCCACACCATGGCGTTGAAGGTCTCCTGGACCTTGCCGGTGGGGGTGGCCTCCACCCGAAGGCGGCGCTCCTCCAGGACCACGTCCCGCTCGCTGTAGAATTCCCGGAAGACGGCGTTGCGGATCCGGTCCGCCTCCAGCCAGGCCCAGAGCTCCAGCTTGTTGGCTGGCACCTGGATGTGGAAGAAGGTGCGGTCCGGGGTGGTGTTGGCGTTGAGGCCCGTGGCTCCGGCCTGCTTGTACACCTTGTCCAGTTCGTCCTTCACGATGAGGCCGCGCTGCTCCTTCACCAGGGCGTCCAGCTCGCCCAGGAGCCGCTGGTGGCGGGGGCTGCGCACCTTCGGATCGTTGAGGTCCTGGATCTCGCCCCGCCGGAGGCGCTCGCGCAGCAGGTCCAGCTCGGCGCGGATGCCTTCCATGGTGCGGTCCTGGAGGGCGTTCAGCTCCGCGTCCCGGGCCGGGTTCCGGGTGCCGATCACCTTGGTCCCCTTGAACATCATGTGCTCGAAGAGGTGCGCGATGCCGGTGATCCCGGGGCGCTCGTCGGCGCTGCCCACCCGGGCCACCCACCCGCAGGCGATGGTGGGCTCGTCGTGGCGCTCGACCAGGAGGACCCGCATGCCGTTGGGCAGGGTCCGTTCGGTCACGGGAAGGTCCTGGGCGGCGAGGGGAGCCAGGGCGCACAAGGCTGCCGCGGCCACCCGGCCTGGGGTGGGAATCATGGGTCCTCCTGGGTCATGGGGAATACGGGGTGCCGGTGGGGCGGGAACGGGAACGTCCCCTGGCATCCATCATTTTCGGACGGGGGGGCCTTGACAACATGTGGTTCAGTGAATTATCGAAGGGGTTTTAACCCGAGAAAATAGCCATGTTAATATAAATCATTTCAAAATTTAGGTTCATTGTTGGACCGGGGTCACGGCAAGACATGACACCTCCGGTGCACGCATGGGGTCGGGGTGGCGGGAGGGAATCCGCTTCCCTTCCTTTCCCGGCGAACCTCTGCGAGTCCTCTGCCCCTCAGCGTTTGGAAGGTTCCATGACAGGCCGATGCGATCGGATGAGGACCGGATCGGATCGGGGCTGTGGGGAAAACCCATCGCCGGGGCGCGGAGGACTCGCAGCGGGACGCAGAGGAAGGGAAAGAGATCCAAACCAATTAATATTAATTTTTATATACGGCTTTCCCACGGGTTAAAACCCTTGAAAGACTTCATCACACTTCATCCGGAATTCCTTCCGGAGGCGGGGATCATTTCGGGGTGCAGGCCGCGCGTCGCGGACCGTGCCGCAGCCCCAGGAGGTCCCATGCTCCACCCTTCCCGCAGAATGCTCCTCCCGGCCCTGGTGGCGGGCATCGCCGCCTTCGCCCATGCCGGCACCCTCAAGGTGGGGGATCCGGCCCCTCCCCTTCCCGTGGCCGCGTGGTTCAAGGGAAAGCCGGTGACGGCCTTCGAACCGGGGCGCATGTACGTGGTGGAATTCTGGGCCACCTGGTGCGGGCCCTGCCGGACCAGCATTCCCCACCTCACGGAGCTGGCCCGGAAGTTCGCGGGCAAGGTGGACTTCGTGGGCATCAGCATCCTGGAGAAGAAGGCGGGGCCCGCGGACAAGGGCTACCTGAAGGGCGTCGAGGCCTTCGTGAAGGAACAGGGGGACAAGATGGTCTACCACGTGGGCGCCGACGGCCCCGCCGGGACCATCGCCGACACCTGGTTCAAGCCCTCGGGCTCGCCGGGAATCCCCACGGCCATCCTCGTGAACGGCCAGGGACGCATCCACTGGATCGGCCACCCCATGGAGCTCGATCCGGTGCTGGACGCCGTGGTGGCGGGCACCTTCGATGCCAGGGCGGCCGCCGCCAAGAGGGAAGCCGAGACCGAGCGCAGGGCGAGGGACGAAAAGGCCATTCAGCCCTTCTTCGCGGCCATGCGCAAGGGGGACTACGCCGAGGCGGCCCGGGTGGGGGCGGAACTCTTCCCCACCCATCCGTCGGTGGAAATGAGCTTCGGCCACGTCTACTATTCCGCCCTCGCCCACACGGACCCCGCCAGGGCCGACGCCTACGCCCGGGCCCTCGCGGCGGGCCCCTTCAAGGACAGTGCCCCGGGCCTCGCCATGCTGGCCGGGACCATGCTCGAGAATTCCGCCCAGGAGGCCGGCCTGATCGTCAAGGTGGCGGACCAGGCCCTCCTCGCCGCCAAGAGCCAGGACGATCCCTACTTCCTGGACATGTCCGCCCAGGCCCACGCCAGGGCGGGGGATTTCAAGGTGGCCGCCGAACGGGAGGCCCGGGCCCTGGCCACCGGCAAGGTCCCCGAACCCCAACGGGAAGCGGTGACCGCCCGGCTGAAGTCCTACCAGTCCCACGGATCGCCCGCGAAGGGGTGAGAGGGTTCGGACGGGGCTGGGGCTTGCCGGGCTTGGTGGCGGGGCCCAGCCTGCCCTGCCGGGGGCTGCGGGGGGAATCAGCCGGGTTCCGGTGGGTCGGGGCGCCGGGCTGGAACCGCATGGGCCGACCCGTGCCCCGGGAACCTCGTCGCTCAAACCTGCGGCCCCCGGCGGGGGCTATTCCACGAAATCCAGGTCCCGGCCATGGGTCTCCTGGAGCCCCATCAGCGAGACTGCGGCCAGGGCGAAGCATGCCGCCCCGACGATCCAGGCGCTGCCCACGAAGCCCAGGCGGTCCTTGAAGTACATGAAGCCCAGGGTGATCAGCGGGACCGCGCCGCGCACGAAATTGGGCACGGTGGTGGCCACCGTGGACCTGAGGTTGGTGCCGAACTGTTCGGCGGCGATGGTGACGAAGACGGCCCAGTAGCCCGCGGACAGGCCCAGCCAGCCGATGAGGGCGTAGTACAGGGCGGGGCGCAGGCCCCGGACGCCCAGGTACGTGGCCACGCCCAGCACGGACAGGGCGAGGAAGAGCGCCACCACCTTCCGGCGGCTGCCCAGGGCCTGGCTGAGCAGGCCCGAGCAGAGGCTGCCGAGGGTGATGCCGCTGTAGCAGAAGGCCACGGCGGTGCCGGCATTCACCGGGCCGGCGACGCCCAGGCGGGGGGCGAATTCCGGGGCCAGGTTCACCAGGATCGCCACCACGAACCAGGTGGGAAGCCCGATGAGGATGCAGCGCAGGTAGCGACCCAGCCGACCGGCGTGGGTGAACAGGCTCAGGAAGTCGCCCCGGGCCACGCCGCTGGTCTTTTCCTTGTTGAACATGGCGCTTTCGCGGATGCCGATGCGCATGACCAGCAGCAGGAGTCCCAGGCCGCCGCCCATGAGGTAGCCCATGCGCCAGGGCAGGTAGCGGCCCACCAGCCCCGCCGCCACCGTGCCGAAGATCCCCACCGCCGCCACCAGGGTGGTGCCGTACACCCGCAGGTCCCGGGGCAGGATCTCGCTCACCAGGGTCACGGCCGCGCCCAGTTCCCCGGCCAGGCCGAAGCCCGCCAGGAACCTCCAGAGCATGTAGGTGTGGGTGGAGTGCACGAAGGCGTTGGCGATATTGGCCACGGAATAGAGGGCGATGCTTCCGAACAGGGTGGAGAGCCGGCCCTTCTTGTCGCCCAGGACCCCCCAGAAGATCCCCCCCAGGAGCATGCCCACCATCTGGGCGTTGAGCAGGTTCTTGTAGGCCTCCAGCTGGGCCGGCCCCAGGATGCCCAGGTCCGTGAGGCTGGGCTGGCGCAGGATGGGGAACAGCAGCAGGTCGAACATGTCCACGAAGTAGCCCAGGGAGGCCACCAGGACGGTGAGGCTGAGCACGGAGCGGAGGCGGGAGGCTTGGGGCATGGATAGATACTACAAAGAAAAAGCCCTTGATTTCCAAGGGCTTCTTCATGCTTTTGGCGGAGAGAGGGGGATTCGAACCCCCGGTACTGGTTTACCCAATACACTCGCTTAGCAGGCGAGCCCGATCGGCCACTCCGGCATCTCTCCAGGTGACTTTCCATCGTAACCGTAGGGGGCTCCGCGGGCAAGGTACCATCCTCGGGCCCCGGGGATCCGCCCCTCCCGAGGAGCCCCCGGGGAACAGAACCTCGGCACGGTCATTATTATTTCGACATCAAATTTCTATAAGTAGTTTTTTTGCAACTTATACCATGACTTCTATTGACATGCCCAGGCGAAGGATTATTGTTCCGTTCAACCATCACCCTGGCGGGAGCGAGCCCGCAGCCGGCATCGGCTGCGCGGGGTCGGCCCCCCGCATTTCCCATCGGGCCCTCCCCGGGCCCCGGAGGCCCCATGCCCAGATCCCTCTCCCTCGCCCTCCTCGCCCTGGGTTCCACCCTGGCGGCCCAGGAAGATGCCTTCCTGGGCTCCCCGGAGCAGCTGCTGGTCCAGGAGCTCAAGCCCAGCCTCGGCCTGGGCCGGGAGGACGCCGTGAAGGTCCGGGCCATCCTGCCCGACCCCCTCACCCAGGGCCGGGACGCCCGCATCGCGCAGTTCTACAAGGGGGTGAAGGTGATGGGCGGGGAGGGCATCCTCCACCTCTCGGGGCCCCGCACCCGGTCGGTCACCGACGCCTTCGTGAAGGGCCTGGACCTGGACACCACCCCGGACGTTCCCCCCGGCGAGGCCCTGGCCGTGGCCCTGGCGGAACTGGCCCCCCGGGGGACGCCGCGAACGCCGCCCACGTCCACGCTGGTGGTGGCGAGGCTTCCGTCGGGCGATGTCCTGGCCTACCGCATCCACGCCGAACTCGATACCGGCGCCCTGGAACCGGTCCACATGGACTTCCTGGTGGACGCGCGCACCGCCAGGATCCTGAAGCGCTGGTCCTCCCTGCGCACCGGCAGGGCCGCCATCGGCAAGGGGATCTCCCAGTTCAGCGGCCCGGTGACGCTCAACACCACCACCTTGGCCAAGGGGAAGGGCTTCGAACTGCGCGACTGGACCCGCGGCAGGACCGGGAACATGGTGGTCAACCTCGACCACGGGACCGGCGACGACGACGGGAAGATCTTCACGAGCGACACCAACACCTGGGGCGACGGCCTGAACTACGGCGGGGGCGCCACCACCGCCGCCAACGGCGAGACCGCGGCGGTGGACGCCGCCTACGGCCTGCAGGCCGCCTGGGACTACTTCGCCAAGGTGGTTGGGCGCAAGGGCCTGGACGACAAGGGCACCGCGGTCACCATGCGGGTGCACTTCGGCAAGGACTACGACAACGCGTTCTGGGCCGACGCCTGCCAGTGCGTGTCCATCGGCGACGGCCACTACTTCAAGGCCCTGGCCTCCCTGGACATCATCGGCCACGAGCTGGCCCACGGCTACTGCCGCGCCACCGCGGACCTGGAGTACTACGGGGAGAGCGGCGGCCTGAACGAGGCCAACTCCGACATCAACGGTACCCTCATCGAGTTCTACGCCCGGGGAGGCTCGGGCGACACCATCGGGAACTGGGGCGGGAACTGGACCATCGGGGAGGACGTGGCCCGGCCCGAACACCCCGACCCGCTGCGGTACCTCTACAAGCCCAGCAAGGACGGCGCCAGCCCCGACGCATGGTCCCCGGACCTGCAGTTCCTGGACGTGCACCACAGCTCGGGCCCCATGAACCGGTGCTTCTACTTCCTCAGCCAGGGCGCCAGCCCCAAGCCCAGCTCCGATTTCTACACCTGCTCCCTGCCCAAGGGCATGGAGGGCCTGGGCAATGACCGGGCCGGACGCATCTGGAACCGGGCCGTGACCCGCTACCTCACCTCCGGCAGCGGCTACAAGGAGGCCCGGGAGGCCTGCGTCAGCGCGGCCAAGGATCTCTACGGCGCCGGCGGCCCCGAGGAGCGGGCCGTGTGGGACGCCTTCCACGGCATCAGCCTCGGCCCCGCCTGGCCCCGGTGACGCCGTATTTTTTCACACGGGGAAACGCCCCCGGAAGCCCTTTCGGGGGCTTCCGTGCGCCGCGGAAATGCATCTGCTAACATGCGCATTGCCATTTCCCTGGAGTCCCCCCTTTGGTTCAGACCATTGCAGAGCTGTTTTATGAAAGCCTGAAGTTCGACCTGCCCGATGCCCTGGCCTCCAAGGTGGACGGCGCCTACCGGCCCATTTCCCACCTCGAGCTCCAGGCGAAGGTGGAGCGCCTCTGCCTGGCCATGGACGCCCGGGGCCTGCGCAAGGGGGACCGGGTCGGGATCCTCTGCGACAACCGTCCTGCCTGGGCCATCATGGACTTCGCGTGCTCCCTCCTGGGGGTCGTGAGCGTGCCCATCTACCACACCCTCACGGCGGAACAGACCTCGTACATTCTCCAGCACAGCGGCTCCCGCTGGATCCTCACGTCCAACGGCGCCCAGTTCAACAAGATCAAGGCCTCCACCAGCCGCCTCCCGGAACTGGAGACGGTGGTGGTCCTGGACGGCATGCCGCCCGAGCCCCACGGCCTCAACTGCCTGGCCTGGGACACCCTCATGGCCGAAGGCGAGGCCCTGGACGCGCGCCGGCCCGAGGTGAGGGCCTGGGCCGCCCAGCGGGTCCCCGACGACCTCCTCACCCTCATCTACACCTCCGGCACCACGGGGGACCCCAAGGGCGCCATGCTCTCCCAGGGCAACCTGGCCTCCAACATCGTGGCGGTGGTGGAGGTGGCCATCGTGGCCCTGCGCCCGGAGCGGGGCGACCGCTGCCTTTCGGTGCTGCCCCTGTCCCACATCTTCGAGCGCACCGCGGGCCACTACACCATGTTCCACCTGGGCATCGCGGTCTACTACGCCGAGAGCCTCATCTCCCTGCCCCAGAACCTCCTGGAGGTCCAGCCCGCGGTGCTCATGGCCGTGCCGCGGATCTTCGAGAAGATCTACGCCAAGGTGCGCGACGCGCTCACCTCCGGGGGCCTCGCCAAGCGCATGGTGTTCAGCTGGGCCCGCTCCACCTGCCACCGCGTGGTGCGCTACCTCTACTTCGACAAGCAGCCCGGAGGCCTCACCAACCTGGCCTGGAGGCTCGCCGACCGCATCCTGCTCTCCAAGGTCCGGGACAAGACCGGGGGCCGCCTGCGCTTCTGCGTCACCGGCGGCGCCGGCATCAATCCCACCATCATGGAATTCTTCTGGGCCATGGGCGTGCCCATCTACGAGGGGTACGGACTGACGGAAACCAGCCCCATCCTCACCCTCAACAAGATCGGCCGCGTGCGCCCGGGCTACGTGGGCCACCCCATCCTCAAGACCTGGAACGGCCGGCCCTTCCTCAAGCTGGGCCCCGACGGGGAGATCCTCTGCCAGGGCCCCAACGTCATGCGGGGCTACTGGAAGAACGAGGAGGCCACGAAGGAGGTGTTCGACGCGGAAGGCTACTTCTGCACCGGCGACGTGGGCGAGATCGACCCCCAGGGCCGGGTGAAGATCACCGACCGCAAGAAGGAGATCATCGTCACCAACGGCGGCAAGAACGTGGCCCCCCAGCCCATCGAGAACGCCCTGCGGGACGATCCCTACATCGAGCAGGCCATCGTCGTGGGCGACCAGCGCAACCACCTGGCCGCCCTCATCGTCCCCCACTTCCCCGCCCTGCGGGACTGGTGCCAGCGCAAGCAGCTGCCTTTCAAGGACGACGCCGAGATGCTGGCCAACCCCAAGGTCTACGCCAAGATCATGACCCGGGTGAACCACACCAACTCCCACCTCCCCGCCTACGAGCGCGTGCGCAAGATCGCCCTCCTGGACAAGGAGCTGACCCCCGAGAGCGGCCTCCTGACCCCCTCCCTCAAGCTCAAGCGGCGCATCGTGAACGAGGCGTTCAAGGACATCATCGAAGGACTCTACCGGGCCAATGCCTAGCGGACCCCTGGGGTCCCGTGGCATCATCCTGGAAGGGAAGGCTGGCCGAGTGGTTTATGGCTCTCGTCTTGAAAACGAGCGTGGGTGATGAGCCCACCGGGGGTTCGAATCCCTCGCCTTCCGCCAGTGCTACCGTTAAGCCCTTAAAATAAAAGGGCTTAATTTGCGGTTGCCGGCCGTGCGGCCGAAGGCTGGGATCCGGATGGCCTCCCCCAAGCCGCCCCCGCCGCCTCGATGGGGAGAAGGGGCCTTCAAATCCAGCCGAAACGTCGACCATCCCCGTCCATCCCCGGCAAAAACAGCCTCTGGATGATGCCGGGAAAAGGTCTGGAACCGAGCCCGTTCGCGACGACCCACCCCGGCGGTATTTGGCCGGGGATGCACGGGGATGGAAGGGGATGGGGTAAGGCAGGCAGACCCTGGTCTCACCGGCGAATTCCTGGGACGGGAACCACGCCCCAGGATCGATTAATGAAAGAGTCAGAATTAGCACCCCTTAAACCACCCCAATTTTTGATGAATATAAATTCTTGAACCCTGCGGCTTCGCCCATGGAGTCACAGGCAGACCACACCGTCAACCGCCTGCAATAATCCGGTCTTTCCCTCGGCTGGACACGGGTGGTCCAGCCATGGATAGCCCATGTCATGCCGATAATCTACCACCCTGCCTCATTCACGGTAATATTAATTCACATTGACCTAGCCAACGGCCCATGCTTGAATCTCCCTCGGACACCCAACCCCAGGGCTGCCCGCCATGAACCTCCACCCCCATTTTAATATCTATTTTATTCATTTATGATCCGACCCCCCAGCCCCCGCGCGGCCCTGGGTGGAAAGGAGTTCCGATGAGCTTGAATCCTTTGACGATGAAAGAACCTTTGGGAGTGGACGCGGAACCGGCCCGGGGGCTGGATGCCGGGGCACGGCTCGTCCCCGCGAAGGACCTGGTGGCCCGGAGCCCCGCCATGGTGCGGCTGCTGGATCTGGCCCTGCGCATGGCGCCGGTGGAATCCACCCTGCTCGTCACCGGGGAGAGCGGCACCGGCAAGGAACGCATCGCGCGCCTGGTGCACGGCGCCTCCCGGCGCGCGGAGGGGCCCTTCATCGCGGTGAACTGCGGCGCCATCCCCGAGACCCTCCTGGAGAGCGAACTGTTCGGCCACGCCCGCGGGGCCTTCTCCGGGGCGGTATCGGACCGGCCGGGGCTCTTCGAGGCCGCCGGCGGCGGCACGATCCTGCTGGACGAGGTGGGCGAGATCTCCCCGGCCATGCAGGTCAAGCTCCTGCGGGTGCTGCAGGAGCGGGAGGTGCGCCGGGTGGGGGAGAACCGCTCCCGGCCCATCGATGTGCGGGTCATCGCGGCCACCAATTCGGATCTGGCCGCCGAAATGCGCCTGGGCCGCTTCCGCAAGGACCTCTACTACCGCCTGAACGTCGTGGAGCTGGTGGTGCCGCCCCTGCGGGAGCGCCGGGAGGACATCCTGCCCCTGGCCCGTTCCTTCCTCGCCGAGGCCTCGGCCCGGCTGGGCAGCCCGGTCCTCACCCTGGCTCCCTCCCTGGAGGGCCAACTCCTTCGCTACCCCTGGCCCGGCAATGTGCGGGAACTGGAAAACGCCATGGAACGCGCGGCGGCCCTGGGGGACCGGGCCGTGGTGGACGTCCTGCCCGGGGACCTTCGACCCTCCGCGGCTTCCCCCGTCGTCACCGGCCCCGCCCGGCCCCTGGCGGACATCGAGCGGGAGTACATCCTGGCGGTCCTGGAGGCCAACGGGGGCAACCAGGGCCTCACCGCCCGGCAGCTGGGCATCGGTTCGGCCACGCTGTACCGCAAACTGCGGCTCTACGGACGGGTGCGGCCCCGGTTCAGCCCTCCCCAGGCGCGGCGGCCCTCCGCATGAACTCCTTCTGGGCCGCCTGCACGGCGTGAAGGTCATCGGGGGTCCATGCCCCGGCGGGGCGCTTCTCCACCAGGGTGTCCCGGAGGAGATCCACCACGGCCGACCAGATTTCCGGGTGAGTAAGCTGGAGAGCGGCCAGCGCATTCACCACCCGCAGCCGAAGGGCCCAGGGGTTGCGGTCCATCCAGGCGCCGCGCACCTGGTGGAGGAGCATGGGGCCGTTGCGCGCGGGCAGGGCGGGCCCCGCGGCGCCGTGGGCCGTCCCCAGGGCCTCCACGGCGATGCAGTGCAGCACCGGGAGCTTGATGGCATCCGCCTTGGCGCAGAGGGCCAGGGCCACCGCGGGGTCCCCCTGGCCCTGGAGGGCCAGCCCCACGGCGGTCTGGAGCCGGAGGCTCTGGCCGGAATGGAGCATTTCCAGCAACGGCTCGGCGGCCTCGGCCCCGCCCACCGCCCCCAGGGTCTCCACCACCTGGAGGGTGGTCTCCTCCCGGGTGCTGGTCCTCACCAGGTCCAGGAGGTCCGGCACCAGGTCGGGGAACCTCCCCTGGGCGGCGAGGCGGAGGCCCAGGGAAAGGTCCTGGGGGGCGCCCGAGCCCATCAGGGTCCGGGCCAGGTCCCGGGCTCCCGGCAACCGGCCCAGGTGGAACAGCGCCCGGTCCGCGATATCCGTGAGGGGGTCCCCGCATGCCCGCAGCAGGACCCCTTGAAGGGCCGCCTCCTCCCTTCCCCCCAGCACCTCCACCGCCGCGGCGCGCTGGGCACCGTCCGGTCCCTCCAGGAGGAGGTCATGGAGCTTCGGGGCGTCCGCGGGAACGAGCCTGGCCAGGGCCCGGGCGAGCCCCTCCCTTCCCGTCTGCTCCCGGTAGGCCGTCACCAGCAGATCCAGGACGCGGTCCCGGTCGATGCGGCCCTTGAGGGCGTGGGCGGCCAGCCCCTCCGCCGAGGTGTCCACCGCGAAACTCAGCCGGCGGGACCGCTGGTGGACGGCCTCCAGGGCCTGGGTGATGACGCCGGAAAGGGCGCCCGCCTTGCTGCTTTCCTCCGTGGCGGCGAGGATGTCCTCCCGCAGGGCCTTGACCACGGGAGGCACCTCCAGGCCTCCCCCGGAGCCCGCGGCCGCCAGGGCCTCCTGGGCCTGCTCCCGGGCCGCGGGGGGCGCCAGGGACCGGTAGGCGCCCGCCTCGGCCTTGAGGAGGCGATCCGAAAGGACCTCGTTATGGCTGTCCTCGCACAGGTCGGCGAGCACCTCGGCCGCCTCGGCCGTGGGGATCAGGGCCAGCAGGAGGAGGCCGTGGCGGAACACCAGGAGGTCCGGATGCTGGGCCACCACCCGCAGGGCCTCCAGGTTGGCTTCGCTAACCAGGGGGACGAGGCGCTGGGCGGCTTCGTTGGCGGCGCCGGGGTTGGCGGAGCCCTCCAGGAGCCGGCCCAGGTAGTGCTGGAAGGCCTCCTGGGGATCGGTCTGGGCCAGGACCTGCGCCAGGATCTCCTTGAATTCCGCCCCCTGGCGCATGGTGTTGAGCTCCCGCAGGACCTCCAGCGCGCCGGGGCTGCCGATGCGTCCCAGGGCCCGGGCGCCGGTTTCGAAGATGGGCAGCTCCGCCTCGTAGCGCAGCATGCGCGAGAGGATTTCCAGCCAGTCGGGCCAGGGGAAGTAGAAGGAGGCCTCCATGACCAGCTGCCGAAGGGCCCTGGGGGCCCTGGAACCGGGGAGGCGTCCGTCCAGTTCCTCCACCGCCTCGGGCCCCGTGGAAAGCACGCAACGGAAGAAGGCCAGCTGATCCTCCCGGTCGTCCCCATCCAGGTGATCGAGCACGGTTCGGAACTGGTCCAGGGCCTTTGACGCCATGCCTCCTCCAGGGATCCTTCGGGTTCAGCGCCCCGGGGCGCCCGCGAAGTGCGCCTCCACGTGCGCGTCGATCATCCCCTGGATGAAGGGGGTGATCATCGTGAATTCGATGCCCGCCAGGACATAGCCGCTGGTCTTGCCGGGCACCTTGCCCAGGAGGCGCATCACGGTGCCCTGCAGGGGAACGCAGGGCAGGTCCGGGTGGAGGATGCAGAGGTTGTCCAGCACCGACCCCGTGTCCAGGTCCCAGGCGTCCACCAGCTGGATCTCCAGGCCACAGCCCCCCGCGCTGAGGTTCGCGAGCCGCGCGCCGGCCACCATGCGTTCGTGGAGGTGGAAGGCCACCCGGTACGTGCCCCCGGACGTGCTCATGCGCGCGAAGCGTCTCCGTTCGACTCCCTTGCCTTGCAAGCCCGGCCCCCACATTCCAAGGGGCAAGGGTATCAGGATCCCGGGGCCGGCGCCTGGATCCGGTGCGCATAGGTATGGCTTATGGAACGCCATTTAGGAATCATTCACCCACCGGAAACCGGAGGCGATAGAAGCCTTGTATTTGAGCTACCTTGGGACCCTGAGGACGCCATGCAGACCCGCCCCTTCGGAACCACCGGACTCTCCGTCACGCCCCTGGGCTTCGGGGCCATGCACCTGAACGATGCCCGGGTGGGCGAAGCCGAGGCGGGGGCCCTCCTCAACGCCGTGCTGGACCTGGGGGTGAACCTGGTGGACACGGCCCGGGGCTACGGCCTCTCGGAGGAACGCATCGGGCGCCACCTGGCCCGCCGCCGGGGGGAGTTCGTCCTGTCCACCAAGGTGGGCTACGGCATTCCGGGGTTCGAGGACTGGACCTACGCCTGCGTCCTGGCGGGGGTGGACGCCGCCCTGGCCCGCATGCGCTGCGGCCACCTGGACATCGTGCACCTGCATTCCTGCCCCCTGCCCGTGCTGGAAAGGGGCGAGGTGATCCGGGCCCTGGAGGCCTGCGTCGCCGCGGGGAAGGTGCGGGTGGCGGCCTACGCGGGCGACAACGCGGAACTGGACTTCGCCCTGGGCTCGGGCCGCTTCGCCTCGGTGCAGACCTCCGTGAGCGTCTGCGACCAGGTGAACCTCGCCCACCGCCTCCCCGCGCTCCGGGCCCGGGGCCTGGGCGTGATCGCCAAGCGCCCCCTCGCCGGCGCCGTGTGGACCCGGGCCGAACGTCCCGGGGATCACGCCGAGGGCGCGTACTGGGATCGCTGGCGGGCCATGGGCCTGGACCGGCTCCCCACGGACCTGCCCCCCGGGGAGGTGGCCCTGCGCTTCGCCGCCCATTGCCCCGGGGTGGACGCCAGCATCGCGGGCACGGCCAGTCTGGAGCACTTCAGGCGGAACCTGGAGGCGGTGGAGAAGGGGCCCCTGCCCACGGACCTGGAGGAAGCCATCCGGTCGGCGTTCCTGCACCACGGCCCGGGGTGGGCCGGGCTGATCTGAGAAATCAGTCCAGGGCCCGCCGCAGGTCCTCCACCAGGTCCTCGGGGTCCTCGATGCCCACCGACAGCCGGATGAGGCCGTCGCCGATGCCGGCGTTGGCCCGGGCCGCGGGCGTCATGGAGGCGTGGGTCATGGTGGCGGGATGGGCCACGAGGCTCTCCACCCCGCCCAGGCTCTCGGCCAGGGTGAACCAGCGCAGGGCCAGGAGCACCCGGTTCACGGCGGCCGGGGACGCGTCCTTCAGCTCGAAGCTGAGCATGGCGCCGAAGCCCTTCTGCTGGGCCTTGGCCAGGGCGTGCTGGGGGTGGGTGGGCAGGCCGGGGTAGTTCACGGAGGCCACGGCGGGATGGTCCGCCAGGGCCCGGGCCACGGCCAGGGCGTTGGCCTCGTGGGCCCGCATGCGCACCCGGAGGGTCTTGAGGCCCCGCAGCACCAGGTAGCAGTCGTGGGGGCTCTGGCTGGTGCCCAGGAGGTTGTTCATGGCGGCGATGCGCTGGGCCAGGGCCTCCCGGCCGGGACCCGCGACGACGGCGCCGCCCACCACGTCGCTGTGGCCGTTGAGGTACTTGGTGGTGCTGTGCACCACCAGGTCCGCGCCGAAGTCGAAGGGCCGCTGCAGGACGGGGGAGAGGAAGGTGTTGTCCACCACCAGGAGCGCCGAGGTGCCCCGGGCGATCGCGGCCAGGGCGCCGAGGTCCGACAGGCGGAGCAGGGGATTGGAGGGCGTCTCCACCCAGATCATGCGGGTGTTGGGGCGAAGCGCCGCGCGCACCGCGTCCAGGTCGGCCAGGTCCAGGTAGGTGACCTCCAGGCCGTAAACGTTCCGGGCGTGCTCCAGGGTTCGGAAGGTGCCGCCGTAGCAGTCCACGGTGCAGAGCACGTGGCTGCCGTGCTCCAGGAGGTTCAGGGCCACCAGGACGGCGCTCATGCCCGACCCGGTGCAGGTGGCGCCGCTGCCCCCCTCCAGGGTGGCGATGGCCGTCTCCAGGCGCTCCCGGGTGGGATTGCCGCTGCGGGTGTAGTCGAAGCCGCCGTTGCTTCCGATATCGGAAAACGCGAAGGTGCTGGTGAGGTACACCGGGGGCATCACGGACCCGTAGGCGGGATCCGGCTGGGAGCCCGCATGGATGCACTGGGTGCCGGTGCCGGCCCCGGCCAGCAGCTCACCGCGCCGGGCCCACCCCGCCGCGGGTTCGGTGCCCGGGGGCACGACGGTGAAATGGTAGGCGGGGTTGCCCGGCACGTTGCTGTCGAGATGGTTGTCGCTCAAGCTGCCCCCGCGAGGAAAGGAACCGTCCAGGGACAGGTTGGCCCGGGCCCGGCCCGGCGCAAAGGCGAAAAATAACAGATCGCCCGGATTTGGGCTAGGGTGGAAAAGGCCCCTTTCCCGGCCAACCCCCGGAATCCCCATGCATACGACCCTCTACGACCTTCTCCCCCAGGCGGCGGACGCCGGCAGCGACGAACTGCTCGGGCGCTTCCTGGAGTACGTGGAGGGCCGCGACCTCACCCTCTACCCCGCCCAGGAAGCCGCCATCCTGGAACTGTTCGAAGGGAAGAACGTCATCCTCAACACCCCCACGGGCTCGGGCAAGTCGCTGGTGGCCGCGGCGCTGCACTTCAAGGCCCTGGCCCAGGGGCGGCGGTCCGTGTACACCTGCCCCATCAAGGCCCTGGTGAACGAGAAGTGGCTGGCCCTGTGCCGGGACTTCGGCCCGGAGAACGTCGGCCTCAGCACCGGGGACGCCTCGGTGAACCGGGACGCGCCCATCCTCTGCTGCACCGCCGAGATCCTCTCCAACATCGCTTTGCGCGAAGGCGCCGGCGCCGATGTGCGCGACGTGATCATGGACGAGTTCCACTACTACGCCGACCGCGAGCGGGGGGTGGCGTGGCAGGTGCCGCTGCTCACCCTGCCCCAGTGCAGGTTCCTGCTCATGTCGGCCACCCTGGGGGACACGGCGTTCTTCGAGGGCGAGCTCACCCGGCTCACGGGGCTGCCCACCGCCGTGGTGAAGTCCACGGACCGCCCCGTGCCGCTGGAATTCACGTACGCGGAATCCCCACTCTCCCTCACCCTGGAGCGCCTGGTGGAGGAGGGCAAGGCCCCCGTGTACCTCGTGCACTTCACCCAGCTGGAGGCGGCCACCAGCGCCCAGGACTTCACCAGCATCAACCTGTGCACGAAGGAGGAGAAGGCCGCGATCCAGCGGGAGCTGGAGGGGTTCAGGTTCAACAGCCCCTACGGCCCGGACCTCAAGCGCTGGCTTCGCCACGGCATCGGGCTGCACCACGCGGGGCTCCTGCCGAAATACCGCATCCTGGTGGAGCAGCTGGCCCAGAAGGGGCTCCTGAAGGTCATCTGCGGCACGGACACCCTGGGCGTGGGCATCAACGTGCCCATCCGCACGGTGCTCTTCACCAAGCTTTGCAAGTACGACGGGCAGAAGACGGGCATCCTCAGCGCCCGGGATTTCCACCAGATCTCCGGCCGGGCCGGACGCAAGGGCTTCGACGATGTGGGCTGGGTCGTGGCCCAGGCCCCGGAGCACTGGATCGAGAACATGAAGCTGGCCGCCAAGGCCGCCGCGGGCGGGCGGAAGTACCAGAAGCGCCTGCCCCCGGAGCGCAACTTCACCAACTGGGACAAGCAGACCTTCGAGAGGCTCGTGGCGGCCCAGCCGGAGCGCCTGGTGTCGCGGTTCCAGGTGTCCCACGGCATGCTCCTCAACGTCCTCAGCCGCGCGGGCGACGGCTGCGGCGCCATGCGCGCCCTGGTGCGCGGCTGCCACGACAACGAGCGGGCCAGGGCCGGCCACGCCCGGCGGGCCTGGCAGCTGTTCCGGGGCCTGCTGGACCGGAAGATCGTGGAGTTCACCGGGGAGGGCCACGGGCTGCGGGTGAACGTGGACCTGCAGGACGACTTCTCCATGAACCAGACCCTCAGCCTCTACCTCCTGGACACCCTCCCCCTCCTGGATCCGGAGAACCCCGAGTACGCCCTGGACCTCATCACCCTGGTGGAGTCCATCCTGGAGAACCCGGAGGTGATCCTCCGCAAGCAGCTGGACCGCCTCAAGGGCCGGCGCGTGGCCGAGATGAAGGTGGCCGGCATGGAATACGAGGAGCGCATGGCCGAGCTGGAGAAGCTGGAGTACCCCAAGCCCCAGCGCGACTTCATCTACGGCACCTTCAACGCCTTCGCCGTGAAGCACCCCTGGGTGGGCGAGGAGAACATCCGCCCCAAGTCCATCGCCCGGGAGATGTTCGAGGACTACCGCTCATTCTCGGACTACGTGCGGGAGTACGACATCCAGCGCTCCGAAGGGCTTCTCCTGCGCCACCTGAACAGCGTGTTCAAGGTCCTGGCCCAGACCGTGCCCGATTCCGCCAAGACCGAGGAGGTGCGGGAAATGGAGCTCTACCTGGGGGCCATGCTGCGCCAGGTGGACAGCAGCCTCCTGGACGAGTGGGAGAAGATGCGCGACGGCGGGTACCGCCCCGGAGAGGCCGCCGAACTGCGCCCCCCCGGCGCCGAGGAGGCCGCCCTGGACATCACCCGGGACCGCAAGGCCTTCCTCGCCTCCGTGCGCAACCGGATCTTCACGTGGCTCCGGGCCCTGGTGGTCTCCGACTGGGAGGAGGCGGCGTCCCTGCTGGCCGAATACGGGGAGCCCGCGGACGCCGGCGGGGAGCCCTGGACCGCCGAACGCCTCAAGGCCCTGGTGGAAGCCTACCGCCTGGACCACAAGGGCCCCCGCCTGGACGCCGAAGGCCGCAACCTCCGCCACACCTACGCCCTCCCCGACGGCCGCGTCCAGCAGATGCTGGTGGACGAGGAGGAATCCAACGACTGGGTGGCGGAATTCCAGGTGGACCTGGAAGCCTCCCGCAGGGCCGGGGCGCCGGTGATGAGCCTGGGGCGGCTGGGGAGTTACTAGTCCCCTTCGAACTCCGTCAACGTGAATACCTTGTGCCCCAGGGCCTCCAGGCGCCTCCGCCCTCCCAGGTCCGGCAGGTCCACCAGGAAGGCCGTCTCCACCACGACCCCGCCCAGGGTGCCGATGAGCTTCAGCGCGGCCTCGGCGGTGCCGCCGGTGGCGATGAGGTCGTCCACCAGGAGCACCCGCTCCCCCTTGCCGATGGCGTCCACGTGCACCTCGATGCGGTCCAGGCCGTACTCCAGTTCGTAGTCCTCGTGGATGACGGGGGCGGGGAGCTTGCCCTTCTTGCGGATGGGCACGAAGCCCGCCCCCAGGTGGTGGGCCAGGGCCGCGCCCACGATGAAGCCCCGGGATTCGATGCCCGCCACGATGCGGATGCCCTGGTCCCGGTACCGCTCGCCCAGGAGGTCGATGGCCCTGCGGAACCCCTCGGGGTTCTTCATGAGGGTCGTGACGTCCCGGAACTGGACGCCCTCCTTGGGGTAGTGGGGAATGGTGCGGATAAGGGACTTCAGGGTCATGGCGGATCCCGGGGAAGGCGAAACGACCATGGTATCCATAATTCCTTCCGGACCCCCGCCCTTCCGGTTCGTGGTTACA
Organism: Mesoterricola silvestris; assembly: GCF_030295405.1. Classification (GTDB taxonomy): domain Bacteria; phylum Acidobacteriota; class Holophagae; order Holophagales; family Holophagaceae; genus Mesoterricola; species Mesoterricola silvestris. The sequence continues at coordinate 1,587,175 of NZ_AP027080.1, read as the reverse complement.
TGGAAGGTGGCCTTCCTTGAAAGCACCTGATGGCGAACCCCAAGACTCCCACCAAGATCAACGCTCGCAGGGCCTGGAGGGAAGCGCGGGAACTGCTCTGGCAGCACAGGAAATCCCTGGCCGTGGGGCTGGCCCTGATGGTCGTTAGTCGGCTCGCAGGTCTGGTGCTCCCGGCCAGCACGAAATACCTCATCGACGAGGTCATCGGCAAGCACAACAGCCACCTGCTCCTGCCCCTGGCCCTGGCCGCGGGGGCCGCTACCCTGGTGCAGGCCCTGGCGGGCTACGCCAATTCCCAGGTGGTGTCCGTGGCCGCCCAGCGCGCCATCATGGACATGCGCCAGCGGGTGCAGGACCACATCCTGCGCCTTCCCATCCGCTACTTCGACACCACCAAGAGCGGCATCGTCATCGCCCGGGTCATGAACGACGCCGAGGGCATCCGCAACCTGGTGGGCACGGGGCTCATCCAGCTGGCGGGGGGGCTCCTCACGGCCGTGCTGGCCCTGGGGGTCCTGTTCTGGCTCAACTGGAAGCTCACCCTGGCCACCCTGGTGTTCCTGGGGGTCTTCGGGGGCGCCATGGCCCTGGCCTTCAACCACCTGCGGCCCCTCTTCCGCAAGCGCAGCGAGCTCACCGCCGACATCACGGGGCGCCTGGGCGAATCCGTGGGCGGCGTGCGGATCCTCAAGGTCTACGTGGCCGAGGACCGGGAATCGCGGATCTTCGCGGAGGGGGCCGAGAAGCTCTTCCGCAACGTGGCGGGCACCATCACCGGCATGAGCGCCATCTCCGCCTTCTCCACCGCCATCATCGGCGTGGTGGGCGTGCTCATCATGGTGGTGGGCGGCAACGCCATCTTCGCGGGGCGCATGACCCTGGGCGACCTGATCATGTACACCTTCTTCGTGGGCCTCCTGGCGGCGCCCGTGGTGCAGATCGCCAACATCGGCACCCAGGTGAGCGAGGCCTTCGCGGGCCTGGACCGCATCCGGGAGACCCTGGACATGCCCACCGAGGACCAGGAGGACCTGGCCCGGGCGCCCCTGCCGGAGCTGGAGGGCCGGGTGGAGCTGCGGGACGTGTGGTTCGAGTACGAGAAGGACACGCCGGTGCTGCGCGGCATCTCCTTCCAGGTGCCCGCGGGATCCACGGTGGCCCTGGTGGGCTCCAGCGGCTCGGGCAAGAGCACCATCATCGGGCTGCTCATGGCCTTCAACCACCCCCAGCGGGGCCAGGTGCTGGTGGACGGAAGGGACGTGCTGTCAGTGCGGCTGCGGGACTACCGCTCCAAGCTGGGCGTGGTGATGCAGGACAATTTCCTCTTCGACGGCTCCGTGGCCGACAACATCGGCTTCGCCAGGCCGGGCGCGACCCGGGCGGAGATCGAGGCGGTGGGCGCCATCGCCCACGTGGACGAGTTCGTGGGGCGCTTCGAGGCGGGCTACGACACCATCGTCGGCGAGCGCGGCGTCAAGCTCTCCGGAGGCCAGCGCCAGCGCGTGGCCATCGCCCGGGCCATCCTGGCCGATCCGCGCATCCTCATCCTGGACGAGGCCACCTCCAGCCTGGACAGCGAGAGCGAGGCCATGATCCGGGACGGCCTGCGCCGGCTGCGCACGGGCCGCACCACCTTCGTCATCGCCCACCGCCTGAGCACCATCGAGACCGCCGACCAGATCCTGGTGGTGGAGGAGGGGCGCATCGTGGAGCGGGGCGCCCACGCCGAGCTCATGGCCCTGGGCGGCCGCTACCGCCAGCTCCACGACCGCCAGCAGAGCAGCGAGCTGGACCAGTTCATCAACCCCGGGGAGGACTTCACGGTGCCCGGCTCCGTCACCGCCTAGGAGCGCAGTCATGGAACAGCTCGTCCAGATCGTCATTTTCGGCGCCAGCGGGGACCTGGCGGTGCGCAAGCTGGTGCCCGCGCTCCTGGCCCTGGCCCGCAAGGACGCCGCCAACCTCCAGCTGGTGGGCATCGCCCGCAGGCCCTTCACGGACGAGGCGTTCCGAGCGGGGCTCCGGGAGCGCCTGGACCCCGAGGAGCGGGAGGCCTTCGCGGCCTTCGCCCACCGGGTCCACTACGTCCAGGGCGACGCCGGCGCCGACCTGGGACCGCTTTCCTCGCGCCTGGACGAGCTGGCCGGGGGCGCCCCCGCGGGCCGGCTCTTCTACCTCTCCCTGAAGCCGGATCTCTTCGTGCCCGCCCTGGAGAACCTGGGCCGCTCCGGGCTCCTCCAGGGCGAGCCCTGGCGCCGGGTGATCATCGAGAAGCCCTTCGGCCACGACCTGGCCTCGGCCCGGGCCCTGAACGGCACCCTCCACCAGGTGGCCCGGGAGGAGCAGATCTACCGCATCGACCACTACCTGGGCAAGGAGACCGTCCAGAACCTTTTCGCCTTCCGCTTCAACAACGCCATCTTCGAGCCCCTGTGGAACCGCCGGCACATCGAGCTGGTGCAGATCACCGTGGCGGAGGAGCTGGGCGTGGAGAAGGGCCGCGCCGGGTACTACGACGAGGTGGGGGCCCTGCGGGACATGGTCCAGAACCACATGCTCCAGATCCTCGCCCTCATCGCCATGGAACCGCCCTCCTCCCTGGACCCGGAGACCCTGCGGGACCAGAAGGTGGCCGCCCTGAAGGCCCTGCGGTTTCCCGCCACGGACCCCGCGGTGCGGGCGCGGTACGCCGCCGGCACCGCAGAGGGCCGCCCCGTGCCGGGCTACCTCCAGGAGGAGGGGGTGGGGCCGGATTCCGCGGCGGAGACCTTCGTGGCCCTGCGGGCGGAGGTGGCCAACTGGCGCTGGGGGGGCGTGCCCTTCCTGCTGCGCCACGGCAAGCGCATGCCCAAGCGCTTCACCGAGGTGAAGGTGCAGTTCCGGGTGCCCCCCATCCAGCTCTTCGACGGCTGCGGCGGGACCCCCTCCGCCGACGGGCTGGAGTGCCAGCTGCGGCCCAACCACCTCACCCTCAGCATCCAGCCCCGGGAGGCCATGTCCCTGGGCTTCGGGGTGAAGGTGCCCGGCCCGGGCATGGTCATGGCGCCCGCGGAGCTGGCCTTCGACTACCGGGACCGCTTCGGGGCGAGCACGGCCCCCGCCTACGAGCGGCTCCTGCTGGACGCCATCCACGGCGATCCCTCCCTCTTCCTGCGCAACGACGAGGTGGAGGCCGCCTGGAGCGCCGTGGACGCCATCCGGAGCCAGCCGCTGCTGGAGTACCCCGCGGGCAGCTGGGGCCCGCCGGAGGCGGACCGGCTCTTCCACGGGTGCGAGGGGGGCTGGTCCCGTGGCTGACCTGGTGCGCGCCGCCACGCCCCTGGCGGCCGCCGCGGCCCTGCTGCGCGGGGCCCTGGAGGCCCTGCCCCACCCGCGCCTGGCGGTGTCCGGCGGCAGCGCCGCGGCGGTGCTGGGACTGGCGCGGCTGGCCCTGGGACCCCGATGGCGCCGGGTGCGCCTGACCTGGGTGGACGAGCGCCGCGTGCCCTTCGCCGACCCGGATTCCAACCGGGGCGAGGCCTACCGCCTGGGCTACCTGGACCCCGCCGATCCTCCGGAGGCCGAACTCCCGCTCTACCTGGACGGCGAAAGCGCCGAGGAGGCCTGCCGGCGCGTGGAGGCGGGCCTGGACGCGGCCTTCGACGGGGGCCTGGACGTGCTGCTCCTGGGCCTGGGCGAGGACGGCCATTCGGCTTCGCTCTTCCCGGGCCGCCCCTGGCCCCCGGACCGGGTCCACGCGGTGGACGCCAGCCCCAAGCCGCCCCCCGGGCGCATGACCCTGGGAAGGGACCTTCTGGCGGCGGCGCCCGCGGGCATCCTGATGGCCTCCGGCGCCGCCAAGGCCCCCGCCCTGGCGAGGCTGCTCCAGGGGGACCCCGCCCTGCCCGCCAGCGGCTTCCGGGGCCTGACCATCGTCACGGATCTGAGTGGAGGACACCATGGGTAGCGAAATCGGCGTGATCGGACTGGGCGTCATGGGCGCCAATCTCGCCCGGAACCTGGCCGGCCGCGGATTCTCCGTGGCCGGCTACGACCGCAGCCCCGAGGCGGGCCTGCGCCTGGAGGCGGACCACCCCGAGGCCCGCATCGCCGTGGCGGAGTCCATGGAGGCCTTCGTCGCCTCCCTGGCGCGCCCCCGGCGGATCCTCCTCATGGTGAACGCGGGCCCCGCCGTGGACGCCGTCCTCGCCCAGGTGGACCCCCTCCTGGAGGCCGGGGACGTCCTGGTGGACGCGGGCAACAGCCACTTCACGGACACGGACCGCCGCCTGCGGGCCGGCCGCGCCTGGTCCTTCCTGGGCATGGGCGTCTCCGGCGGCGAGGAGGGCGCCCTGAAGGGCCCCGCGATCATGCCCGGCGGGGACCGCGCGGCCTTCGAGACCCTGCGCCCCTACCTGGAGGCCATGGCCGCCCGGGGCGCCGCGGGGCCCTGCGTGGCCTACTGCGGGGCGGGTTCGGCCGGACACTTCGTGAAGATGGTGCACAACGGCATCGAGTACGGCGACATGCAGCTCATCGCCGAGACCGCGTTCCTGCTGCGCCGGGGCCTGGGCCTCACGGCGCCCGGCGCCGCCCAGGTCTTCGAGGACTGGAACCGGGGGGAACTGGACAGCTATCTGGTGGAGATCACCGCCCGCATCCTGCGCACCCCCGACCCCCTCAGCGCCGGGTTCCTGGTGGACGCCATCCTCGACCAGGCCGGCCAGAAGGGCACGGGCGCCTGGACCGTCCTGGCCGCGGCGGAGGCCGGGGTCCCCATCCCCACCCTGGCCGCCGCCGTGGAGGCCCGGAGCCTCAGCGCGGCCCGCCCCCGGCGCCTGGCCGCGGCCGAGCTCTTCCCCAGCGAAAGCGCCGCCCTGGCCCCCCTCGCCCTGGACGATCTGCGCGACGCCCTCTACGCCTCCAAGATCGCCAGCTACGCCCAGGGCTTCGACCTCCTGCGCGCCGCCAGCGCCCAGCGGGGCTACGGCACCGAGCTCTCGGAAATGGCCCGCATCTGGACCGCCGGCTGCATCATCCGCGCGCGGTTCCTGGAGGACGTGCGCGAGGCCTTCCTGAAGACCCCCGCGCCGGACCTGCTGGCCTTCGCCCCCCGCTTCGCCGAGGAACTGCGCAGGCGCGAACCCGCCTGGCGCCGGGTGGTGTCCGCCGCGGTGCTGGCGGGCCTGCCTGTGCCCGGCCTCTCCGCCTCCCTGGCCTGGTTCGACACCCTTCGCACCCCCCGGGGCACCGCCTCCGTCATCCAGGCCCAGCGGGACTTCTTCGGTGCCCACACCTACGAGCGCTTCGACCGCCCAGGCGTGGCGGTGCATACGGCCTGGACCTAGGAGGGCTCTTCAGCCTGGGCCTTTCGCCCCGTCCAGGCACCCCTGCCGGGGCGGGCCCGACGATCCTCCCCGCCGAGCCCCCTACCCTTCGATGTTCGAGAACTCCAGCCTCTTTCCGGCCTTCTCGAAGGTCTCCGCGAGCAGCCCCAGGGAGGCCCTGATCGCCTCCTCCTGGCCGTCCTCCTCGGCTTCGAACCGGATCTTCAGGCACCGGAAGGAGGGCTTTTCCAGGAGGGCGTCGACCAGGGCGCGGGTGACCCCCAGGTCCAGGGGGGACCGGAAGGAGAGTTCCTCCAGGGCGGGGAGCCGGTCCAGGGCCCGCAGGAAGGGGGCCGCCGGGATCAGGTTCCCCTCCGGGCCCCGCTCGTCGATCTCGAACACCTCGTGGAGGCGCTTCAGGGAGGGGGGGAGATTCTTGAAGATGCCGCAACCCCGCTCCGGGTCCGAGGCTTCCACCATCCCGAAGCAGTCGAGGCTTTCCAGGGCCGTCATGCGGGACAGGGAGGCCCCCAGCGCCGCGCGAACCTCGGGGTTCAGGGTGTGGGCGATGTTGGAATCCACGAAGGCGAGGTGGCGCAGCCCCGGGAGGTCGCCGAGGGCGGCCGCCAGGTTCAGGCCCTCCTCATCCTCGTGAATCCCTTCGATGTTCACGACCAGGGACCGGAGGGACGCGCCGTGGGCGGGCAGGACCTTGTAGAGATTCTGCGCGAAGGAGCCGGAGCCCTCCACGCCCAGGGCGCACCCGCCGAGGTCCAGGTGGCGGAGCCTGCACCCGGCCAGGAGCGGGGCCAGGTCCAGGTCGGAGCAATCGATGTAGTGCTCATCGCTATCGAGGGTCAAGGAGGTGAGGGCCGCCAGGGGGGCCGTGGCCGGGCCCTCCGGGGCCGCGGCGGGGTACTTCGTTTCGAATTCATCGATGTCCACGTTGACGGTGAGGCGGGTCAAGCGCGGGAAGCGGCCTAGCATGAGCAGATCCTTGATCGAGTAGACATTCCCGGGCGCGTGCTTCAGGTCCACGATCTCCGCTTCCCGGTTGTCCGCGAGCCAGGTGTGGATCCGCTCGTCCATGCCCCACAGTTCCAGGTGCCGGTGGCCGGCGTAGCTGGAGCGCCTGGCCCCCTCCTCCCCGAAATCCACACGGGTGGGGGCGAGGCTGTGCCTGCGGGAAAGCATCCGCATTCCGGACTTGCCCAGCACCCTGGCAAGGTCGGCCCTGCTGGCCTGCATGAGGCGGGCGATGTCCCGCTCATCCAGGAAGGTCGCGCAATGGTTCGCCAGGTCCAAGGGCATCCTTCCCAGGAGGGGGCGGGGGGAAGAGGAAGAGGACGAGGCGGATGGCGACAGGGCCAAGGCGGTGGAGGTGGCCGGGGAGGGCCCGGGGCTGGTCCTGACCTTCTTGGTCGGGCCCGGGTGGGCGACGGCGGCGACGCCTCCCGAAAGCAGGAGCAGGGCGAGCGCCCAGGAGGTGGTGGACAGACGCATGGAATCATTTCCTTCAAGGCCGGGGCCCCATGGCCCCATTCAATGAATGTGTTATAATTGTTTTCCTGGTTCCTCGGACGTCCGAATCCTCGGATACCAGCGGTCTGCCGTGGGCCTATCCCAGGACCCCGCCGCGCCGCCCGGGCCGAGCCGTCCGCGGGGTTCGATGAAAACCCCGGACAGCGACGCCACCAGATCCAGCGCCTCGACCCAGGCGCGCTCCCCGGGGTAGGTGACCCTCGGGAGGCGGGGCCCCCCGGGCGCAGCAGGGAGGGGCGGGAAGGCCAAGCCCTGCCCGGCCGTTTCCAGGAGCCCGGGGCGGCCGGCCTCGCGGGTCCCCGCCAGGCAGGGGAAGGCGAGTGCCGGGCCAACCGGGCCGCTGTAGCGGAAGGCGAAGGGCCCGGGTTCCGGGACGGGCCCGGCCTCCGCGGCCTTCAGCAGGGGGCTGGAAGCAAGCAGGAAAGCCAACGACAGCCTCCGGGCAACAAATGGTTGGGACATGCATGACCTTCCGGTTCGGGATCCGCTGGGGACCATCGAGGGACCCGCCCAGGAATGCCTCCACCCCCCGGAGGGTTCCAACCCCGCCCCCGCGGCGGGCGGGAACCTCGTGCCCGCCGTCCACATTCCTTCCGAATGCGAAGCCCGTTTGCCCCGCCCTTCCCCATCCGCCGAGGAATCTCCCTGGGCCTCCTCGCCTCCATGCTGGTCCTGGCTCCGGCCGCCTCGGCCACCCCGCCTGGAGTCGGCCTGCCGGATCTGGGACCCGGCGCCGCGTGGGTGCCCCTGGAGTCCTTCCGGGACGGAGCGGGGACGCACGCCCGGTGGGTCCAATTCCTGGACAGCCTTCCGGTCCTGGGATCGGAAGGGATCACCCACGCGAGTGAGGGCGCCTCCCTGCCCGCGACGCCCTCCCTGGCCCTCCTGCGCGGGGCCGGCGGCGCGGCGCACCTGCCGCCGGTGCTGGGAGCCCACCGGCCGATCCTCGAACCCGCTCGGGCGGTGGCGGCGCTCCAGGCCCGCTTTCCCGCTGCGAATTCGCCCCGGCTGTCCAAGCCGCTCCTGGTCCTTTTCCCGGTGATGCGCGCCCTGGATCTGGCGAGGCCGGGGGAGACGGACGCCCTGGCCCGTCCCCGGGTGGCCGCCGGCTATGTGCGGGCCTACCGGGTGGAAGCCCGCTGGCCCGGCCCCGACCGGTCCAGGGACGCGGTCCATGTGCTGGACGCCACCAGCGGGCGGGTGCTGGAGGAACGGCCCCTGGCCCCTGCCCTGGGCACCCCCGTGCGGGTGCGGGTGCCGGCCCTGGACCCGGCCACGGTGGACCTGGACGCCACCCTTCCCCCGGGCGGGGGCCGCCCCCTGCTCCGGGATCCGGTGCGGGGCCTGGCCGGCGGCAACACCGTGGAGGCCTGCGGGGACGCGGGGCACACCGGGGAAGCGCGGGTGGTGGACCTGGGGGAGAAGCCCGGCGACGAAGGGGAGCGCACGGCCGCCAGCGCGGCCCACGCCCTGGCGGCCGCCTGGACCTATTTCGAACGCGTGCACGGTCGCCATGGCTTCGATGGCAGGGGAACCCGGGTCCGGGTCCTCCTCGGGGGTCCCCCTGCCGACGATGTGCACTGGGACCGGTCGGGCGCCACCGGGATCATCCGGGTGGGCCGCGCCCAGGCCTACGACCCCCTCGTTTTCCCCGCCATCCTCGGCCATGAGTTCACCCACGGGGTCATCGGGAGCAGCCGGGCGGGTCTCGACGGCTGCGCCGAGGCCCGGGGCCTGGATGAGGCCACCGCGGACTTCTTTGGGCAGATGATCGACACCTGGTCGCGCACCGGCGGCGGCAACCCGGCCTCGGGGCTGTTCAGCAACCACATCGGCGACGGGGGGACCGCCTGGCGTCTCCAGGTCCAGCCCCGGCCCAAGGGCACCGAACCCGAACTGATGCGCCACATGGCCGAACCGGCCCGGATGGGCCATCCGGATCGCTGGTTCCCCGCCCTGGGCCGCATCCAGGACCCGCACGTGGCGGCGGGCCCCCTGAACCGCGCCCTCTGCTTCCTGAGCGCCGGAGCCGCCGCCACCGGTTCCCCGGAGGAAAAGGCCTCCCCCCGCCCCGGGGGCGCGCCCCCCTGGAGCAGCCCCCTGCTCCCCCAGGGCATGGCCGGCATCGGGAACGATCGCGCCGCGGCCATCTGGTACCAGGCCCTGACCCAGGAACTGCAGCCCCTCAGCGACTACCGGGACGCGCGCCGCGCCGCCCTGGCGGTGGCCCGCCGCCTCTACGGCCCGGATTCCCGGGAGGACCTCGCGGTGCGGGACGCCTTCGGCGCGGTGGGGGTGGGCAAGCCGGGCCGCTTGACCGAACCGGTGGACGCGTGGCTGCCCAGCGTGGAGGTTTCCGCCGAGCCGCTGGGGGAGGAGGTGCTGCTGGCCCTTGCGGTGCCCGACCCGTCCCAGGTGAAGTGCGTAGCTTTCCTGGTGGACGGCGTGCAGGTGGGCAAGGCCGGCGCCGCCCCCTTCCACCTGCGCCTGCCGGCCTCCAGGCTGCTGGCCAACGGACCCCACGGCTTCCGGGCCGCCCTCCGGGACCGGGAGGACCAGGTGGTGCATTCCCGGGAGGTGGCGTTCACCCTGGCCAACCCCCGCCAGCAGGTCCTGCTGGACCCTGGCCTCCAGTCGGAGGACTTCGGTTCGGGCGGCTGGGTGACGGACGCCCGGCTCGAATCCGCGGAACCCCCGCCGCCGGGGTTGCCCGGATCCGAGTGCCGGGTCTTCGACGCCACCTCCCTGCGCCCGGGCAAGCACCCCTACCTGGCCCAGGAAGTGGCCCTGCCGCCGGGCCCCGTCCGCCTGGAGCTGCGCCTGTGGACCCACGTGTCCGCCCCCGCCCCGGGCTCCGAGGACGCCCTGGTCATCCGCGTCCAGGGGCCCCACGGAGGCACCCACCGGGAGCTGGCGCGCATCACCCACGCCGACGCCGGGGAAGGCTGGGTGCAGCGGGTCTTCCCCCTGGACGGCCTGGCCGGAGAGCGCATCGACCTCCAGTTCGCATCCCAGTTCAGCGAGGGCAGCACCATGAGGATCCGGCTGGCGGACGTCCGCATTCTGGCGGAGCCAAGGCACGCGGATCCGGCCCCACTCCCCTGATTTCCACCCTTAGCCCCCCCACCCTTCCGCCGTCCGGAAGCTGTGGAACCCTTCGGCGCCGATGATCAGGTGATCGGACAGGGGCACTCCCAGCATCTCCCCCGCCTCCCGCAGGCGCTTGGTGAGCCGGCGGTCCTCGCCGCTGGGCTGGACCTCGCCGCTGGGGTGGTTGTGGAAGGCGATGGCTGACACCGCCCCGAACCGCAGCGCTTCCCGGAAGAACTCGCGGGGCGATACCAGGGTGCCCAGGGCGGTGCCCTGGCTGAGGAGGCGGTCCGCCAACAGCAGGCCCCGGGCGTTCAGGGCCAGGAGGCCGAAGCGTTCCTCGGTCCAGCCCCGGCACCGCTCCAGGAGGTAGGCGCCGGCGGCCTGGGGGGTGTGGAGCCGGGGCCGGACCGGGCCCCGGAAAACCCTGCGGGCCAGCTCCGCCGCCGCCCATAGCTGGCCGGCCTTGGCGGGGCCCAGGCCGGGGAGGGCCGACCATTCCGCGGGGCCCAGGCCCAGGAGGCCCGGGAGGCCGCCGTGCTGGGCCAGCAGCCCCTGGGCCAGGTCGATGGCGCTGAGGCCCCGGGTGCCGGAACCCCAGAGCAGGGCCAGGAGTTCGGCATCGCCCAGTTCCCCGCCCAGACCGGCCATGAGCCGCTCCCGGGGGCGCTGGTGGGGGGAGAGGTCGGCGATGCGCATCAGGTGTCGGCCCAGGCCCACCGGCTCGCACGCCACCTCCGCACATGCACCTCGCCCCGCCCGGTGAGCCCCACGTATACGGCATCCCGGCCGTCCGTGAGGTACCAGGCCGTGCCGGTGGCGGTGCCGCGGGGGGTGACCGTGACCACCGGGTGGGCGGCGCCGGTGAGGTGGGCCCTGCGGGGCTGCCGCAGCCCCGGCGGGACGGGCACCCCCGCGCCGGGCAGCCCCCACCGCAGGCCCCGGGGAAGGACCACCGGCGCCACGTCCCCCCCCGGCCCCCCAAGGGCCAGGCGCACATCCCCGCCCCGGGCCCGGGCCAGGAGGAAGGCCTGGTCCACGGCCGCCCGGAGCTCCGCCGGCAGGAAGGTCAGGCCGGGCCCCTGGGTCGCCAGGGCCACCCCCCCCGCGGCCCCGAGGATCGACAGGAGGGCCAGGACCAGCAGGGCCTCCAGGAGGGTGTGCCCCTGCGCCTTCACGGCGCCTCTCCCGCCCGGAGGTGGGGCCGCAGGCGCAGGAAGGCCTTCTCCCCGATGCCCTTGATGTTCATGATCTCCTCGGGTTTGCGGAAGGGGCCGTGGGTCCTGCGGTAGTCCAGGATCCGGGCCGCGGTGCGGGCGCCCACCCGGGGCAGTTGCATGAGCTCCGTGGCCGTGGCCGTGTTCAGGTCGATGGGTTCCGGCGGGGCCTTGGCCTTGCCGCCCTGGAGGGGCATGAAGGCGAGGAGGCCGGAGAGAAGGATGGCTTTCATGGGCGCTCCCGGGAACGCCCCTCTCCCCATCAAGCCTCATGCCGGATCGCATTCCCTGGGCCCGCGTCCCCTTCCGGCGCCGTCCCCCCGCGGCCTGTCAGGACCCGGAAACAGGCCCGCCGCACCCGGGCGCCAGAGGTATTCCCGACTCCTGGAATAGGCCAATGTCACGGGAATCGCACACGGAAACTTTCACATGACACTCTCCGGGCGGGTCGATAGCCTCTAGCGTGCAGCCCCTTTTCCGGACGGACCGATGATCAAGAAGGTGAAGAAGCAGGATCTCAGGCTGGGAATGTTCATCCACGACCTCAACTGCGGATGGATGGACCACTCCTTCCTGAGGAACAGCTTCATGCTCCGCAAGGAGGCCGATCTGGAGAAGATCGCCAAGAGCGGGATCACCGAGGTCTACATCGATACCCAGAAGGGCATCGACGTGCTGGAGGACGTGGAGGCGCCCAGCCGGGAGGCGGTGGAGCAGGGCGTCCAGGAGAAGATCCTTCACTCCCCCGTGGCCACGGCCCCGGGCGCCGAGGTGAAGACCAGCCACCAGGAGGAGCTGGTCTTCGCCAAGCAGATCACGAAGGAGGCCAACAAGGTCATCCACTCGATCCTGGAGGATGTGCGCCTGGGCAAGCGCATCCAGGTGGAACGGGTGGAACCCGTCATCAACAAGATCACCGATTCCATCCTGCGCAATCCCGGCACCCTGGTGAGCCTCTGCCGCATCCGCGAGGGGGACACCTACACCTTCCAGCACTCCGTGAGCGTGGCCACGCTGCTGATCTCCTTCTGCCGCGCCATGGAGCTGCCCCCGGAGATCATCCACGAGGCCGGCGTGGGCGGCATGCTCCACGACATCGGCAAGATGCGGGTGCCCGATCACATCCTCAACAAGCCCGGCAAGCTCACCGACGCCGAATTCACCATCATGAAGAACCATGTGAACCTGGGCCTGGAGGTGCTGCACAAGACCCCCGGCATCTCCCAGGCCGTGTTCCAGATCGCCGGCGAGCATCACGAGAAGTTCTGCGGCACGGGGTACCCGCTCGGCAAGAAGGGCGCCGACATCTCCCTCCTGGGGCGCATGGCCGCGATCGTGGACGTGTACGACGCCATCACCTCCAACCGCGTCTACCACAAGGGCATGGAGCCCCCCCTGGCCCTCAAGAAAATCTACGAGTGGAGCGACCCCTCCGCCACCGCCGAGCCCCACATGGACGAGGAACTGGTCCAGCACTTCATCCACGCCCTGGGCATCTACCCCGTGGGCTCCCTGGTCCAGCTCGAGAGCAAGCGCCTCGCCGTGGTGCTGGAACAGAGCACCGAGGGCCTCCTCAGCCCCAAGATCCGGGTCATGTACGACTGCGTGAAGCGCACGCGCATCGACCCCTTCGACCTGGACATGGCCGCGACGGAAAACGGCATGGACGCCATCGTGGGCAACGAGGACCCCGACGACTGGAAGGTGAACCCCTTCGACTACCTGGACATGCCAAAGGTCTAGGTGTGCCGGCATACCCTAGCTTCCTGAAACCCTGATGAAGGGCCTGTTCCAGGTTGAGCGGATCCCTATTCATCCCATCAATCGGCGTTCATCCCGGTTTCCGCAGGGCTGACGCAGAGGTGGGTCGGAGCGCATGTCACTCGACGTCCCTGACCCAAGAGTGGCGACAACTCCAAGCGAAATCCAAACGGGGATGAATAGGATCCAGGGGAAAGGGCAAGATAAAGAACCTCAGGTCCAAGCTGTAGGGTCAGCTGACTCGAAGGGAGATCGATTGGGACGGCATTGAGGTGAAGATTGGGGCGAGAACTATCGCCATCGGAACCCTAGTTCGGCGATTCCAGTTGGCCCAGGCGGATCTGGGCCCCCTGGTGGCCCGCGGCTCCGGCGCGCTGGAACCAGGCCTGGGCGTCCCCGGAAGGGGCCAGGAGCTCGCCCAGTTCGGCCATGGCCTCCACGTGGCCGGCTTCGGCGGCGCGCTGGAGCCAGACCTTCGCGGCCTCGGGGTCCCGGGGGGCGGCGCCGCTCAGGAAGCTCATGCCCATGCGGAAGCAGGCCTGGCCCCGGTCCGTGTCGGCGGGGACGAGGGTTTCCATGGTGTCCTCCCATCCCCGGGAGATCTCCTCGGTGGCCCGGGGGCCCAGGGCCCGGGCCCGGGCGAAGTGGCTGATGCGCAGACCCACCCGCTGGGCGGCGCGGGCCTTCACGGTCCAGTACACCGCCTTCTCCAGGTCCTCGGGCAGGTCCTCTCCGAATTCGTAGGCCCGGGACAGCCAGTCCATGGCCGGCCGGAACCCCTCGTTGGCGCTGCGGAGGTACCAGCGCTGCGCGGCTCCCGGATCCCGGGCGGGGCCGATGCCCCAGCGCAGGAGCTCGGCCAGCCGGAAGGAGGCCTCGGAATGTCCCGCCTCGGCCGCGCTGCGGTAATGCCGGGCCGCCAGCTCCCGTCCCGCCTGGCCCTGGCCGCTCTCTTCGAAATACAGGCCCAACTCGAAATGCGCCTCCGCATGCCCCAGGCGGGCGGCCTCCTCCAGGAAGGCCAGAGCGCTTCCACGGTTGGTCGCTGCCAGGCCCCAGCGGTACCAGGCCTCGTCCCGGGACCGGGAAAAGCGCACCAGCACCCGCCTGCAGGCCAGCTCCAGCCGGTTCGCGGGCTCCCCCTCCGCGGCTTCCCGCCGGTTCCAGAACACCGCCCCCGCCCCCGCCGAGGCCAGGGCGATCCCCAGCAGCACGACCACCACCTGGGGCTCGAGCCCCCGCCCGGCCACCGCCAGCATCCCGGGCACGCACAGGGCCGCCACCGCCAGTCCGACGAACCAGCGCCCCAGGGGATTGGGCTTTTCATGATGCATTCCGCTTCCAGGCTCCGAAAGGGGGTCCCTTCCATGATAAGCCCTTGCCAACCCGGTCCTTGGACATTTCGAAACGCCCCTGAACGCAGCGGGGGCGCTCCCGAGGAAGCGCCCCCGCCTGGAACCGTCTCGGCGCTTAGCCGTTCTTCTTCACGAACGCTTCCATGAACTGCACGAGGGTCTCCACGTTCTGCACCGTGACCGCGTTGTAGGTGGACACCCGGATGCCGCCCACGTCACGGTAGCCCTTGAGGCCCACCATGCCGGCCTTCTTGGCCTCCTTCACGAACATGTCGGTGAGCTCCTCGGTGGGGAGGAAGAAATCCACGTTCATGAGGGAACGGTCGGCCTTCTCGGTGACGAAGGGCTTGAAGAAGCCGGCGTGCTTGTCGATGCAGCCGTAGAGCAGCTCGCCCTTCCTGCGGTTGTTGGCCTCGATGGCCTTGAGGCCGCCGATGGACTTGTTGTAGGCCAGCACGTTGCGCAGGATGTAGATGCCGAAGGTGGGCGGGGTGTTGTAGAGGCTGTTCTTCTCGGCGTGGAGCTTGTAGCGCAGGTAGCTGGGCAGGTCCTGGGCCTCGGCCTTCTCCAGGAATTCGTCGGAGACGATGTGGAGGGTGACGCCGGAGGGTCCGAGGTTCTTCTGGGCGCCGGCGTAGATCATGCCGAACTTCGACACGTCGAAGGGGCGCCACATGATGTCCGAGGACATGTCGCAGATGTAGGGGATCCCGCCGGTCTCGGGGAATTCCTGCCACTGGGTGCCCTCGACGGTGTTGTTGGAGGTGAAGTGCACGTACATGGAATCCGGGTGGATGTTCAGCTCGGACTTCTTCGGGAGGCGGGCGTAGTTCTCGGCCTTGGTGGAGCCGGCGAGGCGCACGCGCTCTTCGCCGCCCACGAGCTTGGCCTCCTTGTAGGCCTTCTCCGCCCAGTTGCCGGTGTTGATGTAGTCGGCCTTGTGGCTCCCGCGCAGGAAGTTGAGGGGGATCATGCCGAAGGAGAGGTGGGCGCCGCCCTGGAGGAGGATGATCTTGTAGTTGGCGGGAATGCCCATGAGCTCACGGGTGAGCGCCAGGGCCTCCTCGTGCACGGCGTCGTATTCCTTGGAGCGGTGGCTGACCTCCATGACGGACATGCCGGTGCCGGCGAAGTCCAGGAGCTCCTCCTTGGCCCGTTCCAGGGCGGGCAGGGGCAGGCCGGCGGGACCGGCGTAGAAGTTGATGGCGCGGTTGGTCATGGAAATCTCCTAGAGCTTGAACGTGGAAAGGGTCTCGACGACGATGTCCCCGATGCGGCCGAGGTTCTCCTTGCTGCTGCCGCCGATGTGGGGGGCCATGAAGACGTTCTTGGCCGTGAGCAGGGGGCAGTCCGCGGGCGGGGGATCGCTGGGCCACACGTCGGTGCCGTAGGCGCGCACCTTGCCGGATTCCAGGGCCTCGGCCAGGTCCTTCTCCACCACGACCTTGCCGCGGCCGGTGTTGATGATGATCACGCCGTCCTTCATCTTGGCGATGGTGGCGGCGTTGAACATGCCCCGGGTCTGGTCGGTGAGCGGCGTGTGGAAGCTGAGGAAGTCGGATTCGGCCAGCACCTCGTCCAGGGTCTTCAGCTCGGCGTGGGCGTGGGAGGAGAGGAAGGGATCGTAGGCGATGACCTTCATGCCGAAGCCCGCGGCGCGCTTGGCCACTTCCGTGGCGATGGCGCCGGCGCCGATGAGGCCCAGGGTCTTCTTGAACAGCTCGGTGCGCTTGAGCTCGCTCTTGGGGAACTTGCCTTCCTTCATGGCCATGTGGGCCTCGATGAGGCGGGCCGGGATGCTCACCATGAAGGCCATGGCCATTTCCGCCACGGAGACGCTGGAGGCGGCCGCGGTGTTCATGACCTTGATGCCCTTGGCCTTGCAGGCCTCCTTGTCCACGTTGTCCAGCCCCACGCCGCCGCGGATGACGAGCTTGAGGTTGGGGGCCTTGGCGAGGAGATCGGGGTTGACGGTGGTCTTGGAGCGGATCAGGAGGACGTGGGCGCCGCCCAGGTCCGCCATGTCGCTGGAAACTTCGCCGAGGGCCTCGAGCCGCTTGGGCAGCGTCGCGTCGAACGCGTCCGCGATGAGAATCTTCATGATGAACCTCCCTGGGGAATGGGCATGGAAAGGGGGCCGCCGGCGGCGGCCCCCGTCGTTTCGCTAGTCTTCGTAGAGCCGAACCAGGAGGCCCGAGCGGAGCTTGGGCTCGAACCAGGTGGACTTGGGCGGCATGATCTGGCCGGCGTCGGCCACGTCCATGAGCTGCTCCAGGGAGGTGGGGAACATGGAGAAGGCCACCTTGTAGCCGTTGGCCACGCGCCGCTCCAGCTCGTCCATGCCGCGGATGCCGCCGACGAAGTCGATGCGGGTGTCGGTGCGGGGGTCCTGGATGCCCAGGACGGGGGCCAGGAGGTTCTCCTGGAGGATGCTCACGTCCAGGCTGCGCACGGGGTCGCCGGCGGGGAAGGACCCGGGCTTGGCCGTGAGGGTGTACCAGGTCCCTTCCAGGAACATGCCGAAGGAGGTGGGGGCCTTGGGGCTGCGGTCCCCGGCGGGGGCCACGGTGAACTTCTCGCCCACCTTGGCCAGGAACGCCTCGGGGGTCAGGCCGTTGAGGTCCTTGACGACCCGGTTGTAGTCCATGATCTTGAGCTGGTCGTGGGGGAAGACGACGGCCATGAAGCTCTCGAAGCTCTCGTCGCCCGTGGGGTCCTGGGCGGCGGCGCGGCGGGCCTGGCCGTAGCGGATGGCCGCGGCGGTGCGGTGGTGGCCGTCGGCGATGTAGAGGGCGGGGATGGCGTCGAAGAGGTGGTTGAGGGTGTAGATGTGGGTCTCGTGGTCGATGCGCCAGACGGTGTGCCCGATGCCGTCGGGGGTGGTGACGTCGTAGAGGGGCTCGGTGGCGCGGATCTTGTCCACGAGGGAATCGATGTAGGGCACGGCGCGGTAGGCCAGGAACACCGGCTCGGCGTTGGCGCCCTGCTCCGTGACGTGGCGGGTGCGGTCGTCCTCCTTGTCCTTGCGGGTGTACTCGTGGCGCTTGATCTGGCCGTCCTCGTACTCCTTCACGGAGCACAGGCCCACGAGCCCGGCCTGGACGTGGTCGCCCATGCGCTGCTGGTAGACGTAGAGGCAGGGCTGGTCCTCGTGCAGGAGCGTGCCCTCGGCGATGAGGCGCTTGAGGGCCTTGACGCCCTGGGCGTACACCTCGTCGGCGTGGATGTCGGTGGAGGCCGGGAGATCGATCTCCGGGCGGCCCACGTGGAGGAAGGAGTGGGGGTTTCCCGCCGCCAGGGCCCGCGCCTCGTCGGTGTTCACGACGTCGTACGGCACGGCGGCCACCTGGCCGGCGAGTTGGGGCTTGGGACGGTAGGCCTTGAAGGGCTTCAGCTGGGACATAGATCCTTCCTGGAAGATGGGTTGCCTAGGGACTATTGAAGATGATGGGGTATTTTGGCAAAAGGGACGAGCATAAGAAAGAAATTTCCCGGCGTGTGAAAATTTTTTGTCATCGCGATCACAGCTTCCGGTGGACGACCTCGCCGAACAGGTCGTGGAGGTGGGCCGCGTCGTTGAGCCGCACCACCTGGAGGTGGTCCACATCGGTTCCTTCAAGCAGGTTAAGACAGGTGGGAGCCTGGCGGAAGGACCAGACCCGGCTGAGATCCAGTCCCAGGACCCGGGCCAGCAGCGCCCGGTTCACCCCGTCGTGGGTCACCAGCACCGCCACCTCCTCGGGGCCCAGGCCCCGGCAGGCCTCGCACAGAGCGGGCCAGGCCCGGGCCTCCACGTCCCGGAAGCCCTCGCCCCCGGGGGGCGACACCAGGTGGGGGGTCTCCCGCCAGGCCCGGCGCAGGTCCGGGTGGGAGGCCTGGATCTCGGAGGTGAGGCGCCCCTCCCATTCGCCGTGGGAGAGCTCGACCAGGCGTGCGTCCAGGGCCAGGGGCCGGTCCCCCAGGGCCAGCTCCGCCGTCTCCCGGGCCCGCAGCAGGGGCGAGGCCACGGCCCGGGCGATCTCCAGGCCCGCAAGGCGCCGGCCCAGGGCCCCGGCCTGGGCCCTGCCCCGGGGGGAAAGGGGGATGTCGAAGGTCTGGCCCTGGTGGCGGCCTTCCACGTTCCACTGGGTTTCGCCGTGGCGGGCGAGGATGATGCGCATGGTCAGCGGGTCCACTTGTCGTCGTAGAAGGGGTCGGGGGGCAGGATCTTCTTCACCTTCATGTCCCGGAAGAGGGCCAGGTTCATGAGGATCTCCGCCAGGGGCAGGTCGATGGTGGCCTGCACCCGGCAGGTGTAGACGAACTCCACCTGGGCGCCCTCCCAGCTCAGGAGCTGGTAGGCCGCCACCAGGCCCTCCTCGGCGCCCAGGGCGGCGTGGATCAGCTCGCCGTCCTTGACGTAGAGGTAGCCCGTGGCCTCGGGGCCCCGCACGGTGAAGGTGGCGGTGCGGCGCTCCCAGTTCATGAGCTGCAGGAGGCTGCCGATGCCCACGCCCCGCACGAGGCCGGGGGCGCTGAGGCCGCCCGCGGTGCGGATGGCCTCCATGAGCGTGGAGAGCCGGGGTGGCTTGGGGATGACCTGCAGGGCCCCCAGGTCCAGGGCCTGGTTCTGAAGGGAGGCGTCGGCCACGGAGGTGATGACGATGATGGGCAGGCTGGGGTAGCGCTGGGCCAGGGCCGCGATGAGCCCGTAGCCGTCCAGCACGGGCATGTTGAGGTCGGTGACCACCACGTCCACGGCCTGGCCCTTGAGGAGCTCCAGGGCCTCCTGGCCGTTGCGGGCGGAAAGGAGGGTGAACTCCTGGAGGCCCTTGAGACCGGCCTGGTAGAACCGCAGCGTGGACTGCTCGTCCTCCACCAGGAGGGCGGTCTTCGCGGGACGGGACGGAAAGGGCGGAGTGACCATGGGATGCCAGTCTAGTGGGTTTCCGATTCCCGGCCCTTGGGGATTTTGTGCCGGGGCCGGGGTTCCTTGGCGATGACGGCGCGGGCCTCCGCGGCGTCGGCGGGGTGGGTGGCCATCCAGTCCTGCGCCCAGGGCGGGAGGGCGCCGTCCTCGTAGTCCCGCTCCTTGCGCAGGTCGCTGACCAGGGTCTGGATCATGGCGTCGTGGCGGTCGGAGGGCTTGGGGGGGATGTGCCCTTCGAAGATGGGCAGGGCGAAGTAGTCCTTGAGGGTCTTCTCCACGGGCTTGCCCCAGATGGCGTAGGTGCGGTCCTCGGGGCCGCCCACGGGCTTGACGTTCAGGTTCTCGCCGTAGAGGTAGTAGAAGACCGCCTCGCCGTCGCTCCAGTTGCGCAGCACCTTCAGGGCCCCGCCCACCAGCAGGTCCTGGAGCTCCAGGTCCCGGGGCTTGTCGGTGCGGAAGTCCCAGGGCCCCACGTGGGCGTGGGCGACGCTGGGGTAGCCCACCTCGGTGACCATGACGGGCCTGCCGAACCGCGCGTGGAGGGTGCGGGCCTTGTTGACGATCCACCACCAGGCGTCGCGGATGGCGTCGGGCCGGGGGTACTCCTCGAACTTGTCGATGGGGTCGTAGGTGTTCATGCCGATCACGTCCAGGCAGTCCCCGAAGGTGAAGCTGTCGTGGCTGTCGAAATTGACGCTGTAGGTGATCTTGCCCCGGTAGACCCGGCGCACCGCGGCCACCAGGGCCCGCCACCGGTCCGGGAAGGCGTGGGTGCTGGCCATCTCGGTGCCCACGCTGTACCACTCCACCCCGCCCTCCTGGGCCAGGGCGGCCAGGTGCACGTTGAAGGCCTCGTAGTTGGCCCACCACCGGTCCCAGTGGGCGGGGTGGATGTTGCCCCGCCACCACTTGGCGTTCTCCGCCTCGTCCCGGAGGTTGATGGTGGGGAAGAACATCACCCGCAGCTGCAGGTCCCGGGCCTGGCGGAAGGTGCGGCGCAGGGCCCGCTCCGTGGGGCTGCTGGTGGGGTGGCGCACCACCTCGTCGCTGGTGCCGGTCTCCATGCGGTAGATGGCCTGGAGGCTCACGCAGGTGGCGCCCGTGGCCGCGATGCGCTCCAGCTCCTCCCGGTAGTCGTAGTCCGGCAGGCCGGCGTACATCCCCAGCACCATGCCCCGCGGCTGGGGAACCAGGCGGCGGGCGGCCTTCATGCGGATGACGGCGACGGTGACGGGCACCGCGGCGAGGGCCAGGACGGCCAGGATCTTCTTGAACATGCAAACTCCGACCCCTTCAGCTTAAGTCGGGGCCGGGGGAATTTCCTTGGTAAACTGGGGCCATAGCCTGAGGCCGTCCGATGCCGAAGATCCTGCTCGTGGAAGACAACGAGATGAACCGGGATTCCCTGTCCCGGCTCCTGGCGCGCCGCGGGTTCGAGGTCATCTTCGCCGAGGACGGCGAGGAGGCCGTGGCCGTCACCCGGTCCGCGCTGCCCGACCTGGTCCTCATGGACATCAGCCTTCCCGTGCTGGACGGCTACGAGGCCACCCGGATCCTGCGCGCGGGCGAGACCACCCGGGACATCCCCATCATCGCCCTCACCGCCCACGCCATGACCAGCGACCGGGAAAAGGCCATGGCCGCGGGCTGCACCGACTTCGAGAGCAAGCCCGTGGAATTCGCCCGGCTCCTGGGCAAGATCAAGGCCTACCTGTCCTGACGCTGCACCAGCACCTGGAGGATCCGGCGCCCCTCCATCTTCTGCACGATGAGCCGGGCGCCCTCCACCTCCACCACCTCCTGGGGCACGGGGATCCGCCCCAGCCGGGCCATGATCAGGCCGCCCAGGGTGTCGAAGCCGTCCCGTTCGTAGACCAGGCCGGTGCGCTCCTCCAGGTCGTCCACGTGCACCTGGCCCGACACCAGGAACTCGCCCGGGACCACCTCCACGATCTCCGCCTGGAACTCGTGCTCGTCGTGGATCTCCCCGAAGACCTCCTCCAGGAGGTCCTCCAGGCTCACGATGCCCGAGACGCTGCCGAACTCGTCCACCACCACCGCCAGCTGCTGGCGGTTGCGCTGCATCTCCCGCAGGAGCTGCAGGATGTTCTTGCTCTCGGGGACGAAGCAGGGGGGCTTGGCCAGGGCGTGGAGGTCCACGGAGGTGTCCCGGCCCACCTGCATGAGGTCCTTGAGGATCAGGACCCCCACGATGGTGTCGATGGTGCCGTCGTACAGCGGCATGCGGGAGTGGCGGCTGGCCCGGAAGGCCCCCCAGGCCTCCTTGAAGGTGGCCGTGAGGGGGATGCCCTGGACCAGCGTTCGGGGCGTCATGACCTCGCGCACGACGGTGTCGCCGAATTCCACCACGTTGCGGATGAGCTCCCGGTCCTCCTCCTCCAGGATGCCTTCGGCCTCGCCCTCCTCCAGCAGGGCGGTGACGGCCTCCTCGGGCACCTCCTCGTCCTCCTCCACCCGGGAGCGGTCGTGGTCGGCGCGCTGGCGCTGCACCACCCGGGCCAGGGGCGCCACCAGGGGGGCCAGGAGGCGGTGCGCGGGGGCGTACCAGGGAAAGAGCCGCTCCATCCAAACCCCGGGATCGCTGGCCACCACCAGGGTGGGCAGGGCCAGGTCCAGGGCCCAGATGTAGGCCAGGGCCGCCACGGCCAGCGCGTAGGCCCCGCCCGGCACCCCCGTGCGCAGGGGCCAGGCCAGGCCCAGGAGCACCACCAGGAGGGCCTGGTTGAGAAGGGAGATGCCCAGGCCCAGCAGGTGGGGATCCACCAGGAGCCGCGCCAGGAGCCGGTTGCGGAGGTTCACCCCCTCCAGCATGCGCCGGCGCTGGATGGAGGGCAGCGCGTGGAAGGCTTCCAGGAGTCCGGCCAGAACGGCCCGGTACAGGATGACGAGAACGGCAAGGGCGACCAGCCAGGGCCCTGGGGCGGTACTTGGGGGTTCAATCACCCTTCGATTCTAGCAGGCGTTTTTCCTCGGGCGTGAGCTTCCCGTGGAGCCGGACCTTCTCGCGGATGCCCTCCAGGGGATCGCGGCTGAGCCCGTCGGGGGTGGGGGGCAGGCCCTTGCGGGCCCGGGCGGCCTTGAGGAAGGCGTAGGGCTCCGTGGCCAGTTCGGGGCTCCGGCGGAAGTGGTGGTAGGTGACCCACCCCCCCGCCACGAACCAGATGCCCAGGGCCAGGAGGGCCCTCCGCTGGAGGCGGCGGGTGCGGGCGGGGTCCAGCCGGACCTTCTGCCAGGCCACCCCGGCCGCCAGATTCAGGGCGATGAGGGCCGCCGTCAGGGCGAGGGTGCCCGTCCAGCCCAGCTGGTACCAGCCCCACCCCGTGCGCAGGCGGATGGGGTCCGCCAGCAGCAGCCCGAAGATGAGGTTGAGGTGCAGGAGGTAGAGCAGCAGCGATTCCCGGGAGGCGGCCATGACGACGTTGGCCCCGGGCCAGCGCCCCCGCACGGCTTCGAACCACCCCAGGAGGCCCCCCGCCATGCAGATCACCCCCACCCGCTGGGCGACGCTGGGCAGGGTCGTGTTGTGGAGCCGGCCCATCTCCCAGGTGGACCAGGGCCCGTTCCAGAGCCAGGTGCGGGACTGCCAGGTGCCCCAGGCCGCCAGCACCACCCCCGCCGCAGCCAGCACCGCCAGCCAGCGCCCCTCGCTCCAGCGGGCCCGCCCCTCCACGGGCAGCACCCGGTAGTGGCGGTACAGGGCCCCCAGCACCGATCCGAAGGCCGCGAAGGAGAACCACGGGAACAGCGGGAACAGGGCCGTCACCCCCCGGTCCGTGTTGCCGTTCACGAGGCCGCGAATGGGCATCCAGAGGCCGTCGGCCACCCCCGCGCGCCACAGGTGCGGCGCGGCCAGGGTGACACCCAGGGCCAGGGCCAGGGCCACCGCCGCGTAGGCCAGGGGCCTGCGGATGAGCCGCGCCAGCCCCTGGAGGATCAGGAGGGAGTAGACGATGCACTGGAGCACGTCGATCTTGAAGAGCTCCCGGTACTTCTGCGGGGTGGCCAGCACCGTCCATTCCGCGAAGGTCAGCCCCGGGGCGTGGAGGAGGTAGGCGCAGACAAGGATGAAGCCCAGGCGCTTCGCGGTGGGCCCGAAGGGCCGGATCGTCCCGTCGGGGCGGAAGGTGGAGAGGGCCAGGCTGTAGCCCGCGGCCAGGATGAAGCTGGGGGCCACCAGGCCGTTGAGGTAGTTGAGCCAGTCCGGGATCAGCCCCTTGTGGAGCCACACGTTCACGCAGTGGACCTCGATCATCACGATCACGGCCCACCCCCGGATGAGGTCGAGCCAGTCGCAGCGCCTGGAGGGGGTCGTATCGGAGAGGGCCTGTGGGGACATCCTGAAATGGTGCCTTACTTGCCCGGCCGGGGCTACCAGGGGATGGGCTCGCGGTTCCGGAAAAAGCCCCCGTTGGGCCCGTCCGGGGGCAGCGTGGCCAGCCAGATGGGGGTGTCGGCGCCCTGCTCCGGGGTCCGCGTCGCCCCGGGGCCGCCCATGCGCGTGGCCACCCATCCCGGGCAGCAGGCGTTGATCTTCACGTCCCCGGAAAGCTCCCGGCCGATGGAGAGGGTGAGGGCGTCCAGGGCCGCCTTGGAGACGGAATAGGCGAAGGGGCCCGAGAGGCCCTCGCCGAAGGAGCCCCAGCCCGAGCTCAGGTTCACGATGCGCCCGTAGCCCCGGGCCAGCATCCCCGGCAGCACCCCCCGGATGAGGGCCAGGGGCCCGAAGACGTGCGCCTCGAAGGCCTGGCGCACCACCTCCGGAGCCACCTCCAGCACCTTGCCCTCGGGGCACACCCCGGCGTTGTTCACCAGCACGTCCACGGGCCCCAGGGCCGCCAGGGCCCGGGCCACGGAGACCCCATCCGCCAGATCCAGGGGCAGGCAGGTGGCCCCGGGGATCCCGGCCGCGGCGGCCTCGCCCCCGGCCACGTCCCGGCATCCCAGCACCACCTCCAGCCCCCGGGAGGCCAGCCCCTGGGCCGTGGCGAGGCCGATGCCGCGGTTGCCCCCGGTGACCAGGGCCCGCATCACCGGACCTTCCCCTGCCTCACCACCAGCACGTCGCAGGGGGCGTGCTTGACGACGCGGGCCGCGGTGGATCCGAACAGGAGCCGCTCGATGCCCGAATGCCCCACCTGGGCCACCACCAGCAGCGAATCCGCGTCGGCCAGGGCCACCAGTTCCTCGGCGGGGCTGCCCCACTTCACCTCCAGGGCCGTGCCCGGGAGATCGCCCACCCACTGCCCCAGGTGGTCCCGGGCGTGGGCTTCCATGGACTGGAGCCAGGCCGGGTCCGGCAGGGCGATCTGCGCCTCGGGCAGCATGGGCGCCGGCGGCTGCAGCACGTGCACCGCCACCAGGGGAGCCCCGAAGGTGCGGGCCCAGGCGGCGGCCTTGGCCAGGGCGGCCCGGGAGGCATCCGAGAAATCCACTCCGACGATCACCCGATGGATCATGTGGCATCTCCTGGAGACACCTCCAACATAGTCCCCGCGTCAAGCCCCTGCCAGCGAACTCGGGGGCCGGTCCTTGAAATAGATGTTTAAACATGTATACTGGTCCCGGAAGGAGGTCCCATGATCACCCTGAGACCGGCAAAGGAACGCGGGCACTTCAATTTCGGCTGGCTGGACACCTCGCACAGCTTCTCCTTCGGCGACTACCAGGACCCCGCCCACGAGCAGTTCCGGGCCCTGCGGGTCCTGAACGAGGACCGGGTGGAGCCCGGCCAGGGCTTCGGCACCCACGGGCACCGGGACATGGAGATCCTCACCTGGGTGCTTTCGGGCGCCCTGGCCCACGAGGACAGCACCGGCGGCCGCCATGCCCTGCCGCCCGGCACCGCCCAGCGCATGACCGCCGGACGGGGCATCCGCCACAGCGAATTCAACGGTTCGGACACCGAGCCCGTGCACTTCCTCCAGATCTGGGTCCTGCCCGAACGGGCCGGCCTGGCCCCGGGCTACGAGGAGAAGGCCTTCCCCCTGGAGGACCGGCGCAGCCGCCTCACGCTCCTGGCCAGCCGGGGCGGCCGGGAGGGGTCCCTGCACTGGAACCAGGACGTGGATCTGTGGACGGCGGTGCTGGAACCCGGAACGGAACGGAGCCTGGCCCTGCGGCCGGGACGCGCGGCCTGGGTGCAGGTGGCCTCGGGAGCCGTGGACCTGGACGGCGTCGCCCTGGCCGCCGGGGACGGCGCCGCGGTGACCGGGGAGACCGGCCTGCGCCTTCTCGGGGGCGAGGCGGGGGGCGAAGTGATGGTGTTCGACCTGGCGTAGAGGTCGGGATCGGCATGCCCCCCAGGGAGCGCCGGCACAACCCCGCGATTCCTTTGAATCGTGGGGTTGGCCCGGCTTGGACCCCAAGCCGTGGAAAACCGGGGGAAAAATAAAAACGCTGGGGCGCAGAGGGCTCGCTGGGGCGCTGGGAAAAGAAAACCCTCCGGCCTCCCCGACCTGCCGCTAGGCATCACCTTGCTTTTCCTTCTTTTCCCAGCGCCCCAGCGAGCCCTCTGCGCCCCAGCGTTTCATTTTTTCCCCCGTTATCCCGATCCGCCCTGGACACCCCGTGATCTTGGTAACAACTTCCCTGAGGGGAATAAATAAGCGCGGACTTCACCCGGCCGTCCGTGTTGGAATTGGGCTTCAGCTTGAAAATTTCAAACGCAATCGCCGAAAGCCCCCGATGAGCGAACCTCCCCACCCACCCCTCACCGCCCGGCAGGAGTACATCGCGAGCATTTGCGGTGCCTGCGAGCGCAATTTGTTCTGCCCAAGGGCGTACCGCGAAGGGTGCGCCTACCTCCAGGACGGGCCCAATGCCCGGCCGGGGGGACGATCCACCTGAAACCTCGGGTCGGCCCGGAGCAGTAATTATTTATTAATCCGGAGCCCCCCGTGCCCTCCCGCCGCCTCCCCGCCCTCCTCGCCGCGTCCCTCTGCCTGGTCCTTTCCGCGGAGATCCCCGTGGAGCAGGCGGCGGGGCTTTATGAGCAGACGGATCCCGGCCACCGGGAGCTCTCCCCCCTCTGGGGCATGGTCGTAGCCAGGTCCGGGATCCTGCGGAACCTGCGGTTCTTCGGGGCCTACGGGCCCGAACCCCGGACGGGGCTGCCCCGGCACCCCGGCCTCCCGGGGGACCGGGACCACCCCCAGGATCCGGTGGCGGGGGTGATCCAGTACCTCTTCCCTTCCCCGGATGGGGTCAATTTCGTCCCGAACCAGCGCACCAAGGATCCCATCGGGAACCTTTCCCGGAACCGCGAGGAGGGGTTGCGGCGGATCCTGGTCCTGCTGGAGGCCATCACGGTCCGGAAGGCCCGCATGGGGGAGGTCCCTTCCCGGGCGGTGGAGGAACTGGGCCGGGACGCGGTGCGGATCCTGGAGCCCACGGGGGTTCCGGGATCCGGCCACGACCGCATCCTGGGCGATTTCGCCTCGATGCTCGCCCGGGCCGTGCAGCAGGAGGTCGCCGACGGGGGCCGCGCCTACCCGCCCCGCATCGTGGAACTGGCGCTGCTGGGCTATGCCTGGAAGGTGGCGGACGAAGCGGGGGAGCTGTACCGCGCCTTCATGCCCCACCTGCTCCTGGGTCCGGCCCCGCCCGCCTTCCGCGCGGTGGACCCGCCGTTCATGGACAGCCAGCTGCCGGGGTTCCTGCGGCGCCTGGATGAGCAGGCCGCGGGCCTACCCACCTCCGTCCCCCCCGGCGAGATCGCCCTGTTCCTGGACGCCCACAATGCCCAGGGCCCCCTTCCGGAATTGCTCAGCTACGGCATGGCCGGGCACCACGGGGCCTCCTACCCGGATTGCGGCGAAACCAGCCTGCGCAACTTCTTCAACATCGCCTTCACCCGGCGGGGCGTCTTTTCCGAGGCCCGCTTCCAGGCCCTCCTCCAGCGCTTCCCGCCGGACGGGATCGAAAAGCTCTTGGAAATCCAGGGCTTCTACCACAGCTTTCCCCGGATCCAGGACCAGGCCTCCCAGAAGGCCCGGGACGCCTGGAGCGCCATCGTCTCCCAGGTGAACCTCCCCGGGGATCCCCTTCCGGTGGCCTACCGGGACCGCACCCACAACCTCCGGGGGGTGGAGCGGGGGCCGGAGAACCTCCTGAACCTCGTCGCCCACCTCATTCCCGACCCCGTCCTGAACCTCCCCTGGCCGGAAAGCAAGGCGCCGCACCTGGACCGGGAGCTGGCCCTCTGGAGGCATGCGGCCCTGGGCAAGGTCCAGCGCCTCTGCGAGCTGGTTTCCCAGAAGGACCGGGTCCTGGCCGTGAAGGAGACCGGGGGCGCGCGGGGGAACCCGTTCTTCCGGTCCCTGGTCTTCACCCTGGACGGGGAGGCCGCCTTCGCCTGGGAGTTCTGGCCGGGGCACTACGCCCTGCGGTCCCTGGCCGAGGACGATGGTCCGGCCGCGTGGGTGGCCCGCATGGAGATCCCGGGGGCCTACCCCCTCCTGAGGGCCTGGGCCCGCGGCCTCCAGGGCAAGCCCAGGCTGGAGGCGCCCTGGGAACTCTATGCCATGGACCTGGGCGCCTCCAGGATGGCCCTGGCCGCCATCCACGCGATCCTGCGCTCCGGTTCGGCGGATCTGCGCGCCAAGGTGCCGCTGCTGGTGGAGAAATCCGTCCCGGTGGACCCGGCGGCCTACGATCTGCTGGCGGAGGCCCTCTACAGGCACCCGGAGGAGAACCTGGACCCGCCCTGGTACCCCATCCCCTCCGTGCGCGCCCTCCCGCCGCAGGTCAAGGAAGCCATGTTCGGGTTCAACCCCGAATGGTCCGACTTCCCGGAATGGGTCCGCTTCTGGCTGGACCACGGCCTCGACCCCTCCACGGCCTCGGGCGGCGAGGGGGAGCGCATCCTCCACTGGGCCGCCCTGCGGTACGACCTGGACCTGTGCCGGCGGGCGCTGCGCGCGGGGGCGAAGGTGAACCTCACGGACAACCTGGGCCGCACCCCCCTCCTGGTGGCCGTGACGGAATGGCGCGAATCCCGGGATCCCCGCGGGGACCTGGACGCCATCATCCAGGCCCTCCTGGACGCCGGCGCCGACCCCGGCCTCCGGGACGCCGCCGGCGAATCGCCCCTGGGCCTGGCCCGGAAGTACCAGCTCACGGACCTCCTGTCCCGTTTCGAGCGTCCCCCCGCCGAACGGAAAAACGAAGCCATCAGATAGTCATTCCACAGCCGGGAACAACCTGAGTTCGACAGCTCATCCCCTTCATCCTGTTCATCCGATTCATCCCTGTTCCCGCAGGGCCAGAACTGGGATGGGTCGGCGCATGCGGATCCACGACGCGCCGCCCCAACTCATCGCTGGCCCTGCGGGAACAGGGATGAATCAGATGAACGGGATGAAGGGGATGAACATGCCTCCAAGGCAGGCGGCACGTGGATAGGAACACCAGCTTCAATCCAAGTAATGATCGTCCCGTTGGACTTAGGGTTAAAGAGACGGCGTGTATCGGAACTAGCCTTGCTCCGGCCGGGCCCGGAGGAGGCGCTCGAGCTTCCAGGAGCCCGCCATCAGGCGGGACAGGGCGCGAGCCAGGGCTTCGCGGCTGCAGTGGAGGTCCGTGGCCCAGGCGTCCAGGGGCACGTCACCCCCTTCGGGGTTGGCCTGGGCCCAGGCGGTCCAGCGTTCGTCCAGGGCCCCGGGGTCGGGTTCGGTGCGGTCCCGCCAGTTGCGTTCCTGGGGGCGGATGGGCTGGTAGAAGGGGGTTCCCCGCAGGGCCACGGGGAGGAAGGCCTGGGGGCGGTCGTAGTCGGCGTGGGAATAGAAGTAGCCCTCGCCCTTGCCGGCGGCGCGGCTCGTGGCGGTGTGGGCGTCCCCGATGGCGTCGGGCACCGGCAGGTCGGGGGCGGCCATGGCGGCGTCGATGGCCAGGACGGTGGCGTTGCTCTTGGGGGCGTTGGCCACGTAGAGCACCGCCTGGGCCACGGGGATGCGGGCCTCGGGCCAGCCGATCTGCTCGGCGGCGCGGCTCGCGGCCTCGGCGATGACGAAGGCCATGGGGTCGGCGTTGCCCACGTCCTCGGCGGCGCACACCAGGAGGCGGCGGCAGATGAAGCGCGGATCCTCCCCGCCCCGGATCATGCGCGAAAGGTAGTACAGCGCCGCGTCGGGGTCGGAGCCCCGCAGGCTCTTCTGGAAGGCGCTGGCCAGGTCGTAGTGGCCATCGGCGCGGTCGTACATGAGCCGGCCCCCCAGCGCCTCCCGGAGGCCCTCCAGGTCCGCGACGGGCATGTTCAGCCAGGTCTCCAGCCCCGCCAGGGCCGAGCGCAGGTCCCCGCCGGCCCAGCCGGAGAGCCACGCCAGGACCTCCGGGGGGGCCTCCTCCCCGGGGCGTTCCAGGGCCCAGGCCCGCTCCAGCACCCGGAGGATCTCCCCGGGCTCGATGGGCTTCAGGGGCAGCAGCTGGCAGCGGCTGCGCAGGGCGGGGTTCAGGTAGAAGGCGGGGTTCTCCGTGGTGGCCCCCACCAGGATGGCCTCGCCCCGCTCCAGGCTGGGCAGGAGGATGTCCTGCTGGGCCCGGTTGTAGCGGTGGATCTCGTCCAGGAAGAGCACGGGGGGCACGGTGCGGAACAGGGGCTGCTGGCGGTGCTCGGTGAGGAACTTCTTGAGCTCGGCGGCGGACCCCGAGGCCCCGGAGAATTCCAGGAAGGGGTGGCCCGTGGCCTGGGCCAGGAGCCGGGCCAGGGTGGTCTTGCCGGTGCCGGGGGGGCCCCAGAAGACCAGGGAGGGCAGGCGCCCCCCGGAAGTGAGCCGCGTCAGGGCGCCCCGGGGGCCCAGGAGGTGGCCCTGCCCCACCACCTCCTCCATGGATTGGGGGCGCATGCGCTCGGCTAGGGGGATGTGGTTGCCGTTCATCGGTTCCAGATTATCCCATGGGCCGCGGAAAGCCCCTGGCTTGATCCGGCCCGGCCTGGGAGGATAAGGCATGGGTGAATTTGAAAATACCGGCGATGCCTGCAGAATCCCTTCCGCGCCCGCGACCGGCAACCGGTTCCTGGCCTGGCTCTGGCGCAACCGGGTGCCCCTGCTGTTCGCCCTGGGCCTGCTGCTGATCCTGCCCATGCGGGACCTGTGGAGCCCCGACGAGCCGGACTTCGCCCAGTGCGTGCGGGAGATGCGCGAGCGCGGCTCCTGGCTGCTGCCCTACCTCAACGGGGAGCCCTATTCCGAGAAGCCCATCCTGTTCTACTGGCTCATGAAGGCCTCGGCCATCACCGGGGAGGCCCTCACCGGCGGCCGGGGCTTCACCTTCGGCATCGCGGCCTGGGCCCTGCGCCTGCCCTCGGTGCTGGCCTCCATCCTCTTCATGTTCGGGTTCCGGAAGTGGACGGCGCGGTTCCTGCAGGCCGACATGGGCGACCTTGCCGCCCTGATCCTGGCCTCGACGCCCCTCTGGCTCTGGCAGTCCCAGCTCATCCAGATCGACATGGTCTTCACGGCGCTCCTGGCCTGGGGCTGGCTGGCCTGGATCGGGGGCTACCTCCTGGTGCGGGACGAGACCAACCCCCGCTACGTGCACGAGGAGCGCACGTGGTTCATCGGGGCCTACGTCTCCCTGAGCCTGGCCTTCCTGGCCAAGGGCCCCCTGGCCCTGGTGCTCTCGGGCGCCGTGCTCCTGGCCTTCCTGGCCTGGGAGCGGGACCTGAAGGCCTTCCGGCGCACCCTGCCCGGATGGGGGCTCCTGATCCTGGTGGCCCTCATCGCGCCCTGGTACGTGGCCGCCGGACTCAAGGGGGGCGCCGCCTACGCCTACCAGATGATCGTCCACCAGAACTTCGAGCGGGCCCTGAAGGCCTGGGACCACGTCCAGCCCTTCTGGCGCTACGTGCAGTACCTGGCCGGGGACTTCTTCCCCTGGAGCCTGCTGCTGCCGGCCCTGGGCCTCTTCCTGCGGGGCACCGGGGCCCGGCGCAGCCCCCTGGCGCGCTTCCTCATCCTGGCCGCGGTGGTGCCCTTCCTGCTCCTGAGCTGCTCCCAGAGCAAGCAGGGCAAGTACATCCTCATGATCTACCCCTTCCTGGCCCTGCTGCTGGCCGCGCTCCTCCAGCCCCTTTCCGTGGAGGCCGTGGGCCCCACGCGCCTGCGGCGCCTGGGGGGGATCCTGGCCGGGGCCCTGGCCGCGCCGGGGCTGGCCCTGGGCGCCCTGGCCTTCCTGGGCGCGGGCGGCCCGAAGATCCAGGCGGAGATCCTGCCCTACCTGGGCCCCCTGCGGGTCTGCGCGGCCATCCTCCTCCTGGGGGCCCTGTCCCTCGTGGGCCGGATGCTGGCCGGGGAAGGCCGCCACGTGGTGCGGGACACGGCCGTGGCCATCGGCCTCACCTTCCTGGTGGTGGGCACCTGGGGCTTCCGCCTCCTGGACGCCCGCAAGGGCTACCGGGCCTGGACCGAGGCCGTGCAGCCCCTCATCCGGGGCCGCCGGGTCTTCTTCTGGCAGACCATCCGCAGCGGCGCCATGGTCTACACCGACCACCGCATGCCCGAACTGCGCACGGCCCGGGACCTGGAGGGCCTGGGCCCCGAGGACCGCCTGGTGTCCATGCGCCGGGAATGGGACATGGACGACTGGGGCCTGGACCGCAACCGGTTCGAGGTCCTGCTGAGGGTGCCCGTCGGCGGCGGGGAGGCCCTCCTGATCCGCAGGAAATCCGGAAAGGAATCCCAGTGAGCCCCTACGTCAAGGCCCTTCCCCTCATCCTCGCGGGCGTGCTCCTCAACGCCTTCGCCCAGATCGCCATGAAGAAGGGCCTCCAGGCCGTGGGCGGCATGACCTGGGACCTGCCCTCCCTGTTCCGCCTGGGCCTCAACCCCTGGACCCTCACCTGCCTGGGCTGCTACGCCCTCAGCGTGGTGCTGTGGGCCGGGGCCCTGAACCTGGTGGAAGTGAACTACGCCTACCCATTCCTGGCCCTGGGCTTCCTGGTCAACGCCCTCCTGAGCCAGGCGGTGCTGGGGGAGAGCATCCCCCCCCTGCGCTGGGGGGCCCTGTCCCTGATCATCCTCGGGGTGGCCCTCCAGGCCTTCACGGGGGTCGCGAAACATTCGTGAAATCCCGCCGGACCGGCTAGGATCTCTCTTGAATGAGCCCCTCCGGTCGCCCCCACGCCCTGCCCATCGACTGGCCCCTGCCCGGCCACGCGCCCAAGGACATCCGCATCCTGGTGGTGGATGACCAGGACATCGTGCGCCTGGCCGTGATGCGCACCCTGAAGAAGCACGGGTTCACGTGCTTCGAGGCCTCCGACGCCTTCAAGACGCTGGCCTTCCTGGACCGGGAGAAGGTGGACCTGGTGCTTTCGGATATCCAGATGCCGGGCATGACGGGCCTCGCCCTGGTCAAGGCCGTGGCCCACCGCATCCCCGAGATCGCCTTCGTCATGGTCAGTTCCATGGACAACACCGAAATGGCCATGGAGTGCCTGCGCCACGGCGCCTACGGGTACGTGCTCAAGCCCTTCAAGACCAACGATATCCTCATCGCCGTCGCCGCGGCGCTGCGCCGGCGCATGCTGGAGCTGGAGTACCGGGACCGGGAGGCGATCCTGGCCCGCCGGGTGGCTGAGCAGACCGTGGAGATCAAGGCCTCCCGGGACGAGGTGGCCCTGCGCCTCATTTCCGCCTCCGAGCACCGGGACAACGAGACCGGGGCCCACGTGCGGCGCATCGGCCTGTACGCCGCCGAAATGGCCCGCCTGCTGGGCTGGGACGAGGGGCGCGTCGAGACCATCCAGGCCGCCGCGCCCATGCACGACATCGGCAAGATCGGGGTGCCGGACCGCATCCTCCAGAAGGACGGCCGCCTCACGGAAGAGGAATGGATCATCATGCGGACCCACACCACCATGGGCGCCAATATCCTCAAGAATTCCACCGTCCCCTTCATCCAGATGGGCGCCCGCATCGCCGCCTGTCACCACGAGCGCTGGGACGGCACCGGCTACCCCCTTGGGCTCAAGGGCGAGGCGATCCCCATCGAGGCGCGCATCACCTGCCTCGTGGACGTGTACGACGCCCTCATCCACCGCCGGGTGTACAAGATGCCCTGGACCGAGCCCGAAGTCCTGGCCTACATCCGGGAGAACGCCGGGGTCTTCTTCGACCCCCTGCTGACCCGGACCTTCTTCGATCACCTGCCGCGGTTCCGGGAGATCATGCTGCTCCATCCGGACCGCTTCGCGGAACCCGAACTGCCCTGAGGGCCCCGGGTCGTACGTGTCCCAGACCTTCGCCCCGGTTCGTTGCCGCGGGCCAAGCCCGCAGCAACGGAAGGCTTTCACCTCATCCATGGGCCTGTGTTGTCACCCATTGGCCCCGACCCACCTGGGGGGCTCTCTTCGCGTCTTTCGACGGGCAGGTTGATTCGCGCCAATGCTGAATAGGTCATGGGCAAGCCCAGCGTCGGCGCCCGCCGGCACCGAGGGGGGCTACGCGAAGCGGATCCACCAACCCATTGGAAGCCACCCTCCTCGCCAGGGCCCCCCAGGAGAGCCATTCCACTCCGGACTCCCCTACGCTCAGCGAAGGGAATGGGCGAAGCACAGGCCCCATGTCCCTCCCGCCATCCCCGTCATCGCCGGCTTGTCCGGCGATGACGAAACAGGGCGTACGTCCGGGACACGTACGATTACCTAGGCGCAGTGCTCCGCCAGGGCGAGGCACGCCGTGAGGCCCGGGGATTCGATGCCCAGGAGGTTCACCAGCCCCGGCACGCCGTGGTCCCCGGAGCCCTGGACGAGGAAATCCCGGGGGACCGGATCCCCGGGCCCCTGGAGCTTGGGCCGGATGCCCGCGTAGGCCGGCCGCAGGGCCCCGTCGGGCAGGCCCGGCCAGTAGCGGCGGATCTCGGCGTAGAAGGCCCCGGCCCGGGCGGGGGCCACGTCGTAGGCCTCCTCCTCCACCCATTCCACGTCCGGACCGAAGCGGGCCTGGCCGCCCAGGTCCAGGGTCAGGTGGACGCCCAGGCCGGCCGGTTCGGGCACGGGGTACACCAGCCGGGAGAAGGGGGCGGGCCCGGCCAGGGCGAAG
Source organism: Mesoterricola silvestris (assembly GCF_030295405.1). Lineage (GTDB taxonomy): Bacteria > Acidobacteriota > Holophagae > Holophagales > Holophagaceae > Mesoterricola > Mesoterricola silvestris. The sequence goes on along the minus strand of NZ_AP027080.1, from coordinate 1,552,933 downwards.
TAGGTGCCCTTGGCCAGGAACTGGGGGGGGACGGATCCCGGACGCAGGCCCCGGATGCGGCGGGCCACCTCCGGGGCGCCCAGGCCCGCGCAGTTGAAGACCCGGGAGGCCAGGATCTCCAGGGGCTCCGCCCCGCCCACCTCCAGGCGCACGGCGCCCCCCTCGGCTTCGCCCCCCAGCACGGGACTGCGGAGCACCAGGCTGGCGCCGTGCTCCTCGGCTTCGCCCAGGAGGGCCTTCATGAGGCCGTGGGCGTCCACGATGCCCGTGGAGGGGGAATGGAGGGCCGCCAGGCAGGCCAGGCCGGGCTCGGCGGCCCGGGCCTGAGCGCCGGTGAGCAGGGCCAGGCCCGGCACCCCGTTGGCGAGGCCCCGGACCAGGAGGCCCTCCAGGGCCTCCACCTGGCCGGGCCGGGTGGCCACGATGAATTTCCCGCAGCGCCGGTGGGCCACGCCCCGGGCCCGGCACAGGGCATGGAGCGCGGCGTTGCCCTCCACGCACAGGCGGGCCTTGAGGCTTCCCGGGGCGTAGTACAGGCCCCCGTGCACCACCTCGCTGTTCCGGGAGCTGATGCCGGTGCCGAAGCGGTCCTCCCGCTCCAGGATCACCACCTCCCGGCCCCCCAGGGCCAGGCGCCGCGCCAGGGCCAGGCCCACGACGCCGGCGCCGATCACCACGCATTCGATCCGCTCGGTCATGGGGGCCTTTCGGGGATGCTGGGATTCTATCCTTTTCCCCGCGTCCTGAAAGCGTCCGGGGCCGGATGCTAGGATTGAGCCATGCGGCGCACCTGGATCTGGATCCTTCCCCTGGCCCTGGCCATCAACACCTTCTGGCTCAGCAGCCGGAGCAGCCTCCCCGTGTCCCTGCCCCATCCCCTGGACTGGCTGGCCCACGCCACGGAGTTCGCGGCACTCGCCCTGGCCATGGAGCTGGCGGCCCGGGCCACCTGGCGCGGCGCGCCCACCTACCGGCGCCACCTGGCGATCTTCCTGCTGGCCTCGGCCTACGGCCTGTCCGACGAAGTGCATCAGATCTTCGTGGCGGGGCGGGACGCCTCGGTGCTGGACTGGGCCGCGGATTCGGCCGGGGCGGTGGCGGGGCTGGCCCTTTCCTGCCTGCCGCTCCTGTGGCGGCGGTGGATGGCCGCCCTGGGCTGGCGCCGGGGCCGGGCGGAGCGGCCGGACCCCTCCCGGCCCCTGGTGCTGGTGGCCGACCCCCACTGGGGCGGGGAACTCACGGGCCTGGGGGAGGCCACCGCCCGCCTCCCGGAGGCGGACTGGCTCTTCCTGGGGGATATCTTCGATGTGTGGGTGGGGATCCCGGGCATGGAATCCCCCCAGCAGGAGGCCTTCCTGGCCTGGGTGGACGAGCGCCGGCGCCAGGGGCGCTGGGTGGGGTTCTGGCTGGGCAACCGGGAATACTTCCTGGACGGCCTTTCGGACCGCTTCGATCTCATGGGCGAGGGCATCGGGGGCGGCCTGCCCGGGGAGGCCCTGGCCTGGGAGCACGGGGACCTCATCAACGCCGCCGACGGGCGCTACCGGCTCTGGAACCTGGTCTCCCGCAGCGGGGCCATGTGGGTGGTGGCCCGGGCCCTGCCCCGCTCCACCGCCCGTTCCCTTGCCGCCCGGCTGGAGCGGTCCCTGCGCACCACGAACCGGGCCTACAAGCTGGCCTTTCCCCGGGAGGCCTTCCGGGCCGCCGCCGCGGCCCACCCGGGGCAGACCTTCATCACGGGCCACTTCCACACCCATGAAGTGGAAGGCAACGGCACCGCGCTTCCCTGGGCCCATGATGGCTCATTCATGCTCTGGGAAAACGGGAGCCTTAAACCTCTGACGCCCTTGGCGCATCCATAGACTGATCCGGAGGTCCCCATGAACCTGAAAGCCGCTCTGTTCCCCCTGGCCCTGGCGGTGCTCGCCGGTTGCACCCCCTACACCGTGAAGTACGACTACGATTCCCAGGCCCCGTACGCCTCCTTCAAGACCTGGGACTGGTACGCCGCCAGCAAGAAGGCCCAGGGCAAGTCCGACGGGGTGAGCAACCCCATCATGGACCGCCGGGTGCGGTCCGCCGTGGAGCGGGAACTGGCCGCCAAGGGGCTGAAGGTGGAGAAGACCGCCGAGCCCGACGTGCTGGTCACCTATTATCCGATCTACCGCCAGGGCACGGTGTACACCACCACGACCCTGGGCTCCCACTGGGGCTACTGGCGGCCCTGGGGCTACGGGGTGGGCACCCAGTTCACGGAGGCCCGGCGCTACCGGGAGGGAAGCATCATCCTGGAGATCGTGGACAACAAGACCAACCAGCTCATCTGGCAGGCCGTGGCCGAAGGGGCCCTCACGGGGCTCACGGACCCCGAGGACGCCGAGCAGCAGGTGTCCCAGGCGGTAAAGACGATGCTTTCCCGCTTCCCGCCCCCCCGCAAATGAAGCTTCGGGTAGGATAGGTGTCCAGGAACCCTATGGACACCTATAACATCCTGATCGTGGACGACGAATCGGACTTCCGGACCCTCCTGGTGGAGGCGCTGGAAAGCATGGGGTACCTGTGCGAGGGCGCGGAGACCGCCGAAGTGGCCCTGGACATGGCCCGCACCCGGCACTTCGCCATCATCTTCACGGACCTCAACATGCCCGGGGGCCTTTCGGGCCTGGACCTGCTGCAGGCCATCCAGGAGATCGATCCCAAGACCTTCTGCATCCTCATGACGGGCTACGCCACCACCGACAGCGCCATCCAGGCCCTCAAGAGCGGCGCCTACGACTTCATCCAGAAGCCCTTCAAGCTGGCCGAACTGGACGCCAGCCTCCAGCGGGCCCTGAACCACTACAAGGCCCTGCGCCAGAACGAGGCCTACCAGTCCGGCCTGGAAGAGCGGGTAGCCGAGCGCACGCGCGAGGTGGTGAAGCTCAAGGACGACATCGAGAAGCTCTTCGAGGGCTTCGTGCAGGCGGCGGTGTTCGCCATCGAGGCCCGGGACCCCTCCACCTCGGGCCATTCCAACCGCGTGGCCACCCTCACCGTGGGCCTTGCGGAGGCCGTGAACCGCACGCCGACGGGATCCTACGGTCCCCTCCACTTCAACGAGAACCAGGTGAAGGAGCTGCGCTACGCGAGCCTCCTGCACGACTTCGGCAAGGTGGGCGTGCGCGAGCAGGTGCTGGTCAAGGCCCGGAAGCTGGAGCCCGAGCGCCTGGAGCGCATCCTCCAGCGCATCTACCAGCGGGACCTGGAAGCCGTGGCCCGGCGCCTGGAGGAGGCCTGGAAGCGCAGCGAGGCCTACGAGGAGGGCTGCTTCGAGATCGTCATGGCCGCCCATCGCGCCGAGAGCCAGCGCATCGCGGACCTGGTGCTGCGCTGCAACGAGCCCAAGCTCCTCACCCAGGAGGTGGTGGACTCCATGGACGAACTGGAGGAGCTGAGCTTCCTCCACTGGAACGGCGCGGTCACCAAGGTGCTCGAGCCCACCGACATCGCCGCCCTGCGAATCCCCCGGGGCAGCCTCTCCAAGGCCGAGCGGGACGAGATCAACAGCCACGTGGACAAGACCTACCGGTTCCTCAAGCAGATCCCCTGGACCGGGACCCTGGCCGACGTGCCCGGCATCGCCTACGCCCACCACGAGCGCCTCAACGGCATGGGCTACCCCCGCGCCCTGAAGTCCGAGGCCATTCCGCCCCAATCCAAGCTCATGGCCATCTGCGACGTGTACGACGCCCTGGTGGCCGCGGACCGCCCCTACAAGGTGGCCGTCACGGTGCCCCGGAGCCTGGAGATCCTGGAGGACGAGGCGAGGGCGGGACTCCTGGACGGCGAGGCCCTGGGCATCTTCCTGGAGGCCCGGGTCTTCGATCTGACCATGAACCAGATCAAGGCCGAGCCGGAGCGGGCATGATCCGGGAACCGATCCTTCTGGTGGACGACGAGGAGGATCTCAGGACCTTCCTCAAGGACGCCCTCACCCACGACGGCTACCGGGTGGACGACGCCCCCGACGCCGACACGGCCCTGGCGATCCTGTCCCGCACGCACTACCCGGTTGTGCTCACCGACCTCAACATGCCCGGGGGCCCCACGGGCTTCGATCTCATCGCCGCGGTGCACGCCCGGGATCCCCGCACCCTCTGCGTGGTCATCACCGGCTACGCCTCCCTGGAGACCGCCATCCGGGCCGTGAAGTTCGGCGCCTACGACTTCGTCCAGAAACCCTTCCGCCTGGCCGAGATCGAGGCGGTGCTGGACCGCGCCCTGGACCACGCCGTGGTGGTGGGCCAGCTCCAGGACTACCAGCGCGACCTGGAAGGCCGCGTGCTGGCGCGGGTGAAGGAGAACCAGGACCTCATCGGCGAAATGGAGCTCCTCAACGCCCTCCTGGTGGCCTCCCACGGGGAGGTGCACGAGGCCCCCATCCTCCGCGCCTTCCTGGCCCACTTCCAGGACCGCTGGCACCCCGGCGGCCACATGGTCCTCCTGCCCGCGGCCGGGGACGCCTGGGAGCTGGTGGCCTGCGAGGGCCCCCGGGGCTCCAGCACCCAGGGCCTGCCCCCCCCGTCCCGCCTGGGCGAGGGCGGGGAGTGGACCTGGGAAGGGGGCTACGCCGACGGCCACCTCATTCCCCTGAGGGCCGGCGGGGTGCTGCTGGGCGCCCTCTTCGTGGGGTTCGACGAGCGCAGTTCCTTCCACCCGGAGACCCCGGCCTTCCTGCTCTGGCGGCGCCAGCTGGAGGCCGCCCTGCACGGCCTGAACCGCGCCCGCGCCCTCCTGGACGCCGCCCGGCCCCGCTGACGTGGAGCGGTCCCCGGCGCACCGCCTGCTCTGGACCGGCTTCACGGGCCTGGACGCCGTGCAGGTGCAGCCGGGCTTCCAGCCCGGGGGCGTCGTGCTCTTCGCCCGGAACCTGGACCCCCACCCCGTGGACGGCCCCGCCCGGTGCCACGCCCTCATCCGGGGGCTCCAGGAGCGCTGGGGCCCCCTGGCCGTGGCCGTGGACCAGGAGGGGGGGGCCGTGAGCCGGCTGCGGGAGTGGGTGGGCCTCACCCCGGGGCTCCGGGCGGCCTTCGAGGGCGGCGGCGCCGAGGCCTGCCGGCGCTGGGGGGGCCTGTGGGGCCGGGGGCTGCGCATGCTGGGCTTCAACGTGGACTTCGCGCCGGTGGCCGACCTCTACGATCCGGCTCCGGATTCCGCCCTGGGCGGGCGCTGCGCCAGCGCCGACCCGGAGGAGACCATCGCCGCCGCCGGCGCCTTCCTGGAAGGCCTGGAGGCCCAGGGCGTGCGGGGCTGCCTCAAGCACTTCCCCGGCCTGGGCGGCACCCGCCTGGACAGCCACGTGGGCCTGCCCGAAACCCTCGACCCCGGGGCCATCGCCGCCAACCTCGCCCCCTTCCGGGCCCTGGCCCACGCGGACCGCCTGGTCATGGTGGCCCACCTCAAGGTGCCCCGGAGCCAGGGCCTCCCCGCGAGCCTCAGCGCCCCCTGCGTGGCCGGCAACCCCTGGGGCGTGCGGGCCCGCTGGATCCCCGATGACCTGCAGATGGGCGGGGCGGAGGGATGGAGCTGGGAGGACAAGGTGCGCCACTGCCTTCTGGCGGGCCACGAGGCCCTCCTGGTGTGCCAGACCCCCGAGGCCTCCCTGGCCTGCGCCGAAGCCGCGGCCCGCATGCCCGAGACCCTCTGGGCCCCCGCCGCGGCCCGCTTCCGCGGCCTGAGGCGGCTCCTGCACTGCCATGCCGGGCCCTTCCAACCCGACGCGTGGCGGGCCTGGGTGGAGGAGGTGCGGGAGGAGGCGGGATCTATAAATTAACAATAAGGCTATCCACGCCGTCCGCAACGCAAGTATCCTAAGCCCCGAAGGAGCACCCATGGAACGCGCCTACTATCCGCCCATCGTCATCGAGGAAACCCCCCGGGGCGAGCGGAGCTACGACATCTACTCCCGCCTGCTCAAGGACAACATCATCTTCCTGGGCACCGCCATCGACGATTCCGTCGCCAACGCCGTGGTGGCCCAGATGCTCTTCCTGGAGAGCGAGGACCCGGACAAGGACATCCAGATCTACATCAACAGCCCCGGCGGCAGCGTCACCGCGGGCCTGGCCATCTACGACACCATGCAGTTCGTGAAGAACGACATCGTCACCTACTGCATCGGGCAGGCCGCCTCCATGGGCGCCCACCTCCTGGCCGCCGGCACCAAGGGCAAGCGCTTCGCCCTGCCCAGCGCCCGCATCATGATCCACCAGCCCTCCGGCGGCGCCCAGGGGCAGGCTTCGGACATCGAGATCACCTTCAAGGAGATCCAGCGCCTGAAGGACAACCTCGCCGCCGCCCTGGCCAAGCACACGGGCCAGAACCTCAAGAAGGTCATGAAGGACATGGATCGTGATTATTTCATGAGCGCCGACGAGGCCCAGGAATACGGCCTCATCGACCGGGTCCTTTCGGAACGGCCGGCCTAAAATACTTCCAGGTTGTGACGCATTACGCCTTGGCGTGGAGGCATGGTAGTGGTTACTCCACAGGACCCCGCCATGACTCTGCTGTCCAACCAGGCCTTTGAAACGCTCCGGCAGATCCCCCTCTACGTCCCCGGGAAACCCATCCAGGAGGTGCAGCGGGAGCTCGCGCTGGAATCCATCGTCAAGCTCGCCAGCAACGAGAACCCCTGGGGCCCCAGCGAGGCCGTGAAGGCCCGCGTCATCAAGGCCGTCACGGGCAGCGCCTACGAGGGGCTGGGGCTCTACCCCGTCTCAGACGGCTTCTACCTGCGCTCGGCCATCGCCAAGCGCCGGGGGCTGAACCTGGGCCAGATCATCCTGGGCAACGGCAGCTCCGAGATCATCGAGATGGCCGCCAAGGCCGCGCTCCTGGGCGGCGGCAGCGGCGTCGCCCCCAAGCACTCCTTCGCCATCTACGGCATCGCCACCCAGACCGCGGGGGGCCGGTTCATCGAGTGCCCGTGCAGCCCCACGGAAATGGACGTGGACGCCATCCTGGGCGCGGTGCAGCTGGACACCCGCATCGTCTTCCTGGGCAACCCCAACAACCCCACCGGCGTCATGCTCGGCCGGGAGGGCCTGGCCCGGCTCGTGCGCGAGCTGCGGGACGACATCCTCCTGGTGGTGGACCAGGCCTACTCGGAGTACGAGGATCCTGAGACCTACCCCGACGCCGCGTCGTTCCTGGACGAGCGCAGCAACCTGCTCGTGCTCCACACCTTCTCCAAGATCCACTCCCTGGCCGCCCTGCGCATCGGGTACGGCGTCGGCCACCTCAAGCTCATCTCCCTCCTGGAGCGGGTGCGCAGCCCCTTCAACACGAACATGCTGGCCCAGGTGGCCGCGGAGACGGCGGTGCAGGACTACGCCTTCGAGGCCTTCTCCCGCGCCCGCAACGCCGAGGCCCGCCAGGCCTTCTTCACCGAGGCCGCCAACCACAAGTGCAAGGCCACGGGCATGGCCGGCAACTTCATCCTGCTGGAGAGCGCCCTCCCCGCGCCGGAGCTGTTCAAGGACCTCCTGAGGGCGGGCGTCATCGTGCGCCCCATGCACGGCTACGACCTGCCCAACCACGTGCGGGTCACCCTGGGCAAGCCCGAGGAGATGGAGGCCTTCTGGGCCGCGGCCTCCGTGGTGCTGGACAACGTGGGCTGCGGTTGCCGCTAGGCGCCCCCGGGCCTATGATGACCGTTCGGGAGGCCACCGTGGGCACGTACCATATCGCAGGCGACCTGCTCCGCGCCTCGGTGCGCACCGCGGGCGCCGAGCTCTGCCGGCTCCAGACCGGCTCCGGCATGGACCTCCTGTGGGACGGCGACCCCGCGGTGTGGGCACGGCAGGCGCCCAATCTCTTCCCCATCGTCGGGGCCCTCAAGAACGACCGGCTCCGCCACAAGGGCCGGGACCACGCCCTGGGCCGCCACGGCTTCGCCCGGGACCGGGAATGGGCCCTCAAGCGCCTGACCGCGCATTCCGTCACCCTGCGCCTTTGCGACGACGAGGGCACCCGCGCGGCCTACCCCTTCCCCTTCGAGCTGTGCGTCACCTTCCGCATCGACGGGAACCAGCTGCGGGTGCAGTACGACCTGCACAACCCGGGCGGTTCGGTCCTCTTCGCCAGCCTCGGGGCGCACCCCGCCTTCCGCTGGCCCCTGCATCCCGATATACCCAGGGAATCACACCGCATGGTCTTCGAGAAGCCCGAAATGGCCTTCCTGCCCGTGCTGGACGCCCGGGGCCTCCTGGGCGCGGGGAACCAGCCCAGCCCCCTTAAGAACCGGGAACTGGCCCTGCGGGACGAGATCTTCCAGGAGGACGCCCTCATCTTCAACCCGGTGGAGAGCCGCTTCCTGCGCTACTCGGCCCCCGGCGCCCCCGTGGTGGAGGTGAGCTGGGAGGGCTTCCCGCAGCTGGGCATCTGGACCCGGCCGGGCGCGGGCTTCGTGTGCATCGAACCCTGGCGGGGCTTCGCCAGTCCCGCGGCCTTCGACGGCGAGTTCGGCGAGAAGCCCGGGGTCTTCCAGGTGGGGGCGGGCGCCACCACAACTTCGGCCTACACCGTCCGGGTCCTTCCCGGCTGAGCCCTGCCCTGAGACACTGGTGGATCAGGACAAGGAGACCGAATGGCAGTGCAGTGCGGAATCGTGGGCCTTCCCAATGTTGGTAAGTCCACCCTTTTCAATGCTTTGACCCGGGCCGGAGCAGCCTCGGCCAATTATCCCTTCTGCACCATCGAGCCCAATACCGGCGTCGTGGACGTGCCGGATTCCCGCCTGGACGACCTGGCGGCGATCGTGAACCCCCAGCGGGTGCTTCCCGCCAGCCAGGAATTCGTGGACATCGCCGGCCTCGTGCGGGGCGCCAGCAAGGGCGAGGGCCTGGGCAACGCCTTCCTCGCCAATATCCGCGAGACCGACGCCATCGTCCAGGTGGTGCGCTGCTTCGTGGACGGGGACGTCACCCACGTCGAGGGCGGCGTGGACCCCGTGCGGGACCTGGCCATCATCGACACCGAGCTGATCATCAAGGACCTGGACGGGGCCGAGAAGGCCCTGGAGCGCCACCGCAAGATCGCCAAGAGCGGCAACAAGGAATCCCAGCAGCTGGTCGCCGCCCTGGAGAAGGTGCACGGCGCCCTGGACGGCGGGGCCTGGGCCTCCACCGCCGATCTGTACAAGGAGGACCTCGCCCTGGTGAAGTCCTTCGGCTTCATCACCCTCAAGCCCATGCTCCTGGTGGGCAACATCTCCGAGGCCGATATCCCGGACCCCATGGCCAACCCCCACTACGCGGCCCTGGTGGCCGCGGCCGCCCAGCGGGGCTGCCCCGTGATCCCCATCTGCTCCAAGCTGGAAGCCGAGATCCAGGAACTGGCCCCCGAGGAGCGCCCCCTCTTCCTGGAGGAGGCCGGGCTCTCCGAACCGGGCCTCAACCGGCTCATCCAGGCCTCCTTCCGGCTGCTCAACCTCCAGACCTACTTCACCGCCGGCGTCAAGGAGGTGCGGGCCTGGACCATCCCCATCGGGGCCACGGCCCCCCAGTCCGCCGGGGTCATCCACACGGACTTCGAGAAGGGCTTCATCCGGGCCCAGGTGATCGGCTTCGAGGACTTCATCGCCCACAAGGGGGAGCAGGGCGCCAAGGAGATGGGCCGCATGCGCTCCGAGGGCAAGGAGTACGTCGTGAAGGACGGGGACGTGATGCACTTCCTTTTCAACGTCTGAGGCACATACTGAGCAGGCCATGGCAAAGCTCAAGGCAGGCAAACCCGCCGATCCCGGCACCCGCATCGAGGATCCCGCCGTCCTGAGGGACATCTTCCAGGGACTCTTCGATTCGGAGGCGGAGTTCCCCATCCGCGTGGAGGGCACCAGCACCCTGCCCTACTTCTCCACGATCCGGAGCCTGCACTGGGAGGAGGAGGCCCTGGTCCTCAAGCTGGTGCGGCCCCTGCCCCACGAGCTGCTGGTGGGCGCCGTCTTCCAGTTCCTGTGCGCCGCGGGGGAACAGCGGTACGAGGGCCACATCACCTTCCTGGCCCGGGAGGGGTACCTCCAGTACCGGTTCGAGCGGCCCGCCTTCCTCCTGCTTTCGGACCGCCGGGTGCACAAGCGCTACCCCTTCCGGCCCCGGGAGAGCGCCTACGTGATCCTCCAGGATTCCGGCCTGCCGGGCCTGGGTGTGGCCGGCCCCCTGGTGAACATCAGCCTGGGCGGCCTGGCCCTGCGGGTGGACCGGGTCATCCGCCTGGACACGGGCGTGCGCATCCCGCCCTCCACCGCCCTCTTCGAACGGGGCAAGGGCTTCCCCCGGGTGCGTGTGCAGGACCTCCCCCGCATCCACCTGCTGGACGCCCGGGGCATCTGCACCCACGCCACCGAGCGGGGCAGCGAAGTGATCCTGGGCGTCAACTTCACCTCCCTCACCCCCGAGGAGGAGGCCCTCATCCAGTCCGCCCTGGAGGTGCGCGACCGCCTGCAGCGGGGCTCCGGTCCCCGGGTGGAGGGAGGGGCGGTGGCCCTGCGCGCCGAGGGCCGCACCCTGGAACCCGCCGCGGAGATGAGGCCCCCCGATGCCCAGATGGCCGCCGGCGACCTCCTGCGCCGGCTCCGCCGGCGCGCCTCCGCCGTGGGCCTGGTCATGCCCGGCGGCCCCCATCGGGCCGACCTGGAGCTGCGGCTGCGGGAGGCGGGTTTCCACCGCCTGCTGGTAGCCGGGACCCTGGTCGAACTTGCCGCCCTCACCTCCGCGGAGCCCCGCCGGCATCCCCCGCGCCTGTGCATCGTGGATCTCTCCGTGGTCCGCGCCGGGGACGCCGAGCCCCTGGAGGCGGTGCGCGCCATCGAGGCCGAGGTGGCGGGCCTGGGCGCGATTCCCATCGCCATCCTCTGCGACGCCGTGGACCCCACCCTGCTGCTGGCCCAGGCCGACCTGACCCGGTTCGTCTCCACCGAAGTGGGCCCCGAATCCCTGGCGACCCTGGACGCGATGCTGGGCGGGGATTCCGAAAATTAATAATTGTTAATACTTGCGCAGTTTAATAAATAGCGCATAGTTTGTGCACTGGAAACCCGCCGCGAGGAAGCACACCCCGGGGTGGATTCGTCGTACCCAACCCCATGGAGGCTCCATGCCCAATCTTCGTACCGCCGTGCTCGCCCTCGCCGCCTTCGCGGCCATGGCACCCAACCTTTCCGCGGACGCCGAAGTGCATCGCCGCGCGATGCAATTCAAGAACACGACAGCGAAACCCTTCTACATCAGTCCCATGACGTACAGGACCCGGGATGTCGCGGTGATCGTGCCGAATAACGTACCGGCCAACGCGAAGATGCCCGATGTCGGGTGGCTGGTCGGCCCGAGCGAGACCGTCGACATGGTTTTCGCGGCCCACTACAAGGATAGGGATGAGGTTGGAAGCTACGGCTTCCGGGTCAGGGACTGGGCGAAATCGCAGGTCGAGTACATCATGGTCAACAACAATAACGGCTCGAACTGCGACTGGTTCCAGTTCAGCAACGTGGAAGACGCCCAGGATTTCGACTATTCCACGGTCACGTATAAAAAGGTCGTCAGGAACACGAACGACGTCGTGCACCTCTTCACCTTCGTGCGGCCCACCTTCAGTAAATTCAGGAAGTAGCCGGACCGGGTTCGCCCGCCGCGCTCCGCCGTCCCCCGGCGGGCGCCCGGGTCAGGCCTTCCTCACCGGTGCGACCTTCACCCCCTCGCCGCTGGCGGTTTCGCGAATGAGGGCGTCCTGCAGCCGGTTCCCGCCCCGCAGGATGGGGTCGGAGGCCTCCCGGGCCAGCAGGATCCCGCCCCGGGCGTTGCGGTGCACCACGCATTCCTCGAGCGTCGCCTCGGCGTCCTCCAGGAGCAGGATGCCGGTGTCCTTGCCGTCGCGCAGGTCGCAGCGCACCAGGAGGAGGCTGCCGCCGGGCTCCACCTTGGCGCCGGTGCCGGCGTTGCCGTAGATCTCGCAGCCCTCCAGGACGGCGCGGCCCCGCCAGGAGCACAGGACCCCGAAGGATTTCCCATCGAAGATCCTGCAGGACTTCAGCTGCGCGGTGGCGCCCCGGTGGGCCAGCACGGCGGGTTCCTGATTGCCGGAGAGCTCGCAGTCCTCCATGGCCAGCAGCCCCTGGTCCGTTATGGAGCCCCCCAGGCCCCCGTTCCCGGCCAGGCGGCAGCGCCGGAGGGTGAGGGTGGCGCCGTGGGCGCCGTGCACCCCGGCCAGGGCGTGGCCCCCCAGTTCGCAGTCGTCCAGGGTGGCCTGGCCCCGCTCCAGGGCCAGGACGCCGATGGACCCGGAATCCAGGATGCGGCAGCGGCGCAGTTCGGCCCGGGCCTCGGCCTCCACCTCGACGCCCCCGGCGGCCTGTCCCGAAATGCGGCAGTCCTCCAGGGTGGCCTGGGCACCGGGCAGCAGGTGGACCCCCACCCCCCGGCCTCCGCCCAGGGCGCACCCATGGAGCAGGACCCGGGCGCCGGCGCCGGCGCGCACGCCGGCGAGGAAGTCCCCGGCCACTTCGCAGCCCTCCAGGCGCGCCACGGTATGGGCCTCGACCAGGACGGCCACCGGGCCCGCCCCCCCGATCCGGCAGTCCTGGAAGGTGGGTTCCGCCGCGGTGCCCGCCACCTGGATGGCCGGGCCCCCCGCCACCTCGAAGGCGCAGCCTTCCGCCAGGACCCGGCCCCGCAGGGCCTGGAGCGCCGCTGAGGAATCGGCGCTGCGCAGGGTGAGCCCGCCCAGGCGCACGTCGGCGGCGTTCAGGGCGAGGCAGGGGCCCTGAAGGCTCTCGATCACCACCTCCGCGGCCCCGCCCTCGCCCACGAGGGTCACGTCCTTGTCCACAACCAGGGATTCCCGGTAGAGGCCGGGCAGGACGAGGATGCGCATGCCCGGGTCGGCCTGGCGCAGGGCCACCCGCAGGCTCATGCACTGGCCCTTGCCGCCCTTGCCCACCACCAGGGTGCGCACGGCGGGCACCTCCCCGGGGCCCCGGGCCAGGGAGGCCGCGGCCTCCCGGATGGCCTCGGCCAGCGCGTCCGCGCTGGGGTAGCGCTCCGCGGGGTCCTTGGCCAGGGTGCGGTCCACAAGGGCCAGGAGGGCGGGGTTCAGGGTGGCCAGCTCCTCCGGGGTGAAGGGCGCCGGGGGCCGGCCCAGGATGGCGCCCAGGATGGAGGCGGGGGTCTCCCCCGCGAAGGGCTTGCGGCCTCCCGTGAGGATCTCGTAGAGCACCACCCCCATGGCGAAGAGATCCGAGGCGGGCAGGGCCTTGCCGGTGTCCAGGTACTCCGGGGCCATGTAGTTGGCGGTGCCCATCCAGTTGCCCTTCTGGGTGAGCTCGGACTGCTCCACGGCGGCCACGCCGAAATCCATGAGCTTGGCCTGGGCCCTGCGGCCCCGGCGGCTCACGAGGATATTGGCCGGCTTGATGTCCCGATGGATGATGCCGTGGTCATGGGCGAAGGCCAGCCCGTCGCAGGCCTGGGCCAGGAGCTCCAGCAGGTCCTCCCGGCTGTGCTCCCCGCCGCGGATGGCGGCCCCCAGGTCCTCGCCGTCCACGTACTCCATGGCCAGGTAGTGGGTGCCCTCGTCCTCGCCGAATTCGAAGACCGTGACGATGTTGGGGTGGTTCAGGGACCCGGCGGACCGGGCCTCCCGCTCGAAGCGCGCGTTGGCCTCCGGGGCGAAGCTCGCGTTCAGGCGGATGGTCTTCACGGCCACGGGGCGGTCCAGGAGGGGATCCTTGGCCAGGTACACCTCGCCCATGGACCCGTGCCCGATCATCTTGACGATCTCGAACTTGCCGATCCGTTCGCGCATCGGCTCCCACCCTACCGCATCTGGATCGCCATGGCGTTGAGGCGTTGGATGCGCTTCTCCATGGGGGGGTGGGTGGAGAAGAGCGAAAGGATCCCGCCGCCCCGCAGGGGGTTCACGATCATCATGTGGGCCGTGGCGGGCTGGGCGTCCCGCATGGGCACCTGCTGGTTGTAGGCGGCCAGCCGTCCCAGGGCCGAGGCCAGCTGGTCGGGGCGGCCCGTGAGGTGGGCGGAGTAGTCGTCGGCCTCGTACTCCCGGGAGCGGCTCACGGCCATCTGCAGCAGGAGGGCCGCGATGGGGCCCAGGATCATCACGAGGATGGCCACGAGGGGGCTGCCGGAGTCGTCGTCCCGCCGGGGGGCGAACCAGAAGGCCATGCGGCTCAGCAGCATGATGGCCTGGGCCAGCACCGCCGCGAGGCTGCCGATGAGGATGTCCCGGTGCTTGACGTGGCCCAGCTCGTGGGCCAGGACGCCCTCCAGCTCGGGCCGGGACAGGGCCCGGAGGATGCCCTCGGTGACGGCCACCACGGCGTGGTCGGGGTTGCGCCCGGTGGCGAAGGCGTTGGGGGTCTCGTCGGGGATGATGGCCACCTTGGGCATGGGCAGGCCGGCCCGCTGGGCCAGGTTGGCCACGATGGCGTACAGCTCCGGGGCGTCGGCGGGCCCCACCAGCTGGGCCCGGTAGGCCGCCAGGACGATCTTGTCCGAGAAGAAATAGCTGACGCCGTTCATGAGGATGGCGAAACCCAGGGCCAGCACGATGCCCATGTCCCCGTACAGCAGGCCGCCCGCCCAAACCAGCAGCCCGGTCATGACCATGATCAGGATGAACGTTTTAACACTATTCATGCGTCGCTCCCCGGGCCCACTTTACACTCACAGCCGTTTGATCACCACCAGGGTCACGTCGTCCTTGAAGCCGCCCCCGTCCAGGTGCTGGAAGGTGCGGGTCAGGAGCTTCTCGAAGAGGTCGTCGGCGCTGGCGCCGGGGTTCTCCAGCACCGTGGCCACCAGGGGGTCCTCCCCCATGTCCTCCCCGGCGAGGTTCTCGGCCTCGGACACCCCGTCCGTGAAGATGACCAGGGCGTCCCCGGGGTGCATGGTGGCCCGCCCTTCCCGGAACACCGCCCCGGGCAGGAGCCCCACCATGGGCCCGGTGGGCTGCAGGTGCTCCAGGGGCCGCCCGTCCCCGGGCACCAGGAGGGGGGGATTGTGGCCCGCGTTCACGTAGCGGAGGTCGCCGGTGGCCGGGTTGAGGCTGCCCATGAAGAGGGTGGCGAAGCGGTTCTGGTCCCGCACCTCGTTCATGCGCGCGTTGAGGCGCAGGGCCAGGGCGCCCCAGTCCACCACGCGCCGGTCGGCCATGGCCCGCAGGAAGGCCGAGAGCTGGGTCATCATGAGGGAGGCCGGCAGTCCCTTGCCGGAGATGTCGGCCAGGGCGATGTGGAGGCGCGGGCTGCGGTCCACGTCCGAGGCCATCCAGAGGTCGTACAGGTCGCCGCCCACGGCCTGGTAGGGCAGGTTGGCCGCGGCGCACTGCCAGCCTTCGGGCTCCGGCAGGCGCTTGGGGAGGATGCGGCGCTGGATGTTGCGGGCCAGCTCCAGGTCCTTCTCCAGCTTCATGGCCTGGATCCGCGTCTCCCGCAGCTCGAGGCCACCCAGCTGGGTGGAGGTGATGTTGATGAGGGTCTGGAAGAAAAGCTCGTCGTCGTCGTTGAGCCGGCCCTGGGCGGGCTCGGCGGCGTAGGCGAAGCCGTAGCTGTGGTCCTGGTCCCGCAGTTCCACCGCGTGGGCTAGGCCCTTTTCGGCCACGATGCGGTGGATGCTCTCGCCTTCCAGCACCGCCGGCAGCGGCCCCAGGCCCCGGCTGTGAACGACGCTGCCGTCGGCGCCCACCACCAGGAGCCGCTGGATGTGGAACTCCCCCGCCAGGGTGTTGCCCATGAGCCGGATGAGCTCGCCCCGGGTCTCCACCTCCCCCAGGTTGCGGGTGAGGTCGAACAGGGTGTTCAGGCGCGAGAGCTGCAGGGCCAGGGCCCGGTTCTGGTCGCTGCGGTTGGCCTCCAGGCGCCGCCAGGCCAGGAGGGGCGCGGAAATGGAGAGGAGGAGCGTGAGCGCCGCGGGCACCTCCGGGGTGCGCACCACCAGGTGGCCGTACTGCTCCTCCCCGTAGGCCCAGGGCAGGCTCGTCCAGCCCGGGCCGGGGTGGGAGGGGAAGGGCGAGGCGTTGCCCCGCAGGAAGATCCACCGGGTGCCGTTCCAGATGCCGCCCTGGCTGGCCTTGGCGATGCCCAGGGCCGTGACCCCCACCAGGTGGATCAGGGCCTCCTCCGTGGCCTGGGCCGGGAAGGTCTCCAGGAAGTCGATGATGGGCAGCAGCTCCTGGGTGCCCTCGGGGATCCGCGTGCACAGCTCCCGCAGGCGCTCGAAGGGGGGCATTCCCGCGGGACCGGTCATGGCGTGGACCCGGTCCGTTTGCGCATGCGGTCCATGGCCTCGGGGTAGAGATCCTCGGCGCAGTTGGGACAGATGCCGTGGGAGAAGGTGGCGGAGGTGTGCTCGGACACGTAGCTCTCCAGCTGGGTCCAGTACCCCTGGTCGTTGCGGATCTTCTTGCACTGGGCGCAGATGGGAAGCAAGCCGCTGAGGGTCTTGATCTCGTTCATGCGCTCCTGGAGCTCCAGGTTGATGCGGGCCAGGGCGTCGTTGGAGCGCCGCAGGGCCTCGCGGTTCCGGCGCACGTTCCGGCTGTGCACGGCCATGACGACGATGGCGGTGCCCAGGGTGCCCAGGCCCAGCACCAGCGCGGCCAGGAAGTACCGGTTCCGCTCCAGCTGGAGGGAGGCGATCACCCGTTCCTTCTTCAGCGCCTCGATCTCGTTGTCCTTGCGGATCGTCACGATCTTCATGGTGGATTCGGCGATCTTGTTGCTTTCCTGGATGGTGTAGATGGAATCCTTGATCTCCATGGCCTGCTTGAAGGCGCGGTAGGCCTCGGCGGTCTCGCCCAGCTTCTCGTGGAGTTCGGCGATGAGCTCGAAGCTGCGCTTGCGCTCGTCCCGGGCGTTGATGACGCTGGCCAGGGCCGCCGCCTCCCGGGCGATGGGGATCCCCTGCCGGTACGAGCCCGAAAGCAGGTGCATGCGCGCCGAGGCGTTGAGCACCTGCACGAGGCCGTGGCGGTGGTTGAACTTGGCGTACTGGAGGCGGGCCAGGCGCAGGTTTTCCCGGGCCAGGTCGAACTTCCGCAGTTCCGAATAGGTCATACCCAGGTTCATGTAGTTGTAGGCGAGATAGCTGTCGTCCCGGGTCTCCCGGGAGAGGGCGAAGGCGGCCTGGTGGTTGGCGAGGGCCTCCTCCAGCCGGCCCATCTTGAACTGGGCGAAGCCGATGTTGAGCCGGGTCAGGATGAGGCGCTTGTTGTCCGGGTGCTGGTCGATGCGCTTGAGGATCTGCCCGTAGTAGTCCAGCGCCTTGTCGTACTGCCCGCTGTTGTGGTACACGACCCCGATGAGGTTCAGGGACTGGGTCACGGCCTTCTCCAGCCCCAGCTCCTCCCGCAGGCGCAGGGATTCGATGGCCTCGTCCAGGGCCTGGCTGTAGGAACCGACGAAGGTGTAGGTGATGGCCAGGGCGTTGTGGGCCTTGGCCATGCGGTCCTTGTCGCCCAGCTGGGTGCTCAGGGCCAGGGCCCTCCGCCCGTACTCGATGGCCTTGGGGTAGTCCCCCGACTGGCCCGAGCAGTAGGCGGTGGACGTGAGGAAGGCGGCCTCCCGGTTGCGGTCCCCCTGCGCCACGGCGAGGGAGAGCCCCTCCTGGGCGTACACCAGGGCCTCCTGGGGGGAGGCCGATTCGATGCCGTTGGCCAGGTCCAGGAGCGCCGCCATGCGCTCCTGGCCCTTCAGGGCGGGCAGGGCGGCCTTCCGGGCCTCCACCGAAGGCTCCGTCTGCTGGGCCTGGGCGGCGATGAACCCCAGGCACAGCATGGCGGTTTTCAGGTGTCTGCCGAATGAGAGCACTGCGGGAGCCTCCCTGGGGGGCATGGCCGCACGCCGGTTGCCTTCCCAGACCCCGATAATCCCACGAATCAGGCTGGAGTGCGCTTTATCATGCAGCACTCGCTGCGCCCGTCGGTGTCCTTGAAGTGGATCTCGTCCATGAAGCGGCTCATGAGCAGGAGCCCCAGACCGCCCTTGCGGGGGTGCTTGACGTACTCCTTGGGATCGGGCAGCACCACGTCCTCGTCGTGGAGGCCGCCGCCGGTGTTCCAGATGCGGATCTCCAGGGCCTCCTCCCGGAAGCGCAGCTCGATCTCCACCTGGTGGGTGCTCTCGCCCCGGTAGGCGTGGATGATGACGTTGGTGACGGCCTCGTCCACGGCGATGGAGACCTTGGCGGCGGTGGCGTCGTCCATGCCCGCCACCAGCGAGGCCCGCTTGGCCAGGCCCGTGACCAGGTTCAGGTACCGCGTCTGGCTGGGGATGACCAGCCGGAAGCTCTCGGGGTCTGCGGCGGCACGCACTCAGGCCTTCCCGGCCACGGCCAGGATGGCTTCGGCCTCCGTGGGAAAGACCCGGTACAGCTGGGTGAACCCCAGGGTGTCGAAGATCGCGAAGACGTTCTCGTGGAGGTTGCAGAGGAGGATGTCCCCGCCGTTGTCCCGCACGGTCTCGATGAGGCCCATGATGGCCCCCAGGCCTGCGGAGCTGATGTAGTTGAGGCCCTGGCAGTCCAGGAGGATGGTGAACCGGCCCTCGGCCACGAGCTTCTCCAGGGCGTCCTCGAACATCCGGACCGTATGGGCGTTGATGAAGCCCTCGGGCCGCATCACCGCCACACCATCCACCTCGCGCACCTGGATCAAAAGATCGGCCATGCTTGTTCGCTCCATGTTGGGGCCCTTGAACCTGGGTGAATCCTATCGCCCCGGCGGAATAATTGCCAGCCGCGGGTTGGACGGCCGGGTTTTCGGGTACCATTGCCTCAAATCGGGAACGACATGGACGAGAATCTGCAGGCCTCATTGAAGCATCTGCTGCAGCAGTGGGTTGACACCCGCCAGCAGGCCCTCCTGGAGCGGGTGATGCTCGCCTGGAGCGACGGCATCGGCCAGTTGGCGCCGGACGAGGCCCTCCTGGAATCCATCCAGGCGGCCATGCCGGTGCCCGAGCCTCCCCCGGCCCCCGAGCCCCCCCCGGACACCGACGGGGACCTGGGCGCGGGGCTGGACCTCCTGGAGAACGCCCACACCCAGGGCGAGGTGCTCAAGCACCTCCTGGACGCCACCCAGCGCTTCGTGGAGCGCAGCGCCCTCTTCGTCCTCAAGCAGGGCATCGCCACCGCCTTCGCCCACCGGGGCTTCGACGGCGAATCCCCCCGGGCCGGCAGCCCCGTGGTCCCCCCCCCGGACCTGGAGGAGCTGCTTTCCGGCCGCGCCCTCTTCGTGGCGGGCCCGGGTCCCGCCTACCAGGCCCTCCTGGCCCCCCTGAGCCGCTTCCAGGCCCGGGACATCCTCATCCTCCCCCTGCGCCTGCGCAAGCGCATCGTGGCCCTGCTCCTGGTGGACAGCGGCCTCCAGGCCGCCATCGACCACCCCAACCACGTGCGGGCCCTGGCCCTCTGCGCCGAGGCGCGCCTGTCCTTCCTGGCGGGGGTGAAGGACGAGGAGCGCTCCGCGCCCGTGGAATCCCACCCCTCCACCCTCACCCAGCGCATCCCGGACGCCATCGCCGAGCCCCAGGGCGCCCCCCTGGACCCCCGCGTGCGCCAGAACGCCGAGCGCAGCGCCCGGGTCCTGGTGGGCGACATCGAACTGTACTTCCCCGCCAAGGTCACCCAGGGCCAGCAGGACGGCAGCCTCTACCCCGTCCTGAAGGACGAACTGGACCGGAGCCGGGCTTCGTTCGTGGAAAGGTACGGCATCGACCTGGAAAACCAGCACCAGATTTTCTACCACACGGTTGTCCAGCAGCTATGCGCCGGAGACCCCTCCCGGCTGGGACCGGCCCCCTGGGGAGCGCACTAGCCCATTCTTCCTGGTGACACGGGCCCTGAATCATGGTAAATCCTTGACCCTTAAACGGGATTGAGGAAGCCATGGCGAATCTTGGAAAGAAATGGACCTGTTTCGGATGCGGAGCGAAGTTCTACGACTTCACGAAACCTGAGGCCCTGTGCCCCAAGTGCGGCGCGAACCAGAAGGAAGCACCCGCCAAGCCCAAGGCCGTCAAGAAGGAGAAGGCGGCGCTCCAGATCGATGACGACTTCATCCCCGAAGGCGAGGTGGATCCGGCCACCGAGGACACCCTGGAGGAAAGCCTCGGCATCTCCGGCGCCCGGGCCGAGGGCGTGGACCCCGGCGACCTGCAGATGGACGACTACGACGAATAGATCCAGCCCCATGCCCCCCTGCCCCGGGATCGACCGCCACGCCCACCTGGAGGGCGGCCTGGATCCCCGGTGGGTGCGGGACCGGGCCCGGGAGCGGGGCATGGAGCTCCCCGCGCCCCTGGAGGCCCTGTGGCGCGGGGAGGCGGTTCCGTTTGAAAGCTTCATCCAGGCCTTCTTCTTCGGCTGCCGCTTCCTGTGCGACGCGGACGCCGTGCGGGACGCGGTGCGGGCCGCGGCCGGCCGGCTTCCCCCGGCCGACGGTGGGCCCCGGGGCGTGGATCTCTGGGTCTCCCCGCACCTGCTGGTGAAGCAGGCGGCCTTCCTCTCCCTGGACGCGCTGTGGAAGGGTCTGGACGAGGGCATCCGGGAAGCCGGGCGCGATGGGATCCGCATCGCCGTCATCATCGACGCCGTGAACCACTTCGGCCCCGGGCACGGCCACGAGGTGCTGGACCTGGTGCTGCCCGGAAGGCCCGGATGGGTGGTGGGCTTCTCCACCGGCGGCCTGGAGCGGGTCCCCTTCCGGGACTGGGCCCCGGTGTTCCAGCGGGCCCGCGGCGCAGGCCTTCGCCTGGCGGCCCACGCCGGGGAGAACGGCCCGGGCGCCAACGTCCGGGAGGCCATCCTGGACGCGGGGGTGGAGCGCATCGTCCACGGGGTGCGGGCCGCCTCCGACCCCGCCCTGGTGGAGCTCCTGGTGGACCGGGGGATCGCCCTGGACGTGTGCCCCACCTCCAACCGGGCCCTGGTGCCGGATCTGGGGCCCCACCCCCTGCCCCTCCTCCTGGAGGCCGGGGTCCGCTGCGCCCTGGGCACCGACGATCCCGGCCTCATCCCGACCGACCTGCCGGGCGAGTGGAACGCGGCCCGGGACCTGGGTCTTTCCAACCCCCACCTGGAAACCCTCGCCCGCAACGCCCGGGCCGATGCCTGGTGCCTGGGCGCCCCCGCCGATTGAAGCGTGAATTCCCGCCGGTTTCGTGGCAAAATAGCGGTTTCGTTGTGCGCCCGTAGCTCAGCTGGATAGAGCATCAGGCTTCGAACCTGAGGGTCGGGCGTTCGAGTCGCTCCGGGCGCACCACGAAGAGCCTGCAGCACCTCTCCAAGCGAATGTGGCGGAACTGGTAGACGCACTGGATTTAGGTTCCAGCGGTTCACACCGTGCGGGTTCGAGTCCCGCCATTCGCACCACCCCCCCGCCCGACGCACCTCAACCTGTTCCAGGAGCACCCATGCAGTCCAGCCTCACGCACCACACCTCCACCCGGAAGTCCATCGACGTCACGGTCCCGGCCGCCGAGGTCAGCGAGGAGTTCGGCAAGGTCCTCGCGAAGATCGCCCCGAAGGTCAAGGTGCCCGGCTTCCGCCCCGGCAAGGCCCCCAAGGACGTGCTCATGAAGCGCTACGAGCGGGAGATCCAGTCCGAGGTGGCCGAGAACCTCATCACCCGGCACTTCATGGCCGCCGCCGCCCAGGCCGGCGCCAACCCCATCTCCCGGCCCGCCCTGGAGAAGATCGACCTGAAGGAGGGCGCCGAGGGCGTCTTCCGCGCCCAGTTCGACGTGG
Organism: Mesoterricola silvestris; assembly: GCF_030295405.1. Taxonomy (GTDB): domain Bacteria; phylum Acidobacteriota; class Holophagae; order Holophagales; family Holophagaceae; genus Mesoterricola; species Mesoterricola silvestris. Next base: position 1,531,136 of record NZ_AP027080.1, on the reverse strand, counting down.
CCCCCGAAGTGACCCTGCCCGACTACAAGGGCCTGGCGGTGACCAAGAAGAAGCGCGCCATCGACGACGAGGCCATCGCGGAGCACCTGGAGTCCCTGCGCCAGCAGCACGCCAAGTTCATCCCCGTGGAGGACGCCCCCGCCGCCCTCGGCCACTTCGCCACCCTGGACATCAAGGTGAAGCCCCAGGGCATGAAGCCCGTGAACTACACGGACCAGGTCATCCAGCTGGCCGAAGGCCGCCCCTTCGACGGCGAGATCCTGGGCATGAAGGCGGACGAGACCAAGAAGTTCTCCATCACCATCCCCGCCGAGGACCCCAACCGCGCCATGGCCGGCAAGGCCGTGGCCTACGAGGCCACCCTCAAGGACCTGCGCATGCGCGAGGTGCCCGAGCTGAGCGACGAGTTCGCCAAGGACCTGGGCGCCCACGAGAACCTGGAGGATCTCAAGGCCTTCGTGAAGAAGGACCTGGAAGAGGCCGCCGAGCGCGACGCCGTGGCCCGCCTGCACTCCACCCTCCTGGACACCCTCCTGGACGCCGCCCCCTTCGAGGTGCCCTCCTCCATGGTCAGCCTCCAGCTGGACGACTACTGCCAGGAATTCGCCGAAATGGCCGCCCGCCAGGGCGTGGATCCCAAGAACATCAACTGGGCCGGCTACCGCCAGAGCCGCATGCAGGACGCCGAGCGCGCCGTGCGTTCCGGCTACCTGCTCCAGAGCATCGGCAACGCCGAGGACCTCCAGGTCACCGACGAGGAGATCGACGCCGAGATCCGCGCCATCATGGAGGAGCACAAGGTCCCCCAGACCTTCGAGGCCTTCAAGGCCAACCTGGAGAAGCGCGGCTCCACCACCGAGATCAAGGGCCGGGTGCGCACCGACAAGATCTTCCAGATGATGGTGGCCGCGGCCACGGTCACCGAGGAGCTGCTGGACAAGGACGCCTTCGCGGCCCTGGTGGAGCTGGAGCGCCGCCGCGAGGCCGGCATCCCCTCGGCCCGGTTTGACGCGGGCGGTCTGGAGGGCGGCGAGCTGGAGCACCAGGAGGGCGGGTCCCCGGATTCGGTCCAGGCTGCCGAACATGTCCATGGGCCGGACTGCGACCACGACCACAAGTAGGTCATCACGTGCTTTCGCCAAAGGGCGCCTCCGGGCGCCCTTGGCGTTTCGGCCCGGACACGAGGGCCGTGGATGACCGGGGAAAAAGAAAAACGCTGGGGCGCTGAGGGCTCGCTGGGGCGCTGGGAAAAGCAGGAAAAACTGGGGTGGCCAGCTTTTCGCTCCACCTCCACCGTCCCCCTAGTCAATGGATGACGGCAAGCGCCAGCAGCAGCTTGCTGGTGGCGCTACCGGTGGGTCGGGGCGCCGCTCCGGGACCCCATGGGCCGGCCCTTCCCCCCGGAACCTCGCGGCTGGCCCAGCAGCCCCCCGGCAGGGCAGGCTCGCCCCTGCCGGAGGGCCCAACGGCATCCGGAGCCCGCCCTTTCGTGTAGGATAGCCCCATGAAACCACGCATCGGCATCGTCACCATTTCCGACCGGGCAAGCTCGGGGGTCTACGAGGACCTGGGCGGGCCCGCCATCCGCGACACCCTCCGGGCCTACCTCGCCACGCCCTGGGAGGAGCGCTACCACGTCATCCCCGACGAACAGCCCGTCATCGAGGCCACCCTCAGGGCCCTGTGCGACGAGGAGGGCTGCTGCCTGGTGCTCACCACCGGCGGCACGGGGCCCTCGCCCCGGGACGTGACGCCCGAGGCCACCCGGGCCGTGTGCCCCCGGATCCTGGACGGCTTCGGGGAGCGCATGCGCGCGGTGTCCCTGCAGTACGTCCCCACCGCCATCCTCAGCCGGCAGATGGCGGGGCTGCGGGGTTCCAGCCTGGTGGTGAACCTCCCGGGGCGCCCCAAGTCCATCCGGGAATGCCTGGACGCGGTGTTCCCCGCCATCCCCTACTGCATCGAACTGGCCGGGGGCCCCATCCTGGAAACCGACCCCGCCGTGATCAAGGCCTTCCGCCCCGCCCGCTAAGGAGCCTCCCGTGACCCAGTCCTACGCCACCCACCGCCGCCTGGATCCCGGGTACCACTACTGGGGCTTCGGCCTGCTCCTGGCGTGCATCGCCCTGGCCGTCCTGGGAGCCATCCGCGGCCACGCGGGGGCCTGGACCCAGCTCCTCCTCCTGGCCTTCCTGGCCCTGGCCTTCCTCAAGATCCGCCTCTACGCCCTGCGGGTGCAGGACCGGGTGATCCGCCTGGAGGAGACCCTGCGCATGCGGGCCCTGCTCCCCGAAAGCCTGCGGCCGGAAATCGACCGCCTGCGGCCCGGACAGTTCGTGGCCCTGCGCTTCGCCTCCGACGGGGAACTGGCGGCCCGGGTGGAGGAGGCCCTCCGGGAGAACCTGGGCGGCGAGGCCATCAAGAAGCGCATCCAGACCTGGCGCCCCGACGAATTCCGGGTGTGATCAGTGGCGCCGGTGGAGCGCCACGATCCACTCCACCACCTCCTCCAACCCCATGCCGCCCGAGTCCAGTTCCACCGCGTCCGCGGCCTTCCGGAGGGGCGCCACGGCGCGGGTGGAATCCGCCAGGTCGCGGCGTTCGATATCCGCCGCCACCTCCGCCAGGGACACGGAGGCCCCCTTGGCCTCCAGTTCCAGGGCCCGGCGCCGGGCCCGCACCTCCACGCCGGCCGTGAGGAATACTTTGCAGCATGCGTCCGGGAAAACCACCGTTCCGATGTCCCGGCCGTCCACCACCCAGCCCCCCGAGCCCGCGATGGCCCGCTGCTGGTCCACCAGCACCTCCCGGACTCGCCCGTCCGCCGACACCGGGGTGACCATGCGGGTCACCTCCGGGGAGCGGATGGCCTCGCTCACGTCCTCGTCCCCCAGGAATTCCCGGGTGCCCCGCTGCTGGATGCGAAGCCCCGCCAGGGCCCGTTCCAGCCCCTCCCGGTCCTCCAGCCCCACCCCCGCCCGCTGAAGCGCCAGGGCAGTGGCCCGGTACATGGCCCCCGTGTCCAGGTAGTTCCATCCCAGGGCCTGGGCCACCGCCTTGGCCGTGGTGGACTTCCCGACCCCCGAGGGGCCGTCGAGGGCGATGACGGGGAGCTTGTGCATGGATTCCTTCCGATTAATGAAGATCTCCATTTTGACGTACTTCCCCCGGCTTTGCCGCCGGGCTTCAGGGCTCCGCCCAATCCTCCAGGGCCAGCCCTTCCACCCGCGCGAACTCCCGCGTGTTGTGGGTCACGAGAACCAGCCCGCTGGCCACCGCGATGGCCGCCGTCACCATGTCCCGCTCCCCGATGGGGCTGCTGGGCACCGCGAACCGGATCCCGGCATGCTTCCGGGCCGCCACGCCATCGAAGGGCAGCACCACCAAAGGTTCCAGGAACGAGGCCACCTGGGGCAGGGCCCGTTCCGGGGCGGCGCTCTTGAGGGCGCCGAAGGTCAGTTCGGCCTCCGTCATGGCACTGACCGCAACATCGTCCGGGCTCTCCCGGAGAAGCCGCTGCAGAACCCCTGGACGCCGCTTCAACGCGAAGATGCAGGTATCCGTGTCGAGGATGTATTTCACAGCTCCTCCAGGAGCACATCCCGGTGCCCGGAGCCCGGCAGCGGCTCCGGCCGCTCGAAGTCTTCGGGCATGTCCGCGAAGCTCGCCGCATATCCCACCGGCCACTCCCGCTTGTGGACGGGCTCCAGGATCAGGGAATCCCCCACCTTGCGGATCGTCACTTCATCGGTACTGAACCGGAAGGCCTTCGGCAGCCGAACCGCCTGGCTCGGGCCGCTCCAGAATACCTTGGCCCTGACCTGCGACATGGCGCCACCTCCACCAGAAAGTATATATCATATCTATTTTCTGGCCACGCCTGTCCTGGGAGCCTGTTTCATTACCCCCCTACTCGATCACGCAGAGCACCTGCCGCATCTCCACGTTATCCCCCTGCTTCACGTTCATCTGGCGGATGACGCCGGCGGATTTCGCCTGGAGCTCGTTCTGCATCTTCATGGCCTCCAGGACGAGGATGACCTCCCCGGCTTCGACCCGGTCGCCCTCCTTCTTGAGGATCTTGATGATGAGGCCGGGCATGATGGCCACCAGGGCTCCGGCTTCGGCGGCGGCGTTGGAGCTGGCGGCCCGGCGGCCCCGGGCCGGGGAGGGCTCCTCCAGGCCTTCGGCGGAGACCGTGTACGAGATGCCGTCCACCTCGGCCACGCCGGCGCCCAGCTTGACGGTGTGGGGGGTGCCGGCGATGAGGACCTGGTTCTCCTTGGCGGCCAGGGAGAACTCCACCCCGTTGACCACCATGAGGCCTTCCCGGCGCTCCACGTCGTAGGCGTTGCCTTCCAGGGTCAGCTTGAATTTCGTGGGCATCGGATCACCATCCCCTCTGAGCGCCGGTTCGCCCGGCCATCTTCCACATGGAGGCCGCCGGGGCGGGCCCCGCGGCCGGCTTGGCGGCCTTGGCGTCCGCCTGGGCGAACATCGCGGCGGCGATGGCCGCGGCCACCTCCTCCTTGCCCCCCAGCCCCTGCCGGCGCCGGGCCAGGAAGGGCTTGGCGATCTGGGGGAAGAGGGCGTAGGAGCAGATGTCCTCGTCGCTTTCGGCCAGGTCCCCGATCTCCTTCTTGGCGGCCTCCCAGCCGGGCTCCAGGAGCTCCGCGGGGCGGCAGGTGATGGGCTTCTCGGTGCCGATGGCCAGCTTCTGGATATCCGGATCCATGGGGGCGGGGGGCTTGCCGTAGCAGCCCCGGAAGTACTGCTTCACCTCCTCGGGGATCACCTTGTAGCGCTCGCCCAGCACGACGTTGAGGGTGGCCTGGGTGCCCACGATCTGGCTGGAGGGGGTGACCAGGGGCGGATAGCCCATCTCCTTGCGCACCTTGGGGATCTCGTCCAGCACGTCGTAGTACTTGTCCATGGCCCCCTGGGAGCGGAGCTGGCCCACCAGGTTGCTGAGCATGCCGCCCGGCACCTGGAACTGCAGGACATTGATATCCACGGCGGCCACGCCCGCCTCGAAGCTCGCGTACTTCCTGCGGATCTTCTCCATGCGCCGGGAGATGTCGGCGAGCCGGCCCAGGTCCAGGCCCGTGTCCCGGGGCTGGCCCTTCAGGGCGGCCACCAGGGTCTCGGTGGGGGGCTGGGAGGTGGACATGGACATGGAGGAGATGGCCGTGTCCACCACGTCCACCCCGGCCTCCGCCGCCTTGACGAGGGCGGCGGTGCCGAAGCCCGAGGTGTAGTGGGTGTGGAGCTGCACGGGCAGGCCCACCTCCTCCTTGAGGGCCTTGACGAGGTCGTAGGCGACGTAGGGGGTGATGAGGCCGGCCATGTCCTTGAGGGCGATGGAATCGGCGCCCATGGACCTGAGGTCCCGGCCCATCTGGACGAAGGCCGCGTTGGTGTGGAAGGGGCTGATGGTGTAGGAGATGGTCCCCTGCACGTGGCCGCCGGCGGCCTTGGCGAAGCGCATGGCGGGTTCCATGTTGCGCAGGTCGTTCAGGGCGTCGAAGATGCGGAAGACGTCGATGCCGTTCTTCCGGGCCAGCGTGATGAAGTGCTCGAGGATATCGTCGGGGTAGTGCTTGTAGCCCACGACGTTCTGGCCGCGCAAAAGCATCTGGAGGCGGGTCCTGGGCAGGGCCTTCCGGAGGGCCCGCAGGCGCTCCCAGGGGTCCTCGCCCAGGAAGCGGATGGCGGAATCGAAGGTGGCGCCGCCCCACACTTCCAGGGACCAGTAGCCGATCTCGTCCAGGGCCTCGCAAAGGGGGAGCATGTCCTCGGTGCGCATGCGCGTGGCCAGGAGGCTCTGGTGCGCGTCCCGCAGGAGGGTCTCGCAGATCATCAGGGGTGTGGCTGCCATGTCCGCTACTCCACTTCAGAGGGATGGGGGAACATTTCCTTGGGCTTGACCATGAGCACCAGGGCCCCCTCCAGGGATTCGGAGGAATGGGTGGTGTAGGCCCTCACCACGGTGCTCTCGCCCTTGCGCAGGCGGATGGCCTCCGCGTTCTTGAACCGGATGGTGATCTCGCCCTGGAGCACCAGGTAGAGCTCGTCCTGGATGTGCCGGTGGAAGGGGTACACGTCCTTGAAGTTCATGACGTAGGCGGCGTGGTCGTTGACCTGGCCCAGTTCCAGGTGGCTGTAGGGCGTGGTCAGGTGCTTCGACAGTTCCTTGATGCTGGTCTTGTTGGCCATGGCTCACCTCACAGGGGCATGGTGCTGTGCTTGCGCGGGGGATTGGCGTCGCGCTTGTTCTGGGAGATCCGCAGGGCCTCGATGAGCCGGGCGCGGGTGTCGGCGGGATCGATGACGTCGTCCAGGTAGCCCCGGCCCGCGGCCACGAAGGGGTTGGCGAACTTGTCCTTGTAGAGCTCGATGAGCTCGGCCCGCTTGGCGGCGGGGTCCGCGGCCTCGGCGATCTCCTTGCGGAAGATGATGTTCACGGCGCCGTCGGGCCCCATGACCGCGATCTCCCCCGTGGGCCAGGACACGTTGTAGTCGCCCCGGATGTGCTTGGAGCTCATCACGTCGTACGCGCCGCCGTAGGCCTTGCGGGTGATCACGGTGAGCTTGGGCACCGTGGCCTCGCAATAGGCGTAGAGCAGCTTGGCGCCGTGGAGGATGATGCCGCGGTGCTCCTGGTCCACGCCCGGCATGAAGCCGGGGACGTCCTCGAAGGTGATGATGGGGATGTTGAAGGCGTCGCAGAACCGCACGAACCGGGCCCCCTTCACGGAGGCGTCGATGTCCAGCACCCCGGCCAGGACCAGGGGCTGGTTGGCCACGATGCCCACGGTGTGCCCGTCCATGCGGGCGAAGCCCACGATGATGTTGCCCGCGAAGGCCGCGTGGACCTCCAGGAATTCGCCCGAGTCCACCACGTGGCCGATGACCTCGTGCATGTCGTAGGCCTTGCGGGGGTCGTCGGGGACGATGGCGTTGAGGGCCTCCTCCCGGCGGTTGGGATCGTCGCCGGTCTCCACCCGGGGGGCGTCCTCCATGTTGTTGGAGGGGAGGTAGGAGAGGAGGGTGCGCAGGCCGGCCAGGGCGTCCTTCTCGTCCTCGGCCACGAAGTGGGCCACGCCGCTCTTGCTGGCGTGGATCCCGGCGCCGCCCAGGTCGTCCATGGACACGTCCTCGTGGGTGACGGTCTTCACCACGTCGGGGCCGGTGATGAACATGTGACTGGTCTTCTTCACCATCATGATGAAGTCCGTGAGGGCGGGGCTGTACACCGCGCCGCCCGCGCAGGGGCCCAGGATGGCGCTGATCTGGGGCACCACCCCCGAGGCCAGGGTGTTGCGCAGGAAGATGTCCGCGTAGGCCCCCAGGCTCACGACGCCCTCCTGGATCCGGGCGCCCCCGCTGTCGTTGAGGCCCACCACGGGCACGCCGTTCTTCACGGCCAGGTCCATCACCTTGCAGATCTTCTCGGCGTGCACCTCGCCCAGGCTCCCGCCCAGGACCGTGAAGTCCTGGCTGAAGACGTAGACGGGCCGGCCTTCCACCTGACCCCAGCCCGTGACGACGCTGTCGCCCAGGAAGGTCTTCTTGTCCATCTGGAAGTCGTGGGTGCGGTGGGCGACGAAGGCGTCCAGCTCCCGGAAGGTGCCCTTGTCCAGGAAGGCCTCCACCCGCTCCCGGGCCGTCATCTTGCCCTTGGCGTGCTGGGCGTCGATGCGGTCCTGGCCGCCTCCGAGAAGCGCCTCCTTCCGGAGGTTCTCGAGCATCTCCTTCTTTGACTTGGTGTCCATCCGTGTCCTCCAGGATTTCCAGAAAGTGGGTAGAGCCGCGCCGACCGCAGGGCGTGGGCTCCGCAAGACCTCGAATTGCCCGCGATCCGCTATTGTAGGGTCAGGGGAAAAATCGGAACCCGGAAAAAACCGTTGAATCCTCGCTCTTGGATCGAATCGCCAGGGCGGCTGGGACTTTTCCCTAACCCATTTATTTTTAATAAATGAAATGCACCTGGGGCCGTAGCCCCCCGGGGGCGCCGGCGGACCCCGCACCAAATGGTGATGGAATGCACAACCCCTCCCTCAGGGCGTGTCTACTGCAGGTAGTGCTCCACCGTGTGCCGGAGGTCCGGATCCATGTCCTTCACCTCGCGCTTCATCCAGGCCAGGTAGTCCTTGGGTACCCGGGCCCAGGGCACGCCCCGGTGCTTGCTGCCGAACTGGCAGGTCTCCAGGAGGTTGGGGGCCTCGGCCCAGGCGATGAGGTCCTGGATGGTCTCCACGCCGGGCTGGGGGTTCTCCTGGAGCCAGGCCAGTTCCTTGAGGAGGAGGCGGCTGGTCACCAGGGCGTCCGCGAGGGCTTCATGGGCCGGCAGGCCCTCGGCCTCGGTGACCTCCAACTGGAGGAAGTAGCGCAGGTACTGGTTGGAGTACTTGCTGAGCTTCGGCCAGACCTTGCGGGCCAGGCGCATGGTGCAGAGGACCGGACGCCCGGCCCGGGGCAGGAAGCCGAAGTCGAAGGCGGCGTTGTGGGCCACGTAGGCGTCGAAGTCGTCCTTCTGGAACACGGGCAGCACCTCCCCCAGGGCGGGGGCGCCGGCCACGTGCCGGTCCACGATGTGGTGGATGGCCGAGGCCTCGGGGGGGATGGGGATGCCCGGATCCACCAGGAAGCTCTCCCGGCGGAAGGGCCCCTGGCCGGCCCGCACCCAGACGCCCGCCACGGAGACCACCTTGTCCGCGGGCGGGTTGAGGCCCGTCGTTTCCGTGTCCACCACCAGGTAGGTCAAGTCGCCAAAGCTCATCGGGATCTCCCCTGCCATTCAGCCAGAGAACCCGGCCCGGCGCAACGGGGCCCGGCCAGGTTTGGGTTGAACTAACGGTGAATGGTCCTAATCTCGTAGTGCCTTGATATCCCACCAGCCAAGCAGGGAGGAGTGATGAGCCCCGGAAGCCTCCGCAGGATCCAGGCGCGCTGGCGCTCCCGGCCCGGCGCCCAAGCCCTGGCCGAGGCCCGGGCGGAGCACCACCGCACCCTCCGGAAGCTGGCCCACGACCTGCGGAACCCCCTCAACAGCATCCTGCTCATGGCCCAGCTCCTGGAGGAGACCGCCGGTTCCCCGGACGTCGCCCGCATCGCCGGGCGGATCCAGAAGCAGTGTCTGGAAATGAACGGAATGGTGGACAAAGCCCTGGAATCGGCCCCGGAATAGGCATCCAATAAGAGGATGCCCGCCCCCGGGCTCTGTGGTATTCATGAGTATCCGTCTGGCATAGGAGTATGGACCGTGACTCATCCCTACACCCACTACGTTGAGGAATTCGTCAAACTGCAGGAGGAGGCCCGGGAGATGCCGCTGGGCGACTTCGCCCCCGCCTCCGCCCCCCGGCTCATGGACAACGCGCCCCGGGTGCTGGTCTTCTCCCCCCATCCCGACGACGAATCCATCACCGGCGCCCTGACCCTGCGCCTGCGCCGGGAACTGAACTACCGGGTGTGCGTGGTGGCCGTGACCCAGGGCAGCCGCGTGGACCGCCAGGAGGCCCGCCTCCAGGAGATGTACGGGGCCTGCCACTTCCTGGGCTTCGAGCTCATCACCACCCGGCAGAACGGCCTCGCCAGCATCAACCCCAAGACCCGGGCCGGCAACCCCGACGGCTGGGCCACCTCCGTGGAGACCATCGCCCAGATCATCTCCTACCACCGCCCCTCCTTCATCGTGATCCCCCACGACCAGGACTGGAACAGCACCCACCTGGGCACCCACCACCTGGTGGTGGACGCCCTCAAGACCCTCGGCCCGGCCTTCAAGTGCCGCATCATCGAGACCGAGTACTGGCATCCCATGTCCGATCCCAACCTCATGATCCAGTCCACCGCCGAGGAGGTGGCGGACCTGGTGGCCGCCACGTCCTTCCACAAGGGCGAAGTGGTGCGCAACCCCTACCACCTCACCCTGCCCTCCTGGATGGCCGACAACGTGCGCCGGGGCGGCGAGATCGTGGGCGGCCAGGGGGAGGCCACGCCGGTGTGGAACTTCGCCACCCTCTACCGCGTGAGGGACTTCGTCCGGGGCGGCTTCGAGACCTGCCTCAAGGCCGGGCGCATCATCCCCACCGGCGGCGACCTGGCGGCCGTCTTCAAGATCCAGTAGCAAGAACCGGATTGCCCGGCCGGCGCGGATCCGCCACCTTGGATCCGGAGGGCGACCCATGTCCCAGAGCGATTTCACCCGTTGCGCCAAGGCCATCCGCTTCCTCTGCGACAGCGTGAGGGAACAGCCGGCCCTGGCGGAGGTGGCGGCCCAGGCGGGGGTGAGCGAATTCCATTTCCAGCGCATGTTCCGCCGGTGGGCGGGCATCAGCCCCAAGCGGTTCCTTCAGTACCTGACCCTGGGGGAGGCCAAGGGGCTCCTCATGGACTCCCGGTCCATGCTGGACGCCAGCCTCGCGGTGGGCCTCTCCAGTCCCAGCCGGCTCCACGATCTCTTCCTGTCCCTGGAGTGCATGACCCCGGGACAGTTCAAGGAGCAGGGCCGGGGCCTCCGGGTGGGATGGACGGTGGTGGCGACCCCCTTCGGGGAGGCCCTCCTGGCGGCCCTGGACGGCCGGCTCTGCGGCCTGGCCTTCCTGGAGGACGGGGACCCGGCCAAGGCCCTGGCGGAGCTCCGGGGCCGGTGGCCCCGGGCGGACTTCCCCCACGACCCCGCCGGCCTGGCCCCCCTGGCCGAAGCCCTGGAATCACGGTTCCGGGGGGAGCCCCCGAAGCCCCTCTCCCTGCTGCTGCAGGGATCCCCCTTCCAGCTGAAGGTCTGGGAGGCCCTCCTGGCCATCCCCGAGGGCCGGGTGCTCTCCTACGGGGACCTGGCCCGGACCCTGGGCGACCCCGGCGCGGCCCGGGCCGTGGGAGCCGCGGTGGGGCGGAACCCCATCGCCCTCCTCATCCCCTGCCACCGGATCATCCAGGCTTCCGGGGCCCTGGGCGGCTACCACTGGGGCGCCGCCCGCAAGCGGGTGATCCTAGCCCTGGAGCGGGGCCGGGCTAACGGGCTGCTTCCAGGCGGCGGAGATTGATGCCCGCGATGTCCTCGGCCAGGGGAACGAAGCCGGCCGAGGTGACCTGGGACTGCCCGTCCTTGGAAAGGATGTACCGGAGGAAGTTCAGCAGGTTGGCGTTGAGGGGCTTGCCGGGGGCCTGGTTCACATAGGTGTAGAGGATGCGCCCGAGGGGGTAGGCCCCCTCCACGATATTGGCGGGGTTGGCTTCAATTGCCGTCTTTCCGCCCGCTGGCACCACGGGGACGGTGCGCAGGGAGGAATAGTTCTGGCTCATGGAGCCGTACCCGATGGCGGCCTGGTTGGCGGTGAGGTTCTCCACCATTTCGAGGATATCGGCGCCACGCTGGATCGTGGGCTTGCTGGTGCCGTTCTTCTGCACCGCGCTCAGGTAGAACATGCGGGTGCCCGAGCCCACGGGATGGCCCAGGACTTCGATGGGGCGGGTCGCCCAGTTGCCGGTGGTCAGGCCCAGATCCCCCCAGACCTGGATATCCTTGGGCCAGCCCTGGAGCCGGGTGGTGGAATAGATGGCGTCCAGCTGCTCGATCTTGATTTCCTTCAGGGGGTTGCTCTTGTGCACCAGGACCACGAGGCCGTCCATGCAGATGGCCACCCGGGTCGGCGCATAGCCCCACTTGGCCGTGAAGGCGGCGATCTCCTCCCGGGTGAAGTCCCGGGCGCTGGGCGCCAGCAGGGACTGGCCGGCGAGGAAGGCCTTGAAGACGGAATCCTGGAGGGTGGAGGCGTAGGAGAGGTCCCACCCCGGATGCTTGGACCGGTAGGCGTCCTTCCACTTGGCCATAAGTGGTTCAACCATTTCCGCCACCACGATGGCGTTACCCGCCCGGGGGGCCTGGGCTTGGGCGGGCAGGGCGGAAACCAGGGCGCTGGCGAGCAGCAGGGAGTTCAGGCCACGCGGGAATCGCATGAGGGCCTCCTTGTGAATTCCACGTTGTCAGAAAGCCAATGAGTGAAACATTGCGATGATATCATCCATTGGTTTTCTGAACTTATTCTTCGAATTGGCACCAGCTTCGGAAGCAGGACCGCTTTTGCACCCGGGGGACCCCATGAAATGCCTGGCCTTTTGCACCCTCCTTTCCATGGGCTTCCTGCTGTCCGCGCGCACCCCGGCGCCAGGCGACCCCCTTCTCGCGGCCACCCCGACGAACATGGAATCCACGTTCCTGCTCTGGCGGGACGCCTACCGCCTGCGGGACACCGAAATCCAGATGAACGTCCAGCCCATGGTGGCCGCCATGGTCGCCCGCAATTTCATCGACGGCACGGCCCAACTGGCCGGCATGAACCGGGATCTCAAGCCCGAGGAGGTGAGTGCGTTCACCGCCCGGTGGGGCTACCCGCCCACCCGCATCACCGTGGGCCTCAACGCCCTGGTGGTGATGGTCCACAAGCAGAATCCCATCCAGAAGGTCAAGGTGGAGCAGCTGGACGCGGCCTGGAGCACCACCCGCCTCCTGAAGTGGCCCGGGGACGCCGCCACCTGGGGCGATCTCGGGGTCACGGACCGCGCCTGGAAGGCCAGGCCCATCCTCCGGGTGGGCCGCCCGGAAGGGGCCGGCCTTCGGGACGACTTCATCCACACCATCCTGAAGGACGGGAAGCCCAAGGCCGACACCCGCCACGGGGTGGATGGCATGGAGGTCTACCGGATGGTCCTGGCCGAACCCGGCGCCATGGGCTACGGCGATCTTTCCGAAATCTACGAAGGCGTCCGCCCCCTCCCCATCGTCCCCCAGGGCGGGAGCGCCGCCGTGGCGCCCACCGCCGCGACCGTGGCCGACGGCTCCTACCCCTTCGTACGCGGCATCTACATCTACCTCAACAAGGCCCCCGGCAAGGCCCTCAACCCCAGGATCACGGCCTTCATGGAGTTCGTCCTCTCCCAAGACGGCCAGAACCAGGTCCGCCTCAACGGCATGGTCCCGCTGCCCCCGGACCTGGTGCGCGGAAACCTGCGGCGGGTCGCGACGCAGTAGGGAATTCGGCGGGTTCGTCGGCGTGGCCAGGCCAGGCATGCCCTGCCGGGGGCCGCGGGACGTCGCGGCCGGGTTCCATCCGCGGCTCGCGACCCACCACCGGGGTCCCGGCATTATGCGCCGACCCATCGGTAGCGCAAACGCAGCAGCAAGCTGCTGCGTTTGCGCTTGCCGTTGTCCATTGGACGGAAGGGGATCGCGGAGTGGGGTGGGGCCCAGGTGAAACGCATGCCTGGAACGGCATGGTTTGACTCGGGGCGAGGCTGCATCCGTCAGGTCTGCCGAGCGGCCGGTGGCCTGCCAGAACCCATGGCCTTGTTCTTTATCCCGCACATCACCGTCCATCGCGGCCTCGCATCGTTCCCCCGGCCCCGGCACCGTATGCGCCGCACCCACGCCTCCTCTCTCCCCTTCGTCAATGGATCACGGCAAGCGCAAACGCAGCAGCTCGCTGCTGCGTTTGCGCTACCGATGGGTCGGCGCAGGCTGCTGGGACCCCGATGCGTCGCCAGGTACGGATGGAACCCCACCGTCCCGACCCGCGGCCGCCGGCAGGGCAGGCTGGTCAGGGCCAGAAGGCAGGGGCGTCCGAAAGGAAAGGGCCGCCCGGAGGCGTAATGCAGTTCATTAAGCCAACCCAGGGTTGAAGGGACAGGAGGGGTTCAATTCGCCCTGTCCCTTATGTGGGTGGTTGTATGACCTAGGTTTTTGAAGGAACCTAATTTCCCCTGAGCACCTGGGCTGGGTCGACGGAAGCCGCCCTCAACGCGGGGATCAGGCTCGCCAGAAAGCAGACTAGGCCCAATACCAGTGCGGCGAAGGAAAAAGCGATGGGGTCCATGGGGCCGATTCCATATAGACGATTGGCTAGGAGGTGAGCGACTGCGGACGAACCCAGTAGCCCCAACGCCATTCCTATCCCGACCCTGCGTGCCCCGCGTCCAAGCACAAGCGCCAGGATCTCTCCGGTTCTGGCCCCAAGGGCCATGCGCATCCCAATTTCACGGCGGCCCCGGGTCACCTGGGTCGACAGAGTGCCGTATAGGCCTGTCGCACCGATCACCAAACCTAGAAATGCGACCCCGGCGATCAAAGCACTGGCCCGAAATCGCTCGCCAAGGGTTTCCACAGACAAGTCGGCCAGGAGTTTCACCTTCCGCATCCGGGCTCCGCCGTTCCACACACCCATTCGGGACCGGAAGGCCCGCTCGAATTCCCCAGGCGCCAGGTCAGTTCGTACGGTGACGGTCATGCTGGCCCCAAATTTCGAGAAATAGGGAATGAAGAATTCCGGCAGTGCCGATTGGTCGAGAGCATGGCTGCGGAGATCCTGGACAATGCCAACGACCTCGACCTGACGATTCCCCATTCCCATACGCACAGACCGCCCGAGCGGGTTCTGGTTCTGAAACAACTGCTTGGCCAAGGTGGAATTGAGGATGACCACCGGGGAATCCGCGCGGACCTCAGCTTCGGTGAAGCCCCGGCCGTCCATAATCCGGGTTCCCAAGGTCTCGAAGTAGGATGTGGAAATGCCCATGAAGCGGGCCTGTGGATCCTGCGGGAGGGCTGGGCCCGGGTGGCTGCAAATGGTGCTAACCCAACGGGAACCACGACCTACCGGTTCACCTTTGGAAAAGGTGGCAGCTTTGGTCCCCGGGAGGTTGGCCGCGAGGCCTAGGAGCTCAAAACCGGCGGGGGCCCAGCGATTGGCAGGATCCGGCATTACCACTTCAAAGCAATATGCCCCCTTGGACCGGAAGCCTGGGTCCAGGGTCAGGGCCTGGATGCAACTGCGGGTCACCAAACTGGCGACAGTCAACAGGACCAGAATGATCGCGACCTGGGCTGGCAGGAGTGCCGCCCTCACGGGATGTCGGCCTTCGGTGGCGGCGTGGCCGCCATCCCCCATGGAATTGGCCAATTCGACCCTTTGAGGCTGGAACGCCACCAAGGCTGCCAACAGGATGGACACGGCCAAGCACAGCGCTGTGCCGAAGCCCAAAAGTGCCCAGCCGGGGCGAAGCAGTTCCGAGCCCACCCGGATTAATTCGGGCATCAGGGCAAGCACGATCGGCCCAGCAACGAAGTTCAAGGCCATGGCCAGGGCCAAACCGCCCGCGCAGACCAGGAAGCTGTCCATAAAGTAGGTCAAGAACAGATGCCGATGCTCGGCCCCCAGGGCTTGACGAACCGCCATCTCATGGGCCCGGCTAAGTGCCCGCGCGAGGAATAGGCTGGCGACGTTGGCAGCGGTAAGCAGGAGCAATAGGCCCGCGGCCCCGTAGAGGAGGAACAACACCGCGGGCTGCGCCGGAATCACAACTTGGCGAAGCGGGTCCAGCCGGAAGTTCCGATCCAAGGGGAACTCCGGCCCCAGGTTGCCCAAGGTCCTGAACACCGTCTGAATCTCGGCTGATCCTTGCTCCCGGCTTACCCCTGGGCGTAACCGGACCAGAGTCTTGTAGAAGTGGGAGCCCTGGGCCCGGACCTTCGTGTCCATCCATGGAATCGCCGTGACAATTTCAGCATTGGCCGCGAAAGGCAGGGTGACCCCGCTTCGGACTACTCCAAGGATTCGGACGGGGTAACGCTCGGTACCTGATTCGGTCATGAAGGTCCTGCCGACCACCGACAGGTCCGACTGAAATCGAGACCGCCACGCGGATTCGGTCAGCACGGCCTTTTGTTCGGTGGGGTTGTCGAGGTCTTCTTCAGGGCCGAAGAACTGGCCGACCAGAGGCTGCAACCTCAGAAGCCGGAAATAGCCTGAACTGGCTTCGGCTGCGGTCAAATCCAGGGTCTGGTCCCCAAGGGATAAAGCGAGGTTGGCCGTCGTGTTCACCAGTCCGATTTCCGCCACGTCAGGGACGTGATCGTGTAGGACTGCGGCGTCGCGTCCAGTGGCACTGAAGCCTGCCGCGCGATCACCTTGAAGTTGGACGAACAGGACCCCTTCGGATTGGGGAAACGCCAATGGCCGCCACAGAAGCGCATGGACGGCATTGAAGAACATGATGTTGGTTCCCAGCCCAAGTGCCATGACCAACAGGGTGGTCAGGGAAAAAGCCGGGGATCGGCTCAACCCACGGAATGCATCGCGAAGGGTCATTCGAAGAACGGGCACCTGGGCTCCAGAGGCAGGGGCGGGGAAGGATTTGAAACGGGGTTCCCCTGCCTCCAGCAAGAATGATACCGGCGGAATTCTCCATGTATCTGAAGGAAGACCCATACCGCCAGTTTCGGAATCGGGATTCCATGTCCCATTTTCAGGACCGTTCACGTGAGGGCCCTATTCCATCCGGGATCCCCCATTTGAAGAAAAATTGGCTTCCTTCGGAATTCCGGCATGTAAAGAGAAAGCCATGGGTTCCGGCAGGACACCTGCCATGCGGCGACCTTGGCGCCTGCAGCCCCGCCCCCCGTCAAATCATGCCGTGCCAGGCAAGCGTTCCCCCTTGGGCGCACCCCCCTTCCGCCATCCCCTTCCGTCCAATGGACAACGGCAAGCGCAAACGCAGCAGCTTGCTGCTGCGTTTGCGCTACCGATGGGTCGGCGCAGAATGCTGGGACCCGGATGGGTCGCCAGGTACGGATGGAACCCCGCCGTCACGACCCGCGGCCGCCGGCAGGGCAGGCTGGTCAGGGCCGGAAAGCCGGGGCGGCCGAAAGGAAAGGGCCGCCCGGAGGCGGCCCTTTCCTTTCGGGCTCGTACGGCTATCGCGTGAGTGCGAGCGTGTAGCCGGCGGTGGTGGAGTAGGCCTTGTTGTAGCCCTTCACCAGGATGTAGTAGTTGACGCCGGCGGTTCCGGTGTTCTTGTAGGTGACGGACTCGGTGGACGTCGTGCCGGTGCTGCTGGCGAGCTTGGTGCCCGACGCGTTGTACAGGTAGAGGTCGTAGTCCTTGGCGGGGCCCGTCATGTTGACGGTGAGGGTGGCGCCGGCGCCCACGAGGACCTTGAAGTAGTCGGCGTCGGTGGTGGTGCCGATGAAGCCGGTGATCTTCGTGACGGCGTTGCCCACGGCGTTGGCGGTGGCGATGGTGCCGTTGCTTTCCACCTCGGCGTAGGTGGTGGAACCGGTGGTGACGGTCACGGTGGCGCTCGCGGACTTGCTGGTGTCGGCGGTGGAGGTCGCGGTGACGGTGTAGGTGCCCACGGTGGCGGGGGCGGTGTAGAGGCCGGCGGAGGTGACCGTGCCGCCCGTGCAGGTCCAGGTCACGGTGGTGGTGGTGCTGCCGCTGACGGCCGCGGTGAACTGCTGGGTGGCGTTGGGGGCCAGGGTGGCGGTGGAGGGGGTCAGGACCACGGACACCCCCGTGGAGGCCAGGGCGCCCACGTTGATGGCGCCGAAGGCGTTCTGCACGGCGGCATACTCGGCGCCGGCGGCGCCGTAGAGGTCCGAGGCCGCGCTGAGGGCGGCGGTGCGGGCCGCGGCGTAGTTGGTGCTGGAGGTCATGTAGGTGGTGAGCGCCTTGTACCAGATGCGGATGGCCTTCTCGGGACCGATGCCGCTGAAGCCGGAGGGGGCGTAGGAGCTGTAGTAGTTGCTGGTGTTGGTCGCGCTGGCGCCCTGGCTGAGGAAGAAGAACATCCGGTTGGCCGGGCCCGAGCTGTAGTGCACGTCGAGGTTCTTCACGGTGGAGGACCAGGCGTTGGGGCTCGATCCGTCCAGGCTGGGCTTGTACATGTAGCGCAGGGGGGTGGAGGAGAGCTGCTCGCCCACGGTCCAGCACGCGTCGGTGTTCGCCACGGTGGCGGGCATCGTGAAGCCGTTGCGGGCGTAGAGCTCGACCATGTTGCCGAACATGTCGGAGTTGGCCTCGTTGAGGCCGCCGGACTCGCCGGAGTAGGTGAGGTTCGCCGTGGAGGCGCACACGCCGTGGCTCATCTCGTGGCCGGCCACGTCGGGGGCCTCGAGGCTCTTGAAGGAGCTGCCGTCGCCGTAGGTCATGCAGAAGCACGTGTCGTCCCAGAAGGCGTTGTCGTAGCTCGTGCTGTAGTGCACGCGGCTGTAGGTGGCCTTGCCGGCCCCGTCGATGCCGTTGCGGCCGAAGAGGTTCTTGTAGAAGTCGAAGGTGATCCCCACGCCGTAGTGGGCGTCCACCGCCGCGGTCTGGCCCGTGGCGCTGGTGGTGGAGGTGGTCGAGCCGGTGTAGTTGGTGCCGTTGCCCCAGGCGTCGTCGGCGTCCGTGTAGAGGGTGCCGGTGCCGCTGGTGCCGTGGTTGAGGTTGTAGGTGGAGATGTTCATGCTCCGGACCGTGTCCTTGAGCTCGTAATTGCTGCCGTTCAGGTTGGTGTTCAGGGCCACGGTGCCGCTGAACTGGGAGATGCCCGAGCCCACGGCGGCGGTGGTGTGCAGATCGTCCCAGGTGTCCAGGATCGCCCCGGTGTGGGCGTCGATGATGTAGTCGGTGTCGCGGGTTTCACCCTCGTTGCGCAGGGAGGTGTGCACGTGGTAGGCCAGGACGTGGCGGATCACCTGCTCCTCGAAGTCCTCCGCGTTGGCGGCCTGGAAGCGGCCCGCCTTGGCGGCGAGGGCCTTCACGGGGTACACCACCAGCTTGGCGGTGGGCTCCTGGGCATAGGCGCCGGTGGGGGCGAGGTGCCCGTGGGCCACGGCCACGGCCTCGGCGGGGGCGAGGTTGGGCTGCACGTTGAGGGCGATGTTGCGCACCAGGTGGTCGGTGATGGGGCGCTCGGATCCCGTGGCGTCCGTGTGGGTGATGGCCATGCCGCCGAACACCGGCACGCCCTGGTAGAACTGCTGGAAGCGCACGTGGGTCCGGCCCGCTTCGTCCCTGATGGCATTGCGCTGGGCGAAGGAGTGCTGCCCGTCCAGCCCCAGGGAGCTGCGCAGGTTCGTGAGGTGGCTGAGGGCATTCACCTGGGCGAACGCCGGAGCGGCGGCCAGGGCGAGGGTGAGGAGGGTGTAGGTACGACGGTTCAAGGCCATACGGGGCTCCCGTGCGGTGGGGTTGGAGGGTTCCAGCAGCTACTGGAAATGCGGCCGGAGGCATGGGTGGCCTGCGGCGCATGGAGAACTGGACGATGGGGTTGTGACCTGGAAGGATCATCCCTGCAACGCCCTTGCGGGTGGTGTTAATTAATGTGAAATCGAAATAGACGACGTGTGTGTATTTAATTGTAAAAGCTGGAGATAGACCGCTGGGCACCACCGCCATGATGTGGGATACTGCCTCGGATCCCGATGCATCAACCCCTTACCTTTCCCGGGAAACCCAATGTCCATGCGCTTTCTAGCCATCGCCG
Organism: Mesoterricola silvestris; assembly: GCF_030295405.1. GTDB lineage: Bacteria > Acidobacteriota > Holophagae > Holophagales > Holophagaceae > Mesoterricola > Mesoterricola silvestris. The sequence goes on along the minus strand of NZ_AP027080.1, from coordinate 1,511,828 downwards.
CCTGCGCCGCGCACCTCCTCGCCCAGGCTCCGGCCCGCCTCGACATCCGGCCCGCGGGCCGCGTGCAGCTGGGCAGCACGGGGCCCCGCGAGGTGCGGACCGTCGCCTACACCTTCACCAACATCAGCGACAGGCCCATCGCCCTGCGCGTGGGCGAACTCTCCCCGGGCGTCACCGTGCGCGGACCGGCGCTGGACGGGCCCTTCGCGCCGGGCCAGAGCCTCGGCCTCACCCTGACCCTGGATCCCGCGGATTTCGTGGGGCCCCAGGCCCGCAACGTGCGGCTCCTCACCGACGATCCCCACCAGGGGGAGTACCGGCTCCCCGTGGCCGTGGACGTGCGGGCGGACCTGACGGTGGACGCGCAGCGCAAAAGCCTGGGTGTCGTGGCGCCCCACGAGAGCCCCCAGGCCGTGTTCACGTTCACCCGGGAGACGGGCCAGCCCACCGTGCTGCGCCTGACCGGGGACGTGGCCCCGTACCTGGAGACGGAGGTGGTGCCGGGCACCCCGTCCTCGCGGCTCCTGGTGACGCTCCGCCCCGCGCTCATCCCCCCCGGCACCGCCCTGGGCCTGGAGACCCTCCGGGTGGAGACCAGCGCCCCGCTGCAGCCCCGGTTCGACCTGTACCTGGACTGGAAGCTCCATCACCCCATCGAGGCCCTGCCCAGCCGGGTGGTCTTCCTGGATCCCGCCGTCCCCGTCCAGACGCTCCTGCTCAAGGCCCGGGACGGCAAGGCCTTCGCCCTGGAGGGCGCCGACGTGGAGGGGGCCGGCTTCGAACGGGGCCCCCTGCCGGCCGCGGCCCCGGAGATGGCCCTGGAAATCCGCCGCACGGCCCCGGACGTGGCCCGGGCCCTCCTGGTGCTGCGCTTCAAGGGGCAGGAGCCGCCGCTCAAGGTGCCGCTGTCGTACCTCCCTGGTTCGAAGCCGCCAGTTCCCCCTGCAGCATCCCCTTCAGGAGATCCACCACCGCGCCCGTGAAGACGCCTTCGAAGGTGAAATCGAACACGTGGAGGCCCGGTTCCTCCAGGGCCTCGGCCACGGACGGGGGCCGCCCGGACATGAGCTGGGAGCCGATGACCAGGCCGTAGAAGCGCAGGAGGAACTGGGCGCCCCGGCCCGGCGCCAGGGCCGGGATGGCCCGCTCGAGGCAGGCCCCCACGCGGGTCACGCCGTCCTGCAGGAACCGCGCGAAGGCCAGCGTCTCCTCCCGGGGCACGTTCTGCTCCAGGACGCCGTGCACCAGGGCCTGGAGGCCGGGCAGCAGGGGCCGGTCCAGCAGTTCGCGCACGAGACCCGCGGCGACCCGCTCGGGGTCCTCCCCGGGGGCCGTGGCCTCCAGGCGCCGGGCCGCGCCCTGGAACCACCCGCCCATCTCCGCCTTGAGCACCGCCAGGAACAGGGCCTCCTTGGTGGGGAAGTAGAGGTAGAGGGTGCCCTTGCCCATGCCCAGCAGCCGCGCCAGGTCGGCCATGCGCAGGTCCTGGTAGCGGCAGGCGCTGAAGAGCTGGGCCGCGGCGGCAAGGATGGCCTTGCGCCGGAGCTCCTTCTCTTCAGGCCTGTAGGCACGCCGCATGGGAACCTCGCTCCTGATGATACTGACCCTGAGTCATTTAGATTGAGTCCCCAATGGATTAAATCAAGGTCCGGCGGCGCGCGGTTTGATAAGGTTGACGATTCTGCATGCCAATTCGGCAAAAAGCGTGAAAACACGCAACCAGGACCAAGGAGTCTCAAGCATGACCAACCATTCCCGCGTTTCCCTGTCCGCTTCAGCGGTGGCTCTCCTGCTCGTGGCGGCCGCGCCCCACGCCATGGCTTCCGGATTCCAGCTGAGGGAACAGGGCGCCAGCGGCCAGGGCCTTTCCTACGCCGGCGTCAGCGCCGGCAGCACCGACATCGGCGGCATGTTCTACAACCCGGCGGTCCTCACCCGCTTCGAAGGCAACCAGGTCCAGCTGGGTTTCACCAACATCCTGCCCTCCACCAAGTTCAGCAACGGCGCCGCCAGCAGGGCCGGCATCCCCGCCGCCTCGCCCTTCAGCGCCATCTCCGGGCCCGCCGCCACCGGCAACGCCGCCCTCAGCGCCGTCACCCCGAACGTCTACGCCATGTGGTCCCTGGGCCCCAACCTGAAGGCGGGCTTCTCGGTGAACGTGCCCTACGGCCTCACCACCCAGTACGACGACAACTGGATCGGGCGGTACCACGCCCTGCGCAGCCACCTGGAGACCCTGGACATCACGCCCACCGTCGCCTACCGCTTCAACGACATGTGGAGCGGCGGCGTGTCCTTCGTGGCCCGCAGGGCCAAGGCGGAACTGAGCCAGGCCGTGGACTTCGGCTACGAGGCCTACATGGGCGTGGCCCAGCTGGCCCCCGCCGGCATCACCAACACCAACCCCCTCACCGGCGGGCCCGTGGTGTACCCCGGCGCCGCCGACGGCAAGGTCTCGGTGACGGGCGATTCCTGGGCCTACGGCTTCAAGGCGGGCCTGCTCTTCGAGCCCACGAAGACCCTCAGCGTGGGCCTGGGCTACCAGTCCGCCATCACGGAGAAGATCAAGGGCGACGCCACCTTCGCCATCCCCTCCACGGTCCCCATGGGCCTGGCCGCGCTCTACCAGATCAACCCCGGCGCCGCCAAGAAGCCCTACCTGGACGGCCTGGCCGCGGCCTTCGCCGCCGGCACCGCCAACGGCCCCGTCACCGCCGAGCTGAACCTCCCGGCCGTGATCACCCTCGGCCTGAACGTGCAGGTGTCGCCCACCGTCACCCTGAGCGCCGAGGTGGAGCGCACCCAGTGGTCCAAGTTCCAGGAGCTTCGCCTGAAGTTCTCCAACCCCGCCACGCAGGCCGACAACATCACCCCCGAGAACTGGAAGGACAGCACCTTCGCCTCCGTGGGCGCCACCCTCCGCCCCGGCGACGGCTGGACCTGGCGCGTGGGCCTGGCCATGGACACCGCCCCCGTGGACGACACCTACCGCACCCCCCGCATCCCCGACGCCGACCGCACCTGGATCTCCGCCGGCACCGGCTACCAGTTCAGCAAGGCCTTCACCCTGGACTTCGGCTACACCCACATCATCGCCAAGGACTCCACCGTGAACCTCAAGGGCGGCACCAACCCCTTGTCCTCCGACTACATCAAGGGCAACCTCTCCGGCACCTTCAAGAACGCCATCGACATCTGGGCGCTCCAGGCGCGCTGGTCGTTCTAGGGGCCTGGCTACGTAATCGTACGTGTCCCAGACGTTCGCCCTGTTTCGTCATCGCCGGCCAAGCCGGCGATGACGGGGGGGGCGGAAGAGACGTCGGGGCTGTGCTACGCCCAACCCGCTTCGTTGAGCGGAAGGGAATACGGAAGGAAAGGGCTCTCCTGGAAGGCCCAGGCGAGGAGAGCGGCTCCCATGGGTTTGTGGGTTTGCTTCGCGATGGGCCTCTCGGTGCCGGGGGGCGCCGACGTTGAATGGTGTGGACCGCCCACAAGCTTTTGAAGTTGGCTCACGCCCAGACCTGCTGAAGGCCCGGTTCGAGACGAGGTCGCTTTCACTAATTAGCGTTGGCGCGGTCCAAGGCCCTCCGCGCAGCACTCGAAGAGAGGCCCTGAGGTGGGTCGGGGCCAATAGGTGAAAACACAGGCCCAACCATGGGGTGAGAGCATTCCGTTGCTGCGGGCTTGGCCCGCAGCAACGAACCGGGGCGAACGTCCGGGACACGTGCGATTCCGTAGCCGGGCTCCAAGGTCCGGGCGGGACGGGCCGGAAACCGGCGGCAAAGACGACTCGTTGATCCTAATTAGCGGCACCATTAGATGTTTTGGGGGTTGGGGGGTATCTTTGTAGGCGGAGGTCCCATGCTCGCCGCCTACCGTACCCACCTTGCCGAACGCGCCGCCCTTGGCATTCCGGCGCTGCCCTTGACGCCGGAACAGACCCGGGAGCTGGTGGAGCTGCTGAAGCGGCCGCCCCAGGGGGAGGAGGCCACGCTGCTCGAGCTGCTCATCCACCGGGTGCCGGCGGGGGTGGACGACGCGGCGCAGGTGAAGGCGGATTTCCTGGCCAAGGTGGCCTGGGGCGAGGTCCAGAGCCCGCTGGTGAGCCGGGAGAAGGCCACGGAGCTGCTGGGGACCATGCTGGGCGGGTTCAATATCTCCCCCCTCATCGCCCTGCTGGACGAGCCGGGGGTGGGGGCCATCGCCGCGGAGGGGCTCAAGAAGACGCTGCTGATCTTCGATTCCTTCGACCAGGTCAAGGCCAAGGCCGACGGGGGCAGCGCCAACGCCAAGGCGGTGCTGGCCTCCTGGGCGGAGGCCGAGTGGTTCACGTGCCGGCCGGAAGTGCCCGCCAGCCTCACGGTGACGGTCTTCAAGGTCACGGGCGAAACCAACACCGACGACCTCTCCCCGGCCCCGGACGCCTGGAGCCGGCCCGATATCCCGCTCCACGCGCTGGCCATGCTCAAGAACCCGCGGCCGGGCATCGTCCCGGACGAACCCGGCAAGCTGGGCCCCATGAAGCTGCTCCAGGAACTCATCGCCAAGGGGCACCCGGTGGCCTACGTGGGCGACGTGGTGGGCACGGGCTCCAGCCGCAAGTCGGCCACCAACTCCGTGCTGTGGTGGACGGGGGCCGACGTGCCCTTCGTGCCCAACAAGCGCTTCGGCGGCGTGTGCCTGGGCTCCAAGATCGCCCCCATCTTCTACAACACCATGGAGGACTCCGGGGCGCTGCCCATCGAACTGGACGTGTCCGGCCTGGAGACGGGGGACGTGGTGGAGCTGCGCCCCTACGACGGCAAGGTCCTCAAGGGCGGCAAGGTGGTGGCGGAATTCCAGGTGAAGTCCGCGGTGCTCTTCGACGAGGTGCGCGCCGGAGGCCGCATCCCGCTCATCATCGGCCGGGGCCTCACGGCCAAGGCCCGCAAGTCCCTGGGCCTTCCGGCCTCCACCCTCTTCCGTCCCAACACCGTGCCCCCCGCGTCCACCAAGGGCTTCACCCTGGCCCAGAAGATGGTGGGGCGCGCCTGTGGCCTTCCGGAAGGCGAGGGCGTGCGCCCCGGCGCCTACTGCGAGCCCCGCATGACCACCGTCGGCAGCCAGGACACCACCGGGCCCATGACCCGGGACGAACTGAAGGACCTGGCCTGCCTGAACTTCTCGGCGGACATGGTCATGCAATCCTTCTGCCACACCGCGGCCTACCCCAAGCCCGTGGACATCCAGGTGCACCACACCCTCCCGCCCTTCATCACGAACCGCGGCGGCCTGTCCCTGCGGCCCGGGGACGGCGTCATCCACACCTGGCTGAACCGCCTCCTGCTGCCCGACACCGTGGGCACCGGCGGCGACTCCCACACCCGCTTCCCCATCGGCATCTCCTTCCCCGCGGGTTCGGGCCTGGTGGCCTTCGCCGCCGCCACGGGGGTCATGCCCCTGGATATGCCGGAATCCGTCCTGGTGCGCTTCAAGGGCGAAATGCAGCCCGGCATCACCCTGCGGGACATGGTGAACGCCATCCCCTACGAGGCCATCAAGCGGGGCCTGCTCACCGTGGAGAAGAAGGGCAAGAAGAACGTCTTCTCCGGCCGGATCCTGGAGATCGAGGGCCTGCCCAAGCTGAAGATCGAGCAGGCTTTCGAGCTCACGGACGCCTCCGCGGAGCGCTCCGCGGCCGGATGCACCGTCAAGCTGGACAAGGAACCCATCCTCGAATACATGAATTCCAATATCACCCTCATGAAGTGGATGATCGCCAACGGCTACGAGGACCGCAACGCCCTGGAGCGCCGCATCAAGGCCATGGAGGCCTGGGTGGCCCGGCCGGAGCTGCTGGAAGCCGACAAGGACGCGGAATACGCCGCCGTCCTGGAAATCGACATGAGCGCCATCACGGAGCCCCTGCTGGCCTGCCCCAACGACCCCGATGACGTGAAGCCCCTGTCCGCCGTGGCCGGCGCGAAGATCGACGAGGTCTTCATCGGTTCCTGCATGACCAACATCGGCCACTTCCGCGCCGCGGGCCGGGTCCTGGAAGGCCAGACGGACATCCCCACCCGCCTGTGGATCGCCCCCCCCACCAAGATGGACGAATTCGTCCTCATGGAGGAGGGCTACTACAGCCTCCTGGGCCGCACCGGCGCCCGCATGGAAACCCCCGGATGCTCCCTGTGCATGGGCAACCAGGCCCAGGTGCGCAAGGGCGCCACCGCCATCTCCACCTCCACCCGCAACTTCCCCAACCGCCTCGGCATCGACACCCAGGTGTACCTGGGCTCCGCGGAACTGTCCGCCGTCTGCGCCCTCCTGGGCCGGATCCCCACCCCGGCCGAGTACCTGGCCCAGGTGGCGTCCGTCAACGCCAAGGCGAAGGAGATCTACCGCTACATGAATTTCGACCAGATCCCCTCGTTCAAGGACGTGGCCGACACGGTGACCGTCTAATCCCCTGGGACGGCGCCGGCGCCTTGGGCATTCCGGCCGGTTCCGTCCTGCCCTGCCGGGGGCTGCGGGTTCATTCAGCCGGGTTCCATCCAAGGACGCGACCCAAAGGGGTCCCGACGCCATCCGCCGACCCAACGGTAGCGCAAACGCAGCAGCAAGCTGCTGCGTTTGCGCTTGCCGTCATCCATGGACGATGGGTGGCGGAGGGGTGGGGCGGGGAGGTCGCGAAAGGCGCCCCCATACGCGGAATATATGTCGAAACATCATTTCTGCGCCGCGCGCCTAAGGAGCGCACCCCATGTCCTCTTCCTCCTGCCGTCCATGGACAACGGCAAGTGCGATCGCAGCAGCTTGCTGCTGCGATTGCGCTACCGGTGGGTCGGCGGATGGCGTCGGGGCCCCTGTGGGTCGGGTCCCTGGATGGAACCCGGCTGAATGAACTCGCGGCCCCCGGCAGGGCGGGACGGAACCGGCCGGAAGGCCCAAGGCGCCGGCGCCCCCCCGCTCACCATCCTCCGCGCTTCACGTCCAGCGCCTCGATGCGCCGGGCGCAGGCCTCGACGCGGCGCTCGTACTCCCGCAGGACGTTCACGATCTCGTCCAGCACCTCCAGCCCCAGGCGGAAGCGCTCCTGGCCCGAGGTGGAATAGCTGTCCCGCTCCTTTTCGAAATGGTCCCTCAGGCGGTCGTTGCGGGTCTGGATCAGGGAGGCCTGGAAGCGCCACCAGGTGCCGAAGCGGCGCACCTCCTTGGCGGCCTTGTTCAGGAAATAGGCATCGTCGGGCTCCGCGGCGAGCTTCTTCAGGACCAGGTCCAGCATCTGGTCCAGGCTCTCCTGGAAGTGGGGGCCCAGGGGGGTGCCGGGATCCAGGGATTCGGTGCCGAAGGCGCGGCGGATCTCGGGATAGTCCTGGAGGTTCGTGAAGCGGTCGAAGGCATCCCGGTTGGTGGCGTGCAGCTCCGCGCGCAGGGTGCGGATCTGGTCCAGGGCCCGGGCGTTCCGCTCGGCCACCCCGTGGCCGCACTGCACCAGGGGGAGGGCGAGGAGGAGGGGAAGGGGCGCGATTCGCAAGGCTAGGTCTTCAGGAGGTTCTTGAACCAGCCGGGGGAATCCTTGGTCTTGTCGGCGAGTTCCTTGCCCAGCAGGGCCACCACGCCCTGGTGGATGCCCAGGTCCAGGAGGGCCTTCACCCGCTCCGGGGAGGGGCGCTGGGCGGTGGCGGTGAGGCTGGCGTCGATGGCCTCCCGGTCCCGGTCCAGGATCAGCTCCAGCACCTCCCGCCGACGCTCGCCCGCCTTTTGGCGGGTCAGGCCCATGGCGGCGATCTTCCGGTTGATCACGGTTTCATCGAAGGGGGTCATGGTGCCGGAGCCGCGGCCCTTGGCGATGCGGTTCTGGAGATCCTCCACGCTGTCGGTGGCGAACTTGGAGATCTGGGAGGTCCAGTCCAGGGCCCGTTCCAGGAGGCCCAGGCGGATCAGGAGATCCAGGATGATGTTCACCTGGGCCAGGCCCTCGTCCTCGCTGCCGCTGCCCCGCTCGAACTGGTAGCTGTACTCCAGGGCCTCCAGGGCCAGGAGCATGCACTGGCGCTCGTTCCTGGGGAGGTCCGGCCAGAGCGGGAGGATGGCGTTGAGGGAGCCCGCCAGGGTGCCTCCCGCATCCGCCCCGGGCGGGGGGGGCGGGGTGAGGCGGCCCTGCTGGTCCGCGAGCACGGCCAGCTGCAGGGTGGCCACGTCGGCCTGGACGGTGCGGAGGCGCACCTCGATGAGTTCGCCGTGGGCCAGGTAGGGGTTCCCGTCGGCCGGCAGCCGCAGCTCGGCGCCCCGGAGGCGGCCCTTGCTCTGGATCGCCTCCAGGGCGGCCGCGGCGTCCTTGAGGAGGCGGTCCAGGCGCTCGGTGGCCTCGGCCAGTTCGGGCATGGTCCGGCTTTCCGGTTCGGGCGGGGGGGTGGCCGGGCCATCCATTTCCCGGTACAGCCAGCCCAACCGTATGGCCAGACGCCCCAGCTTGGCGTGGTCCATGCGCTTGCCCGGCAAGAAGGCGATGAGGAGGGCCGCCAGGTGGATGGCCACCGCCCCCCGGGCGTCCAGGTCCCCCTGGGGCACGAGCTTGCGCAGGGAATCCAGCACCACCCGCTTCTCGATGGAGATGTCCATGAAGAGCGACCGGGCCTCGTCGTGGCTGCCGTCCAGCTTCTCCTTGTCCACCTTGTCGGCGAAATCCGCGAACAGGCACCGGGGGCACTGCCAGACCCGATAGTGGTGGGGCACCACGTCGGTGACCAGGGACCGCAGCCAGCGGTACGAGGTCACATGCCGGTCCGACTCCCGGCTGGCCACCGTGTACAGGCGTGGATTGGCCATGCGCAGGGGCACCTTCTGCTCGCAGGCGGGGCACTGGATCGTCTTGGTGAGAAGCGGTTCCTCGGCCATGGGGGATCCCCGGGAAAGGCCACCGTGGGTCTGGGCCACGTCGGCCCGGACGGAAGACAGGCCTCGCGGAGGAACAGAGTAACCGGTATGGGGTTTGGTGGCGATCCGGACGCTCCGCGCGAATACCTCGGAGGCCCAGATGCGAGAATCCTATAGGAGAAGCCCTGGGGAATCAAGACAAGAGGGCGGCCGCCGCCCCCCGGGCCTCCAGGGTGGACGCCTTGCCCTGGAACAGCCGGCCGGAGCCGCCCCCCCTTCCCCCCAGGAGGGCCGCCAATTCCCGGCCCCGGGCGGGAACATCCAGGGCCGAGGCCTCCCCGGCGGTGAGCAGGAAGAAGTGCTGGCCTTCCAGGGTGGAGGTGAAGAACACCGCCTTGTGGGGCGCCGCGGCGGCCAGCTGCCGCGCCGCCCGCTGAAGGAAGCCCGCATCCCGGCCTTCGAAGTGGTGATCGGCCACGGGTCCGGGGCGGGAGGCCAGGGCCTCCACCACCAGGCCGGCCAGGTCCTCCTCCAGGGCCCGGACCCTGCGGTCCAGGGCGCGCATCTGCTCCAGCCGGCCCTCCAGGGCCGGGACGAGGCCGGCGTCCGGGGCCCCCAGCAGCGTCCGCAGGGCGGCGTTGCGGGTTTCGTGGGCCGCAAGGCGCCGGCGGGCCCGGCCCCCGGCCACGAAGAAGAGCCGCGTCCCCCCCCGCAGGCCCTCGGTGCCCAGCAGGGCCACCGCCTCCAGTTCCGCGGTGGAGCGCACATGGGTGCCCCCGCAGGTGTTGGTGTCCACCCCCTGGATGGTCACCAGGCGCACGTCCCCCGTGAACCCCTCCGGCAGGCCCCGGGAACGCACCTGGAGCCCGGCCAGGTCCCCGGGCTTCACCCGCGCGGCGCTGACGGGGCGCGCCGCGCGGATCTCGGCGGCCACGGCCTCCTCCAGCGCGCGCAGCTCGGCCCCGCGGATGGCGGGGGTGGCCAGTTCGATGTCGCAGACCTCCTCGCCCAGGTGGAACGCGGTGGTGGCCCATGCGAAGCGGTCCTGGGCCACGGCCGTGAGCAGGTGCTGGCCGGTGTGCTGCTGCATGTGGTCGAAGCGGCGGTCCCAGTCCAGGCGCACCCGCGCGGGCCCGGGCGCCACCGGCGCCGAAAGGTAGTGGCGCACCTCCCCGTCGCGCTTCTGCACGTCCAGGACCTCGGCGGCGCCCAGGCTCCCGTGGTCCGGGGGCTGGCCTCCGCCTTCGGGGTAGAGGACGGTGTCGGCCAGCACCGCGAAGGGGCGCCCGTCGTCGCCGGCGCGCACCACGGCGGTGTCCAGTTCCGTGAGGTAGGGGTCCCGTTCGTAGGCGGCGAGGTCGCTCATGGGGCAAAGGCTACCATGGCTGATAGGATGGCCGGATGAACCGGCTCGTTCTCATCCTGGTGGGGTCCTGATGGCCAAGCGCATCGAACGCGTGAACAAATCCGTGAAGGAGGTCCTGGAGGACCTGGTGGAGGGGCACCGGGAGGCCTCCATCGCCGGCCCCGGCGGAGCGGCCAAGTACCTCGCGCGCACCCTGGAGGGCCAGCAGTCCCTGCCCAACGCCGTCAAGGCCGTGGCCTACGACCTCCTGGCCGAGGCCCGGGCCCAGCTCCAGGACTGGGAGGGCGTGGAGGAGGCCCTGCAGGGGTTCCTGAAGAACCTCCCCGAGATGGAGCCGGCCCTGGGCCACGGCTACCGCCGGGCCCTGGAGGCCACCACCGCCCTGGAACGGGGCGTGCAGGCCCGCACGGAAAGGGCGGATTTCCATGGGGCCCTGGAACTTTGCGAAAGGGCCATCGCCCTGGACCTGGGCGCGCACTGGCGCGCCAAGCGGGACAGCCTGGAGTGGGCGAAATAGCTACCCCAGCGCCGCGGCGCTGCTGGTGTAGGCCGCCGCGGCCAGGGACTCCAGGGTCTTCGCGTAGGACGAGGAGGTGCTTGCCTGCTCGGACTGGAGCTTGGCCATCAGGGTTTCCCAGGCGGTGCCGGAGGCGGAGCTGTCCGAGGCGTCCAGGGCCGTGGAGAGGGCGCTGACGGCGGACCGGGTGGAATCGTCGGTGGAAAGGCCCTTGGCCTTGGTGAGGATGGAGGCGAACAGGGTGCTGGCGGAGGTGAGGTCCCCGGACTGGATCAGCGTGCCCAAGGTGGTCATGTCCTCCTCGAGGGGATTGGCGCCCTGGGGAGGCGGCCCGCCCTGGGGGCCCTTGCCGGCCTTGGACTGGACCCCCTCCAGGGCCGTGGCGGCGCCGCTGAGGTCGCCGGATTCCAGGGCCTTGCCCACGGCGGCGAAATCGGCGGGGATCTCCCCGTTCTTCTGCATCTTCTCCACCATGGCCTGGTAGGCCTTCCTGGCCGCGGCGAGGTCGCCGGAGGCGACGGTGGATTGCAGGCTGGCAAGGTCGGCCTTGAAGGGATCGGTGCCGCTGCCTGCCGACGCCTGCTGCCCCGCGGCGGAGAGGGTCAGGAGGTCCGTGATCGTCGTGCCGGCGTCCTCGCCGGAGGAGGACGTTCCCGTCGATCCCAGCAGCTGCTGGAGGTACAGGGACGAAAGGCTCGAAGTCCCGGTTGCGGAGATGTTCATGTTTCCCTCCTCATGGATGCGGACACGGTCCGCCGCCGTCCGATGCAATCCCCCCGCCAGTATTTTTCGGCCGAAGAGGGGCCTGGCCACAGGCTTTCCGGGGAAACGCCGCTCCGTGCCGCCGGATCGCGCCCGGGAAGGGGTGAACGGAAAGGTCCGGGACGGCCCGGGGGGACCACGGGGAATTTGTCGCCGACAACTTGCCTAATATTAGAACTTGAACCCACGGTGCAGAATCGGCAGCGGGGTCGGCGGCGGGGACGGGGCCCGCGGCCCGGCCCGGCGGAACGTCCATCGGGGCCCCCGCGCCATCCGGCGGGGGGAATCCGACACTGGGCGGCGCCGGCGAGCGGTTTGCCCGATTCGCTGTTTTCATGGATGCTGTGCCATCGGCCCGAACCCGGGGAACCCCATGCGGCAGGAACGGATCATCCCGACCATCGTCCAGCGCGTCACCAACCGCGCCAATCTGGCCATCATCCTCCTGGTCGGGGGAATGTTCTGCCTGTTCCGGTTCGCCCTGGGCCCCTCCGGGGTCTCGGTGGCCGAGATCGCCTTCCCCTTCATCCTGCTCTTCGGGCACCTCGCCTTTTCCCCCCTGCCCTGGCAGTGGACCGGCGACGAGGCCCCCATCGCGGGGCTGGGGCGGGGCATCGTCCAGTCCCTTCTGTTCAACGCGGTGTGGGTGGCCCTGGTCCTGGGCCTGAATGCGCCGATGGAACCCAGGGGGCCCCGGGACCTGCGCGAGCCTCCCCCCGCGGCCGGCCCCGAGGGGCCGCCCCCGGCGCAGGGCGGCCACGGGAGGGACCCCCGGGGGCCCCGCACGCCGCCCGTCTTCGGGCTGGCGCTGGTGAACCTGACCTTCGCCCTGGTGTTCGGGTGGGTCTTCGCCGACAAGGAGGCGACGGAATCCCGGGAGCGCAGCATGGCCGGACTGCTGCGCCAGTCCAGGTCCCGGGCCCTCCAGAACCAGCTGGAGCCCCACGTCCTCTACAACGCCCTCAACGGCCTTTCGGAGCTGGTGCACGAGGACCCCCTGGCCGCGGAGGAGATGATCGCGCGCCTCGCGGATCTGTACCGCATGCTCACCCGCCATTCGGAAGCGGACTTCGTGCCCCTGCTCAAGGAGCGCCTCCTGGTGGAGGCCTACCTCGCCATGGAGCAGATGCGCCTGGGGGACCGCCTGCGGGTTGCCTGGGAGTGGCCGCCCTGGGCGGACGCGGTGATCCTGCCCCCGCTCCTCCTTCAGCCCCTGGTGGAGAACGCCATCAAGCACGGCATCAGCCCCTGCGAGGAGGGCGGCGACCTTCGCATCGCCTGCGCCCGGCGGGACGGGTCGCTTGCGCTGGTGGTGGCCAACACGGGCAGGGCCCTGGGGCCGGCCCCCCCGAAGGGCGTGGGCCTGGCGAACCTGGAAGCCCGCCTCGACTTGTGGATGGAGGGCGCCGGCGCCTTCACCCTCGCCCAGCATGAGGCCTGGACCGTGGCGGAAGTGCGATGGAAGGAGAAGGCATGAGCCGATTGCGCGTGGTGGTGGCCGAGGACGAGGCCCTGAGCAGCAAGCGCCTGGTGCGCCTCCTGCAGGAGGCGGGATGCGACGTGGTGGCCACCTTCGCCGAGGGCGGGGGCCTCGCCCAGTGGCTCAGGCGGCCCCAGGACGTGGACGCGCTGTTCCTGGACATCCACATGCCCAACCTGGACGGCCTGGCCATCCTCAGGTCCGTGGAGGGCCGCATTCCCGCCGTGCTCACCACGGCGTTCCCGGAGCATGCGGTGGAGGCCTTCGATTCCGAGGCCACCGACTACCTCCTCAAGCCCATCACCGCTTCGCGCCTGGAGCGGGCCCTGAAGCGCATCGAGGCCCGCAAGGGCTCCGAAGTGCACGCGCTGGCGGCCCCCGCCCCGCACCACGGCCCCCTGCGCTACCCGGTGCAGGCCGGGGAAGGCGTCGTGCTGGTGGACCTGGCCAAGACCACCCATTTCGAGGTGGAGAACGAGGTGGTCTACGCCCACGCCGGGGCCCGCATGCGCACCCAGTGGACCTCCCTGGGGGAAGTGGAGGCGGCCTTCCCCATGGCGGGCATGCTGCGCATCCACCGCCACCTCCTGGTGCGCCCGGAGGCCGTCATCGGCCTGCGCCCCTCGTCGGGCGGCCGCGCCATCATCCGCCTGGCCGGGGGCGGGGAACTGGAGGCGAGCCGGGGCGGCGCGCCGCGCCTGCGGGAGCGGCTGGGCCTCTGATCCATCCGGCGGCGCCCGGGGGACGCAGGGCGGCGGCCCCGCGCCATTGGCCGCGAACCCGTGACCTGGGGGCTCCGGAGGCGCACCTTGGGGGAAAGGAGGCACCATGATCCGCACCACCTTTCTGACCCTCGCCCTGGCGGGGGGCCTTTGCGCCCAGCAGCCCCCCCCGCCCTGCCCGCCCGGCGCCGAAGGCATGGGCCGCCCCGGTCCCGGGTTGCCCCTGGAGGCCCTGGGCCTCACCCCGGACCAGATGAAGGCCTGCCGCGCCGTCCTGGCACGGCGCCCGAAGGCCCCCAGGGCCGGGCGCGAGGCGGAGGAGGCCCTGCGCGCCGCCGTGGAGGACCCCGCCACCACCGCGCCCCAGTTGCGCGCCCTGCACGCCGCCGCCGCCGAGGCCCGCCTCCAGGAGCTCCTGGACCGCCACGCCCAGGCCGTGGACCTGGATGCCATCCTGACCCCGGAGCAGCGCGCCAAGGCCCGCCGCATCCGGGAGAATCTTCGAAGGGAGCAGGAGGCCGGGATGGCCCTCAGGGAGGACCTGGAAGGATCGGCCGGCCCCGGAGAACCCTAGCCCGACGTTCCGCCCCCCCACCTAATCAAAGCCTAAGACCATCCCGCGGATTTTCCATCGGGGCAACTCGTCGGAAATAACCTATCGAATTTCAGACGCCACGGGAGAGCCAGAGGGTGATCCCTTCTTTCATCCCATGCATCCTGTCCATCCATTTCATCCCCGTACCCGCAGGGCCAAGGCGGGGATGGGTCGGCGTTTGCAGATCAGCCACGCGCCGCCCCACCTCATCGCTGGCCCTGCGGGAACAGGGATGAAATGGATGCAAAGGATACAGGGGATCAGCCGTCGAATTCAGCCCGTTCCCGGCCGAGGAGCCGGACTTCACGATTCATGGAAAAGCCATCTATTGGGTTCGGTAGCGATATACGGGGTGGGCCGGAAACCTTGAACTAGAGCACGCCCCGGCGCCGCTGGTCCAGTTCGATGGAGTCGTACAGCGCCTGGAAGTTCCCTTCCCCGAAGCCCATGTTCCCCCGGCGCTGGATGATCTCGAAGAACAGCGGCCCGATCTGGTCCTCGCTGAAGATCTGCAGCAGGTACCCCGTGGCGTCCCCGTCCACCTGGATGCCCATGGCTTCGATTTCGGCCAGGTCCTCGGTCACCTTGTAGCCGCCCTTCTCGATGCGCCCGGGGAGCAGCTCGTAGTAGGTGGCGGGCACCTTCAGGAACTGGAAGCCCTGGGCCCTCAGCACGGCCAGGGTCTCCTGGATGCCGTTGGTGGACATGGCGATGTGCTGGACGCCCTGGCCCCCGTGGCGGTTCACGAATTCCTGGATCTGGCTCTTGGCGTCGGTGGGTTCGTTGATGGGGATGATGACCCGGCCGTTGGCGCTCTGCACCACCTTGGAATTGAGCCCGGTGCCCAGGTGCCCGCGGATGTTGAAGGTGCGGGTGACGGTGAATCCGAAGACCCGCTCGTAGAAGTCCACCAGCGGGTCCATCTCCCCGGGGCCGACGTTGTTGGTGAGGTGGTCCACCCGCACCAGGCCCGGTTCGCACAGGGGCAGGCCCGGATCGGCGTGGAGGAAGGACCAGAAGGGCCGCACCTCGCCGGTGCGCTCCACCAGGTAGTTCAGCACGTCGCCCACGCCCTTGATGGCCGCGAAGCGCAGCATGCCGTCGCCGTGGTGGTGGGTCTCGGGCTCCAGCATGACCTTGGCGCCGCTGCGGCGCGCCGAGGCCAGGGCCGCGTCCAGGTCGGCCACCTGGAAGTTCAGGGCGCAGACCCCCTCGCCGTGGGCCTGGAAGTAGCGCCCGGCCCAGTGCGTGTCGTCGGCCTCCAGGATGAGAACGTCCATGCGGTTCTGGCGCAGGTGCACGAGGCGGCCCCAGGGGGCCTTGCCCGAGGCCACGCGGGAGAAGCCCAGGCGCCGGTAGAGGGGTTCGAGCCGGTCCAGGACCCCGGTCATCTGGAAATGGTCGATGCGCTCGATGCCCAGTGGGTTGGTGGCGGCCCGGCCGGTTGGGGTGGAAAGGGCGAAGCTGGTCTTGGTCATTCATGACTCCGTGCGGAGGAACCCAGGATCATAGCAGCCCGCGACGAGATTGAGACAGGTTCGCCGCGGAGTTTTTTCGGCGCTACACTGCTGGGGTCGACTCCCCCCCAAGCCCGGTGCCGCCATGAAATTGACCAATGAATCCAGTCTTTTCCCCCTGCGAAAGGGCCGGGTCACCCGGCAGGCCCACGTGGACCTGCCCGAGGGCACCTTCGAGGAGGAGTTCGCCCGGCAGGGGTTCTTCGGCCGGACGAGCCATCTGTACCGCACCCACCCCGTCACCGCCTGGACCCGCATCGAAGGCCCCCTCCGGCCCCGCAGCTACGACCTGAACCGGCTGGAGCCCGGGGGCCCCTTCGAGCCCGTGTGCTTCCTGCGCAACGAGGACGTGGCCCTGCACTGGGTGGCCCCTTCCGCCATGGATTTCTTCTACCGCAACGCGGACGGGGATGATGTCTACTTCATCCATGCGGGGGCCGGGCGCCTGGAGACCACCTTCGGGGTGCTGGACTACGCCCGGGGCGACTACCTGGTCCTGCCCCGGGGCACCACCTACCGCTTCCTGCCTTCGGCCGGGCCCCAGGCCTACCTGCTCATCGAGAGCGCGGGGGAGATCACCATCCCGGACCGCAACCAGCTGGGGCCCAACGCCATCTTCGACCCCGCCATGATCGACACCCCGGACCTGGAGCCCCCCGCGGAGCCCGACCGGGAGTGGGCCGTCCACATCAAGCGCCGCAACGCCATCACCCGCGTCTACTACCCCTTCAACCCCAACGACGTGGTGGGCTGGAAGGGCGACCTCACGGTGTGGCGCATCAACGTCAAGGACATCCGCCCGGTGGTGAGCCCCCGCTACCACCTGCCCCCCAGCGCCCACAGCACCTTCCTGGGGCGCAATTTCGTCATCTGCACCTTCCTGCCCCGCCCCTTCGAGGAGGAGCCCGGGGCCATGCGGGTGCCCTTCTACCACGCCAACATCGACTACGACGAGGTGCTCTTCTATTCCGACGGCCACTTCTTCAGCCGGGAGGGCATCGGGCCCGGCATGGTCACCTGGCATCCCCAGGGCATCCACCACGGGCCCCACCCCAAGGCCATCCCCGCCTCCCGCCTGAAGGACCGCACGGACGAGGTGGCCGTCATGGTGGACGCCTTCCACCCCCTGGAAGCCACCCCCGCCGCGGCCGCCGTGGAGAACGAAGCCTACTGGAGCAGTTGGAAATAGACCCGCTCGCAGGTTCCATCGCTTCATGAGAGAATTCCAATCCGTTCATTTCTACCGGGTTGGAGGCATCGTGGAGAACCGCAACATCCTGATCGGTCTGGGGACCGGGCTCGTGGCCGGCTTCCTTCTGGGCTACGGGGCGGGTGTCTATTTCACCACCTCCGGAGGCCACACCCACCCCCCCCAGCCGCCCCCCGCCGCCGCTCCCGCCGGCATGCCCCCCATGGCCATGGGCCAGGTGGACGCCTTCGCCCGCATCGCCGCCACCAAGGCCGCCCTGGAGAAGAACCCCAAGGATTTCGACGCCCTGGTCCTGCTGGGCAACGACTACTTCGACACCCACCAGCCCCAGCTCAGCGTGGACGCCTACGCCAAGGCCCTGGCCCTGGACCCCACGAACCCCAAGGCCGCCGACATCCTCACGGACCAGGGGGTGATGTACCGCGAACTGAAGGCCTACGACAAGGCCCTGGCCAACTTCAAGGCGGCCACCAAGATCAACCCCCAGCACCTGCCCAGCATGCTGAACATGGGCATCGTGTACGCCACCAACCTCAACGACAAGCCCGCCGCCAGGAAAGTCTGGTCGCGGATCGTGGAGATCGCCCCGGAGAGCACCCAGGGGCAACAGGCAAAGCAGTTCCTGGCTGGGATTTAGGGGGCGGGTCCCACCATTTCGCCCCGTTCGTTGACGCAGGCAAGCTGCGTCAACGGAGAGCGTCCGCCCAGGGGTGACGGGTGGGTGTTGGCACGCTCCGGCTTCGAGGGGCGGTGCGGCAGGTGGAGCGCGGGGACTCCCGGATGGGCCTAGGGAGTGGAGGGCCCGCTGCGAGGGCTGGGGTCGGACTGGGGGATGCGCCGACGTTGAATGGTGATCAGCGTCGGCGCGGATGGGGTTGGGATCGGGGGCACTTGAAGCGGGAGGATGGGGAATAGGCCGGGCCGGGGAGCCCTGGCCTTCCCAAGGGGTTCCGCTCAGCGGAGCTGGAGCGTGCGAACACTCAACCGTGACCCATGGGTGGACGCTTTCCGGTGACGCAGCTTGCCTGCGTCACCGAACGGGGCGCGACGGTGGGACCCGGACCTATCCGCCGCCTAGATCTCGATCCGGA
Organism: Mesoterricola silvestris; assembly: GCF_030295405.1. GTDB lineage: Bacteria > Acidobacteriota > Holophagae > Holophagales > Holophagaceae > Mesoterricola > Mesoterricola silvestris. The sequence goes on along the minus strand of NZ_AP027080.1, from coordinate 1,493,706 downwards.
CCCGGAGGCCACGGCCGCCGGGGGGATCCAGGAGGCTCACGGTGCCGTGGTGGAGGTCGAGGGCTTTGCGGACGATGGAGAGGCCGAGGCCGGCGCCGTGGCCGGGGGCGCCGGGGGCGCGGGCGAAGCGGTCGAAGGCTTGTTCCCGGAAGGAATCGGGGATGCCGGGGCCGTCGTCCTCCACTTCGCACCAGCAGCGGGCGCCGTCCCGGCCCAGGCGGAGGGTGATGACGCCTCCCTCGGGGGTGTAGCGCAGGGCGTTCTCCAGGAGGTTGTCCAGGGCCGTGGCCAGCATGGCGCCGTGGGCCCGGCAGGGGAGGTGGTCGGGGCCCTCCACGCCCAGGTCCTGGCCCCGGCGCAGGGCCAGGGGCACCAGGAGGGCCACCCGCTCCCGGGCCAGTTCCGCCAGGTCCACCGTGGCGGTGACGGGGTCGGGGCCGGCGCCTTCCAGGCGGGCCACGGACAGGAGCTGGTGGACCACGGAGGTGGCCCGCTCGATGCCGGCCCGCAACTCGCCGCCCAGTTGCTCCCGCTCCCCGGGACCGGGGGCCTGGACCAGGGCGTGGGCCTGGGCCCCCAGCACCGCCAGGGGCGTCCGCAGGGAGTGGGCCGCGTCGGCCACGAAGCGCCGCTGGGATTCGATCAGGCCGGAAACCCGGGCCATGTGCCGGTTCAGGGCGGAGAGCAGGGGGCGGACCTCCTTCAGGTCGACGGTCGGGTCCAGGGGCCCCAGATCCGTGGCGGCCCGGGCCTCCACGGCGTCGGCCAGCTGGCGCAGGGGCCGGAGGGCACGGCGGGTGGCCACCCAGGTGAAGAGCACCATGGGCAGGAGGATCAGGAGGTAGGACACGGGCAGCATCCTCATGGACCGGAGGATCGCCGCGCGGCGCAGGGGAAGGGATTCGCCGATGATGACCCGGATGCGCCCGTTGGCGGCGTCCTCCACCAGCACCCGGGTGCGCCTCCCGTCCACCCGCACCACGTGGAACCCGGGTCCGAGGCTGGTGTAGGGCCGCGGGGGCGTCCCCGCCGTGCGGAACAGCATGGCGCCCCGGGCGTCCAGGACCTGGTAGTAGGCCTGGTAGCCCGCCGGGCGCACGCCCGCGGGCCAGGTGGTGCGCTCATCCAGGTCCTGGATCTTGCGCGCCACCTCCTCGATGCGCCGCGGGTCGGATTCGTCGGCCAGCAGCAGGGCCAGGCCCATGGCGTAGGGCCGCATGGTCTGGTCGAAATCCGAGGAGTACCCCAGGAAGGAGGACCCGAACTCCAGGCCCAGCAGGAGAACGACCAGCGCCCCCAGGGAACCGGCCTGGGCCCAGGCCACCCGGCGGAAGAGCGAACTTCTCACGCCCCCTCCAGCAGGTAGCCCAGGCCCCGGACGGTGCGGATCCGCTCGGCGCCCAGCTTGCGCCGCAGGTGGTGGATGTGCACTTCGATGGCGTTGCTCTCGGGTTCCGCGCCCAGGGCGAAGAGGGTCTCCTCCAGCTGGGCCCGGGTCACCACCCGCCCGGCGTTCAGGGACAGGAGGTGGAGCACCTGGAATTCCCGGGGCGCCAGGTCCACCGGGGCCTCCCGGAGGGTGACGGTGCGGGCCTCGGGGTCCAGGGCCAGGTCCCCCATCACCCAGCGGCGGGCGGCGAAGCCCGCGCTCCTGCGCACCAGGGCGCGGATCCGGGAGAGCAGCTCGGGGACGGCGAAGGGCTTCACCTGGTAGTCGTCGGCCCCCTCGTCCAGGCCCCGCACCCGGTCCTGGACGGAATCCTGGGCGGTGAGGATGAGCACCGGGGTCCGGTCCTGGCGCCTGCGCAGGGCCCGGAGCAGTTCCAGGCCCGATCCGTCGGGAAGGCCCAGGTCCAGGAGGAGGATTTCGAAGGCCTGGGTGCGCAGGAGGAGGTCCCCGCCGGCCAGGGTCCTGGCCCACCGGGTTTCGTACCCGGCCTGCACCAGGGACCGCAGCAGGGCCTTGCCCAGCTGAGCGTCATCTTCGACGAGGAGGACGCGGACGCCTCGACCCATGGCATTCCCTTCACGGCAGAGGACCAGCCTGCCCTCCCGGCCTTAAGCCTACCTTAAGGTCCCCGATCGATCCTCAAGGATCCGGGCGCCGCCCGGTTTCTGGAGTCCGCATGCGTTCCTGCCTTCCCTTCGCGCTCGCCACGGTCATGGCCTTCGGGCAGGACGCGCCGCCTCCCCTGGGGACGGGCGCCGCGCGGCCGGTGGACCTGGATCTGCGGGCCGCCCCGGTGGCCACCCTGGTGACCGGCGACACGAGGGACGTGGCCGGGACGGAGGCCGCGCGCAGGGCCTGGCAGACGTACCTGGAGCCGCTGGCGGGCGCGGGGTCCCTGCGCATCCTGCTGCCGCCGGGGGCGGAGCGGGTGCGCATGCTCCTGGCGGCGAGCCAGGCCGCGAAGGCCCGCTTCCCGGGCCTGCGCCTGTTCGTGGCCTACCAGGAGGGGGCCGCCCCCATCCTGGACGAGGACGCCTGGGGGGCCGTGGACGGCGGGGCCCTGGTGCCGGCGGATCTGGGCGGCGATCCGGGCCGGTGGCCGACCATCCTCGCCGCGGCCCAGGCCCAGTTCCCGGGCCGGCCCTGGACCCTCTGGGCCCCGGTGGATCCCGGGCCCCTGGCGGGCCAGCTCCTGGGGGACGGGGGCCGGCTGGAGGTGCCCGCCGGCACCCCCAGCGCGCAGCTCGCCCAGTCCCTGCCCCGGGGCCGCGCCGACATGGAAGGGGGCTTCGGCGATATCACCCTCCGCCCCCGGGGCGCGGGCCCGGTGCTCCGCTGGGTCTACCGGAAGGAGGCCTGGCGCCCGGCCCCGGTCCCCGCGGACCGCAACGAGGTGCAGGTGGTGGACCGGGAGGCCTACGACGTGGGGGCCCTCCTCTCCCGTGTGCGGGCCACGGCCGCGCGGAACCTCGCGGCCGTGCGCAGCGCCTGGTCCGCCGTGACGGTGGACCTGCACTTCCAGGGCGAAGGGGGCAGCGCGGACCTGGGGTACCTCTTCGAGGGCTTCGAAAAGGCGGGAGAGCCCGAGGAACTGCTCCGGAAGGAGCTCCGCTTCAACGGCGTCAAGGCCAACGTGGGGGGCGGCGCCCAGTTCCCGGTGATCGAGGCCCGCACCAGCCTGGCGGCCCCCGTGGCCCTGGCCCTCACCGAACGGTATCGCTATGCGGACGGCGGACCCGCGGGACCCGGGCGGCGCATCCTCCGGTTCGCCCCGGTGGACCGGGATCCCCTGCTCTACACCGGCGAGCTCACGGTGGAGGAGGCCTCGGGCCGCATCCTGGAGGAGCGCAGCCGCCGCTCCGGCCTGCCGGGCATCGTCCGCAGCGAGGACCGGGTGATCACCTACGGCGAGATGGCGCCGGGCATCTGGAGGATCGCCCGGATCCACACCGCCGAGCGCTGGGTGGCCACGGGCGGGGTCAGCCAGGTGCTGAGGGACATCGCCTACTCCGCCTGCCGGTTCAACGACCCCGCCTTCGACGGAGCCCGGGCCGCCGCCCGGGACGGCAAGGGCAGCCTCCTCCAGAACACCCGGGAGGGCTACCGCTACCTGGTGAAGCAGGCCGACGGGAGCCGGGCCCTGGAGACCCGGGCCAGCAGCCGCGCCAAGGCCGTGGGGGGCGTGGTGCTGGTGGTGCCCGGCATGGAGCCCCCCGTCATGCCCCTGGCGGGCCTCCTGATGTTCGATTTCAACGCCCTGGACCGGGGCATCCAGTATTCGCTCCTCACCGCGGGGGTCTGGAACAGCCTCAACCTCACGGTGTCCAAGGCCCTCCTGGGCCTGGACCTCACCTCCCAGGCGGTGCTCACCCTGTTCGGCGGCACCGAGCGGCCCGTGAAGGACGGCCGCCAGGAGGACAAGGAGGGCGTGGACCGGCGCAGCCAGCTGGTGGAACTGGGCCTGGGGCGGGACCTGGGGGCGGGCTTCCGCCTGGAGGCCCTGGGGAACTTCACCCACGATCTCTTTTCGACCCCCAAGGACAAGTACCGGACCCCCGGCTTCCTGAACCCGCCTTCGGGCTGGACCCTCCTGGGGTCGGCCCAGCTCACCTGGCAGCACAAGGGGTTCCAGATCCGCTCCAAGTACGGCGAAGGGCGGCGCCCCCAGGGGGACTTCGGGGCGCCGGGGGCCGTCCAGCCCCTGCCCGGGGAGGGCCGGTTCACCCGGTGGGAGGGGGCGGCGGGGTACGATGTGGAGCCGGCCAAGGGTGTCTGGCTCAATTCGGAAGTGGGCTTCGGGGGAGGCAGATTCTTCGACCGCTTCTCCCCCCTCAGCTTCGACGGCCGGGTTTCCGGGATCAAGCCCTACGCCGTGGTGGCGGACCGCATGGTCTACGGGGGCGTGTCCCTGGCCTTTCCCACGGGGCCCAATCTGCGCCTGACCCTGGGCCTGAACCATGGGCGGGCCCACAGCCTCACCGACCAGAAGACCTACGGCTTCACCGGCCTGAAGATCGCCGGGGACCTGCCCGGATTCTGGTGGTTCACGACCATCCGGGTGGATCTGGGCGCGGGGCTCCACAGCGACGTCAAGGGCGTGCGCACCGTGAACGGGATGATCTCCTTCCTGCATCTGTATTGAGAAATCCCGATCCTGTTCATCCCCTCCATCGGCGTTCATCCCTGTTGCGCAGGGCCAAGGCTTCGTTGGGTAGGCTCATGCGTGCGCCGACCCAAGCCATCGCTGGCCCTGCTTAACAGGGATGAACGCCGATGCAGGGGATGAAGGGGATGAGGCCCCCATCCTGGCGAAGAAAGGTCGTTCCGGTACTCCGGGGGATCAGATCTCCAGACGGCGTCCCACGAGCCGCCAGGCCTCGGGCAGGTCCTCCCGCTGGAGCGCGGCGTGGATGGCCCGCTCCAGCCCCTCGGGGTCCGCGGGATCGCCCCGGAGGGGCTGGGCGCCGCGGGGATCGGGGAGTTCCGGGGAGTTGGCCAGCCGGCCCAGGTCGTTGCCGGTGAGGATGCGGCTGCGCTTGAGGGCCTCGGGCAGGGCGTCGTAGCCCAGGGGCCGGCCCACGGGCTTGGCCACCTGGAGGATGGCCTTGCCCGAGGCCCGGGTGTAGAAGGCCCCGCCGTTGCGCCCCACCAGGTCCAGGCGGTCCGGATGCAGGTCCAGGCAGTCCTCCCGCACGTGGAAGGCCAGCACCTCGCCGATGAGCATGAGGCCCGACCCGGGGCCGGATCCCAGCTCCACCTCCCGGTGCAGCCGGCATTCCATCTGGAAGGGCGATTCCCCCACCAGGGCCGGGGCCACCTTGAGCGCGGGCAGCGGCGTGAGGCCCGACTTCAGGAATTCGTCCACCTCGGCGGGGTACTCCCCGCTGGCCACGTTCATCTGCTGGAGCATGGCGAAGCTCACCGCCGCGATGACGAATTCGCCCGTGGCGGTGGCGTTGCGGTAGGTGTCCTTCACCGTGCCGTCCCGGGCCCGGCGGTTGGGGGCGAAGGCCACCATGGGGGGGTTGCTCCCGAAGGCGTTGAAGAAGCTGAAGGGCGAGAGGTTCCTCACGCCGCTCCCGGAGACCGTGCTGGCCAGGGCGATGGGCCTGGGGGCCACGCCGCCCGTGAGCAGGGCGTTGGTGGCCGCGGGATCCAGGTCCGCCGGAAGGATGGTCCTCACGGAAGCGGGCTCCGGGGCCCCAGGGCCACCAGTTCGGGCGGGAGGTCGATGCCCTCGGCCCGGGTCACGGTGTTCTCCAGCCGCCCCAGCCCCTGCACCTCCATCACGACGAAATCTCCGTCCTTCAGCCACAGGTCGTCGGTGACCTTGGAGCCGTTGAGCTCCAGGAGGCACCCCGTGCCCACGGTGCCGCTGCCCACCACCTCCCCGGGGTGCATCTGCACGCCGTACGACGTGCGCTGGAGGATCTGCGCAAAGGTCCAGTTCATGGAGGCGGCCTCGCCGTCGCTGAGGAGGCGCCCGTTCACCGAGGCCGTCATTCGCGCCCGCAGGACGCGCCCCTGGGGCGTCGGCTCCAGGGGGAGCTCGTCGCAGGTCACCAGCCAGGGCCCCAGGCTCGTGGCGAAGTCCTTGCCCTTGCAGGGACCCAGGCTAAGCTTCATCTCCTCCATCTGCAGGTGCCGGGCGCTCCAGTCGTTCATGACCATGAAGCCGAAGATGGCCTCGTCGGCCTGGGCCAGGGTGGCGTTCTTGAGGGGGCGGCCCAGGACGGCGGCCACCTCCAGTTCGTAGTCCAGGCGCCGCAGGTGGTGGTCCAGCACCTCCACGGGGCCCGGGCCCGCCACCGCCTGGTGGTTGGTGAAGTAGGTGACGGGGAAGAGATCGAATTCGGGGATCATCTCCAGCCCACGGTTGCGCCGGGCGGTGGCCACGTGCTGGCGGAAGGCGTAGCCGTCCCGCATGGACACGGGCCTGGGCACCGGGGCCAGGAAGGTCACCTGCCCCACCTCCAGGAAGGCCGAGGCCGGGGCCTCGGCGGCCAGGGCCCGGGCCAGGGGCATGAGGGCGTCCTGGCGCCGGATGAGGGTGAGCATGTCCACCGCCAGGCGCTTGTCGCCCGCGTGGAAGTCCAGGACGCGCCCGCCGCCCGTTACGGCGCCGATGCGCTCCTGGCCGTTGTGCAGAAAGGTCACCAGCTTCATGGGCACTCCTGCCGCAAGTCTAGACCAGACTGAGACTCACCGGCAGCCCAATTCGCAACCCGACGCCATGGTACAGTTCCCTACCCCCTTGTCCGGAGATCCCCGTGGCCACGACCCCAGTGGAACAGTCCCCCCTGAACCAGATCATCCAGCCCTTCATCGACCTGGTGCACGCGCCCAGGGCCCTGTGGGCCGTGAACCTCCTGAGCTTCCTGGAAGGGTTCGTGTACTTCGGGATGGTCATCTACCTCCACATGTACTTCAACCAGTACGGGGGCCTGTCGGATCCCAAGGCCGGGCTCATGGTGGGCTTCCTCACCTGGGGCATCACCATCTCCATGCTCTTCTTCGGGGGCCGCGCCGACGCGTGGGGGCTGCGCAGGACCTTCATCGTCGCCCTGTGCATCATGTTCGCGGGGCGCTCCCTGCTGGCCCTGGCGCCCTACCTGGGGCTCCGGGGCGGGGGCTTCCTCACCCCCTTCGCCCTGGTGGGGGCCCTGGCCATCACCTTGGTCATGACGGGCTACGGCATGTGCTACCCCGCGGGCTACGCGGCCATCCGCAAGTTCACGACGCCCGCCACCGCCGGCATGGGCTACGCCATGCTCTACGCCGTCATGAACCTGGGGGGCTGGCTCCCCACCTTCATGACCCCCGTGCGCACCCACTACGGCATCCGGGGCGCCTTCGCCTTCTATTCCGCCGTGACCCTGGTGAGCCTGGCGGCGCTCATGCTCCTCCTGGACCGCAGGACCGAAAGGGACGCGCTGGCCGCGGGCCTCGCCGCCCAGGAGGCCCCCGCCGCGCCCGCCGGGGCCGCGGCGCCTTCGGGCGGCCTCGTGAACTGGTTGCGCAACCACCCCCTGGCCGACCCGAAATTCTCCTTCTTCATCTTCTGCCTCATCCCCGTGCAGACGCTCTTCGCCTACAACTGGCTGCTCTTCGCGCCCTACGTGAGCCGGGCCTTCGCGGGCACCTGGGTGGGCACCCACTTCGAGGCCGCCAGCAGCCTGAACACGCTCCTGGTCTTCGTGCTCTGCCCCGTGGTGGCCGCCCTCACCACCAAGGTGAAGGTCTACACCATGATGATCCTGGGCACCGCGGTGATGGCCAGCCCCACCTTCATCCTGGCCCTGGGCCCCACCGCCCTGGGCCTCCTGGCCTACATCGTCCTGATGAGCGTGGGCGAGGCCATGTGGCAGCCCCGGTTCCTGCAGTACGCCGCCGAGATCGCCCCCGAGGGCCGCACCGGCGCCTACATGGGCGTGGCCCAGTTCCCGTGGTTCCTCACCAAGATGCTGGTGTCCTTCTACGCCGGCACCGCGCTGGCCACCTGGTGCCCCGCGGCCGGCCCCGGACGCACCGGGACCATGTGGTTCATCTTCGGATCGGTGGCGATGCTGACGACGGTGATGCTCATCCTGGCCCGGGGGTGGCTGGGGAAGGATTTCAAGACCCGCCAGGCCTGACAGTCCTAGGAGCCTGCCTACGTAATCGCGCGTGTCCCGGACGTTCGCCCTGTTTCGTCCTCGCCGGCCAAGCCGGCGATGACGGGGGGGTGGGGAAGAGACGTTGGGGCTGTGCTACGCCCAACTCACTTCGTTGAGCAGAAGGGAATTCGGAAGGAAATGGCTCTCCTGGAAGGCCCAGGGGAGGAGAGCGGCTCCCATGAGTTGGTGGGGTTGCTTCGCGATGGCCTTCTCGGTGCCGGTGGGCGCCGACGTTGAATGGTGTGCACCTCCCACACTATTTTGAAGTCAGCTCGAGCCCAGACCTGCTGAAGGGCTGGTTCGAGACGAGGTCGCTTTTCCAAATTAGCGTTGGCGCAGTCCAATGCTCTCCTCGCAGCACTCGAAGAGAGGCCCTGAGGTGGGTCGGGGCCAATGGGTGAAAACACAGGCCCGACCATGGGGTGAGAGCATTCCGTTGCTGCGGGCTTGGCCCGCAGCAACGAACCGGGGCGAAAGTCCGGGACACGTGCGATTAGATACCCAGGCTCCCGGGAACCCGGGTCCCGCGGGAGGCATCCATGGGCTCGTGCACTCCGCGCGAGCCGCGGCCGGAGAGGCCGGGGCGCCGCCTTGCCCGAGGAAACCCGACCATGCGAAAACCCACCCTGACCCTTCGGTCCGACCTGCGCCGGGCGGCCTTCCTCGCGGGCCTGGCGGGCCTGGGATGGCTGCCGCTGGCCGCCGCCGATCCGGTGCCGGAGGGCAAGGGGGCGCCCGCCGAGGCGACCCTGGACCGGGAGGAGATCGTTGAGCTCATGGCGTCCCTGCTGGGGGAACTGAAGGACTTCCGCTTTCCCGCCCCCTGGACGGCGAAGGCCCCGCCGGTGGTGGGGGGGATCCTCAGCGACCTCACCCTCCGGGGGCTGCACCTTCGGGCCGGGGCCGATCTCCGGGGCGCCGACCTGCGGGACGCCGACCTGCGCCGGGTGGACCTGACCGGGGCGGATCTGCGCGGAGCCGACCTCACCCGGGCCAAGCTGGCCAGCGCCATCCTCACAGGGGCCCGACTGGAGGGCGCCCGCTTCTACTGCGCGGACATCGCCGGCGCCACCGGCCTCGATCTCACCGGAACCAGGCTCCATCCCTTTTTCGAGATCCGGGAGGACGAAGAGGTCGGCCACATCAAGACCCTGAACCTGGCCGAACTGGGGACCGCCCTGCGGGGCCAGCTGCAGAACCTCGCCTGTGGGCCCGATGGCCGGCTGTTCTGGACCGAGGGCGACGACCCGACCCTCGAGAACATCTCCGTGACCGGGCTCCGGCACGCCGTGGAGGCCGCGGTGGACACCCGCCTCTACGCCCTGGTGGCCGACACCCGCGGCCGTTTGTGGAGCGTTGGCGACCGGATGTTCGGCTCCTGCAGCCTCGAGGGGGTGGGGCAGACCGCCACGGGCAGTTGCGTTCCCTTCAATTTCAGGAAGATGGAATTCCCCGACCCGCCCAACCAGGTGGTGGCCGGGACCGATGGCGACGTGTGGATCTCCCTGTCGGACCGGGCCTTCCGGCTCAGCCTCGCACCCTCCATGAACCAGTACGAGGTCGCCGTGCTGGAGTACCGCTTCCCCGGGCCGGCGGCCCAGACCCGGGTGGTGGCCAACGCCGCCGGCACGGCCACCGCCTTTGCCATCCCCGAACAGGAGGCCGTGTTCGTCTTCCGGGGGCCCGCCGCGCCGGTCTTCCGCCTGGGCCTGCCCCCGGGAAGCCGCCCCCGGCGCATGGTGCAGGGGATCGGGGGCCAGGTGTGGTTCACCCAGACCGGAACCCCCGCCATCGGCGTGATCGCCGGGGACGGAACCGCCGGCCAGGTGCATTTCCTGAAGGACCCCGACGCGCAGCCGCACGGGATCGCCCCGGGGGCCGACGGCTGCATGTGGTTCACGGACCCGGCCAAGGAGCGCCTCGGCCGGATCACGGCCGCCGGGGTCATCACCTGGTTCCCCCTGGCCAAGGGCAACCGCCCCCTGGAGATCACCCCGGCCCCGGACGGCCGCATGCTCTTCACCCTGGAGGGCCGCCCCAGCATCGGTTCGATCCGGACGGTGATCCGGCCGGCGACCTGGTTCGCGGCGGGTCCCGCCGATCGCCTGGGGGAGGAGACCGCCGAATCCAAGGCCTTCCGCCCCAAGGCGTGCCCCCCGCCCCGGAGCGAAGGTCCCGCCACCCCCTGGGAGGTTCCCGTCTATCACCCCAGACCCGCGCCCCCGTCCAGGACCCTCGGCCGGGAGGAGCGCCAGGCCCAGCACCAGCGCCGCAAGGACGTCGCCGAGCGGGCCCTCCTGGCCCGCCAATCCGTGGAAACGGCGGAACCGGTGGCCCCCCGGCCGTCCCCCGCCGCCCCCCGATCCCCCTCCAAGGAACTGCCCGCATTGCTGGAGCACCTGGAAGCCCAGGAGGTGCTCCTGACCCCCGGAGCGGTCCACCACAGCCTGGCCCGCCACGGCAGCGGCAGCACGGACGCCAACGGCCGCTGGGCCGCGGCCTGGGAGGACCCGGAGGCGCTGGCCCCCCTCATCGCCCGGGGCCTGCTGGCCTCCGGGGTCATCGCCAAGGTGACCGCCCCCGACGGCGCCTTCGTGACGGCCTGCGAAAGCAAGGAGATCGTGGGCACCTACCGCGACCGCCTGGGCGTCCACCCCACCCGGTGGTTCCGGGTGATCACGGAGCGGCATGCGGTGGACGGCCAGGAAATCCAGGTCGTCATGACCGCCTACCCCATCGCCGAGCATTGGCGATGAATGAATCAGCTTTTCTGGCCCCCCCGGCTTGAAGCGCGGGCCCCGGGGCCCTAAACTAGCTCGTGTAATGATGCTTTCCTGCCCTGCGATCCCGCGCCTTGGACGAATCCGTCGCCAGACGGCTCGTTCTTCGGTCGTGCCGGGATGAGGCGGGCCGGCGGATTCCGGGTCCTGGGGCGGGTGGTGGCGGTGCTCCTGCTGGTGGTGGTGGCCACCTTCCTGGCGGCGTCGGGCATGGATCATTGCGACGAGGGTCCCGCCGGGCACGACCGGCGTCCCCAGCACCTCCTCTGCGTGGATGACTGCGCGCCGGCCCTGGTGCCGCTGCCGCCCACGGCCCCGCCCCCCGACGCCGTTCCCAGGGCCGTGTACGAAGAAACGGTCGTCCGTCCCATCCTGAACCTCGACCTCGAACCGGAAAAGGCGCCGCCCCGGGCCTGACGCCATCGGCAGCGCCTGGCACGCCCCTTTGAGGGGCCGGCTTTCCCATTCCCTTCGAGGACATCATGCGACACATCCCCTTCGGGGCTGTGGCCTGTCTGCTTGCGGTGCAGGCGACGGCCCAGACGCCCCTTTCCTTCACGGATATCCAATCCAAGGCGCGGCCCGCGCCCGAGCAATGGCGCACGGAAGCCTTGCTGGCGGAGCGCAGGCTCCAGTTCCAGGAGAGCAGGGGCTTCCTGCGGGAAGGCCCCGCCCTGTCCCTGTCCGCCGGCCCCCGGCGCACCCCCGGCGCGGGGACCACCACGGACCGGGGCCTGGAGGTGGATCTCCCCCTCTTCCTGTCGCCCGGCGTCCGGTCGGCCCTGGCCACCAGCCTCGGCAGGGCCCATCCGCTCCTGGCGGAAGCGGCCCGCCGGGAGGGAGCCCTTCGCCTCCGGGTGGCCTACCTGGACGCGTGGCTGGCATCCCGCATCCTGGCCCTGAAGGAGACCGACCTGGCCACGGTGGAGGGCTGGCTCAGGGCGGCCCAGGCCCGCTTCGACGCCGGGGCGGACCCGGCCTTCCAGGTCTCCCTGGTGGAGGGCGAGCGCCTGAAGATCCAGCAGGATCTCGACGAGGCCCGCATCCAGGAGGCCCGCACCTGGGGCGCGCTGGTGGCCCTGGCCGACCTGCCCGCGGCGCCCCTGCCCCTGGGGGACCCGGGGCCCGCGCCGGTCCTCGCCGCCGACGGCCTCGAACGGGGCCTCCAGGAGGGCCCCCTGCGCAAGGCCCTGCTGGCGCAGGCGGACCTGGAGACCCGGAGCCTCCGCCTCAAGGAGGCCCAGGCCCTGAGCCGCTGGAGCCTCCGGGGCGGCTTCGCCCGCGAGGGGCAGGACCAGGTCGCGAAATTCGGGGCGGCCCTGCGCCTCCCCAGGCCGGGGGAGACCGCCGCCATCCGCAGCAGCACGGAGGCCCAGGTCCGGGCCGTCCAGGGCGAGGCGCGCCAGGCCCTGGCGGACCTCGATGCCCGGGCCGCGTCGGCGCTTTCGCGGATGCGGAAGGCCCAGGCCGGTTCGGCGCCCCCCGATTTCCTGCGCGCCATCCAGGCCGTGGGCCTGCGTCTCCAGGAAGGCCGCGAGCGGCCTTCGGAAGCGCTGCCCATCCGGCGCCAGCTCCTGGAATCCCAGATGGCCTCCCTGCGCCGCACCCACGCCCAGCACCTGCTGGCCGCCGAAATCCAGACCCTGCTTCCCGAGGTGGACCGATGAACCGCGTTGCCATGAGCCTTCCCCTCGCCCTGCTCCTCCTTGCCGGGCCCGGGTGTTCGAGGAAATCAGCCGCCAGGGAGGAGGCGGGAAACCATGAGCACGGTCCCCAGGCCCCGGAGCCCGGGGGCGGCCCCGTTCCGCTGGAGGGCATCCGCGGCCTGCGCCTCATGAAGGTCCCCGAGCCCCGCCTCGAGGCCCGGTGGGTGCCGGGCGAGGCCATCGGGGACGAGACGGCCCAGGCCCTGCTCAGCAGCCCCGTGAAGGGCATCGTGAGCCGGATCCTCACCGCCCCGGGGCAGACCCGCGGCGCGGGCACCGTGCTCGCGCTCATCCAGAGCCCCGAGCTGGCCCACCTCAAGGCCCAGTGGATCTCCGCCAAGGCCAGGCTCAGCCGCACCCAGGCGGACCTGGCCCGGGAGGAGCGGCTCTTCCAGGCCGGCGCCGGGGCCCGGCGGGACCTGGAATCGGCCCGCAGCGAAGCCGACACCGCCAGGGCCGAGGAGGAGGCCGCGCGCCTGGGCCTGGAGGCCGTGGGGCTCAAGCCCGGCGACGCCGGGGCCAGCTTCGCCCTGAAGGCCCCGTCCGGCGGGGCCGTGGTGGCCTGGAAGGTGCAGCGGGGCCAGGGCGTGGAGGCCGGCCAGGAACTGGGCAGCTTCCAGGCGGCCCAGGCCACCGTGGTGCGGCTGGAACTCTCCCAGCCCGGCCCCCAGGAATGGAACCCCGGCGCCGGCAGCGAGGTGCGCCAGGCCAACGGCAGGACTTGGAAGGCGCGGCTGGAGGGCACCCCCTCCGCCCTCACCACGGACACCCGGCGCCTCAGCTACCGCCTGCGCCTCCTGGGGGGCCCCCTGCCCATCCCCGGCACCCCGGTGGAGGTGAAGGTGCCCCTGGAGCGGGGCGTCTACCTGCCCCAGTCCGCCCTGCAGCAGATGGAGGGCCGCTGGGGCGTCTTCGTGGTGGAGAAGGGGCATGCCGCCTTCCGCCCCGTGAAGCGCGGCGCCGAAGTGAAGGACGACGTGCTGGTGCTGGAGGGCCTGAAATCCGGCGATACCGTGGTGGCCGAGGGGGCCTACCTCCTGAAGGCCTACCAGCAGAAGCGCACTCAGCCGGAAGGGGAGGAGGAAGGCCATGGCCACTGATCCCAATCTCCCCGCCGTCCACGTGCCCGAGCACCGCACGCCCATCCGGCGATGGTTTGACTGGTTGCTTCCCCGCAGAGGCTGGGTCTTCGCCCTCAGCATCCTGTGGGGCCTGGCGGGCGTGTTCACGTTTCTCGGACTCAAGCGGGACCTCTTCCCCGACATGAGCCTGCCGGTGCTTTCGGTGCTCATCCAGAGCCCGGGCCGGGCGACGCCGGAACTGGAGCTCTCCGTGGCCCAGCCCACGGAGCAGGCCCTGGGGGGCATGCCCGGGGTCCGGCGGGTCAATGCCGTGGTGCTCCCGGAGCTGGTGCAGGTGGTCGTCACTTTCGAAGGGGACACGGACCCCTGGCGGGCCCGGCAGCTGGTGGCGGAACGGCTATCCGGCGTGGTGGGCGCCTTCCCCGCGGGGACCCGCCCGCCCCTCATGACCAGCGCCTCCGGGCGCCTCCAGGAGCTCATGGAGATCGTCCTGGAGGGCGAGAAGGTGGATCCCATGCGCCTGCGGGACCACACCGACCAGGTGCTGGCGCCCCGGCTCCAGGCCGTTCCGGGCGTGGCTCGGGTGGAGCGCCTGGGGGGCCAGGAGCGCTCCCTGCAGATCACCCTCATCCCGGAGAAGGTGCGCTTCCTGGGCGTGGGCCTGGACCGCGTGATGACCGCCCTGGAACAGAGCAACCAGGACCTGGCCGCGGGCGTGCTGGAGATCCAGGACAAGGGCTGGTTCATGACCGTGGGCAACCTGGCCGCAACCCCGGAGGAGGTGCGCCAGCTTCCGGTGCAGGCCGCCAAGGGGATCGTCACCCTGGGCGAGGTGGCGGAGATCCGCGAGGCCCCCGCCTTCCGGCGCGGCCTGGCCCGGCACGACGGCCACGAGGACGTGAGCCTGCGCATCGTGAAGCAGCCCACGGCGGCCACCCTGGACGTGGCCGAGGGGGTGCGCGGGGCCGTGGCCGAACTCCGCAAGGGCCTCCCGGAGGGCATGCGCCTGGAGACGATCTACGACCAGGGCCGCCTCGTCACGGGCGCCCTGGACGGCGTCACCCTGGCCCTGCTGGTGGGCGGCGTCTTCGTCGCCCTCGTCCTGGTGCTCCTCCTGGGCAACGCCCGGGGGGCCACGCTGGTGCTGGCGGTGCTGCCCCTGGCCACCTTCGGGGCCGCCATCCCCCTGCACTTCTCGGGGCTCGGCCTCAACGCCATGACCCTGGGCGGCCTGGCCATCTCCGTGGGCCTGCTGGTGGACGCCAGCGTGATCATGGTGGAGAACCTCGCCCACCGGCTCCACGAGCACCGGGAGCGCGTGGAGCCGCGCCGGGTGGCCCTCACCCGGGCCGCGGCGGAGGTCTCGGCGCCCATCCTCATCGCGGTGCTGGTGATCCTGGCGGTCTTCATCCCCCTGCTTTCCATGGGGGGGATCGCCGGCAAGCTCTACGCGCCCCTGGCCATGGCCGTGGCCTCGGCCATGACCATCAGCCTCGTGCTCACCTTCACCCTGGTGCCCGCCCTGGTGGAGCGCTTCCTGCCTCCCGGCAGCTCCCTGGAGGAACCGCGCTTCGTCACGGCCCTCAAGGGGATCTACCGGCCCGCCCTGGAATGGGCCCTGCGCCACGGCCCCACGGTGCGCGTGGCGGCCCTGGCCCTGACGGTGCCCAGCATCTGGCTCGCCTTCCGCCTCGGCACCAATTTCCTGCCCACCCTGGATGAGCGGGCCTTCATGCTGCTTTCCAAGGTGCCCGCGGAAAGCAGCCTCGAGGCCGTGGACCAGGCCAATGTGCACCTGGATGCGCGGCTGAAGGCCATCCCCGGGGTGCAGTCCGTGTACCGCCGCAGCGGCCGCGCCGAAGTGACGGAGGATCCCTGCCCCATCACCGACAGCGAGGTCATGGTCATCCTGGCCCCCGGCGCCGATGAGCGGGGCGTGGCCAGGGAGGTGCTGGAGGCCGCCGAGGCCATGCCCTTCCCCGTGGAGGTGAACACCCCCATGCAGGAGCGCATCGCCGAAGGCATCGGCGGCACCCCCGCCGACATCCAGGTCAAGCTCTTCAACCGGGACCTGGAGGCGGTGCGGGGCGCGATCCCGGCGCTCCGGGAGCGCCTTTCGGGCCTGGAGGGCGTCCGCAGCGTCACCGCCGACACCCCCGACCCCATGCCCCGGTGGCGGGCCGTCCTGGACGAGGAGGCGCTGCGGCGCCTGGGCGTCCCGCGCACCCTGGTGGCCCGGACCCTCCAGGCCGCGCTCCAGGGCCTGGAATCCGAGGTGCGCTTCGACGGCCCCCAGCGCATCGAGCGCGTCGTGCGCTTCCCCAACGACGGCCGCGTGAGCCCCGAGACCCTGAAGGACACCCCCCTGGTCCTGGAGGATGGCCGCGCCCTGAACCTGGGCCAGGTGGTGCGCTTCGCCGAGGCCTCCACCCCCACCCTGGTGCGGCGCGAATCCGCCCAGCGCCGCATCGGGCTCAATATCCGCACCTCGGGCGACCTGGGCGGCACCGCCCGGCGCATCGAGAAGGCCAT